>JAHJUE010000014.1 GCA_018829205.1 Bacteroidota bacterium
ATCAGTTGTTACTTTCAAAGTGACAAAATATAAACCAGATTTGCCGTAAGTATGATCGGCTGTTTTTCCTGTTCCGGTATTCCCGTCTCCGTAATCCCATTCGTATGAAACAATATTATCGGATTTGCCGTTGGAATTTGAAGCGTCGAATTTTACAATTGAATTAACCGGCGCTGAGTTTACTGATGCAAATACTGCTTCGGGAGCTTCATTCACAATTACAGTTAATTCATCTGCCGAAGAGTTATCGCATTGCCCGATAGTTTCGCCTGTTATGGATAGCACAACTTTGTAAATTCCGGCTTTAGTATATGTATGTTTAGGCGAAGCTCCTCCGCCTGTTGTGCCGTCGCCGAAATCCCATGTATAATTGTTTACAACTCCGTCGGCATCGGTAGATTTAGTTCCGTCGAATCGTATTTCTTCAAACGCGCAAACTTCCATATCTTCACCGGCGTTTGCTACAGGTGATTCAATAACAGTTATTATTTTTGTATCGATGTCTTTGCTGCATTTAAGTCCGCTGTCGTCTTCAACTGTAAGTTTTACTTGAAACACGCCCCCTTTATAATAACTTTTAACGGGATTAATACCTTCGGCAAAAGTACCGTCACCGAAATCCCAAGAATATTTAAGCAGACCGTTTTCGGGATCGAATGATTTGCCGCCGTCAAAAGGAACAAATTCTCCGGCGCATATTACCAAATCCTCCCCGGCCTCCGCTACAGGTGGCTTATTTATTAACACAGTAATTGAAACGTTATTTTTAGAATTGTTTAATCCTGTTCTATCGTCTACGGTTAAAACAACGGGGAATGATCCTTTTGTTTTGTACTCATGTGAAACTTTTATTCCATTGGTCAGCGGTGTACCGTCTCCGAAGTCCCAATTATACGTTAGTAAATCGCCGTCGGGATCAAATGAATCGGATGCGTCAAATGAAATTAAAGAAGAGCATGTAATAATATCGTTTCCAATTATTGCCGTTGGAGAATTGTTTATTCTTATACTAACTGTATCCGAAGATTTATTATTTACCGCGCCGCTAAAGTCTTTTACGGTTAATACAACTGTGTATAATCCGGGATTTAAAAAGCTTCTTTTTATTATCTGTTTATCTGAATTGTTTTTTCCGTCGCTGAACTCCCAAAAATAATCTAGTTTGCCGCCGTCAATATCGTATGACGTATTTCCGCTAAATTCAATTTCCTGACCCGGCGCAGCAATAATATCAGGTCCGGCATATGCTGCCGGTCTGTTATTGACTATAACAAGAGCATCGTCATAGTCAATTGCATATTCATGATTTGTATTATCCGTAACTTGAAGACGCACGGTATAATTCCCGGGATTTAAAAAAGTATGATTGATTTGTTTTCCTTCACCGGAGCTGCCGTCGCCAAAATCCCACATATAAGAAATTATCTCACCGTCAGGGTCAATTGAATTAATGCCGCTGAAAGAAATTTCTTTCCCGGGTTCTGTAACTATATCAGGACCGGCATCGGCAATCGGTTTTTTATTAATAATAACATTTATAGAAGTAGTGTTTTTGTTATTCGGCAATTGCGAATCATCAGTAACTTGCAGATTTACCTTATAAATTCCTGGATTTGAATAAATATGTTTTACCGACATCCCGGTGTCAGTAGAACCGTCGCCGAAATCCCAAAAATAATTACTAATTTTTCCGTCGGGATCATCGGAAGCAGAAGCGTCGAAATTTACCTCGCTTGAACTAACCAGTATATCTTTGCCCGCGTCTGCAACCGGAGGCTGATTCAATTTAACGGTAAAGTTTATGTAGGATGAATTTTCAACACTTCCGCTTTTATCTTTTGCAATTAGAATGCAATTGTATTCGCCTGATTTTTCATATTGATGCGATACGTTTATTCCGTTTAAACTCGAGCCGTCGCCGAAATGCCAAATAAATTCCATTTGATCGCCGTCGGCGTCTTTTGATAATGAAGCGTCGAAAGTTTTTTTATTCCATTGTTCGGAAGAATAAACCTGTTTAATAGGAACAGGTCTGTTGTTCGGCCTCTTATAATATATTGGAAGGGGAAGAGGTATAATATTTGAATTATTATCTGAGATATAAAGTGTAACATCGTTTTTATTATCTTTAAATCTTGCGAAGTTAATTCCAACGGGATTACCTTTCTCTAAATCTGAGAGTTCAATTATTGATGAAGTCCAAACACCGTCGCCCGAAGCATTAAGAGCCAAATTAGATCTAAATGGAGTATCAAAATTTAATTCCGCTCCGTCCATATCAAAATTATGGAGAGTATATTTACCGTCAAAACCGTCATTAAATTTTACCTGCGTCGATGAGAATAATTTATTATTTCTTAATGTAGGAGCGTAGGAAAACAGATCAATTCCGTTTACCGGCTGATTTGAATCCGGATTTCCGCTTATAAATAAATCAAAAATATTGCCGTCGGTTCCGTACCCGCCTTCTACGAGCAATTTAAAATTATAATGTCCGTTAACTAGTTCTCCGTTTTTCTTATCAACCTTAACGTATGTTACCCATTTATTATCAAGCTCAAAATCATTTGAGTATATTTTTTTATATAATAATTTACCCGATTCTGATTCTATTATGTCTAAATTATTATTTGTTTTTTCATTCGGCATAATATTGTTTATCCCGAATAAAGAAAAAATTGTTTCAGTATTATAAACGGCAACTTCCTGGTCAATTGACCCGTAGCAGTCAGGATCAAAAATTCTTATATAAAAATTATCGGGAGCGGATTCTGATACTTTTATAAAAAAAGCCTGTTTGTAATTATCATCTCCCGCTGTTATAGGTGATTGTCTGCCGTAGGTAATATAAAAAGCATTTTCCTGAGCATTCATATTTAATGATAAACAGAAAATAATAAACAGTATTAAAAGTTGATTTGTCAAATTGAATCTGCCAATATTTAATTTCATTAAAGGCTCTGATTTATGTGTTAAAATTTATACGATTTACTATTACCCAAATAATCTTCAAGTAAAATGGAATTTATTTTGTATTTATTATTTTGCGATTTAAGTATTTGAATATTTCCTTCGTAATGATTCGATTTTCCATCCAATCTTAAATAAGCTTTTAACGGTTCGCCGTTTAACTCATAATTTACTTGTGCGGTTCTTTTTAATTCCGATTTATCATTAGCTTCAACGGAAATTTTTAAAATCTCAAAACTGCCGTCTAATTCAATTTTAATTTTTTTACTCATTAATACCGGCGGGTCGGTATCTAATAAAATATTCTTTTCGATTATTGTTGAATACCCGGAATTATTTTTTGCTTCAAACAATATTTTATTAACACCATTGTTCAGCGCTGCAGAATATGAAAAGTTATTTTCTTCAACCGTGACAATTTTATTATTAATTAAAAATTCATCCGTATTCTCTATGGTTCCAGAAACAACTACTGTATCTTCGGATGTTGAAAGGGGGATAAAATTTAAATTTATTTCCGGTTCAGAAGATATAACATTTATACCGAAAACCATTTCACCTTTATATCCGGCCGGAGTTTCTACAAGAATTTTATAATTATTTTCCTTGTTTAAGTTTGAAAGCAGAAATTCGAATTTCCCGTTTTCATCCGCGGTTGTTTTTAGAATACCTATTCCTTCATTAGAATATACTTTTATTAAACTGTTTGATCTTGTTGATCCATATATCGTAATAGATTTTTGATGCGAGATTATAATGTTATTATTATCCGTAAGATTTTTATTTGAAAGTTTTATTTCAACATCCGGATTCGATTCATAAATTATATTTTTCTGAATTACAGTTTCATTATTGCCGAGGTCGACAGCTTTTATGCTTATTTTATTAAATCCTTCAGATAAAGAATAATTTTTTTCAAATCTGCCAGTTGAATCGGTAAATAAATTTTCTCCGTTTATAAAAAGGGATATTCCTGTTTCGGTTAAACCTGAAAATAAAATATTCTTTTCTTTGGTGATAAAATTATCAACCGGCGAATCAACAATTAAATACGGAGGAGTTCTGTCTTCTTTAATAATAAAAAATCCGATTTGGCTGAAGGGTCCGGGGAATCCGATTTCATCAATTGCAGCTACACGCCAGTAATATATTCCTGCCGCTAAATTTTTAACTTTGTAATCAGTTGTTTTTAATTCTTTATTTGATTCAATTATACTTTCAAATGATTTATCGCCTGAAACCATAAAGAAATATTTTTCCGCCCCGGCTGTAGCCGACCATTTAAAATCTACATCAGGCAAATAAAAAGTTTTTTCAAATTCAGGCTGAAATAATCCCGGGGCAGGGAGCAGTGATTTTGGTTTTGATGGAACACCGTCGTCAGGTACTACAGAGCCTTGATTTTCCTTTATTACTACCATAGAATCATTTGCTGTAACGGATATCTCGCCGTTATAATTTGCGATTTTTGTCTCTTTGTTTTCCTTTTGAACCCAAAATAGTTTTGAATCGATTTTTGTATCAAGTCCCGGTATAGTTAGATTAAAATCCTTTTTTTTACCGTTGCCTAAAAGCAGCGCATAAGCTTCTCCTTTTTCCAAGTTTACGGACGCTCTTCTACGGTTCTGAAGAAGATCTACTCTTGAGCTTTGGATAACCGCCTGCGAGTTTTCGTAAAGCCTGATTTTGCTTAGGTCTTTAAACGATATTTCCGCATAGGAGTTGGATAATGTACGCGTACGGTATTGTTCAAATAATTTTGAATATAACTCCGCCTCATTCCAAATAAGTTCACTCGGCTTTTTATTTTCGACATCTCCTTTTTTGTAAGATATTAGAGCTGTACCGGAGGTATTGGATTTATTCTGCGACTCAACTATTGCTTTGTCGGCTTCTTCTTTTGCCTTAAACGCTAATATTGTGCTTTCTTCAATATTGCCGTTTTTTCTTTTAGTGATGGCTTCTTCGTATAATGAGTTGGATTTAACTATTAAATCTTCGGCGAATAATTTTGCTCCGGATTTCGAAGCTTCGCTGATAGCTGTAATTGCGCTGTTAAGAGCATCCTGATTTTTTTGAATTGAGGCGATTGGAATTACAAGTTTTAAACCTTTTTTTATATCCGCAGGCGAAGAAAGTTTATTCGCCCTAAGTATATCTTCCCACAAATTTGAATCGCCAAGGTATTCATCCGCTATACTTCTTATTGTCTGATTTTCTTTAACGGTTATTGTAATATTTTTCTGAGCAAATAAAATATTCGACGTTAAAATTATCAAGAAGATCAAGGTAAAATTATTTATCACAAATTTATTCCCGCTTTAAGATCAATATTTGTACTGAGAATTATTTAATCAAAAATTAAATCTAAATATAATTTGCCGCCGGAACTTCTACAATAAACGATGCGCCTTTTCCTAATTCGCTTTCGCACCATACTTTTCCATTCATCATTTCAATAAGTTTTTTTACTATTGATAATCCAAGTCCGGTGGAATGTTCACCGCCTGTGGGACGGGCGCTAAGTTTCGCAAATTTCCCGAATAGTTTCATTTTATCTGCGTCGCTTAATCCGGGCCCTTCATCTTTTACCGTAAAACGAATAAACGAATCGCGCTGTTCCATAGTTATAAAAATATTTTTATCGTTTGGTGAAAATTTAACAGCATTCGAAATTAGATTATCCAGTATTTGAGTCATTGAGTTACTATCGGCTATGGCCGTTGTATTCTCGCCGATTACATTCAGTTTCAGATTAATATTTTTATTTTTCGCTTTATCGGAATTCACGGCAAATACTTCGTTTAGATTATTCTTGATGTCTATTTCTTCAATTTGAAGATTTATTTTTCCTTCCTCAATTGCGTTTACGTCCAGCAGAGTTTTAATGATTGTAAACATTCTTAAAGAAGTATCGAAAATAATTTTTGAAAACTCTTCAATTTCAGGACGCGATAAATTATTATCCATTAATATTATTTCAGAAAAGCCCTGAATTGAAACAAGAGGATTTTTTAAATCATGAGCTGCAATTCCAAGAAATTCATTTTTTTCATTATTAAGTTCAATAAGAGTATCGTTAGCCTGTTTTAATTGGACGTTTGATTTATTCAGTTCTTCAGTTCTTAATGCTACTTTATCTTCCAATGTTCTGTTGTATTCTTCTAGTTCTCTGTTCTGCTTTTCGATTTTCGCAAAACTTTCTTTTAACGAATTGCTCATTTTCATTAAAGTTTCGGCTAGGACTCCAATTGAATCCTTTGCTTGATAATCAATTTTAACGTCAAAATTTCCGCCCGAAATTTCTTCTGCAGCTTTGCTAATTCTTTGAATCGGTTTGCTTATTTCTTTTGAAAATACTCCGCCGCCTATAAAAGCAATTACCAGTCCAATAAAAAGCCAAACCATTAAGGAATTCTGGATTGAGTTTACAGCCGAATATGCTCTTTGTTCATTTATCTCAGCTATCACAGCCCAATCAAGATTTAGAGGGAATGCGTAACATCCTACAATATTTTCACCGTTTTCATTTTTGAAATTTGATATTCCTGAAATTCTCGAGTTTGATTTTAATATTTTTTTTGAGTCTTCAATAATTTGAGATTTTTCAGCCGCTGTTCCAGGTTCAGAGAAAACGGGATTCCCGGTAGCGTCTATTAAAGTGATTTTCCCGTTATTGTTAAAAGGGTGTTCTTCAATTCTTTCAGAAAGTTTATTTAGCGATACTGTTATATATAAATATGCGTCCGGCGAACCTTTTATATCTACAGGCAGAATTACAGTGGCGAGCCATGTATCAATTTTTTTTATATATTTTTTGCCTGTTAGAGAATTCGGACTAATCTTAAAATTTTGTAAATCGTTAAAATCAGGCTGCAGAATTTCCTGAGGGTTTAACGATTGTTCTTTCAGCTTATTCAGGAATTTATCTTTGTTAACATTTAACGCCGACACAAAATTATCCGGCGAAACTTCAAATAACAAATTAAGCGAAACAATATCTTCCTTATTTTCTATTCCGGCTGCCATAATGGAAGTTTTTTCATTGGCGCCCAGATATTCATTCTCAACCGCAATTTTAATAAGCAGCAGATAATCAAGCAGATTATTCTTATAAAATGAATTTATTTCTTCGGCCAAATTATTTGCTGTTGATATAAGTTCATTATTGGTTGAACTTTTTAATTCGTCCTTTGTAATAGAAATAATATTGGTATCCGAAATAATAAGCGGCGCAAGAGATATTATTAAAGCAAAAAATACAAGTTTTTTCTGCCATGATATTTTTTTTAGCATGGTTGATACGCTCTAGTTTGTTTTTGTATAGCTAAATGATTTGTTGTTAAATGTAAGTAAAAAATCAATAATAAAGAACTCAAACTCAGTATAAGCATCCGTTCAAATATTAAACATAATTACCTATTGAAGCTGAACAATTTATATAACATTAATCTGGTAAAGTTAGTTCTATTAGATAGAGAAAATAAATCCCATAAACTAATATTCGGATTTCCGCATAAATAAATATCTTTCCAACAAGGATTAAATTTATTTTTGAAATTATAGAGACCTTTATAATTATACGCGAAGTGAAACAACTTCCCGATAGAATTAACTATAAATTCTTTTGTATTCGTGATGTTTTTATTAGTGAAGGAAATAAACGGGACTTCTCCCAGGCTGAATTCATCGGTATTGTAAATTTTCAATTTTTGAAATGTATTATAAATTAATGTTTCCATTACACCAACCGGGGCGTTTGATTTGCGGAGAAGAAGTTCTGTATGAAATTTTGTTTTTGAATTTCTTGAAACCATTACTGCACCGAGCCATTCGTTTTTATTATTCTCAAAAGTAAATAGTTTCATTCCTTCTATAAATTTTGTCATGAATAAATACTTCAATTGAGGTTCCTTGGCATGCGAAGTGCATTCTTTAAATAAATTCAGTTTGCCGGCAATTATATCGGAGTAATTATATTCTAAAACCTTACCATGACGCGAACCCCTTCTAATCAATTCTTTCAGAGATCTCTTTTCAAAATGATTATTATTAAAATTTAGTACTGCTTCGCGTCCGGTATTAATTCTTTTATATCCGCATTTAATTAAATCGTTTGAAATTGATTCGTCGCAGCCCCTTATTAGGATTTTGTTATTAGGATATTTTTTATTTATTTCATCAATAAAATTTATTTCCGGCGATTGAATTAGAGCAAGCCAGATTGAGTGGTTGCGGAATAAATTCAGTGACTCAATTAGATTTGGACCGGCAGGGGAGTAAATCCAGCTTAAAGGAAGATTGTTCATTTAGTGTTCCTTGCGACGTAGTATCTTTGTGGCGGGAAAACAGTATGCCTCGAAGACACAAAGCCACGAAGATTAATAACTCATGGAATCAATTTTTACTTTACCTCGGAATATCCAGTAAATACTGATTGTATATGCAAGTACAAACGGTATTCCTATAATTGCAATTGTAAGCATTATGCCTAATGTTTTTTGCGAAGAAGCCGCGTTATAAATTGTTAATGAGTTTTCAGGGTTCGGGAATGAATAAACAATATTTGGAAACAATCCGATTGCGAATAATGCAAGTAAAGCAATTATACTTGCGCACGAGGATAGAAAAGCTTTGAATTCATTTCCATTGTGAATTTCCCTTGGAATATTCGCGACGGCCAGCATATTTAATACCGCAACTAAAAACAATACCGGCTCGGCTTTAAAATGATCAACCATGTGCGGGTAATAAATCAATGTAGCCATAGTTGCGGTTACATAACATATAACAAAAAATATAATCGTATTGTTAACCCAGCCGCGTACTTTATCCTGAAGCGAGCCTTCGGTTTTCATTACTAAATATATTGCGCCGTGCATCATAAATAACGAAACTGTTGTCAGCCCGACAAGCACAGTATATGGAGTTAATAAACTAAAAAAACTTCCGTAAAATTCTTTTTCGGGAGTTAGAGGAATTCCTGTTACTATATTGCCCAATGCCACGCCCATTAAAAAAGCAATAACAATACTCGCAATACTGAAGGCAACGTCCCATGTCTGCCTCCATTTTTTAGAAGGACGTTTGCTTCTAAAATCAATAGCCACGGCTCGGAAAATCAAACCGAAAAGCAAAAGCATAAACGCGGTATAAAACCCTGAGAAAACCGTAGCATATACGTGAGGGAATGCCGCGAATAATGCGCCGCCGCCCGTTACAAGCCATACTTCATTTCCGTCCCATACCGGGCCAATTGAGTTTATTAATATTCTTCGCTCGGTATCATCCTTAACAAACAAATGAAGTGCGCCGACTCCTAAATCGAATCCGTCAAGAATAGCATAACCGGCCAGCAGAACACCTATTAGTATAAACCAGATTGTATTTAAGTCGAATGTGAATTCCATAGTTTCTTTCCCTTTGTATGTCATTCCCGCATGTTATCGCGGGAATCTGATTACTTAACATTTATAGATTCCGGCCTGCCTGACAGTAGGCAAATAAAAAGATTGCCGGAATGACGTTACTTTCCAATCACAAGCTTCTGATGCTCATATTCAGATTGTATCGTATCAGGTTCTTCAGGCCCGTGCTGAATTTTTTCATTCAATAAATATATAAACAACACAAACAGCAAAGCATAAATTATTGCAAACAAAACAAGAGAAAAAATGATTTGATTCGCCGTCACAACTTTTGAAAGTCCCTCCGAAGTTTTTAACAAGCCGTAAACAATCCACGGCTGACGCCCGACTTCCGCTGAAATCCATCCTATTTGATTTGCTATCTGCGGTCCGAGTACCGAAAATATAAATACTATTAAGAGCCATTTTTTATTAAACAAAGTTCCGCGCCACCAGAAAAACAAACCGAGCAGACTGATTCCAATTAATGAAAACCCAATGGCTACCATTAAATGATAAGTTTGAAAAACTAAATTTACCGGCGGACGCAAATCTTCGGGGAAAGAATTTAATCCCGTTACAGGTTTTTCCGTATCGCCGTAAATTAAATAGCTAAGCATTCCGGGAATTGCGATTCCGAATTTAACTTCCTGTTCATCTTCATTTACCCATCCGAATAAATAAAGAGGGGCGGGGGAAGATGAATCAAAATGAGCTTCGTATGCTGCAAGTTTGGCGGGCTGGTTTTCACTTACGCCGACCGCGCTTGAGTGTCCAGTATATAATTGAAAAAGCGATGCGCATGCTGCGACAATCAAACCAATTTTTAAAGAAGCTTTCGCGAAATCCAAATGTCTGTTTTTATAAATATAATAGGCGCTAACACTAATTACTAAAAAAGCTCCCGCAAGCCACGCGCCGGAAATTGTATGCGAAAGCCTGTCAACGGAAGATGGATTAAAAACCATAGCCCAGAAGTCTGTTATTTCCGCTCGAGCGTTTATGCCTTCTCCTACAATGTGATAACCGGCTGGAGTCTGCTGCCATGAGTTCGCTACAACAATCCACACCGCGCTCATCATTGAACCGAGCGATACCATAATTGTTGAAAAAAAATGAACCTTTGGAGATACTTTATCCCACCCGAAAACAAGAATCGCAAGAAATCCTGATTCTAGAAAGAATGCGAAAATTCCCTCCGCGGCAAGCGCGCTTCCGAATACGTCGCCGACGTATCTTGAATAGGTTGACCAATTTGTGCCGAACTCAAATTCCATAACAATGCCGGTAGCAACGCCGAGGGCGAACGTTAATGTAAAAATCTTTACCCAGAATTTTGTCATTCTTTCATAAAGTTTGTTCCCGGTTTTTAAATACATTCCTTCCATAATTACAAGGATAACACCGAGTCCAATACTTAACGGGGGATAGATGTAATGAAAAGCGATTGTAAAAGCGAATTGAAGACGTGCGAGAATTTCTGTTTCCATAATGATCTTTTATATTTGTTTATCGCAACTTAAGAAATTTTGAAACATGATTAAAGATAAGTTGTACTATAAATTGTAAATTATATTCAAAATATTTTATAATATGCAAAGAGTTAAAATATTTGCTAAATTATAACATAAAAATTTCCGATGAGAACTATGATTAAAAAATTCTTCTTTATTTCATTTGTAATTATACTTTTCGGTATAAGCGCTTCCGCGCAAATTCCAAAGAATAAATGGTGGATTGTTCAGGATTTACCCGATAAAATTGTTTATATAGATACATCCGCGGTAAAGCTTACCGAAAATCAAATTTCGGTTTGGAGTTTGGTTGTTTACCGTTCACCAATCAAATTAAACGCTTTCAGAGAAGAGATATCAAGAATCAAATCACAGTATATGTTTAATGTAGCCAATAAAAAATACGCTGTAATCGGAACATTGTATTACGATAATAAAAGCAGAATTGTGGGAGAATCAATTAGTCCGGCAATTACCGGAAGCGGGGATAAATTTACTCTTGTAATACAGCCGGGATCTCCTGTTGAAAAAGTATTTGAAAAAGCGCAGGAGTTTTTGAATTCAGGTTCACTTCAATCAGAGCCAAGTGAAATTGCTTCGGCTGATGAACAAATAAATACCGGAAGTGAAACGTTAGCTCAAATTCCCGATACATCGAACGGAGAAGAAACCAGGTTTGAGCAGGTTCCGGAATTTAAATTACCCGATGATCCGTTGTCATTGGAAACATTTGAAGAAGCAGTACCTAAAAAACCTGAAGTCGATTCTGTTATAATATCCGAAACCGAAGAAGATGAAGATGCACCTCCTGTTGATCCTACAATATATAAAGGTCCCACAGCCAAAGAAATTATAGGGGATAATAACGTATCTACAGAAGAAGGAAACGCTATAAGTGTTGAAGTTTTAAATCCCGGCGACAGAAGGGTTTATGATCCGGTTTCCGGAAAGTATATTACATTAGGCGGCGGATCGGAGACAAAAAAAACTGAGGCTAAACAGGATGATAAACCGAAACAGGAAAATATAACTCAAACTCAAAAAGTTGCCGCTCCGGTTAAATCGGCGTCATATAATGCGAGCAGCGATAAAAATGTAAAAGGAAATATATGGAGTGACGGAAATTTATTTGTTATTCAAGTTTCTTCATGGAAGACTAAAAGCGTCGCGGATAATGAAGTTAATAAGCTAAAAACAAACGGACATAACGCGTTTGTTTTTGAAGTTTTTCTATCATCAAAAAAATCAACTTATAACCGTGTACGTATCGGATATTTTAATTCTCTTACTGAAGCGGAAGAATACGCGAAGAAATTACGTTAGAATTTCAAATTGCAGATTACAAGATTTTAGTTACGATAAAAAATCAAAAGCACAATAATACAGATAATTTGTTTTGGAATTAATTTGAACTTTTACAAAATCGGCAATCTGTAATCTGTAATTAAAACCTCAGCGTAAAAGTAGTTTCTTTATTTGGTATTGAACTTACACGAATATTTCCGCCGTGCGCTCTTATAATTTGCCTTGACAAACTTAAACCAATTCCTGAACCGTCCTTTTTTGTAGTATAAAACGGAATGAATATTTTTTCCTGCACGTCTTCGGGAATACCGAAACCGTTGTCCGTTACCTTTATTATAATTTTTCCTCTTTCATTAGTTCTTGCGCTTAAATTTATTTCTGGGTTGCCTCTTCCCGAAAGAGCATTCATGGCGTTGATTATTAAATTAATTAATACCTGCTCTATCATTTCGGAATCGGCAGTTAATGATAAAGTTTCTGGAAATACTTTACAGTCAAATTTTATATTCTGATCCAGCAATTTCTGTTTCATTAATTTTTCCACTCTGTCGAATAATTCTTTAATAGGAAATATTTGAAAGTTGGGTTTTGGAATTCTTGTCAGATTTCTGTAATTATCGACAAAATGAATTAATCCTTCGCTTCTTTTTTGAATTGTATTTACTGCGTCGGTGATATCTTTAAGTTTCTCTTCGGAAAACACATAATCGCCTTCAGTGTGATTATTAATCATCAAGTTTATTGTTGAGGCAAGTGAAGAAATAGGAGTAATTGAATTCATTATTTCATGGGTTAAAACCCTTATAAGTTTCTGCCATGCTTCCATTTCTTTTTCTTCAAGTTCTGTCTGAATATTCTGAATTGAAACAAGGGTGTAATTTGTGTTCCGCATTTTAAATTCAGTTGCGTATAAAATCAGCTGTACTATTTCATCCGAATCAATAATCTTAATTGTTTTTTTATCGCCTGAGTTTAACGTGAGAAACGTATCTGAAATTCCTTTTGTGATTTTATCCAGGGATTTTACATTATTCAGGTATGGGATGTTAAGAATTTTTTTTGCCGCGTTGTTTAACAATTCAACCTTTCCTTCTTTGTCAAATGAAATTAACCCAACGCCGATATGCTGCATAACGGTTTGAAGGTACCGGTAATTTTCTTCTTTCTCGCTTCTAGTGGATTTAAACTTATTTATAACTTCGTTAAACGCTTCGCGTAATGAATCGAAACTTTTATCGTTCGGCATACCTGTAAAGGTCTGCGAGAAGTCGCTGTATTTTATTGAAAGAATAAAACGCGCAAGTTCTTTATTTGTAGTATCAATAAAACGTATTAAAGAAAAAATCTGATATATTATTATTAAAAAAAGAATCCCTATTGTAGCTGTGAACTCGGTATTGTAATAAACATAAACTTCAAGCAGTATTGAAGCGCAGAGAAGAAAAATTCTAAAAATGAGATTAAGGCGGAAACTTTTCATTAAGTTTAATAATTATTTGAAATGAATTTAAGACTAATTTGGAAATGAAAGCAACTTAAAAACAAATGCGAAAATTCTATATCTGAAATTCAGAACCTTTTCGAAATTATGTTTTATATATTCAAATTTTGCAAATAAGTACTGTTAGTTTTCGTATTCTGAATTGAGTGCTTATCAATTCAATTAAAATTCCCGTAAAAAAGTGCGGGAATGAGAAGCGATTAATTATATATTATATTTTTCCATTCTCCTATAAAGTGATGTTCGAGTTAATCCCAATTCCTTAGCCGCTTGAGTTATATTTCCGCTGTTTTTTGT
Organism: Bacteroidota bacterium; assembly: GCA_018829205.1. Taxonomy (GTDB): domain Bacteria; phylum Bacteroidota; class Ignavibacteria; order Ignavibacteriales; family Melioribacteraceae; genus JAHJUE01. The sequence goes on from JAHJUE010000014.1 coordinate 13,995, forward strand.
TATAACTTTTTTAATAATCATTTTTTCAACTTCATCAAGATTATAATTTTCAAGAACAATTCCGTCTTCGCCTCCGTACATTTCGGCCGAGGTAAAAAGGAAATCCGACGGCTGCAGTATGTTGTCTTCGCATAAAATAATAGCTCGTTCAATTGAATGCTGAAGTTCTCTTACATTGCCGGGCCAAAGATAATTTTCAAGTTTTTTTATTGTCATAGACGCGAATTTAATTTCAGGTTTGTTGTATTTCTTTTTATAAATTGACAAATAATATTCTGCAATAAGCTCAATATCAACTTTTCTTTCCCTTAAAGGAGGAATTTTTATTTCAACAGTATTAATTCTGTAAAGAAGATCCTGTCTGAATTTACTTTCACTTACCATTTGATGCACAGGCTGGTTTGTTGCGCATATAAGTCTTATATCTATAGGTTTATATTTGTTTGAACCTACCCTGGCTACTTCGCGGTTCTGTATAACTGTTAAAAGTTTTGCCTGAAGTTCAAGCGGAAGATTACCAATTTCATCCAGAAAAAGTGTTCCTCCCGAAGCAATTTCAAATCTACCTGCGCGGTCTTCTTTAGCGTCGGTAAAAGAACCTTTTACGTGCCCGAATAATTCGCTTTCAAAAAGGGATTGACTGATTGAACCCATATCAACATTAATGAATGCTTCATTTGCCCTTTCGGATTGTTTGTGCAATGCCCGGGCAACTAGTTCTTTTCCTGTACCGTTTTCGCCGAGTATTAAAATGTTGGCATCGGTTTTTGCTACTTTTGAAATAGTATTAAAAACTTTTTTCATTTCCGGGGATGAGCCTATTAAATCATGAAAACGTAAATTCAAATCTTCGTTTAATAATTTTTGTCTGCTGCGGAGATTATCAATTTCCACTTTTGATTCACGTAGTTTTAATGCGGCGGCAAGGGTTGCCAAAAATTTTTCGTTCTGCCAAGGTTTTAGTACAAAATCCGTTGCGCCTTCTTTTACAGCCTTTACGGCTGTTTCAACATCACCGTAAGCTGTAATTAATATAACTACGGCCGAAGGGTCTATTTTAAGTATTTCATTCAGCCAGTAAAATCCTTCCTGACCGCTTGTCATATCCTGAGTAAAATTCATATCAAGAAATATCACATCATAATTATCTTTCTTTAACAACTGAGGAATAAGCTGAGGGTTTTTTTCGGTATGTACAAAACCGACATGCGCCTTAAGGAGAAGTTTTGCCGCAAAAAGAATATCTTCATTATCATCAATTACCAAAATATTAGAATTTCCAGTAGTCATATTTTCCTCATATTATCTAACAATTACTTCAAATTACATTCCCGATTTAATTGTCTGAAATATAACAATAAATAATTAATTATGTACGCATGCGTACACCACTGTCACAATAGCGTGCAAAATACATCATAATCAAATTTTTTTAGAAACTTTGTATAACATTTACGAATCACTGTCGTCTAAAATTCCAGTTATCAAAAAATATTTGCACGGGCACGAATATTGTTTTTAATTTTTAACAAAAGGGACTTTTTACATGGATAAGAAAATAGAAAGGAAAGGATGGCCGCCGAAAAAAATTGCAACAATTGGGGCAAGTTCATTATTTGTTGTGATTATACTTTATACCTTTGTTTTCGGCGATCAAAGTTCTAAACTTAATGTGGAAAAAGAGAGAATAACAATTTCTACAGTTAGAATGGGACCGTTTCAGGAATTTATTCCGGTTACCGGTAATGTTACTCCTATTGAAACATTCTTTCTCGATGTTTCGGAAGGAGGAAGAGTAGTTGAAAAATATGTTGAAGAAGGCGCGTTTGTAAAAGTGGGCGACCCGATTATTAAACTTGAAAATCCTCAATTATCCCTCAGTATTATTTATAACGAAGCTCAGGTATTCCAGCAAATTAATAACCTGCGCGCTACAAGACTTTCCTTTGAACAAAATAGATTAAGCCTTAAAGCGCAGTTGCTTGATCTTGAATACGATATTCTTGATATGAAAAGGCAATATGAAATAAATAAAGAAATGTACGAAAAGAATCTAATCTCGAAAACAGAATTTGAAAGAACCAGAGACCGTTACCGCTATAATGTACAGAAACGTGATTTGACATATGAAAATTATATTCAGGATTCTTTATTCAGAACAGCTCAAATAAATTCTTTGGAATTATCAGTCAAACAGCTGCAAGCCAGTCTTGACGCAACCAAAAAACAATTGGAAAACTTAACAGTCCGCGCGCCTATTAATGGTCAGCTTACGGCTCTGGTAGGAGAAATAGGAGAATCAATAAGCGCGGGGCAGAATTTAGGTCAGATAGATAATATAGATTCATATAAAGTGGAAGTATTTATCGACGAGCATTATATAACCAGGGTTTCACCGGGACAAAGGGGAGAGTTCCCTCTGGGGGGAAGGAACTATTCTCTTGTTATCAAAACTGTATATCCTCAGGTAAACAACGGACGGTTTAGGGTTGATATGCATTTTGACGGCAATGTCCCGGAAAATATTAGAAGAGGTCAAACAACCCATATCAAACTTGAATTGGGTGAATCGAAAGAAGCGTTATTGGTGGATAGGGGGGGATTCTACCAGACAACAGGCGGGCAGTGGGTTTTTGTGCTTGATGAATCAGGCAATTCCGCAGTCCGCAGAAATATAAGATTAGGCAATCAGAATCCTCAGGTATTCGAAGTTCTTGAAGGACTGCAGCCCGGAGATATGGTTATAACTTCCTCGTATGATAATTACGGTGATATTGAGAAATTAGTAATAAATGAATAAAAAAATAATAGTCATAAACTAACGGAGTGAAAAATGATAAGAACAGTTGATTTGGTAAAAGTATACCGTACCGAAGATGTTGAAACAACAGCTTTAAATAAGGTAAACATTGATATCAAAAAAGGCGAGTTCGTTTCTATAATGGGACCATCCGGCTGCGGTAAATCAACCTTATTAAACATATTGGGTTTATTAGATAATCCTAATGGCGGTGAATTTCATTTCTTGGATCATGAAGTTTCGAAATACAGCGAAAGACAAAGAGCCCAGTTAAGAAAAGAGAATATCGGATTTGTATTCCAGAGTTTTAACCTGATTGACGAATTAACTGTTTTTGAAAATGTTGAATTGCCGTTGTTATATTTGGGCTATTCTTCCAGCGAAAGAAAAGATAAAGTAAATGCGGTTCTTGAAAGAATGGAAATTATGCACAGAACTTCTCACTTTCCTCAGCAGTTATCAGGAGGTCAGCAGCAGAGAGTTGCCGTTGCAAGAGCAATTGTAAGCAATCCTAAAATTATATTAGCTGATGAACCTACAGGTAACCTTGATTCCGAACGCGGAGACGAGGTTATGAGTCTGTTGACTTCGCTAAATGAACAGGGAACAACAATTGTAATGGTGACTCACTCTCCAACTTATGCAGAATACGGAAACAGGGTTATACATTTATTCGACGGTCACGTTGTTACCGAAAACATTAAAGATAAAGAAAAGTTTCACGTTTAAAGGAAACCGGAAAAGGGAGGCTGAAAACCGGAGAATTTTTATCGGTATTTCATTCATATTTTGAAAAATCCAAATATTAGTTAAATTATATAATTTTTAATTAATATTTGGAGTTTAAATGAAAGTAGAAAAATTCGAAGATTTATTGGTTTGGCAGGAATCTATGGATTTAGTTGTTCAAACCTATAAAGTATTTGAATCTTCAAAAGATTTTGGTTTTGTAAATCAAATACAAAGATCATCAGTTTCAATTCCTTCTAATATTGCGGAAGGATATGAAAGACAAACAAATAAAGAATTCATTCAGTTTTTATATATTGCAAAAGGTTCATCTGTGGAATTTAGAACTCAATTATATTTGTCAAAAAGATTAAATAAAATTGAAGAAGAAAGTTTTGAATTTCTTTTAAATAAATCTCAAAAAATATCTGCTATGCTTGTTAAATTAATAAAAACAAGAAAAGAAAAATTTGTTTAATAATTCGGTTTCCGGTTTCCTGTTTCCGGAATCCTAAAAAAGGTGTCGGTTTCCGTTCACAGAGGGAAAGATGATAAAACTTGTTAATCTCGATAAGTATTACAAAAACAAATTCATTAAAACCTACGTTCTTAGAAATATTAATCTCGAAATTAATGAAGGTGAATTCGTTTCAATAATGGGACCTTCGGGCTCAGGCAAATCAACCTTGCTGCATATTTTGGGGATGCTGGACTCACCCTCGGAAGGCGAATATTATTTCTTTAACGAACCGGTTCATAAAATGAGTGAAAGACAGCATTCCGAGCTGCATAAAAATCATATCGGTTTTGTTTTTCAAAGTTATCATTTAATCGATGAGTTAACTGTTTTTGAAAATCTTGAAACTCCGCTGCTTTATCAAAAAGTGAAATCGTCGGAACGAAAAGCGATGGTTGCCGATATGCTTGATAGATTTAAAATGGTTGCTAAAAAAGATTTATTCCCAAATCAATTATCCGGCGGACAGCAGCAGCTTGTCGCAATCGCCCGAGCAATAATATCCAATCCCAAAATAATTCTTGCCGATGAACCTACTGGCAACCTTCATACAAATCAAGGTAAAGAGATAATGGACACACTAAAAAAATTAAATGATGAAGGCAAAACTATTATTCAAGTTACGCATTCCGAAGAAAACGCAAAGTACGGCAATAGAATTATTAATTTGATGGACGGCTGGATAGAAAAATAAAATTTGATTTTTGAATTTTATTAGGCACAGTTGGGGTGGATTGTGCCTTTTATATTTTAAAGAGTAACGTTTTAGCAAGTAGGTTTGTCAAAACTTGAACAAACTAAATCGAGGGGACTATGCTAAATAATTATTTTAAAATTGCTTTTCGAAATATCTTTAAATATAAATTACATTCTTTTATAAACATTTTCGGTCTAGCAGTCGGCTTTGCGTCAAGCATAATTATCTTCCTTTATGCCAATTGCGAACTTACATTTGATGCTGTTCACGGTAAAGCGGAAAACATTTATCAGGTTTATAAAGAAAGGATTACTCCGGCCGGTACGCAATTAGCGCGCGACACATGGTTCCCCATGGCTAAAACTTTAAAGGATGATTTCCCGGGTGTTGAAAAAGCCGCTCATTATTTTGATGAAACCACATGGTTGATAATTGGTAACAAAAAATTTGAAGAAACGGTAACATACGCCAGCAATGAATTATTTGATATCTTCACGCTGGAGTTTGTGAAAGGGAGAAGCGCTGAACCTTTTAAAAATATTAATTCTGCTTATATCACTGAAACACTTGCAGACAAATATTTCGGGAATGAAAATCCAATTGGCAAAAATATAAATATAGATTATCAAAAGGATTATACAATTTCCGGTGTTATTAAAGATTTACCGGCCAATTCTACATTGCAGATCAATTTTTTAGTATCCTCCGAAAGTATAAATAATGTGGAAAGACAATATACAAATTGGAGCAGTTCATTCTTATCTACTTATATTTTATTAAACCATAATACTTCTAAAGAAAGTATTGAAAAATTATTTCCTGACTTTATTGAAAAAACATGGGACAAGCAAACAAGAGAATCAACTAATTTTAAGTTAACACCGTTACTTGACCTTCATAATGAAGAAACGGACTCAAATCAAAAAGCATTTATACTTATCGCAATAGCTTTGGGGATTCTTTTGATAGCAAGTATTAATTTTGTGAATCTTACAACAGCTAGATCAATAGAACGCGCAAAAGAAATAGGTCTTAGGAAAGTAATTGGTGCATCGAAGTTAAGTTTGATACAGCAGTTTTTAAGCGAATCTTTATTACTGGTTTTTATATCTCTCATTGCTGGACTAATAATAGTGGAAATTCTTTTACCCAATTTTAATTCATTATATAATTTGGATTTACATATAAGTTACTTGGATAATCCTATAATCATTCTGCAGATAATTGCTCTAAGTATGCTTATTGGTTTGTTTTCAGGTCTTTACCCGGCATTTTATTTGTCTAAACTAAAACCTGTTGATTCGCTAAAAGGTGAAAACAGAATAAACTTAAGGAAGATTAATTTACGTCAGCTGCTTGTTACATCTCAATTTGCGATTTCAGTCGTTCTGATAATCGGAACAATTATTATGTGGCAGCAGATAAATTTTATGCGCACGGCCGACTTAAATTTTGATAAAGAACAATTAGTAACAATACCAATTACACTTTCCGATTTCAAAAATAAAGAAGCGGCTCAAACCAGATTGGAATCTCTTAAAAATGAATTGCGTAAAAACAGCAACATAATTTCGGTTGCATCATCTTCGCATGTGCCCGGGATGTGGCAGGATTGGTTTACATTTGTTTATCCATCCGACAGGAATAAAGAAGAAAGATTAAGAATGAGAATTGCAGTTGTCGATGATAAATATTTTGAAACCTTTGGTATTAAATTTTTGAAAGGGAGAAATTTCGATAAAAATATTAAGAGTGATGAGGAAGGTGTAATACTAAATGAAGCGGCATTAAAAGCCATTGGATGGAACGATGTTGAAAACAGACAATTTATACGCGGAGAAAACAGACTTAATCTTTTAGGGGTTGTAAAAGACTATAACTATGAATCACTTGCTGTTGGAGTTGAACCTGTTTTTCATATTTATAGAAGTGAAGAAAATGCCGTTCACAATTATGTCTCAATTAAGCTTGCTTCAAATAATTTTGCCGAAACAGTTGAATACATAAAAGAAACATTTAAAGAATTGGATACTGAAAGAAATTTTGAATTTAATTTTATCGATGAAAGTTTTGCGCGGCTTTATGAATCCGAAGAGCGAATGGCTTCCATAATTTCATATTTTACTATAATAGGTATTATAATTGCAAGTTTAGGGCTATTCGCACTTGCTTCGCTGACTGTTATAAGAAAGAGAAAAGAAATAGGTGTAAGAAAGGTGCTGGGAGCATCAACATCTAAAATAGTATTCTCATTCACAATTAATTTTATGAAATTAACATTGGCCGGAATATTTGTAGCTCTTCCTTTATCATATTATTTGTTGGATGAGTGGCTGAACGATTTTGCCTTCAGAGTCGCTTTAAATCCGATATGGTTTATTTCAGGGAGTCTAGCTGCAATAATTATATCTATGCTTACTGTATTATATCAAGCATTCAAAGCTGCAAATGCCGATCCGGTTAATTCATTAAGAAACGAATAAAATATTTATTCAATAAAGTTATTGAGGGGGAAAATTGCTTAAGAATTATTTTTTTATTGCTCTTAGAAATATATTTAAATACAAAATTTATTCACTCATTAATATTGTTGGGCTGGCTGTTGGAATTACCTGCACGATATTAATTCTTTTGTATGTAACCGACGAAATATCATTCGATAAGTTTCATTCAAAAGCCGATAGAATTTATAGAGTGATAGAATATATTGATCCGGCCGAAAGATCTTCAAGTCTTCCGTTCCCGACTTCAGAGGCAATGCTTACCGATTTCCCAAACTATATTGAAAACTCAGTTAGGTTTTTTAATTTTCAAACGTCAACTCTTACAATAGAATATGCGCCTGAAAACGGACAGCGCCTGCTGTTTAATGAGCCTCATATATTCTTTGCCGATTCCACTTTTTTCAAAGTATTCGATTTTAAATTATTGCAGGGTAATCCCAATGAAGTATTGAATAAGCCGGATTTAGTGCTTGTTACAAAATCAACCGCACAAAAATATTTTGGTAATGACGATCCGGTTGGTAAAAGAATTCGTTTTGAAGGTCAAACAGAATTAACGGTTGCCGGGGTTCTGGAGGATACACCATCCAATTCTCATTTTAAATTTGATTTTATTATTTCATTTGCAACATTAGATCAGTTCGGGTTTACAGGTAATAACGGGGGCTTCAACTGGTATTGGAATCCCTGCTGGACATATATAACATTAAAAGAAGGCGTGAACCCTAAGACGCTGCAGGATCAGTTCCCGGATTTTGTTCAAAAATATTTTCATCCGGCAATTAAAGACTTAACAAGATTGGAACTTCAACCATTAACAGATATACATTTGTATTCCAATCTTGATTATGAAATTGCAGCCAACAGCGACGTTACGCTAGTTTATATTTTCGGGATAATTGCCGTCTTTATTCTTGCAATAGCCGGTATAAATTTTATTAATCTTTCAACAGCCCGGTCGATGAAAAGGGCAAGAGAAGTAGGTGTTCGAAAAGTAATGGGAGCTCTTCCACAGCAGCTCATCGGCCAGTTTCTTGCCGAATCAGTTTTGTTCAGTTTAATTGCAATATTGTTGGCAATTCCGTTTGTTTATTTATTCCTGCCGGGTTTAAATGCGCTTGCTGCAAAACAGATATCATTTACATTTATTACCAGCGGTGTTTTCTGGGCTGCACTGTTTTCAATTGTTGTACTTGTTGGATTAGTGGGAGGAATATATCCCGCTTTGTTCCTTTCATCATTTCAGCCCGTGAAAGTTTTAGCAGGAAAAGTCGGGAAATTAGGATCGGGCGCCATGCTCAGAAAATTATTGGTTGTTGCCCAATTCGCTATTTCAGGGATACTGATAATCGGGACAATAATTACTTATAACCAGCTTAATCATCTAAGAAGCGCAAACCTTGGCTTTGATAAAGATCAGGTTCTCCTGCTGCCGATTCAAAGAACTCCAATTGGAGGACAGCAATACTATCAATTTGTTGATAGAATGAAAAATAGTGAGAATATCATTCAGGTCTCTGCAGGCAATATGGTAATGGGTACCGAAACTCAGACGGCAAGCTACATTATTGAAGGTAAGGACAAGGAAATAATGATGAGTACATATTTTGTAGAACCTGATTTCGGCAAAACATTGGGTATGGAATTTATTGCAGGAAGAGATTTCAGCACCGAGTTCGCTTCCGATACGGCTAGCGGTATTGGGGGAGTAATAATCAACGAATCATTTTTAAAATTAGCCGGCTGGAATACCGATAACGCATTAGGCAAAAGAGTTACAGGCACGCTCGAAGGTGAGATGAGAGTTATTGGTGTAGTTAAGGATTTTCACTATACATCTTTGCGGCAGCCCGTAGCACCTTTTTTATTCGTAATAAATCCGAACTCCCAGGCCAGACAGTTTTTTAGGTCATTTGCTTACATTAGAATCAAGGGGAATAATTATAAGAATGCTATTGCAAATATAGAGAGTATATTTAAGGATTACGTTCCAAACAGACCTTTTGAATATTCTTTTCTTGATGAAAAAATAAACTCGCAGTATAAAGGAGAAGATTCACTTGGAAAGATAGCAACGGTTTTTTCTTTAATGGCAATTTTTGTGGCCTGTTTAGGATTGTTCGGTTTATCTTCCTTTACTGCTGAACAGCGTACAAAAGAAATAGGGATTAGAAAAGTTGTAGGCGCAAGTGTTGGGACTATTGTAATGCTTCTTTCAAAACAATTTTTGATTTTAGTTGCAGTCGCAAATTTAATTGCATGGCCGTCTGCATTTTATTTAATGAATTTATGGTTGAGTAATTTTCAAACAAGAACTAGTATTGATTTGCTTCCGTTCATTACGGCAGCTGTATTTACGTTTGTAATAGCATTTGCCACAATGAGTTTTCAGGCAATAAAAGCCGCGCAGGCAAATCCCGTAAAGTCTCTTAAGTACGAATAGAGTTTCTGAATTTGTTATTTGTTTTTATTGTTCGTCTTCGGACAATCATGTAATAATTCCGAACAGGGTTACTCTATGTATAAGAGAATTCGAATTAAATAAAGAAGAAATTTCAGGCTCGGAATTTGCTAATTATAAAGAATACCCACAATCTGTTTGCCATGCAGCCGGGACCCCAAAATTACCTGGCTGCATTTTTTAAGAAGCAAAACTAGGAGTCTATATGTTTCTTAATTATTTAAAAATTGCTTTAAGAAATTTAGCAAAGAATAAACTTTATTCTTTTATTAACATTTCAGGTCTAGCTTTCGGAATAACCTGCTTCCTTTTAATTTCGATCTATTTAAACAACGAACTTTCTTATGATAATTTTCATAACGAACCGGAAAAGATTTTTAGAATTTTAAGAGATAATGAGGATCCGGATAATCACTATTTGATAGGTTACACTTCAGGTCCTTATGCAAATGCATTAAAAAACGATTACCCTTCTTATATTCAATCTGTAACAAGGGTTATGGCAAACGACGGAGTTGTTGATTACAAAGACAAGACTTTTAGAGAAGAAAGATTTTTCTTTGCTGATTCAAATTTTTTTGAGTTTTTTAATTTCCCATTACTAATCGGCGATAAAAAATCTGTATTAACGGATGCAAATAATGTTATCATATCAAAAGAAACCGCCAAAAAATATTTTGGTGATGCCAATCCGGTTGGTGAGGTAATTACTGTTGATAAAGAAATGCAATTTAAAATTACCGGAGTTTTCGACAATAATAATTTGAACTCTCACTTAAAATTTGATTTTCTCGGTTCTCTACTTCTGATTGAAAAATATAGGTGGTTTTCGGGGTGGTGGAATAACGCACTTTCAACTTATATCAAGGTATCAAACCTCAATGCCGAACAGAAACTTAAAGAACTTTTTCCCGGATTTATGGATAAATATTTCGGTGAGGATTTTAAAAGAATCGGAAATAAAATAGGACTTACGATTGAGCCGTTGGAAGATATTTATTTCAATAATCAAACTCAGTTTGATTTTGCCGATCATGGAAATAAAACTTCGGTTTATATATTTTCGGTAATCGCTTTCTTTATTCTTTTTATAGCATGTATAAATTTTATGAATTTATCAATTGCCGTTTCAGCCGGAAGATCAAAAGAAGTAGGATTAAGAAAGGTAATAGGCGCCGAAAAAAAGAATATAGCATATCAATTTATAGGCGAAGCGATAGTTTACTCTTCAATTGCATTTGTAATTTCAATTCTTCTGCTTGAAATTATACTCCCGTATTTCAATTCGTTTATCGGTAAAACACTTTTTATTAATTATGGCAACATTGGTTTAGCTTTAGCGTCTTTAATATTTATAATAATTGTTGGGATAACGGCTGGCGGATATCCCGCTTTTGTATTATCAACAGTACAGCCGGCGAAAATATTAAAAGACGACGGCGCTTCATTTAAATCCGGCAAAAGCATTTTACGGCGTATTCTTGTCGTTACTCAATTTGCGATTTCAATTATATTAATTATCGGTACAATATTAATCACAAAACAAATGAATTATCTTTCAGATGCGAATCTTGGTTTTAACAAAGAGCAGGTAGTTTTACTAAATGTTGACAATGGAACATTCAGAAAAAACATCCCAAGATTTAAAGAAATATTAGAGAGAGAGTCCGGTGTTAAAAGTGTTACGGCTATGTCGGGGGAACCGGGGGGATTCCACGACAATTATGCATTTAAAATTGAAGATAAAGGAGAAGAATATGTTAGAATGAGAATCCTTCTTTGCGATGAAGATTACTTAAAAACTTTCGGAATAAAAGTAATTGAAGGAAGAGATTTTTCAGAAGATTTTGTTACAGATCAATCCGAAGCTATGATTCTAAATGAAACAGCTGTAAAATCTCTCGGCTGGACTCCCCAAACTGCTGTCGGCAAGTTAATCTTAATTAATTTTATTGAAACGACTTATAGACGAGTTATTGGAGTAGTAGAAGATTATAATTTTACATCGCTCAAAAATAAAATTGAACCGCTCGCAATTGCTGTTAGAGGTGATTTTAGAAAAGCAGCCGTAAAATTAAATGGAGATGATGTTAAAGGTACTCTTAAGACTATTGAAAAAGCTTATGCATCTGTGTCTCCGGGATATCCTTTTGAATATGAATTTCTTGATGAAAGTTTTGATAAGTTGTATAAATCCGAACATGACGCGCAAATTCTGTTCAGAAATTTTTCTGTAACTGCAATTTTAATAGCATGTCTAGGTCTGCTTGGATTAGTAATGTACTCTGCCGAACTTAAAAGAAAAGAAATCGGTATCAGAAAAGTTTTAGGCGCCTCTGTTGCCGGAATTGTAGCTTTAATCACGAAAGAGTTTTTAATTCTAGTCGTTATTGCAAATTTTATTGCATGGCCTATATCTTATTATTTTATGAATGAATGGCTAAGTGATTTTGCTTATAAAATTAATATAGGATTAGAGTCGTTTTTAATATCGGCGCTTATAGCATTTGCTATTGCGGTTATTACAATTGGATTTCAGGCAATAAAAGCGGCGCTCGCTAATCCCGTCAAATCAATAAAATATGAATAAACATGTTTATTATAAGAAAACTTATTAAAACTTCGGATGATATAAATCTTTTTATTATTAGAGTAGTCGCCGGCTTTGTTGTTTTAATGCACGGCTTCCAAAAATTTTTAGGTATGTTCGGCGGGCATGGTCCGCAGTCAACTATGGATTCATTTAACGAATGGTTTGGTTTCCCGCACTTTTTGACATTGCTTGTAATTCTTTCTGATTTTTTCGGGTCATTGTTTTTAATTATAGGGGTCTTTACAAGATTTATGGCAGCTTCAATTTCAGCCGTTATGATAGGCGCAATTATTTTTGTGCACGGAAGATGGGGATTTTATATGAATTGGTACGCCGAACCAAGAGGCGAAGGATTTGAGTTCCATTTACTTGTACTTGCAATAACCGTTGTTCTAATAATTTCGGGAGGCGGAAAATGGTCCGTTGATTATTTTTTGCATCAGAAAATAGCAAACAAAAATTAAAATGTTTCGTCAAATTTTCTGTTCATAACAAAAACATTGGGGGAGATATGAAGGACATTTGTATACCGATTCCGCATTTCGAAGAGAATCAAATCGCTGAAGTTGCCGTAACGGTAAACGGTAAGAAACAGCATTTTAATTTTAGAGTTGAATCTTTTCCTTGGAGCCTGCACACCGACGATAATCAAAATAGAGATGATCCCGATGTTTCGGATAAAATTTTAACTCTTAGGAATATGATTGAAACTTACGACAGAAATTGGGAATTAATTCAAATATTCACTCCAAAGTCGGACTCTCATTTTATTCAAGTTCTTTTCCGTCAGCGTCAAACCGCAAAAATTTCTTAAACTATCCGTTAAAAACGCAGATTAATATTCTGCGTTTTTTTAATTTCAAAAAAATCGATAATAAGATAGAATTTACTTGTATTCTTCCGTGTCGCTATTTATATTAAGTCTAAATAAAATTAGCAACAATGTAATCTTCACTTTTTTGCTGATTATCAAACATTCTTAATTTATTGGAGGAATATATGGGCAGTAAATTTGTTTTTTCTTTTTTGATAATTTTATCTTTATTTATAAATATATATGCGCAGGACGATTTTGAATTTAAGCCTGGCGCAACAATAGGAGGATACGGCGAACTTCATTACAACTACGTAAAACCTGAAAACACAGAAGCCACAAAGTCGCTGGATTTTCATAGATTCGTTCTTTTTTACGGTTACAATTGGACCGAAAAATGGTCGTTAAAAGCAGAAGTTGAACTTGAACATAACTTTGTTCAAGGCGGGCAGGGAGAACTTGAATTAGAACAAGCATATATAAATTATCATCATGCCGATTGGTTTGGATTTCAGATAGGGGTTGTGCTTCCTTCGGTTGGATTAATTAATGAGTATCATGAACCGCCGCTTTTTTTAAGCGTTGAAAGACCTGATTATCACAATAAAATTATTCCAACCACGTGGTTCGGAAACGGAGCATCTGTTTACGGGTTTTATAATGGATTCAGTTATAAAGCTACTATCATGGAAGGATTAAACGCCGATAAATTCAGCGCGTCCGGCGCAATTAGAAGCGGCAGACAAAAAGGATTTAAATCAAACGCGGAAGATTTTTTATACAATGTTAGAGTTGACTATTTGGATATACCGGGATTGAAAGTAGGCGGTTCTTTTACATATAATAACGCAAACGGCGAAACTGTAGATAATGCAATTACTTTAATTGAAGGCCATGCTCAATACAATTCTGACAATATTATAAGCACCTTCGAATTAGGGAATATTTCTTATGATAAAGGAAATGTAGAACAATCTTTTGGTTATTATTTTGATCTTGGTTATAATATTGGCGGCTTGTTAAATTCCGATATGCAGATAATTCCGTTTTTCAGATGGACGCAATATAATACTGCCGCTTCAAGTCCGCTGGGCCTTAGTTTCGAAGAACAATACGAAGTAAAAAAATGGATGATCGGTTTGTCATTAAAACCGATAAGTTCGGTTGTATTTAAAGTCGATTATGCCGTTCAAACATCGGGAGCAAATGACGCTGAAACAAACTTGTTCAACTTCGGCGCCGGATATATGTTCTAAACTTAAAAACTAAATTTTATGAAAAAAATATTAATAATTATATTATTAGCGGCAGTAAATTTTCCGGCAGCTTCCGCCTCAATTAAGGAAGATACTGAATCTCTTATCCGGGAAAAATTAGGAGATTCTATTACTACTGAATTTATTAAATATGAAATTCCAAAAGATATTAAAAAACAGATTGAGACGGAGTCGCGGCAGAAATTCTACGGCGACTTCGTTTATATCTACAAGGTTTTTCAAAATAATAAATTTCAGAATTTAGTTATTGTCGATAATGTTTACGGTAAATCAATGCCTATTACATTCCTAGTAATTTATGATACTAGCGGCGTTATATATTCAAGCGGAATTATTAAATACCGTGAACAATACGGAGGCGGCGTAAAAAGCGGTGAGTGGAATAAACAGTTTAACGGCAAGGACCATAAATCTGTTTACGAAGTCGGCAAGGATATAAGCGCGATTTCGGGAGCTACTATCTCTGTAAACTCAATTACAAGAGGAATAAAAAAACTAACTTTACTCGTTAATAAAATTAAAGATTCTTTATGAAATATGAATTAAATAAACTTGATAAATCGCTTAAGAATTTTCTGGCGTCATTCCTTATTGTTCTTTCAATAGGTGTGGGTGTCGGATTAATATTTGTAAACCAGACAACAAATTTTTCAGCCGAAGGAGCTGTGGAAAGATTTAACGGAAGCGGCGAATACGAGGATGATAATTTTGAAATTAAAGAAAACTATGCAAAATCCGTTTCCGAAATGCTTATGACTACACATAATCATATAATAGGTTTTTCATTTATTTTTTTTATGAACGGACTTATTTTTTATTTTAATTCAATCATAAAAGGATTTTGGAAAAACTTCCTATTAATTGAGCCGTTTCTATCAATTCTACTTTCATTCGGATCTATTTGGGGTATGAGATTTATACACAGCGGTTTTGTTTATGTGACCGTTATTTCCGCAATTTTAATGTATGCTTCTTTTTTTCTGATGGCAGGAATTTCATTGTATGAATTAAAAATTAAAAGAAGTTTATAATTTTATTCAATTGTATTGTTGCTATTTCTATTCCTTTGTACTCTTATTCCGGAAACTTTAAAAATACTAATAAGAAGTATTGCTACTCCTGTCCATTGTACTATATCAAGTATATTATCCCTTAGTATATACTCTAGAATAACCGCGGTTAATGGAAACGCAAGCTCGCATATAGTTGCAACCGAAGCCGTAACATTTTTTAACCCGAAATAATATAAGAAAATCGCAAGTCCGCCAGTTGTAAAAGCAATAACAAGAAATATAAGAATTTGAGCTGCGGTTATTTCAGCTATGGATTTAATCTCTCCAAAACTTAGAATAATGATTAACATTATTATGGATGTAATCGTAAATCTTAGATAGGTACCTAATTCAAATCCGACATTTTTTAAAGCTCTTTTACTAAAAACTGTAGAAGATCCGAAACTTAAAGCGGCAATTAACGCAAACAGAGCCGCATAAGCTGTTTTATCACCTGCATTAACATTCGGTAAATTAGTTCCGAAAGTCATTAAGTATGCTCCAAGGATTGCCCCGGCAGCCCAAAGAAAAAATATTTTAGGCAGTCTCTCTTTCAGTATTATTGCAGCCAGTAAAATTGCGAACAACGGCTGAAGTTTTTGAATAAGTATTACAATGGAAAGATTTACAAAATCTACATAAAATAATGCCTTTGTAATCGCCATTGTTCCTATCGCACCGCCGAACAGCGCAACTCCTCCGAAAGAAAGCCAGTCCTTTGTTTTAAGCTCTTTAAGTTTAGGAATCTGTTTTATAAAAAGCGGTGATAGAATAAGCGCCACAATGGAGCTTTCAATAAAAACTACAAGCGATACCGGGAGAGTATAAAGAGACGGACGCAGAATTATTCCGTCAACTCCCCATAATGCCGCGGCTGTTATTACGAATAACGGCGCAAATTTTTTCATCATTTATACTTATTAATTAATACTTCGGGTTAATATATTTTGAAAGCGAAAGATAAAAAATAAATCGTTAATTAGGATTTATTATTATATGTTTTTTATCTTTTATGTATTACTTTGTAATGCACATGATATTTTTAGACAAACAAAATATATAAACTTACCGCGAAGTTTAATACTTATTAGAAAGGAGTTCACAATGAGTGAATTTATAAATAGAGGATATATTCATCATAATGTTCTGGTATCAACCGATTGGCTTTTGGAACATATTAACGATGAAAATATAAGAATTGTTGAATCCAATGAAGACGCGCTCCTTTACCCGAGCGGTCATATTCCCGGCGCCGTTCAGGTTGATTGGACAGCGGATTTAAATCACCCGGTTATGCGTGATTATCTATTCCGGGATAATTTTGAAGAATTGATGAAAAGAAACGGAATATCGAATGATACTACCGTTATTTTTTACGGCGATAAAAATAATTGGTGGGCATGCTACGCGCTGTGGATTTTCCAGTTGTACGGACATAATAATGTTAAAATTATGGACGGCGGTAGATTAAAATGGATCAAAGAAAATAAACCTTTGACCAAGGATATTCCTTCTTACGAAGTTGCGGAATATAAAGCAAAGATTAGAGACGATTCCGAAATACGTGCTTTCAGAGACGATGTACTCGCCCATATTTCTCAGGGACTTCCATTAATTGATGTTAGAAGCCCCGAAGAATTTTCAGGACAAAGACTGCATATGCCCGATTATCCGAATGAAGGGGCTTTACGGGGAGGACATATTCCCGGCGCGGCCAATATTCCATGGGCAAGAGCAATTAATCCGGATGACGGTACATTTAAAACCGCTGAAGAACTAAAAGCAATTTATGAAGGAGAAAAAAATCTGCATAAAGATGATGATATTATCGCATACTGCAGAATAGGTGAAAGAAGCAGCCATACCTGGTTCGTTCTAACATATCTTCTCGGTTATGATAATGTAAAGAATTATGACGGAAGCTGGACCGAATGGGGCAACCTTGTCGGTGTTCCTATTGATAAATAGATATGAGACGGGAGACACAAGAAATTTAAACACAATCCGCAGGGGCGGATCAAGATGTTAGTATCATTATAAATTATTATTTAATTTCTGTTTGCTGTCTCCGGTTTCCATCTTTCAATTTACGAGAAAGTTTAAATAATTATGAATGTTTATCCTACTAAACTCAAAGAGATTATTAATACGATTTCAATGTTTAAAGATCAGAATGATAGAATAAATGTGCTGATTGATTACGCAGAAAAATATAAAGAAGTGCCCGTAAATATTGCTGTACGCCCTTATGCAAATGAACACAAGGTAGAGTACTGCGAATCGGAAGCTTATGTGTGGGCTAAGAAAAATAATGACGGTACAATCAAATTGTACTTTGCAGTTGAAAACCCGCAGGGAGTTTCGGCAAAAGCATTATGCTCTATTTTGGATGAAGGACTCTCCGGTGAAACTCCTGAAAGTATATTAAGTGTTAAACCTGATATTGTTCTTGAAATTTTTGGGCAGTCATTGTCAATGGGTAAAAATTTAGGTCTTACCGGAATTGTACAAATGGTACACCGTTTTATTAAAAGCGGTAGATAATATAGATTTTAAAATTATGGTTTTTATAATCTCTTTTTACAATATGCATAAATATTTGATAGACTTAATATTTACGTTCCGGAATTTTTGCAAAAGTTTTATATACAACTGACAGCTGCTTAACATTTTGAAATTATTTTTCTATTTAAATTATCCTTAATAATTCTCAAATAATTATTCGGCGGTATAAATGAGCTTTATTATTTCAAAATATTTTAGCTGGCTTCAAAAAGATAATCCGGTTGGAGAGGTAGAAAAATATCCTGAAATAGATTCTAACGGTGAAACCTCAGTTAAAGGGATTTATATAATTGGTGATTTAACGGGAATTCCTTTATTAAAACTTGCAGCCGAAAGCGGTAAAAAAATAATTAATATTCTGCTAGAAAACTCCGACTTAAAAAAATTAAAAGAAGAGAATAAGTTAGATGAAATTTATGATGTAATTATTATTGGAGCCGGACCCGGAGGTATAGCCGCCGGACTCGAAGCTTCAAAGCATAATCTGAAATTTAGAATTCTGGAATCAGCTCAAAAATTTAATACAATCAATAATTTTCCGAAAGGCAAACCTATTTTTGCCGAACCGAATGATTTTATTCAGAAGTCCGAATTAAAAATTGACGACGGTACGAAAGAATCCCTCCTTAACAATCTTGAAAATCAAATTAAAAATATTGATCTGCCGGTTGATGAAGGTGTTACTGCGGATACGATTAAAAAAGTCGGGAATCATTTTCTTATCACAACAAATTCAGGCTCATATAAAACATTTAAAGTAGTGCTTGCCATAGGCAAATCCGGCAATGCAAGAATGTTAAATATTCCCGGTGAAAACCTGGGGAAAGTTTATAACAGATTATTTGATCCGGCCGATACAACAGATCATAAAGTATTAATAGTAGGAGGCGGCGATACTGCTCTTGAAACAGCTTATGCCTCTGCTGAATATGCGGAGTCGGTTACAATTTCTTACAGGAAAAATTCCTTCTCAAGGCCAAAAGATGGGAATCTTGAAAAACTGAAAGAACTTGAAACTTCAGGCAAGGTAAAAATTTTATTAGAGACAAACGTAAAAGAAATAAAAGAAAATTCGGTATTACTTTTAGAAAAAAACGGCAATGAAATAGAGATTGAAAATACCCTGGTTTTTTCAATGATAGGAAAAGAACTGCCTGTAGATTTTTTTAAACGAAGTAATATTAAAATGGAAGGGGAGTTAAACCTTACTTTAAAACTTCAATTTGTTTTATTAATACTTGTTTCAGGGATAATTTATTTCGGAAAAAGCAGCGCCGACTTTTATAAACATTTTTTCGATAAATCGGAAGGCTGGGGCGATTTAATTTCTTATTTGTTTAAAGGAGAATTCTGGTACAAATTTATTACGCTACCTGGAGTTTTGGTTTCAACTTTGTCATCCGATTCTGTTAGAATATGGAGCGTTACAAAATATATTAATGCATCTGTTGCTTATCTATCTTTTACATGCGCAGTTATATTAGGTATTTATTTATTGGCAAAATTCTTAAAAGATAATTTCAATTCATTCACATTTGATTGGAAAACTTTTAAATATTTCTATTTTATATTCATCGGTATTTTTTTTGCGGTTGTTTTTTTCGGATCCCGTTATTTCGGAATAAACTTGTTTGAAAAGTCGCAGAGTTTTTATTATACAGGACTCTACTCACTTACAATATTAATTTTTGGATTAAGAAGAATTTATGTAAAACCGACAAAATATATAAAACTTCAAACGTGGAGCTTAATTATTATTCAAGCCTTGCCGCTCTTTATTCTTCCGGAGATTATTTTGCCCTGGCTCGGAAGTTTGGGCGCTCTTGGTACTGAAAACGGATTTATTTTTACTCAAGTTTTCCCTAAAGAAAGTTACTGGCGGGCATACGGGTTTATTTTAGCATGGCCGCTTAATTTCAGTAATCTTTATAACGGCAGCATTACTTCCTTCTGGCTTCTGTTCAGCCTGTTTCAAACATTTTTATTTATTCCATTTATAGTTTATAGATGGGGCAAGGGAGCTTATTGCGGCTGGATATGCTCATGCGGTGCGATGGCCGAAACCTTGGGGGACGAATACAGAACGCTTGCGCCTCACGGACCTAAAGCTAAAAAGTGGGAAAACTTCGGTCAATGGGCCTTGCTTGCAGCGTTTATAATAACAGGATTAAAATTGATTAGTATTCTATATAATATTGAAATCCCTGTTATAAATGAAAAAATATCCCATGCATCCGATTTTCTTCATAAATTTTATTATTTAGGAATTGACGTAATTTTCGCCGGTGTACTGGGCGTTGGAGTTTATTTCTTTTTAAGCGGAAGAGTCTGGTGCAGGTTCGGATGTCCGCTAGCTGCGCTAATGCATATTTACTCAAGGTTTTCGCGGTACAGAATATTTTCGGAAAAGAAAAAATGTATATCCTGCAACATATGTACAAAGGTTTGTCATATGGGAATTGACGTAATGAACTATGCGAATAAAGGAATTCCAATGAATGATGTTGAATGTGTGCGCTGTTCGGCGTGTGTTGTTAATTGCCCCACCCAGGTTTTATCGTTCGGTTCGCTGCCCAAAGCGGATACGGATAATAAATTATATAAAGAAATAGAGCTTCAAATTCTTAATAAAAACGATTGGAGAAGCGGACTGTAATTAATACCGGTTTTATGTATTCTGATTATAAACAGTAGCATCATATAATTTACAAATTACTGTCTGAATTGATGTTTAACTATATATTCAACATATTTACCCAACAATTAACTCTAACTAAGAAATTATTGAAAGCGTATAAATGATAATTCCAGATAATCATATTTTAGTTATTTTCGGCGCGTCCGGTGATTTAACAAAACGTAAATTAATACCGGAGGTGTTTAATCTTAAACTGCAGAATCTTCTGCCTAAGGGATTCGCTATTTTAGGCGTGTCCCGTACTGAAATTTCAGATGAAGATTTTAGGCAGGAAATGAAGTCCGCAATTAAGAAATTCGGCAATAATAAACCGGATGAAAGTATTATTGACGAATTTGTTAAATCAATTTATTATACATCAATAAATACAAAAGAATTTGATGATTATAAAAAGATTAAAGATAGATTAATTCAGCTCGATAAAATTCATAATTCTAATGAAAATTATATCTTTTATTTATCAACGCCGCCGAGTTTATATGGAATTATTCCGCGGAATTTGGGAAAGCATGGACTTAATGATCAATCGGTCGGATGGAAGAAACTTATTGTTGAAAAACCGTTCGGTTATAATTTGAAATCCGCAGTTGAACTTAATAAAATTATTAAAGAATATTTTTTAGAAGATCAGATATACAGAATCGATCATTATCTTGGAAAAGAAACGGTCCAGAATGTACTTGTAACCAGATTCGCAAACGGAATATTCGAGCCTCTTTGGAACAGAAACTATATTCATCATATTGAAGTTACATCTGCCGAAAGCATTGGCGTTGAAGGAAGAGGAGGTTATTACGAAGGCTCAGGAGCGCTGCGCGATATGATTCAGAATCATCTTCTTCAGCTTGTTGGACTTGTAGCAATGGAAGCGCCTTCCTCTTTCGATTCAAACGCAGTAAGAAATGAAACGTTAAAAGTTTTTGAATCCCTTCGTCCTATAAATAAAGAAAATGTCGCAGAACAGGTAATAAGAGGTCAATATATAAGCTCCAAAATTAAGGGAGAAGAAATTAAAGGCTATAGGGAAGAAGAGGGCGTAAATCCCGAATCGAAAACCGAAACATTCGCCGCGGTGAAATTTTATATTGATAACTGGCGTTGGGGCGGCGTCCCTTTTTATATTAGAAGCGGTAAACGTCTTCCTACAAGGGTTAGCGAAATTGTTGTTCATTTTAAAGAAACTCCACATTATTTATTCGCTAAAAGAAACCAAATGGAAGGATGCAATCAGCTCGTTATTCGTATTCAGCCGGATGAAGGAATATTATTAAAGTTTGGCATGAAGGTTCCGGGCGCGGGATTTAAGGTGCAAAACGTAAATATGGATTTTCATTACAGCGATTTATCAAACGCTTATATTCCAACGGCTTATGAAAGACTAATTCTTGATTGTATGATCGGAGATTCAACACTGTATGCCAGAGGTGACGCGGTTGAGGCTGCATGGAAATTTATTGACCCTATTCTTCAAGCATGGGAAGAAGACAAATCAATTAAAATATTCGGCTATCCGGCAGGTACATGGGGACCTGAAAAAGCGGATGATCTAATTGAAGAAGGATATATAACATGGCGATATCCATGTAAAAATTTATCGGACGACGGAAATTATTGTGAGTTATAAATTAAAAATATTTGAAACGCCAGAAGAAGTCGCAAAAGCATTCGCGGAAGATATTAAGGAAACAGTAGAAAAAAATATTTCTGAGAAAGGTGAGTGCAATATTTCACTTTCAGGCGGAAGCACGCCGAAACTTCTTTTTGATATTCTTGCGAAAGAATATTCAGATAAAATTAATTGGAAAAATATTAATTTCTTTTGGGGTGATGAAAGATGCGTCCCGCCAAACGACAATGAAAGTAATTACGGAATGACAAAAAAACATCTTTTTGATTTTATTAATTTACCGGAAGAAAATGTTTATAGAGTTAAAGGAGAAGATGAACCGGAAAAAGAAGCGCTTCGATACGGGGAGTTGATAAAGACTAAGATAAAGACCGGGATTGAGGTTAATAATTTTCCGGTATTTGATTTGATGATTTTGGGAATGGGGGATGACGGGCATACAGCTTCGATTTTCCCGGATATCATTGAATTGTGGGATTCACAAAATATTTGTGAAGTTGCGGAACATCCGGTCACAAATCAAAAAAGAATTACAGTAACAGGTGGAATTATAAATAATTCCAAGAAAATTGTATTTTTAATAACCGGAAAAAACAAAAATTATGTTCTTAAAAAAATAATTAATAAAGAAGAAGATTATTTAAAATACCCGGCAGCTCTTGTTCAACCTGTTTCCGGTGAATTATTTTTTTATATAGATAAAAACGCAGCAATTAATTTATAATCAAATGTAGTGGTCGCATACTATGCGATCACTTCGTGCAGACATAAAATGTGAGAGAAAATTTATGAAACTTACTTTAGGCAAAGAACAAAAAATTTACGATGACAAATTTAAAAAATTAGTCGATGGAAAAGTAATTGAAAGAATCTGGAACAGGGATCACACTGTATGGAGTGATGATCCTACTGAAATTTCAAATAGACTTGGCTGGCTTGACAGTCCGCAGAACTCTCTTAACGTATTAAAAGGAATTAATGAATTTGTCGATTCCGTAAAAAAGGAAGGATTTACAAACGCGCTTTTAATGGGAATGGGAGGGTCGAGCCTTGCTCCCGAAGTTTTTAGATTTACATTTGGCGTAAAAGACGGTTGTTTAGATTTAGATGTTTTGGACAGTACTGATCCGGGAGCAGTTCTCGAAAAAGAAAGAAAACTTGATTTTTCGAAAACATTATTTATTGTTTCTACTAAATCGGGCGGGACAGTAGAAACCATGTCGTTTCTAAAATACTTCTACAACAGAGCTTTAGATGTATTAGGTAAAGATGTTATAAATAAACACTTTATAGCGATCACTGATCCCGGCAGCGGGCTTGAAGATTTAGCAAAATCACTTAATTTTAGAAAAATATTTTTAAATGATCCCAATATAGGAGGCAGATATTCTGCATTATCCTTGTTCGGGATTGTCCCTGCCGCGCTAGTAGGAATTGATGCAGAAAAATTACTCCTCAATGCGTTAACAATGGCCGACGAATGTAAATTAAATTCAGAACAAAACTCAGCCGCTGTTTTAGGTGCTGTTATGGGAGCATTAGGAGAAAACGGTAAGGATAAAATTACATTTATTATGTCGCCAAAAATTAAATATTTCGGAGCATGGGTTGAACAGCTTATTGCCGAAAGTACGGGTAAAAACGGAAAAGGGATTCTTCCTGTGGATCTGGAGGAAATTACCGAACCGATATATTATTCCGTTGATAGATTATTTATATATATGAAATTAGCCGGTGATTCAGAGTTTGATTCGAAAGTTGAAAAACTTAAATCCGCTGGATTTACGGTAATCGAAATAATTCTAAATGATATTTATGATTTCGGCGGTGAGTTTTTAAAATGGGAATTGGCCACCGTTGTAGCAGGATGGGTTCTAAATATTCAGCCCTTTGATCAACCTAATGTTGAATCGGCAAAAATTGTCGCCCGCAGGATGATGAAAACTTATACTGACGAAGGCAAACTTCCGGAACTAACCGCTTCACTTGAAGAAGATGGTATAAAAGTTTATGGTGATATTGAAACTACAAATCTGCGAGATGTATTTATAGATTTTTTAAATAATTACAGCAAAGGTGATTTAAACGGAAACGGAAGAAGTTATGTATCTATTCAAGCTTATATCAAACCTTCTGATGATGCCGCAGAAGCTCTGTTTAATTTAAGAACCGTTATTCAGAAAAAATATCAATTAGCTACTACGGTAGGATTCGGTCCACGTTTTCTACATTCAACAGGACAGCTTCATAAAGGTGATGCCGGAAATGGATTATTTATACAATTTACAGCACATATGCCGGAAGATATTGACATTCCGGAAAACCCAGGAAAAAGAAAATCTTTCTTTTCGTTTGCTGTATTAAAAGACGCTCAAGCATTGGGAGACAGACAGGCATTACTGGATAATAAACGCAAGTTTATAAGATTTGATTTAGGAAAGGATGTAATTGGCAATCTTAATAAATTAGCCGGAACGATTAAATAATAGCAAAATTAGACAATTATGAAATTAAATCCCGGTTTTATCCGGGATTTATTTTAATCGAAAATCATTATAATTATTAACTATAATTACATACTTACTAAAATGAACAATAAAAGCCTAACTGCAATGATATTTTCAGGGCGAGTTATTGAAACTTTTCGAAAAACACTGCGTCATATCACTTCAAAATAAAAAAAATAGTATAGCAAAAAGTAATTACTGTAATAAAAAATCTTTAAAGGGAATTTCATGCAGAATAAATATAATAGATTTCTTAAAAACCGATTAAATACATCGATAATACTTTCTTTTTCCAAATATAATTTTATGAGTTTTGCAGGTGTAATTAAATTGTCAATGTTGGTATTGTTTTTAAATATTATCGCAATCCCTTCCTTGTTGAAAGCACAGAATTGGGAGCAAATTAGTGTAATTGGTTCAAACCAGATACTTTCAATAACCGAGCATAATAATAGAATATTTGCAGTTTCAGCGGATCAAATTTATGAAAGCGATGAAAATGGTAATTCATGGAAACCACTTCCTGTTATACCTATTACTGGAAGCAGTTTCTATACGATTTATTCTTATAAGGGTATTTTGTATATCGGAACAGTCAATGAGGGAATATTCAGAAGTGCAGACCATGGCAATAGCTGGGGAATAATGAATACTGGGCTGCCGCAATCGGCATGGGGAATAGTTGAATTAGCAGCAATAGGTGATAGCCTTTTCGCTGCAACAGATTTTAACGGTGTTTACGTTTATAATCTTTCCGTTAATTCTGGATGGAAAGAATTTAATACCGGGTTATTTCAATTTGGAGCAAGTTCAATTTTTGCTTCCGGCAACTGCCTAGTTGCAAACCTTGGTTACTACCTTTTTGTAAGATCTAATAATCATTCGGAATGGAATACTGTTTTTGTCGATTCAACCGAAATACAGAGGTTATTTTTCGATTTTATAATTCAGGACAATTATTTATTTGCCGGAACTGACAATGGTATATATAGAGGATCTCTTGAAGGTACAAACTGGGTAAGTGTAGATATTGATGCATTTCCAACACGTGATATCGGCGCTTTCGCAGTAGACGGTAACCGACTATACGCAGCATTGCTTTTTGGCGGTGAACACTGGATTTTTTCGAGTGATGACTATGGAGATAACTGGGAAATTAAAGCTCATGAATTTTCATGGTTATATGATATGCTGGTTTTCAAGAATCGTATTTGGGCCGCCAGGTTGGACGGACTTTGGTCTAATAGTATTGACGGGAGTACAAATATTGATGAACCTGTTTCATCGATTCCAGATAATTTTTATTTAAGTCAAAATTATCCGAATCCTTTCAATCCTTCTACAAAAATTGAGTATTCTGTTCCGCAAAATGGTTTTGTTTCAATTAGTGTTTATAATTTATTGGGACAGAAAATTTCGAGCTTGGTGAATGAATATCAACAGAAGGGGAATTATAATATTATCTTTAATGCAAAGGATATACCAAGCGGCACCTACTTTTATATGATTAAAACCAAAGATTTTACTCAGACGAAAAAAATGGTATTATTGAAATAGGTTATCTAAAATATACATAAGAAAAAAATGGTAATATTGATTTAACACGTTCTATTCCGTTTCTACAATAATTAAGAATTGTAATTACTAAGTATAAATAAAATTGTTGATAAAAAAGAGTTCCTTACGGAACTCTTTTTTTTATACTAAACCGATTCATTAGCAGTTTTTGTGAAGAATTTTTTCTTGATAGGTTTCCACCAAGCCCCGCTTAAGAAATAAGAATAGGCGTATGTTCCAATAATAATTAAAATGAACACTTTTACAATATCCCAAACATCTCCCTGAAGTGAAAACGCGGGTACAAATCCAAATAAGAAAGGACCGAGATATAAAAACTTGGCAAACTTAAATGCAGTGAACGCCGTTTTCCACATTGGCGCCTTTGCTATAGTAGCTCCCGCAAACGCGGCTATACATACAGGCGGAGAAATATTTGAATCCTGCGACAGCCAATAAACAATCATATGAGCGGCAATAACGTTTACACCAAGATGGGTTAAAGCCGGTACGGCAACAACCGCTGTAATAAGATAAGCTGCTGTTACTGGAACACCCATACCGAGAACTAAGGAGGCAAGCGCAATAAAAAATATAGTTAATACTAAACTGCCTGCCGCCAATTCAATTACAATATCGGCAAATGTAAGTATCAATCCGCTGAAGGTAAGCATAGAAATGATAATACCGATAATTCCGACAGTCGCGCCAATTTTTAAGCTGCTTTCAGTTCCTTGAACCGAGGCTTCAACAAAACCTTTCAGATCAATTCTTGTATCTTTTTTAAACCAGCTTACGATTATGCAGCTTACAATTCCCATAACGGCCGCAAAACCCGCTGAGAATCCGTAAAGCATTAAAATTGTTATGATGCCGAGAGGAGAAATGTAATACCATTCTTTCTTAAATATTTCCCATGCCGGAGTTGTACTTTTTTCGCCGTTTATATTATGCATTTTCGCTTCGTAATGAACCATTACAAAAACGCTGAAGAAATACATAAAGGCGGGGAATATGGCAACAAGCATAATATAAGAATATGGAAATCCGGTAAGTTCAGCCATAATAAATCCGCCTGCGCCCATAATAGGGGGCATAAACATTCCTCCTATTGAGGCAGCAGGTTCAATTGCTCCGGCAACATGAGATCTGAATCCCGCCTTTTTCATTAATGGAATTGTAAATGCGCCGGTTGAAACTGTATTTGCGATTGCGCTGCCTGAAATTGATCCGAACAAAGCGCTGGCTATTACCGCCACCTTTGCGGGTCCGCCGGTTTTATGTCCAACAGCCGCGAGAGGAAAATCAATAAAGAACTTCTGCGCTCCCGATTTTTCAAGAAACGCGCCGAATAAAACAAACAGAAGAACATAGGTTGCAAGCACATTAGCCATTATTCCGAAAACGCCGTCTTCTTTAAAGAATATTGTTGTGCACACTCCTAAAAATGTATCTCCGGGATGCATAATTAAATCGGGGGCAAATTCGCCGTAGACTCCATAAGCGAGCATTACAACACCAATAATAACGAAAACGGAACCAACCGCTCTTCTTGCGATTTCAATTCCCAGTATTACACCAACCGCGGCTACCCATTGGTCAAGTTCTGTTTCAGCTCCGGCTCTGTAATTAAGCGCTTCATAATTGTAAATCCAATAAACAACAGCGCCCGCGGCCAAAAGCATTAATGTATAATCCAAAACTCTGAATGCCGGGTGTTTCGATTTGTAAAGCATAAACACTAATATATATGTAACGAATACATAGATGCCCCTATGCAATTCGGTAGAAGCCGGAATCCAGACTGCGGATACGGAATAGAAAAGTACCAGAAAAACCGACAAGGCGCTGAATACTAATTTTTCATATTTATTTAATTGATCGTACATTAAATTCTCCTCTCGGGAAAAATTTTATTTTAAAATACCTTGTTCTTTCCAGAATTTTTCTGCGCCGGGATGAAGTGGAGTAACAATACCTTTGGTTCCGTGTTTTACTGTCATTTCAACAGCTGATTTATGTACTTCGATCATATATTTAAGGCTTTCGGCACTATAAACATTTTTTAAAAGATTATATACTACGTCAGCAGGAACATCTTTATTCGCTACCCAAATAGTTGCGTCCTGAAAAGTCTTTACGTCCTTATCCTGTCCGCTGTAAGTGTTAGCCGGTATTATAACTTCGGCGAAGTAGGGGTAATCTTCAAATAATTTTGCTTCTTCTCCCGCGCCGTAAGTATTTAAAACCGTAACATCGGATTGAAGAGCCGCTTCAAGCACAGCAGCGTTTGGGAATCCGGCGAATACCCAGAATGCGTCTAACTGACCGTTATTAAATGCGTCGGCTGCTCCGCGGTAGCCTAAAAATTCTTTTCCCATATCATTCCAAATGCCAAGCTGTCTGAAATATATTTCAGCGTTAGCCGCCGCGCCGGAACCTGCGTTTCCAACACCCACTCTTTTACTTTTGAGTTGTTTAGGATTAGTTATGCCTGAATTTTTTTTAACAACCAATTGAGCTGGCGCGCCGTAAAGGAAAGAAACCGCCATTACATTTTCATATGTTTTTGTATCGTTAGGAAGTTTGCCTTTAATTCCAGCGTAAACGTGACCTGAATATGCAACTCCGAATTGCGATTTGCCTGAATTAACGGTTCTAATATTTTCAATAGATCCGCCCGAGGCGCTAGCTAATACTTTAGCATTATTTTTTTTAGCAAGTGTCGCAATCGCGCTTGCATAGTACTGAAAAGTTCCGCCTGAAGGTCCGCCGGAAAATTTATACATCTGCGCTGATGTAATTTCGGGAAAAAGAAAAACAGCGAATAAAGTCATTGTAACTAGCAAATTTATTTTTTTCATTTTAACTCCTTTAGGATTTATCATTTAACAATTTTCTAACGACTAATACCGAACATTTTGCGTGTCTAACAACTTTTTCGGTAACGCTTCCGTAGAATACATTCTGAATACCGCTTAAACCTCTTGTAGCTATAACAATAAGGTCAACATTATTTTCGGCTTCGTTCAGAATTTCGTGATAAGGTTTTCCTTCTTTAACAATTTTACTGCATCTGTCTTTTTGACCCGGCGCGTATTCTTCAATTAAATGGTCAAGTTTTTCTTCATAGAATTCCTGCATTTTATCTTTAAGACCTTCTATATTTTCTTCGGTTAAAAAGAAGACAGGCTTTTTGTAAATATCTTCCGTAATTACATGAAGAAAAACGAGTTCGGAACCGTGCTGTTTTGAAATATCAACAGCTTGTTTAATTGCGAACATCGAACAATGACCGTCGCATTCCGAAAAGTCGGTTGGTATTAATATTTTTTTTGGTGCGAACATTATATTCTCTTTCGTTTAGTTATTAGAATTTGAAATCGAAATCAACTTCCAATTTATTTCTTGTTCTTAAGTTTCCTGCATCGTTATCATATTTCATCAATCTCCACTGAGGAGCAATTGAGAATTCGCCGGCATCGCTTTTATATATTGTAAACTTATATGAAAGCCATGAGTAGAGGAAATCGTTATTGTTTTCCGGTTTAATCTCATATTTGTTGTTTAACGCGCCTAATTCACCGAACCATGTTAATGTACCCGGTCCTAATTTACCGGTTAATTTGACTCTTGCTTTCCAGGCTGAATATTCGTTTCCAACCATACCGTATTCTGTGTAATTTATTTCTGATTCTGTTTTAGAAGAAGTTGAATAGAACATTCCGGCCGACAAAGTGAAGTTCCCAAGTTTCGGTGCTGTTAAATTGGCTCCCAAAGTTAAAGGCGCTGCGGCTGAATCCGCGACTGTAAACATAACCATCGGCTGTAATTTCCAATCGCTTGCCGAGAATTCATAATCGGCTGCAAATGTATACTGATCATTAATATTATCAATCTCGTTTCCGTCTTTATCTTCCAAAGCAAAACCGCGCGCGTCGTCAATATATCCGCTCAAGGTTAGTTTTCCGGGTCCTGCTTTAAAATAAACTGAAGCTCCGTAAAGAGCGTCCGTGTTAAAAATGAAGAAAGGTATGTCAATCATTAAACTAGGGAGATAATGAACGTCGTAAACAATATTATTAAAACTATTTACGCCGAACAATCCGATTTTAAATCCGAAATCCGGTGTAGTTCTGCCTCCGTATAATTCCATAAAATCGACGCTCATTCTTTTTCCGTTTTCTCTATAATCTTTTCCGTAAGCGCCGAAAACATCTGCATTTAAACCCGTTGCCATTTTTCCGTAGTATGCAATTCCGTTATGACCGAGTTTTGTAGATAAAAAATATCCGTCGCCGATATCGGCTTTCAGATTTAATCTAATTCTATACATATAATAAAAATCTGATTTATTAGTACCGCCGGCTTCAGACCTATCATCCAAATCCATACGAGGTCTGAATCTTGCGTCGCCGCTAATTTGAATTTGTGCGTAAATCAAATCCGCAGAAAGAATGAGAATCATCATAAAAGAAACAGTAATTATTTTTTTCATTTGTTACTCCTTGATTATTGAGTTCATTTTAATTAGACAAATAAAGTGCCATAATGAGATTAATAAATCTTATTTGATTTTATGTGAAAATAGAACAATTAAAAGTTTAGGAATGTTGTTTAAGTGGTGAATATTCACCAGTCCGGTGAAAACCTGCCGGACAAAACTAATTCTCTTTTTGAGCGATATTCAACTTTACAAGTTTATATCTTAAAGTTTCTCTGGGAATTTTTAGGATTCGCGCAGCTTGTGAGGTATTTCCGTTAGCAATTTCGAGTGCTTTCGTAATTAATTTTTTGTCAATTTCTGTTAAAATTTCTTCGTAAGTAAATTTTTCGAGATCCAGTTCGCTGTTGCCGATTTTAATTTCTATTTCATGCCTGTTATTTATAAAGTCGGCGGCAATATCGTAAACTTCTATAACGGGGTTTTTCTGAAGTATGTATGTTCTTTCGACAACATTTCTTAATTCCCTTACATTTCCCGGCCAGCTGTAGTTTTTTAACGCTTCAAGCGCATCATCGGAAAATCTCTCAATTTTTTTTGTAAACTTGGAATTAAACTGATTCAGGAAATGATTAACAAGAAGTATTACATCATCGCTTCTTTCACGGAGAGGGGGGAGTTCAACCCGCAGAACATTTAACCGGTAATATAGATCTTCCCTGAACTCAGAATTTTTTATCGCCTCTTTTAAATCTTTATTTGTCGCGGCAATTATTCTGAGATCTATATTTAAATCCTTATTGCTGCCAAGTCTTCTTATTTTTTTGTTTTCAATAACGCGAAGTAGTTTTGCCTGAAGAGATAAACTCATTTCACCGATTTCATCAAGAAACAAGGTGCCGCCGTCGGCTATTTCCAACAGTCCTACTTTTTTATTTTTAGCGTCGGTAAAGGCTCCTTTTTCATAACCGAACAATTCGCTTTCCATCAGCGTTTCGGGAATAGACGCGCAGTTAAGTTCTACAAATGATTTATCGGCTCTCGGACTTAAATTATGAATGGCGCTTGCAACAAGTTCTTTACCGCTTCCGCTTTCTCCGGTAATAAGTACTGTACCCGAATCATATTTGGCGAATTCCGAAATAAGTGATTTAACACTTTTAATAATTTCACTTTGTCCAATAATTGAATCGAAACCTTGAATTTCTTTCTGCTGTACTTCAAGTTTCTGTACCTTTTTTTTAAGGGAGAGAGTTTCAAAAGCAAGTTTTGTTATAAGTTTTATCGCGTCGGCTTTAAATGGTTTTTTAATATAATCATAAGCGCCGAGTTTAATAGCGTTAACTGCCGATTCAACCGAAGCAAAGCCTGTAATAATAATTACAAGAAGATCAGGCTCAATATTTTTTACTTCCTGAAGCAGATCAATTCCATTCATATCCGGAAGGTTTATATCCAGGAAAGCAAGATCATAATTATTATTTTTAATTGCTTTAAGACCTTCTTCAGCCGTTTCAATAAGATCAACTTCATAACCGCTTTGAGCGAAAATTTCGTGAAGATTAATTCTTATAAACTCTTCGTCGTCAATTACTAATATTTTTTTATTCATCATAATTTTATTTCAATACTGGTAAGGTTATTATAAACAGAGCGCCGCCGGTTGCTTTGTTCTTCGCCGTTATGGTTCCTTCATGTTCGTTTATTATTGAATGGGTTATCGCCAGTCCCAGTCCAATACCTTCTTTCCTGTTGGAATAGAAAGGTTCAAATATATTTTTAATTTCGGAATCTACAAATCCTTTTCCTGTATCGGAAATAATTATTTTATATTTTTCATCATCGTTTCCGTTTTTTATTAAAATTGTCTCAACGAATAGTACTCCGCCGCCGGGCATAAATTGAATTGAGTTTACAATAATATTTAACAAAGCCTGTTTTATTTTTTCGGAATCCATATTAGAATCGGGAATATTTAGGTCAAATTTATTGAGTAATTTAATACCTGCTTTATTAAACTGCTGGTTTGACAGGTGGAGTATGTTATTGATAACCGTGTTTATATTATCCATCCGCATACGGCTTTTACCCGGCACGGCATAATCCAGGATTTCTTTTACAAGGTTGTCAAGTCTTTCTATTTCGCTAAGCGCGTTAATGAGTAATTTAGAATGTGAACTATTTTGTATTGATAATTGATCGTGCAGGTTATCAAGATAAAGAGATAAACCTGTAAGAGGATTTCTTATTTCGTGAGCAATTCCGGCCGCGAATTTTCCTAATGAAGCAAGTCTGTCTATTTTCTGCAGTTCTTCGTCAAGTTTCTTTTTCTCCGAAACATCTTCAAGCACAATAATTGACCCGGTATGGATATTATTTTCAAATATTCTCGAGGCGTTAATATTTAGATATTTAGTTTTACCAAGTATTTCGACATACAAATTATAACCTCTGAATATTCCTTCTATCTCTAAGCCTGCGCGCATTTTGTTTAATAACGGTTCGGCGTTCTCAAGCAGATTCCAAATATTATCTCCAATATTTACATTTTCATCAAGCTCAAGTATTTCAATTGCCGCTTTATTAATTGAGGTAATTATTCCTCTTCCGTTGGTTGAAACAACGCCGTTCAACATATTTGAAACTATATCGGCCACAAAATTTCTTTGCGAGATTATTTCCGTATACAATCTTGTGTTTTCAATTACGCGCGAAGCCTGATTGGCAAGTATCTGCAGAGAATTAATATCAGTTTCCGAAATTCTATTTCCTGTTCTTAATTTATCTGCGCCAAGAATTCCTATTATTTTTTCCTTTACTCTTAAAGGCACAAATACAAAGCTGTTGCTTTTAGCAATTGTTCTAATTTTTTTATCCAGTTCCGTCGCGTGCGCATAATTTTCAAAATCATCTACGAAAATAATCTCGCCAGTTTTAACAACGCGGGTTTCAATACAATCCGCGCGCGAAATATTATGAACCGATTTCATTGCAACTTTCTCTTCTTCATCGGTGAATCCGAACATTTCTCTATATTCCAGGTATCTGCCTTCGTCATCGAGCATATATAAAATTGCCCTGTCGAAATTAACGCTTTCAACGCATGTTCTTAATATAATTTTGAGCACGGTATTAAGTTCAAAGGTTGAACCAATAATGTTGCTGATGCTTTGTATGCTTTTTAATATTTTGAGCTGGTATTCAAGGTCTGAGGTATAAATTTCAATATCTTTTTTAGAACTCATTAATTCGTTATAAGATAGAAGAAGTTCGTTCCTGCTTTTCTCAAGTTCATTAGCCATTTTATTGAACGAATCGGACATAATCCCAATTTCGTCATTTCGATTAAGTTTTATTCTTTTTTCAAGTTCTCCGCCTGCTAGTTTTTTTGAGAAGTTAGTTAATTCAATAATAGGTTTCGTAAAATTTTGGGTAAGCAGAAAAGAAAATAGAATTGATAATAAAAGTGTGATTGAAATGATTAAGAAAATATTATCGATAAAAAAATTAAATGTTGCCGCTACTATTTTTTTAATCTCAGAAGATGCAGAATGAAATTTTGTGGTTTCAGTACCAAGTGTAACGCCGCCGAAAACACCATGTTTTTTATATTCGCCTCTGTTATAAAATATGGGAGTATAAACCATTATTTTTTTTACGCCGCCTATATTAGTCGTAACAACTTTACCTGTTTTCTTTTTCCTTATTTCATCTGCGGCAAAAGGATAATTTTCATGGATAAATCCTGCGGAGTCAAGATTAAAAGGAATAAATCCTTCTTTAATCATGTCAGGCGGGGTTAATTTGTTATATGCCGGCACCAAATTTCCTTTTTTATCAACACCTCTTATATCCCATAATTTAGGATGAGTAATTATCCATCCTTCATCATCAAAAATAAAGGCGTAATCGCCCGATTGATATTCGGAAACAAGAATTTCTTTCTCATTGTTTGGTAAAATATGCTGGGTAAATTCCATAAAGTGGCGGTGATCAATACCGAGAACTACAATACCTTTTTTTATTCCCTTATTATAAATAGGCATTGCTAACCGGAAAACACCGTCATAAGTAATCAGATTCTCCGATTCTTCAATCTCTTTGATTGATACAAAAAACCCGTTTAAACGCGAAATATAAATATCATTTGATGAAAGATTTATTGTTTTGCTGAAATAATCTTCGTTAAGGTAGGTAGTATTAGCAGGGATACTAACATTCTTTAATGCCGAAAGCGGGGAGATTCTGTTTCCAATTATTTTTACTTTTTCATAACCGTTTATATCAATAAAAGCAATTTCTTTATAAAGCGGAATAAACGATCTTTGTCCAATTGAATCATTTTTTGTAGTACGTTCCCATACTTCCGACTTTTTATTCTTAGCAAATTCCAAATACAAATTCGGGTTTTGCTCAAGTTCGGAAAGTTCAAATAAATCAATCTCGCTGTTTCTTAAAAATTTTTCTACATCTCTGGCAATACCTGTGGCCTGAATTAATAGATTCTTCTCGATATTTTTATCAATCATTGCGGCCGAATCGTCAACAATTTTTTTTGCGGATGAATTCAGGGATATGGAAGTAATTATTCCTAATACAAGAACTGGGACAATCGAAAAGAATAAAAGCGTAAATAGAAATTTCCGGAATATGCCCGATTTATTTTTAGAAAATATTTTTATTCCCATTTGTTCAATATTTTTATTCTTAAAAAACACATGTGACTATAAAGGGAAATATGCACTATAAAATTTCAAGTTAATGTATCATAATTCTTTTTAAAGAACAAAAGGATTTAAAAGTCTCATAGCAAATGAATACAAAAGAAAATTTTATCATGCTGACAAATAAAAATTAACAAATTTGTTTAATCCAGTCGCGGCGGAATAATTAGGACCGCTTATCTTGAGAGACAATAAATTACATTCTATTACTCGAATTATATAACTATCTTTTATTCCAAATTAAAACTGAATTATAAGGATAAATGAAACTTATGAAATTAATCCCTGCAGTAATTATTATGTTCTTATCAGCAGCTAATTTAACTTATGCTCAGAATACGGAAATAGGAAGAATCGGTATAATGCCGTTTGTTTCTGAATCTATCGACCGCATAACATTAAACAGCGCGGAAGCAATTCTGCGTCTTGAACTTTCCAAATTAAGTGAGATGGAAATAGTTACGGCTAAATCGTTAACTGAAGAGATTAAAGACTCGAACTGCCATTCTTCCGAATGCATTGAAAAGTTCGGCGAAAAATTAAATGCAGAACAGGTTGTAACCTGCAATTTTCTGGTACTTGGTCAGAAGATTATCATTGAATATTCCGTTTACAGCATTGCCGAAAAGAAAATTATAATCAGTGATAGTATTATCTCTATGTCGATAGAGGAATTGGATATAATAATGAAAAGAATAGCAATGAGTATTATAAGAAATGAATCAGCAAAATTAACGGCTGAAAAAGGGGTAATAACGGAAGAGGAAAGTCAAAAACCATTGCTTCGCGGCGGCGGCACATTTTACGGATTATCTTTAGGCTATCTTTTTCCTCTTACAGGTTTCGGCGATTCGGAAAGATCTTTTACAATAGATTTAAAAATTGGGGCGGAGCTCGAAAATTTCGATTACGGCATTCAGCTGTTCGGCCGCCAGGGTTTTGGAGTTAATATATATTCCTCATACCTGTTGACGAAAGATGATTTTTGTCCCTACATCGGCGCGGGAATTGGATTCCATTGGCTTACCAATCTGCAGAATAATTATTATTACATGGTCGGTGATATGTACGAATTTAATCAGGATAATGGACGGGAAGACGGTATTGAGCTTCAACTAAATTCCGGATTAAGAATATTCAACACTTATAAAATGAAAATAACAATCAATTTGACATTCGCTCATACTTTTAATGATTACAATAGCGATAGTTTTATTTTTACAATAGGATTTTTAAGATGATATAAATTTTTGCGTTGAAAAATTATATAAATATGTTTTTTTCGCTACAAATTTAATTAAAGTAAAATAATATGAAAAAATTTATAACGTTAATAATTATAATTCTTATCGCGGGATGCGGAGACGATTCAAACTCAGTAACTCCGGCCGAATACAGCTATTACGGAAATATCGCTTATGAAAGTCTATCTGCCGAAGAAAAGTCAAACTTGCTTGACGGCAATAAGCCATTTAAAGTGGAGCAGGGAATATACGGCATGATAAAAGAAAGCGATGTTCTGATTTTAAATGAAAATGAAAAATTTTATTTCTTAATAAGCGAAAGCAGTGTTTTATTAAATAACGGACAGAAATTATTCGCAGTTTATTTTAACACCATACATGACTCTTTGTTGGGACCGCTTGTTATTATAGTTGATCCAGAATCAGAAAAAGCAGTTGGAGCGGGTCTGCGCATGTAAATATCAAAGAATTGTTTTCATAAATTTCATTTCTTTAATTATGTTTGCTCTCAATATAATTGAGGTAAACATGCCAGTAATTTTACAAACCGGTTTTCTACTAGTTTTATCTAATATTTTTATGACCTTCGCATGGTATGCGCATTTAAAAAACTTAAGCACTAAACCTTTGATCATAGCTATTGCGGTAAGCTGGGGATTAGCGTTTTTTGAATACGTGCTTCAGGTACCGGCAAACAGAATTGGACATAGTGAATTGAATTTATCTCAATTAAAAATTATGCAGGAAGTAATTACACTTTCCGTATTCGTTCCGTTCTCAATATTTTATATGGGTGAAAGCATTAAACTAGATTATATTTGGGCTGGATTATGTATGCTTGGTGCTGTATATTTTATTTTCAGAAGCTAGAAAGAAAATATTATGAAATCAGTTAAAGAA
Organism: Bacteroidota bacterium; assembly: GCA_018829205.1. Taxonomy (GTDB): domain Bacteria; phylum Bacteroidota; class Ignavibacteria; order Ignavibacteriales; family Melioribacteraceae; genus JAHJUE01. The sequence continues at coordinate 51,705 of JAHJUE010000014.1, forward strand.
TCAATTTCACTGCCTGTTGATCCTAACAAAGCTTTAAATATGTTCTTGGATTTAAAAGAAATGAGAAACTGGTGGGGAGTGGAAAGAGGATTTATTGATCCTAAGCCTGGCGGATGCTGGACTGTAGCATGGGAAATTTCCGAGAAAGGATTTGGTTATGTATCCACTGGGGTTATAAAAGAAATACAATTAGGTAAAAATATTGTAATTGAAAATTTGGTTTATTTAAATCCGGCGAAATCTATTCTGGGACCTATGACTTTAGACATAAAAGTTGAAGAAGCAAAAGAGAATACAATATTAACTGTTGAGCAAAGCGGTTACGGGGAAGGGGATGATTGGTTTTGGTATTATAACGCGGTAGTCGAAGGATGGCCGCACGCATTAAAATTATTGCATAATCATTGCTTAGCAAAATAATAATATCTATAATTATTTTATTTATTATGCGCGGATAATTTTATAGATTCTTATAAAAATTTACTAATTATTGAAAGCGGAGCTTAGTGAAAGTATTAAAAGAACTATTCGATAAAAACTCAGAGTGGTCAAAAAAAATTACCGCAGAAGACCCAGAGTTTTTTGCAAAACTCTCCAAACAGCAAAACCCAAAATATTTATGGATAGGATGTTCCGACAGCCGCGTTCCCGCAAATCAGATTGTCGGACTGCTGCCCGGTGAATTATTTGTCCACCGCAACGTTGCCAATGTTGTTGTTCATACCGATTTAAACTGTCTTTCAGTTATGCAATTTGCCGTTGACGTATTAGAAATCGAACATATTATAGTATGCGGACATTATGATTGCGGTGGAGTAAAAGCCGCGCTGAATAATGTGCGTCACGGGCTTGCGGATAATTGGCTGCGTCATGTTCAGGATGTAAGTCTTAAATACAGTCAGGAGCTTAATCAAATTTATGATGAACATAAACGGGTAGATAAATTATGCGAATTAAATGTCGTTGAACAAGTATTGAATGTCTGCCAGACAACAATATTACAGGACGCTTGGGAACGAGACCATAAAATTTCGGTGCACGGCTGGGTTTACGGTTTAAGCGACGGACTTCTTAAAGATTTAAATATGTGCATTTCAGCTCTTGATGAAATAGGCGATTCATATCAAAACGCTGTTAATAATTTATTTAAATAAACGGAGGGATTATGTCCGAAATTAAAAAAAGAGTTACAGGTATCGGCGGAATATTCTTTAAAACCGGCGATCAAAAAAATATAAAAGAATGGTATAACAAACATCTTGGTCTGGCGCTTGATGAGTATGGTTCAGTTTTTGAATTCAGACTAACAGATAAACCGGATCAGAAAGGGTATGCGGTATGGAGCCCTTTTAAGGATGATACAACTTATTTTCAGCCTTCGGAAAAAGAGTTTATGGTTAATTACAGGGTTGAGGATTTGCAATGGCTGGTAGAACAGTTAAGAAATGAAGGTGTTGAAATTGTTGATGAAATAGAATCATATGATTACGGCAAGTTTGTGCATATTATGGATCCCGACGGAAATAAAATTGAATTGTGGGAACCTGTCGATAGCGAGTTCACAAAATTGTACGATGGCAAAACAACTCATTAATATTTTTGAAATCATTTATTCTTGCTTACTGTTTTGATGAGGTTTTTAAGGATCTAAAAAATAATATTGCCTTAAATATTTCGGTAACTTTTTTTGCTTATGGATTTAACTAGTTTTAAATTAAAAATGTTGAATAAATGCTTACTCAAAACTGATTTGATTTGACTGAAACAGTTATTAAAGATGAAGGTATTTACGACGCCGTTTGTTTTACTGTTATAAAGGAGTAAATATGTTTTATAAGAAAAATAATTCGGGATATATTGAAAAACTTCCCGGACTAAATATTAAAACACTTGTTCACGGTGAAAGAACATCTTTTACCGAAATGATACTTAAAAAAGGAACACTCGTTCCGCTTCATAAACATGTCCATGAACAAACTGGCTATATGGTAAAAGGTAAACTATTGTTTAACATAAACGGAGAAGAAATATTGGCGGAATCCGGAGACAGCTGGAATATTGGGTCCAATATTGAACACAGTGCCGAAGCTATTGAAGATACATTATTGATTGAAGTATTTTCTCCTGTTAGAGAAGATTATTTATAGACTGACTAATCGTCCGCTTGCCCCAATAAAGTATTTGAAAGTGTCTTTGTAGCTTTAGCCCCAAGGTCCTTCAGATTTTCAACTCGTCGTACAATATTACCGCTGCCTTCAGAAAGTTTTTTCATTGCCGAATCATAACTTTCTTTTGTCGAGTCTATTTTTTTACCGATGTTGGATAAGTCTTCAACAAATCCCACAAACTTATCATAAAGAGCTCCGCTTTGACGGGCTATTTCAAGAGCGTTTTTGTTCTGGTTTTCCTGACGCCAAATACTTTCAATTGTTCTTAAAGTAGCGAGAAGAGTAGAAGGACTGACAATAACTATATTTCTTTCGAACGCGTCATAAAACAAATTAGGTTCGTTCTGAACAGCTAACGCAAAAGCAGGCTCAATAGGAATAAATAAAAGTACGAAATCGGGAGAATTTAAATCATAAAGAGTTTGGTATTTCTTTTCACTAAGATTTTTAATATGACTGCCTATAGAACGTATATGATCTTTTAAAAATACCGCTTTATCATTCTCATTATCCGAAGATACAAATCTTTCATAAGCTACAAGCGAAACCTTTGAATCAATAATTATATTTTTATTGTCGGGCAAATATACTACAACATCAGGCTGATATCTTTTACCGTCTTCGCTTTTATGACTTTCCTGAACTTTATACTGATCACCTTTAACGAGTCCTGATTTTTCCAGAACGCTTTCAAGAATAAATTCACCCCATGTACCCTGAGTTTTTGAATCTCCCTTTAACGCTTTTGTTAAATTATCTGCGTCGTGACTCATTTGTTTATTAAGTTCGCTAAGAGTTTTTATCTGTTCAAGCAGGGAAGAACGGCTCTGCGTATCGGCGTGATGAATATCATTTATTCTTTTCTGAAATTCATTAATTTTATCCCCAAGAGGATTCAGCAATCCCTGCACAAGTTCTTTATTCTGATCGGTAAATCTTTTGCTTTTATCCTCCAATATCTCGTTGGCCAAATTCTTAAATTCATTTCTGAAACTTTCCTGGATATTTTCAATTTCTTCTTTATGTTCTTTTAATCGAAGCTTCAGATTTTCATTTTGTTCTGTAACTTTAACAAAATCATTAGAAGTTTCTGAATATTTATTCCTAACCGATTCTAATTCATGCTTTAATTCCGATACCGTCAACTCGAAAAATTTGTTTTTTTCTTCGGCTTTCGTTTTATCGGTTTTGATAGATTCAACTTCTTCAAATGGAATTCCCTTTGAACTCGAATACTTTGATTTAGCAAATAAAATTCCTATAAATAATCCTATTACAATTCCGGCAGCTAAAAATATAATTTCCATAAATTTCTATTTTGATTTGATGTTGAAAGAAAATGATTTTATAAAATTAATTAATCAATAAGGATAAACTTCGGGAAAAGGAGAATTTATAGATACGCAAATTTTATTTTTCATCGTCGCTAGTTTTATTAAGAACCTGGAATCTTTGCGGTTTTGACGCAGCTTTGTTTGCAACAACATGTTTACGGTGTTCGGTTGTATTTACATAAAGTTTTTGCGAATCGGCGCTTGAAGTGTAGTTAACTGTTTTTTTTCTTGTCCCGGAATTATGTTCGTTATTTTGTGTTGTTGTTTTATTAACAATATGTTCTTCTTCTTTTTCTTTTTTTATAAATTTTGAGTATATGTATGATATAATCAAAACAACCGCGAAAATAATTGCAACGACCAGCAGAACCTGCTGAAAAAATGGGATTAGATCCATAAAAGTATTTTTCTTTCAAATTTAATTATACGAATATATTAAAATGTACGGCCAATTTCACATATGAATTATTTAGTAAATAGTAATGATAGAATGAAACAAAAGTAAACACAAAAAAGCAAATCAGAGTTCAGAATAATTAAGCAACTTTAAATCTTATTCTTAAAATTCCGTTTTCGAATCCGGTCGATATAATTTTAAATTCACCAATTTCTTTTGTCGATTTTACATGCTCACCTCTGCACGGACATATATCATAATCGCCAATCTTTATAATTCTAACCGTATCGCCTGCGTCTTCGGGTAGTTTTTCAAGACTTACAAATTTATCCGCTTCTTCGCGTGTTAAAAAATCTTCCGTAATTTCCATATCCATATTTATAATATTGTTAACGCGAGTTTCTATTTCGGCGGTTTCATCAAGTGTCAATTCTCTGTCAAAGCGGTAGTCACACTTTGATTTTTTCTTCTCAATATGAGCGCTGAAAGAACGACCTTTATTGAACATTCTTACCATGGTTTGATTTAATATATGTTCAGCGCTGTGCATTTCCGGCGGATAAGATTTGCTCATTTAATCCTCTAATGAAATTAAAGCGAAAAATAAAATATTTGATGTTTAAATACATGTAATATTTTTTACATTGATATCTTTAATAAGCCGGTTTATTTTTGCAAGAAAACTGCCAATTCATATTCTACAAATCATTTATCTATGAAAATGAAATTATGTGTCATACTATTATATAAACAGATAAATTGTTTTGCAGTAATTTGGAGTTAGCAAGGTGAAATTATTTTTAATATTAATATTATCTGCGTCAATCTTTTTTATTTGCTGCGAAGAAAAAACGAATCCCGTAATAGTTGATAAAAACAACCCTCCAAAAATTATTTCTTTAACTTCACAATCAAACACTGCGGGCGGTCTGGATTTAATTCAGCTTGTATGTTTGGCGTCGGACATAGACGGCGATAAATTGGAATATAGCTGGTCGGCAATAAATGGCAGTATCTCGGGCAACGGAAGTATTGTTTATTGGTCAGCTCCTAACGCGCTAGGAAATTACTTAATTATTTGTACCGTAAATGACAATAAAGGGGGAACTGTTAGCGATTCCATTGTAATAAATGTTGAAACGCTTTCTAATCTGCCTCTTCAAATTACACAAATTAAACTGCTGAATCAGGGAAGAATTGAAAACGGCCAGATAGTAGAAATTATGAGCGAGACAAATAAAATAGAATCCGAATCTTTGAAATATAAATGGAATATTCACGGCGGTTCATTTGATAGTTTTATAAGTACCGAGAAAATTTTAAAATTTAATCCGCTCGAAGAAAAAGGATATATTATTTCTAATATTGTATGGAATAATAAAAATGAATATGATTATAAATCGATCAATTTAATTGTGGGTGACACAATCGCAGGAAATGATTATGTAAAAATGATGAACCTTTTTGCTTCAAAAAACAGTTACAACAGTAATGATACTCTTATTGTATATTTTTATGCCGTTACATCGGACCACAGTCCAATTGATTATGAAATTACAGTTAACGGATTTTCAAACAGCGGCGGATTTCAGATTTCTTCCTCATTTGATACTTCGGCTAAACCATTTATATTTGCAGAACTTAATAAGTTCATTAATGAAGATAAATACACCTTAATAATTTCATGCTGTGCTTTTGATAATAAGAAAGGATCAGATATTAAATTTTTGGAAACAACTGTTGTTCGATAACTAAAAACTAATTACCTAAATTCTTTAACAATTATTTTAAAAACAGTTTTACCTATAAGCGGCTAAAAAAAATCCCCTTTCCATTAAATGCTTTTTTGTTTCAATACTTATCTATTAATATATTCCATACAATAATTTTTTTATTTATATACAGGAAGGCAAGAGATGAATAAATTATCCTTAACTATATGTTTTATCTTTTATCTATTCTTTATTAATAGTTCTACGAAGGGATTTGAATTGAAAGGAAAAATAATTAAAAAAAGTATGATTAGCAGCGTTACTCACAGCAGCAGAGATTATCTGATTTATATCCCGGAAAATATAAATAATGACGAAGAAATTCCGGTTCTTTTATTCCTTCACGGCAACGGCGAAAGAGGCAATGATGTTAATACTGTGAAAATCCACGGACCGTTAAAAGAAATTGAAAACGGGAGAGAATTCCCATTCATAATTATCGCACCTCAAATGCTGCCTTTCCCTGATGACTATAATCACAGTCCAAATTTAAATAGTCATTTAATTGACTGGACAAAAAGACAATCGATGAAAAGAGAAACATTTAATGCTAAAAATAGGTATGAAACACCTTATCCGCCTTATGGCTGGGATATACTTGAAAAAGATTTGATTGCTTTAATTAATAATACAGTTAAAGAATATAACGGTGATAAAAACAGAATATATATAACCGGATTAAGTTACGGCGGTTATGGTACATGGTATATGCTTTCAAAATATCCGGAGATATTTGCGGCCGGAGTTCCAATTTGCGGGGCAGGGAATCCCGAAGACGCAAAAAAAATTGGAAAAACACCTGTTTGGCTTTTTCACGGAGGAAGAGACCGTGTAATTCTACCTCAATGGTCGCTTGAAATGGCCGATTCACTTGATGCGGCGGGGGGAAATATAATTGTTACTGTTCACGAAGATTTAGCTCATAATTGCTGGACAAGGGTTTATTCAGGCAAGGATATGTACGATTGGCTTTTAAATAATACAAAAAGATAAAAATTCTTTTAATTTTTTATTGTGATTTCTCAGATAACAAGTTATTTTTACCAGATATATTATTTAAAAAATGGAGTAAGTTATTTCCTTTCTGATAATTTGCCCGATTTTTAGTCATCACTTTTTTTATATGAACTTCATAAAATAGGATAATAGACAATTATTATTTAAGAATATGGGAAAACACAAAATCAAAAAAGGTTTGGATCTGCCGATTACCGGCGCCCCCGAACAAAATATCTCCGAAGCAAATAAAGTTTCTAAGATTGCAATTATCGGAGATGATTACGTCGGAATGAAACCTACAATGCTTGTAAAAGTCGGCGACAATGTAAAACTCGGTCAAATTCTATTTACCGATAAAAAGATGGAAGGAATTAATTTTACATCTCCCGGCGCGGGAAAAGTTGTTGAAATTAACCGCGGCGAAAAAAGACATTTTCAATCAATTGTTATTCAGCTTGAAGGGCATGAAGAAGAAACTTTTAAATCATTTACCGATGCTGAAATCAAAACAATTGACAAAGAAACGGTTAAAACACAGCTTTTAACTTCAGGTCAATGGCAGTCATTAAAATCGCGTCCGTTCAGTAAGGTAGCCGACCCGGCGACAGTACCGCATTCAATATTTGTTACCGCTATGGATTCTAATCCGCTGGCGCCCTCGATTGAAAAAGTACTTGAAGGATCTGAAAATGATTTTCAAACAGGTCTTTTTCTGCTTACAAAATTAACCGACGGTAAAATATTTATTTGCAAATCAACGGGCTCAAATATACCTGTCATAGATTCAAATCAGATTTCAGTGGAAGAATTTGAAGGTCCGCATCCTTCAGGAAATGTTGGCACTCATATTCATTTTGTAGATCCGGTGGGAAGAAAGAAAAGTGTTTGGTACATAAACGCTCAGGATTTAGCGGCAGTGGGATACTTATTCAAAACCGGCAGAATTAAAACAGAAAGAATAGTATCATTAGCCGGACCTTCGGTAAAGAATCCAAAATTGTTAAAAACTAGATTGGGTGCCTGTCTTTCAGAATTAACAAACGGCGAATTAAAAGATGGAGAAAACAGGATTATTTCAGGCTCTGTACTTTCAGGCGTTAAAGCGGAAGGAGCATACTGCTATTTAGGTAAATTCCATCAGCAAGTTTCAGTTGTTCCAGAAGGCAGAGAAAAAAAATTCTTAGGCTGGTTAACTCCTGGTTTTGATCTTTTTTCGGTAAAAAGAATTTTGGCTTCAAGTCTAACCCCTAATAAAAAATTTAATTTTAATACATCTACAAACGGCGGCGAAAGAGCAATTGTGCCGATTGGCAGTTACGAGCAGGTTATGCCGCTTGATATTCTTCCTACATATTTATTAAGATCATTAGCCGTTAATGATGTTGAAGAAGCGGAAAAATTAGGAGTATTAGAACTCGACGAAGAAGATTTAGCATTATGCACATATGTTTGTCCTTCCAAATTGGATCACGGACATGCATTAAGAAGAAATTTAACTTTAATTGAGAAGGAAGGATAGTGAAGTTCTTAAAAGAATTTATTGAGAAACAGGAACATCATTTTGAAAAAGGCGGAAAACTTGAAAAGTTTTTTCCGCTTTACGAAATGACCGCTACATTTATGTTTACTTCCGGTACGGTTACCAAAAGCGCCTCGCATGTAAGAGACGCGATGGACCTGAAAAGGATGATGATAATGGTTGTATATGCATTAATACCTGCGGTGTTAATGGCCTTATTTAATACCGGTTATCAGGCTAATGTTGCTCTGCAGCAATTAGGATTAAGTACGGTTGAAAGCTGGCAGGGAAATGTAATTGAATGGCTGGGAATTGGGTTTGATAAGGCAAGTCTTTTATCAAATGTTATTCTCGGTTCATTATACTTTTTCCCTATTTATATTGTTACTATCGCTGTCGGCGGTTTTTGGGAGGTAGTTTTTGCTACCGTTAGAAAACATGAAATCAACGAAGGATTTTTAGTAACAAGTTTATTATTTCCTTTAATATGCCCTCCCGATATTCCTTATTGGCAAGTTGCTCTCGGAATTTCATTCGGCGTTGTTATTGGTAAAGAAGTATTCGGCGGTGTAGGAATGAATATCTTAAATCCTGCCTTAACCGGAAGAGCTTTTTTATTTTTCGCCTATCCGGCGCAGATTTCCGGAGATAAGGTCTGGACAGCAATTGACGGTTTTTCACAAGCCACACCATTGGCTCAATACGCCGATACCGCTATGAATGTAACATTCTCATGGTGGGACTCATTTATTGGTTTGATTCCCGGCTCTATGGGAGAGACATCGACATTAGCCTGCATAATTGGCGCAGTTGTTTTAATTGCCACTGGTGTCGGTTCCTGGAGGATTATGCTTAGTGTCCTACTTGGAATGATTGGTACATCATTATTATTTAATTTAATAGGCAGTTCAACAAATCCGATGTTTGGTGTTACTCCAGTTTGGCATCTTGTATTAGGCGGTTTTGCTTTCGGTACTGTATTTATGGCAACCGATCCTGTCAGCGCCGCATATACGACAGGAGGGAAGTGGCTGTATGGTTTGTTGATTGGAATTTTAGTTGTGCTTGTTAGAGTTGTTAATCCGGCATTCCCAGAAGGAATGATGCTTGCAATATTATTCGCTAACGTATTTGCTCCTATTCTGGATAGGATATTTATTAATGCGAATATAAAAAGGAGGTTGGCTAGAAATGTCGGGTGATAGTACAAAAAAGACGATAATAGTTGCTTTAGGCGTTTGCCTTGTTTGTTCGGTTTTAGTTTCTTCCGCCGCAGTGGCGTTGAATTCAATTCAAGAAGATAACAAAAGAATTGACAAGCTTAAAAATATTCTTGAAGCAGGTGATTTATACACCGATAAAGGTTCTATTGAAAAAACCTATAAAGATAAAATAGAAGGAATCATCATTGAACTAAAAACAGGTGAAGTTTTACCTGAAGAAAAACATTCCGAAAAACTTAATGTAGCAACTTTTAATATTGAAGAAATGGCTGATGATGCTGAATACGGCGTTGATATTCCTGCAGATGAAGATATTGCCGGAATTAAATCAAAACCAAAATATATGCCTGTATATGAAGTGAAAAATAAAGATGAAGTTGAAAAATATATATTCCCGATTTACGGAAAAGGTTTGTGGTCAACTTTATACGGATTTATAGCTATTGATAAAGATCTGAAAACTATTAGAGGAATTACTTTTTACCAGCATGGTGAAACTCCGGGTCTCGGCGGTGAAGTTGATAATCCCAAATGGAAAGCTTCATGGAACGGGAAAAAGGCCTTTGGTGAAAATAATGAAGTGAAAATAAATATATTAAAAGGGAAGGTAGATCCTTCGGATTCGAATTCTGAATTTAAAGTCGACGGTTTATCGGGCGCTACGATTACAACGCGCGGAGTTGATAATTTTGTTAAGTACTGGCTCGGTGAACACGGATACGGTCCTTTTATTGAAAATTTAAGACAGGAAGGGAATCAGCATGAGTAAATACACAAAACAACTTCTTGATCCCATATTTAATAATAACCCAATAGCACTGCAGATTTTGGGAATTTGTTCTGCGCTTGCAGTTACATCAAAATTGGAAACTTCAATCGTTATGGCGCTTGCGGTAACCCTGGTCACAGGTTTTTCAAATTTGTCTGTCAGTCTTATAAGAAAACATATTCCCAGCAGCATTAGAATATTAGTTGAAATGACGATTATCGCTTCACTTGTAATTATTGCCGATCAGCTTATTAAAGCTTTTGCTTTTGACGTTAGTAAACAATTATCGGTTTATGTGGGACTGATTATAACCAACTGTATTGTAATGGGAAGAGCAGAGGCTTACGCGCTTCAAAATCCTCCAATACCAAGTTTAATTGACGGACTTGGTAACGGTATCGGATACAGCTTTGTACTGTTATTTGTGGGATTTTTCAGAGAGTTAATAGGTTCGGGAAAACTTTTGGGATATACGGTTTTCTCATTAAACACAGACGGCGGATGGTATAACCCGAACGGTTTATTTTTGCTATCGCCGAGTGCTTTTATTTTGATAGGTCTGCTTATCTGGATGATAAGAACTAAAAAACCAGAACAAGTAGAGGAGGATTAAGAAATGGTTGAACATTATTTGAGCTTATTTATTAAATCAATATTTATTGAAAATATGGCTCTCGCATTCTTTCTCGGAATGTGTACCTTTCTTGCAGTCTCAAAAAGAATTGAAACTGCGGTTGGATTAGGTATTGCTGTTGTTGTTGTTCAGGCAATAACTCTGCCTGTTAACAATTTGATTTATCAGAATGTATTAACAAAAGGAGCGCTTGACTGGGCCGGACTTGGTAATGTTGATCTTACATTTTTAGGATTGATTACCTACATAGGCGTTATTGCGGCAATGGTTCAGATTTTAGAAATGACTTTAGACAAATTTGTACCGTCACTTTATAACGCTCTTGGCATTTTTCTCCCTCTTATTACTGTAAACTGCGCCATTCTCGGCGGTTCGTTGCTGATGGTTGAAAGAGATTATAATTTCGGGGAAAGTGTTGTTTTTGGTTTGGGTTCGGGAATAGGTTTCGCGCTTGCAATTATTGCGCTTGCCGGAATCAGAACCAAAATGAAATACAGCAATGTGCCTCCGGGTTTAAGAGGATTAGGAATTACGTTTATTACAGCAGGTTTAATGGCTATCGCGTTTATGTTATTTTCCGGAATTCAATTATAGAGGTTTTATTTAATGGAAGGAACAAGTTTAGTATTATTTGGCGTAGTAATGTTTACGCTTATTGTTTTAGTCCTTGTGATGGTAATTCTATTTGCCAAATCAAAGCTGGTTGCTTCGGGCAACGCTAAAATATTAATTAATGAAGATGATGAAAAAACATTAACGGTACCGCTTGGCGGAAAACTGTTAAATGTGCTTGCCGAACAGCAAATATTTATTCCTTCTGCATGCGGAGGAGGAGGCACATGCGGCGAATGTAAAGTTCAGATTGTTGAAGGAGGCGGCGATGTGCTTGCAACCGAAAAAACAAAACTTAGCCGTAAACAAATCAGAAATCATTACCGTTTATCTTGTCAGGTTCCCGTAAAAGGTGATTTGAAATTAGAACTCGAACCTGAAATCTTCGAAATCAAAAAATGGGAGTGTACTGTTAAATCAAATCATAACGTAGCTACCTTTATTAAAGAATTGGTTCTTGAACTTCCGGCAGGCGAGAAAGTTGATTTCCGCGCCGGCGGTTATATTCAAATTGAAGCTCCGCCTCATACTGTTGATTACAAAGATTTTATTATCGAAGAAGAGTACAGACCGGATTGGGATAAATTTAATATTTGGCAGTACAAATCTGTTGTTAAAGAGCCGATTGTACGCGCTTACTCAATGGCCAGTTATCCCGAAGAAGAAGGCATTATTATGCTGAACGTACGTATTGCTACGCCGCCACCTAGAATGCCGAATGTGCCTCCGGGACAGATGTCTTCGTTTATATTTGGATTAAAACCAGGCGATAAAGTAACTATTTCAGGTCCCTATGGTGAATTCTTCGCTAAAGATACCGAAGCTGAAATGGTTTTTATTGGCGGAGGTGCCGGAATGGCGCCTATGCGTTCTCATATTTTTGACCAGCTTAAAAGATTAAAAAGCAAAAGGAAAATGACTTTCTGGTACGGTGCCAGAAGTATGAGAGAAATGTTTTATGTTGAAGATTTTGATTCTCTTGCTAAAGATAATCCTAACTTTACTTGGAACATTGCATTATCCGAACCAATGCCGGAAGATAATTGGACCGGCTATGTCGGTTTTATACATCAAGTGCTGCTTGATAACTATCTTAAGAATCATCCTGCTCCTGAAGATTGCGAGTATTATATTTGCGGTCCGCCTATGATGAATGCGGCCGTAACAAAAATGCTTGATAGTTTGGGTGTTGAACAGGAAAATATCTTATTTGATGACTTTGGCGGATAAGTTTCTTATACTTTAATAATTAATGTAAACCCCCGAAATAAACGGGAGTGGAATTTCACAATAACTGAGAGGTGTAATATGAAAACTGCGGAAGATATGTTAAATGAAAAAGGGACGGATATAATTTCCGTTTCAAAAGATGCGACTGTTTTCGATGCCCTGAAAGTTATGAATGAAAATAAGATTGGCGCTATTCTTATTAAAGAAGGAGAAGAATACGTAGGAATTTGGACAGAACGCGATTTGATGAAAAATACAATTAAAGAAGGATTTGATCCTAAATCCGCAAAAATTTCCGACCAAATGAATACGGGATTAAAATATTGCGAACATAATAATACTCTTTATCAGCTTCAGGATAAATTTTTAGGGATGAGATTAAGACATCTTTTAATTCAGAAAGAAGGCAAATTTATTGGACTTATTTCTGCAGGAGATGTGATGAAAACCATTCTTAATGAAAAAGAAAAAGAATTAAAAGATTTAAATGCCCTTACCAGCTGGGAATATTATGAAAACTGGAGATGGGAAAAGAAATAACCTGCATTTATTTTTTTACTTAAAAGTCATGCCGTATTTTGCGGCATGACTTTTTTATAATGGTTTATAAATTGAAATTAATCAATACACTGCTTTTTTTAACACTTTTATTTTTGCTGGGATGTTCACCCGGCAATAAGAATAATCTTGTTGAATTCAGCGGTTCTACAATGGGTACTACTTATTCAATTAAAGTAATTGACGAAAACCTATTCCAGTCAAAATTAAAAAAAGAATCCCTTAAGAGTACTATTGATAGTCTTTTGTCCGGTGTTAATAATCAGATGTCCACCTGGCAGAAAGATTCTGAAATTACACTTTTTAACGCTTCAAAAAATACGGACTGGTTTAACGTATCAAATGATTTTGTATATGTTATTGAAGAAGCTCAGAAAATTAGCGAAGCTTCAAACGGCGCATTAGATATTACAGTGGGACAATTGGTAAATTTATGGGGTTTCGGTCCTACAATAAATGATGACAATATTCCTTCTGATGAATTACTAAAAAAGGCTAAATCACTTTGTAATTATAAAATGATTTTGTTTGATAAAGAAAAAGCGTCTATAAGAAAAGAATTGGAGGATGTTTATATTGATCTTTCTTCAATTGCAAAAGGTTTCGGCGTCGATAAAATTTCAAACTATATTAAAGGTTCGGGATATAATAATTTTCTTGTTGAAATTGGGGGAGAAGTTCGAGCTTCGGGTAAAAATCATTTAAATGAATTATGGAAAATAGGTATTTCAGTACCCGACGGCTCATTTGATATTCAGAAAATTATTTCGCTTGATAATGCAGCCGTTGCTACAAGCGGAGATTATAGAAATTATTTTGAAAAAAACGGTATAAGATATTCACATACAATTGACCCGAGAACCGGCAGACCTATTAATCATTCTCTTGCTTCTGTATCCGTAGTTTACGATAATTGTACAGCTGCCGACGGTTTTGCAACGGCAATTGAAGTGTTAGGACCGGAAGAAGGTTATAAATTAGCATTAAAAGAGAAACTTCCTGTATTACTTATTGTAAAAACAGACAAAGGATTTATTGAAAAAATGACTCCTGAATTCAAAAAATTATTTAAAAATTAAAATTGTAAAAAATTAGAAAAGAGAAATAAAATGGTACAGTATCTAGCGGTTATAGGATTTTTTATTGTGGCGATTGTTATTTTTGCTTTAGGTCTGCATTTCAGTGAATATAAAAAAAGAAAAGACGCCGGATGCTGCGGAGGCGGAAGCTGCTCCAAAGAAGGTACTCCGGGTTCCTGTTATAATTCAAAAACCAAATTTGTTGATGATTATATGTCTAAAATTTCGTCATAATTTATTAGATGAATATAAATAATATTGAAAGTATAAGAGAAGATATTCAATACCTTTTCAAAAAAGGTATTGAATCCGTACTTCCCGAAAATCTGTTCAAAAATTACCTGTCATTAAGCAATAATATCCTTCAAATTAATTCTATCAATCATGCTCCTCGTTGTTATGATCTAAATCTGTATAAAAACATTTATGTTGTAGGAGCCGGTAAAGCTTCAACTTCAATGGCCAAAGCGCTTGAAAATTTATTATTAGAAAAGATAACAAAAGGAATTATAGTTACTAAATACGGGTTTCTTGAAAATCTTAATAAAATAAAAATTATTGAAGCGGCGCATCCGGTGCCCGACGATAACAGCGTATTAGCCGCTAAAGAAATTCTGAGTATTGTAAATTCAGCGGGTAAGGATGACCTCATAATAAATCTAATTTCAGGCGGCGCTTCTTCATTACTTACATTGCCAGTTGACGGAATTTCATTAAATGATAAAATTAAAACTACGACCGTATTGTTAAATAATGAAGCATCAATTCATGAAATTAATACAATAAGAAAATGTTTGTCCCAAATTAAGGGGGGCGGACTTATAGCTCGTTCGCAAGCGACATTTGTATCACTTATTATTTCAGATGTAATAGGGGACGATATAAACATTATTGCGTCCGGACCAACTTCTGTTTCATTCCCCGATTATTCTTCTGCCGTTAAAATAATTAATAAATACAATTTGTACGATTTGCTGCCGGATACGGTAATAAGTTATTTAAACAATAAATGTAATACCGGTGCGTTTATTGAAAATATTCCTCAAATAGATAATGAAAATTTTTTAATTGGCAATAATGATACGGCTATAAATGAGATAATAAATTCGGCGGAAAAAAAAGGTTATAATACTTATAAAATTGATAAAAAAATAAAAGGGGAAGTTAAAACCGCTGCCGAAGAGTATTTCAAAATCATTTCTAATTTATCTGATTATGAAAAACCTCTATGCGTTGTATCAGGAGGTGAAACTACCGTAAAAATTATAGGAAACGGACTTGGCGGTAGAAATCAGGAGTTTTGTCTTACTTTAATAGATTATATTAAAAATAAAGAGAATATAATAATACTAAGCGGCGGCACCGACGGTAACGATGGTCCCACCGACGCGGCAGGTGCTGTAATAGATTCAGAATGCATATTTGAAGCTGAATCAAAAAATTTAGAACATAAATCATTTCTTTCAAACAACGATTCTTATACTTTTTTTAAGAAGATAAACTCATTAATAATTACCGGTCCAACTCTTACAAATGTAATGGATGTTCAGATAACAATTTTATATTGATGGAAATCACAACTTTATTCTTAAAGTAAGAAAAACCTTGCCATCCAAATTAGAAATTATATATTTAATCCTAAATAAAGAAAAGAATATCCGCTATTCCAGTATTTAAACAATCATCCATTTTTTTCGATAGTAAATCAATTTCTGATATTATTAGGAATAAAAAAATGGCGCAGAAACTATTACGATATTATAAATATATAAGCAAAACCCTGGGCACTCAAGGAAAAATAGAATTAGCTAAAATGACAAAAATTCCTTCTATGATTGCTTGTATTGAACCTGATTCAGATAAAAACATAGAAACATTTAAAACCGCTATCGAAAAAATGACCAAAAACGCCGCGCCGGATTTCAGCTGATCTAAAATTTCACATCAAATAATTTTATTAATATTTAATGATTGCCCCAGTTTTTTTCTCCCGCTGTTACTGATAACTTCAAATGGTTCTCTTTTGGCGGAATCGGACATGTTGCGTATTTTGAAAAAGCACATGGCGGATTATAAGCTTTGTTAAAATCTAATATTATATTTCCATTTTCGTCCTCAATATTTGAGTAAAGAAATCTTCCCGCACCGTAGGTATAAATTCCGCTCGTTTCATCAGCAAATATTATAAAATATTTATCTCCCGCGGCTATCGGAGCTAAACTGTATGTAGTACCGTTTTTAGTGAAAACAATCTCGCCTTTGGACTCTTCTTCAGAAAAAGTACCTAAAATATTCGGCACAGTAATTATTTTAGTCGTTTCAAACTTTATATATTTTGCTTTTATTCTCCATGTTGTGTCAACTGGGAATCTATCAATTCCATTAAAGGTCTTAACCGTTTCACTATCGTAGTCTCTTAATCTGATTCCAACTTTATCATCTCTGATTATAACAAACCAGCTTAGATTATTATGATCCATAATAGTTGTGTTCTCTGATGTATCCGGCATAACAATAAGATCGGTAACTAACTCATTATTACTATAAACCTTAACACCTGGATTTACCTTTAAAGTTACCTGTCCGTTATTCAGAATAAAACTTCCAATAAAATCATCTGCTTTGCCGTCAGGAAAAACTATATCATTTTCATTATTGCCGCCGAATTTATTTTCACCTTCTTTAAGCCAGTATAAGCCGGCAAGATTCAGCCAGCCGGTTTTACTTTTTAAGTTTTCAATCCTTTTATTATCCCATTCATTTATTAGTTTAATATATTCTTCATCCGCATTTTGTTTCGGTTCATTGTCGCACCCGTTAAATAATCCGGTTACAAATAATATCAGAATTATCAAGATCGAAGTAGTTCTTCTTTTAATCATAAAACATCCTTTATTATTAATTTATTCTTTTATGTGAAAAGATAATTCATTACGGTTTAATATAAAATACAATTAATGATTCTGATAACGGGGAATGATTTATGAGTCGGATAATATATTTAATTAAATAAGCGGATTAAAAATATTGTTTTAACTGATTGCACCGCAATTATCGCATACGCCTTCTGCTATAATTTTTAGTGATTCTAATCGAAAGTTCTTATTGATTTTCAGATCTTTAATTATAACATTTTCCAGGCAATACGTTCGCCGGCATATTCTGCATAAAAAATGAATATGTTCTTTTCTTGAATTCTCATCCTCTTCTAAAACACTATTTAAAGCGTAATAAGCTGTTTTTGATTCAAGCGGAATCTGGTGAATTATATTATTCTCTACAAAAGTATTTATTGTTCTATAAATAGTGGCCGTATCGAATTTCGTTTTTAATTCTTTTTCAAGATCATAAAATGATAATGCGTAATTCCTATCATTAAAAATGGAAAGTATTTCATTTCGAACAGTAGTAATTCTTAATTTTCTTTCTTTGAGCAGCTTTTTTGTCGTGCTTTCCTTCATTTTATTGTATTCCTTCTTAGAAATGATTGAATAAAAAATGAAAGCAGATAACCTAATCCCGCGGCTAGAATAATTGAAGCTCCCGACGGAAGATTAGTTGAGAATGAAAACGCGAATCCGGCAAATGTAAAAATCTGTATAAGGATAATAGAAATTAATATCATTTTCCAAATTGTATTTGAGAACATTCTTGCAATTGATGAGGGGAGTGTAAGTAAAGCAATCACAAGTACAAGTCCAACCGACTGAACAAGTACAACGATAGTTAACGAAATCATAATTAAAAGCAGAATATAAATTAGCTCTACTTTTATTCCGCGCAGGTAAGCGTATTCTTCATCAAAGCAGACATAAATAAATTGTTTATATAAAATTATAACAATTGCGGAAATAAAAATATCCAGCACCAGCATTAGATAAATACTTTCGGAAGAAACGAGAAGAATATTTCCGAATAGATAGGAAAGCAGATTAACATTATATCCTGGAGTAAGATATGCGAATATTAAACCTATTGACATTCCAACGGCCCATAAGGCGCTAATTAATGTATCTTCGTTCTGTTTCAGTTTTAATTTTACAGTGCCGATTAATAATGCCGATACAATCGAAAAGGCAAGTGCGCCGTACAAAGGATTGATTCCCAGAAAATAAGCGATTCCTAATCCGCCTACAATCGCATGTGCAATTCCGCCGCTCAAATATGAAATCTTTTTTACTACAACGAATGTTCCGGATATTCCGCAGGCAATACTTGAAAGCAGTCCGGCAATAATTGCATTTTGTATAAATGAATAATCCGTGAAAAAAGAAAAAAGTTCTTTCATAATTTAACCGTTGTTAATAATTATAAATTGCATTTATGCTGAATCATTGAGAAGTCGCCGTGATAGGCTTCGTGACTAATTTTGTCGAAGCTTATTTCATCCCTTCCGTGTACCGATATTTCTTTATTAACACACGCAATTTTATTTATGTATGATGAAATAAAACCTACATCATGCGATACAAGAAGAATTGTCATATCGTTATTAAGTTTTTTTAATAACTTATAAATATCTACTTCAACCGTTGAATCAACGCTTGCCGTTGGTTCATCAAGTATTAATATTCCGGGATTAGAAACCAGCGCACGCGCTATCAAACAACGCTGTTGCTGCCCGCCGGATAATTCACCGAAAGTATTGTCCGCAATATCCGTTATGCTTACAAAGTCCATTGCTTCGGTGACTTTCCCAAAATCACTTTTCTTGTTCCAGGGAAGAAATGATTTTGAATGTCCAAGTCCCATAGTAACTACGTCAAAAGCTTTTATGGGGAATTGTTTATCGGTCTGATTGAATTGCGGGACATATCCGATTCTGGAATTAGATTTCCCCGATGATTTGCCGAAGACTTCAACTTTTCCTTTGTCCGGTTTAATAAATCCCATTATAAGTTTAAGAAGAGTAGTTTTCCCGCCACCGTTTGGACCAATAATACCGAGGAAATCATTCTGCTCAACGTTTAAATTAATATTCTCTAAAATATAGTTTGTATTATACGCAAAGCTTACATTTTCTAATTTTATAACCGGATTCACGATTTAGTTATTCTCCTTAATAATTTCTGAAAGAAATATCATATTCTGATAATAATTTTCGGCCAAAGGATTATGATGAATGATTTTGAGATTTGTTTCTTCAGATATTGAATTAATAACAGGCGAAATATTTTGTGATTCCGCAAGAATATATTTTGAGTTACTGCTTTTTATAAAATCCAAAATATTCGAAAGATTTTTCATACCCGGTTCTTTTCCTTCAATCTCAATTGGTATCTGTTTCAGATTAAACTCATCGCAGAAATAACCCCATGCCGGGTGAAAAACCAAAAGATTCCTGTTTTTTACGCCGCTTAAATTAGTTGATATAATGTTTGTAAGTGAATCAATTTCACCTATAAAAACGGAAAAATTATTTTTATAATAATCCGAGTTTGACGAATCGGCGTTAATAATTGCTTCTAAATTAACTTCAGCCTGCATTTTTACCAATGAAGGACTTAGCCATGTATGAGGATCATATAAACCGTGAAAATGTTCTTCATCTTTATGTTTGTTATTATAATCTTCATTAAATATTTCTTCATAAGATTTTACTTTTAACGGAGTAATATTCTTATTTGTTGCTTCAATTTTTAGATTGGAGTTATCGGACAAAAGATTATGTACAATTCTGTCCTCAAATTGAAATCCCATTGTAAAATATATATCGGCGTCCGACAATTTTAATAATTGAGAGGGGAGCGGTTCAAAATTTTCAGGGCTCATTCCCGATTTTACAAATACCGATACGTCAACTTTTTCGCCGCCGATTTTCTCGACAAAAAATTTCTGCGGCTGAATGCTTACGAATACGTTTAATTTCTTATTGTTATTTTCAGTGCAGGAAAAAGAAATTATCACACAGCAGATAAGAAAAAGAAATATTCTAAATGATATCATTTTTGTCCGTTTTATTTTGCAAGTAACTTGCAAATATAACTTTCGTCAAAGGTAAGTGCAAGTGACTTGCAGAAATAATGAATAATTGAGTAAAAAAGACCGTAAGTAAAATTATTATTTCCTAATGTGATAAAAATACATTTGGGTGTTATATATTTTTATTATATTTATATAAGAATTTTGAAAATATTGTAAAAGGAGCAGAAATGCGAATAAATTTTTTAGCCACAATTGTTTTAGCAGTTTTATTGTTTGCCTGCAGCGATGAAGTTAAACAATCAGATGATTTAAAAATCGTAGGTCATAAGATAGAAGTTGAAGAAGTAGTACAGGCAAATGCTTATACCTATTTAAGAGTTTCCGAAAACAGCGCCGAATATTGGATTGCAATAACAAAAAATCTTAGTATTGAAGAAGGTGCGGTGTTATACTATAAAGAAGGACTCGAAATGAAGAATTTCGAGAGCAAGGATCTTAATAAAACTTTTGAAACTATTATTTTTATTCAGGAAATAAGTGATGTGCCTTTTACTGAAAAAGCGGCAATGACGGACGCTATGCAGGGTCAAAAACCAGTGCTTGTTAAAGAAGATATTAATATTGATCCGGTAAGCGGAGGAATTACAATTGCCGAATTGTATTCCAACAGTGATTCCTATTCAAATAAAGTTGTAAAGATTAAAGGCAAGGTCACAAAATATAATGCAAGTATTATGGATAGAAATTGGATTCATCTGCAGGACGGTACAAATGACGGTGATAATTTTGATTTAACCGTTACAACAAATGACGAAGTAAAATTGGGCGAAATTGTAGTTTTTGAAGGAAGGATTTCATTAAATAAGGATTTCGGCGCGGGTTATTCTTACGCTATAATAATGGAAGATTCTAAACTTATTAAATAAAATTTTTATAAAGGTCCGCTGATTTCTTTTTTATAATCTTCGTACCATTCGTAAAACATATTTAAAAACGGCGCTGCTAAAATTCTACCGCCAAATCCAAAATGGCGGTAGACCAGCGCGTTTATTTCTGTGGTCTTAACCTTATTCAGCAAATCTTCATTTACCTCTAAATTATATTTCTTGGCTAATTCAATAGTTTTCCTTTTAATAATACTTCCTATTTTCTCATAAAATAACTTCTGTTTAATATTTTCTTTTTCCGTTTCAAATGTATCGGCAAATATGTCCGTAAAATTTTCCTTTTCAATTAATTGAAATATGGAATATCCATTCCCAATTTTAACTGGACCGCCTAATTCACCAATATTTAATGACGAAGCGGCTTCTCTAATTTCCGGGAAATCATTATAGTTTTTAAGTGTTAGCTCATAATTGAAATTTTCAGCGTTTTTCCTTTCCGAAAATTGAGCCGCTAATTTTCGGAAATCCTCACCTTCCGATATTTTATTCAATACGATTTCAACAATTTGAAGATCTTTAGTATATAATTCAATCACCTTTAATTTTAAGGCATTGGATGAATCATTTTTACTTTTTAAAAAGTATTCGTAAGCCTCATCATCCGATACTCTTGCCGAATCGATAAATCTGTTCTTCAGCGATTGCGACAAATAATTATCGCGCCATAAATTTAATTCCGATTGAGCTAATTTTCCGCTTCCGTAATTCTTTATATATGCGTCGCGTGTTATAAGCTCAAGAGTAATAAATTCTCTGTTGCAGCCGTTTAATGCGCGTTCAATTAATTTTTCCGAAACCGCTTCTACTCGAAATTCATTAAAAGAAAGATTATCAAGAAAATAATTTAGATTTACCGGATTATCGACAAATTTAACATAATTTGTTTTTAATTCCTTATCACTGAAATAGGATTTAATTTTTAGGAAATCGGATTCGTATAAAATTAATTTTTCATTTTTATCGCAATCGCTGCTTGCGCATTTTTTGAATATTACTTCGGTTAAAACTCCCAATAATTTCCGGAATAAATCTTTATCAACATTTATAACCTGATTACCGTATAAATCCTTTATGTAATTATCAAAAAGAAATTTCTTCTTTCTGTTTTCGAGAACTTCTTTAACAGCTTTCTGTTTTTTTTCATTATCCATTTCAGAAACTAATGGGGAAGGACTTGTTGAATTTAAATAATAAATAACCCATCCTATATTCTCTTTTATTGGAATGCTGTAATTATTTTCACTTAAAGAAAATAAAATATTCTCTTTTTCGGCATCAACCTGCCCGTATACAACCTTTATATTTTCCTGCTGCTCCCGTTTCTCTGGTCTTAACGTTAGCAGAGAATCAAAATTTTCACCTTTTAGTAAAATTTCATACAATGAATCAATTTCGTTCTTATTTTCGGAAAAGAGAAATTTGATTTCCAATTCCGCATTTATTTTAGTCAAATCCTTTTCAATTTCCTCCTTAGTAATAACAATCTTATTTTGGATTTCTTCGTTAAACAATGCGTCTCTAACGTACATTTTTTCAATAATACTTAAATAATTTTTTAAGTATTGATCGTTAATTAAATTAGTGTTTGCTGCTTCTAATGCCCAAAGTTTTTCGGAAATTAAAGTGTATAAAAATTGTTCTTTTTGAGTTATATTATCCGCGGAACCTCCTGCACGGGGCGAGAGCTCAAATCTGAATTTATACTCTTCCTGTGATATTTCATAATCGCCTATTTTAACTAACGGGGCGGCCGATTGTCCAAAAACAATTTGAAATGTTAAAAACAATAATAGAATTAGATAATTTTTCATAACGGTTTTCTTTTTATAAAATAACGTGCAAAATTTATACCTTAATTTAAAATCTGTTTTAGTCAATTTAGGCAACTAAATTTATAAATGATAAAAAAAAATATATTTAAAGATAAGCGAATTATTAAATTGATAATGTTTTTATAAAACAAAAATCTTTCGTAAAATATTTTATTTATGTCTATATTTAGCCACTAATAAAATAAAAAAAAATTATTGATGAAAAAAAACCTTGCCGAGTCCATTTTCGCTTTTAAAATCAGTTCAACAGTAACATGGGTACTAATTTCTGTTTTGATATTTTTAGTGTTTATTGCGCTAAGAATAACATTTTTTACAGGCGGCAGATCTTCTAATACAAATGTGGCTGTTATCCATTATGCCGATTATATTACCGACACATTAATGGATTTGATAGAAAAATTTAACAAAGAGAATGAAGGGAATATTAAAGTAATTCCCATAAATCTACCTTTCTCAAAATTCAGCACTAATGAAAGGAAAGAATTGTTGGCAAGATCTTTGAGAAGTAAAAGCGATCAGATTGATGTTTTTGCGGTAGATATTATTTGGGTTTACAGATTCGCTAAGTGGGCCGAGCCGCTTGGGAAATTTTTCTCAACAGTTCAAAGAGAAAAAACTATAAGATATACAATGGAATCGTGTTATTATAACGATCAGTTAGTGGCAATGCCTTTTAAAGTGGATCTTTCAACAATGTTCTATAGAAAAGATATATTAAAAAGTCTGTCTGATTTTGAATTATATGAAAAGGAACTTCAAAATTCTATTACCTGGGAGCGTTTTATAAATCTTAAAAAATCAATAAATATTTCGGATAAACCGTTTTATACATTTGCTGCCGATTCATATGAGGGGTTGGTCTGCAGTTATATTGAAGCGATATTAAATCAGGATAGGGACTTTTTCGCGAGAGGCCAGGTCAATTTTAGCAGAGAAGAATCTAAAAAAGCTCTTGAATTGCTGGTTGATCTCGTTAATAAATATGAAATGACACCAAAAGCGGCTATAAACTTTACCGAGTATTTATGCCATGATTATTTTATGAAAAATAACGGATTATTTATCAGGTCGTGGCCGACATTTATAAATGAGTACGATGAATTTATTACCGATACCACAATAAATTATGAGTTAGTCCCAGTTCCAATGCCTCATTTTGAGGGATTCAAACACGCTAATATGTTCGGTGGCTGGAATTTGATGATTTCTAAATTTTCGCGGCATAAATCGGAATCGGTTAAATTTATTAACTTCCTTCTGGAGGAAAGCTCGCAAATAGAATTATTTGTTAATGACGGATCAATTCCGGTCCTAAAAAACATATTTGAAAATTATAAAGATTATCCTAAAACGGAGACGCTGCAGTATTATGACGAACAATTTAAATACGGTGTCTACCGTCCGGCTCTTGAGGATTATACTAGAATTTCCGATATAATTTCTCATTTTGTAAATAAAGCGATAAGAAAAGAAATTTCGGTTAAGGAAGCATTGGCTCAAGCCGATGAAATGATAAATTCCGATAAAGTTATAATACATTAAAGAACTATGCCTAAAAATAAAATATTAGAAAATATAAGACAATACCGTTTTGAGCTCAAGCATCTTACTGTATTATTTGTTGTATTAATAATTTTTCAGTTTATACTTACGTATATTCAGAAAACTTCGCTGCAGAGTTTCCTGATTGAAACTCAAAAATGGTATCAGCAGGACAGCGCCGAAAAAATGGCCAACCTTACAACAACTTCTCTTGAACTTCTTTTAGAAAACATTGACGTCAAAAAAATAGATAATGAAAAAGATCAGCAGAAAATTATTCAGTCGTTTAATATTATTTTCAGTCAGCAGCTTTTGCAGCAGAACGTTGACGATATATGTCTTATTGTCACTAAAAACGGCAAACATTTTGTAATTGACGAAGGAATATATTTGTTCGACTTTTTAAGAGATGATCTTGCTTTAACAAAATCCTCAATTGATAAACATCTTAAAGCCTATAATTATTACATCGAATTAAAGGACGAAATTAAATCCGGCGAAAGAATTTTCAGCAGACTTGAGGGAACTCAAACATTTCATCTGTTTGTACCGTTTGTTCCAAACGGCGAATACCTTGGCGTTTTGTACATGAAAAAAACTCCTGATTTTACTAACATAACAAACGAAATTACTTCAAGTTATGATGAGGCTTCAATAATTTATTCATCCCTTATTTTATTGGGGCTTCTTGCAATGTATTATATTTCTTCATTTACCGTGAAGGAAAGAAACGAAGCTCAGCATAAATTGTTCGAGGAAAATGAAAAACATATAAAAGAACATATAATTCACGAAAAAGAATCGCTGTTTACAAAACGGATTTATCATACTCATCATAAAGCCGAAAAAGTAATGGGATTTATCAAAGAGGATTTAAGACAGATATCGGAACAGAATACAAAAGAAGTTATTGCTAGAGTTACAAAATACTCTAATTTTATTAGCCGCGTAATTTATGATATGAAATGGTATGATCCGCCGGTTCATACTATCCGCAATCAAATGTTTCATACAAACTTAAATGAGGTAATTACTTTTATTGTTAAACATATTTTTTTGAGAATATCATCGGCAACGGACATATTTAATTTTGAACTTGATCTTGATGACAATGTGCCGCCGGTTAATATTAATGAATTCGTTGTTTGGGAAATATTTGAGCCTTTAATTCAGAATGCTATTGATCATGCCGATGTAGAAAAAATAAAAATCTTAATTAAAACGGAATACGACGCGGAATTAAAAAGATCAAAAATTTCTATTATGGATAACGGTAAAGGATTTGATGAATCATTGCTTGAATTAGATACACACAACATAAAAAAATTATTCAGTGAAAATGTATCTACTAAAAATACAAATGATCAGAACAGCGGCTACGGATGTTATATCGCATATCAAATGGCGGTTAAACGATGCGGATGGAATTTAGACGCTAATAATATGCCCTCCGGCGGCGGTGCTTTTATAATTGATATTAAATATTAAGGTTGTTGTCCTTATGGATAAAAAGAAAATTAAA
Organism: Bacteroidota bacterium; assembly: GCA_018829205.1. Taxonomy (GTDB): domain Bacteria; phylum Bacteroidota; class Ignavibacteria; order Ignavibacteriales; family Melioribacteraceae; genus JAHJUE01. The sequence continues at coordinate 77,770 of JAHJUE010000014.1, forward strand.
ATTCTGCTGATTGAAGATGAAGATTTTGACGTTAGAAGAGTTAAAAATACAATTAAAATATTTGAACAGAGTATTGAAATATTAAATGTGGTGTCAAACGGATACGACGCTATAAATATTCTAAAAGAAAATTCTGAGCTTTATGATTTGGTTATTATGGATTATCAAATAGCCGGCGCATTAAGAGGTGAGGAATTAATTAAAAAAATAAAATTAATTGACAAGTCATTGCAAATAATTGTAATAACAAAACTTACAATTAATATTACTGATTTTAACTTCGCTAAAAGATTAATGGAAGCGGGAGCTTTCTGGTATTGCACAAAATACCCCGGGGATATCGACGAATATATTTATCAGCCGACCGATTTCCTAATGAGCATTTTTAACGCTTTCGAAAAAAAGAAACTCGAAAAAGCTACCTTTGTTTCAAACAAAAAATTAATCGGAAATGTTGAGAATATTCTTGAACAGAAAAAAATAATCTCAATTTCCGAACCAATGGAAAAACTGAAAGTTAACCTCGATAGATATTCGGGGAGCGATATTAATATTTTAATTACAGGGCCTTCGGGAACGGGGAAAGAACTTGTAGCTTATAATATTCATTATAGAAGCAAAAGAAAATTTGAAAACTTTGTGCCGATAAACTGCGGCAGCATTCCTCATGATTTAATAGAAAGCGAATTTTTCGGATATGAAAAAGGTGCCTTTACAGGTGCAAATAGTTCTAAACAAGGCCTGTTTGAGGTAGCCGATAACGGTACCTTGTTCCTTGACGAAATTGGCGAGCTTCCTTTAAATGCACAGGTGAAACTTCTAAGAGTAATTCAGGACGGTGAAATAGAAAAAATAGGGCGTACCAAAAGCATAAAAGTTAACGTAAGAATTATTGCGGCAACCAATAAAAATCTTGAAAACGAAGTGCGCGAAAAAAGATTTAGAGAAGATTTATATTATCGCTTAAATGTTGTGCCTATTCATCTCCTTCCTTTAAAGGAAAGACTTGCCGATATTAATCATTTAATGAAACATTTTTTGGAAGTTTACAGTCTTGATGTAGGTAAACCAACACCTAAAATTGATAAGGATGTATTGGAATTATTCGAAAATTATGACTGGCCGGGAAATGTTAGGGAATTAAAAAATGTAGCGCAGAGATTAATTTTTAATTGTTACAATGAAATTACAATGGAGGATTTGGAAAACGTCCTCATCATTAAAAAAGAAAACCCGCAGAATACTAATCTCCTCGATTTTTCTAAACAGAGTAAAATATTACCGCTTAAATTAATGGAGCAGAATTTTAGAAAAAGTTACTTCATTTTTGTCCGTGAAAACTCAGAGTCCGATGCCGATGCCGCAGTAAAACTCGGATTAGCGCCCCCTAACTTCCATAGAATGTGTAAAGAGCTTGGATTAAAGTAGTTATTCTTTTGATAATTATTTTAATGCAGTGTTATCATTTTAATAATTAATTTTATTTTTATCCCTATAATTATTCAAATACAATACACATTTTCTGGTGTGAAATTTGCACTTATATATAAAATTATATTTAAAAAGGACATTATGAAATTCACTTCTAAGATTTTTATCTATTGCCTGCTTTTAAACACATTTGCCTTATCAAAAGGTTTTCTTAAAACTCAAAACACAAAAATAGTTAATGGAAATGGGGAAGAAGTTCTGCTCAGAGGTATTGGTTTAGGCGGATGGCTTTTGCAGGAAGGTTATATGATTAAAACTTCCGCATTCGCAAATGCAGAACACCAAATCAGAAAAAACATTGAAAATCTTATCGGTGCCGCCAAAACAGATGAATTTTACTCCAAGTATCATGAAAATTTTATTACAAGAGAAGATATTGATTCAATAGCAAGCTGGGGATTTAATTCTATCAGACTTCCGATGCATTATAATAAACTGACCCCCGAAGATCAGCCTTATGTTTATACAGAAGAAGGATTCCTAACCATCGATACACTTTTATCATGGTGTAAGGCAAATGAAATTTATCTTATTCTTGATCTTCATGCGGCGCCGGGCGGACAAAGTGACGAACCGATTAGCGATTATGACCCTTCCAAACCATCATTATGGGAAAGCGACTTGAATAAACAAAGAACAGTTGATCTTTGGAAAAAACTTGCCCAAAGATATGTTGATGAAGAATGGATTGGCGGATATGATTTAATAAATGAGCCTAAATGGAATCTGGGCGCAAACAATGAACCTTTGCGTGAATTGTATATTCAAATTACAGACGCGATTAGAGACATTGATACTAATCATATAATTTTTATTGAAGGGAATTGGTTCGCTACCAATTTTACAGGACTTACACCGCCGTGGGACAATAACATGTGTTATAGTTTTCATAAGTACTGGAATGAAAATTCGCAGGCGTCAATACAAGGTTACCTGAATCTTAGGAATTATAATGTCCCTTTGTGGAACGGCGAGAGCGGGGAAAATTCTAATCAGTGGTTCGCCGAAAGCATTAAACTTATGGAAGATAATAATGTCGGATGGGCTTGGTGGACGCATAAAAAAATTGACAATATTGCCGGTCCGTTGTCAGCGGTTAAACTTCCTCAGTACCAGCAGCTTCTGGATTACTGGAGCGGAACAGGCAGCAAACCTAGTGAATCATTCGCTTACGCTGCATTATTAGCGCAGGCAGATAAATTAAAAATTTCACAGTGCGAATTTCATCCCGATATGATTGATGCTATGTTCAGACAAGTTAAGGATAATACTTCAGTCCCGTATAAAAAAAATAATATACCCGGAAGAATTTATATGGTTAATTATGATATGGGACAAAACGGTGTCGCATATAGCGATTCTGAAAATCAGAATTCAACCGGCAGCCCGGGCGGACAAGCATGGAATAACGGAGGAGTTTATAGAAACGACGGAGTTGATATTGAGAGATGCAGCGATAATTTTACAAATGGTTATAATGTCGGTTGGATTGAATCTGGCGAATGGCTGAAATTTACCGTTGATATTGAAATTGCGGGGGTTTATTCGGCAAGTATAAGATTAGCATGCGCAAATCCCGGAGGAAAAATTTCTTTGAATCTGGAAGACAGGGCGCTTGGCAAATTAATTGACGTTCCCGTTACAGGCGGCTGGCAGAATTGGCAGACTGTTATTTTGGATAATGTAGAACTTCCCGCGGGAAGACATGAGCTTAGCGTAAAATTTTATTTCGGCGGGTTTAATATTAATTTTATTGAATTCTTTCCTAATACGGTTGGAATTATTGAAAATAAAAAAGTTCCTGATTCATTTGAATTGCAGCAGAACACTCCAAACCCGTTTAATAATTCCACTGTCATCCGTTACAGTATCCCGGAAGATTCGATTGTAAGTCTTAACGTTTATTCATTAACAGGCGAACTGGTTGATAACTTGATATCGGAATTTCAGCAAAGCGGAAATTACACATTAAACTGGGATACAAAAAATATTAACTCCGGTGTTTATTTTTATAGAATTAGTACATCTACCGGATTTGAAAAGACAAAAAAAGCAGTGTTATTAAAGTAGCGTTTTAATTTTTATAAATTATTATTCAAAATAGTTTAAATACGAGAAAAATATGCGCGGAATTGAAAATAATAAAACTCTATTTCCACTATTAATTATTATTGTTTTATTTTTTTGCCATGATTTAATTTATTCGCAGTCGGCTGATATCGACGCTACATTAAAACTAATAAATATTAATGGAGTACAAATACCCTATCAAAACGATATGCCTGTTCCGTCATTTGAAAAACAGAATAGGAAAGTTGTAAACCTGAAGGGTACATGGAAAAAGCAGCGTTTTTCTGCTGATCATAATTTATCTCTTTCACGCCGTGATGAAGCGGGTTATAATAGTTTGATTACCGAAGCCGATGGAAGAAACCTAGTTTCTTATGACGACAGTGCGTGGGAAAATAAATTAATTCCTTCGGTTGAAAATTCTATGAATATATATCCTTCCGTGCCTGAATATTATCAGGACGGAGTATGGTACAGATATAAATTCAATGCTGGCGATTCGCTTAGCGGTAAATTTGTAAAACTTATCTTTTATTCCGTTAATTATCTGGCCGATGTCTGGTTAAATGATACTTATTTGGGATATCATGAAGGAGGTTTCACTCCATTCGCTTTTGATGTATCTTCCATTCTTATAAATAACGGAGAAAATACAATTGCGGTGCGTGTTGATAATCCCGCGTGGGGTTCACGAAAAGATATAGTTCCTTTCTATCCGTGCGATTGGTTTAATTATACTGGAATAATTCACGACGTTTATCTTGAAATCTCTGATAATATATCCATATTAAGAGCTGATATTGTTCCGTTAAATTCCGACGGGGATTTTAAAACTACAATAGTTGTAGGTAATAATAATAATTCCGCAAAAAATGTATCGGTTGATTTTAATGTTTACGAGGCGGATATAAATGAATTAAACATCAAATCAGATAATGCTTTTGATATAATAGGGAACGAAGTGCCGTTCGCGAGTTTGACTAAAATTTCAAACCTTGATGTGCCTGCCGATTCAATAAATGTAATTTTAGCTGATTTAAAAATTTCATCTCCAAAATTATGGTCTCCGCAATTTCCAAACTTGTATGTTTTTAAAATTACGGTGAAAGAAAACGGAGTTATAAAAGACGAATATTTTACCCAGTTTGGTATTAGACATATAAAAACCGAAGGCAATAAAGTATTGCTGAACGGAAAGGTTGTGTTTTTTACAGGCGTGGCCAGACATGAAGATCACCCTGATTATGGAAGAAGTCTGCCGAAAGAAATTATTTATAATGATCTCAAACAGATAAATCAGTCAAATATTAATTTTCTTAGATCAGGGCATTATCCAAACCATCCTTATACATATTTAATTGCTGACCGATTAGGTTTGGCTGTTATGGAAGAAATTCCTGTATGGTGGTTCGATAATGAATTGGAATGGGATATCCAAAACAATAACCGTCACATTCATGAACAAATGTTCCGCGAAATGGTATTTAAAGATTATAACAGGCCTTCTATTTTAATTTGGAGTACTTCTAACGAATGCAAGGAAGAGACCAATAGATTAATCTTTAATGAAAGAATTAAGAATGATATAATTCAAAATTATAACGACCGTAGATTAATTTCACAGTCTTCTGCAGGGGATAAACCCGGTAATGCAGATATCACTCAGAATCCTCTTGATGTTGCCGGATGGACATTGTATTTCGGTATATTCCACGGAAGTACTTATTGGGCAGGCACAACAAATTTTCTTGTACAAGCCAAAAATAATTTCCCGGATAAACCTCTCCTTGACACGGAATTCGGTTACTGGTCTTCAGAAAACGGATCAAGTTCTTCAACACAGGTTACTGTTTTTGACGAGACTTTCAGAGCACTTAAATTTTTCAGTCCGTTGAAAGAAAACGGTACTATTAATCAATCGGGATGCCTGATGGGTGTAACCTGGTGGTGTTTTTACGACTGGTATACACATCAGCAGAAAAACGGTTTCCAGAGTATGGGATTAATAGGAATGGATAGATTAACCGAAAAACCTGTGTACAATAAACTTGTCAACGGATACGCACCCTATTTTAATAACGGGGGAATGGTAACAACAGGGATTGAAGAAAAAAAAAACTTTCTCCCGGAAAATTATAAACTGAATCAGAATTACCCGAATCCGTTTAATCCTAATACTGTAATTGAATTCTCTTTGCCGTATCAAAGTTCTGTAATTATTGAATTATATAATTTGATTGGTGAACGGATTCAAACTCTTGCCGAAGGAATTTATTCCGGGGGATTTCATAAAGTGATATTTGAAAGCTCAAATATTTCAAGCGGCGTATATTTTTATTCTATGAGAGTTAATTCAGAAAAATCTGAAAATGTTTTTTATTCTGTTAAAAAAATGATAGTTCTTAAATAAAAATTACAGATATTTAATAACTCCAAAAAAATGAAACCAGAATAATTGTGCATAAAAGAAAAATTAAACAAACTGATAAAAAATATTCGGCCTGGTTTTATTTTGTAATGTTTCTTATTCCTTTTCTTATACTGATTATTCTGGAGACCGGGTTAAGATTTTTTAATTACGGAAAAGACTATACCGTATTTGTTAAAATATCAGATCAATTCGAAAACCTGTTATTTTTTAATCCGGTTTTGCCTCAAAAATATTTCAGTTCTTCTCTGCCTATTCCTTCTGTTATTCCGGACGGATTCGATAAAATTAAAAAAGAAAATACATTTAGAATATTTGTTATGGGGGGCAGCAGCGCGGCCGGATTTCCTTATCCGCCTAACGCCTCATTTCCCAGGTTCTTAAAAAGAAAACTTCAGCTAGTTTATCCGGAAAATAAAATTGAAGTAATAAACCTTGGCGTATCCGCTGTTAATTCAATTTTTATTAGAGATATTCTAAATGATGTAATTGATCAGTCGCCGGATCTGATAATATTTTATACCGGACATAATGAGTACTATGGTGCTTATGGCGCTGCTTCAAATGATTTAAAAGGTTATTCACCAACATTAACTCGTTTCACATTATTTTTAAAACATTATAAAGTATATCAGCTGATTCTAAATATTATTGAATATGTAAACACTTCACTTGATAATGATAAAATTGAAGAAAACAACAAAACTCTTATGGCTTCTATGGTCGGAGATAGTAAGGTTGAATTAGATTCTAAAATTTATAATAACGGTCTTGAACAATTCGGTGAGAATTTTGATTTTATATTGAAAGAATGCATAAGTAATAAAATAAATGTTTTAACAGCTACGTTAACATCAAACATGAAACAGAAACCTCTTATCGGGATATCAGATATAAATCATATTTCAAATAAAATATTTCTGGACGCTGAGACTAATTTAACTGAAGGAAATTTTGATAAAGCAGCAATGCAATTTTCAAAAGCAATTGATCATGATGCGGTAATGTTCAGAGCTCCCTCGGCTGTAAATGAAATTATAAAAAAAATATCGCTTACTTATAATTACTCAATTGTTGATATTGATTCTGTATTTAAATCAGTTGGTGAAAATGGCATGCCGGGTTATGATTTATTTGTTGATCATCTTCATCCAAATATCCGCGGGAATAAAATTATTGCCGATGAATTTTATAACAAAATAAAATCAACTGCCGATCTGAATAAAAATAATAATTATGAGAACAGGGAAACGGAAATCGAAAATTATCTAAATCAAGAATTCCCGTTTTCAAGGTTTGATTCTACTTATTCCCAAATAAAAATTGAGCTACTTCTAAATTCATATCCATTTAAAAGAAATTCAAATTTATCTGCGGTTTTAAATAGTTTTAAATTATATAATTTGTCCGATTCATTGGCTCTAATGGCTGTCAAAGGGAATATAAGCTGGGAAGACGCGCATTATAAATTAGCAGAGCATTTTTACCGAGTAAATGATATTCCATCGTTTTATAAAGAAATGAACGTACTTATTGAAGATAAAACTTTTGACAAATATACATACACGGTAACTGCTGAAAAATTGATTGAAAAGAAATATTATTCTTTAAGCAAAATTGTTTTATTAAAACTATTTCATCTTTATCCTGATGAAAATTCTGCTTCAAAACTTGGTTTTTTATTCTTAGAAGAAAACAACTTTATTTCGGCAATTAGATTTTATAATGACGCTATAAAATTTAACCCTAAAAAACCCGAATATTATTTTTATTTATCCAAAGCTTACTTTAAAAATAATGAATTGCAGAAAGCTGTTTCTGCGATAGAATATTGCTTGAAATTATCGCCTAATAACCAAACCGCCAGAAAAATTTACGAAAGTTTAAAAACCTCTTCTTTTAAAAATAAATAAATCCGTCAGAACTTAATTTCAATAATTTTTATGAAGCTGATTATTAAAATAATAACGAGGGCTTATTTTTTTAATAACCTAACTTATTTGACCTAACGATATTTTACATAAAACCTATCTTTTTGGTGAATATAAGTTGGCACCAAATATGAAAGAATACTCTTACAAACCAAGAGAGTATCTTTTGATAGGAAATTTAGACTTTTACGATAACCTTGTAATTTTAATTTATTTTGCCGTTGTTTTTTTGATCGGCATTATATCTGCAAGAGGAAAAGGTAAATCCGCAAAGTCCTATTTTTTAGCAGATAAAAAAATGGGTTGGATTGCAATAGGCACATCACTTTTTGCTACCAACATTTCCAGTGAACATTTAGTCGGTTTGGCGGGCGCCAGTTCCGCTCACGGATTTAGCGTTGGGCATTTTGAATGGCTTGCCGTTTTAAGTTTATTTATGCTCGGTTGGGTTTTTGCCCCTGTGTTTATACGTGCCGATGTTTATACAATCCCGGAATTTCTCGGAAAACGATTTAATAAAAAATGCAGAACCTATCTTTCGGTTGTATCTATCTTTTCATATTTGTTCACAAAAATAGCAGTCACACTCCTTGCCGGAAGTTATTTACTTAATAAACTTTTAGGCTGGGATATGTTTATCGCCGCAATTCTTATAGTCTTATTAACGGGAATTTACACACTTGTAGGAGGATTGTCTTCTGTAATCCGCACGCAGGTATTCCAGGCATTTGTTCTGATTCTCGGTTCATTGCTTCTTACAATTTATGGATTAAACGAAGTCGGCGGCATTTCAGCTTTAATAACAAAACTGCCGCCGGGTTATCTTACAATATTTAAACCGTTTTCCGATCCGGATTTTCCATGGACAGGTATTTTATTAGGCGCGCCTATTTTGGGAATATGGTATTGGTGTACCGATCAATATATAGTTCAGAGAATTTTAGGAGCCAAAGGAATTAAAGACGCGAAAAAAGGAACCGCTTTAGCTGCCGGTTTAAAAACTATTCCGATTCTTCTTTTAATATTTCCGGGCTTAATTTCCGCAGTACTTTATCCTGAAGTAAAAGGGGACGAAGCATATACATATTTAATCGCCGGGAATTTACTTCCAATTGGAATTAAAGGAATTGTAATCGCGGGAATGTTCGCCGCTTTAATGTCATCACTGGCAAGCGCCTTTAACAGTACGGCAACTCTAATTGCAATAGATTTTGTAAAAGCTAACAAACCGAATATTTCCGAAAATGAATTAATTCTAATCGGCCGACTTTCGACTATGTTAATTGTAATTATTGCAATCGGAATAATACCTGCATTAAAGATGGTTAATACACAAATGTATGTTTATCTGCAAAGTATGCAGGCTTTTATAAGTCCGCCAATTGCCAGCGTCTTTCTTATTGGAATATTTTGGAAAAAGGCAACGAGTAAAGGCGCAATATGGTCTCTAACTATTGGCGGCGTTTTAGGTCTTACAAGAATAATAATAGCTCTTTTGGATAAAAGTTTTGTAGAGGGTTCATGGCTGCTAAATATATATGCAAATGTTAACTATCTGCATTTTGCAGTACTTCTATTCTTATTCAGCACTTTTATTTTAGTGGTTGTCAGCCTAGCGGATCAGAAATCAAATTTATTTGAATATAATTTATCAATAATGGATGTAAAGGATAAAGAACTAGGACTAATCACTCCAAGCAGCAAATTAAAAAGGGAGTAACCATTTTTTTTTTCAAACACATAAGGGAGGAGCCTTAAATGAAAAAAATATTATTATCATTTCTAATTATTTTCTTTTCAACTGTTCTTTTTGCGCAGGAACAGGTGCTTAATAGTTTCGATCAGGCAGACCCTGATACAAACTATTGGGCGTATTTTGATAATCACGGAGGACAGCATTATCAAACAAGCGCAAGTGCAGATTCAGCAAAGGGATGGATTAATATCTCTTATCCAACAGAATATTTTGTAAGCGGGTCCGGTTCAATGCGTTTGGATTACAGTGCGCAGAATATTGAATCATGGGGCGGTTATACAAAACTTGAACATTGGAACCCGGATTCAAACGGAGTTTATGACTGGTCGTTATACGACACTTTGTCAGTTTGGTATTTTAACGTTGTTCCTCAATCAGAATCAGGCAGAATTCACCTAAGAATTAATTTACACGATGTAAGCGACGCAACAACCGGCAATAAAACTTATGACGTTACTCAGGTTGAATACTACTATTCATTCCAATATATCCTGGATAACGAACCGGGCTGGAACGAACTTAAAATTCCACTTGTCAACAACGCCAACTGGGATGGAAACGGTTTTAACTTAACCGGATGGTCTGGCATTGCCGGCAACTCTACTCTTGATCTTGATAAAATAAAAGGATATTCACTTGAATTTTCTATTAATGGAAGCGGCGACGGTGATTTCGTAACCGGATCTGTAATCCTTGATCAATTAGCTCTAAAAGGAGCTGCTGAAAATTCTGTTGTATTTTTTAACGGTGCGGCTATTCCTTCTGTAATGGAACAATTTGTTTGGGGCGGAAGTACTGAAATAGTTTTAGGCGCTGGACACACTGCATCTTCTCCAAACGCTATTAAATGGGTGCAAAGCGATGCATGGTCGGGTACGGGATTTAATTTCGGTCCGGTTAACCTTTCACTAAGATGGGATCTTGATTCATTAAAATTTTATATGAAAACAGAAGTTGGTACAGGTAAATTAAGACTTCAATGGGAAGACGGAACTGCGAAAGTCGGCCTTAACTTTGACCCAATTGCGGACAACGAATGGCATTTATATTCTTTCCCATTAAACACTATGACTACAGAATTTGACGGAACAACAGGATTTAATAATAAAAATGTTGTGGTATTCCAAATTTTAACAGAAGGTACAGGTTCAGGCAAGGTCGCTTATTTGGATGACTGGTGGACTGGCAACCCTTCATTTGACGTAGTTGCGCCTGCCGAACCAGCTTTGGTAACGGCAGCAGGCGGTGATTTCGTTAATTTAGTTACATGGACCGATGTTCCGGGCGAATCTAAAGAAGTATACGATGTTTATTATAGCCTTAATGAAATTACAGATTTGACAGCTCCCGGTGTTGAAGTAGTTCAATTCGGAGTTGAAGAAGGTCTCCAAGTTGTTGAACATGTATTAATTGCCCCCGCAACTAATCAAGAATTAACTTTCCATTACGCTGTTGTTTGTAAAGACGCTGCCGGCAATGCAAGCGGAATTTCGAAAAGTGATCCAATTACAAATACAGCCAAAGGAACTACTGTAATTCATCCAACAGCGCCTTCAAATTTTGTTGCTGACGGCGACTTAAGCGAATGGAGCGGTATAACTCCTTTCAGAATGTATTCTTCTGACGGAAGCGGTTCAATTGTTACCAACCAGGTAATTGACGGCGATAACGATGCCTCTGCAGATGCTTACGTTGCAATGGACGGAGAATACCTATATGTAGCTTATAATGTAAATGATGATATCGTATCAAGCGATTCTACAATTGCATCTTATTTAAGAGACGCGGCCGATTTATTTATAGCATTATATGACTGGCATGGTCCTTCGCATACAAGTTTAAAACGCGGCGAAGAACCTGATTATCAATTCAGATTTAATAAAGAAAGCGCTATTATTGGCACAATCGGTGATTATTTATTAGCTAGACCAGGTGAAGATTATGCTTGGGTTGAAAAATTCCCTTCAGGATATACTGTTGAAGGTAAATTCTCATTTGCCGAAATTTCAGCTGCGGCAACTCCCGACGATGCATTATTTTCTCCTAGAGTCGGCAAAAGAATCAAAATAGATTTCGCGATTAATGACGCCGACGCTACTGGTTCAAGAGAAGGTATTTTAACATATTCTCCTAAAAATGAAGATAAATCTTATCAGGATGTTTCCCGTTGGGTGTATACATGGATCGGAACTGAAATGACAGTTGATGTAGAAGATACCGAAACTCTTCCAAGTTCTTATTCTTTATACCAGAATTATCCTAATCCTTTTAACCCGACTACTAATATAAAATTCAGTATTCCTCAATCGGGAATTGTAACTTTAAAAATATTTAACGTGCTTGGTCAGGAAGTTGCTGTATTAAATAATAATTTCCTACAGGCTGGTACACATAATTTTAGCTTTGATGCAGGTAATTTGTCAAGCGGAGTTTATATTTATCAGATTACGGCAAATAATTTTGTAAGTTCAAAGAAAATGTTATTAATTAAATAGTTACTCTTACCGGAATACAACCCGGTAATTAATTGTGGTGAAAGGGGCACTTTATTAAATAAGTGCCCCAATTATTAATAAAAAGAAAAAAGAAAATGAATAAAATAAATATTACTTACAGCCGGACACTTCTTTTTTATATAATATTTTTTTCTTTGTTATCCATTGCCTATGCCGGGCAGACTGGTAAAATATCCGGAATTATAACTGACAGCGATACAGGCGAGCCACTTATCGGAGCTAATGTTATTGTAAACGGTACTTACTTCGGCGCGGCAACTGATATAGAAGGATATTATTATATAAACAATATTACACCCGGAAAATATACCATTTCCGCTACAGCGGTTGGATATAGGAAAACTATCGTTGAACAAGTAATTGTTAAAATTGATCAGACAACATATATGGATATTGTTCTGCATCCTGAATCAATTGAACTTGCAGGGGAAGTTGTTGTTGTTGCTGAGAGACCTATGATTACAAAGGATTTAACCTCGACCAAAGCAACCGTTTCATCATCCGATATTGAGCTTATGCCGGTTGATAATATCGACCGTGTTATAAATCTTCAGGCTGGAGTCGTAGATGGTCACTTTAGAGGCGGAAGATCAAACGAAGTTTCTTATTTGATTGACGGTATTCCTGTTACCGATGTATTCAGCGGCGATAATTCAATTACTGTTGAAAATAGCTCCGTTAGAGAACTGGAAGTTATCTCAGGTACATTCAACGCTGAATACGGACAAGCTCTTTCGGGAATCGTTAATATTGTTACAAAGGAAGGTTCAAGCAAATACGAAGGTTTTGTCTCCGGTTATTTCGGTTCTTATTATTCCAATAATTCAGAGATATTTCAAAACCTTAATAAATTCAGCACCGACGGAATTGAGGATTTTCAATTTAACCTAAGCGGACCTACACAAGTTTTAAATGGACTTAATTTTTTCGTAACCGGACGTTTCTTAAATGACGACGGATACTATTACGGTAAAAGAGTCTATAATATTTATGACTCTAATCCTTTTCTACCTTCCGGCGACGGCGAAAATGTTTTAATGAATTCAAGTAAAAAGTATTCGTTTAACGGAAAACTTACATACATTTTGCCTGATATAAAATTCAGTTATTCCTTGTTCTGGGACGACAGCAAAAACAAATATTATGATCACGCATATAAATGGACACCCGATGGAATAAGAACTCATTTTAATAATAATCTTATTCATAATTTTCAGATTTCGTATTATCCGTCGCAGAACACAATAACTTCCTTAAAATTATCTTCAAATTTATACAGATTTAAAGGCTACCTATTTGAAGATGAATATGATTCAAGATATGTTGAGCCGTCACAGGGAGCAGCGCAATCAGATTATACGTTCAGAACAGGCGGTAATCAAAGCGATAGATATCAAAGAAACACTCTATCATACATAGGTTTATGGAGCCTTGAATCCCAGGTCTCAAAAGAACATAAGGTGAAAATAGGGGTTGAAGGACAATACCACGATATATTCAACCATTGGAAAAATATCGTGAATCTTAAAGAAGGACAGGTTGACGATAACGGAAATCTGTTATTCGATCTCGGTTATAGAAACGAAGGCACGGATCAGAATCAAAAGTTTACAAAATCACCTTATCAAATTTCAGCCTACATTCAGGATAAAATGGAATATGATATTATGGTGATTAATGCGGGACTTAGATTTGACTATTTCAGTGCTAATGATGTTTTACCTGTTGATTTAAGAAATCCGTATCAAGTATCGCCAAATCCGAATTTCCCGGGAGCCGGGCAAACAAGAAGCGTATCTGCTAAACAGCAGGTAAGTCCGAGGATTGGAGTTTCATTCCCCATAACAGAAAAAGGCGCGATATATTTTTCATACGGACATTTTTTCCAGATACCTAACTTTGAAAATCTTTATAGAAACGATTTATATATAATCAGTCAAGGTCAAAGTTTATCTTCTATTGCAGGCAATCCTGATCTTGACGCTCAAAAAACAATCAAGTATGAACTTGGACTTCAGCAGGTAATTTTCCCTAATGTATCTCTGGACTTAACTGTTTATTACAGTGATATTAGAAACCTGCTGGGTACTGAAATAATAAATACTTATGAAGGATTTAAGTACGCGAGATTTATTAATAGAGATTACGGAAACGTAAAAGGATTTATTCTTACTCTCGAAAAAAGATTTGCTGATTATTTCGGTGTAAAAATGGATTATACCTATCAAATAGCAGAAGGTAATTCATCCGATCCGCTTTCTGTTTATAACGATAATCAGTCGAACCCGCCCGTTGAATCTGAAAAGAAAGTTGTTCTTTTAAATTGGGATCAGCGTTCTACATTTAATCTTTCATCCACTATTGGAACCCCGGGAGACTGGACTATAGGATTAATACTGCAGTATGGTTCTGGTATGCCGTATACAGAGGATATTCAAATTTCCAACGGAGTTAGATTTGAAAACGGCGGAAGAAAACCAACCTATCTTAATGTTGATTTAAAAGCTGATAAGTTTTTTGATGTTTTCGGCCTGAATGTTCATACATATCTTTTAGTTTATAATCTGTTTGATATTAAAAACGAAGTCGGTGTGTACGGCACTACTGGTCGTGCAACGTCAGACTTAAATACAAAATTTGCCGGTGATATTGTGGGGTTAAATACTATTGAAGAATACATTAACAATCCGCAAATGTATTCTGCTCCAAGACAAATAAGATTGGGATTAAGTTTCGGATTTTAACCAACCTGCCTTATGCGGGTGAAATGCTATTGCAATACGGAGGAAGTAATGTTTCGTAAATTAATTTGTTTTTCATTTTTTATAGTGTCTTTTAATACTTTGTTTGCCCAGGCAACAGAACAGACATTAAAATATAGAAGTGAGGATTACGGAAACGTTCAATACCGCAGAGAAGGTACTATGGACGGAAACCTTGTAAGAACACTTTTTTATAATAACGGCGAAGTTGCTCAATGGCCTTTTTCGCCTTCGGGTGAGTGGCCTAAAGGAAGTGGGCATAATTATCTTGACGGGGTTTGTGTTCTAATCGCGTCCGAAATTGAAACTAATGGGGGAATTGTTCATCCTCTTGAAACTTCATATAGAGAATGGATGGATAAAGATCCCGTAACAGGAGAAGTTTGGGGCTTGGAACCGGTACCCGGATATACATACCCTTCTTCTGAAAAACCTGCAATTAACAATGATCCGACTTCATGGCCCGAAGCCTGGCCTAGCGCGCTTCCTAATATAACATCGGAATGGAACGGTTTCTGGTACGGCTATTTCGGTAGAGGAGTTAATAACGCTGATTTTGAAACTTTCTATGTAATGGATGATTCAAAAGACGGTGAGTTTTCAAGGCCGCCTTATAATTATTTCCCAATTGAATCCGATCATAACCGTAAAGGATTAGGTCTTAGGGTTGAAGTTAGAGGTTTTCAATGGTCGCATGTTTTAGCCGAAGATATAATTTTTTGGCATTATGATATAGTAAATATTTCCGATAGAAATTATGAGAAAACTTATTTCGGTTTCTATACTGATACCGGTGTTGGCGGTTCCGGAGATAATGGCGACGATAACGCTTCATTTGATACTAAAATAGATTTAGCCTATGCTTTTGACGACGACGGATTCGGAGCGCCTGGAAGATTTGTTACAGGTTATTACGGCTATGCTTATCTTGAAAGTCCCGGCGACGCTACAAACGGAATTGACGACGATGAAGATGGTATGATTGACGAACGCAGAGACGACGGTATTGATAACGACAATGACTGGTTAACATATCTGGATCTAAACGGTAACGGCGAATGGGATGCTGACGAAAATGAACCTTTAAATAACGATGTGGGAGAAGACGGTGTCGGTCCGTTTGATCCTCAATATATTGGACCGGACAAAGGTGAAGGTGACGGACTTCCAACCGACGGTGAACCAAATTTTGATAAAACTGATAAAGATGAATCAGATCAAATTGGTTTGACAAGTTTATCAATTTACAGGCTTGGAGACGGCGGCACAGGCGGCGGATGGCCTAAAGATGATGAGCAAATGTGGCTTAGAATGCAGAAGGCTAATTATGATACCTCTCTGCAAAGAGCAAATATAAGTATGGTTTTTGCATCCGGTATTTTCCCGTTGAGCCAGAACTTAAGAGAAAGATTTTCTATGGCCCTGGTTTTCGGCAATAATTTTGATGATATGGTTTTTAATAAAGAGACCGTACAGCAGATTTACAATGCCAATTATAATTTTTCAAAACCTCCTCTTAAACCGATAGTTAAAGCAGTTCCCGGCGACGGAAAAGTATTTATTTATTGGGATAATTCAGCTGAAGAATCAAGAGATCCTTTCCTGGGATTTGAAAATAATGATCCGACTCAAGGGTATAAAAAAGATTTTGAAGGGTATTTGATTTATAGAAGCACCGAACCGGAATTTAACGATATCAAAGTTATTACCGATTCAAAAGGGGAAGCAAAATTCTGGAAACCTATTGCTCAATTCGATAAAATTGACGGCATTTACGGTCCCGATCCCGTTGGAATAAACGGCGCTAGTTTCTGGAGAGGCAATGAAACCGGTCTGCAGCATTCATATGTTGATGAAGATGTAGTAAACGGACAGAAATATTATTACGCCGTAGTTTCTTATGATCAGGGCGATCCTTCGTTTGGAACTAAAGGTTTGGTCCCTTCGGAATGTACAAAAATTATTTCTGAGGATTTTTCGGGAGTATTAAAATTTGTTGATTATAACTGTGCGGTTGTTACTCCTAACGCGCCTGCGGCCGGTTATATTCCGCCTCAGGTTAACGGAAACTTCGAAAAAGTTGAAAACGGTATTGGTACCGGTAATTTAATTGTAGGATTACTTAGCGCGGATGAAATAAAAGATAACGCTGTTTATAAAATTCTTTTTGAGTCGGCTGGTAATGAACAAAAATATAATACAACAAAATATAAAATTATTAGAACCGCAGGATCAGCTACAGATACTTTAATGTCAGTTAATTCTTCAGAAATTGGGGCAAACAAATTTAGTACTCCGTTTGACGGTATGACAATTTCTATTAATAATGATACAACTGTAGCTGTAATTGATTCTGAAACAGGTTGGTTAATAGGAAGCAGTAATTTAACAATGAATGTATTTGCCGATCAAAGTTCTCCCGCAAAAAATGTTAAATGGCCGGCCGATTATGAAATTCATTTTTATGCTGAACAAAAAGCAATAACTCCTTTCTTTAAAATTCCGATTAATTTCGAAGTTATAAATGTTACTTCAGGAAAAACTGTTGAAGCCGAGGTATTTGATAATAACGGCGATAAAACTTTATCAATTGGGGATGAAATTTCTATAATTGAAAGAGTGGGAACCGACTTTAGACTAACCTGGAGAATTACATATTACCAGCCAGCAGGAATGGGCTTTCAGCCAAGATACCCTGAAGCCGGCGATGTATTTTTGGTTAAAATTAGTAAGCAGTTTGCTACTGGCGATTATTTTACTTTTACAACAAATTCGTCAAAAATTGACGAAGAAATTGCTAAAGGTGCTTTAGACAAAATTTCTGTTGTTCCTAATCCTTATATAGCCACAAACAAATGGGAAAAACGAAATTTAAATCAAACCGGCAGAGGTGAAAGACGAATAGATTTCATCAATCTTCCATCTGATTGTACAATTAGGATATATACTGTTACCGGCTCGTTGATAAAAACATTATATAAAAACACAACGCCAACAGACGGAACCGTTACATGGAACCTAGTTTCGGATGACGGAATGGATGTTGCGTTCGGTTTATATATATATCATGTTGATGCGCCCGGCATTGGTACACAAATAGGAAAATTTGCAATAATCAAATAAGAAATTTGGTAATAATATGAAAAAGATTCTCTTTCAAATATGTATAATAATTCTTGCTGTTTCCGGATTTAATTTTGGACAAAATTTTGTTTCGGATGTCTCTAAAAGGGGAACAACCGCCGCGGCGTTTTTAACAATTAGTCAAGGCGCTCGTGCTTCTTCGATGGGAAGCGCGTTTGTCGCCGTTGCTGATGATCCAAGCGCTATTTTTTGGAATCCAGCCGGTTTGGCGAGACTTCAAAACAGCGGTTTTATAATTGATCATACCGAGTGGGTCGCCGATCTTAAATACAATTTTTTAGCAGGCAGTTTAAATCTTGGAGAATACGGCGCCATTGGTTTGAGCTTTATTTCTTCGGATTACGGCGATATGAAGGTAACCACAATTGACGAACCTAACGGAACGGGCGAAATATTTAATGTTACCGACGCAATGTTCAGTATTGCATGGGCAATAAATCTTACAGATAATTTCTCAATTGGTCTTAACCCAAAAGTTATTTACCAGGGTATCTGGAATATGTCCGATTACGCATTGGCAATTGATCTGGGAGTACTTTATAACACTCCGTTTAAAGGTTTTACATTAGGAATGGCAATTTCAAATTTCGGATCTAAGATGGGCTTGGACGGCACAACCGCTGTTGTTCTATATGATCCTGATCAGGCAACTACCGGCAACAACGGACGTATACCGGCAAACCTTCAAACTGATTTGTGGGATTTACCTCTTAACTTTAAGGTTGGTGTATCGTATAAACCTGATTTAGGAGATGTTCATCACCTTGTGCTTGATGTTGACGCCGCTCATCCAAACAATGATTATGAAAGTATAAATCTTGGCGGAGAATATTCATTCAAAAATATTTTCTATTTAAGAGGCGGGTATAAATCTCTGTTTCTTAATGATTCCGAAGAATCATTTACATTCGGCGCCGGTATTAAACAGCACCTTTTGGGGAACGTAAATATTGTTTTCGATTACGCGTATTCGGATTTCGGCAGGCTAAGCAATGTACAGAAATTTTCAGTTGGTATTAATTTCTAATTGATTCCGGACTATTACGAATTTTGTAAAGGTATATCATGAAGTTTTTAACGCTGTTAATTGCAGCTGCGGCAATAACTATATCTTTTACTTACGGTAAAAATTATAAAGGCGCCGAATATAGAACTAAAGAGAATTATACCTACGGCAGGTTTGAAGTCAGATTCAAACCTGCTAATAGGGAAGGCGTTGTATCGTCATTTTTTACCTATCATGAAATTTCTAGTACTGCGGAATGGAACGAAATTGATATTGAAGCGATTGGACGGTATACAAACCTGGTGCAGTTTAATACAATTACTCCCGGTCAGCAGAATCATGTAAGAAACAACTACGTTGCTTTTAATCCTTTTGTTGATTTTCATGATTATGCCTTTGAATGGACTCCGGATTATATCGCTTGGTTTATTGATAACGAAGAAGTTTACAGGCAGACAGGCGATTTTGTAAAATCAGTTGTTCATGAACAAAAAATAATGATGAATATATGGAATCCGGTCTATACTGGCTGGGTTGGATATTGGAATGATGACTTCCTTCCGGCAAGATCTTATTACGATTGGGTTAGCTATTCTTCCTACACTCCTGGCAGCGGTAATACGGGAACATCCGGCAACTTTTCATTTCAATGGAAAGATGATTTTGATTCATGGGATAAAAACAGATGGGAAAAAGCAACTCATACATTCGGCGGGAATCAGGCCGATTTTATACAGGAAAACGCTGTGCTGCAGGACGGTTATTTAATATTATGCTTAACGGATGAAACCAATATTGGATTATCCGACAACAGAAAACCAAATATTCTGTGGGCACGAGAGAATTTTGACAATACAGTCACCGTAATGTTTTCAGAAGAAATCAATAAACCTATCGCTGAAACTGTATCAAATTATACAATTCCCGGTGTTAAAGTAATAAGCGCAAACTTAAACGAAGATTCGAAAAGCGTTTTACTGCATACGCAGAATTATGACCCCGATATTACATACAATATTATAATTCAAAACATAACCGACGATGAATCTATTCCAAATAAAATGGCTTTAAAAGCTATTTCAATTATTCAGATTAACGAACTTTTTTTACCTGTAAAAATTAATGCCGGCGGTTCTAGTTTAGGAGAATTTAATTCCGACATCGAATGGAGCAGCTCAACCGAATACGGATATTCTAACGGAAGCGGCAAAATGTGGCCGCAGAATATTATTATCGGAGGAACTTCGGATGGAAATATTTACAAATATGAATTAAATGGTTTGGCCGCCTATAAAATACGTGTTAAAAACGGTACATATAATATTAAACTTATGTTTGCCGAAAATGAATTTAACGAATCCGGCAGAAGAATTTTTGATGTCGTTGCCGAAGGCAGATTGTTGAAAGATAATTTAGATATTTATTCGGAGGTTGGAAAAAACCAGGCCTTTGATATTGAAGCTTCTATTGAAGTTAACGACGAGGTAATAGATTTATATTTCCCTGAAGAGACCGGAAACGCTATTATTAACGGTATTATTGTTGACCATGGTACTACGGATATAAATATTAATAAATCATTGCCCGATGATTTTGAATTATTGCAGAACTATCCAAATCCGTTTAATAACACCACTATCATTAAGTTCTATCTTAATTCCGAACAGAATCTTAAACTGAAAATTTATGATTCACTCGGAAGAAATATTGTTACGGAAAATTTAGGATCACTGTCAGTCGGTGAACATAAATATGAATGGAACGGAAACGGCGCTAATGAATCATCCTTAAGTTCCGGAGTATATTTCTACTCGCTGCAAGGGGAGAAAAATTTCTCGGTTAAAAAACTAATGCTGTTAAAATAAATATGTTAATGAAAACAAAAATTACCGCAATATTTGAGGTTTATATGAAAAAATATTCTGTTACAATCCTAACACTTATATTATTGACTTTAGTTATCTGTGCGCCGCTAAACAATAATCCAAAAGAAATATTTGTTGATGATATGCTGTCTAAAATGACATTAGAGGAAAAAATAGG
Source organism: Bacteroidota bacterium (assembly GCA_018829205.1). Lineage (GTDB taxonomy): Bacteria > Bacteroidota > Ignavibacteria > Ignavibacteriales > Melioribacteraceae > JAHJUE01. Next base: position 98,917 of record JAHJUE010000014.1, read on the forward strand.
TCAAATGACACAGGTGGATTATTCCGCGTTTGAAGATTTTAATGATATTGAAAAATACGCTATTGGTTCCGTGCTCTGGGGCGGAGGATCCGAAATAAGCGATATAACTCCGCAAGGCTGGGCCAACGTTAGCGATCAGCTGCAGACATACGCCGGCAAAACAAGATTAAAAATTCCTTTGCTGTTTGGAATTGACGCTGTGCACGGACATAATAATGTTGACGGAGCTGTAATATTTCCACATAATATCGGATTGGGTTGCACACAAAACCCCGAGCTTATTGAGAAATCAGCAAGAGCTACAGCAGAAGAAATTGCAGGAACAGGTATTCATTGGACATTTGCTCCTTGCGTAGCAGTCGCAAGAAATGAAAGATGGGGAAGAACATACGAAAGCTTCAGCGAAGATCCCGAACTTGTCGCCAAACTTGGCGCAGCCGCGGTTAAAGGCTTTGAAAATGGAAACCTGTCTGCCAAAGATGCTGTACTTTCATGCACAAAACATTATATGGGAGACGGCGGCACTACCAACGGTAAAGATCAAGGTCATACCGAAGTTGATGAAGAAACATTAAGAAAAATTCATCTGCCCGGTTATATTCAAGCAATTAAAGAAAATACAGGTTCTATTATGGCTTCTTATAATACTTGGGACGGAATTAAAATGCATGGAAATAAATATCTGCTAACGGATGTATTAAAAAATGAATTAGGATTCAAAGGATTTATAGTTTCAGACTGGGCCGCAATTGATCAGCTGCCGGGCGATTATAAAAGCGATATTGAGATTTGTATTAATGCAGGTATGGATATGATTATGATACCTAACGGACCAAGAGAACAGGGAGTAGTAGAAGAAACCGATAACGGGCCTATAACAAAAAATACTTATTTCGATTTTATTAAGTATACAAAAGAACTCGTTGAAGAAAATAAAATCCCGATGTCAAGAATTGATGACGCGGTAACTCGTATTCTAAACGTTAAATATGATTTGGACTTGTTTAATAAATTAACCCATGATAAAGAACTGTTATCAAAAATCGGTTCAAAAGAACATAGAGATATCGCGAAAGAATGTGTAAGAGAATCATTAGTATTGTTAAAAAATGAAAATAACACATTGCCGGTTTCAAAATCAGCAAAAAGAATTCATTTAGCGGGAACTGGTGCCGATAATATTGGAATGCAGTGCGGTGGATGGACTATCTCATGGCAGGGAGAAGTTGGTGATGTTATAAGCGGCGGAACAACCATTCTAGATGCATTTAAAAATTCTGCCCCCGAAGGTACGGAAATAACTTATTCGGAAGATGCATCTAACGCGCATGGAGCTGATTATTGTATTGTTGTTGTCGGTGAAAAACCATATGCAGAAATGTTCGGAGACAGGGAAAATTTAGCTTTAAGCGAAGACGATATTAATGTTATTAAAATTGCGAAAGATAGCGGCGCTAAAGTAATTGTTGTACTGCTGTCAGGAAGACCATTAATAATAAACTCCGCTTTGGAATTGGCCGATGCATTTGTTGCCGCATGGCTCCCGGGTTCCGAAGGTCAGGGAGTGGCTGACGTTTTATTCGGTGACTATAATTTTAAAGGGAGATTATCCCATAGCTGGCCGAAAGATATGTCCCAGATTCCAGTAAATAAAGATGATGAAAATTATGATCCCCTATTTAAAATTAATTATGGTCTTTGTTATTAAAAGTTATAAATAATTATAGAATTTGACTTAAGGTTTATTGCATTACTCTAATTGGAGAATTAATGGAAAACAAGAATTCCTCTTCCTCACAAACGTCATATAAAAAAGAACTAATAGTTCTTACCTCATTATTTTTTATGTGGGGATTTTTAACTAGTCTAAATGATATTCTTATTCCTCATTTGAAAGCAATATTTGAATTGAATTACACTGAAGCAATGCTTGTGCAATTTGTATTTTTCGCGGCCTACTTTATGGCATCATTGCCTTCGAGTGCAATTATAGAAAAAATAGGATATAAAAAAGGAATAATTGCTGGATTATTAATTGCGGGAATTGGCGCGTTGCTTTTTTACCCTGCCGCTGCAATGAGAATTTACAGCCTGTTCTTATTCGCTTTTTTTATTCTTGCAGTTGGAATTACTATTCTTCAGGTTGCCGCTAATCCCTATGTATCGGTGCTTGGCAAACCTGAAACTGCCTCAAGCAGATTGAATTTGACGCAGGCGTTTAATTCCTTAGGAACAACTGTCGGTCCTATTTTCGGAAGTGTTCTTATACTTTCTGTTGCCGTTAAGTCTGTCGACCAGCTTGCCGCTATGTCCGTAGGCGATCTTGAAGCATATAAACTTGCTGAAGCTTCGTCGGTGCAATTACCCTATATAGGACTTGCATTTGCTCTAATTTTATTGGCCGTAGTGATTTCGTTTTTTAAATTACCTGAAATAAATGAATCTGAAATTGAGGGAATGGAAGGTAATGATAACGGCGAATTAAAAATTGAAAGCATTTGGAAAATAAAACACCTTGTTCTGGGAGCGGTCGCTATATTTGTTTATGTCGGCGCTGAGGTTTCAATCGGAAGTTTCCTTGTTAATTTTTTAAGTGATGAAAAAATCGGAGGATTTACTGAGGCTGAAGCAGGTAAATATGTAGCTTTTTATTGGGGTGCGGCAATGGTAGGACGTTTTATCGGATCTGCGCTTCTTCAAAAAATTAAGCCCGGAAAACTGCTTGCCTTTAATTCATTCGGAGCGGTTGTATTAATATTTATTACAATTATAACAACCGGGCATATCGCGATGGTTACAATTCTTGCCGTTGGTTTAATGAATTCAATTATGTTCCCTACAATTTTTACTTTAGGAATAAACAATCTGAAAAATTACACAAAGAAAGGCTCAGGTATAATGATTATGGCGATTGTAGGTGGTGCAATTATTCCTTTAATGCAGGGCGCTTTAGCCGATTCAATCGGAATTCAGCTCGCTTTCATTCTGCCTTTATTATGCTATTTGTATATTGGATATTACGGTATAAGCGGTTCAAAGGTGAGGTTTTAATTGTCCGATTATAATAAACATGACGCGGTTCTTGGTATTGATATCGGCGGTACTAATACAAAATACGGTCTGGTTACACCTGATGGTAAATTAATTCATAAAGGATCATGCCCCACAAATTCCGGGAAACCTATTTCAGCTCTATTTAAGAATATTCTGAGAACGGTTAAAAAAGTTAAAAAAGATTTAAATATAATCGGAATCGGAATCGGGGCGCCCAATGCTAATTACTTCAATGGGTATATTGAATCGCCACCTAATTTAAAATGGGGTACGGTTAATGTAAAAAAGGAACTTAAAAAATTAATTTCATGCCCGGTCGCATTAACAAATGACGCTAATGCCGGGGCAATTGGGGAAATGATTTTCGGCAACGGGAAAGGAATAAATGATTTTATATTTATCACTTTAGGAACAGGACTTGGGAGCGGGCTAATTGTTGACGGTAAATTAGTATACGGTCACGATGGATTCGCCGGAGAAATTGGACACGTAATTGTAAAAGAAAACGGCAGATTATGCGGCTGCGGCAGAAAAGGTTGTCTTGAAACATATGTATCTGCACCGGGCTTAAAAAGAACAGCCTTTGAAATTCTGTCTGATTTAAACTGCGAAAGTTTGTTGACAAAAATTCCTTATGAAAAATTAACCGCAAAAAATATATTCGAAGCTGCAGCCGCAAAAGATAAGGTAGCTATGCTTGCTTTTGAAAAAACAGGCGAAATACTTGGCAAAGCACTTGCTAATTCAATCGCTTACTTAAGTCCGAAAGCTATATTTCTATTTGGGGGATTAGTCGAAGCCGGTGATTTACTTTTTAAACCGGTTAAAAAATATATGAATGCGAACACACTTAACATTATGAAAAATAAGGTTACAATTATGCCTTCGGGATTAGATGAAGGCAGCGCCGCTGTATTGGGTGCTGCTGCATTAATTATAAATGAATTAGAAAAACTAAAATTGAAATAAATATGAAAACGATAAAAAATATAATTATGCTGAATCTATTCGTAGCTTCTTGCACATTTTGCGGATGTTCAGGTGATGATAATCCCTCCGATTCATCCTCTGTTACCGAAATTCCTGGTTATAATTTAATATGGAATGATGAGTTCGAAGGAACTTCTATAAATGATAAGAAATGGGAACATGAAGTAAATGCAAATGGTGGAGGTAATAATGAATTGCAGTATTATACAGCAAGATCTGAAAACTCGTATGTAAAAGATGGTTCATTATTTATTGTAGCGTTAAAAGAAAATTATTCAGGCAATGAAGGCAAAAGAGATTATACTTCAGCAAGAATGAGGACATTAAATAAAGGCGATTGGAAATACGGACGAATTGAAGTCAGAGCAAAACTTCCGTTTGGACAAGGATTATGGCCGGCAATTTGGATGCTTCCAACTGACTGGGTTTACGGCGGATGGGCTGCAAGCGGCGAAATTGACATAATGGAATTGCTTGGACATGAACCTGAGCGTGTATACGGAACCTTGCATTACGGCGGAACATTTCCTAATAATACGCATTCAGGTTCTTCGTATAAACTACCGACGGGAAATTTCTCTAATGATTTTCATGTTTTCCGTCTTGATTGGGAAGAAGGCGAGTTTAGATGGTATGTAGACGATATAATTTATCTTACACAGAAAAATTGGTTTTCAGGAAGTAACCCATACCCGGCTCCTTTTGATCAAAAATTTCATATGCTGCTTAATGTTGCCGTAGGTGGCAACTGGCCCGGCAGTCCTAATCTTTCGACTTCCTTTCCTCAAATAATGGAAGTTGATTTTGTGCGGGTTTATCAGAAAAAATAACTCGCTAAATCAAAACTATAAATCAAAGAGTGACAAATGAAAAACTTTGGATGGATATTAATGTTCATTCTTTCGGTGAACTTTGTTTTATCGGCACAAAATATTAATGAACAAAATGAAATTGAAATTGATAGTCTTCTAGCTAAAATGACACTTGAAGAAAAAATTAATCTGCTTGGAGGTACTGGTTTTGCTTCTAAACCTATTGAACGAATAGGAATTCCTGAAATAAAAATGACAGACGGTCCCGTAGGCGTGCGCTGGGATGAAGCTACCGCTTTCCCGGTTTCAATTGCTATGGCCGCTACATGGAATGTTGATCTTATTAATTCTATCGGCAAATCTCTCGCAAATGAAACAATGATGAGAGACCGTAATATGATATTGGGGCCATGCGTAAATCTTGTAAGAACACCTCACGGCGGAAGAAACTTTGAAAGTTTTGGCGAAGATCCGTATCTAACCTCAAGGCTTGCCGTATCATACATAAAAGGAGTTGAAGAAAACGGAGTTATTGCTTCGATTAAACATTTTGCGGTTAATAATCAGGAATTTGAAAGAATGACAATAAGTGCCGAAGTAGATGAACGTGTACTTCGCGAAATTTATCTCCCCGCATTTGAAGCCGCTGTAAAAGAAGCAAATGTTTCAACTGTAATGGCGGCATATAATAAATTAAACGGAATTTACTGTGCCGAAAATGATTTTCTTCTTAACAAAATATTAAAAGATGAATGGGGATTTAAAGGATTTGTTGTTTCGGATTGGGGAGCTGTGCATTCAACCAAGGGAACAGCAAACTTCGGAATCGACCTGGAGATGCCAAACGGAAAGTTTCTAAATAATACTTTATATGAATTAATAGAAAATGGTGAAGTTGATATCAATGTTATTAATGATAAAGTCAAAAGAATACTTAGAGTTATCAGCAAATTTAATTTTTTAAAATCAACTAATAACCTAAATGAAGACGAAATTCTTAAAACCAGTTTCCAAAAAGCTTTTCATGCAGCTTCCGAAAGTATAGTGCTGTTAAAAAATGAAAATAATATTCTGCCTATTAATTTAGATCTTTATAAAAAAATTGCGGTTCTGGGACCTAATGCCGCTGTAAATATAAGCGGCGGCGGCGGAAGCTCTAAGGTAAATCCAATTAATTCAATTAGCCCGTTGGAAGCTTTAAAAAATATCATGCCGTCAGACATTCAGCTGGTTTATGCACAGGGAAGCAGGACAGAAGGCCAGATAGAAGTTTTATCATCCGAATATTTGTCATGTAATTTTAATTCACAAAATGTAAAAGGCTTAAAAGCTGAATATTTCACAAACCCAAATTTGGAAGGTCCGCCTCAGATCGTTAGAGTCGATGAGCAGTTAAATTTTTTATGGGGTTCCGGCGGTCCAGATCCTAAAATAGGCAAAGACAATTATTCCGTTAGATGGACGGGAAAACTTATAGCGCCTTTCAGCGGAAATATAAAACTTGGAACCGTTAGCGATGACGGTGTAAGATTATATTTGAATAATAAGTTAATAATAGATAACTGGACAAATCACGCTGCAATGTTCGATGGGTTTGATATTAATCTTGAAGAAGGGAAAGAATACGATATCAAAATTGAGTTTTATGAAGACGCCGGTGACGCGGTATTTAAACTTGGATATATAACTCTCGAGGATACATTGATTTCTGCCGCGGTTGAAGCAGCTGAATTATGCGATGTCGCAATTTTGTTTTTAGGTACATCCGACTTTTTTGAGAGCGAAGGCTTTGACAGAAAGGAATTAAATCTTCCCGAAGATCAGCTGAAATTACTTAACTCAGTTTTGGAAGTAAATAAAAATGTTATAGTTGTTTTAAATAACGGCGGACAAATTTTAATGTCTGATTGGATCGAAAGAACAAGCGCTGTTTTAGAAGCTTGGTTTCCCGGTCAGGAAGGCGGAAAAGCTGTTGCCGATATTCTTGTCGGGAAAATAAATCCTTCGGGAAAACTCCCCTATACAATTCCTCAAAAATGGGAAGATTGTTCCGCTTATCCTTATTACCCCGGAAGCGGCGGGAAAATATTTTACGGCGAAGGTTTGTTTATCGGTTATAGGCATTTTGATAAATATAATATTCAACCTTTGTTCCATTTTGGTTACGGATTATCATACACGCAATTCAAATTAAGCGGCATTAATGTAAATGCCGCAGATTCAAAAATTAATGTATCTCTTACCGTTTCAAATATAGGAAATAAAGAAGGAAGTGAAGTTGTTCAAGTTTATGTAAGCGATAAAACAAATAAAACCGAAAGACCATTAAAAGAACTTAAAAAATTTGAAAAAGTATTTTTACTTCCAGGCGAATCAAAAATTGTAAATCTTGAATTAAGTTTTGACGCACTTAAATATTACAGCGTTGAAAAAGCCGCATGGACTTATGAACCGGGTATTTACGAAATACTTGTTGGCAGCTCATCTGCCGATTCGGATTTAATCAAAAATATTATTACTGTGAAGTAGTTTAACGATTTGGAAATTAATTTTACGGGAATTTTTAAAGTGAAACTTTGTGTGAAAATATACTTATATATTTTATTGATATTAACGGCTGGATATGTGAATATTTTATCGCAGACATATTTAGATCCGACCAAAAGTATTAATGAAAGAGCTGAAGATTTACTTGCGCGTATGACGCTCGATGAAAAAATAGGACAAATGACTCAAGCCGGAAGAAGTTTTTTAAACAGCAATAACGATATATCCAAATACTTTCTCGGATCATTGCTAAGCGGCGGCGGCAGCGCTCCTTCAAATAATTCCGCCTCCGGATGGGCGCAAATGTATGACGAGTACCAAAGCATAGCTTTAACAACCCGGTTAAAAATCCCGATGATTTACGGTATCGACGCGGTGCATGGACATAACAATGTAAAAGGCGCTGTAATTTTTCCTCATAATATCGGGTTGGGCGCGACTAATAACCCAGAACTTGTTAAAAGAGCTGCGGAAATTACTGCATTAGAAGTCGCCGCAACAGGAATTGATTGGACTTTCGCGCCATGTATTGCCGTACCGAGAGATGAAAGATGGGGAAGAACATATGAAGGTTTTGCCGAAACTCCGGAACTTACGAGCATTATGAGCGCTGCTGCTGTTTCAGGTTTACAAGGAGATTTACTTTCTAATCCCGCTTCAATTCTTGCCTGCGCAAAACATTTTATAGGTGACGGCGGTACCGCTCAAGGTAGTGATCAGGGGAATACTCAATTAAGCGAAGATGAATTAAGAGCCATACATTTACCCGGTTATTTAGCCGCTATTGAAAATAATGTCGGCTCAATAATGGCATCTTACAACAGCTGGAACGGGGAAAAACTTCACGGTCAGAAATATCTGATGACTGATTTACTAAAAACAGAACTTGGTTTTGAAGGTTTTATTGTCTCTGACTGGGCGGCTATTGATCAATTACCCGGCGATTATAAAGGTGATATTGAAAAATCAATTAATGCCGGTATTGATATGGTTATGGTTCCCGGGAAATACGCGGAGTTTATTAATTTATTTAAGGAATTGGTAAACGAAGGAAAAATTAATGATAACAGAATCAATGACGCGGTATTAAGAATTCTTAAAATAAAATTTAAGTTGGGTTTATTTGAAAATCCATATTCTGATATCAGTTTGCTCGGCAGTTTCGGAAATCAGGATCATCGTGATGTCGCGCGTCAATGCGTTAGGGAATCTTTGGTATTGCTAAAAAAGAAAGACGATATTCTTCCGCTTAAAAAAGACGGAAGTAAAATTCTTGTTGCCGGAAAAGCCGCGAATGATATTGGAACTCAATGCGGTGGATGGACAATAAGCTGGCAGGGAATGAATGGAGATATAACCGAAGGAACAACAATTTTTGAAGCATTGCAGATTACCGCGTTATCTTCAACAGTAACTTATTCTGAAAATGGAGATGTCCCTTCCGATGCTGACGCAGCAGTGGTGGTAATTGGCGAAGCGCCATACGCTGAAGGAAACGGCGACAGAACAGATTTGCATTTTTCGGATGAAGATGTAAATCTTATTAGAAAAGTTAAAGAATCGGGAAAACCTGTAATTGTTATTATGCTCTCGGGAAGACCAATGATTATCGATAATATTGTTCCCTACAGCGATGTATTAATTGCGGCATGGCTGCCGGGAACAGAAGCTTTGGGCATAACGGATGTATTATTCGGCGATTATCAGCCTAAAGGAAAACTCCCGCATTCATGGCCAAAAAGTATGTATCAAATTCCAATTAATTTTGGAGACGAAATTTATGATCCGCTTTTCGAATACCAGTTTGGAATTAACAGCTCCGGTAATACACCTTCAGGATCAGCTCCGGAATTTTATTCCGGTTTAATTTTAGACGCGGGTTTATCGTTGGAGATTTCTTTCACAAAAGATATTAATGACCTAACCGTTTCAAAAAATGATTTTAGTGTTTTAACAAATAACAATGAATTGGAAATCTCCAATATTCAAATGAATCCTAACGGCAAAAAATCAATAATATTTAATGTAAATTCACCAATTAACAAAGGTGATGTTGTAAACCTTTTTTATAATCAGGGTTCGCTGCAATCTTATGACGGAGGATTTCTAAACACCTTTGAAACAGATCAGATTTATAATCTGTTAAACGAAACAACTGCCGCCGTTACAATACCCGCTAAAATTGAAGCTGAGGATTATACAGATATGAACGGCATTCAAACCGAGAATACGCTTGACGAAGGCGGCGGAATAAATGTTGGATGGATTGACGACGGGGATTGGATGGATTACAATATTAATGTTCCTTCGCCGGGGAGTTATATTGTTAATTATAGAATTGCCAGTCCGAATACAGGAGGCAAACTAAATTTTATAAATAACGGAAGTGTGCTTTCATCGGCAAATATTCCTGTTACAGGTAACTGGCAGTTCTGGCAGACCGTGCAGACATTGGTAAATCTAAACTTCGGGGAGCAGACTATAAGATTATTTGCAGAAAAAGGTGGATTTAATCTAAATTGGTTTTCTTTTGATGCTGTTACGGATATTGAAGAAACTAAAAATATCACACCAAACTTTTCACTTGAACAGAATTACCCAAACCCCTTTAACGGTTCTACAATTATAAAATTTTCAATACCGGAAAAAGATTTTGTGAATCTTAAAATTTTCGATATGCTTGGCCGTGAAATCAAAACTCTTATCAGCTCAAATCTTGATAGCGGCAACTATACATTTGAATTAAACGCGGCGAATATGACATCCGGCGTTTATTTCTATTATCTTACCAACTCAAAATATGTCTCGGTTAAAAAATTTATTCTATTAAAATAAATTTATTTATATTACTAAAGTCATTTCCCTTTTTTAGAATATTACATTTCATTATTATTACTGTGTAATTTTATAAAATTGGGGAGAACATTTATGAAAAATCTTTTTTTGCTTTTACCGTTATTAATAATTTTTTCATTTGCGTGCAAATCATCAGAAGGAGACAGTGTAATGGATAATCCTTTTTTTGCCGAATATAATACTCCGTTTTCAACTCCGCCGTTCGATAAAATTAATGAGGATCATTATTTACCGGCATTCATAAAGGGAATGGAAGAGCAAAATAAGGAAATTGAGATTATTATTAACAATCCCGACGAACCTACATTCGAAAATACTATTGAGGCTATTGAATATTCAGGTAATCTTTTATCAAAGGTAAGCAGGGTGTTTAACGCTATGACAGAATCAAACACCAGCGAAAAACTGCAGAATATTTCAAAAGAAATTTCGCCTAAACTTTCTAAACACCGGGATGAAATCAATTTAAATCCCAAATTATTTGAAAGAGTAAAATCCGTATACGATAAAAAAGATAATCTCGGTCTTAATACGGAACAGGCTAAACTGCTTGATGAATATTACAAAGGATTTGTTAGAGGCGGAGCGAATTTAAACCCCGTAGATAAAGATAAGTTTAAAGAGATAAACAGCCAGCTTTCTTTGTTGACTCTCCAGTTCGGCGAAAATGTATTAAAAGAAAATAATTCTTTTCAGCTTGTAATCGATAACAAGGATGATCTTGAAGGACTTACAGAAGATGTTATCGCTTCGGGCGCAGAAGAAGCTGCTGCCAAAAGGTTGAAAGATAAATGGGTTTTTACTCTGCAAAAACCGAGCATGATTCCTTTTCTTCAATATTCTAAAAAAAGAGAACTAAGAGAAAAACTTTATAAAGGATATCTAAATAAAGGCAATAACAATAATGAGCTTGACAACAAAGAGATAATTAAAAAGATTGTTAATCTCCGACTTCAGAAAGCTAACCTGCTCGGATTTAAAACCTACGCCGAATATGTGCTTGATGACAACATGGCAAAGAATCCTAAGAATGTTTATGAACTGCTTAATAAATTATTGGATCCCGCGCTTAATGTAGCTAAAAAAGAAGCAGCAGATATGCAGAAGATGATTTATAATGAAGGCAATAAGTTTAAATTGGCATCATGGGACTGGTGGCATTACGCCGAGAAAGTAAAAAAAGAAAAATACGATTTGGACGAAACTCAGCTTACTCCTTATTTCAAAGTTGAAAATGTAATTAATGGTGTGTTTAACCTTGCTTCAAATCTTTTCGGAATAACTTTCGAAGAAAGAACAGATATACCTGTTTACCATCCGGATGTAAAAACATTTGAAGTAAGAGACGCCGACGGTTCCCATATAGGAATTTTATATACCGATTATTATCCAAGAGAAAGCAAGAGAGGCGGTGCCTGGATGGACGCTTTCCGTAAACAGTATAAAAAAGACGGTAAGAATATTTCTCCTGTAATTTATAATGTCGGAAATTTTACAAAACCTACTGCCGATAAACCGTCGCTTTTAACTGTTGATAATGTAAATACATTGTTTCATGAATTCGGACACGCCATTCACGGTCTACTATCTAATTGCACATATCCGAAATTGTCGGGGACAGCTACTCCGCAGGACTTCGTTGAATTTCCATCGCAGGTTATGGAAAACTGGGCAATGGAACCTGTTGTGCTTAAATCATATGCTAAACATTATTTAACCGGCGAACCGATCTCTGATGAATTAATTGAAAAAATTCAAAAATCAGGAAAGTTTAATCAAGGATTTGAAACTACCGAATATCTTGCCGCGGCATTATTAGATATGGATTTTCATTCAATTGAAAAACCGTTCGAAGGGGATGTAATCGAATTTGAAAATGAAGCAATGAAAAAAATAGGATTGATAAGTGAAATTGAACCTAGATATAAAAGCACGTATTATAATCATATATTTTCAAGCGAACCGGGTTATGCAACAGGATACTACAGTTATATTTGGGCAGCAGTGCTTGACGCGGACGCGTTCGCGGCATTTAAGGAAACTGGCAACGTGTTAAATCCCGAACTCGGTCAAAAATATAGAAAATATATTCTCTCATCCGGAGGAACCGAGGATTCAATGGAACTTTACAGAAAATTCAGAGGAAAAGATCCCGACATAAAAGCTCTTCTTGAGAAAAGGGGACTGAACTAATAATATTTCTTAATTAACTTTTTAAGCCCGTTGATTTTCAGCGGGCTTTTTAATTTTAAAGAGAATAGAATTATATTGACATCAATATCCTGATTCTATATATTGCAAACGTTTGGAAAATTTCAAATACTAAAAACATGACAGAAAAAGAAAAACTTCAAAATGAATTTATAATGAACTTCGGCCATGCTTATAAAGCATTCGGCTTAAGCAAGTTGATGGGGCACGTTGTAGCTCTTCTAATCTATTCTTCTGAACCTGTTTCATTGGAAGATATTGCTAAATTACTTAATAGAAGTAAAGGCCCAATCAGTCAAATTACCCGCAGACTAAGGGATAAACATCTGATTCGAAGAGTTTGGCACCCCACAAGCAGAAAAGATTTTTATGAAATTGAGCCTGAAATTTTCGAGAATGCATTTCGAAATAATATTGATCTTATCAGGAACAACATGAAAATTGCAAAACATTTTCAAGTTGAAATAGCAAAACGTAAAATTGAAGATGCTGATTTATTAAAATCTAGACTCGTAGAGATGGAAAAGTTTTATGAACTAATGGATAAACATTATAAAAATTTTCTTGATGAATGGGAAATTGAAGAAAAGAAATTGAAATAGAACAATATGGCTTGTAAAGCCAAGTTTTTTTGTATTAAACGTTTGAAAAATTTCAAACGATAAAAACATTGAGAGAATATTATGAAAAGATTAGAAAACAAAGTAGCTGTAATTACTGGCGGCGCTCAGGGAATTGGAGCCGCTACTGTGGAAAAATTCCTAAACGAAGGAGCATCTGTTGCTGTATGGGATATTGATGTTTCTATTGGAGAAAAATTTGCAAACAAATTAAAAAATGAGGGTTTTAATGTCTCATTCTATCAAGTAGATGTTAGCAATTTTGAATCCGTTAGAACAAATGTTGAGAAAGTTATTTCTGAATTCGGAACAATTGATATTCTTGTTAATAATGCAGGGATTACCAGGGATGCGACTCTGAAAAAAATGACGCCCGAATTGTGGCAGCAGGTTATAAACGTAAATCTTACAGGGGTTTTTAACTGCTCTCAAATTATTTCTCAAATTATGATTGAAAAAGGATATGGGAAAATCATTAACGCCTCTTCGGTTGTCGGTTTGTATGGAAATTTCGGGCAGACAAATTATGTAGCTACTAAATCAGGTGTGATTGGAATGACAAAGGTCTGGGCGCGTGAACTGGGCAGAAAGGGAATTAATGTAAACGCCGTTGCTCCGGGTTTCATTGCGACAGAAATGGTTAAAGCAATGCCCGAAAAAGTAATTCAAATGATGGAAGAAAAAACTCCGCTCGGAAGATTAGGCCAGCCTGAAGACATTGCAAATGCATACTTATTTTTGGCAAGCGAAGAAGCATCATTTATAAACGGCGCTACATTAAGTGTTGACGGCGGTATTGTAATTTAAAAGGAATTCTATGAGAAATGCTGTTATACATTCAACCGGAATTTACGTGCCGGAAAAAATCGTTAAAAATGATTTCTTCGATAAAATTTTAAACGAAAATGTAAGCACCTGGCTTGAAGAACATGTTCAGATTTTTGAAAGAAGATGGTGCAGCGAAAATGAATCTACATCGGATTTAGCCATTGCCGCCGCAAAAAATGCGATGGCAAAAGGTGGAGTTAATCCCGAAGATATTGATTTGTTAATTATCGCTACCGATACACCCGAATATATCTCACCTTCTACATCTTCCAAAGTTCAATTCAAATTAAATTTGAAGAATGCGGGTACGTTTGATATAAATACCGCATGCGCAGGTTTTGTTACAGCGGTTGATACTGCGGTTAAATTTATTCGCGCGGACGAAAATTATAATACAGTTATGGTTATTGGCGCTTATGCTATGAGCAAGTATTTAAATATGCTCGATAAAAAAACCGTTAATTTATTTGCCGATGGCGCGGGATGCATGATTCTGAAATCTTCAGAAAATTCAGGAAACGGATATCTTGCGAGCAAGCTTATTACTAAAGGGGAATATTACGATTATATGGGAATTTATGCGGGTGGTACAAAACATCCGATAAACGAGAATGTAATTGCAGAAAAAACAAATTTATTAACAATCGCGAAAAAATTTCCGCCTGAGTTAAATCCTAAAATATGGTCAGGCATGGCCGAAGATTTATCAAAAATGTCTGGAGTATCCTTAAATGATGTAGCCCTATTTTTATTTACTCAAATTAATATAAATAGCATATGGGATACTATGGAAATTCTAAAGCAGCCAAAGGAAAAAACTCAAACCAGTATGCATTATTACGGCTATACAGGATCCGCATGTATTCCTCTTGCTTTAGAAGACGCGATTAATAATAAAAAATTAAAAAAGGGCGATGTGTTTTTTATGATAGGTTCGGGCGGAGGATTATCATTCGCCGGAGCGGCTTTTAAATATTAACTAATCAATTGTAAATATTATGGCGACTGCAGAACAAATAATTGGTACCTGGTTTTTAATAATTACTTACGCCGCAATTATAATTTTTATTGTGGTTAAAGGGTCTATTAAAACAAAAAGCTTCAAAGATTATGCGGTCGGCAATATTAATTTCTCTCCTGTTTCTGTAGGTCTGTCTCTTGCCGCGTCAATGACCAGTGCCGCTACATTTGTCATAAATCCCGGTTTTATTGCAAATTACGGAATAAGCGGTTTTATTTCTTTCGGACTCGTTTTTCCATTAGGTTCTATGATCTCCCTTGTAGTACTAACAAAAAGTTTTCAGAAATACGGGCAGACAATAAAAGCATTAACTTTGGCGCAATGGATTGGGAAAAGATATGACAGTAAGGGTTATTCACTGCTTATGGCTTTTTTATCTTTACTTCTTATTACCTTTATAGTTTTAATAGTAGTAGCGTTAACAAAGGTTTTGTCTAAATCATTAAATATTAATGAGATTTATGTTTTAGCAAGCATTGTGATTTTTGTTTTCGGTTATATGATGTTCGGCGGCGCTAACTCAATGGTTTATACGAATACTGTTCAGGCAATTATTATGATTGTCGTAGCTGTAATTCTGCTTACATCAGGTTATCAGCATTTTAGTCAAGGAATCTCTACTTTCTTCGATAATCTAACTGAAATTGATCCTGATTTAACAAAGATTACTAATGTTAACAGTCCGCTTTTTAGAGATATATTTGAAATTTTTATTGCTCAATTTATTATTGGTATTGCTGTTGTTTGCCAGCCGCACATTATTACCAAATCACTTTTATTAAAAAGCGGCAAAGACGTTAATAAATTTTTAATTGTTAGCGTTGCAGCTGAAGTATTATTCTTTTTGGTTGTATTAACAGGTTTATACGCCAGGCTAACATTTCCTGATCTGACAGTCAACGGAATTGGGTTAAAGAATGACGGTATTGTCTCGGCTTATGTTGTTCAAATATTTTCCGACGGTAAAATTGCTGTTGCTGTTGGTCTTTTGGTTATTCTAGGATTAATTTCTGCCGGGATGTCAACATTAGAAGGATTAATTCAATCGGTATCATCTTCAATTACGTCAGATATTATTCAGCCTCTTTTTGGTCACAGACTTAAAAACGAAAACTCACTTATTACAGTTAACAGGGTTGTAATTTCTCTGCTCGCATTAATTTCTTTCATAATATCTTATGATCAGTTAATAAACCCGAAACTCAGTGTTGGAATATTTGCGCAGAACGGAGTATACGCTTTTTTCTCAGCGGCTTTTATTCCTATACTTTTCGGCATCTTTATTAAAGATGTTAAATTAAAAGCTCCCTTGTATGCAACATTGACAGCTTTATTTACGCATTTCTCAGTTTATTATATAATGCCTTTGTTTGTTTCGGAATTTGGTTTCTCATTCGGAGTTTTTACAAAATATCTTGTCGGGGATGTCCGTAATCCTGCCATAGCTTCTTCTTGTGCGATTGTAATTTCTACCTTGGTTGGTCTTCTAATCCATTTTAAAGAGAAAAATAAATCAGGGAAAAATTAAAATGCAGGTATTCGATTGGTTCGGTAAATGGGGAATTTATTCAAAAGATAAAACAGCGTTCAAAGAATTTGAAACCGGAAGAACATTTACTTATAAAAAAGTAAATGTTCTCGCATCGGCGCTTAGTAAATATTTTAAAGATAATATGAATCTTAAAAAAGGAGATCGCGTATCGGTACTGGCTGAAAATTCTATTGAATATATAATATTGTTTGGTGTGGCTCAAAAACTTGGAATTACTTTAGTACCTCTAAATTACAGATTAACCTCAAGCGAACTTGATTTTATTATCTCCGATGCCGGCTGCATGTTAATAATATCAGAAGAAAAATTCGCAAATAAAATAACAACTTTGGATTGTTATCAAAATATCAAATTCAAATTATTACTGGAAGAATTAAAATCCATACTGGCCGGATTTGAAAGTGAAGAATTTGACGGTGAATTTAATAATGACAATCAAACTGAAGAAATAACTGAAGATGACGCCGCATTTATCTTATATACGTCAGGCACAACGGCATTTCCAAAAGGTGCTGTATATACTCATAAAATGCTGTTTTATAACAGTATAAATACCGAGTTGAGACTTGATTTAACATCTTCCGACCGATCAATAAATAGCGCGCCGTCATTCCATACAGGGAGCTGGAATGTGCTTATGACGCCCTTTATTCATCATGGCGCATTTACTCTTTTAATGAAAAGTTTTAATCCTGAATTGATGCTGAAAGCATTGGATGAAGAAAAAATAACTATCTGGTGGGCTGTTCCGACAATGCTTAAAATGATGTCCGATTCTGAAATGTTTGAAAAAGTTGAGCTTAAGAATTTAAGATATCTTGTTGTAGGCGGCGAAGCTATGCCTATTGACCTGATTGAAAAATGGCACAGCAAAGGTGTTTTAATACGCCAGGGTTACGGATTAACTGAAGTAGGACCAAACGTTACTTCTCTTAATCATCAGGACGCAATAAGAAAACAAGGCTCAATTGGCACTCCGAACTTTTATTACAATACAAAGATTGTCGACGCCGATGAAAAAGAGATTGTTAATGAAGGAGTCGGAGAACTCGCATTAAAAGGCCCGACGGTTACTCCGGGTTATTGGAAGAATGATGTTGCTACAAAGGAATCAATTAAAAACGGATGGTTTTTTACCGGTGATATTGTAAGGCGTGATAAAGAAGGTTTCTTGTTTGTTGTCGATAGAATAAAAAATATGTATATCTCAGGGGGAGAAAATGTTTACCCGGCCGAAGTTGAGCATGTCTTATTAAACCATCCGAAAATTAAAGACGCGGCAATAATAGGAATACCTGATGAAAAATGGGGCGAAACTGGCAAAGCGTTTATTGTGAAGAATGAATTATCAGATTTAAAAGAAGAGGACATAATAAATTATTGTGTTGAAAGATTGGCTAAGTATAAGGTTCCGAAACATATAAGATTTTTAACGTCGCTCCCGACTAACGATGCCGGAAAAATTGACAGAAAAAAACTAAAAGAGCTTTAATGACAATGTCCGATAATCCAAACATAGGAATTGTTTCGACAGGCATATATTTGCCCGAAAATAAAATCACCGCCGAAGAAATCGCGCTTCAAACAAAAGGAATATGGGAAGCTGAAGCGGTAAAATCAAAATTAGGAATTATTGAAAAAACGATTCCCGGTCCCAACGACGGAACTCAAATGATGGGTGTACACGCTTCATTTGATGCGTTGCGCAACGGTAATATTAATCCGGATGAAATTGATTTGATCATTAATATCGGTGAAGAATGGAAGGAATATCCGTTGACCACTTCAGGTATTTTTCTTCAGGAAAAAATAAATGCCGTAAACGCCTGGGCAATAGATTTTCAGCAGAGATGCTGTACTACTATCTCAGCAATGAAAATCGCAAAGGATATGATGATCTCGGACGAATCAATTAATACAGTTTTAATAGCCGGTGGATATAGAAACGGCGACTTTGTCGATTACTCGGATAAAGATTTATCCATGATGTTTAACCTGGGAGCAGGCGGAGGAGCAATAATATTAAAGAAAAATTTTAATAAAAATTTACTTCTTGGATCTCATGTTATTACCGACGGAAGTCTTTCGCGTGATGTCGGCGTAAAATACGGCGGTACTGAAATTCCTATTACTAAGGAGAATGTAGATAAGGCATATAAATCATTAACTGTTTTTAACCCGGGGCATATGAAAAGCAGGTTAAATGAAGTATCAATGAATAACTGGATGATATGCATTAATAAAGCGTTTGAAAAAAGCGGTATTGATAAAAATAAACTGGGATATCTGGCAGTCCTGCATTTTAAATATTCAATGTATCTGCATATGCTTGAACTTCTGGGTTTAAGCGTAGATCAATCAATATACCTTAATAAGATAGGTCACGTTGGGCAGATTGATCAAATAATATCATTACATATGGCTTTGGAACAGAATAAAATACAAAACGGAACTATAATAGCAATGATAGCTGCAGGCATAGGATATGCATGGGCAGCAAACGTTATTAAATGGGGCTAAATTAAACTAACTTAATTCAAGGAGTACCAAAATGAAAAAAATTATTTCTCTATCGGTAGCTGTACTGTTATCAGTTACATTTTTTGCTTGCAGCAGTTCGGACGATAATCCTGTTGATGCTGTTGAGGTAGATGCATGGGTCGGTACATGGTTAAGCGCCGGAACAGATGTTGCGCCGATACTTGTATCACTATTTAAGTACGATAGTGTAAAAGTGCAATTCAAAGAAGATTTAACTGTAAGTCTGCAGACACATGTAAAAGACGGGGCTTGGTCAACTCTTCCTGGAGTATTTACTATTACTAAATCTGAGACCGGCGATGTTCATTCTATTAACATTAATTATTCGGCATTTGAACAGGGCGGAATTATACAGGTAATTCCGGGTACTCAAGCAAAATTAAAATTAGAAGTCGTTCAAACTGTTCCGAATATCGGTGCGGTTCCTAGAACCCCGGCTACCGGTTTCGGTTCAGATGCCGCGTTAGGCACTCTTAATATTCAAAACTATGTGAAAATTAATTAATTATTCTCTCTGAAAGGAAGAAGTTTTTTACTTCTTCCTTTTATTCAGACCTTTATTAAAAATAATATAGGTACAAAAATGAAGCGGATTATACCATTTGTGTTTTTTGTTTTTTCTTTGGGAATAAACCTATTGGCTCAAACCGGTGGAGATTTTCCCGAAGAAAAAATAAAAGAAGATAAAAATGAATTTAAATTTATTGGGTATTATTATATGAGATCCGAGATTTCAAATACATACCCTACAAACGAGTTTTTGAAAGGTCAGATTGTCGGACGCCTTTTTGGCGGCAATACAACAAAAACAGGAAGTGATTCACGCTTTACCGAACAAAGATTTATTCCGATTATCGCGTATACACCCAGGCTTTTCGACGGGTGGGCAACAATGCGTATGTCGTTTGAATTTGACTGGACATGGGGTGACGCAAATTACGGAGCTGGCGGAAATTTCGGCGGTGCTTTTGGAGCCGATTTTGTAAATATGCAGACTCAGAATTTATTTATTGAATTCAGACCGCAGAGAAATTTATTTATTAACGCGGGACTAACACGAATATTTGATAATATAAGGGTACCTGCTTATACTTTTACCGATGACCTTATTACAACAGGATATAGACTTGCTATTTGGGGATCCGACGGTACCGGCGTTGCGGGACATTATTATCTAAATGATCAGAGATTTAAATTCGGCGCTTATCAATTATATGAAAATAATGTAGATCAAAATGATGATGTTTCTTTATTCGAACTGGATTATGAATATGATTTCGATATAAAAAACTCTGCCGGTCTTACTCTTTATTATTTAAGAGACAGAGGTAATGCAGAAGGCGGAGTTTCAATTCTTGGACAGGGGTTAAATTCAGGTTTAAGCAATTATAACGGTGTATTTAATTTTAATTTCGGGAATAATGATTATACAGCCGACATTATTTGGCTGGGAACTCATTTCCACGGGGATCCTTTGCTAAAGCAGGGGAGATTCGGATACAGCGGATTCGTTATTTCAAATTTTGGTAACGCCAAAACCGAAATTCAATCGGTAGACATTTTCGGTCTAGCCGCCAATTTAAGATTAGCATATAAATACGGCAAAAATACTAATGATTATGTTTCTGCCGACGGTGTTTTTTCAACGGGAGACGATAATAATATTTCTGACGGAAAATACAGCGGCGTATTAACGGGAAATAACTGGACTGCTCCCGGTGCGGTTTTCTTTAGTCATGGATTATATCTTTTACTTCCTCACGGCAATGTTGTAAACAGATTTACCGGCGCGGTAATCGATATTCAGAATATCGGTTACGGGTTAATGGCCGGATCGCTAACAGGTTCATACGATATAATTCCTAATAAATTAAAAATAAAATCTTCTTTGGGTATCGGTGCTTCTCCCGTAACTCCAGCCGGAGGAGGTAGCTTAATCGGAACCGAATTTAATTTCAATCTCCTTTATAAATTAAGAGTATTTATGGATCTCGAACTTCACGCGGCTTACTTAAAACTCGGCGATTTTTACGACTCACAAGCCGTTAACGGTGGAATTCCTGTTAGACCCGATGATCCTTGGGTACTGTTTGCTTCATTAAAATGGATAATGTTCTAGGAGGCTGAAATGAAAAAATATATTTATTTATTATCAATAATCGCGGCTATTATGCTAAACAGTTGTGCAACTTCATATTATTATAACCTCCCTTCAAAAGAGTTTGAAGAGATTGATTATAAATTCGATATAAATAAAGTTAAGGTTAAAAACATAACCGTAGCTTTTATTGACGAAGGCAAAAGCGATAATGTTCTGTTATTAATACACGGACTAGGAACAAACGCAAAAAGCTGGATTAAAAATATTCCTTTCTTGTCAAAACATTTTAGAGTAATAGCCGTTGATTTACCGGGATACGGAAAATCCGATAAGGGATATTATCAATACTCAATGTCATTTTACTCCGAAGTATTAACTGAGTTATTAACCGAACTGAAAATTAAAAAAGCAACCTTTGTCGGCCATTCGATGGGTGCGCAGATATCATTAATGACCGCTTTAAAATATCCTCAATATGTTGATAAACTTGTTTTAATATCTCCGGCGGGATTCGAAAAATTTACCGAAGGAGAAGGCGACTGGATGAAGTCTGCTTTTACAGTTGAGCTTGTTAAAGAAACTACAACTAGAAATATTGACGTTAACTTAAGAGCAAATTTTTATAAAACTCCCGATGAAGCGGCATTTTTTGTAACGGATAGAATTCAAATCAAAGGAGCTAAAGATTTTGAGGATTACTGTTATGCTGTTACTAGAAATGTTGCCGGTATGATAAACGAACCTTTGCTCAATGAGCTTAAAAATATTAAGCATGAGACTTTAATATTATTCGGCGAAAACGACGGACTTATTCCAAATCCTTATTTGCATGGCGGAAATACTGTTGACATCGCGAACTTTGCCCAATCCCAATTGGAAAATTCAAAATTAATTCTAATACCGGAATGCGGACATATGCTTCCGTTTGAAAAGGCAGATGAAGCGAATAATGCTATAGTTGAATTTATGAAATAGAAATCAAGGAAATAAAATGCCAGAACTTAAAGAGGTTTACATTATTGACGCCGTAAGAACTCCAATAGGGTCCTTTATGGGAGCATTAAGCGGCGTACCTGCTGTTAATTTAGGAAGCATTGTTATCAAAGCTCTTCTTGAAAGAAACAAACTTTCCGGTAATGAAGTAGGCGAAGTTATAATGGGAAACGTAATACAAGCCGGGGAAGGGCAGGCTCCTGCCCGGCAAGCGGCTTTAGGCGCGGGAATTGATAATAGCGTTCCATGTATGACAATCAACAAAGTTTGCGGTTCAGGATTAAAATCAGTAATGCTTTCCGCACAGTCAATTATGACCGGTGATTCCGACATTGTTATTGCTGGCGGAATGGAAAATATGTCCCAGATACCTTTTATTCTTAAAAATGCGCGCGGCGGATTTAAAATGGGGAATCAGACTATTGAAGACGCTATGCTTTCCGACGGATTAATTGATGCATACGATAATGTTCATATGGGAAATTTTGCGGAATTATGCGCCGAAGAATATAATATTACCAGGGATGAACAGGATAATTTCGCGATTGATAGCTATAAGAAAGCCTTAAAAGCAATTGATGAAAATACTTTTGAAGAAGAAATTATACCGGTTGAAATAAAAAGCAGAAAAGGTGAAATCATGATTATAAAAAATGATGAAGAACCAGGGAAAGTAAATTTTGATAAAGTTAAAACTCTTAAACCGGCATTTAAAAAAGACGGAACAGTTACTGCGGCTAATGCCTCTTCAATAAATGACGGTGCTTCGGCTCTTTTATTAATGAGTAAAGAAAAAGCAGATTTACTTGGCTTGAAACCTATAGCCAAAATAGTTGCTCAAGCTCAGGCTTCAAAAGATCCTAAATGGTTTACCACCGCGCCTGTCGACGCTATTAAAATAGTACTTGAAAAGTCAGGCCTAAATAAAAATCATATTGATCTGTTCGAAATTAACGAAGCATTTTCGGTTGTTTCATTAATTGTAAATAAGCAATTGGGTCTGGATATTTCTAAAGTAAATATATACGGCGGTGCGGTAGCGCTTGGTCATCCCATTGGAGCAAGCGGAGCAAGAATTTTAACAACCCTTCTGCATGGATTAAAAAGAAATAATTTAAAATTCGGATTAGCTTCGTTATGCATTGGCGGAGGTGAAGCGGTTGCCGTAATCGTAGAAAGATGTTAAATGGATTTTGTTAAATAATTTGGTATTCGCAAAGGGTTCATATATGAACCCTTTCTTTTTAAATTATAAAAAGATATTTTGTCCGCATAATGTATGTATTTTTATGTTTTCGTTTACTTTGCTATAAATTAAAGATATTTTATTACGATTATATAACAAAATAGTATAATTAATATTTTTTCATTTGGAAAAATTGAATAACGAAAAAATAAATACTGCCCAGACAGAAAAGAAAAAAGAATCTAATTCCGAAATAATATTCGCGGAAGACGGATTTTCAATTCTAATTGCCGCCAATCAACTCTCAGTTGCCGTTAATCTTTTTGCGCCTCAAAATGAAAACGGTCAAATTATGTTCTCAAAAATTAAATCGGAATTAATTAACGCCGGAATTAAAACTGAAATACAGGATGAAGTAATTAAATCCGCGGTTGTTCAATTTAATAATGATAAAATCCCGGTTTCAGGAATTGTCGTTTCAGTTGGAGCGGATAATCAGAAAGGGAAGGACGGATGGTTTGAATTATTATGCGGCGATAAACTAAATAACGAATCCAAAGGTAAATTCGACGGAAAAATTGACGGCATAATTAGCCTGAAACAAGATGATTTAATCGGGGCTATTCATATGCCTCTTAACGGCAAGGATGGCATGGATGTATTCGGGAAAATTATTCCCGCCGAACATGGTAAAAAGTATGAAATCAGTTTGGGTGAAAATGTTTACACAAAAGAGAAAATTATCATATCAATTTATTCTTCCATCGACGGTTTCTTAAATATAAAAAGTAATATTATATCGGTCACAGAGCTTCTTACCATTTATGAAGATATTGACTACCGCTGCGGTAATATAATCGGATACGGTTCAATCAAGGTGCTCGGTAATGTTATGAACGGTTATTATCTTAATCTAAAAAATAATATTGATGTCGGCGGTTATGTAGGCGACTCAGAATTAGTGGCCGGGAATAATATAAAAATCCTGGGCGGATTTATGGGAGCGGGCAGCGGCAAAATTAAGGCTGGCGGTAATATTGATGTTAAATTTGTGCAGGATCAACAAATATACTGCAGGGGATCGCTTAATTTTATCCGCGAAATCGTGCATTCAAAAATTTATGTAAAAGACAATATCACCGGGAAAGGTAATCACGCTTCTATTATTGGCGGTTATACTGTCGCGGGTAAAGGTATTGAAATCTATTCTTGCGGGAATGAATACGGCTTAAATACAATTATTGAAGCCGGGTATGATTATGAAATAAAAGATATACTTCTCAGAAACAGAACAAAAATTAATGAGTTAAAAAAAGAACTTAAAAAAATTGATAAAGATATTTTCGGTTATACTGAAATGAAAAGATTAAATGAGGCGATGTATAAAAAATTAAAACTTCTGGCCGATAGACACAAAGAAATAATTGACGATATGAAAAAATTGAATGATGAAAATAAGGAATTAATTCAAGCCGTGCGTAAATATTCCGGAGCGTATGTTAAAATTCTTAATACAATTTATCCCGGGACTAAAATTACTATAAATAGAAAATCATTTTTAGTTAAAGAAAAATTATTCTCAAAAACTTTTCAACTTTCCGAAGATAAAGAAATTATTTTAGTATAAATTGATTTCCTTATCATTTACTTCTTAAATAAACATTATATCAACTCGCAATTGTTAAATCCGGTACCGCGTAAATAATATCAAAAGCATTCAATAAAATAATTTGTCTAAATCCGGCGGCTGGCAATTATCTCTTTTATTATAAGCCATATTTGTTAAATTAATGATAACTTTAAGTCAGATAAAATATTTTAAAGTAAAATAAATTTAACCGGATTAATTATGGCTGAAATAGGAAAAATTAATAATCTAAAAGTAGCAAGGAAACAGGATTTCGGGATTTATCTTGACGGCGAAAATCTTGGGGAAATATTACTTCCCAATAAATATATCCCGGAAAATACCGGGCTCGATGATAAACTTGATGTTTTTATTTTCTTTGATTCCGAAGATAGAATAATTGCTACAACCGAAATTCCGTTTGTTATGACTAATCAATTCGCTTACTTAAAAGTCGTTTCGACTACTCAAATAGGCGCGTTTTTGGATTGGGGACTTCAGAAGGATTTGCTTGTGCCGTTCCGTGAACAGAAAAGAACAATGGAAATGGGGAAATCATATGTTGTTTATGTTTACCTCGATGAAAAAAGCAATAGAATAGCGGCTACAACAAAAATCGACAAATACCTTGATATCGCCGAGCATAACTATAAGGAAAACGATCCGGTAGATCTTTTGATTTGTTATAAAACAGATCTCGGTTATAAAGCAATTGTTAATAACGCCCATTGGGGAGTTTTATACGGCAGCGAATTGTTCCAGCCTTTAAGCGTGGGACAAAGAATTAAAGGTTATATCAAAAAAGTAAGAGACGACAAAAAATTGGATCTTAGTTTAAGTAAATCAGGTATTGAAAAATTGGCCGACTTTGCCCAACTGATAATAGATAAATTAGAAAAGAATAATGGTTTTCTTCCGGTTACAGACAGCTCACCTACAGAAGATATTTATAAGTTATTTGGAATTAGTAAAAAGGCCTACAAAAAAGCGGTCGGAGCATTATACAAAAGAAGATTAATAATAATCGAAGATAAAGGAATAAGAATTGCCCAGAATATTTCTAATAAACCATAAAACGAATTGAATGTTTTTTCAATTACATTTTTTCAATAGAGCTTTCACATTGTATCAAAATTGTGGAATGTATATTCCACAACTGACCCTGAGGCATTAAACTGCACATTATTGTTTAAATGCATACGCGCTTCATTGTAAAAAAGTGCAGCGAATTTTTATAATTTGTAATAAATAATTTTTTGATACCTATTCCAATATCTGAACTTAAACTTGAACAATTAACGGTATCTGCAATTCCGTTATCTTCTCGTGAAAACAGATTTACATGTAAAGAATAACCAAAAGTATATTGATTATGTTATAAGCGGTTGAAGCGATTAAGATAATTACAGTGAATATCTATCATAGATAAATATGTAATTCATTATAGTTTTAATAATTTTATTTCGATATGCTTTAAGTTATTCTAAAAGCAGGAACACTAGTCTTAAATGTAAGTTCTTCGTTCGCTTAAACAGAAATTCACCACTTCTCTGCAAAATAAAATAATGCTTGCCAAATAGGAGAATACGTCCTAAAATCGAACTTTTTGCATATCTATAATATCTAATAAATAGTATATTTGATAAGGAAAAATTTAAGTTTATATCATAAATATTAAATAAATTGAGGCCCGCCAATGAAATCTCATTTTTTAATTTTTTCTAATTGGAAATTATTTATTCTTATATCGTTTCTATTAATATGCGGTACAATCCATTCTCAAGATTTTCATGGAAATTTTAAGTTGACAGGTACTGTTGTAGATTCTGCAGCCGGCAGTGAGCTGGTTGGCGTTAACATACTTATTTCATCAAGAGCCGATAGTTTATTAATAACAGGAACTACAACGGATGAACATGGTTATTTTTCAGCTGAAAATATTTCTGAGAATAATGTTAGATTAAAATTTTCAATGATGGGTTATCAATCGAAGATTATAGACTCGGTTTCACTGGAGTCTGTTTCGAAAATTGGACTTATAAAATTAAGAGCTACCGATATATTACTTCCGGAAGTAGTGGTGAAATCTATTAAACCAATGGTTGAAATCCATATTGATAAACATATCGTAAATATTGATCAGGTCCCCGGCAATACTGGATCCTTGACTGAAGCTTTAAACAATTCGGGAGAAGTGCAAATTGATCAGGCTACAAATGAAATTACGGTTCGCGGTGATGCCGTAAAAATTCAAATGGACGGTCATGATTTTAATATGCCGAATGATTTGCTTGCGCAAATGCCGGCCTCAATATTTGAACAGGTGGAAGTAATCCTTTCTCCTTCAGCTAAAGAAAGCGCCGAAGGCGGTGTATATATTATAAATTTAATTTCTAAGAAAACTATTTTAGATAATTTAAATGCTTCTATAAGTTTTAACACCTCTACAAATAATAGAAATTACGGTGGGATAAATTTTAACTATAAAAAAAATAAATTAAATATTTTTTCGGCATTGTTCGGTTATTCCGGAAATTATAAATGGATCAGAAATTACGAACAGTTGAATTACAACAGCGTTAATTTATATCACCAGTTAAGCAGCGGTGAAGGAAATTCAAACGGGAAAAATGTTTATTTAAAACTTGGGTGCGATTACGATATTGATGAGAATAATCTTTTAACCCTATATGGAACATATAGTGAATATAAATCGGACTATAATTCACAAAATATCCAGTATGTGACAGACAAATTTGACATGCCTTTATATTCTTATAATAATAATTCTAACGGCTTGTATAAGTTTAGAAATACCTCAGTCTATTTGTTTTATAAAAAGAAATTTAAGAATAAGGGGAATGAATTAACATTGGACGCGCTTTATTATGATCAGGGAAATCCCTCAAACTCCGAACAATATATAAATTATTCAAACCGCCTCCCGCAAATACACAAAGATAAAATAGGAGAAAATTCTAATACTCTTATTCTTAAATTAGAATACAAGCATCCGTCGGAAATCGGAGATTTTGAAACAGGTTATAATTTTACTTACAGAAATAGAGAGAACGAACTTAGTGCCTTGGATTTCTTAAATAATTCTGACAGCTGGTTCGACAGTATGAACTTAAGTAATTATTTTAAATATAAGGAAGACATTCACGCCTATTATATTACTTATTCCAAAAACTTTGGTAAAATTGGGATTAAAACCGGAATGAGACTTGAAAATCTACATACCAATGGTGATCAATTAACTACTAATGAAAATTTTTCTAAAAATTATTTCAATTTGTTCCCGAATTTTAATCTTTCTTATAAATTAAATAATACCTTTCAAGTTGTTCTCAATATATTCCGCAGAGTTAGTTATCCAAGATTATACTATGTAAATCCTTTTAAACGTTATAACGGGCCTAACAACTATAGCATGGGAAACCCGGAATTGGAACCTTATTTTCTTAATTCGTATGGTATAAATCTGTCACAATTTATTGACGCATATTATGTATATTCAAACGGTTTATATAGTTCTATAAATTCGGTTATTGACGATAGTGTTTCTGTCAGTAAATATATTAATCTTAACACTAATAAAACTTACGGAATAGAATTTACACTGCCTTATTATAATAGTCCCGATATGCTGGTCAAACTTCCTGATTTCATAAGTACGCTTCGAATTCAATACAGTTATAATTACAGAATACAAACCGGACAATATTTGAACGAGAACCTTAACTATTCCAGTAATTATCAATGGTTAAATGCAAGCATGGGACTTAAATTATGGTTTGATATAAACGCGAATATTTCCTTCAGATATAACCCTAAAATTGAAAACGTAAGATTTAAAAGAGGAGAAGAGTCCTACTTATCGTTGTATCTTAGCAAGTCATTCTTTGAGAATAAATTAAGAGTTAACATTTCAGTTAGAGACCTCTTGAATTCACAAAGATATTTATCTGAAACTTTTGGAACTGATTTCTATTCAAAAAGTTTGTCTGAAACCTACAGAAGCAGAAGTGTTTCTATAGGTATTTCTTATATTTTTAATGATTATAAGGAAAGAAGAGACAGAAATATTGATGACGGCAGAGACGCCGGTGAAAACACAAATTTATAATATATATATATAATTTTAACCGAACATTTGATTGGAGTAAATTATTAAATAATATTTAGTAGTGAATAAATTGTTGAGTATTACATCCAATAGTTTTGTATTTTAACATTTTTAAAATCCGGGATATTAAATGCAGAAACTTTTTGATGATAGTATCAAACTTATTGAAAGCACACATAAATATATTTTAAAGCAGGAACCAAATTTTGAATTTACTTCATGCACCTCGTTTGCGAAGTATTTCTTTGAAACATTCGATACAATCGGAATCGCAAACAGGTTAACCGAGACACATCCAAATTATATTCATTTAAGTCCGCAGGAATTAGTAAGCGATTGGGATAAAACCGCGAAAGAGGGAACCTTCATTCATAATGAAGTTGAAAACTTTATTAAAGAAAACATTAATCCTACCCACCCTAAAAGTATTCTTGCGGCCGAATGGATTAAGAAAAATATTATTGAAAAAGATAAATTCGATATATTTTCGGAAGTAATAGTTTATTCTAAAGAACTCGCCCTCGCAGGTACAATCGATCTTCTTATTTACGACAGGGAAAATAATACTTATAAAATCCTTGACTGGAAAACAAATAAAAGAATTGATACGCAGTCGTTTAATAATAAATTGGGAAACCACGAAGCCAGTGCAAACTTAATGGACTGCAATTTTTCACATTATTCAATTCAGCTTTCACTATACCGCTACATTCTTGAAAATTATTACGGCCTGACTGTAACCGGTACGGCAATTTCGCACCTTATGGATTCGGGAATTCAATTTTATAAAACAGATTATCATAAAGCCGAAATTCAGATGATGCTGAAAGCCGATAGAACAGAATTGAAACAAAGATCTGAAGATTGTCTTACAACCGATTACTTATAAATTAATAATCAATTAAGCAGGTTATAAAAGAGTATTTCCTAATTAATAATCTTAATGAGTTAAAGAAATATTTAACCTTTTCATTTTCCTCCATAAAGTAGAAGGATTAATTCTTAATTCATTCGCCGCTTTTGCACGGTTCCAATTATTCTTTTCCAAAACTGAAATTATCAAATCTTTTTCAGCGTCTTTAAAACTTAATTTCGATTTCGAAGCGGTTATATCAGAGTTCACTTCGTTCTTTTCTCTTAATCTTTTGGGAAGACAATCAACTTGTATAATATCATTATTGCATAAAATAAAACAATGTTCTATTACATTTTCCAATTCGCGTATATTGCCGGGCCAATCGTATTCCATTAGTATATCATAAGCGGGTGATGAAAATTGTTTTATCTTTTTGTTAAACTTTTTATTGAACTCTTTAATAAAATGTGTTACTAACAAAGGAAGATCATCTTTTCTTTCTCTAAGCGGCGGCAAATTAATATTTATTACGTTTATTCTGTAAAATAAATCTTCTCTAAACCTTCCCGAGGATATTTCATTTTCGAGATTTTTATTAGTAGCGGCGATTATCCTTGCGTCCATTTTATATGTTTTATTTCCACCGACTCTCTCAAACTCCCGCGTTTCTAAAACTCGCAAAAGTTTTGTTTGAACTGCGGCGGAAAGGTCTCCAATTTCATCCATAAATAATGTTCCGCCTTGCGCAAGTTCAAATTTTCCAATTTTGGTTTTAATTGCCCCTGTAAATGATCCTTTTTCATGCCCGAAAAGTTCGCTTTCAATAAGCGATTCAACGAAGGCGCTGCAATTAACTGTTATAAAAGGGCCGGGTTTTCTCGGACTATTAATATGAATTGCCCGTGCCGCAAGTTCCTTTCCTGTTCCGCTTTCGCCTGTAACCAATACTGAGCTATCTGTTTGCGCTACGCTTTCAAGGACTGAAATAATTTGTTTGATCTCTTTGTTTCTTCCAACAATGTTTTCATACTTAAAAAACTCGTTTAAATGAGCGGACAAATTTCTGATCTCGGATATATCAATAAACGTTTCGACTGCACCAATGTTCTCATTTTTGTTATTTAAAAGTATCCCGGAGTTTACGCGTATCGGAATGATTTTTCCTCCTTTATGAACTATTTCAAGTTCATTGCCTATCATAGGTTTTCCTTTTTGAAGCGTCTGTTCCATGTGGCATCCGTTACGGCATAAAGATGAGTTGAAAATATTCCAGCATTTTTTACCTAATGCTTCGTTTCTTTTGTATCCTGTTATTTTTTCGGCAGATGTATTAAAAGAAGTTATATTCCACTCATTATCAATCGTAAAAGTTCCTTCAATATTGCTGTTGAAGATAGCGTCAAGTTTATTCTTCTGATCTATTAATTCTAAAGTTTTCTCTTCAAGCTCATCGGATAAATTCAGCATTTCTTTTGTATCCCGGAAAACAAAAACTACGCTTAATACATTCTTATCCTTAGTTATTGGAGTTATTGAAACAAGCACATTTTTAACAATTCCTTTTTTATCGATAATATTTATTGAAAGATTTGTAAATACCCGGTTGTTTTCAAGCGACTCGATTATAAAATTAATATCACCGGCGCTTCCGCCGAATAAAAGGGAAGCGTCAGCGCCGATAATCTCATCCTCGGCATATCCGCTGATTCTCGAAGCGGCTTCGTTAAAAACTATAATTTTTAAGTCCTTTCCTATAACTGCTATCCCGTCCGGGATTATTACCGCTTCCTTATTTTTATCAAAAATCTGCTGAACTTCTTTCATATTATTTCCTTTTAAAGTATTGCAAAAATATATAAAACATTGCATATCTGCAACAAGCCGCAATGAATATTGCGTAATTGCAAATTATATTTTATTAAGAAGCTTCTAAATAAGGCAAAAAAGCATTATTTATTCTGGAATGATTCTGGACTATTAATAGAAATTATACAATTCCTAATGGAGACCATTATATATGGCAAATACAAATAAAGAATGGGTTAAGCAAAAAATCAAATTTTTCTGCAAAAAAATTGAAAAAGGAATTCTTGCTGATAAATCATTAAAGTGCCGGGTTGTATTTGGGCCCATACGTTCAAGAAGATTAGGATATGTACTTGGAATAAACAATGTAAAATCAAAAATCTGTTCTTATGATTGCATTTATTGTCCTTCGGGAAATACTACTTGTTATTCTGTCTGCGCGAATTATTGTCTGTCGCCTTATGAACTTCATCTTTCAGTTAAAAATAAATTGGAAGAATTAAAGAAAAGTAACAAAAAAATCGAGTACATAGTTTTTGCAGGCGGCGGGGAAGCAACTCTTGATTCCAGTCTATCAAAAGAAATTTCACTATTGCGTGAGTTTGGCTATAAGATTGCTGTCTTTACAAACGCATCTTTATTGTGGAATTACGACATTCAGGAAAACTTAATGTATGCGGATTATGTATCCGTTAAAATTGATACGGTTAATGATGATACATGGATGAAGATAAACCGTCCGCATAGAAAACTGGACTATAATGTCATTCTAAACGGCATAAAAGAATTTTCACAAAAATTTAACGGTACCTTCGTAACAGAAACTACGCTTATTAAAAATCTAAATGATAACGCTGAAGAAATTGAAAATTTATCAACATATTTGAACTCTCTTAAACATGAAGCTTCTTATTTTATGACGCCAATTTACCCGCCGTCTGAAAGTTATGCCGAAAGTCCCGATAAAGAAATACTCGATCATTTATCCAAAATGATTAATGAAAAAGTAAATAAATCCGTAATGCTGTGCTGTCCTAAAACAGAGGAGTTCTTTGCTACCGGTGATTTTGAAAATGAACTTTTGGGATTACTTTCACTTCATCCCGTAGGAGTTGAAGCCGTAAATCATTTTATTAAAGATAAAGTAGAGATAGAGAAGCTGAAGGATATGATCAAAAATAATGTGATAAAAGAAATAAACTTTAACGGCAAAAAATATTTAGCCGGAAAAGAGGACATAAATCTCAACATGCTTAACTATACTCATTCATAAGAACTTAAGGATGGATTCTAAAATGGTATTTGATCCTGCTTGTATACCGTGTATTATTAATCAGGCTTACAGTATTGCAAAAATTTTTACCAACGGCGATAAAGAAACACAATTAAACATTGTTAAAAAAGTCTGTGAAGAAGTCAGAAATATTAACAGCGATTTTACCGCGCCGTTGTTTTCTAAAGTAATGCAAAAAATAGTTGAAGATAACCTGCGCGTTAAAAATCCATATCAGAATATAAAAGAAACAAATTTGGATGAGGCCGAAAATTATATTCCGTATTTGAAAACTATGTATGAGAATTCTGTAGACAAACTTGAGTTGGCTTTAAGAATTGCCATTCCCGGGAACATAATAGATTTAGGTGCTAATCCTAATTTTAATATTATAAATGAAGTTAATAAAATCACCTCCGACAATATTGATCTCTCTTCACTACAGAAATTTAAAGAAGATTTGGTAAACTCCAACCTAATTCTCTATATAGGCGATAATTACGAAGAAGCACTATTCGATAAATTCTTATTGAACGAATTAAATCATAAAAGAGTTGTATACGCTGTCCGTTCAAAACCAATACTTAATGATATTACCATTGAAGACGCTTACAAATTAGGCATGGACAAAATTTGTGAAGTAATAGAAAGCGGCAGTACAATTGCCGGAACAGATTTAAGAGAATGCACTAATGAGTTTATGGATTTATATAAAAGCGCCGATATGGTAATATCAAAAGGACAGGGTAATTATGAAACATTAATTGATGAGTCACGCCCCATCTATTTTCTTTTCAAAGTAAAGTGCGAGGTAGTGGCCCTGAGGTGCGGGGTTCAAAATGGTAATGGGGTACTTCTTTATAATAAAAAAGTGTTGAGAATTAAAAATGAAAAACTTCAATTTTAGCAGATACCTTTCAGTATTTCTTTGGCTTGTTGCGTTTCATTCTTTATGCGTGGGCGTTGGATTAATTGTTGTCCCATGCTCATTTATGCAGGACCTTGGTTACGGGATTTGTTCGGAAAGATTTTTCCGATCACAAGGGGGTGTATTTCATATTGTTATGGCTGTAGGATACTCAATGGCTGCATTCAATTCAAAACGGTTTGAGTGCCTCGTCATTTTTTCAGTAATCGTTAAATTTATCGCCGCTGTTTTTCTTTTCTATTATTACTTCATAATTAATCCATTAATTGTAATAATACTTTCCTGTGTTTCGGATTTAATAATGGGTGCTGCAATTCTATCTCTTTACTTGCTTTCAAAAAAAACAGAACAAAATTGGATAAAGAATGAATAATAAACTTCCATCTATTGTAATTACCGGAGCAAGCGGCTTTGTTGGGCGTTTTCTTCTGGAAAATGTAAGAGAAGAATTTAAAGTGTACGCTATTGCCCGGCGGTCAAGAAAAGAATCAAACATTCCGTACCACAAAAATATCCATTGGATTCAATGTGATATCGCCAATAAGGATACGTTAAACGATGTCAAAAATTATATCAATGAAAATGGCGGCGCGGATTACTTGGTTCACCTTGCGGCTTTTTATGATTTTACTTACATGGATAATAACGAATACAAGCGCACGAATATTGAGGGAACGTTAAACGTTCTAAAATTTGCAAAAGAATTAAATGTGAAAAGATTCATTTTTGCCAGTTCATTAGCTGCATGTAATTTCCCGGCCGACGGTGAAAAAATTTCCGAGACAACAAATCCGGAAGCTGAGTTTGCATATGCAAAAAGCAAAAGAATAGGTGAACAATATGTAAAGGAGTATTCAAAATATTTTCCTTGTTCCGTTGTTAGATTTGCAGCTATTTACAGTGATTGGTGCGAATACGCCCCGCTTTATAAATTTCTTTCAATTTGGCTTTCAAAAAAAATCGATTCACGACTTCTTGCGGGGAAAGGAGAATCGGCTGTTCCTTATATTCATGTGCAAGATGTTATTTCACTAATTCGTATCATAATTAAAAACTCAAATAATCTTACTCAATTCAGCATGTATAACGGAAGCCCGGACGGCTCTGTTTCTCACAAGGAACTATTTCTAATTTCAACGGCTTATTTCTTTGGGAAAAAGATAAACCCGGTTTTCATTCCCAAGTCCCTAACTTATCCGGGCTTATTTCTAAAGATGCTTTTAAAATACTCTCATCTCGTATGCGATGAGCCTCTTGAAAAATTCTGGATGATAAAATATATTGATAAAAAATTAGACGTTGATTCCAGCTTTACTCGTAAAGAATTGGCATGGGAACCCGCCCCCCGATACCATATTACAAGAAGACTTCTTTTTCTGCTTGAAAAAATTAAAAGTCATCCCGACGAATAGCGGCTTAAAAACGAAGCGGTTTTACATCGTGTTGCGCGAAGAAACAACCTGATTATTTATGAAGCTTTAACCAAAAA
Organism: Bacteroidota bacterium; assembly: GCA_018829205.1. Classification (GTDB taxonomy): domain Bacteria; phylum Bacteroidota; class Ignavibacteria; order Ignavibacteriales; family Melioribacteraceae; genus JAHJUE01. The sequence continues at coordinate 134,337 of JAHJUE010000014.1, forward strand.
GAAAGATGATATACTTCCGCTGATTATTGCCCAGATGAACTCGCTCGAAAATAATTACAAATTTGAACGTTATAAAAAATTAAACGAAAAAGATTTTCAATGCTATATGAGCACTCTTTATCATCTGCTTATGGCAACTGTTCGCAGCGGCGACCGCGGTCTCATGATTAAATACATTGACGATATTGCAATCAGAAGATTTGCGGAAGGATTTTTACCCGTTGAACTTTGTGAGACGTTAACAGTATTTAAAAATATTATAATCCGTGAGCTCTCGGCTATAAACGATTTTAAGAAGCTTGAACAGGAAATTTATGATTACATAGGATTAACATTGCAGCTGGCCCAGGACGAAATAGAAGATTTATATGACAAACTCCTGAATCAAATTCCTCATGATAAAATTTCGGAGTCTCCTTTATTGCCCGACTGCAAAGAACTTCAGCGTATGATCAGGCAGCTTAGCGCGTTTTATCAAATTTCACCCGAAGACCGAAATACTTATGAGAACATGACAGAAAAAAATGAATATACCAGTTAACTAAATAAAATTTAAAAGGAAAAAGAACAAAATGAAAAAGTATGATATTGTAATTATCGGAGGCGGTCCCGCTGGAGTTACTTGCGCTCTTTCGGCAAAAAATACTTACCCTGATAAAAAAATTGTGTTGATTAGAAAAGAACCAAAACCGATGATTCCTTGCGGTATTCCTTATGTATTTAATACTCTAAAGGAAGTAAGCGATAATATTCTTCCCGACAATCCGCTTATAATGAATCAAATTGAAATCATTAACGATGAAGCTGTCGGCAGAAGCGATAATAGAATTAAACTCGCAGATAACGGCGAAATTGAATTTGAAAAGCTTGTAATTGCAACAGGCTCGAAAGCGGTTATGCCGCCTATTAAAGGCGCGGATAAAGAAAATGTTTTTCTCGTAAGAAAGGATATTGAATATCTTAATAATTTAAAAACTCGTATAAATGAAGCGGAAAAAATTGTCATTCTCGGAGGCGGATATATTGGCGTTGAAGTTGCAGATGAATTATTAAAAGCCCGCAAGGATGTTACTGTTGTTGAGATGATGGATTTTCTTCTTGCTTCAATGGATGAAGAATTCGGTAATAAAGTAAAAGATATTTTAGAGAAGCAGGGCGGTAAAGTAATTACAGGCAAAAGCGTTCAAAAAATTCTAGGGTACGAAAAAGTAAACGCTGTGGAATTGAACGACGGTACAATAATAGACTGTGATCTTTTAATCGTTTCCTGCGGCTACAAACCTAATCTTGAACTTGCCGAATCATTCGGCCTGGATTATGAGGACGGAAAAGGAATTTTAGTTGACGCTTATCTTCGAACATCCGAAAAAGATGTTTTTGCGGTCGGTGACTGCGCCGCAAAATATGATTTTTTTACAGGCGAATATTCAAATATTATGCTCGCTTCAACCGCAATGGCTGAAGGACGGCTTGTCGGTTCCAATCTATATTCAATAAAGGTGATTCGTCAGTATTCAGGAGTTCTCGGTTCTTTCTCGACAAAAATTGGGAACACAGCTTTTGCAGTAAGCGGCATAATTGAACGACGCGCGAAAAAACGGTCGCTAGATTATACGGTTGGAGTTGCAAAAGCTGTTGACCGACATCCGGGTAAACTCCCTGGCGCTTCGGAAGTTACGGTCAAATTATTATTCTCAACTTACTCGCACACATTAATGGGAGCTCAAATAATGGGAGGAGATTCCGTTGGAGAAATGATAAACATAATATCTGTAATGATCTTAAATAAAATGACTGATATTGATATCAACAGTATGCAAATAGGCACGCATCCGCTATTAACAGCCTCGCCAATTGCTTATCCGGTAATTAATGCAACGGTAGATGCGATAAAAAAATGGTATAAACCACAGGTAGCTTAATTGATAGGAGTTGTGATGAACGAACAAGACAATCAAAATAAATTTGAAGATGAAGAAAAACGAATTTCTGAAAATATTTCAAAAATAAAACACCGCATTGCTGTCTTTAGCGGAAAAGGCGGAGTAGGTAAAACAACCGTTAGCGTTAACCTTGCTTATACATTACAGTCTCAAGGTTTCTCAACGGGAATATTGGACGCCGATATTACAGGTCCAAATGTCGCCAAAATGTTAGGTATTCAAGGAGAATTAATTGTACTCGATTCGAAAATGATTCCTTTCGAAAATAAAGGCGTAAAAATGATTTCAATTGCTTCGCTTGTACAATCGGGACAGGCTGTAATATGGCGCGGACCAATGCGCTCAAAAATTATTAATCAGTTTCTTGCCGATGTTGAATGGGGCGTGCTCGATTATTTAATTGCCGATCTTCCTCCGGGGACCGGGGATGAAATTTTAACAATAGCTCAGCATATGAAACCCGATTACGCGGTTATTGTTACTACCCCTCAAGAAGTTTCAGTAATGGACGCAGAACGTGCCATCAGTATGGCTAAGAAACTTGAAATCCCTTTTATTGGTGTAGTCGAAAATATGGCCGGTTTTATTTGTCCTCATTGCAGCGCGGTTATAGAATTATTCGGAGCCGGTGGAGGGGCATATTTGGCTGATAAGTACAATGTTCCATTTCTCGGTTCAATTCCTATTGATATTAACGCGAGGATTTTAGGTGATAAAGGAATCCCGATTGTAAGCGAAAGAAAAGATTCTGAGGTCTCGCTTACATTTAGAAAAATTGTTGATTTAATCAAGGATCATTTTCAAATATCAATAGACGCATAATAAAAGATATTTAAATAAAGGAGAATTCTATGCTTAGCAGAATATTAATAATTCTTGCGGCTCTTAATATAACCGCCGCCGCTCAGTCTCATAAGGAATTTTTCACCGAAAAATTTCTTTCCCCACAGGATGTAACTAAAGCGTGTATCTCATGTCATGATTTATCGGCAAAAGAAGTTATGAGGACAAATCATTGGACATGGTTAAATGAAGAATTTTTAGATAGTGATAGTTTCGCCAAACAAAGAGGCAAAATAAATTTTATAAACAATTTCTGTATCGCGGTTCCGTCTAATTATTCAAGATGTACAAGCTGCCATGTTGGATATGGATGGAAGGACAAAGATTTTGATTTCACCAAAGAAGAAAATGTTGATTGCCTAATTTGTCATGATCAATCAGGCACATACAAAAAAATCCCTACAGGCGCAGGAATGCCCGACAAAAATGTTGATCTTTTATTGGTTGCGCAAAACGTTGGTAAACCATCTAGAAAAAACTGCGGAATATGTCATTTTGACGGCGGCGGCGGCACAGGCGTAAAACACGGCGACCTAGATGACAGCCTTTATGATCCTAAACCTGAAACAGATATTCATATGGGCAAATTGGATTTTCAATGCATCGAATGTCATGTGTCGGAACAGCATAAAATTATGGGAGCAAGTCATGGTTCTATTGCTTCTGGAAAAAATCATATTTATTGTACCGATTGTCATCAAGACGAAATCCATAAGAATAAAATCCTTAATCAGCATAGTAATTCAATTGCATGTGAAACTTGTCATATACCCGAATTCGCGCGCGTTGAACCTACAAAAATGTGGTGGGATTGGTCGGCAGCCGGAGAGGATAGACCAATATCAAAAGATGAATACGGTAAAGAAACTTATAATAAAATGAAGGGCGAGTTTAAATGGGAAAAAAATGTAATGCCGGTTTATAAATGGTATAACGGCAGCGCGTCGTATTATCAATTCGGTGATAAAATTGATTCAGGTAGAATAGTAGAGCTGAATAAATTGAACGGCGATATTTCTGATCCTGAATCAAAGATAACTCCATTTAAAGTTATGCGCGGTAAACAAAATTATGATACCGAAAATAATTATTTGATCGCTCCTAAACTTTTCGGTGAAAATGGTTACTGGAAAACATATGACTGGAATTTAGCTTCTCAAATTGGAATGAAAGAAATCAATCTTCCGTATTCAGGCAGTTACGCTTTTGTTGAGACCGAAATGTACTGGCCAATAAATCATATGGTGGCTTCAAAGGAAAAAGCGTTAAAGTGTAATTCATGTCATTCAAAGGAAGGCAGATTGGATTGGAATAAACTTGGTTATCCGGGAGATCCTGTTAAGGTAAAAGGAAGAAAAATTAAATATGACAACTAAGCTTTGTATTAACAAATATAAAATCAATGATTGTTAATAGGGGATGAAATGGAAAATAGTATAAAAATCGGAATAATTATTTGCGACAGGTATAGAAGCTGCGCTGGCGGAAAATGCTTTAAATCTCTTAAAGAAAAAGCCGGAGCGTTTGATATTTACGAAGGTAAAGACGTTGAACTTGTCGGCTATACATCATGCGGCGGATGCCCGGGCGGCAATATTGAATACGCGCCGGAAGAAATGAAGAAAAACGGAGCCGAAATAATTCATTTTGCAACCGGTATGATTGTCGGTTTCCCGCCTTGTCCTTATGTAGATCATTTTAAAAAATTTATTGAAATAAAATATGGGTTAAAAGTTGTCGTGGGCACTCATCCAATCCCCGAAAAATATTTTACCGCTCATACAAAATTAAATACATGGGATTCTGATGATTGGAAGGAGTTTATTAAACCGACTCTTAAAAACAGAGATGTAAGATTGTCGTATGAATAATCATAGTATAAAGAATATAGTTTAACACTTCTTAAAAGGAGTAATTAGAAAATGAGTAAGAATGATCTACCTATAACAGTTTCTCAATTTTACTTTCTGCAGGCTTATTTATTCGAAATATTCAGATCTAAAAAAGAATGCAAGAATAATTTTGAATACACTGAATATTACCTGGAGGAAAATTACTCGGTAAATGAAATTAAACAGATTGAAAATTTCTTAATTCAAAACAACCTTAATTGTGATTGTGATTTAATAACAAAACTTGACTTAAGAAAATATTCGCTTGGCTTTATAAATTTTCATGAATAATATTTTGTGAGATATCATTATGTCAATTGTATTTGGTGCTATACCGTCGCGTAGATTAGGCAGAAGTCTGGGGATAAATAATATCCCTTATAAATATTGTACATATTCATGTGTTTATTGCCAGCTTGGTGCGACTAATTCAATGACAACAATAATAAGAGATTTTTTTTCGCCGGGGGCAGTATTTGAAGAAACCAAACAAAAGCTGTATGAATTGGAATCGGCTGGCGAATTAGTTGATTATATAACGTTTGTACCCGACGGTGAACCGACATTAGATATAAATCTTGGGGTAATGATTGAGAAATTAAAAAGTTTAGGGAAACCTGTCGCGGTTATAACTAATTCATCATTAATAAATGATAAAAACATTAGAAATGAACTTATGCTTGCAGATTGGGTATCGCTAAAAATTGATTCGGCATCACCTTCAATTTGGGAAAAAATTAATAGGCCGCACGGTTCATTAAGACTTAACAAAATAATAAACGGGTTAATAAAGTTCGCTTCCGAATTTTCAGGCGAACTTGTAACTGAAACAATGCTGGTTAAAAATATTAATACTAGTTTCGGATCGCTTAGGAAAACCGCGGAAGTAATTAGTAAAATTAATCCTTCAACAGCATATATAATTGTTCCGACAAGACCGCCGGCCGAGTCTTTTGTACAAGCTCCGGATGAAGAGAGAATAAATGCAGCGTATCAAATATTCAGCGAATTTAAAATTAACGCCGAATTATTAACCCATTATGAAGGCGCGGAGTTTTCATACACTCATGACGTTCAAAAAGAACTGCTCAGCATTCTTGCAGTTCATCCGATGAGAATAGACGCGGTAAAAGTGTTATTAAATAAGGCAAATTCGGGATGGGAAATTATAGATAATTTAATAAAGAAGAATTTAATCAAAGAATCTACATACTCGAATAATTCCTTTATAATTAGGAAATATTAGGAGGTTAATTATGGCAGTCGTGAAAAAGTATTCAAGAGATAAAAAAAGTTGCCGGGTTACTTTTACTCTTCCGAAAGAATTATGTGAAAACTTTAATGAGATAAGCGTTGTGGGTGATTTTAACAATTGGGATTCCCATCAGAATAAATTTTCACAGAAAAATCCCGACGGGTCGTCTTCTACCGAGATCGTTTTGGAAGCGGGCATAGAGTACAAGTTTAAATATTTATGCGACGGTATAACCTGGTTGAATAAACCTGACGCGGATAAGCAGATTGAAACTCAATTCGGTGATTCGAAAAATTCCGTATTGATAATTTAACAGGTTTCCTATGTACATCGCAGTTGTTTTAAAAATAAATAGGAGGTTTAAATGCCGAACTTAAACGGAACGGGACCCGAAGGAAAAGGAGCTCTTACGGGTAGAAGAAGAGGCAGATGCCGGGAGTCTCAAATCGAAAATTCCGAAAATCAAACCGCCGACGAAAAGGAGCTTAAAATCGGGCTGGGTCGCGGCGGAAGACCGCGCGGTAGAGGTTTAGGTAATCGTTTCGGAGGCGGTTTTGGAAAAGAGCAGGGCAGAGGCCGGGTTAGAGGACTAGGGAATATGTGAAAATTTAAGGTAACTATGTTAATTGCTATAACAGCTGAAAGCCCGGATACTGATTCAAAGATTGCGGAGAAATTCGGAAGGGCTCCGTTTATAATTATTTATGATACGGTAAATAATACTTCCGAGTATCTCCACAATCCTTTTATAAATTTATACGGCGGAGCGGGAATTCAAACTTCCCAATTTATTATTGAAAATAATGTAGAGGCAGTAATTACAAAGGATATTGGGCCAAATCCTCTCCGGTTTTTAAAATCCGCCGATATTAAGGTTTACCTTTGTACCGGGGGAAAAATTATAGACGCTATAAAGGATTTTATTCAAATGAATTTAATCGAAGTTAAACAAGAAAGTATGGTAAATACAGTCGGAAGAAGACAGAAAGGCAAAAGAAGAAACCGGCATAGGAAACTTTAATGAAGAATTCGTTTAACGTTCAATATAAATGTTTTACTAAGAAGAATACTAATTAAGGAGTTAAAATGAATCATCGCTTAGCAATTGCAGTTGAAGAAGGAAGAAATGAAGAAAGAGTCGCTGAACATTTCGGAAGATGTTCAAAAATACTGGTATTTGAACTGGATCAAAGTAAACAAGTAACAAAAAAAGAATCATATTTTAATCCTTTAAACGGGAATCACGGCGGAATTTGCCAGCTTCCGGGTTATATCAATCAATACAACATTAATACAATTATTGCCGGCGGTATGGGCGCAAAAGCAGTTTCAAATTTCCATTCCTTCGGTATAGAAGTAATTACCGCGCCCGGTATGATTTGTCAAGAAGCTTTGAACAATTTTATAGCAGGTAAATTAAGCGGATACGAAGAGTGCGCCGGCCATTCGCACGATTGCTAACAAGGAGTTATAATGATTATTTCTGTTGCATCGGGTAAAGGGGGAACAGGCAAAACTACTGTGGCGGCAAGTTTGGCTTCGGTAAAAGATAATTGCGTTTATATCGATTGTGATGTTGAAGAACCGAATGGCCATCTGCTTCTAAATCCTAAAATTGATTTTGAGGAAAAGGTTTACAAAAAACTTCCTCAGATTGATTATAACAAATGCGATTTCTGCGGCAAGTGCGTTGAGGTATGCGAATTCAATGCCTTAATAAATCTTAAGTTTGAAATTATTCTTTTTGAGGAAATGTGTCATTGGTGCGGCTCGTGCAAATATTTTTGTCCGGCTAAAGCTATTACCGATAGGGAAAAAGAAATTGGGGTCTTAAGATGCGGATCAGTTAATGAACATCTAATATTTGCCGACGGAATATTAAAAATCGGAGAAATATCTTCTGTCCCTTTAATTAAAGAATTGAAGAAAAAAGTTATAAAAGAAAAAATAAATATAATCGATTCGCCTCCAGGAACTTCTTGCGCCATGATTGAAAGTGTTAAGGATTCGGATTTCTGTATTCTTGTAACGGAATCAACTCCATTCGGTTTAAGCGACTTAAAAATCGCGGCGGATGTTCTGAATGAAATCGGAATCCCTTTCGGAGTTATCATAAATAAATACAAACCAGAATTTAAAGAGATGGAAAATTATTTAAATGATAATATGATGGATATACTTCTGAAAATTCCATTCGACAGAAAAATAGCTGAGGATTATTCAAAAGGAATTCTTCCGGTATTTAATAATAATGAATTAAAAAATGCATTTGCCGGACTCATAAACAATTTAAAAACAACAAAGGTGCCGGAAAAAACAGATGTTTGATAAATCTTATAAACAAATTGTAATATTAAGCGGCAAAGGCGGAACGGGAAAGACTACCTTTTCATCGTCGCTGGCGGCAATACTGAATAATAAAATTGTTATTGATTGCGACGTAGACGCGGCGAACCTATTCCTAATTCTAAAACACGAAGTAATTTCAACTTTTGATTATTACGGCGGCAAAAAAGCTTTGATCAACCAAACTAAATGTACCGAATGCGGACTGTGCCAGGGATTATGCTCATTTGACGCGATCAGTAATTTTACGGTCGATCAATTAAGCTGTGAAGGGTGCGGATTCTGTTACCGTATTTGTCCGTTTGAAGCCGTTATTTTTAAACAAATCGTATCGGGGAAATATTATGAATGCCTGCTTCCGGATAATTCTAAATTTTATTACGCGAAATTATATGCGGGGGAAGGAAATTCAGGAAAACTTGTAAGTGAACTTAAACGCAAGGCGCTTGAAAATATTCCCCCGGAAATAGAATGGGTAATTGTTGACGGGCCGCCCGGTGTTGGATGCCCCGTAAATGCAAGCGCGGCCGCGGCTGATTATGTTGTGATTGTAACGGAGCCGACTCTTTCAGGCGTACACGATCTCAAACGTTTAACGGAGCTTCTTAATACTTTTAAAATAAACGCAGGCATTGTAATAAATAAGTATGATTTAAATATGGATTTAACTTCACAAATATTTAAGTACGCCGGGAATAACGGCCTGCCGGTAATCGGCACAATCCCTTTTGATAAGGAATTTATGAATGCGCTTATTAATGGAGAAAATATTGTTGAAGTGAATGAAAACATCCGGGAGATAATGTACTCTATCCGGAATCAAATTGAACAGCAGCTTGAATTAGCATTTAATTAATTGGAGAAATAAAATGTTGAATGATATGAACGAAGGTAAGGCAAAAAACAAATCAGGTAAAATCGCTGTGACATCCACCGGCGGATCAATGGACGCGCTTGTAAGCGAACAATTCGGCAGGTGTCAGTACTTCTTAATAGTTGATCCTGAAACAATGAAATTTGAAGCCGTATCGAATCTCGGCGAACAGATGCAAAGCGGGGCGGGTCCTAAAGCTGCCGAACTTATTATCGGTAAAGGAGCCGCGGTTTTATTAACCGGACATGTCGGCGATAAAGCCGAAGAAGCACTTAAACGCGGCGGAGTAAAAATTATTAACGGATTAAAAGGGACTGTAAAAATTAAAGACGCGATAAACAATTACTTATCAAAAAAAACGGAGCAGTAAAATGAAAAATAATAAGCTTATCGGATTACTAAACAAGAATCTTGCAAATCTGCAGGTTATGTACGTAAAACTTCACAATTATCATTGGAATGTAAAAGGAATTAATTTTAAGTCAATACATGAAATAACCGAAAAATATTATAATTACGTCGCCGGACAATATGATGAAGTAGCCGAAAGGATAGTACAGCTAGGCGCAAAACCGCTTGCGACTTTAAATGATTATCTGAAAAGCGCTTCTATTAAAGAAGAAAACAAAAATGAATTCGACGGCAAAACAGTGCTTAGTTCTGTCTTGGCTGATTTTGAATCACTTAATAATGAGTATAAAGATATATCTAAAGCAGCAGGCGAAAGTGAAGATATTCCGGCTGCGAACATAGCCGATGAAAATATTCTTTGGCTCGAAAAAGAAATCTGGATGCTGAAGGCGAGTCTTGAATAATAGCTAGTAGATATAAAAATCTCTGTATAACGCTTAGTGCCTTTGTGCCTTCGTGGCCGAAAAAAGAAATGCAATTGCCACTAAGTCACGAAGGCACAAAGTAAAATGAGTCTTTCGATAATAAAATCAGAAGACAAAAATAAATTCAGAGTCAAACAATAAAATAATTTTGTGACTCTCTGTATCTTAGTGCCTCGTATGTTAGTAATACGAAATAAAAGTTAATTTGTTCTAAAAAATACTGGCTTAAGGAATAGTAGAGCGGTTCGTGCCTAGATACATAAAACAAATGATATCGTCACAAAGAAATTACTCACTATTCTTTTTGAGCTTC
>JAHJUE010000015.1 GCA_018829205.1 Bacteroidota bacterium
AACAAAGAAATAATCCCAAAGCTCCGTAGGAGCGATACAAACTACCCCGCGAAGGTGAGCCTGCCCGCCGTAGCCCTCCTTCACTTCGTTTCGGAGGGTAAACTTCAGCGAAGGAGGGCCTGCCCGCCGTAGCGACGAAGCGAACAGAATCCTCCGCGAAGGCGGGCATGTTTCAGTGTAGGAAGATGACAATCAATTTTTTAATCTTGTAATCTTGCAATCAACAAATCATCCAATCAATCAATCCTCCGTTTAACGCAAGAGGACAATCAATCTTGCAATCTTGCAATCTTGTAATCTTGCAATCATGAAATCCTCCGTAGCATTTTGCGTAGGAGGAAATACAAACACTGGAATCTTTGCCGAAAATGACATATCTTACTTGCGATAATATTCGGAACGAAAATAATCGCAGCTTATGAAAAAGAACCCTTTTAAATTCGGTACTATTGTCGACACCCCGTATTTTACCGACCGCACCGATGAAATTAAATATGTGAAGTCGGTATTAAATAGTGACAATCACCTTATTATTATAAGTCCGCGCAGATTCGGAAAGACAAGTTTAATCAGCAAAGCGGTAAAGGATCTGAACAGACCGTCGATATTTCTTGATCTGCAGTTAGTTACAAACGAAAATGATTTAGCTTCTCAGCTGCTGAAAAGAGTATTCCGTGTTTATCCGTTTGAAAAAATTAAAGATTTTGTGAAAAATTTTAGAGTCATTCCCGGTATTTCTCTTAATCCTATAAACAATGAAGTAGATATTACCTTCTCAGCCGATTCCTCTTCTTCGGTTTATATTGAAGATGTGTTTAATCTAATTGAAAAGGCTGCGTTAAAAAAGAATAAACCGATAGTTATACTGGATGAATTTCAGGAGATTAAAAATATCGGGAATAAATTAGACCGTAAACTGCGTTCGATAATCCAGTTTCATCAAAAAATAAATTACGTATTTCTGGGGAGTCAGGAATCATTAATACGTGATATCTTCGAAAAGAAAAAATCCGCTTTTTATCATTTCGGGAGTTTATTTACTTTAAATAAAATACACTATGATCATTTCCTTGCTTACCTGGCAAAAGGATTTGTTTCAATTTATAATAACGAAATTGAAATATCCGAAGAGATATTAAAAATTACAAAATCGCATCCGTATTATACTCAGCAGCTTGCGTTTGTTTGTTGGGATTTAGTATATAATTCTAAAAATTTAAAAAATCCTGTTGATCAGGCTGTAAATGAAATTATCCGTCACCATGATATTGACTACGAACGTATATGGTACACAATAAACAGAACCGATATGAAAATACTTATCGGAATGTCATTCTCTGATTTAAGTCCTCTTTCAATGGAATTTTCCAGAAACTATTTTACCTCTGCTTCAAGTACGGTTTTCAGCGGATTAAAACGGCTTGCTCAAAGCGGATTAATTATTAAAACCGATTTAGGATATGAAATTGATGACCCGTTTTTCAAAAGGTGGATTATTCAAAGAAGGGAGAGATGAATTTTAGTAACTAGACACAAGTATCAAGACACAAGATTTGAGACACAATCCGCCGCGGCGGATAAAGATTTGTTAAAACAAAGATCTGATAAAGTGATTTATTAAGTTTATAATCAATTAAATTAATTGATGACCTTGCATTCTCACATTCGATTAAACTCTTCATTGTCACACTGAGCGGACCTGCCGGCAGGCAGGGTCGAAGCATGAGCAAACCTGCCTGACGGTAGGCAAGGTCGAAGCATGAGCGCACATGCCTGTCAGTAGAGAAGATCGAAGTGTGAACTGTCGTTGCATTGTCATTCCCGCGAATGCTGGAATCTTTACAATTGAAGAAGATAAAATTAAAAACTTCCAAGCTTCCTTCCAAACAATGTAGAAATGAATAATAGAATCATATCCATCGTATTCCTTTGTGCACTACAATAGCTTTTATTTCACGCAAAGTCCGCAAAGCGTTTTTATCCAATCAATTTTGAAATCTTGAAATCTTGAAATCTTGAAATCTTGAAATCTTGAAATCTTGTAATCTTGCAATATTGAAATCATCCGCTAAAATCTCACCATATAATCACAAATTAACCCGCCTGCTCCGTTAAAATAACAAACAAAAAATAGAATAAATTATGCAAAAAACCGTTACATCTTATATACACCTTATATACATCCTATATATAGGTTATATAAAATCTATGAATAAATAATTTATACTTTATAATTAAATAATAAATATATATATTCAAAATACGTCAATCTATCGGATTAAAAATAAGTCTTAAATAAAATGATAGGAGGTATAAAATGGCGGAATTAAGAGGCAATGTAATGGGGGTTTTGCGGGGATCATTAGGAAATATAACTGGAAGAGTAAGATACGGGAAAAATTATTTTTCAGCGAAACCGGCTTCATTTAAAATGCCGCTTGATGAAGCCTCGGTCGCGCGCAGAGCGAAGTTTAAATTAGCTGTAAAATTCTGCAGTATCGCTTTAAAAAATAATAAGATTAAAAATATATGGCGGCCGTTAGCAAAAAATGAAAAACTTGTTTTCCAGCATTTAGTCCCGATTAATTACAATCTTTTTAAAAATAATGATTTATCAAATTCGAATATTATCACTCCGCCGGATGGTTTCGCGCCGAGAATTTTAGATATTTCGTATGAAACGTCTGTGCTTTCGGTTAAAATCGGGGGATTAAATGAAGTGCCCGGTTATCAGTTTGAAATTGAGAATCAAATTAAATTATTTGGAATAATTTATCGCCGGACTCAAATTTCAGAAGAGGACGGTGATTATAAATTATTGTCATTTGAAACCGGGGGAGAAATAAATGAGGAAGATAATTCAATAACATTTAAAAGATTAATTGATGCAAAAAATAATCCTTGTCTAAATGATAATATTAAATCAAAAATTTATATGGCAGTTTATACATTGGATGAAAATGATAATACGGTACATTATTCCACGACTTTTATACATAATATTAATTGAAGAAATTATTTTTTACCTAAGTAATTTATTACCCACACCTTTTAATTCCCCTCCCGGGAGGGGATAAAGGGGTGGGTTAAAGCTTTGCATTACAAAGCAAAAAGTTATTATCTAAAACATATTTCTACATCAAATAAATAATAAAAAAACATCCCGTTAGTTGATACCGGTTCCAACATGATTAATTCAATCTTTTAGAGCCAACCACATCAGATTGTGCCTAAAATAAAAACAAACTAAAACTAAGATTCCCGTCAGATTTCACACATACCAAAATTCAACAAATTAACGTGCCGCTCCTACCGGAGCTTAATAAAATATAATCTATATTTACCTACTAATATACCGCACCTCCGGTGCTTTTAAAACTCAGTAAGTATCAAATAAACTTCCCCACGAGGACAGGCCCGCCGTAGTGAAAGAATCCATCGCGCAGGCGGGGAACTATACCCACTTGTGCACAAAATAACTATAAACGAAAACTAAAACAAACGACATATTTCACACAGTGGTGTTTTACGGCTCCAGCGGAGCCGAACATTAGTAGAAAAATAAAAAAAGAAATAATCCCAAAGCTCCGTAGGAGCGAAACAAACATCCCCGCGAAGTCGAGCCTGCCCGCCGTAGCGAAGGAAGGAAGAGAATCCATCGCGAAGGCGGGCCTGCCCGCCGTAGCCCTCCTTCACTTCGTTTCGGAGGGTAAACTTCAGCGAAGGAGGACCTGCCCGCCGTAGCGAAGTAGGAACAGAATCCATCGCGAAGGCGGGCATGCTTCAGTGTAGGAAGATGACAATCAATTTTGCAATCTTGCAATCATCCAATCATTCAATCATGAAATCTTGTAATCATGAAATCCAACGTCCTGACCTCCGTAACTTCAGTGAAGGAGGTACCCTCCGGCTTTTTAAATTCATTTCCAAATTCAAAAAATAAATGTGCCGCTCCTACCGGAGCTATTATGAAAAAATCTATATTTATCTACTAACATGCCGCACCTCCGGTGCTATTAAGGCTCCAGCAGAACCGAACAACTTCCCCGCGCAGGCGGGCCTGCCCGCCGTAGCGAAGAATGGAACAGAATCAATCGCGCAGGCGGGGAACCATACCTACCTGTGTACAAAATAACTATAAACGGAAAGTAAAATAAACGGCATATTTCATACAGTGGTGTTTTACGGCTCCAGCGGAGCCGAACATTAGTAGAAAAATAAAAAAAGAAATAATCCCAAAGCTCCGTAGGAGCGAAACAAAATTCCCCGCGAAGTCGAGCCTGCCCGCCGTAGCCCTCCTTCACTTCGTTTCTGAGGGTAAACTACAGCGAAGGCGGGCATGCTTCAGTATAGGAAGATGACAATCAATTTTGCAATCTTGCAATCATCCAATCATCCAATCATTCAATCATGAAATCTTGTAATCTTGTAATCTTCTAATCTTCTAATCTTCTAATCATGCAATTTTGAAATCATGTAATCCTCCGAAACCTCTGGCGTAGGAGGATAGTCTTTGTCCGTGAATTATTTTATAAAATACACTATATTAGTTTTAATGAAAGAGAGTGAATAATGGAAGCGATAAAAATTAGAAGAAAAATTAATTCGAAAAACCTTCATATCGATGAATTAGAGAAATTAATGGGTCGTGAAGCAGAAATAATAATTCTGCCAATTGAAAATAGAAAGAAAACGTCCGTTAATAAAATTCTAAAATTAGCCGGTTCAATAAAAACCGGGGAGGATCCCGATACATTCCAAAAACGAATACGTAAGGACTGGGATAAAAGGGCATGAACGTTTTATTAGATACAAACATTGTTATTATTTGCGCTTAATCAAAAGCTCCGTAAGAGCGATACATTAATGTATACCTGTTACCGAATCTTTTTTATAAGAAGTACAATCAATCCAGCAATCAACAAATCATCCAATCATTCATTCATGCAATCATTCAATCTTGTAATCTTGTAATCTTGCAATCTTGTAATCTTGCAATTTTGAAATCATGTAATCCTCCTACCTGTCCTTCTAATATACGAAGTCAAAAATCAGATTTTTGAGAACAGAAAATTGACCTATAAGCTATTTAGTCTTTTAAGGAATTTTTATATATTCAGATAAATTAAAAGAGCATATATGAGCGATATAAAACAAAGAAAAAGTAGTAGAAAAAAACAGCTGCCGATATATGTTGAAAAGGATGAAGATAATTTTTACGTAGTAGAATGCCCTGTATTTGATGGCTGCTATTCGCAAGGCGCTACGCTGGATGAAGCTTTAAAAAATATTAGAGAGGTTATTGAATTACTTCTTGAAGAAAAATCCAATTATAAAATTCTAAAAGAGTATAATCCTTCAGAAATCAGTCTGCATACAATTACCATTTAAGCAATGACCAAAATACCAATTCTACAAGGCAAAGAAGTTATTAAAGCTCTGCAAAAAATTGGTTATAAAAAAACAAGGCAGAGAGGGAGCCACGTTAGGTTGCAATGTACAGGTAAAAAATCTATAACAGTACCGGATCATGTTATTGGCCGGGGTTTACTCCGCAAAATACTAAGAGATGTAAACATTTCACCGGAAGAATTTATTAGAATGTTGTAAAGATGTAAATCGAATACTCTTTAGTATTTTACCTATCAATGATATAAAGTTATGAAATCTCCCCCAAAAACAGACAAAAATAAAAGCTGTTAATTTATAGTCTATCTAGTAATAGGATAATCAATTTTGCAATCAACAAATCATCCAATCTTCCAATCATTCAATCTTGTAATCTTGTAATCTTGCAATCATGAAATCCAACGTCCTGACCTCCGTAACTTCAGTGAAGGAGGTAGCCTCCAGCTTTTTAATTCATTTCCAAATTCAAAAAATAAATGTGCCGCTCCTACCGGAGCTATTATGAAAAAATCTATATTTATCTACTAACATGCCGCACCTCCGGTGCTATTACGGCTCCAGCAGAACCGAACAACTTCCCCGCGAAGGTGAGCCTGCCCGCCGTAGCCCTCCTTCACTTCGTTTCGGAGGGTAAACATCAGCGAAGGAGGGCCTGCCCGCCGTAGCGAAGTAGGAACAGAATCCATCGCGAAGGCGGGCCTGCCCGCCGTAGCCCTCCTTCACTTCGTTTCTGAGGGTAAACTTCAGCGAAGGCGGGCATGCTTCAGTATAGGAAGATGACAATCAATTTTGCAATCTTGTAATCTTGCAATCATCCAATCATCCAATCATTCAATCATGAAATCTTGTAATCTTGTAATCTTGTAATCTTAAAATGTGTTAAAATAGGAGGCAAACTATTTCTCTTGTATGAAACCCTAAATTCTTCTTAAGTTTGCTATGTAAATTTATTTAACAATTAAAGTCGTTATTCAAAATTCAGACTACTGTCTACTGATTACTTACTACTGAATTCTGAATTCTGACTACTGACTACTGGAGAAAAAATGAAAGTCCCATTACTCGACCTTAAACCTCAATATCAATCACTAAAGAAAGAACTAGACGAAGCGGTAGCAAAGGTAATTGAATCGCAGTATTTTATACTCGGTCCCGAAGTTAAAGCTATGGAAGAAGAAATCGCTTCCTATCTTCAAACAAAATATGCCGTCGGCGTTTCGTCGGGTACCGACGCGCTGCTAATCGCATTAATGGCTATAGATATTCAGCCCGGCGACGAAATAATCGTTCCTACATATTCATTCTTCGCAACGGCGGGAGTGGTATCAAGATTAAACGCCATTCCGGTATTCGCCGATTGCGATCCCGTTACGTTTAATATTTTACCCGAAGATATAGAGAAAAAAATCACAAGAAAAACAAAAGCCGTTATGCCCGTGCATCTATACGGTCAATCAGCGGATATGGACGCGGTTATGGCAGTCGCGCAAAAACATAATATTAAGGTTATTGAAGACGGCGCGCAGGCAATAAGCGCGCAGTATAAAGACGGAAGATATGCAGGTACAATAGGGGACATAGGATGTTATTCATTCTTCCCTAGCAAGAACCTTGGCTGCTTCGGCGACGGGGGAGTTGTAGCTACCAACAGCCAAGAATTGTATGAAAAACTTGTTATGCTAAGAATGCACGGAAGTAAAATTAAATATTATCATGATATAATCGGCGGCAACTTCAGACTTGACGCTCTGCAAGCAGCGGTAATTAGAGTTAAACTTCCGCATTTGAATAAATGGTCGCAGGCTAGAAGAGATAATGCCGCGCTTTATACAAAATTATTTATCGAAAAAGGACTGGCATCGGAATCCGGTATGACAAGCTTTGATGATAATAATAAAGTATTAATTCCTAAAGCGGTGTATGAAAATACGGGACACAAAAATCATCATATATATAATCAGTTCATAATAAGAGTAGAAAAAAGAGACGAATTAAGAAAATTCTTAACCGAAAATGAAATAGCTTCGGAAATATATTATCCGGTTCCTTTTCATCTTCAGACATGTTATTTGGAGTTAGGATATAAAAAAGGGGATTTCCCGAACAGCGAATTCGCGGCAGATTATTCTTTAGCGCTCCCGATTTACCCTGAATTAAGTGAAGCGCAGATTACCTTTGTTGTTGAGAAGATAGCAGAATTTATTAGAAAGTAGAACAGAAACCGGAGACTGGAAGCGGGAAACCGTATTTCGGTCTCCGTTCTTCAGCCTTCCCCCGGAATGACAAATGATAAAATTACTCCAAACCTTCTCCCTCGACTCCGCTCGGGATGACACCTCGACTCCGCCTGCCTGCCGGCAAGGCAAGCTCGGGATGACGTTGCACTGTCACACTGAGCGCAGTCGAAGTGTGAGCGAACCTGCCTTTCGGCAGGCAAGGTCGAAGTGTGAGCGTACTTCTTTGCGATCTTTGCGTAAAACCTTTGCGGGCTTTGCGTGAAACAAGAACCTTTATTCCACGCAAAGGTCGCTAAGAAAAACCCGCAAAGTACGCAAAGAAGTAGGGACACAGTCCGCCGCGGCGGATCAGTAGTAAGAAGACAGTGGATAGCGGTCAGTTTCCAGAGAATAGAATTAATTAACCTGCAACATGAAAACCTGAAACATTTACCCATGTTCTTTTTCTTTTGATCTTATAATTAATCAGCAAACCAATCAATCATAAAACAATTCAAACCAAGAACCATCCAACTAAGTAACTACTAAACAAAGAATTATCTTACTTATCTCTAATTTTTCTTTAAAAGAAGTGTTGATTTCTTGATAATTTAATATTATTTTTGTTTCTCTTTTTGTAAGGGCCCATAGCTCAGTTGGTTAGAGCATCTGACTCATAATCAGAGGGTCCGGGGTTCGAGTCCCTGTGGGCCCACAAAGCCTCGATTTAATCGGGGCTATTTTGTTGTTTGATAGATTGTTTGACAAAATGAATTTGAAAATAAATTTAGTTTTTAATCGTTCTCTTAAGAAAATAATTGCGATAATTAAAAAATAAATTTATTTTTGTAGCTCGTTTGCCGGGGTGGCGGAATTGGTAGACGCACAGGACTTAAAATCCTGTGGGAATTAATTCCCGTGCCGGTTCGATTCCGGCCCTCGGTACCATTGGGAGTGCAAAGCGGAAAGTTTATCTTACTGCTTTGCATTTTATTTTTGTAGAAGGCAGAATACAGAATACAGAATACAGAAGTCAGAATACAGAAGTTAGAATTCAGAAATCTAACTACTATCTTCTAAATGCCTTTTTATAAGATTAGAAATTTTTAGCAATAAAAATATAAGATTCATTTAAGCTACTGACTACTGACTACTGAATTCTGCATTCTGACTTCTGACTACTAAAAAAGGGTTCTTAGCTCAGTTGGTTAGAGCGTCTGCTTGACGTGCAGAAGGTCATAGGTTCGAATCCTATAGAACCCACAAGTGAAAAGAGCTTAGATATTTGATTGAAATAGGTTGGTTCTAGAACGATTAGTACTAGAGCGCCCCGCCGAGGCGGGGAGGTCATCCCGCGAAGCGGGATAGAACCCACAAGTGAAAAGAGCTTAGATATTTGATTGAAATAGGTTGGTTCTAGAACGATTAGTACTAGAGCGCCCCGCCGAGGCGGGGAGGTCATCCCGCGAAGCGGGATAGAACCCACAACAAAAGTAGAAATTTGAAAAAAGAGTTCTATAAAACTGGCTGATTAAGCGTCCTGATAACTTAGGAAGGTCATCCCGCGAAGCGGAATAGGACCTACAACAATCGGAGCCGGCTCCGTTTTTTTTTATAAGTAAAGATCATGAATAAAATAAATATTACATTACCAGACGGATCAGTAAAAGAATTTGATAGCGGTATTACTCCTTATCAAGTCGCTGAATCAATTTCAGGCAGATTAGCATCCGATGCAATTGTCGCTAAAGTGGATGATAAATTGTGGGATCTGCATAGATCTATTAATAACGACTCGAAATTATCTATTCATACCTTTAATGATCCTATCGGACAGGAAACATACTGGCATTCTACTTCCCATTTAATGGCTCACGCTGTTCAGGAATTATACCCCGAAGCTAAATTCGGTGTCGGCCCCGCCGTTGAAGGGGGATTCTATTATGATATAGATATTAATTCCCAGCTTACCGAGGATGATCTTGGTAAAATTGAAAAGAAAATGTCGGATATCGCTTCCAAAAATAATCCTTTTAAAAGAACAGAGCTTTCAAAAGATGAAGCCGTAAAATTCTTTGATAAAAAAGGAGATAATTATAAACTTGAGCTTTTAGACGCGATGGACGAAAACGGTCAGGTCATTAGTATATACGACGAAGGTGAATTTACCGACCTTTGCCGCGGACCTCATGTACCAAGCGCGGGCGCAATAAAATATTTTAAACTCTTAAGCGTTTCCGGATCTTATTGGAGAGGGGACGAAAAGAATAAACAATTACAGAGAATTTACGGCGTTTCTTTCCCTAAAAAGAAAATGCTCGAAGATCATCTTTTTATGCTCGAAGAAGCTAAAAAAAGAGATCATAGAAAATTAGGAAAACAGCTTAACCTTTTCAGCGTTCATGAAGAAGCCGGACCCGGTTTAATTTACTGGCATCCCAAAGGAGCGCGCGTTCGTAATGAAATCGAAAATTTCTGGAGAGACGCTCATTATAAAAACGGGTATGAATTATTGTATTCGCCCCACGTAGGTAAAGGATGGCTTTGGGAAACCAGCGGTCATCTCGAAAATTACGGCGAAAATATGTACGCCCCTATGAAGGTTGATGATAACGATTATTATATTAAACCGATGAACTGCCCGTTTCATATTATGATGTATAAATCGGCGCTTCATTCATACCGCGATCTTCCTTTAAGATGGGCGGAACTGGGTACCGTTTATAGATACGAAAAAAGCGGGGTGCTTCACGGACTTCTGCGCGTACGCGGATTTACTCAGGACGACGCGCATATATTCTGCGCGCAGGAACAAATCGAGGATGAAATAGTTGAGGTTATCCGCTTCAGTTTGTTTATGTGGAAATCATTCGGTTTTGAGGATCTTAAATTTTATGTGGCAACCCGACCCGAAAAAGCGGTAGGCGAAAATGAAACATGGGATAAAGCTACCAAGTCCCTTATTAATGCGCTTGATAAGGAAGGTCTTAAATACGAACTTGACGAAGGTGGCGGAGCATTCTACGGTCCCAAAATAGATATTAAAATTAAAGACGCTCTTCACCGCGAATGGCAGATGAGCACTATTCAATTCGATTTTAATCTGCCCGAACGTTTCGATATGACCTATATCGGCGAAGACGGCAAGGAACACCGTCCTTTTATGGTGCATAGAGCCCTGCTCGGTTCCATTGAAAGATTTATGGGCGTGCTGATCGAACATTTCGGCGGAGCTTTCCCTACATGGCTTGCACCTGTTCAGGCTGCCGTTGTTCCGGTTTCACAAAATTACCTGGTATATGCGGAAGAAGTTGGAAATTTCCTGAAAAAGAACAATATTAGGGTTGAAGTTGACAGACGTAATGAAAAATTAGGTTATAAAATCAGAGATTGGGAAACTAATAAAGTCCCGTTTATGCTTATTGTAGGAGAAAAAGAAAAAGAATCTAATTCTGTTTCTATCAGACAGCATAAGTCGGGCGACATCGGAACCAAATCTTTATCCGAATTTTCGGATATGGTTTTTGATGAAATTATCAATAAAACTATTCACAACTAAGAGAGGTTATATATCGCTCAAGATAAGTTTAGGGTAAATTACGAAATACGTATTCCGGAAGTTAGAGTTATTGACGCCGACGGAGAACAGCTTGGAGTTTTACCCGTTAAAGAAGCACTTAAGAAAGCAGAAGAAAGAGGAATGGACCTTGTTGAAATTGCACCCCAGGCTAAACCGCCTGTGTGCAAAATTATTGATCACGGTAAATTTCTGTACGAACAGCAGAAAAGAGATAAAATACAGAAGAAAAAACAGCATGTGACTATATTAAAGGAAATCAGACTTCATCCTAATACCGATACGCATGATTTTAATTTTAAAGCCAGACACGCTGAAAAATTTTTGGAAGAAGGAAACAAGGTTAAGGTCGCCGTTATTTTTAAAGGTAGAGAATTAGCTTATAAAGAACACGGATTGGAATTACTGAATAAATTTATTGAAGCGGTGCAGGAGTTCGCGAAAGTTGAACAGCCTCCTAAATTTGAAGGCAGAATTATGAGTACTATATTAGCGCCGACAAAAATTAAAAAGAAAAGTTAATAAGAAAAATTTTAAAAGATAAAATAATACAAATCGGGTGATAGAATGCCAAAAATGAAAAGCAACAGAGGAGCGGCAAAGTCGTTCAAAAAAACCGGCTCCGGTAAAGTAAAAAGAAGTAAAGCTTATAAAGCTCATATTCTTACTAAAAAATCTACAAAGACTAAAAGAAATCTGAGAAAATCCACCTTGGTAAGTGATGCGGATTTACACAGAGT
Source organism: Bacteroidota bacterium (assembly GCA_018829205.1). GTDB lineage: Bacteria > Bacteroidota > Ignavibacteria > Ignavibacteriales > Melioribacteraceae > JAHJUE01. The sequence goes on from JAHJUE010000015.1 coordinate 11,943, forward strand.
AAAAATTATGATTCAATAAAGATAGAGGACTAACTAATGCCAAGAGCAAAGAATAACGTTGCTTCACGCGCGCGTAGAAGAAAAGTATTAAGCATGGCTAAAGGCTATTGGGGTTCAAGACACAATGTTTATACCATTGCTAAGAACCATGTTGAAAAAGGCCTTCTGCACGCTTTCAGAGACCGCAAATTAAAAAAGAGAGTTTTCAGAAAACTTTGGATTGTCAGAATAAATGCCGCAGCTCGTTTAAACGGTACTACATATTCCAGATTTATTAATGCCCTTAATAAAAAAGGCGTTGATATTAACAGAAAAGTACTCGCTAGCTTAGCAGCTGAAAATCCGCAGGCTTTTTCTGATGTTGTAAAATTTGCAATGAACTGATTTTATACCCTCCCGGAATTTATTTTAACAATATTTCCCGGAGGGTATTGTTTTAAATTTTCGGGCAGATAAAATGTTGGATAAAATAAACTTAATTCAATCCGGTTTTGATCAGGATATTCAGAATGTTAAATCGTTAGACGACCTCGAAATTATTCGTATTAAATACCTCGGAAGAAAAGGAAACATCGCAGAATTGTTCGAGGAATTTAAAACCCTTTCCAAAGATGAAAAACCTAAGTACGGCCAGACACTTAATATTCTTAAGAATAACTGCCAGTCTAAATTCGACGAGGTAATCAGTAAATTTGAAGCCCCTGAAAACGGCGCCGGCTCTTATGCCGACCTTACGATTCCGCCGCGTGTAAGAGAAATAGGTACTTCTCATATTCTTACACAGACGCTTAATGAAATGAAGTCCATATTTAAAGGTCTCGGCTTTTCGGTTTACGAGGGACCTGAACTGGAATCGGACTTTTATAATTTCACCGCGCTTAATTTTCCTCCCGATCACCCGGCAAGGGATATGCAGGATACTTTTTTCGTTACTCCCGAATTCGTTCTGCGTACGCATACATCCCCGGTGCAGATTAGATTAATGGAAAATAAAAAACCACCGCTGCGCGCAATTATGCCAGGCAAGGTTTATAGAAACGAAGCCATAAGCGCTAAAAGCTATTGCCTGTTTCATCAGGTAGAAGGTCTGTATGTTGATACCGATGTAACATTCGCCGAGCTTAAAGGAATCCTTGTTTATTTCTTAAAACAATTTTTCGGCGCGGATATTAAATTCAGGTTCCGCCCCAGTTTCTTCCCGTTTACCGAACCCAGTATGGAAGTGGATATATGGTGGACCCCCGAAGGCAAGCAAGGAAGATGGATGGAAATATTAGGATGCGGTATGGTTGATCCAAACGTGCTTAAAAATGTAAATATCGATCCGGAAATTTATACAGGCTACGCGTTCGGTATGGGCGTTGAAAGAATAGCAATGCGTAAATACGGCATCGACGATATTAGAGTATTTTTCGATAACGATAAAAGATTCTTAAAGCAATTCTAAACAGAGGAAAAGAAATTGTTAATATCATTAAACTGGCTTAAAAATTATATTAACCTCGATGGTATAAGCCCCGAAGAAATTGAGCATAAACTTTCTACGTCGGGACTTGAGGTAGAAGAGATAACCGATCAGAAAAAGATTTTTGATAATATTGTTGTCGGATACGTTAAAGAGAAAAAAAAACATCCCAACGCCGATAAACTCTCTGTCTGCCTCGTTAACGACGGCATTGAGGATTTGTCAGTCGTATGCGGCGCGCCTAATGTGGAGGCGGGACAAAAAGTTATATTCGCCAAAACCGGCGCGGTTATTCCTTCAAACGGTATGAAACTCGCGAAAGTTAAACTGCGCGGCGAGGTTTCAAACGGAATGATATGCAGCGAAAAAGAATTAATGCTGGGTGACGATCATTCGGGTATAATGGTGCTTGATAATAATATTAAAGAGGGAACACCGGTATCCGAAGCGCTTTTAATGGATGATGTTATATTTGAAATCTCAGTTACTCCGAACCGCCAGGACGCGCTTAGTCATTACGGCATTGCTAGGGACCTGGCCGCTCTTTATAATAAAGAATTAAAACTGCCTGAAATAAAAATTAATGAAGATGCCAAACCGGCATCGAGTTACGCTTCTATTGAAATTGAAAATACAAACGCCTGCCCCCGTTATTCTGCAAAGGTGGTAACCGGAGTTGAAATTAAAGAATCTCCCACTTGGCTTAAAAAATATTTAAAGGCTATCGGCGCCCGCCCAATTAATAATGTGGTGGATGTTACTAATTTTGTGCTTCATGAAATAGGTCAGCCTCTTCACGCGTTCGATCTCGATTTCCTTGTTGGCAGTAAAATCATTGTTAAAAACGCTGAAGAAAATTCCGCGTTTGTTACGCTCGATTCCAAAAAAAGGAAATTAAAAAGCAGCGATCTTATGATTTGCGACGGTGAAAAACCAGTTGCCGTAGCCGGCGTTATGGGAGGAGAGAATTCCGAAGTAACCGAAAAGACAAAAAATATTCTGATTGAAAGCGCTTACTTTAATCCTTCGTCAGTGCGCAAAACCGCCAAACACCTGGGGCTTTCAACCGACGCCTCCTACAGATTCGAACGCGGATGCAATCCCGATATCACTCTTTACGCGGCTAACCGCGCGGCGCAGCTTATTGCGGAACTTGGCAACGGCAAGGTAGCCGAAGGGGAAATAGATATTTATCCCAATCCAATAAAACCCATAAAGGTTACGCTTAGATTCGCGCGTATTGAAAAAATTCTCGGTATCGATGTTCCGAAAGACGATGTAATTAGAATACTCAATAATCTCGAATTAAAAGTTATTAAACAGAATGAGAATGACGTGCTGGTGCAAGTGCCGCCGTTCAGACATGATATTGAAAGAGAAATAGATCTTATTGAAGAAGTCGCGCGTATATACGGTTACGATAAAATTCCAAATATCGAAAAAATTATTCTTCCGCTTGATATAAAGGTTGATCAGTCGGAGTTCACCGGAAATATAAGAGATATATTTATCGCTCTCGGCTTTAATGAAATAATTACCAACTCGCTTCTGAACGACCTGAACGCGAAAAAATTTGGAAATCCCGTTAGCGTAATGAACCCGCAGAATTCGGAGATGAGCGATCCCAGACCTTCATTAATGCACGGTATGCTTTCAACCATATCAAGAAACCTGAAGGTTAAAGAGAAAAATCTGCGCCTATTTGAAATAGGGCATGTATTCCAAAAATTAAACGATGGACCAATAAAAAGTTTCGCGGATTTTTCCGAAGAAGAGCATCTGCTTTTCGCCGTAACCGGCAATGCAATTAATGTGGGATGGGATCAGAAAGAAAGAAAATATGATTTTTATGATTTGAAAGGTTTCGCCGAAGAGTTTATAAGAAATATTTATCTTGACAATCTTATTTCCTATTCCTATAATAATTCTCAAATTGCTCATTTAGAATATACTTACGAAGTTTTATTCAAAAAAGAAACTTTGGGCGCGGGGGGTAAGGTTGTTAAACCGCTGCTTAAAGAATATGATATTGAGCATGAAGTTTATATATTTGATTTTAATATTTCCAAACTAAAGGAAATAATTCCTTTAGCTAAGAAATTTACCGAACTGCTTAAATATCCAAAGGTAATTAGAGATTTCGCCTTTGTACTGGATAAAAAGATAGATAGTCTGGAAGTTGAAACGACTATTAAAAATAGCGGTTCTAAATTATTGAAAAATATAAAGTTATTTGATATCTTTGAAAGCGACAGTTTAGGTGAGAATAAAAAAAGTCTGGCTTACCAGCTCGATTTTTACGATGAGGGAAAAACTCTTACCGAAGAAGAAGTCGACAAAGATTTCTGGAATATTATTGAGACTGTTAAAAAAAGACACAACGCTTTATTAAGAGGATAATACTTGGCCGAATCTTCTAAATACGATTTCTTTACGGATGAATTAACTGCTCTTGAAAAGCAGATATATCTCTTCCTTCAAAGGAATGAAGACCTTCAGCAGGAAAACAAGGATCTTTCTAATAAGGTTAAAAGTATTGATAAAGAAAATGAAGTTCTTAAATTAAAACTTCATGAAATCGAATCAAAACTAAATCATTTCGAGGAAAATGGCGCGCAGAATAAAAGCGAAACATTTGACCCGGAGGAGAAAGAAGAACTAAAGAATAAAATCGGCGATCTGATATCTAAAATTGATTATCATTTGCGCTCTTAAACATTTTGTCCCGTATGATGGATTAGACAAATTATGACTGAAAAAAAGAAGCTAAAAGTAAATATTTTTGATAAAGAATATTCATTATTAGTTGATAATCAGGAAATAGCTGCTGAATTAGCAAAATATGTTAGTAAAGTAATGAATGAGACTCAGGAAGAATTACCTGATCAACCGAAAGAAACTGTCGCGATTATTGCGGCGCTCAACATAGCTTACGAATTATTTGTTGAAAAAAATAGGTTTAGGGAATTCAGTATTCAAGCTACTGATAAAATCAAAAAAATAAAGCTTCTTATAAACGAATCCAATTCTATGTCATCCCCATCATAAGGTTTTTAACCCATGCTGTCAGTTCATTCATAATGAAGAACTAACAATATAAGATAGGGTTATTGACTCGCAGCGTGTATTACAGGCCTTGTACCTAGCAATAGGGATTCCGATTTATCGGAACGTTGGAAGTAAAAAGCGTTGGGCAATTCCCCGCATTGTCTTAACTAGAGTTCTTCAGGTGACGACAACTGACGGCTGGGACTTATACTATAGGCTTATATGGAGGAATTATGTCGTTATTAGATCCTATTTTTTTAATTATTGCTGCCCTCGGCCTTGCAGTGCTGATGTTCTTTTTAGGCTGGATTATAAATTCTAAAATCGGTAAAAACAATGTCGCGCTTGCCGAAGAAAAAGCTAAAAAAATTATTGAAGACGCTGATAAGGAAGCTAAACATCTTAAAAAAGAAAAATTATTAGAAGTTAAAGACGAATGGCTGCGTAAAAAACAGGAATTTGATGTCGAAGTAAATCAGAAAAGACAGAAAATTCAAGCTACGGAAAAACAGCTCGACAGCAGGGAAGAAAATATAGAAAAGAAATTCGACCTTGTTACAAGAAAAGAAAAAGAAAATAAAGAAGCTGATAAAAAATTAACCGAACAGAAAGAAGTACTCGATAAAAAACACGCGGAACTCGACCGGCTTATCTATGAACAGAATGTGCGCCTTGAAAAAACCGCGGCTTTAACTGCCGACGAGGCGAAAAAAATGCTCATGGAAAACATGATCGATAAAGCTAAAACAGACGCTTCTCAATTTGTTAAAGAGGTTAGAGATCAGGCTAAGGTCGACGCTAAAAAAGAAGCGCAGAAAATCGTCGTTCAGGCAATCCAAAGAACCGCCGTTGATCACAGCGTTGAAACTACCGTATCCGTTGTTCAAATTCAGAATGACGAAATGAAAGGCCGTATCATCGGACGTGAAGGCAGAAATATCCGCGCATTTGAAGCCGCTACCGGCATAGATGTTATTGTTGACGATACTCCCGAAGCGGTTATACTTTCAGGCTTCGATCAATTCAGACGAGAAGTAGCGCGTATCTCTCTCGAAAGATTAATTTCCGACGGAAGAATTCACCCGGCTAGAATTGAAGAGGTTGTTCAGAAAGTTGAAGCTGAGCTCGAGGAAGAAATTGCGCGCGAAGGGGAGAATACATTAATTCAGCTTAATCTGCACGGCGTTAATATTGAACTTGTTAAACATATTGGCAAAATGAAATACCGCTCAAGCTACGGACAGAATCTTCTTCAGCATAGTATTGAAGTTGCTTATTTAACAGGCATTATGGCCGCGGAAATCGGACTCGATGTTAACCTTGCTAAAAAAGCAGGCCTAATGCACGATATCGGAAAAACTGTTGATAGAAATGTCGAAGGTCCGCATGCCCTTTTAGGTTATGATCTTGCTAAAAAATATAAAGAACATCCAATTGTTGTTAATGCTATCGGCTCCCATCATGAAGATATTGAAATGGAACATCCGATCGCTGCTCTTGTGCAGGCTGCCGACGCAATAAGCGGCGCGCGTCCCGGCGCCAGAAGAGAACCTCTCGAAGGTTATGTTAAAAGATTGGAGAATCTTGAAAACCTCGCCAAATCATTCGAAGGCGTCGCCAAAACTTACGCTATTCAAGCCGGCAGGGAAGTTAGAGTTGTTGTTGAACCTGATAAGGTTGATGATAATTTTTCCGATCAGCTTGCATACGATATAGCCGCTAAAATTCAGGAAGAAATGGAATACCCCGGACAAATAAAGGTTACGGTAATCCGTGAAGTGAGAAAAATCGCATACGCTAAATAAATTCTAAAAATATTTTTACTTTAATGGCCCGGTAGCTTAATTTGTTACCGGGTTTTTTATTACTTAGTGCCTTGGTGGCAAAATTTCTTAGCCGCAAAGTCACGAAGACTTGCCTACCGGCAGGCACAAAGATTCACAAAGAGTTTTTTTACTTAGTGCCTTTGTGCCTTAGTGGCAAGTGAAATAGCCACAAAGTCACGAAGATTTGCCTACCGGCAGGCAGGCACAACGAAATATAGAAATTATTTTAATAGGAGCGGTTATGAAAATTGCAATTACGGGCGGAATCGGTTCCGGGAAATCTCTTGTAAGTGAATATGTCGTAAAACTTGGTTATGATGTTATAAGCGCAGATAAAATCGCGAAAGAAATTTTAATGTCCGACGATTCTGTCAAATCCAAAATAATAAAAACTTTCGGCAATGAATCATATAATGAAAACGGACTAGATACAAAATATATTGCCGAGAAAGTTTTTAGCGATCCGGCTAATGTAAAAAAGATCAACTCCTTTGTTCATCCGCCAACTATAAAAAAAATTGAATCGGAATCAGCAGAAATATTAAAGTCGAAAAAGATTGTATTTATTGAATCCGCGCTTGTTTATGAAGCAAACCTAGAAAACCTTTTTGATTATGTTCTGCTCGTTACCGCGGATGATAATCTTAGAATTGAAAGAGTAATGAAAAGAGATAATGTCGAAAAAGAAGACGTTGAAATGAGAATGGAAAACCAATTATCTGAAAAAGAAAAAAGAGGTTTCGCTGATTTTGTAATCGATAATAATTCGACTGTCAAAGATCTCGAATCAAAGGTTAAATTCTTTTTAAACTTGTTTGAAAGCATGAGCTGATATTTTTTATTTCATCCAAGCGTGCTTTTGGCGGGAAAGTAATTTATTACTGTAGCAAGATTGCAGATTACAAGATTACAAGATTGCAAGATTGCATGATTGGGTGATTGAATGATTGCAGATTGCAGATTACAAGATTGCAGATTGGATGTATGGATGATTGAATGATTGCAGATTGCAGATTGCAGATTACAAGATTGCAAGATTGGGTGATTGAATGATTGGAGGAATGGATTGGTGGCTAATCTACTCCGGCAACACATTTCGACGTTGGCTGTCGGCAAGTAAGTCCGTTCATGCTTTGACGCTGTGTGCCACAGGCAAGTACGCTCACACTTCGACTGCGCTCAGTGTGACAGTGCAACGTCATTCCGAGCTTGCCTTGCCGGCAGGCAGGCGAAGTCGAGGGAGGGAGGGCAGTTAAAATGATCGGATATAACGATCAATCAAAAAATATTTGAATCTTTCAATCTTGAAATCTTGTAATCTTGTAATCTTGTAATCTTGTAATCTTGTAATCTTGAAATCTTGAAATCTTGTAATTTTTATAAATATTCATATTTACACTTTAGTAATCTTTCGGAGAAAAAAATGAGTACATCAAACGAAATTAAAATTACGCACATCGACATTTACAAACTTAACATTGAACTGCATGAACCGTTTGTTATTGCCGTAGGAACGCAATGGGATTCGAAATGCATCGCGGTAAAAATTCATACCGATAAAGAAATATCCGGCGTTGGCGAGGCGAGCCCAATTCTAGTGCTACAAGGAGAGACGCAGGAAACTTCTTTCGAAATGGCAAAAATATTTTCAAAAATACTTATCGGAAAAAATCCTCTTGAAATTGAAAAAAGAATTAATGAAATAAACGCCGTAACTCCATGGAACTACGCCATCAAAAGCGCGTTCGATATGGCTCTTTATGATATCGCTTCCAAATGCGCAGGAATGCCTTTGTATAAATTCCTTGGCGGCTGCAACGATAAACAATTAATCATCGATAAAACCGTTACAATTAATACTCCCGAAATTATGGCCGAAAAAGCGAAAAAACTTGTCGATGAAGGTATAACGGAAATAAAGGTTAAACTCGGAAGAAAACCAGCGGAAGATATAAATCGAATAAAAGCCATTCGAGAAAAGATAGGGAATGAAATACCCATTAAAATTGACGCCAATCAAGGCTGGATATTAAGCGACGCGATGATGGTTCTAAACGGCATAGAACAGTATAACGTTGAATACGCCGAACAGCCTCTGCATAAAGACGACATACAGGGAATGGCTAAAATTACCGCGTCAAGCCCTATTCCTATTATGGCCGATGAATCAGTATTCGATCACCGCGACGCGATTAGACTTGTTAAAAACGACGCTTGCGATTTCTTTAATATAAAACTCTCTAAATCCGGCGGCATATTTAACGCGCTAAAAATTTTAGCTATTGCCGAAGCTTCGGATATTAAATGCCAGGTTGGATGCATGATGGAAACACGAGTCGGATTAACCGCGCTCTCTCACCTTGCTATGGCAAGCAGAATGATTGTTTATTACGATATTGATTCAAACTTTCTTTTGACAGAAGACCCCGTAATCGGCGGAATAAAATTCGTCGAAAACAAAAGATGGATACTTCCCGAAGCTTCCGGCATCGGAGCGGATTTCGATCCTGATTTCTTGGATAAGATGGAAATGACAACCGTTAAAAGTTAAATGTAGTAATTAACATAATTTGTTTCTCAGTATTTGAATATTCTGATTGATTGTTTGATTGAATGATTGAATTATATTCCCAATCATTCAATCAAACAATCATCCAATCCGCCTCCGGCGGACAGGTCATCCAATCCGCCTTCTGCGGACAAGTCATCCAATCCGCCTTCTGCGGACAAGTCATCCAATCTTTCAATCTTTCAATCTTTCAATCTTTCAATCTTTCAATCTTCTTCAAAAGAGTTTCACATCCTACCTTGCTTTAGATGTCGACGCGCCTTATTTTTAATGATCAAATTTTCGGAGAAATGTTGTGAATATTCTAAACAAGTCGATTGTATCTTTCGTAAAAGTATTGCCAAAATCAGTTGTTTATCTTTTTGCTAAAAAGTATATCGCGGGATTAACATTACAGGATGCTGTTAACGCAGTTAAGGATTTGAATGCTAAAGGAATTATGGCCACGATGGACGTTCTGGGAGAATCAATTCAAAACAAAAATGAAGCTTTAATCGCCAAGGAAGAATGTATTGAAACTTTACAGACAATTTATGACAACAAACTTGACGCCAACCTTTCAATTAAACCTACGCAGCTTGGCTTAGCTCTCGATCCCGATTTCTGTTATAATCTTCTTGATGAAATTATAACCAAGGCTAAAGAGCTCGATAATTTTGTAAGAATTGATATGGAAGATTCTTCTGTAACTCAGGTTACCATTGACGTATTTAACAGACTCCGTGAAAAACACGGAAATACTGGAATCGTTGTGCAGGCTTATCTTAAAAGAACGCTGGACGATGTGATAAAACTTAATAAGAACGGGACAAGCTACAGATTATGCAAAGGTATTTATGTTGAACCCGCAGAGATCGCGTATAAGGATAGACGCGAAGTTCAGGATAATTTCCTGGCAATTCTAAAACAAATGATCGAAGACGGAAATTATGTGGGAATTGCTACTCACGATGATTATTTGGTCGACGGATCTTACAAACTTCTTAAGGATTATAATCTCGATAAAAACAAATATGAATTCCAGATGCTGTACGGCGTTAAAGAAAATTTAAGGGATAAAATTAAAAACGACGGTCACCGTATTAGAGTTTACGTGCCTTACGGCGAACATTGGTATGCTTACAGCGTAAGAAGACTTCAGGAAAATCCCCAGCTCGCATTCTATATCGCTAAAAGCGTGATTGGTCTGGATAAATGAATATTGTAGGAATTGAAAGCTCCTGTGATGAAACTTCCGCCGCTGTTATTTGCGATGGTAAATTAAAAGCTAATTTAATATCATCTCAGCACTTTCATAAGGATTTCGGAGGAGTTGTGCCCGAACTTTCAAGCCGGGCACATCTCCAGATTATTGCGCCTCTTCTTAAACAGGCATTAAATCAAGCCGGCATTAAAAAAGATGAAATTGATGTGGTATGCGCAACGGCTGGACCCGGATTAATTGGCGCCGTTCTTGTTGGATTAACTTTCGCTAAAGGTCTTTCTTATTCTCTTAATAAACCTTTTGTTCCCGTTAATCATATTGAGGGACATATTTATTCGGGGTTCTTAATGGATGAAAAACCTGAATACCCGTATTTATGTCTTGTCGTTTCGGGGGGACATACATTACTTCTGATTGTTGAAAGCGAAACTGCGATCAGAAAACTCGGCTCCACTATTGATGACGCGGCCGGAGAAGCGTTTGATAAAACTGCTAAAATGCTCGGACTTGGTTATCCGGGCGGAATAAAAATCCAGGAAGAAGCCGAAAAGGGAAACCCGGATTTTATTGATTTCCCTGTATCGCAATGCAAAAACGAATTTGATTTTTCTTTCAGCGGATTAAAAACTTCCGTGCTTAGATACATACAAAAAGAATTCGGAAATGCAGGCAATATACCTATTGATAAAATTCCCGATATTGCAGCGTCGTTTCAGAAAGCGGCGGTGGACGCGTTAATTCAAAAATCCGAAAGAGCGTTAAAAAATTATAATGTTAATTCTATTTCGATTGTAGGCGGCGTAGCGGCAAATAAATATTTAAGAGAAAGATTTGTTTTATTATCCGCAAAATATAAAAAGAGTCTTAATATACCCGACCTTCAATTCTGCGGCGATAACGCCGCTATGATCGCCCAACGCGGAGTTATGCTGCATAATAACGGATTAAAATTCGATTTAGATTATAACGCTTATGCGGGCCTCCCGGAATCTGCTTTTATTCCGTAAAATTTATTCGTTATATTTACGCTTTGTTAAAATCAATCTTAATCCGCGGATAATAACTTGTTGAAGAATTTTGAATTAAAAAAAATATTTAATCTTATAAAAGAAAGAGATGTTTATTTTATTTCTACATTCTTCGGATTTTTCCTGGGAGTATTTTTCTATACTTTTTTCACTCCCAATTATAATAATCAGCGTTCAAAAATATATCTTGATGTGCCAAAAGGCGCAGTGTTCAGCAATGTAGTCGATTCTCTTTACGTTAAAGGCGTTATCCCGAGCAAGACAAATATGAAAATCGCGGCGCTGTTTAGAAGAACTGATAAAAAAATCAAAGCAGGAAGGTATGTTATTCTTGACGGACAAAGTTATTTTGATCTACTTGAATTATTTCTGAAAGGACAGCCTAAATCACAAAAACTTGTTACAATTCCGGAAGGAATTTGGCAGCATAATCTCGCTAAACTTCTTAAGGAAGAACTGGGTATTGATTCTTCGAAGTTTATGGAATTAAGCTCGGACAGAGAATTTATTAAAAATCTAAATCTTAACGTAAAAAACCTGGAAGGTTATCTTCTTCCGGATACATATTATTTTTATGACGACGTTGACGCAAAGGACGTACTGATAAAACTTGAATCGGAAATGGATCTTCTTTTTACTGATTCCGTAAAAAAAAGAATAACGGAGTTGGGAATGACTCAGCATGAGGTTTTAACCATGGCTTCAATTATTGACGCGGAGTCGAACGTTATAAGCGAGTTCGGGAAAATTTCAAGCGTGTATCATAACAGATTAAAAAAACGAATTAAACTTCAGGCCGATCCAACGGTTCAATATCTGCTGCGGGGAAGAAAAAGATTCAACAAGGTTTATTTTAGAGATTTGGAAATTGATTCTCCGTATAATACGTATAAATATTACGGGCTTCCGCCCGGACCTATAAATAATCCGGGTAAGGAAGCGATAATTGCCGCATTGTATCCCGAAGAAGGGGATTATTATTTTTTAATGGCTACCGGAAACGGCGATCATGCTTTCGCGAAAACTTTAGCCGAACATCAACAGAATGTGAGAAAATATAGAGAATGGAGAAATTCAAAATAAAAAAAATAATTAAACCGGCGGTATATTTTGTTATGCTTTTAGTTGCCGCTAAATGCGCCAGCCAAATTCCTCCTTCAGGAGGAGAAGTCGATATGATTCCGCCCGTTGTTGAAAGTCATTATCCGCTAAACGGAACGACTAATTATACCGAAAATTATTTTGAAATTAATTTCTCCGAATATGTAGATAAACGTTCGGTTAAAGAAGCTATATTTATTTCCCCCGCGCTTGAAAAAGGAATTGACATGGATTGGAGCGGGACTTCGTTAACTGTTTATTTTATTGATTCGCTTAAAAAAAATACCACATATAATATTTCAATAGGTTCCGACGTAAAGGATTTAAATAACTCCAATAATATGGCGGAAGCTTTTAATTTCGCTTTCTCAACCGGGAATAAAATTGATAAAGGAATTGTAGAGGGCAATGTTTACGATAATAATCCTAATGGGATTATGATTTTCGCTTATAAAAAATCAGGTGATAGTTTTCCTGATCCTTTAAACGATAAACCCGGTAATATTACTCAAGTCGGTAAAAAAGGGAATTATAAAATTCTGGGTTTAAGCAGCGGCGATTATAGAATTTTCGCGGTGCGGGATGATTTTAAAGATTTTATATATAATATTGAAGACGATCATTACGCAGCCCCTTCTGAAATAGTATCAATATCAGACAGCAGTTTATTATTCTCAAACCTGGATTTTATGATGACATGCGAGGATACAACCCTTCCTCATATTTATAATATTACTATGACCGACAGTTATCATATAATGATTGAGTTCAGCGAGTACGTGGATTCCTCTAAATTACCTGCTGACAATTTTTATATTTTTGATTCAACAGCAAATAGAAAGTTTGAAACAAAGTATCTTTACAAAGGAGAAGCGAAAGCGAAAAACATTTTTATTGTAATTGATGATTCGTTAAATATAGAAAACGAGAATATTTTATTCGTTAAAGATCTGCACGATAATTTCGGGAATGTTTTATCGGAAGAAGCGACAAAATTTACGGCAAGCGACCGGCCGGATACCACCGCGCCGAAATTAATAAAACAAATTACGGAATATGACAATTCGTCTGCCGATTTTGATAATGTCTATGTCGAATTTATTTTTAACGACGCGTTTAATGTTGAGTCGTTAAAGGACATAACAAAAATTTATGATTTAAAAAATAATTCATATCCTACGGAAATTATTAAAAACGACGACGCTTCGTTTATTGTAAAAGCAAAAACAAAATTATCCGAGAAGAGCGAATACCAAATAAAGATTGATTTGAATAAAATCAAGGACGCGGCGGGCAATTATATCGATTCAATATACACGTATAAATTCTCGACTATTAATTCTCTTCAATTTTCCGGCGCTTCTGGTAAGGTAAATTCTGTTTATGATTCCAAATTAGTTTATGTTGAACTAAAAAACATCGACATAAAAAAGAAAAATTATAAACAAGCGGTTAACAATAATTATGAGTTTAATTTTGAAAGAGTTGTTCCGGGTCAATATTTAGTCTGGAGTTTTTATGACGCCGATTCCAGCGGTAATTATTCATACGGCTCTATTAATCCGTTTGAGAAATCTGAAGAGTTTATTTATTATCCCGACACATTAAATCTAAAAGCCCGCTGGCCTGTCGGAGATATTTATATCAATTACTAATTTTACATGTAAATATTATATTTTGTCTTCATCTTTATCTAAATCTAAATCTTAATCTTAATCTATATCTATATCTTTAAAATTCACTTTCTAACACATAACTCAACCCTTATTCAGAAAAAAAACAAACCCAAACAAGAATTAAAACAAAAAAATTACGCGGATTTGTAGATAACATTCCCGTTCTTAACCGTCATACAATTTAGGTTTTTACCAACCTGATAAACAATCTCAGAGTAATCTGAAATATCAAAAACGGAGAAATCTGCTTTTTTGCCGGGCTCAATACTTCCTGTTTTATCGGAAACATCCAGCGCTTTGGCCGCATTAATTGTTACGGCCGAAATAGTCTCTTCAATCGTCATTTTCATCTTTAAGGCGGCAAGGGACATTATTAAATTCAGGTTTGCTATATGAGAAGAACCGGGATTATAATCTGTTGCAAGCGCTACAATAGCTCCCGCATCAATCAGTTTCCTGGCCGGAGCGTAATCATAATCTAAAAAGAAAGATACGCCCGGCAGCAGTACGGCGACGGTTTCATTTCCGGCGAACTTATTTAAATCATCTTCGGCAATAACTTCAAGATGATCAGCGCTTTGTGCGCCTAGATCTATCGCAGCATCAAGTCCGCCGATATTGTTAAACTGCTCTGTATGCAGTTTGAGTTTTAAGCCTAGTTTTTTAGCTTCGGTAAATATTTTTATTACCTGCTGTGCCGAGAAAGCAGTCTTTTCACAAAACGCGTCGCAGAACAGGGCAAGTTTATTCTCGGCAATAAAGGGGAGAAGCTCGTTAACTATTATATCAACATATTTGTTATGGTCGTTTTTATATTCGGGCGGAAAAGTGTGTGCGCCTAAAAAGGTAGGTATTATATCAATCGCGTATTCGTTATTTAAGAAATTAATTACCTGCAGCAGTTTTATTTCGTCGTAATAACTTAATCCGTAACCGCTTTTTATTTCAAGCGTGGTAATTCCCTGTGAAATAAAATAATCGATTCTTGGTTTTATAATACTTACCAATTCTTCAAACGAAGCTTTTCTGACTGCCATTACGGTGGTATTAATTCCTCCGCCGCTTTTAGCGATTTCTTCGTAACCTATGCCGCTTAATTTTTTCTTAAACTCTCCGGCTCTTGATCCGGCATACGCGGTGTGAGTATGGCACTCAACCAGTCCGGGCATTAACACCTTTCCGCTAAGGTCAATTTCTTCGTCGAATTTATATTTTGAAATTTTAGAGTTGGGAATAATTTCTTTAATTAATCCGGATTCCGAAATTATGGATCTGCCTTCAAGAACTTCAATATCGGAAAGTTCATCTCCGCGTTTGAAGTTTTTTCCGTTTGTATTAACCGTAACAATTTGAGCGGGATTTCTGAATAATTTTTTCATAGATAGAAGTGTTGGGATATTATAGAGCTATAATTGAGCGATTCTTAGTTAAAAAACACAGGATATTTAATATGCGAATATTTTTGTCAAATTGTCAATAATTTTGTAAATTTAGACTCAAAATAATAGGACATATGAAATATGCCTCCATCAAAAAAGTTAAAGATACTTTTTGTTACCTCAGAAGTCGTTCCATTTGTTAAAACAGGCGGTCTAGCCGATGTTTCTTCAGCACTTCCTCAAATACTTCTTGAACAAGGTCATCAAGTAAGAATTGTTGTGCCGAAATACGGCGCCATTGATGAGCGTAAATACAAGATTCATGAAGTTGTTAGACTAAAAGATTTAACTACAAATATTGGCGGCAAGGAAGTTGTATTTTCATTGCGTTCATCATTTTTGGTGGGTCCCAAAGCCCGTGTTCAGATTTATTTCTTAGATAATCAGGAGTACTTCGGCAGCCGGCACAGCTTATACAGCGATCCGTTATCGGGGGAAGAATTTGCAGATAATGACGAAAGATTTATTCTGCTCGCGCGTTCTGTTTTTGAACTTATTACTAAACTCGGATGGGTGCCCGATGTAATTCATTGCAACGATTGGCAGTGCGGATTAATTCCGGCCTATTTAAAAACCCTTCACAGCGAAGAAGAATTATTTAAAAATGTTAAAACCCTGTTTACAATTCATAACCTGCAGGATCAGGGCGTATTCGCAAAATCGACTTTTGAAAAAACAGGTCTGCCCGAAAAATATAAAAGCGAAGAGGGAATCCTTCATAAAAATAAAATCAATTTTATGAAAACAGGTTTAGTATTCGCCGACAGTATAAATACAGTAAGTGAAAAATACGCAGAAGAAATTTGCAACGATAAAGAATACGCTTTGGGTCTTCTTGATGTGCTTGCAAAAAGAAAAAAAGATATGTTCGGTATTGTAAACGGAATTGATACAGCTATTTGGAATCCAGAAAAAGATAAAAAAATCGCGAAAAAATATTCTCTTAAAAATCTTGAGGATAAAACACAAAATAAAAAAGCGCTGGCGGAAAAATTCGGATTTGAATATAAACCGGATGTGCCTGTAATCGGAATGATATCAAGATTATATGACTCGAAAGGTTTCGATCTTGTAGAAAAAGCCTTTAAGGAACTTATGAAACTCGATATTCATCTTGTTCTGCTGGGAACCGGCGAAAAGAAATATCATAAATTCTTTGAAAACGAAGTGATAAAACATAGCGGCAAATTCTCGTGCTACCTTGGTTTTGACGATGAATTGGCGCATTTAATTGAAGCCGGCGCGGATATATTCCTTATGCCTTCTAAATTTGAACCGTGCGGACTAAATCAGATGTACAGCCTGGTTTACGGTACTATTCCGGTCGTTAGGGAAACTGGCGGCTTAGCCGATACTGTTGATAATTTTGACGAAAAATCGGGTAATGGGAACGGATTCGTATTTAAGAAGTATAATGCGGCAGATATGATGAAAGAAATAAACAGAGCATTAAAAATTTATAAAGATGATCAGAAAACATGGATTAAGATAATGAAAACGGGAATGAAGTCTAACTTTACATGGATGAATTCTTCGAAGAATTATATTGATCTGTATAAAAAAGTAATCGGCTGATTTGTTGATGTTACATCATGCTGTATTTTTTGATAGAGATGATACTCTTAACTACGATCCAGGTTATTTAGGTAACCCAGACCTTGTTAAATTATTTCCCGGTGTTCCCCAGGGAATCTCCAAATTGAAAAACGAACTTAATTTTAAGATTGTCGTAATTTCAAATCAATCCGGTATTACTAGGGGAAAAATTACGGAAAATGACGTATTGGCGGTTAATAGAAAAATTAATGATCTGCTTAAAGAAGAAGGAACGGGGATCGATAAATTTTATCATTGTCCCTATCACCCCGATTTTGATGATGAAGAGAAGTGCAAATGCAGGAAGCCTTCTCCTTTAATGATCTTTACCGCAGCCGAAGAATTAAAATTAGATTTAAGCAAATGTTATTTTGTAGGGGATAAAGCATCAGATGTTTTATGCGGTTTTAACGCCGGTATTAAAACAGTATTAATTAAATCAGGAAATTTTGAAGAAGAAATAAATATCTTGATAAATGAAAATAAAACACCCAATTTTGTAGCTGCAAATTTTTTAGACGCAACTAACTTTATTTATAATGATTTTGCCGGGGCGCAAGTTTGAAATCGAATATATTAAAATCAGTTTTTATTTTGTTTGTTTCCGTTCTTTTCTTTACCGCTTGTGAAGACGAACCAACTTCTCTTGGACTTGAAAATATCCCCGACGAGGATAAATTAGGACTTTTAGAAATCAACAGTCTTGAAGTGCCAATGCTTCAAAGATCTGATTTTTACAACGCCGGATCAACCGATACTACTTGGAATCTGGGTACTTCAATCAGACTTTTTGTAGGGCAGAATTCAAGTGTTAAGTCATCAATGCTTATTAAATTCAGAAGCAATGTTGAGGATTCTATCGTAGATTATTTCGACAGCAGCAGAATAACAGTCGAAAAAGCATGGATTGAATTAAGACCTTCCTACACCAGCGGCGAGAATGCTTCGGCTTCCTCATTTAAGGTAAGTAAAATTAATAACGAATGGACTTCAACCTTTTTTAATAAAGATTCCCTTCATCAGTATATACTTCCGAATGTTTCCGATTCAAGAACAATTTCCGGATTAAATGATTCACTTATTTCTTTTGATATTTCTAATGATATGGCCAATGACTGGCTTGTAAGCGGAATCAAGGATTCTTCGGAACTGAATTACGGATTGTTGTTTGAACCTTCGGGAAACAACAGTATGTACGGATTCTATTCTCTTCATGAAAGCAATGTTGTTGATGGATATGATAATATTCCGGTCGCTAAAATTGTAATAAATATAACCGGCGTAGGTTTGGATACACTTAACTTTTACTCTATTAGAGATGTGCATGTTGTTGAAGGTAATATTCCCGTTAATGACGAATCCTATATTTATTTGCAGGGCGGATATCCTATAAGAGCAAATTATTATATTGATGTTGCGTCAGTACCTGAGAATTCAATTATTATTGATGCCGTACTCGATTTTTATTTTGATCCAAATCTAACAATTAACGGTTCGGTAGCTTCCAATACAATAAATTTGATTATGTATTCCGACAGTACTAATAGACAGCTTCTTGTTGGTACATCAATAAAATCGCTGCAGAAAGATTCGCTTGGAAATAAGTACAGCGGCAATATTACTCCTTTTGTTCAATTATGGAATCAGGATAAGGAAAATCAAGGTTTATACGTTTTCCTACCCGACGAGCAGTATACAATGAACAGGGTAGCCGTTTACGGCAATAAGTATAATGATGAGCTTTTAAGACCTAAATTAACTATCAGATACACTAAAAGATAAACCAACATGAGATATCTAAAGTATATAATTATTTTTCTTTTTATTCCTGTTTTTATTTTTGCATCCGGCGGTTCTTTATATACTCGTGTAGGCTTGGGTGAGTTTTATAATACATATTCTGCCAGAAGAATGGGATTCGGAGAACTTGGCGTCGCAGTTTCAGATGTCGAAAATCTCAGTTCTTATAATCCCGCAAGCTGGTACCGTTTGGGAATTACAAGAATTGAAACCGGTATGACCTTTAACGGCGCCAGTATCGATAACGGCAGTCAAAGCGCTTTCTATTCGCAGACTACCTTCTCCGGATTTACAATCGGTTTTCCCGTCGATCATGATAACGGCGTTTCGCTTGTAATAGGACTTGTACCTGTTACTAATGTTAAATATGAAGTAAGAAACGTGCAGAATGATCCGGCCGTAGGCGATTATACCGAAATATATAAGGGAGATGGGGGTATTTCAAAAATATTCTTAGGTACTTCCTATAAACTTCCGTTTGACTTTATTATTGGCGCAAGTTTAGATTATTATACTGGAAATGTGTCATACTCATCAAAATTTAATTTTAACCAGGCGGTATCAAGCACAAACGCCGAGTTTTTAAGAGAAAATTCCTATCGCGGATTTGGCGGTACATTCGGACTAATTTCAAATGATTTATCGGGAATTATTGGTTCAAGTTCTATTAAGGATTTAAGATTCGGTTTGAATTTTAATTACATTTCTGACCTTACAACCGATTCTACGTTAAGTACTGTTTCTTCTATCGGAACAACTGTATACAATAAAGGAAGTTTTAATACAAAGGTTCCTTATAGAATTGGTACGGGATTTAGTTTCAATCTTGAAGAAAGCTTCTTAATTATGGCCGACTATCTTTACCAGCCATGGAGCAATTTCGAAGAAAACAGCCAAAAATCTTATAATTTGAAGGATTTACAGAGAATCAGCGCAGGTTTTGAATACAGAAATGCAAAGAAATTATTCGGCGGTACTTTCTGGGAACAGATTATTTTAAGAGGTGGCCTAAGTTTTGAACAGACTCAGTATGAAATCAATAATACTGGAATTGAACAATATTCTTTACACGCCGGTTTCGGGATTCCGATTGGTATCGGCAACTTTTTGGATTTCGCGTTTCAATACGGAGTAAGAGGCGAAACGGGCGCTAATTTGTTCAAGGAAAACTTTTATAAAGCTGCAGTATCTATTAATTTTGGAGAACTCTGGTTCCAGAGATTTGACAGGTAAAACAAAATAAGGAAACTAAAATTGAAAACCCTAAAAATTACAATGATATTATTTTTACTACTTTCATTTTCCGCTTCATTGTTTGCGTCTACTCCTAATCACGCGGATAATAATTATGCGGAAGCTGATAGTCTAAATCTAATGGTCGAATTCAGCCTTTTTTATGAATATCATAAAAATAAAGATTATGCAAGCGCCGAACCTCACGGATGGAATATTGTTCACAGCAAACCTGAAAATTTCCTCCAGTTCAAACCATTCCATAAAATGGAGGATATTCTTTGGTACCTGCATGATAGCACCGATATAACCGAAGAACAGAAATTAACTATTGCAGATACAACAATATATCTGTATAACAGGGCAATGGAAGTAGATAAAGATAAAGCTCCTTATTTTCAAATTAAAAAAGCTTTTGTTATGGAAATCTGGAAAGATTTACCTGCTGCAGAAGTTATAGCCGAATATGTTAAAGCTTTCGAAATGGATCCAAATGCTCCTACCTTTTATAAGGATAGATTAGGCCGCTTATATAAAGATAATGCCGCGGATGATAATGAATATAAACTGCTTGCTTTGGACCTGTATTCAAATCTTTCCGAAGCGGATCCGAATAATGAAATCTGGATTCAAATGATTGAGTCACTTGCTGAAAATCCTGAAGAACTAATGGATATTACAAAAAGAGCTTGGGAACTTGATAAAGAAAATCTTGAAAAAGCATGGAAGTACGCCTCCTTATGTTTAAGGAATAAAGAATATACAAGAGCAATTGAAGCGCTTGAATTCTTAGTCGGTAAATCTCCCGATGTTATAAATTACTGGATGCAGCTTTCTTCTGCTTATGATAAAACAGATCAAACTGATAAAACTATTTCAGCATACAAAAAGTTAATTAGTTTACAGCCCGACAATAGAGATAATTACGCGAATTTAGCGTTAGTTTATAAAAAGATGGATCAGCTTTCGGTCGCGAGATCATATTTGCAGAAAGCAAGCAACATTGATCCGGATTGGGACTTCCCTTATTTTGTTGAAGCGCAGATTTATGAACAAGCCGCAAGAAATTGCATCGGTTCAAAATTTGAATTTATCGATAAAGTTGTTTATCAACTGGCTGTTGATACATATAAAATTGCAAGAAGCAAAGGCGGACAAAACGCAGGCGCAGCAGGTGAAAGAATGAACGCCTTAAAAGAATCTGTTCCTCAACAGGAAGATTTTTTCTTTAGAAATATTAAATCCGGCGAAAAAATTAAAATCGAAGGTAAATGTTATGACTGGATCGGCAGAACTGTAATTGTCCCTTAATTCATAATAAAATTTTGAGCTCTAACTATGTTAAATTTCCTAAATAAAGATCAAGAAATATTAAATATCGCTAATCTTGAATTAAGCAGACAGCAGAATAACCTGGAACTTATTGCTTCCGAAAATTTTGTATCTCTGCCAGTATTAGCGGCGGCCGGTTCCGTTCTTACCAACAAATACGCCGAAGGTTATCCAGGTAAAAGATATTACGGCGGATGCGAATATGTTGATATGGCAGAAGAGCTTGCCAGAGAAAGATTAAAAAAACTGTTCGGCGCCGAATACGCCAACGTTCAGCCTCATAGCGGTTCGCAAGCAAATATGGCCGTTTATATGACACTGCTTAATCCCGGCGATAAAATTTTAGGTTTAAGTCTTGATCACGGCGGACATTTAACTCACGGGTCTCCTGTAAATTTTTCCGGCAAAATTTATAATGCTGTCGGTTATACATTAAATAAAGAAACAGAACTGCTTGATTATGATCTGATTGAAGATTTAGCAAAAAAAGAAAAACCAAAAATTATTGTCGCGGGCGCAAGCGCATACTCGCGCGATTGGGATTTCGCAAAATTTAGAGAGATCGCAGATAAAGTAGGCGCATTTTTGATGTGCGATATGGCTCATCCTGCCGGACTTATTGCAAAAGGTTTATTATCGAGTCCCGTTCAGCATTGCGATGTAGTTACATCAACAACACATAAAACATTAAGAGGACCCCGCGGCGGGGTAATAATAGTAGGAAAGGATAAAGAGAATCCGTTAGGTATTAAAACTCCAAAAGGCGATAGAGTTAAACTAATGTCAGAGATATTCGACAGCATGGTAATGCCCGGAATTCAAGGCGGACCGCTGATGCATGTTATAATGGCTAAAGCCGTTGCGTTCGGCGAAGCGCTTGATGATTCATTTAAAACTTACGGCGAGCAGGTAATTAAAAACTCCAGAACAATAGCTGGCAAATTATCCGAAATGGATTATAATATCTGCTCCGGCGGAACGGATAATCATCTTATGCTTGTAAATCTTAACAACAAAGACATAAGCGGTAAGAAGGCCGAAATTGCGTTGGAAAAGGCCGGTATGACTGTTAATAAAAATATGGTTCCTTACGATACGAAAAGTCCTTTTGTGACAAGCGGAATTAGAATCGGAACTCCTGCGGTTACTTCAAGAGGAATGAAAGAAGAACAGATGGTTATAATAGCTGAATTAATTG
This sequence comes from Bacteroidota bacterium, assembly GCA_018829205.1. Classification (GTDB taxonomy): domain Bacteria; phylum Bacteroidota; class Ignavibacteria; order Ignavibacteriales; family Melioribacteraceae; genus JAHJUE01. The sequence goes on from JAHJUE010000015.1 coordinate 34,458, forward strand.
ACAAAGCAATCAGGAATTTTGAGAATGAGGAAATATTAACTTCAATGAAAAACGAAGTAAAAGAACTTTGCTCCAAATTTCCACTTTATCCAGAATTGAATTAAACTGATCTCTCTGTGAGTTCGAAAAAAAATAAAGAAATAGAAGAAGGCGAAGAAAACGGCAACGACATGTCGTTTCTTGAACATCTTGAAGAACTTCGCTGGCGGTTAATGTATTCCATTGCGGGATTATTAATCGGTACTATTATTGCGTGGATTTTTATTGATTTCCTTGTCGACGGTATTTTATTACTACCTGCAAGAAACGCTGGAATTAAACTTCAAAACCTTCAGCCGTTCGGTCAATTATTTCTATTCTTTCAAATTGCTATTATTACAGGTCTTGTATTTACAATCCCGAATGTATTTTATCATGTTTGGAAATTTGTAGGTCCAGCATTAAGAGACAACGAAAAAAAATACGCTTTTTGGGTAGTGACATTTTCTTCAATATGTTTTATATCCGGAATTGTGTTCGCATATTTTATAATGCTTCCGTTAACATTAAAGTTTGCCGCGCAGTTCGGTTCGGCCGAAATTGAAAACAACTTTGCCGTAACGGAATACTTCTCAATAATTATAAGCGTTATGCTTGCCGCCGGATTCATATTTGAACTTCCTATGATGTCGTTTTTTCTATCTAAAATTGGGCTGTTAAAACCGCATCATATGAGGAAATACAGGAAACATTCTATTGTAGCAATTTTATTGGCCGCCGCAATTTTATCGCCCGGTACGGATCCTATCGCTCAAATTATGCTTGCTATACCTTTGGTAATATTGTATGAAATAAGTATATTCGTTTCAAAATTTTCCCAGAAAAAACAAATTGAAGAAGAAAGTTAGTCTCTCCGAAATAAGTCTCCCTATTAAACACGATCTCGATATGTTCGGTACTTTGTTTAAGAATTCTTTAAAATCAAAGGTCGGTATTGTTGATTTAGTTACTAAGTATATACTTAAACAGAAAGGGAAAAAAATTAGGCCTCTGCTGGTTCTGCTTTCGGCTAAGGTAGCCGGCGGAATTACAGACCGTTCATTCAGAGGCGCAACTCTTGTTGAACTGCTTCATACCGCGACACTTGTACACGACGATGTAGTTGATAACGCTGAAAAAAGAAGGGGTCTTCCTTCAATCAACGCGGTCTGGAAAAATAAAATTGCCGTGCTGATGGGGGATTATCTTCTTTCGCGCGGACTGACAATTGCTGTAGAAGGAAAAGATTTTGACTTTTTGGGCATTATTACAAATACAGTAAAAAGAATGTCCGAAGGTGAGCTTCTTCAAATTAATAAAACCAGAAAACTGGATATTGACGAAGAAACCTATTTCAGGATCATCTCCGATAAAACCGCTTCTTTATTATCCACCTGCTGCGAGATAGGCGGAGGCAGTGCGACTGATAATGAAATCTATAGAAACGCATTAAAAAATTACGGCGAATATTTAGGCATTGCTTTCCAAATCAAGGATGATATACTGGATTACGTCGGTACGTCAAGCCTTATTGGAAAACCTTTAGGCGCCGATATTCAGGAAAAAAAGATTACGCTTCCTCTTATCTATTCACTCCGCAACGCCGATAAAAAAGAATCCGCCTCCATTATTAAGATTATCAAAAAGGGGAGCAAAAAAGAGGGACTTAAAGAAGTTCTCAAATTTGTAAATAAATATAACGGAATTGAATATGCTTACAAGTCGGCCGAAGAATATTCAAACAAAGCAAAAAATGAAATTCAGATTTTCCCCGATTCGGATTCAAAAACATCTCTCCTTAATTTAGTCGATTTTGTTACCAACAGAGAAAAATAAATTTCTCATGCAGCATTTTTATTGTTAACTTCCATTATTCATATACATCCAAATAAAATAATATGATTTTGTACGCTATCGGAAAAAGAATTAAAGACTTTGTTAAAGTCACAGTCTTATCGGATTTTAAAAAGGACACGGGAAAAACAATATCCGGTGAAGAATATTTAAGGACGGATAAAACATTTAAAGAAGGCAAGGTGCGCTGGCATTACGAAGACGGAAAGCTTAAATCCGAATGTACCTATAAAGACGGAATGCTTGACGGTATTTCAACTCATTATTTTAAAAACGGAAATGTTAAAGCTAAAGAGACTTATAGAAGAAATATACTTGAGGGAATATCATTAATCTACAATGAAGAGGGATGGATAATAAGGGAAGAGACATATAAAAACGGAGTATTGTTTTCTAAAGCGGAGTATGATTCCCATGGCAAAAGATCTGTTGAGAAAAGCAGCTGAATGTCTTTATAATAATTTTTAAAATTTTTCTATTATTCAATTTTATTTTGTAATTAAAATTTAATTTCCTATTTTGCTTTCATCGTTTTTATAATTATATATCTTGTCTTAAATAATTTCTAGATAAATTTTGATCAGGTTTATGACTTGGTTTTTTAATTATACATGCCACTTAAAATCAAATTCTTTATTAAAATACCGAAAATGATGACTAATTTTTAGGAATCCAATGAAGAAAACTGTACTAGATTATGCATTAAAAATCCGCCTCCCTTTAATTTTATTTACAGTAGTTTTAGCTTTTGTTATTACTTTTTATGTATCTAGGGCAGAAAGGGATGGAATTGGTTATCAGCCTCAGCAGCCGATAAAGTATTCGCATAAACTTCATGCCGGAACTATGTCAATTGACTGCCAGTATTGTCACACCGGGGTAACTAAAGGAAGGCATGCTCTCGTTCCTTCTGCTAATATTTGTATGAATTGTCATACAGTAGCCCGCAAAGATAAACCCGAAATAATAAAACTTACAAGATATTATGAAAATGGCGAACCGATACCCTGGAAAAGAATTCATAAGGTTCCCGATTACGCATATTTTAATCACAGCGTTCATGTAAATAAAGGAATACAATGCGAAAGCTGTCACGGCAACATCAGGGAAATGGAAGAGGTAAGTCAGGTTCGCGGATTTACAATGACCGCTTGTCTGGAATGTCATAGAGATCCTGAAAAACATTTACCGTATTTGGAAAAAGTAAACAAGGGACCCGAAAACTGTGCAGCTTGCCACAGATAGGAGTTATTAATATGGCTGATCAATTAAATAAAAATATCGGACGCAGAAAATTTTTCAGCAGAATAGGAATGGGAACCGCCGCAATTGGTTTCTTTTCTTCAATTCCTGTAAAATTATTCGCCAAAGTAAAAAAAGAACAAAATGTAAAAGTGCTAATTCACCCGTCAGCGGTTAAGAGAACTAAATAAGGTTTTGTGTAATGTCAAATTCTAATAGTGATAAAAAGAATTCAAATATCTGGAAAAGTCTGAAAGAATATTATAATGACCCGGAAATTTTTAAAGCAAAAGCTAATGAGTTTAACGAAGGCGTAACCGATGATTTTGATCCATCAGAATTAAAAGGCCTTTCCAGAAGAAGATTTTTAGCGGTACTTACTGCGTCTGCAGCAGTTACGGCAACGGCTTGTTCCGACTATAGAGAAAAGGGCGAAATCATTCCTTATAACAAAAGGCCCGAAGGACTGCTGCCGGGCAGACCTAATTATTATGCTTCTTCAATGCAGCTGGGATCGGATAGCTACGGTATACTCATTAAAACCCGCGAAGGCAGACCAATTAAAATTGAGGGGAACCCTGATCATCCTATTAATAAAGGAAAAATTAATGATGTAATTCACGCGTCCATATTAAATCTTTATGATCCCGAAAGATTGTCGAATCCTTTAATTAATAAAAGAAAATCAGATTGGATAAGCACCGACGAAGAAATTATATCAAAATTAAAAACCGCTTCCGATGCCGGGAAAGAAATTGCCGTAGTCACAAACAGGGTAATTTCACCAACCGTAAAAAAAGTATTCGATAATTTTAAGAGAACATATTCTTCCGCTAAATTCTATTCATATGAATTATTCGGCAATGAAAATAAAAGAGCAGCCTGGAAAAAATCTTATAATACTTTAATTATGCCGTCTGTCAAATTAGATAAAGCAAATATTATTCTTTCGCTGGATTCGGATTTTCTGGGGCGTGAAGGTAATACTGTTGAAAATACAAGACTTTTTACCGATAGACGCGATGTGATGAAAGGTAACGATTTTAACAGACTTTATGTCGCCGAGGGAGCGTTAAGCTTAACCGGCAGCAATGCTGATTACAGGTTGAGAATACGCCCCGACGCGCAGTTTGAATTTGTAATGAGTTTGTTAAATGAAATTGTTATAACAAAGGGAATTGGAAATTCTAAAATAAATAATGAATCTAAAACATTAATTTCAAAGTATTCGTTAAACGATTTTGTAAAAAACAAAGGCTTAGATTCGTTAAAGGTAAATTATCTTGTTAATGATTTAATTCAGCACCAGGGAAAAGCAATTGTAATTGCAGGGGATACCTTGCCGGTTGATCTTCATATTGCCGTCAACTTGTTAAACGAAATTTTAAGCAACACTGAAATATATGATTTCGAAAAAGGTTATAACCTAAATTCTGATTTAAGTACGGAAGAGGATTTAAATCAATTAACCGAAAATATGACTGCCGGGAAAATCGGCGCGGTTATACATTTTGATACGGATCCGGTTTATCATCTTTCATCTTTATATAATTACGCTTCGGCTTTAGAAAAAGTTGAAACTAAAATTACTTTAACCGAAAGCGAAAATGATACTTCCGCCGCATGTAATTATGTTCTACCTATAAATCACGTACTTGAATCATGGGGCGATTATAAAGATAGAGCCGGAGTTTATTGTCTGCAGCAGCCTGTAATTGCGCCACTGTTCGATACGCGTCAAGCCGAAGCGGTGATTTTAACTTGGTCATTCGGCAGCTCCAAATCTTATTCGGAAGAAATGTATCATAAATTTTTAATGGAAAGTTTTAAAGATGAAGTTTCTTATACCGATTTTAACGATGCATGGTACAGCGCGCTTCATGACGGTTTTGTTGTTCAAAATGTATCAATTGAAAAATCAGCGGTATTTAATCTTTCCTCGATTGAAGGTATAATAGAGATAAAATCAAATGACTCTTATTTACTGCATCTACAGCCGAGTTATTTTATAGGCGACGGGAAATACGCAAATAACGGATGGCTTCAGGAAATACCGCATCCAGTATCCAAGGTTGCATGGGATAATTATGCTGCTGTTTCTCCGTCAACAGCAAAAGAATTAAATGTTAAAAACGATGATGTAATTGAAATTACAGTTGATAATAAATCGGTTAAACTGCCTGTTATTGTTCAGCCGGGCACCGCGGATAAATTAATTGCCGTTGAACTTGGATACGGAAGAAATATTATTGGTGATGCCGGAAAAGGCGCCGGTGTTAACGTTTGTGTATTTATTAGTAATAATAATTTTGTCTCACAATGGATTACCGGGATAACATCCGTTGCGAAAATCGACGAAGTATACAAATTAGCTTCCACTCAGGAACATCACGCTCTTGATGATATGTCAGTTAAAGATTTTCATAGAATAAGAAATATTATTCAGGAAGGAACGGTCGGGGAATATATAAAACATCCGGGCTTTCTTCATGATCACGCAAAGCACGAATTATTCAGTATTTCAAAAGAAGTAAAATACAACGGCCTTAAATGGGCGATGGCAATAGATCTAAATAAATGCATCGGCTGCACTGCATGTATTACTTCGTGCAACGTGGAAAATAATATTCCCGTTGTCGGAAAAGATCAAGTAGCCCGCGGAAGGGAAATGCAGTGGATTAGAATTGACAGATATTATTCAGGCACTCCCGATGAGCCGGTTGTTAGTAATCAGCCAATGTTATGCCAGCATTGCGATAACGCGCCGTGCGAAAATGTTTGTCCCGTAAACGCTACTAACCATAGTCCCGACGGGTTAAACCAGATGGCATACAACAGATGCGTCGGCACAAGATACTGCGCCAACAACTGTCCTTATAAAGTTAGAAGATTTAACTTCTATAATTTCAGAGATAATTTCGCGGATGCTTATTATCAAAATAATGTTACTGATCTTGTTCATAATCCGGAGGTGACTGTAAGATCGCGCGGTGTTATGGAAAAATGTACATTCTGCGTTCAAAGAATTATGGAAGCAAGATCAGAAGCTATTAAAGAAAATAAACAGCTTAAAGGTGATGATGTGCAGACTGCCTGCCAGGTAGCTTGCCCTTCAAACGCAATTGTATTCGGCGATTCAAGCGATAAAGAATCTGAAGTATCAAAATATAGAGATCATGACCTTGCTTATCACGTGCTTGAAGAACTGAATGTTAGACCAAATGTTACATATATCGCTAAATTAAGAAATACTCACTCGGAGGAAGTTTAGTGACTACTACAGATTATAGACATGAACCTTCGGTTGTAGAAGGCAGACCTTCTTTAAGAGAACTTGATGAAATTATCGCGAAACCTCTGGAGAGTAAACCTGATAAGAAATATTTCCTTGCCCTGGCCGTAACTTTATCCATGCTTGGAATTGGAGTCATCGGACTTGCTTTTTCTTTCTATTACGGTACCGGATTATGGGGAAATAATAATCCTGTAGGCTGGGGTTTCCCAATCGTTAACTTTGTTTTCTGGGTCGGAATTGGTCATGCGGGAACTCTAATTTCCGCGATATTATTTCTGTTCAGACAAAAATGGAGAAATGGTATTGCAAGGTTTGCAGAAGGAATGACAATATTCGCCGTTATGACGGCAATGATATTCCCGGCAATACATGTGGGACGACCATGGCTGGCCGGATATTTATTCCCTTATCCAAATCAGCATTCGTTGTGGGTTAATTTTACCTCTCCTTTGTTGTGGGACGTGTTCGCGGTTTCTACATATTTTACAGTTTCTTTTATATTCTGGTATGTTGGACTAATTCCCGATTTCGCGACATTAAGGGACAAAACTTTTAGTAAAATTAAAAAAGTAATCTATTCGGTCTTTAGTTTGGGATGGAGAGGATCGAACAGACATTGGCAGCATTATGAAATGGTTTATCTGATTCTTGCCGGATTTGCCACTCCCTTGGTTCTTTCCGTTCATACGATAGTAAGTTTTGACTTTGCGGTTTCTATTCTGCCCGGTTGGCATACAACTATTTTTCCTCCTTATTTTGTCGCCGGAGCTGTGTTTTCTGGATTCGCGATGGTTCAGAATGTTTTAATTTTTATTAGAAAAATATTTAATTACGAACATATAATTACTCTCGATACTCTCGAGAAGATGAATAAGATTATTCTTCTTACCGGTTCGATTGTCGGTTACGCCTATGCTATGGAATTTTTTACCGCCTGGTACAGTGGAGTTCAGCCTGAACAATTTACATTTGTAAATAGAGCTTTCGGTCCGTACGCATGGGCTTATTGGATTATGGCAAGCTGCAATGTTTTCTTCCCGCAGTTTTTCTGGATTAAAAAAATAAGAAGAAGCATACCATTTATGTTTGTTTTGGCTGTGCTTGTAAACGTCGGAATGTGGTTTGAAAGATTTGTCATTACGGTTACGTCTCTATCAAGAGATTATCTTCCTTCAAGCTGGGCTTATTATACTCCGACTTTAACCGATTTTGCGATTTTAATAGGAAGTTTCGGATTCTTCTTTACATGGGTTTTATTATTTACTAAATCATTGCCGGTAGTTTCAATTGCAGAAATTAAGGCTGTTGCCGAAGGTTCACAGCCATCGCATAAGGATCATTAAAAATGAGCGATAAAATTTTATATTCTTATACGGGTTTATTCGATACTCCCGATGAAATAATTCACGCGGCCGGAAAAACCGCTGACGAAGGTTATAAGAAATTTGATATTAATACTCCTTACCCGGTTCACGGTATGGATGACGCTATGAAATTAAAACCTTCAAGGCTTGGATATTTCGCGCTGGTATTCGGACTTTCGGGTACATTCGCGACCGTTTTATTGATGACATGGATGACGGCTTTTGATTATCCTATTGTTATCGGAGGCAAACCGTTTTTTGCGTTTCCTGCTTTTGTGCCTATTATATTTGAAGTAACTGTTTTAGCGGCCTCGGTTGCAACTGTGTTAACAATGCTGTTCGTATTCTTTAAATTTCCTAATAACAGTCATCCGCTTCACGATACAGATTATATGAAAGCGGTAACAAGCGAGAAATACGGAATCAGCATTCAAGCAGAAGATGAATTGTTTAATGAGGAGAAAGTTAAGAATTTTCTTCAGGCCCTTGGTGCTAAAAACATTACTCCCGTCTATTTTGATAATGAAGAATTAAATGTAAAACACGCTGTTTTTGAACCTAAATTTATTTCTCTGCTGGCTGTTGTATTTATTCTGGTTTCAGGCGCTACGTATATTACCTTAAACAAATTAATGTTTATTACGCCTTTCAACTGGATGATGGAACAATCAAAAACAATTGTTCAGGAAAGTAATGTATTATTTGCAGACGGATTCGGTATGAGAAATCCGGTTGCCGGAACAGTTCCTAGAGATCAAATTCCATATAAATATAAGGGTGATCCGGAAGGCGCCGGTGAAAATTTGGCAAATCCATTAATTCCGTCAAAAGAAGTTTTCGCATTAGGGGAAGTAAAATATAATACATACTGCAGTCCTTGTCACGGTTTTCACGCCGAAGGCGACAGCCGGTTGCGCGGACAGTTTCCGAATCCTCCCAGCATGCATTCTGAAAAGGTTAGAAATTGGTCCGACGGTAGATTATTTCATGTAATTACCGAAGGACAAAATATAATGCCTGCTTATTCTTCACAGTTAAGCAGGGAAGAACGATGGGCTGTTGTACTTTATATCAGAGCTTTACAAAGATCGTTAAATGCTAAGGAGTCCGACTTACAATGAGTTCAAATACAAATACTGTTGAATACGTAAAAAAAGATCTGCCTGCAAGCGTTAACAAAATTGGAATTGCTTTACTTATTGCGGGATTGCTTATTATAGTATTTTCTTATTTTGTTGACAACACAAGAAGCGCGTTTAACAATTTAATATTGTTGATGTTTTTAACAAGTATTGGATTAGGTTCCTTGTTCCTTGTTGCGATTGAATACTTGGGCGGTGCCGTTTGGAGCACTCCTTTCAGAAGAGTTAGCGAATTTTTGGCCGCCGTTTTAATTGTTGTACCAATTATTGCTATTCCGGTTTATTTGAATCTTCATTCTATTTTCCACTGGACACATACGGATGTTGTTGCGGCTGATCCTATTTTATCGGGAAAATCAGCCTATCTAAATGAAACCTTCTTTGCCGTAAGAGTTGTTGTGTTTTTCGCACTTTGGCTGCTGTTTTATTTCTTAATTACTAAAAACTCGAAAAAGCAGGATGAAACAAAGGATCAGAATCTTACAACGCGAAATATTAAATTGTCTGCTGTGTTTATGCCGATATTTGCTCTAACAATTACTTTTGCTTCTATTGATTGGATTATGAGTTTAAATCCCCACTGGTTCTCAACAATATTCGGTGTTTATTATTTTACGGGAAGTCTTCTTGCTGCGCTTGCGGCCGGAACCTTTATAATAGTTATGCTGAATGAAAAAGGCTATTTGATAAAAGGACTTAAAAAGGATCATTATTACAGTCTGGGAGCGTTATTATTCGCTTTTACAAATTTTTGGGCTTATATAGCCTTCAGCCAGTTTATGCTTATCTGGTATGCTAATCTTCCTGAAGAAACAGTATTTTTTATGGACAGATTGCACGGCAGCTGGGTTTATGTTTCTATCGGATTAATTTTTATCCGTTTTATTATTCCTTATGCAGGGTTATTGTCACAACCTTCTAAAATGAACGCTAAAAACTTAAAATTCTTTTCATTATGGATTTTATTCGCACATTTTTATGATTTATACTGGCTCATTATGCCTAGTTACAGTAAGGAAGGATTTGTTTTAGGATGGATGGAATTAGGATTTCCATTGCTTGCCGTAGGAATTATTATCCTTGTATTCAGCATCAAATCGAAAAAAGAAAATCTTATCCCGATCGGCGATCCTAAATTACAGCGCGGATTGGATTTTAGACTTTAAACTGACATTGGCGGATTAATCGGAATATTTTTATGAGTAAAAAAAGAATTGAATCTGAAATTGAATTTAAGAACCTGCTGAAAAATCCACTTAGATTATTCGGCTGGATTTATCCTTACCTGTTTTTGATATTTTTAGTAATTGGTATTTTTTATGTAAAAAATATGGATAATGTTTCTTTAAATACATTATCGCCGGTTATAACAGATTCATTGGCCGTTCCCGCAAAAATTGAAATGAAAAAAGGGGGAATTTTACCCGCGGTTGATTTAACTAAAATTAAATCACCGGGTGAAGAAATTATTTCAAAAGGGAAAGAATTATATAATGCTAATTGTTTATCCTGTCACGGCGCCGAAGGAAAAGGAGACGGAACAGCCGGTGCGGTTTTAAATCCTAAACCAAGAAACTTTCATACTTTAGAAGGATGGACTAACGGAACGGAATTCGGGCAATTATATAAAACCTTGCAGGAAGGCATAATTAAAAACGGAATGGCAGCTTATGAGTATCTGGCTCCTTCGGATAGAATTGCCATTATTCAATACATAAGAACGTTTGCAGAATATCCTGAAATTGGTGATGAAGAAATATCAACCTTGGATCAACAGTATAATTTATCCGCGGGTACTCAGGTTCCAAATCAAATACCCGTAAGTTTGGCTATCGATAAATTAATAAATGAATATAAAAGTGAACAAAGTGAAAAACAAAATTAGTTATTTATTATTGTTAATAGTGCTTTTTTCAGGCAGTTTAAATGCATTGTCCGAAAAAAGTAAAACCGGAATTGATGAAAAGCTCGGAAATTTTATCCCACTTGATACTGAATTTACAAATTCAGAAGGACAAATTGTAAAACTTTCGGAATTAATTACCAAACCGACACTTCTTGCATTAGTCTATTACGAATGTCCGGGTATCTGCAGTCCGCTTCAGACCGAACTTGGCTGGGTGGCAAGCAAGGTTGAGCTTAAACCCAGTGAAGATTTTCAGGTCGTTTCTTTAAGTTTTGATTCGAGAGAAACTCCAGAAATTGCGGCGAAGTGGAAAAGGAATTATATACAGGGTATTAAAAGAGGATTCCCCGAAAATGCATGGACATTTTTAACCGGTGATTCGGTTAGTATAAAAAAAATTACCGATGCGGTTGGGTTTAATTATATTCCAAGCCCCGATTCAAATTTTATTCATGCGGGAGCAATAATTACAATTTCTCCCAAAGGCAAAATATCAAGGTATATTTACGGTCTTCAATATAATCCGTTCGATATTAAAATGGCATTAATTGATGCCGAGGCAGGGAAAACTAGCCCGACAATTACTAAAATATTACAATATTGTTTTAGTTATGATCCAGAGGGGAGAGGATATACATTAAACATTACACGTATTATTGGAACTTTAATGCTACTGGGAGTCGGATCATTTCTTCTAGTTTTATTATTAAAAAAGAAAAAAGTAAATAAGGAGCAGATATAGATGGCTAACGGTGCTGCAGCAGTTGCCGAAAAAACATTTTATGAAGAAGGAACATCTTCCCGAAAAGGTATTTTAGGCTGGTTATTAAGTACTGACCATAAACGTATTGGTTTGTTATATTTAGGTGCTGTTGGTTCGTTTTTTATTGTAGGGGTTATTCTGGGTATTTTAATGAGATTAGAATTAATTGCCCCCGGGAAAACAATAATGGAACCTCAGACATATAATGCCGTATTTACGCTGCACGGCGTAATTATGATATTTTTATTTATTATCCCCGGAATTCCGGCAGTATTCGGAAACTTCTTTCTGCCGCTTCAATTGGGGGCTAAAGATGTCGCATTCCCGCGTTTAAATTTATTATCATGGTACATTTACATAATTGGAGCGATTTTAGTTCTTATTTCTCTTGTTCTTCCGGGTGGACCGCTTGATACAGGCTGGACATTTTATATTCCCTACAGTGTTAGAACAGGAGCTAACGTTTCACTTGCAATTTTCGCTGCATTTGTACTCGGATTTTCTTCAATTCTAACAGGACTTAATTTTATTACCACGGTTCACAGGATGCGTGCTCCGGGTATGGGATTCTTCAAAATGCCTTTATTTGTCTGGGCCACCTATGCAACTGCATGGATTCAGGTAATTGCTACGCCAATTATCGGAATTACAATTCTTCTTGTAATTCTTGAAAGAGTTTTTGGTGTCGGAATATTCGATCCCGCTCTCGGCGGTGATCCAATTTTATATCAGCATTTATTCTGGATATACTCTCACCCGGCTGTATATATTATGATTCTTCCGGCTATGGGAGTTGTCTCCGAAATTATACCTACTTTCGCTAGAAGAACAATTTTCGGGTATAAAGCGATCGCGATTTCCAGTCTGGCAATAGCGTTTGTCGGATACCTCGTTTGGGCTCATCACATGTTTGTAAGCGGTTTGAGCGATACCTCCGCGATGATATTTTCGTTGCTGACATTTATTGTAGCTTTACCAAGCGGAGTCAAGATATTTAACTGGGTAGCTACAATGTATAAAGGCTCAATAGATCCGAAACCACCGTTTATTTGGGTAATGGTGTTTATATTTCTTTTTTCAATCGGTGGATTAACCGGATTAGTATTAGGATCCCTTGCAACCGACGTTCATTTGCACGATACATATTTTGTGGTTGCCCACTTTCATTATGTAATGTTTGGAGGAACGGGCACAATTTTCTTTGCTGCTTTATTTTACTGGTATCCCAAAATGTTCGGGAAAATGTATTCAATAAAATGGGCAAATATTGCGGCCGCTTTATTTTTTGTAGCTTTTAATGCTTTGTATTTTCCGAAATTTATTATGGGCTATATGGGCATGCCGAGAAGATATTATGATTATCTGCCTGAATTTGCCGATCTGCAGTTAATTTCTACAATTGGTTCGTGGTTAATGGGTATTACAATGATAATTATTTTCTGGAATTTAATTCACGCGCTTTTAAAAGGACCTAAATCAAAAGAAAATCCATGGGGAGGAGTTACACTTGAATGGCATACTTCTTCGCCGCCGCCATTGGAAAATTTCCATGTTATTCCAACGGTAACTCACGAACCTTACGATTTTAGCCAGCTCAAGGAGATGAAAAATTATGAGTCAGACTGATCACGCTCATGCGGCTGAAAGTCACGGACATATACACCGGGATGATATCGGATCCAAAATGGGAATGTGGCTTTTCCTATTTACCGAATTATTATTATTCGGAGGCATGTTCTTAATTTATGCTGTGTACAGATATCAGTACCCGGATCAATTTCATATTGCCGGTATGGAACTGGATACCGGAATCGGGACGTTAAACACGATAATTCTTTTAACAAGCAGTTTAACTGTCGCTCTTTCTATCGCGGCGCTGCAGAGAAAAAATAAATTTTTATCTGTTGTATTGCTTTTGATTACTATCGTTTTGGCTTTCTCTTTCATGATTAATAAATATTTTGAATGGGGAGTAAAATTTGAACACGGACTTTATCCCGGTTCAGAAACATTGCTTGGTAAACCCAACGGTGAAATATTATTCTTCGGATTATATTTTATAATGACGGGACTGCACGGACTTCATGTGGTTATCGGAATTATATTTTTATCAATTATACTGGCAATGATTATCAAGGATAAAATTACATTTGATAATTATGTTAAACTTGAAAATTCCGGTTTATACTGGCATTTAGTCGATTTGATCTGGATTTTCTTGTTCCCTTTATTCTATTTAATTCAATGAGGCAAATTTGATGGAATACGAAAAACAAACAGAACATAAACATCATCATGTAGGTTACGGTACCTTAATTTTAATTTGGGTGGCTTTAATTGCTCTTACTTCTATTACTGTAACAATTGCGGGAATAAGCCTCGGCTCTTATACATTATTTGTAGCATTATTTATCGCCGCTATTAAATCGTCGTTGGTAATAAATATATTTATGCACATTAAATTTGATGAGCCCATATTTAAAGTATTTTTAATTGTTAGCGGTTTTACACTTATAGTTATTTTTATATTAACGTTTTCCGATTTTATTTATCGAGGTTAAAAAATGTTTCCAGCGCCTACTTCTACTGTAGAAACTGTTGATTCAGTGATGCTTTATATTGTAGCTATTTCGGTTATCCTTCTTTTAGGCATAACCGTTACTATGATATATTTTGTATTTAAATATAACCGTAAAAAAGGGCATGAACCGCAGGATATTCACGGTAGTATTTTATTAGAAACTATTTGGATAGCCGTACCGACCGTGCTGGTTTTATCAATGTTCTATTTCGGCTACGAAGGTTTTAAAGAAATGAGAATGGATTCCAAAGACGCGTTTGTTATACAGGTTAAGGCAAAAATGTGGGCATGGGACTTCAGATACGACAACGGTAAAAATTTAGATACCTTGTATGTGCCGGTCGGACGACCAATTAAACTTGAACTTCAGTCCCTGGATGTCAATCATTCGCTTTATATCCCGGCTTTCAGAATTAAGCAGGATGTTATTGCCGGCGGAAAAATAAATACACTTTTTTTTACACCTGAATTAGTCGGATCATATGATATTGCATGCGCTGAATTTTGCGGATTAAATCACTCTATGATGTATACAAAGGTTGTTGTTCTTTCAAAAGATGATTTTGCATCCTGGTACGAAGCAAAAAAAGATAGCAGTGAAGTTCAAAATGCGGGAATAGTGCAATAAATTTATCGAAAGGTTCTTTAATAATTTGAAAGCTTTTAAAAAATATTTTGATATACTTTTTGAACTGGGAAAAGTGAGAATAACTTTTTTTGTTGCGGTAACAACTTCAGTCGGATTTATTTTGTATTCGGGAAACATTACTGAAAAAATTATTCTTCCAACATTGGGTGTATTTTTACTCGCTTGCGGATCATCAGCGCTTAATCATTTTCAGGAAAAAGATAAAGACGCGCTGATGGATAGAACTAAAGGAAGGCCTATTCCTTCCGGCAGAATTACTCCCAACGGTGTACTAGTATACGCTTTTATATTGATCGTTTTTAGTTCATTGATAATCTATTACTCGGCAAATACTACAGCTTTGATATTAGGCTGGATAAATTTGTTCTGGTATAATGTTATTTATACGCCGTTAAAAAGAATTAATTCATTAGCCGTAATTCCAGGTTCAATAATAGGGGCGCTTCCGCCGGTTATTGGGTGGTCGGCAGCGGGAGGCAGTATAAGCGATCCTAAAATATTAGCCGTAGCATTGTTCTTTTTTATATGGCAGATACCGCATTTCTGGCTTCTGCTTATGATTTACGGAAAAGACTATGAGAAAGCCGGGTTCCCGACTCTAACAAAAATATTTAACAATAGGCAGCTAAGCAGAATTACTTTTACATGGATCGCGGCTCTGGCAACAAGCTGTTTATTAATTCCTTTTTTTGATGTTTCGAGAAATATTCTTTCTATAGTTCTTATAATTGCTCTTGGATTTATACTCGTATGGAGTACAAGAAATATTCTTACAAATTATATTGAAAAATTAATTTTCAGAAAGGCGTTTTTGCATATAAATTTATATGTATTAGCCATTGTTCTAATTTTATCATTAGAAAAATTATTGTTAATTGAATTCTAAGGGATAACCTGATATGGATTTTTTAGAAAATGCTGTGCTTCCTCAATCTGCTCATCATATGGTACTGCTTAAGTACCTATTGGCATTAACTTTTTTAATAGTTCTGCCTTATTTTACCTTGCTTATTGGCTCGTCGCTGTTATCCGTTTATTATAACTCGAAAAGCAAAAGAAGCGATAATACCTATTATTCAAAATTTTCAAAACAGCTTATTGATCTTGTTACTTTTAATAAAAGCATGAGTTTCGGATTTGGCGTTGTGCCGATTTTAAGCGCCATTTTCTGTTATGCCCAGCTTCTTCATATGACCGATTCAGGCGTGCCGCAGAATATTTTTATTTCATTAATTTTCTTTCTGACAGGAATAGTACTTATTTATACGTATAAATACTCTTCGCATATTAATGACATTTTAGGAAAAATTAAAGATTCGGATGAAGAATCGGATATATATAAATTAAAAGCGGTAAAGCTGTTAAATAAAACAGGTAAATACGGACTTGTTTTATTATTGGTTTCCGCATACCTGTTTATCGGGTCAATTGAGCTCGCTATAGATTCAAGCAGATGGGGTGAAGATTCATCTTTATTAGGAATTATTCTTTCAATAAATACGCTTACTTACTTTTTATACTTCATTGCTGCTTCAATAAGTGTTACTTCAGCCGTACTTTTATATTTTTATTTCAGGCCAAATTACGATTGGCAGGAAAATGACCCTAATTATAAAAGCTTTGTGAAAAAATTCGCATTAACTAGGGGATTGATAGCAACATTAATTCTTCCCGCGCTAATCGTCTTAAACGTTTTTGTAACTCCCGCTGTTGCGCTAAACGGAATTGTATTCGGTTCTATAGTTATTATTTTATTTATTGTACTATTGATCGCTAATCTTTTTTACTTAATGCTCAAGGAATCAAATACAAAATTCAGCTCCTCGGTTATTTATTTATTTGTAATTTTATTTACGTTTTTAGTCATAAAAGAGCAGGCCGCCTTCAGCACGTCAACACAGAATCAGTTTCAGAAATTATCAGCCAACTATGAAGAATACCGCGTCAAATTAAACGAAGAATTAGGTATCGAAACTGTGGCTGTAAGCGGTGAAGATATATTTAACGGCAGATGCTCAGCTTGCCATAAGTTTGACGTAAAGCTAGTCGGGCCGCCGTACAATAGCGTCTTAAGCAAATATGTAGGCAAGCAAGATGAACTTGCAAAATTTGTTCTGAATCCCGTAAAAATTAATCCTGATTATCCGGTTATGCCTAATCAAGGATTAAAACCTAACGAAGCAAAAGCTATTGCGGAGTATATTCTAAAGGTGTATCAAGAAAATCAGAATTAATATTTAATAAGATTAGCTAAAAAAAAGGGGATGCAATTGGTTTTGTTATCCCCTTTAATTTTTTAAATTAGTACTCATTAATTATAAAATTATTATTATATATGCTTACGGTTCTTGAAGCGATAAAATTATCAACAGAATATTTGGAAAAAAAAGGAATTGACTCTCCCCGCACTAACGCTGAACTGCTGTTGGCAGGAGTGCTGGAATGCAAAAGATTGGATTTGTACTTATCCTATGACAGACCTCTTGACGAAACGGAAAAACTTAATTACAGAACTTATATCTCCAAACGCGGAAACTTCGAACCGCTTCAGTATATTTTAGGCAGCTCGGAATTTTACGGTTTAAAAATTATTGTTGATCCTTCTGTATTAATACCGCGCCCCGAAACTGAAATACTTATTGAAACAATAATTAATAATTATAAATCCGGGGAAAATATTTCGATTTTGGATATAGGCACTGGAAGCGGGAATATTCCGGTCGCGCTGGCAAAAAATATAAGCGGCTGTAGGCTGACATCAATCGATATTTCCGGAGAAGCATTAAAAACAGCGGTTTTAAATGCGGAACTTCATGAAATAAAAGACAGAATTAATTTTCTTAATATGGATGTTTTTAGCAATGAAATTTACAATATAGGCAATTATGATATTCTAGTTTCAAATCCGCCTTACGTAGAAAAAGAAGAGATGAAAAATCTTCAGAAAGAAATTGTTAATTATGAACCGTTTAACGCCGTAACCGACGGGGCGGACGGATACAGCTTTTATAGTAGAATTTGCGAAGTCGCTTCTGAATTATTGAATTTAAACGGCAAATTGTTTTTCGAAATAGGAATCGGGCAGGCGGCCAAGGTCGAAGAAATAATGAAAAGTTATAATTTTACAGATATAAAAATAATCAAGGATTATCAGAATATTGACCGCGTAATTTACGGTGAAAGAATATGAGGGCATTGGTTCAGAGAGTGAAAGAGGGGGGAGTAGTTATTCTTTCCGAAAAATATACTGAATCAATTGGAAAAGGAATGGTGATTCTTCTTGGAGTAACTCACGCCGATACTGCGGATGAAGTGAACTTTGTTGCTGATAAATGCTGTAACCTTAGAATATTTGAAGACGATAATGAGAAAATGAATTTGTCATTACACGATATAAACGGAGAAGTATTAATTATTTCACAGTTTACTTTGTACGGTGACGCGAGAAAAGGAAATAGACCAAGTTTTGTTGATGCGGCTCGGCCCGAAAAAGCTGAAGAATTATATGATATGTTTGTTAATAGAGTTAAAGAAAATATTGGCCGTCAAAAAGTAAAAACCGGCATATTCGGCGCGATGATGGAAGTTAAAATAATTAATGACGGACCGGTGACAATAATTGTAGAATCAAAATGAGAATTCATAAATAATTGCATTCAACATTATTAATATTTATTGACGGCGTTGGCATTGGTCAAAATGATCCTGCCGTCAATCCTTTCTTTCGGAATAAATTTAAAATCTTTTCCGAATATTTTATTGAAACTCCTCATTTGAAAAAACAAAAATTAACAACCGGTAACTCATTTTTATTCCCCGTCGACGCTAATTTGGGAGTCGGCGGACTGCCGCAAAGCGGTACAGGGCAAGTTTCCATATTTGCCGGAATTAATGCTCCTAAAATTGCTGGATATCATTTCGGTCCCTATCCTCATTCAAAAACAGTCTCTCAGTTGAAAGAAAAAAATATTTTTGTAGAATTTAAAAGAAGAGGATTAAATGTTTGTTTTGCAAATGCGTATCCAAAAATATTTTTTGATTATATAAAATCGGGCAGAAAAAGATTAAGCGCCACTTCATTAAGCTGCCTGCTTAGCGGTGTTAAACTTAAAACTCCTTCAGATTTGTGGAAAGGAATTGCGCTTGGTGCCGATATAAATAATTTCCGGTGGATTGATAAACTAAATTATAACTTACCGCTTATAAAACCGCAGACAGCAGCTAACAGATTGTTAAGACTCGCATCGGCAAATCATTTTACACTTTATGAATATTTTTTAACCGATCATTTCGGTCACGGAAGAAATCCCGAAATAATGGAATATTCCTTAAACATACTTGATGAATTCCTCCTTCACATTTTAAAAAACTTACGTAAAGATACCACCTTAATTATCTGTTCGGATCACGGAAATCTTGAAGATGTATCGGTTAAGACTCACACAAGAAATCCTGCTCTTACTATTACTTCCGGCAGGAACGCCGAAGAATTATCAAGAAAAATTAAAAAACTATATCATATTAAAAAAGCTATACTGGATATGTATGAATAAACACCCGCTGATAAATTTTACGGTTCTCTTTATCTGCGGTATTGTATTAAAAAATTATTTAGAATTAAATATTGGTTTACTGTTTTACGTTTGGGCAGTTCTTATTATTTCGGCATTGATTTTATATAAAATTAAAAATGATGCCGGAATAATTCAGATTCTGTTATTTATAAATATAATTCTATGCGGTTATTTTTATTCTTCACTAATTTCTCCTCAAAAAATTTCTTACCCGTTTGAAAATCAAAGATATAAAAACTCCGAAGTAAAAGGCTTTATTAGCAATATTGAATTAATCAGAAAAGATAAAATTGTTCTGCAAATTGAAACCGATTCGATTAAAACCGGCAAATTCAAAATAAAAAGAAATGTAGTTCTGCTTTGTAATATTTATGAAAAAAGTAAGAAAAAATTATTGAACGTTTTTAATCAATTATCCGTCGGTAATGAAATAATTCTTAAAGGTAATCTGCAGAAAGGAAAAGAAGAAAGAAATCCCGGTGAGTTTGATTATCAGAAATATCTTGAAAGCAACGGAATATCTGCGCTCTTTAATTGTTATAAAATTGAAGAACTGAAAATTATTGGCAATAATAAAGATTTATTAAAGAATTTTATATTTGACATAAGGAAAAATATTGATGCGCAAATAAATAAATATCATAATGAAAATTCATCAGCATTATTAAGAGGATTGCTTCTTGCCGATAGAAGCGAGGTTGATTATGAAACCAGGCAGAGCTTTGTTAATGCAGGCGTTATTCATGTTCTTGCTGTCTCGGGTCTGCATGTTGGGTTTATAATTCTAATATTTTTATTTCTATTCAGCAGGTTAAATATTGTTTTGCGTTATATTTTAACTATTGCGGGACTGATATTATTTTTAGTTGTAACCGGTTCGCCTCCGTCTGTATTTAGAGCTACCTTAATGGCTGCTGTCCTAATTATTTCGGCATTAACAAATAGAAGCTACAACAGCATAAATTCAATTTCGCTTGCCGCATTTATTATTTTATTGCTTAATCCCGATGAGATATTTAATCCGGGTTTTCAATTGTCATTTTCTGCCGTGCTTTCAATAATAATTTTGTATCCTGTTTTTCAAAAATCCGTAAATAAGTATAAAATTAAAAATAAATTTATTAATTACCTGCTGTTGTTTTCTTCCGTATCTATTGCTGCGCAGATCGGTACCTTACCTTTTACGCTAATTTATTTTAAGAAATTATCCGTAATTGCTTTATTCGCAAATCTGCTTGTAATACCTGTGATTGGATTTATAGTGGGAATCGGGATTTTTACGCTAATTGTCTCAGTAATCTGGAGCTGGGCAGCCATTATTTACGCGGCTGCGAATGATAAAATAATTGAATATTTGTTCGTCTTTGTAAAATTTACAGGCAACCTGGATATTTCGTATTTGTTAATCCCCGGATTTTCAAAATATGATTCAGTTGTATTTTACATTCTTGTAATTGTTGTATATACATATTATAACAAATTTACTTCAGCTTCCGGTAGAATAGTATTTACGCTTTTAATTATAATAAATTTCTTATTGTTTATTTCTTATGATAACTATTCAATAATTCCGAAAAATAAACTTCTTGTTGTTGCTGTTGACGTAGGGCAGGGGGACGCGATATTTATAAAATTTCCTAACGATAAAACAGCATTAATTGATGCCGGAAACGCGACTGTAAACTTTGATACAGGCGAAAGAATTATTAAACCTTTTTTTCAAAATCTTGGAATAGAAAAGATTGATTACGGGTTTATTACTCATTTGGATATGGATCATTTGGGAGGTTTTTATTATTTAATTGAAAAAGGTATTGTAAAAAATATTTATAAAACACCATTGGACTCGTCACTTGATAAAGACATTAAATTGGAAAAATTACTGAAAGAAAAAAATATTAGTATAAATTATTATAAAAATGAAATATTAAGAATCGGCAACTGCCGGATTTATATTCTAAATGACACTAACACTCCAATTTATAATTCCTTAAATATTAATGACAAAAGCGGTATATTAAAACTTATTTTTGGAAGCACTTCATTTCTATTTACCGGAGATGCCGGTATAAGAACTGAAAAAATGCTGATAAAAGATTTTGATAATTTTTTAGATGCCGATATCTTAAAACTCGGTCATCATGGAAGTAAAACAAGTTCATCGGAACAGTTTTTACGGATAGTTACACCGGACTATGCAATTGTAAGCGCGGGAATAGATAATAAATTTAAGCATCCGTCACAAGTAGTTGTAGATAGACTGATAAATCTTGGTGTAAACATTAAAAGAACCGACATAGAAGGCGCAATAATTATTGAATCTGACGGTAATAAAATTAAATTTATTGACTGGAAAAATAATTGATAATTAAATGAATATTGTAAAAGATTTTTCTTTAACAAACTATAATACTTTTCATATTGATGTAAAAGCAGATTATTTCTGTGAAATACACTCTCTTGAAGACCTTCAAGAATTATTATCCCATAACATTTTCTTAAATAATAACAGATTAATACTCGGCGGCGGAAGCAATATTTTATTTACATCTGATTTCTCCGGGCTAGTTATAAAAAATTCTATTAAAAGTATTGAAGAAATTCATGAAGATGAACACTTTGTATTTGTTAAAGCAGGGGCGGGGGTTATTTGGGATGAATTGGTTAATTACTGTGTAAATAAAAATTACGGCGGGATTGAAAATTTAACATATATTCCCGGGACGGTAGGCGCCGCGCCTATTCAAAATATCGGAGCTTATGGAGCAGAATTAAAGGATGTTTTTTATTCTTTAGAAGGTGTAGTTTTAAAAGAAAATAAGTTAAAAGAATTTTATAAAAAAGATTGTTATTTCGGGTACCGCAGCAGCATATTCAAAAACGAATATAAAAATAAAATATTTATATCCAGCGTAACTCTTAAATTAAATAAGATACCTAAAATAAATATTGAATACAGCGCATTAAAAGAATCGGCAAAGAATTATAAAACAGAAGAATTAACTGTTGCAAAAATTAGTGAAATAGTAAAAGAAATTAGAAAAAGTAAATTACCCGATCCTTCGGAATTCGGCAATGCCGGCAGCTTCTTTAAAAATCCGGAAGTTGATAAAGAAACAAAAGAAAGACTTGAAAACGAGTTTGAGGATATTATCTCTTTCAATACGGATAAAGATATTTATAAAATTCCAGCCGGCTGGCTAATTGAAAAATGCGGTCTTAAAGGATTTAGATTAGGGAATACCGGAACTTATAAAAAACAGGCACTTGTTATAATAAATTTTAATAACGCGTCGGGTAAAGAAATTTATGAGTTTTCTAATTTTATAAAGGATAAAGTTTATAATAAGTTTCAAATTGAATTGGAAACGGAAGTAAATGTAGTTTAACAGAATATCTTAACTAAATAATTTATTTGTTCGCAACTATTGAATATTATTTTTGGAGAAATCATGGAAGAAAACAAAAATGTTGATGAAAATCCGGCAAAAGGAATAATAAAAGAATTAACTCAGCCGTTTATTGATTTGGCACATACTTCACGCGCATTATTCGGACTTAACCTTTCATATGTTTTAGAGGGATTAACTTATTTCGGGGTTGTGGGACTACTTGCAATATTTTTTAACGAATATGTTGGTTTGGATGATATAAGGGCAGGTAATATGGTCGGATTGCTGACCGGCGGAATAACTTTAGCAATGCTGTTTCTCGGTGCGACTGTTGACTGGATAGGATTAAGAAAAGCATTACTGGTTGCTTTGTCATCGATGCTTATAGGAAGAATATTATTAACCATATCGCCTCAATTTGGAGCCACAGGAATGTGGGGAGGCGCGCATATTGTTGCAATGCTTGGAATTCTTGGAATTGTTATTGGATACGGAATTTATCAGCCCGCGGCATATGCCGGTATAAAACAATTAACAACCCCCAAAACCGCCGCTATGGGATATGCAATGTTATATTCCCTTATGAATTTAGGCGGATTTTTGCCCGGATTAATATCTCCTCCAATTCGTAAAGCTGCGGGAATACCGGGTGTATTTTGGGTATATGTAGTTTTAACAGTAACAGGAATTATTATTGTCGCGGTCGTTATGTCAAAATCGGCAATGAAAAAGGCGCTTGAAAATATTAAAGCCGAAGGAGGAAATATTGAAGAAGAGAAAAATGAAATGGATGATATGAGCGCCAAAGAAAAATTAAGATATTATATCAAAAATTTTCCGCTTAGAGATTTAAGATTTCTCTTTTTTATTTTCGTTCTGATTCCGGTTCAAACATTATTTGCGCATAACTGGCTTACTCTTCCTCAATATACAAGCCGTGCATTTGATGGTTTTGTCGCCGATAATTTCGAATTTTTTGTTAACCTGAATCCTATTTTGATTTTTGTACTAACTCCCATGGTAACCGCGCTTACATCCAAAAGAAATACTTATAATATGATGATTATCGGTACCTTAGTTATGGCCTCGCCTACATTCATTCTTGCGTTTGGCCCTAACATAAATACGCTTATGGCATATCTGGTTATTATGACAATTGGCGAAGCAATGTGGCAGCCTAGATTTCTGCAATGGGTGGCTGAAATTGCTCCTAGAAATATGACGGGTATTTATATGGGAATAGGACAGTTTCCTTGGTTCCTTACAAAAATTGTGACAAGTTTATATTCAGGATGGTTCTTAATGCAATATTGTTCTGTCGATAAACTTCCGGCAGAGCAAAATACCGAGACTATGTGGCTTATTTACGGGTTTATCGCGATAATAAGTCCAATCGGATTATTGCTTGCAAAAGGATGGATGAAGAAAGGATTTAAAGATAAGAATTAAAAATAGATTGACTGATTGGTTGATTGTAATAATGCAAAATATTATAAACTAACAATCAACCATTCAGCCAATCATTCATTTATGTGCTAATCTTCCATTACAACCGCGGTACCGCTCGCAGATACCATAAGCATGCTTCCGCCCTGGCCGATAGTTTCATAATCAAGATCGACAGCTATTACCGCGTTGCCGCCAAGCAGTTTAGCCTGGTCCTGCATTTCCTGAAGAGCAATTTCTTTTGCCTGTCTTAATTCTCTTTCATATGAAGCGGAACGTCCGCCGACAATATCTCTTATTGAAGCGAAAATATCCTTAAAAATATTTGCTCCCAATATTGCCTCTCCGGAAACTAATCCGAGATAGACAGTTATTTTTTTCCCTTCAACGTTATTTGTTGTTGTAACCAGCATTTTATCCCCTATGAATGTTAAACTGAAAGCAATTTAACAAAATTTATAAAAATCACATATATTTTTCTTCGTCAAATTCTTCATTGTCATCATCATCAGAATTAATTGTAAACATACTGCTTATCATATCCTTAAACTGCAAACCGAATTCTATATGATATTTGCTTAATAACGAATGTTCCGAAAGTCCATGAAGCGCAAATTCCATTAATAAATATTTTTCGTTTTCTTCTGTATCAGGATGGTATTTTTCAATTAACTCGAACAATCCGGAAATTGACATTAATTTATTTTTATATTCCTGGTTTGATAGATTATTTAATAAATCCGCAGTATTTCCTTTTGAAAACCAGCTTATAATATCCATATAAGGATTAGGCTCATTCTTCTTTCTTTTGATTTTTTCGGGACTAGGGAAGTAATGAATAAAATCCTCGCGTATAGCTTTCCCGATTAAAATTTGAGCTACTTTAGCCGGACCTTCCTGTTCTCCTTCATATACCAGCTCGACTTTTCCTGTAATTGCGGGTATTACACCTGTAAAATCGGAAATCCTAACATCTGTATCTGTTTCATTATTTATTAACATTCTGCGCTCTGCCGTACTTATAATATTTTCATAAGCGGAAATTGTTAAGCGGGCAGATACACCGCTTTTGGAATCAACATATTCACTTTCCCTTGCTTTAAATGCAATTTGTTCGATCAGATTTGTAATAATATCTGAAATGCGGATATTATCTTTTTGATCATTTGTAAGTTTTGCTTCCTGTTTAGTAATTGATTTTGAAATACTTATTGTTTTGGGATAATGTGTTAGAATTTGAGAATCAATTCTGTCCTTTAGCGGGGTTACAATGGAACCTCTGTTTGTATAATCTTCCGGGTTTGCGGTAAAAACAAATTGTACATCGAGAGGAAGCCTTATTTTGAATCCTCTTATTTGAACATCCTTTTCCTGAAGAATATTAAAAAGAGCTACCTGAATTCTTGCCTGCAAATCGGGCAGTTCATTAATAGTAAAAATACCTCTATGTGAACGGGGAATAATTCCGAAATGAATTACTCGTTCATCAGAATAGGGGAGTTTAAGAGCCGCCGCTTTTATCGGGTCAACATCTCCTATCAAATCTGCGATTGTTACATCTGGAGTCGCAAGTTTTTCAGAATATCTTTCATTTCTAAAAACCCAATTTATTGGAGTATCGTCCCCTAATTCTTCAATTATATCCTTGCTGTATCTGGAAATAGGATGAAGCGGATCGTCATTAATTTCAGAACCTTCAATTATTGGAATGTATTCATCCAATAAATTAACCAATGAGCGCGCGATTTTGGTTTTGGCCTGTCCTCGCAGTCCAAGTAAAATAATATTGTGCCTGGATAGAATAGCTGATTGTATATCGGGAATTACGGTATCTTCGTATCCGATAATATCGGCAAATTGTTTCTCTTTTTTTCTAAGAATAGAAATAAGGTTTTCCCTCATTTCATCTTTTATTGATCTGTATTTGTATCCGTTCTTTTTTAACTGCGCTAAAGTTTTTATGTTTTCAAAATTTTTAATCATTAAAATCTCCGGTGTAGATTAAATGTTTGTGTTTTCGTCTTTGTGTCTTTGAGCCTTAGTGGCAAAACAAATTGAAAAATATGGACTAATACATATTCACAAAAAGGCGAATAATTTTATTTTACTTTTTTCCTTCTATTGCGGACGTAATCTTCAAAAAGATATTCCCCCAAACCGTTCAGGCTGCTGTAATATGCCCTGCCGTTATTAGTTTTTGTGAAGTCTCTTACAAACTGCTGTAAATACGGATCGCGCGCTATCATAAAGGTTGTGATTGTAATTCCTAATCTCCTGCATTTGGCGGCCTGGTCCAAGGTTTTGTTTATTATTTTCCTATCAAGTCCGAAGCTGTTCTGATAATAACGCGCGCCTTCTTTTAAGCAGGTAGGTTTACCGTCTGTTATCATAAAAATTTGTTTATTTGATGTTTTTCTTTTTCTAAGGATATCCATTGAAAGTTCAAGTCCCGCAAAGGTGTTTGTGTGGTACGGACCAACTTGAAGATATGGAAGATCCTTAATTTCAATTGGCCATGCATCGTTCCCGAAAACAATAATATCTAAAGTATCATTTTTATATTGTGTAGTAATTAATTCGGCCAAAGCCATTGCTACATTTTTAGCCGGAGTTATTCTGTCTTCGCCGTATAAAATCATTGAGTGTGAAATATCAATCATTAACACAGTTGAAGTATTGGTTTTATATTCACGTTCTTCTACCTCAAGATCATCTTCGGTAAGTTTAAAATCATTTAAACCGTGGGATATCTGAGCGTTTTTTATGGAGGAAGTCATATCTATTTGATCTAATGCATCGCCGAACAAATAATCTCTTCTATCCGCGGTTTTTTCATCCCCGAATCCTGAAAAGGGCGTAGGGTGATTTCCTTTACCGGTTTTCTTTAACTTATTAAATATCTCTTCCAAGGCGCGCTTACGAATTGTCTGTTCAGATTTGGCGGTCATATTTAAAGAATTAGGATTATTCTGATCTTCTTTTAAATATCCGTTTCTTTTTAAGTCTTCAATAAAATCTCCGATTCCGTAATCATTCCCTGTTAGATTATACTTTACGTCAAGTTCATTTAATATATTAATTGCCTGAGAAACATCTCCGGAGGTAATATTTAATATCTGCATAAATAAATTCAATAATTGCTGGAATTCGTATTTTCCCGCAGGGTCGGGCTTAAACTCGCTGAATCTATATCCAATCATAATATTGTCTTTCTCTTTGTTCTATATAACAATTATTATTGAAATAAGTTCTAATATCTTATTAACAAAATAAATTTATTATTAGAAAAATCAATCTCTCTATATTATAAATAAATGAATAAATTTCATTAAATTAAGTAACAAAATTTACACTATCTAAAAGTATTCTCTATATTTGCATTAAATGGAAATCGGCAAACAATACATACTGCAATGCATAAATTGCGCGGCAAATAATTTAAGACTCAGTTCCGAAAAAATTGAGGTAGTTGCCATTTTAAAAGAACATGTTTCTCATTCTGCGGATATGACAAAACTTATTGCAGATATGAAAAAACTTACTAAGTTTTCAAAATTTGCGATAAAACTTGGAGAAATAAATCAGTTTATTCAAAATGGTAAAATTGATTTTCTTAAAATTTCGGATAAGTTTAAAGAGCATTCTCATTTGATTCTTCGCGAACTCAGCAATTTGCTTGATATTGTTACTCCTTTAGAATGCAGAGAAAATTTAAATAGTCCCAAATCAAAAAATTCTGATACAGAAGAAGAAAAAATAGTTTCGCCTGAAAATGAAATAGATCACAGCAAACTTTTCGCGGCGGTAAAAGATGAAAATAAAGACGCGGTTAATAAAATAAAGAAATCGGAAAGTGATTTGTTAAAAGAAGAAATGATTTTGGGCGATTTAAAGGATGAGAATGATTTAACATTTGAAAATTTTGAAAAAGAAGTTTTAAAACCTATTAAAGAACTTGATGCGTTTTTAAATAAACTTTCCAAAGGTGAGCACAGCTACGATGATCTTATCTTTTATACGGAGTTAATGAATAATAACGCAGAACTTTCCGAGAAAATCGGTTTTGAAGTTATTACAAATATGCATATTATTTTTGCCGGAACTTTGTCGCAGATTAAAGAAAATATAGTTCAACCTGATTCCGAACTTACTGAAAAGCTGAGAGCTTGTTTAATTGTGATTGCAGCGGTTGTAAGGGGTAAAGATGTTGATATTACTTCTTATCTTAATGAAGCAGAGAACCTGGGTACTAAATTAAAAATTATTGGTTGAGGTAGTTTATAATGGAACTTTATGCTGTTATTATGGCCGGCGGCGTCGGCGCAAGATTTTGGCCTAGAAGCAAAGCAAGAAAACCGAAACAACTGATACGTATATTCGGCGATAATACTATGATTCAGGATACTGTTTCCAGGCTGGATGGATTGGTTAAACTTGAGAATATATTTGTTGTAACAAACAGAATACAAAAACCCCGCATAATTGAGCAGCTTCCTCAATTACCAAGAAAAAATATTATAGATGAACCGTTCGGCAAAAATACAGCAGCATGTATTGGCCTTTCGGCTGTTATAGTTGAAAGCATGAAAAAAGACGCTGTAATTTTAACTCTCGCGGCAGACCATCTTATTAAAGACATTCCGGGTTTTCACAAAACTATGATGCGCGCGGCAAAGTTCGCCCATAAAACTAAAGGTCTTGTTACAATCGGCATAAACCCTACACGTCCCGAAACAGGGTACGGATATATTCAAATTGATGAAAACCATTTTGATCAGGATATACATAAAGTAATTAACTTCGCCGAAAAACCTAATCTTTCTACCGCAAGAAGGTTTATTTCATCGGGTGATTTTTTATGGAATTCCGGCATGTTCATTTGGAGAGCCGATACCATTCTTTCCGAAATTCAGAAACATATGGAAGATCTTTATGAAGGACTTGAAGTACTAAGAGAAAATATAAATCAAAAAGATTTTTCTGAAACACTTACAAAGGTTTACGGACAGCTTAAAAGTATTTCAATAGATTACGGTGTAATGGAAAAATCGGAAAATGTTTATTTAACAAAAGGTGATTTTGACTGGAGCGATGTAGGCAGCTGGGAAACAGTTTATCAGCTGTCGGAACATGACGATGAGGGTAATTCTAAAATAGGGGATGTTTACACTTTAAAGACCGCAAATTCTTATGTGTTTTCACCTAAAAAATTTACCGCAGTTATAGGCGTGCATAATTTAATTGTTATTAATACAGAAGATTCATTACTAATTTGTAATAGAAAAAATTCTCAGGATGTAAAAAGCGTTGTCGATTCATTAAAAATGAATAATAGAAAAGAACTATTATAATTATGAAAAAATTAATTACAGAACAGTACGTAATAGATACATTAAAAACAGGCGCAAAAATTTTAGAAATCTGCGATAAATGTTTAATTACGCCCTTGGCTATGGATAAAATAAGATCTTCCGGAATTCAGATTGTAAGAAGCAATAACTCCGAAAACTTAAAAGAAGATATAGTTGTAAATAATAATGTTGTAAATAATAATAAAATCGCAATCGGCAGCGATCATACCGGTTTTGAAGTTAAAGAGATGCTGAAAAAATACCTGCTCGGATTACAGCCGGGAAATGAAAAATATGAGCTAATCGATGTCGGAACAAATTCAAAAGATTCATGCGATTATCCCGACTTCGCGATTGCCGTAGCGAAAAAAGTTTCAATGAAGGAAGTCCGTTTCGGAATTCTAATTGACGCTACCGGAATACCGTCGGCCATTACCGCCAATAAGTTTCCCGGAATAAGAGCTGCAACCTGTTACAATGAATTTTCTGCTAAAAGCGCAAGAGAACACAATAACGCAAATGTTTTAGTAATGGGAGCAAAAACTCTCGGAGAAGAAACAATAAAATCTATTTTGGATACATGGCTTAAAACCGTTTTTGCCGGAGAAAGACATCAGAAAAGATTAAATAAAATCTCGGAATTGGAAAAACATTTTTTAAAGTTCTGATTAATTATAATTCTATTGGTAATAAAAAACCGAATCCTTAAATTTGATGCAATAATTTTTAAATATCGGAAAACCTCAATTTGTTTACCTCAAAAGTACCGGTCGAATCCGTAGAAAAAATTCAGGAAAATATTTTTATATTAAAAGCATTTTCACCCCAAATTGCTTCGGCTATTAAGCCGGGACAATTCTGCAATCTGAAAGTATCCGAAACTGATTTCCCCTTGTTAAGAAGGCCGTTCAGTATTTCTGATGTTGACGGCGATTATATCTCTTTTATGTTTAATAAACACGGTGAGGGGACAAGAATACTTTCGGAAAAAAGGAATGGGGATGTTATTGATATTTTAGCCCCGCTGGGGAACGGTTTTACTTATGAAGACGATTATGACACTGCCGTAATGATTGGCGGCGGACTAGGCGCGGCTCCGTTTCCATTTCTGACAAGAAGGTTAAAGAATAAAAAAATTGTTACTCTTATCGGGGGTAGAAACGAAAAAGACGTAACCGATTGGGGTTTAAAAAATGTATTTTATTCCACCGATGACGGATCAATTGGATTTAAAGGAAATGTTGTAGAATTATTGATTTCTAAATTTAATGATTTTAAGGATTCTGAAATAAAAATATTTTCATGCGGACCGACTCCAATGCTTAAAGCGCTTCAAAAATTTACTGTTGATAATAATATTAAATGTGAAATATCAACCGAATGCTCTATGGCCTGCGGATTTGGAATTTGCCAGGGGTGTCCGATAGATTCGGCGGAAAAAGATAAATATTACCTAGTTTGTAAAGACGGACCTGTATTTGACGCGGAGGCAATTGTATTATGAGTAATATTGATCTTTCGGTAAAAATCGGTTCGCTAATCTTAAAAAATCCTTTAATGCTTGCTTCGGGTACTGTCGGGTATGGTAATGAAATATCGAATTTTACCGATTTAAGTAAAATAGGAGCAATAGTTACAAAATCTGTGTCATTAAAACCTCGTAAGGGTAATCCGCCGCAGAGAATAGTAGAAACCCCTTCAGGAATGCTTAACGCAATTGGTCTTGCAAATGTCGGCTTGGAAGAATTTATTAAAACAAAAATTCCTTTTCTTAAAGAAGTAGATTCAACTTTAATCTGTAATATAGCTGCCAGTTCAATTGAAGAATATGTTGAATGCACAAAAACATTGGACGGTGAAGAAACCGTAAAAGCATTTGAGATAAATGTTTCATGTCCGAATGTTAAAGAAGGCGGTTTAATTTTCGGGAATGATATAATTTCAGTTGGAAAAATTACGGAAAAAGTCAGAGCGGTTACAAATAAACCTGTTATTATAAAACTGTCTCCCAATGTTTCCGCAATTTCTGATTTCGCGAAAGTAGTAAAAGATGAAGGAGGCGACGCGGTATCAGCTATAAATACCTTGATCGGAACTTCATTCGATATTTATAAACGCACTCCAAAAATTAAAAATATTACCGGCGGTTTATCGGGTCCGGCTATAAAACCTGTTGCTCTGGCAAAGGTTCTGGAAATAAGCAGGAAGGTTGATATCCCGATAATTGGAATCGGCGGAATTATGAATTGGAAAGACGCGGTTGAATTTATGATTGTAGGCGCGACCGCTTTTCAAATAGGGACTGTAAATTTTATAAATCCTAACGCGGGTATTGAAATTATAGATGGATTAAAATCATACTGCGAACAAATGAATATATCAAAAATATCAGAGCTTACCGCTTCATACCAATTATAAAATGAACATTAAAGAAGCACTCGCAAAATTATATTCTATTCATCAATTCTCAATTAAACTTGGTCTTGATAATATTATCAAACTTCTGGAATATTTGGGGAATCCTCAGAATAAATTCAAGTCGATTCATATAGCAGGCTCTAACGGTAAGGGGAGTACCGCTTCATTTACGGCAAGCATTTTAACTGAAGCCGGCTATAAAACAGGTTTGTACACATCGCCTCACCTCGTGCGTTTTAACGAACGGGTAAGAATTAATGGAATTGAAATCCCCGATTTATATATAACCGAGTTCATGAATGAAATGAATAGTTATATAGATAAATATTCTCCTACATTTTTTGAAATTACAACCGCGCTTGCGTTCAAATATTTCGCGGAAAATAATATAGATATTGGTGTTATTGAAACCGGACTTGGCGGAAGACTTGACGCAACAAATACAATAACTCCGTTAGCTTCAATTATAACAACAATCAGTTTGGAACATACTAATATTCTTGGCAAAACTATTGAAGAAATAGCTAAAGAAAAAGCAGGAATTATAAAACAGGGTGTGCCTTTATTTGCCGGATTAATAGATGCAAGAGCATTGAAGGTTATTGAAGAGTCTGCAATTAAATCCGGCTCTGATTTATATAAATTCTCAAAGTTCGCACAAATCAAAAATGATAGTGTAAATATAAATTATGACGGACTTAATTATAATATTTACAAAACTCCGCTGATAGGAAATCATCAGTTAAGAAATTCTGCTTTGGCGGCTTTTTCATTGTACAAAACACTTAATATTAAATCGCCAAAAATATTTTCCGGCGGGATAAATAAAGTTATTAAGAACAGCGGTATTCAGGGGCGTTATGAAATTTATAATGAAAAGCCGAAAGTAATTTTTGACGCGTCTCATAATTTTGAGGGAATAGAAACCTTTATTGAGGAATTTAAAAAAGAATCAATACTCTACGATAAAAAATATCTAATTTACGGCGCTATGAATGACAAAGATATTATCCCAATATTAAAACTGCTTAAGGATTATTTTGATATTATATATTTTACGTCCATAAATTATGAAAGGGCTTTTAAAGCGGAAGAACTTGAAAAAGCCGGCAAAGAATTAAAAATCTGTAATGAAATACTTCCCGAGCCTGCTGAATTTGTATCTGAATTTATCTCTTTACAGAATTCAAATTGTTTAGTAGTTTTAGGCAGTATTTATTTGTTGGGGGAAATAAAGTTGATGTTGTCCGATAAAAGGACTTGACATTTTAATATACATAGGCTAAATTTCATGTGTTCCGCTTGTTCCTTTCAACAAGTTCAATTATTTCAATAAAAAACAAGAATCTATAACCTCAAACTTATCATTGCCCAATATAAGTATTTAAAAATCAGGATAAACTCATGCCAATGGATATTTCAGAATTAAAGTCGAAGAAAATAATCGACCTATATGAAATTGCAAAAAATTTCAATATCGCTGGATACAGCGACCTAAGAAAACAAGAATTAATCTTTAAAATTTTAGAAGCGCAGACACAAAAGGACGGACTTACATTCTCAAAAGGTGTGCTGGAAGTGCTTCAGGACGGATACGGATTTTTGAGATCAGCGGATTATAATTATCTACCGTCACCGGATGATATATACGTTTCGCCTTCTCAGATTAAAAGATTCTCATTAAGAACCGGTGATCACGTAAGCGGTCAGGTTAGACCTCCGAAAGAAGGGGAAAGATTTTTCGCGCTTTTAAGAGTTGAAGCGGTAAATGGAAAAGATCCCGAAGAAATTAGAGAACGTACATTATTTGATAATTTAACCCCGCTTTACCCTACAAAAAGAATAAAATTAGAATCCGCTCCAGGTGAATATTCAATGAGAATTATGGATTTATTATCGCCAATCGGAAAAGGTCAAAGAGGACTGATTGTTTCTCCTCCCAAAAGCGGTAAAACAATCCTGCTTCAAAAAATTGCCAACTCTATTACACGTAATCACCCTGAAATAAAATTAATTATGCTTCTAATTGACGAACGTCCCGAAGAAGTAACAGACATGCAGCGTTCTGTAAACGCCGAAGTTATAAGCTCAACATTTGATGAGCCTGCGGAAAGACACGTACAGGTTGCAAATATGGTTATTGAAAAAGCGAAAAGAATGGTTGAAGCCGGACAGGATGTAGTAATTCTATTGGACAGCATTACAAGACTTGCGCGCGCGCATAATACTGTTATTCCTCATAGCGGAAGAATTCTTTCAGGCGGCGTTGACTCAAACGCTCTGCATAAACCAAAAAGGTTTTTCGGATCAGCGAGAAATACAGAGGACGGCGGAAGTTTGACCATTATTGCAACTGCCCTTATTGAAACCGGCAGCAGAATGGATGAAGTGATATTTGAGGAATTTAAAGGTACAGGTAATATGGAATTGGTTCTCGACAGAGATTTATCCGACAGAAGAATATTCCCTGCAATCAATGTTAATAAATCCGGCACAAGAAAAGAAGAATTATTAATGAAAGAAGAAGATTTAAGCAAGGTTTGGATATTGAGAAAAATCTTAAGTGACTTCGATTCCGTTGAAGCAATTGAATTTACGGTTGATAAAATGAGAGGAACAAAAACTAATAAAGAATTTTTATTAAGTATGAATAACTAAGTTGAAACAAAGTAAAATAATGCGTGTAAAAAGAACATTCATTAATCTCAAAGATTTTTATTATGTCTAAAAAAATATTCTTATTTATACTGGTTTTTGTTTCAACTGTTTTTTCTCAAAGAAATTTTAACAGATCAGACGGAAAAAGGCCGGAGTTTAATTTAAGAAAACCTGTGCTGATAGAAAGCAATATTGTTCCTTCGGATTTAGGTTTTGTTTGTTACTTCACATATAAAATCCCTTTTAATAATATTTTATTTTTAAAAGACGGCGACAATTTTACAGGAGGTATTTCCTTTACAATTGAAGTCCATAAAGATGACGTATATTTAAAAAGCGAAACAGTTAATAATAAAATTTCGGTAATTGATTATAACCTTACAAATTCCGAATCCGATTACCTGGAAGGTTTATTAAAAGTAAATTTGAACGAGGGCAAATATTTAATTAGGCCTGCGCTTAAAATTGACAATCTAAACAAAGACATTTTAATCAAACCTTTTCCGCTTTTGGTAGATTCGCTGAAATCAAATTCTGTACTATCACCCGTAGTCGTTTATAACCAAAAACTTAATTCCCAAGATGAATATTATTTCAGATTATTTAATTCCGAAGGCATTGTTCCATATTCCGTATCAGATTTTAATATTGTTATTCCCGCAATTGATACATCTTTAACAGAAATTAAAGCTGTAATAAAACAGAATGATATTGAAATCGTAAATAAAATTCTGCAGCCTGTCGAAACGATTGGATTTGATATTGCTCAAATTGACAACTCGGTTTGTATTGTTGATAATAAAGAAAATGGGAAAATAAAATTATTTTTATTAACTGAATTTTCCACAAAATTAAAGGAAGGTAACGCCTTATTAACTATTGAGGCTAACGGAAAAAAACAAGAGTTTGACCTTGTTGTTGGCTGGCCGGATAAGCCCAAAACCTTGTCGAATCCTGAATTTGCGATCAAAATTTTGGAACATATTACGCCCGGACCGGAACTTGATAATTTAACCGACGGTGATGAAGAAGATTATTATGATAATTTGATTAAATACTGGAAACAATTTGATCAAAATAAAGCAACTGCCTTTAACGAAGTAATGAATGAATTCTATCAAAGAGCCGATTATGCGGTTAAAGAGTTTTCTACTCCAAGCAACAGGGACGGCACAAACTCAGACAGAGGTAGAATTTATGTTAAATACGGCAAACCTGACGAGATAGAACGCAGTTATTCGGAAAAAGATAATACAATTGAAATTTGGATATATGAGAACATAGGCAAAAGATTTGTCTTTTCGGATAAAAACGGTTTGGGTAATTTCACACTTCTAAAATAAAATGAACAGATTTGTACTTACATGCGGCGATATTAATGGAATTGGACCGGAGATTTGTTTAAAAACAATTCAAAGAATTTACAATCCGAAAAAAAATAAAATATTTCTTGTCATACCTCAAAATGTATTTGCGCATTACAATAATATTCAAAAATTGGAAATGCCTGTAAGTATTTCAAATTCAATTTTAAAATTAAATTTAAATCCCGAATTTGTAACCGTTGTAAATTTAGGTAATGCAAAATTTACAATTGGTAAACCAACCAAAGAATCCGGCAATATTAGCTACCGGTCAATAAGTACAGCATATAAATTAATAAAGAACGGAACGGCCGAAGCAATGATTACCGCTCCGATTTCCAAATCCGCTTTTCAACTGGCGGGGATTGAATTTCCCGGCCATACCGAACTGCTTGCCGAATGGGACAAAAATTCAAATTATGCAATGACTTTTATTTCAAAAAAAATGAAATGCGCGTTAATTACTATACATGAACCGATTAAGTCAGTCTCAAAATTAATAAATAGAAAAAAAATATTATCAGTTATAACCACGGTAAAGAAATCGCTGATTAATGATTTTAATATTTCACAGCCTAAAATAGCCGTACTTTCATTAAATCCGCACGCCGGGGAAAACGGCAGAATTGGTGAAGAAGAAATAAAAAATATAATTCCGGCAATTAATCTTTTAGGTGATAAAAATATAACCGGGCCTTATGTGCCGGATGCGTTTTTTGCAAATCACCTTTATAAAAATTATGATATGATTATTGGAATGTATCATGATCAAGTATTAATACCTTTTAAAATGCTTAATTTTAATTCCGGCGTGAATTATACGGCGGGATTAAATTTTATTAGAACTTCGCCTGATCACGGAACCGCTTTCGATATTGCAGGCCTTAATAGCGCTGATCCTTCAAGTTTGATTGAAGCATTTAAAGTCGCAGAAACAGTAATTAAAAACCGCAGAAAAAATTGAATCATATAAAACCATACAGCAGCGTTTCAAAAATATATTCTCACCTTATGCGGTCAATTGATTATAAAGATTGGGCTGAATATATTTTCGCTATTAATAATGAAATTAAAATTGAAAATGATTTTACTCTTGAGCTGGCAAGCGGCGACTGCAAGTTAGCTTATTATTTAAAAGAATATTTCCCCAAAATTATATTGTCCGATATTTCAAATGAAATGCTTTTAATTCCCGAATTCAAACATGATTTAAAAGTATGCTGCGATATGACAATTCCGCCGTTTAAGTATAAATTTCCATTTATTTTATCTGCCTTCGACAGCATAAATTATTTATTAAACGAAGTTCAATTGAATAAATTTTTCGGCGCTATATTTAATCTTTTAACCGACGAAGGAATTTTTACTTTTGATGCCAGTCTTGAAAACAACAGCATTAAAAATGAACGGAGATTAAACAGAAAAGGGAAGTTCAACGGAATTAAATATCAGCAGAAAAGTAAATATGATAATACAGATAAAATTCATTATAATTACTTCAGGATAATTTTAGATAACGGTCAAATAATTGAAGAAATGCATAAGCAGCGTGTTTATAAATTTTTTGATTATTTTTCAATTATAGAAAATAACGGACTATTTGTTGAAAATTGTTACGATTCTTTTTCATTTGATGACGCGGATGAAAATTGCGATAGAGTACAATTTGTTGTAAAAAAACGGAATTAAAAATGCTTACCTTCAGCAATGTTGAATTTAATTATACTACACAGCCTGTATTCAGCAGCTTAAATCTTCATGTTGAACCGGGTGATTTTATTTTCCTTATAGGAAAAAGCGGAGTAGGAAAAACTACGTTTCTTCAATTAATTTATATGAATCTTCTTCCGCAAGGCGGTTATGTAGAAGTCGCGGGTTATAATTCGGAAACAGTTAAATCAAAAGACCTTCCGTTTCTAAGAAGAAAAATTGGAGTTGTATTTCAGGATTTTAAGCTGCTTGAAGATAGAAATGTATTTGAAAATCTGGCCTTTGTACTGCGGGTTACGGGAACCCCGTCACGTTTGGTTAAAAGGAAGGTAATACATGCACTTTCGGATGTGGGCCTTTCAAATAAACAGAATAATATGCCTCACCAGTTAAGCGGTGGGGAAAAACAACGTGTAGCGATTGCGAGAGCGATTCTGAACGATCCTGCGTTAATACTTGCCGATGAGCCCACGGGAAACCTTGATCCGGAGACTTCGGATGAAATATTGGAAATAATTAAAAAGATTAATTCGAGGGGAACATCTGTAATATTTGCTACTCATAATTATGAAATAGTAAAAAAAATTGACGCGAGAATTATTAAACTTACCGATGGTAAAGCTGTTAAAGTTATTTTAAAAAAGAAATCGTAATTACTGCGTTTTGCATTTGGCCAAAGCTTTTAATATTCTATCTGAAACTTCATCAAGACTTCCAACGCCGCTTATAACTACCACGTAAGCTCTTTCTTTATAATAATGTATAACCGGTTCGGTAGTTTCTTTATAAACATTTAATCTTTTCTTAACAACTTCTTCTTCGTCATCTTTACGTTTGATTAATGTGTTTTTGGAATTACAAACCGGACAAACAGTAGTGTCTTTTAAATCACTTAAGCTTATTATGTTTTTGCAGTTTGAACATGCCAAACGGTTCGACAATCTTTCAATGATAATTTTAGGATCGACTTCAAGATGTATTAAACAGGGTTTGGGAATATTTAATTCTTCGAAAATATTTCCGAGTATTACAGCTTGATTTAAAGTCCGGGGAAAACCGTCAAGTATAAAACCATTTTTACACTTGTCTTCCATAAGAATTTCTTTTACAATCTGACCCATCAAATCATCCGGAACAAGTTCTCCTTTATCAACTATTTCTTTTGCTTTTAAACCGACTTCCGTTCCGTGTGAAATTGCTTCTCTGAGCATATCTCCTGTAGAGATATGCGTAATGTTTAATTTTTTTGAAAGTATTTTTGCTTGAGTACCTTTGCCTACACCGGGTGAGCCTAAAAATATGATTTGCATTATTATTTCCCTAAAAGAAGAATGCTTGAATTAATTAGTAAGTCAAAAATAATATAATTCTAAACGAAAATTTAAGATTATAACTATAAATATCCAACAAAGTAATTAAGAAAATACTTATCTTTTTTCAGCGAAAAATTTCTTAAGCATTTCACTGCTTTCTTCTAAGTATATTCCCGAATATATATTTGGTTTATGATTATATTTATTATCGTCGGCGATACTATATAATGATCCGCAAGCTCCAAATTTGGGTTCAAATGCTCCAAAGTAAAGGTTTTTAATCCTTGCTAATAAAATAGCCCCTGTGCACATTACGCAAGGTTCCAATGTAACGTATAAATCGCATTCATCTAAAATTTTGGATTGAAGATGGTTGGCCGCGGATGTTATTGCGAGCATTTCTGCATGCGCGGTAGGATCTTTTAATGTTTCGGTAAGATTGTATCCTTTTCCTATAATGCGGTTGTTATGTACAACAACAGCTCCAATTGGAACTTCTTCTTTTTCTAATGCAGCTTCTGCTTCCTGAAGAGCGGCATACATAAATTTGTAAACGTGTTCGGGGAATAACAAATGCAACTCTTTTTAGTGAGTAACTGGAATACCAATTTAACATATAGAAAGAAACATTCAAAATTATAATAAGAATGCGTGTTTTCAAATACAATAAAATCATGAAAAGAAGTACTTATTGTATTTAATTTAGAAAATTCAGTATATTTAATCACTAAATCTTTTATATACTTACCGCTTTTTCATGCTATAACCGGAGAAATATTTGAATAGAATTAAAATACTGTTAATTGAAGATAATAGACTTTTACGTGACGGAATAGCGGCAATGCTGTCAAAACAACAGGATATGCGGGTTGTGGCGACTGTAAGCAACGGTGAAAATATTATAACACTGATGGAAAAGTTGAAAGCAAACATTGTGCTGCTTGATCTTGGACTAAGAAATAGAAATAGTCTGCATCTTGTAAAATTAATTAGAAAAAGCTTTCATGATGCAAAAATAATCGTTATGGATCTTATTCCGCTTCAAACAGATGTTTTTGAATTTGTGCAGGCTGGTGTATCGGGATTTATTCTAAAAGATGCGAATGTAGCAGATTTTTATAATACGATAAGAACAGTCTTTCAAGGCGCTCAGATTCTGCCTCCTAATTTAACAGGTACGCTTTTTTCTCAAATTGTTGATCATGCCGTTAACGTGGCTACTCCTTCTGCAATAGCTGAGTCAGTTACAATGACCAAACGTGAAAAACAAGTGATAGAATTAATTGCCGACGGTTCCTCCAATAAAGAAATAGCTCTAAAACTTCACCTTTCGCCCTATACAGTTAAGAGCCACGTTCATAACATACTCGAAAAATTAGCCCTTAACACCCGCGTTCAAATTGCAAAACACGCTCATCTTTCAAACGCTTACAAAATTGCTATTGATAATACCTCTTTATTGGATGATTGAATTTACCTGAATGCTCACCCAAAAGATGTAGTCCCTTTTTCATCCCTATGAACGATTGATATTAAATTCCTAATATTTGATAATGTATATAGCTAAAAGCAAGAATTCTCTGAAATTGTTATACTATTTTCATGGAGAGAAAAATGAACATACTAATGGTATATCCGCAGTATCCCGATACTTTTTGGAGTTTTAAACATGCTCTTAAATTCGTTTCAAAAAAAGCAAGTTTTCCGCCCTTAGGTTTATTAACAGTAGCCTCAATGTTACCCGATGAATGGAATAAAAGATTAATTGATATGAATGTAAGTGAAATTTGTGACGAAGATATCCTTTGGGCGGATTATGTTTTTATTAGCGCGATGTCAATTCAAAGTGAATCGGCTAATGAAGTAATTGAAAAATGCAAAAAGTTAAACGCGAAAATTGTTGCAGGCGGACCTCTATTTACAAGCAGTTCCGAGTATTACGAAAGTATTGATCATCTTGTTCTTAATGAAGCTGAAATTACTCTTCCTCAATTTATAAAAGATTTACATGATGGAAAACCTAAACGCAAATATGAATCAATTGATTGGGCTGATATTAAAAAAACTCCTTTACCAATGTGGGATCTTATATCGATAAATGATTATACATCTATGAATCTTCAGTATTCGAGAGGGTGTCCTTTCGATTGTGACTTTTGCGATATCACTGTTTTATACGGAAGAAAACCTCGTACCAAAACCAAGGAACAAGTTATCGCCGAATTAGACGCATTATATTTTACGGGCTGGCGCGGATCTGTGTTCTTTGTTGACGACAACTTTATTGGAAATAAAACTAAACTTAAAAAAGAAATTCTTCCCGCAATAACCGCATGGATGGAGAAAAAGAAAAACCCGTTTTACCTTAATACCGAAGCGTCAATTAATCTCGCCGATGATGAGCAGCTTATGCATCAAATGGTAAAAGCCGGGTTTGAAGCCGTGTTTATTGGAATCGAATCGCCGAATGAAGAGAGCCTCATCGAATGTAATAAAACTCAAAACAGCAACCGTAATTTGATTGCCAGCGTTAAGAAAATTCAAAATGAAGGACTAGAAGTGCAGGGAGGCTTTATTGTCGGGTTTGATAACGACCATCCTAAAATATTTGAGGAACTTACAAATTTTATTCAGCAAAGCGGGATTGTTACTGCAATGGTTGGATTGCTTAATGCACCCAAGGGTACAAAACTTGAAAAAAGATTGTTGATCGAAGGCAGAATGCTGAAAGATTTTACAGGGAATAACACAGATTTTACAATTAATTTTATTCCTAAAATGGATTCCGACAAACTTCTTGCCGGTTATAAATCTATCTTAAAAACTATTTATTCCCCAAAATATTTTTATGAAAGAGTGATGAGTTTTATGAAAGATTTTGAACCGAAGAAAAAGAAAGTCTTCCACCTTAATCCTAATTACATAGCCGCTCTGTTTAAATCCATGTTCAAATTAGGAGTCGTTGGTGAAGAAAGAATTTATTATTGGAGATTATTTTTCTGGTCGTTATTCAGAAAACCCCGCCTGTTTTCGTTGGCAATACTGTTTACTATTTACGGATTCCATTTTAGGAAAATTTCCAACAGCTTTTATTCATAGATAATCCTCTTTTTTGTTGCAGAAAATCTATTCGCTGAAATGATAAACCGACAATGGATTATTAATATTTAACTGAGGGAGTGCAAGATGGGAGACAATACATTTATAATTATAGTTTTTACGTTATTAACAATAGTTAATGTTATATGCACTATAATACTTTATCCTGGCTTGAGAGAATTGGTTAAGGAACTCAAACAAAATTTTTAAAATAAATAATCTTTAAATATCACTTGAACTTATTCTACTCCAAAAACTAAGAAGGAGAAATACATTTTGAAAAAAAGGGACAAAAGTTCCACCATCGACCGTATTGCCTTCATTGGGAATTATTTACCGCGTCAGTGCGGCATAGCGACGTTTACTACTGATTTGTGCGAAGCAATCGCCGCTCAATATACCGCCACAACTTGTATTGCGCTTCCGGTTAATGATGTCGAAGACGGGTATGCGTACCCTTCACGCGTTCGGTTTGAATTAATAGAAAAAGATTTAGAGTCCTACCGCAGGGCGGCCGATTTTTTAAATATTAATAATGTTGATTTGGTTTGTCTTCAATTCGAGTATGGAATATTCGGAGGAAGAGCGGGAAGTTACATCCTTTCTATATTACGTGAATTGCGTATGCCGATTGTTACAACTTTGCACACAATACTTAAAAATCCAGATCAGGATCAGAGGAGGGTACTCGAAGAAGTTGCCGCTCTTTCAGATCGTTTAGTCGTAATGAGCGAAAAAGGCTCTACGTTTTTACAGGAAATTTATAATGTGTCGCCGGAAAAAATTGATATGATTCCTCACGGCATACC
This sequence comes from Bacteroidota bacterium, assembly GCA_018829205.1. Lineage (GTDB taxonomy): Bacteria > Bacteroidota > Ignavibacteria > Ignavibacteriales > Melioribacteraceae > JAHJUE01. The sequence continues at coordinate 77,406 of JAHJUE010000015.1, forward strand.
TGATGTACCCTTTGTTGACCCGAGTTTTAACAAGGATTTATTCGGAGTTGAAGGCAAAACTGTATTACTTAGTTTTGGACTGCTCTCTACAAGTAAAGGAATCGAAACGGTTATTTCCGCTATGCCTAAAATAGTCGAGCGTTATCCCGAATGTGTATACATTGTTGTAGGAGCTACGCATCCGCAGGTAATTAAAAATGAAGGCGAAATTTATAGGCTATCTCTTCAATGGCTTGCTCAGCAGAAAGGAGTTGAAAGCAACGTAATATTTTATAACAGTTTTGTCAGCTCTGAAGAATTGATTGAGTTTATTAGCGCGGCCGATATTTATATTACTCCATATTTAAACGAAGCGCAGATAACATCCGGAACCTTGGCATATACGTTGGGAGCTGGTAAAGCGGTTATTTCTACGCCTTACTGGTATGCGCAGGAATTACTTTCCGACGGCAGAGGGGTACTTGTTCCTTTTAAAGATCCCGACGCATTGGCGGAACAGGTCATTAATTTATTAGACAATGAATCCGAACGCCAGGCAATGCGGAAGCGTGCTTATATATTTGGCAGAACTATGATTTGGTCCGAAGTTGCGCAACGTTATATGGAATGTTTTGAAAGAGCCCGTGCGGAGCGCCGACATTATATACCAGCGGGGATTATCTCAAAATCACTCGATAATTATCCAGGTGAACTGCCGACGTTAAAATTAAATCATTTAAAAAATATGACGGATTCTACCGGTATGTTGCAGCACGCCATATTTACCGTGCCTAATTATTCCCACGGTTACACTACCGACGACAATGCGAGAGCACTATTAGTAAGTATTCTCTTAGATGAACTTGGCAGCGGCGAAAGCACGAAATTAACTTCTCGTTACCTGGCATTTCTTGTGTTTGCATTCAACGATAAAACAAAAAGATTTAGAAATTTTATGAACTACCAGCGTAATTGGCTGGAGAATTCAGGATCCGACGACAGCCATGGCCGTGCGCTTTTTGCTTTAGGCACTGTATTAAGTCATTCAAATAAACCTGCATTCAATAAAATGGCCGGTTGGCTCTTTGAGCAAACCTTACCTTCAATTCTTGGAACTACAAGTCCGCGCGCATGGGCATTTGCATTGTTGGGAATTCATGAGTATTCACAAAAATATGCCGGCGACCGCAGGGCAGGTCAAGTTCGGGATGAGTTGGCCGAACGGCTGTTTCAACTATATCAAAAAAATAGTTCCGAAGATTGGCGCTGGTTCGAAAATGAGCTTTCATATTGCAACGCGGCTTTGCCTCACGCATTACTCACTTGCGGTAAATCAATTTCTAACGATAATATGACTGATGCCGGGTTGGAATCTTTAAATTGGCTGGTCAATTTACATAGAGCGGATGCTGGGCATTTTTTCCCTATAGGATCCAATGGTTTTTATCGAAAAGGGGGTGAGCGTGCCCGTTTTGATCAACAGCCTATTGAGGCTCAAGCAATGGTATCGGCTTGTTTAGAAGCGTTCAGAATTACGAATGATAAACGCTGGAACAAAGAAGCGCGCCGGGCATTTGAATGGTTTATAGGTCGAAATGATTTAAATCTTTCATTATATGATCCGACAACAGGCGGCTGCCGCGACGGTTTGCATTCGGACCGCTTAAATGAAAACCAAGGAGCAGAGTCAACTTTAGCATTTCTCCAATCTTTATTGGAATTGCGCTTAGCCGAACAGGCGCATTTATCAATGGAGGTTTTATTAAAAGTATAAATAAATTTAATAGAAGTGCTGCTATGTTTTATAAGTAACGTTTCTATTTCGATACTAATAACCAATCTTAGGATTCTGAATATAAGGGCTGACTTAGTTCTTAACAGAAAAAGCGAAATACCCTGGCGGTTGGATAAATAATGGAGTAAAGATGAATCGTAAAACTAATTCACCAATTGTAATAGCATTTATAATTATTGTAATTGTTCTTTTATATTTTTTCTTGTAAAGAATAAGCTGTAATAATTAATGCTGGGTTCGAGTTTATAATGCAGGTCGTTTTATTAGCTAAGAAAATTAAAAATACTAAAAATCTAAACAGTCTAATAAATGACTACGCATACGTTTAAGAAGCATTGACGTAAATTTATTGATAAAAATAGTTTAACAACCCGGATTCAATATACTCAACGCACCTGTTGTCAAGGAGAATACCGAATAATGAAATCAAAGAAATTATCTGAAAAAGAAATTGAAAAAAAAGTATCAGAAGGTTTTAAAAATAACATTACGGTTAAGGTAAAAAAGGATGAAACAGCAGATAAGCCGTTGCCAAAAGATCTATTGAAAAAGATGGACGCTTATTGGCGCGCCGCTAACTATCTCTCGGTTGGACAAATTTATCTTTATGATAATCCGCTTTTAAAAAAACCGCTTAAGATAGAACATATAAAACCAAGGTTGTTAGGGCATTTTGGCACTACATCAGGATTAAATTTTATTTATGTCCATTTGAATAGAATAATTAAAAAGTATGATTTGAATATTATAAATATTACTGGCCCGGGACATGGGGCCCCTGGAATACTTGCTAATACATATCTTGAAGGAAGTTACAGTGAATTCTATCCGAATATTACTCAAGATGAAGAAGGTATGAAAAAATTCTTTACTCAGTTTTCCTTTCCAGGAGGAATTCCAAGTCATACTTCACCCGATACTCCTGGTTCAATTCATGAGGGAGGAGAGCTTGGCTACTCTTTGTCACATGCATTTGGCGCCGCTTTCGATAATCCGGATTTAATTGTTGCTTGTGTAATTGGAGACGGTGAGGCCGAAACAGGTCCGCTTGCTACAAGCTGGCATTCAAACAAATTTCTAAATCCGGTTCATGATGGAGCTGTTTTGCCGATCTTACATTTAAATGGTTACAAGATTGCAGGACCAACTGTTTTAAGTCGAATAAGTCACGAAGAATTGGAACATCTTTTTATCGGTTACGGCTACAAACCTTACTTTGTTGAAGGGGATGATAACCAAAAACTTCATCAAAAATTAGCCGCGACTTTAGATAAGATAGTAAATGAGATTACAGAAATTCAAATTAAGGCGAGAAAATACGGATACAAAGAACGCCCATTATGGCCTATGATAATATTTCGTACTCTTAAAGGCTGGACTTGCCCAAAGATAGTTGATGGTTTGCCTATTGAAGGTACTTTTAGGGCGCACCAGGTACCGGTTACTGGCTTTGTAAATAATAGAAAGCATTTGAAAATTCTTGAAAATTGGATGAAGAGTTACAAGGTTGAAAAATTGTTTGATAAAAGCGGCAGACTTATTCCTGAACTTGCTGAATTAGCTCCTAAGGGCTCAAGAAGGATGGGTTCAAATCCGCATGCAAATGGAGGAATTCTTCTTAAAGAATTACGAATGCCGGATTTTCGTAATTATGCTTTAGATGTAACTAAACCGGGCGTTAGTGAAGGAGAAGCAACTCGAGTTCAAGGCAAGTTTATACGAGACGTCATAAAAATTAACGCTAATAACTTTCGCGTGTTCAGCCCTGATGAAACTGCATCAAACCGTTGGGGAGATGTGTTTGAAGCTACTAATCGTTGCTCTACTGCTGAAATTATTTCTATTGACGATCATATTTCACCTGATGGCCGTGTAATGGAAATGTTGAGCGAGCATCAATGCGAAGGCTGGCTCGAAGGTTATTTACTTACAGGAAGGCACGGATTTTTATCATGTTACGAAGCGTTTATTCATATTATTGATTCAATGTTTAACCAGCATGCCAAGTGGCTTAAGGTTGCTCATGAAATTCCATGGAGAAACCCGGTCGCCTCATTGAATATTTTACTTTCATCCCATGTTTGGCGTCAGGACCATAATGGATTTAGTCATCAAGATCCCGGTTTTATAGATCTTGTCGTAAATAAGAAAGCGGAAACCGTACGTGTATATTTACCTCCTGATGCCAATACATTGTTATCGGTAACAGATCATTGTTTACGCAGCCGCGACTATGTTAATGTAATTATCGCAGGTAAACAACCTGCATTGCAATGGATGGATATGGAAAGCGCAGTTAAACACTGCACTGCCGGTCTCGGTATATGGGAATGGGCAAGTAATGATATGGGCGTTGAACCGGATGTTGTTATGGCATGCTGCGGTGATGTCCCAACATTGGAAACATTAGCCGCAGTAGAAATTCTTTATCAGAATTTCCCCGAGCTTAAAGTAAGGGTTATCAATGTAGTGGACCTGATGACATTACAACCGAAGAGCGAACACCCTCATGGACTCAATGATAAAGATTTTGATTCGCTCTTTACTAATGATAAACATGTTATTTTCGCCTTTCACGGCTATCCATTGCTGATACATAGATTGACATACAGACGATCAAACCAGGAGAGATTTCATGTGAGGGGATTTAAGGAAGAGGGAACTACTACTACTCCTTTTGATATGGTAGTATTAAATGAGCTTGACCGCTTTCATTTGGCAGGTGATGTAATTGACCGTGTAGAGGGTTTAGGTTCACGGGCAGCATATGTTAAACAATTTCTCCGGGATAAGTTATTGGATCATAAAAAATATATAAAAAAATATGGGCAAGATTTACCTGAAATACGAAACTGGAAATGGAGTAATGCAAAATGAATGAGAAAGTACTAATAGACACATTTAAAGAAAGTACACAATAACAATTGGAGCAGTACATGAATATTCAAATAAATACCGGTCGTAATATCACTGGGAGTAAGGAACTGATAACTAATTTCAGCAGCATAATTGAGAGCTCATTAAGTAGAGTTAGTGACCACATTACCAGTGTGGAAGTTCACATGAAAGATGAAGATGGTGCCAAGAAAGGTAAGAACGATAAACGTTGTATGCTCGAAGCGCGTCTCGAAGGACGTCAACCAATTGTTGTCACAGATTATTCTGACACATTAAACCAAGCCCTTGACGGTGCTATTGATAAACTAATAAACATGATAGAAAGCATCATAGGACGTCAACGCGATCAAAGGAATCACAAATCTGATGAGCAATCCACAATTGAGTCGAAATTGACAGAGGAGAAGTGAGAACAGCGAGGAAATGATGAGCATTTGCATTGCTAAGACAATGTTGGTTTTTAGTTGAAGGATCAGAAAGATTGTTTGAATAATAATTGATAAAATTGTGGAGTGATCAAATATGAATTCACAACAAATTATAAACACCGCAAAGATGTTGGTCTCCAATGACAAAGGTTTGCTGGCGATGGATGAAAGTAATCCTACATGCAATAAACGATTCACCAAATTGGGAATTCCACAAACAGAAGAAGCCCGCCGTTCCTATCGTGAATTGATTGTAACCGCACCTGGACTCGGTGAATTTATCAGTGGAGCGATTCTATACGATGAGACCATACGACAGTTCAAAAAAGACGGTACTATGTTTGTTAAAGTTATAACCGACGCGGGAATTATTCCGGGCATTAAGGTTGACACCGGCGCTAAAGATTTGGCGGGTCATCCGGGTGAAAAAATAACAGAAGGTTTGGACGGATTACGGGACCGGCTTAAGGAATATTATCAAATGGGTGCACGTTTTGCCAAATGGCGAGCGGTGATTGCCGTGGGAGATTGTATTCCTAGCCAAAGTTGCATAGAAGCAAACGCTCATGCATTGGCTCGCTATGCCTCGTTGTGTCAGGAAGCCGGACTCGTTCCCATAGTCGAACCTGAAGTTCTTATGGATGGCGGTCATACTCTCGAACAATGCAGTGAAATAACAGAGAAAGTTCTGCGGACAGTTTTCAACCAGCTTTATACACAACGGGTGATTCTTGAAGGTATAATATTGAAACCAAACATGGTTCTTCCTGGATTGACCTGCTCAAAGCAAGCAACGGTAGACGAAGTTGCCGACGCAACTGTGAAGTGCCTCTTGCGAGCAGTACCTGCTTCAGTACCTGGCATTGCGTTTTTGTCTGGAGGCCAAACTCCTGAATTGGCATCGGTGCGTTTGAATGCCATGAACGTTAAATTCAGATCGAGACTGCCCTGGGAAATGGCGTTTTCTTTTGCCCGAGCAATTCAGCAGCCGGCTTTGGAGATTTGGCAAGGTGAAGAGTCCAATGTATTGGAGGCACAAAAAGCCCTGTATCATCGAGCTATGTGCAATCGCTCTGCGAGACGTGGAGAATATAATTCTTTAATAGAAAGGAATAAAACGTGAACACAAATGTCCCGCAACATGTAACTAATGAGAAAAACAATAAACCATATTGGAAACGAATTCATCACGACTGGAAATTCTGGGTTGCAATATTTTTGATGCTTGCTGCAATGTTTATTTATATAAGGACAAACGATTTGTCTGTTCGTCCTAACAACCAGACGCAGCAGAAGGTACCGTAAAGAGTAACAAATCCAATACGGTAAAGAATTTGTCATAATCATTGACAACATTGGAATATGCATTGAATAAAATAGATTTGTACCCGCTTAAATTCAAATCGATATATTACACTGCCTGGATAGCATTCAACCGGAAAAAAGATGTTGATGAATGAGAAGGAATTTTTAATTGTGTTAACAAGAAATCAGCTAAGTGAAAAAACAAAAATAAATGATTCTTATTTGAATTGTAATTTTAGTTAAAGGAGGAATTTATGTACCATAATATGTTTTGGGGTGGAATGTGGTTCGGTTGGTTATTCTGGATAATTATCATTGGATTAATTGTTTGGCTTATCATGAAAAAAGTTAATCGCTCACGAAAAACTTCCGCTTTTGATTCTTCAATTGAAAGTCCTTTAGATATTTTAAAAAATAGGTATGCTAAAGGAGAAATCAACAAAGAAGAATTTCAAGAAAAGAAAAAAGATTTAACATAATTATTTAGTTCTATTAATTTAATAGGAGAATTAACATGTCATACTATTTTTCAAAAAAATCACCTTTGGGATTCGAAGATGCAATTGAAAAAGTAACTGATGCTTTAAAGAGTGAGGGATTCGGTATTTTAAGCAAAATTGATGTAAGGGAAACATTAAAAACAAAATTAGATGTTGACTTTCATTCTTACATAATACTTGGTGCTTGCAATCCTCCTTTTGCTTACCAAGCACTGCAAGTAGAAGATAAGATTGGTATTATGCTCCCCTGCAATGTTATCGTTCAGGAAAAAGAAAATGGCTCCGAAATCTCTGCGGTCGATCCGGTAGCTTCAATGCAGGCTATTGATAATCCCAAGCTTGGCGAGATTGCCGGTGAAATACGCAAACGACTGCAAAGAGTGATTGACAGTCTATAAATTAATTAGTGATAAAACACTATTGGAAATAAGCCTGACAACAAGTTTTACACAACTCAAGCACGATAGCTCAACCAGTATTTTGAGCGGGTGCTATGGTAGATTCAAGGAGTTGCTTGATGAGTATTGAAACTCGTTATTAATTGTTCTTCAAGCTCCCGACGCCGGCGGAAAGGATGGTGTTGTCCGACATGTTATCGTTTCGATGAATCCGCAAGGCTGCCATGTTGTCGGCTTTAAACAGCCTACGCCCGAGGAACTTACTCATGATTTCTTATGGAGGATTGAACGCCAAGTTCCAAAGCCGGGTGAGGTAGTCGTTTTCAACCGTTCACACTACGAAGATGTTCTCATTGTGCGTGTTCACGATCTTGTCCCGATAGAAGTTTGGTCGAATCGTTATGAGCAAATTAACGATTTCGAGAAACGCTTAATTAACAACGGAACTCACATTCTAAAATTCTTTCTTTACATCAGCAAGGAAGAACAGCTTCGGCGTTTCAAAAAGCGGCTCGAAGACCCGACAAAGCATTGGAAAATCAGCGAAGCGGATTATAAAGAAAGAGAATTTTGGGAAAGTTATCAGGAAGCCTACGAAGACGCGCTCAGCAAATGCAGCACCAGCGAAGCGCCGTGGTATGTGATTCCTTCCGATCAGAAATGGTTCCGCAATCTTGCTGTTTCTAAGATCATAGTTGAAACAATGAAAAAACTTGACATCAAATTTCCAGAGCCGACAGTAAATATTGAAGACATCCGAAGGAAATATCACAAGGCGGTGAATAAGGGAAAAAAATAAAAGGCGCTAAAGTGAATTAAACTCACTGACTGAGATTTGAAGACAGCAACCTGAATGTAACTCCCTTTTTTATTAAATCCTATTTATGAGTTCAGTAGATCAAGAAACTGACTCACCCAATAGGAGTAGTTCTTTTTTCATCCTATAGGCCGATTAAACATTACTAAAATTCTGCATATTTTATTTTGTAATTAATACATTAAGAAGGTCTTCATAGTTTCATACTTACCTGTGTAGAGTAAATTAATGTTCCCAAACTATTTACAAGGAGTGTTATGAAAAACAAATATTTCATCTTGCTAACGATAATGTTAATTGCCGGATCATTATTAACAGGTTGCGATAACAATCGAGATAAAACCGCCGAGAATGTTGCTGAAGATGCTAATGAAAGCAATGAACAGGCAATTTCGGATTTAATAGGTGCTTGGACCGGTACTTTTGATAATAGAGCAATTACACTTAATATTACTGAACAGACAAACAGCAGCTTTTCAGGAAACATTACTATCAGTTACAGACAAGAGATTAACCAGGAAGTGAAAGGAACATTAAATCCAACAAACTTAATAATTACAATGACAGATCAAATGCAAAGCCCGTATCAAGGAAAATACTACGGAAAATTATCAGAAGATGGCAAAAATCTTTCCGGCGATTTCACAATGGATAGCGACGGTTCAATATTTCCATTTAACTTAAATAAAAATTAAAGGAAAACAATAATGAAAAACCTAATTCTAATATTTTTAATCCCATTTTTAGGATTGTTCATAACATCATGCAATTCGAGTGATGATCCAGTTGCTCCCATCTATACAAAAGGGGATATTTACATAACATCAAATCCTGCCGGGGCACAAATTTGGATAGATGGCAGAAACTCATCATTATTAACGCCTGATACTGTTGTCAATGTTGAAGAAGGTGTGAGAACATTTACTTTAAAATTGCAGGATTATAAGGATACGACTTTCGTTATCAGTGTTTCAGCTGAACAGACAAGCATTGTAGGCCCTATCGCTCTTGTTTCAAATATTGTAACGACCTTATACAGTTCTGTAAGGATTTACGAGACAACAAATACTACCTCTAGCCAACCTAGTGGATTAGATCTTTCCAGTGGAGCGGCGTATGGTGTTTCATCACCTACTAATGCAAACCTTGTGGATATTTATTATTCAAGTGAAGGGTTCCTTGTTCAGAGCGCCGATCTTTACCCAAGCCTTATTAGAGATACGAAGTTCTTTGTCGGTTCCAGTAGTAATCTTTTTGATGAAGTTGACTCTCCCGATAAAAACGAGGGAGTTTGGACTAACAACATCGCCGATAGAGAATCCAATTACGTATTTCTTTACGATCACGACGGTCATTACTCCAAACTTAAAATAATATCTTGGGGCGGCGGTGTTCCAGGTGAACCAGCCTGGGTTGAAGTTCAATGGTATTATAACGAAACACAACTTGATAACCGGTTCTAATTCTATAATTTATTTACCTGAAAGTCGCAGTAATGCGGCTTTTTATTTGCGCAAATTATTGATTACATATTAATCATAAGAACTGAGTTATCTCTATCATAGTTCGGTAAAATTATCTAAGAGTTTTATATTCGAATTATTTTTAATAAATAGTGGATTTAAAATGAAATACTTAATTAGTTTTCTTATTCCGGTAATTATTTCTTCCATTCTAGTAATATCATGCAGTACTGTAGCAATTACCGGAAGAAATCAGCTGAATATAATTCCGGATTCCGAAATGCTGACAACTAGTTTTCAGCAGTATGGTGAATTTATAAATAATAATAAGCTTAGCTCCCAAAATAATAATTCTAATATGGTTAAGCGTATCGGCACTAATATTCAATATGCGGTACAGAAGTACTTCGCAAAACATAACATGTCCGATCGATTGAATGGTTATAATTGGGAATTCAATCTCGTAGAGAATGATGAAGTAAACGCATGGTGCATGCCTGGTGGTAAAGTTGTAGTATATACCGGCATTCTTCCCGTTACCCATGATGAAAATGGACTGGCAGTCGTTATGGGACATGAAATCGCTCACGCCGTGGCTGAACATGGAAATGAAAGGATGAGTCAAATGTTATTAACTCAACTTGGTGGTATGGCATTATCAGAGGCACTAAGTTCAGAGACGCAGAAAACTAGTGATTTATGGCTTGGTGTGTTTGGAGTAGGTGTACAAGTCGGCGTACTTCTTCCGTACAGTAGAACTCATGAAAGTGAGGCTGATAGATTAGGAATGATATTTATGGCATTGGCCGGATATAATCCCAACAAGGCGGCTGCCTTTTGGAAAAGAATGGCGGCTCAAAATAAATCTCAGGCACCGCCTGAATTTTTAAGTACGCACCCTTCAGATAATACAAGAATTAATGATATCATGAATAATTTGCCGGAAGCGATGAGCTATTATAAAAAATAAATTCGTTAAATTAAAAGGATAAAAGATAAATATTCTAATAGTATACAATATGTATACGGATATATTATGGTGCTTCAAGTCGCTGGAATTAGGACTAGCTCACTCAAAAATAATATGGACTGAATATGAACTTATCTATTAACAAAAAATATATAACCAAACCTACATCAATAAAAAGTAATATGCGACTTGAGTAAAACACTACAAATAAAACATTGTATCATCCGGTTATGTTAATCTCCCCAAAGTTAGATTCGAACGTACAATAGATGATTTGCTCCATTCGAAGAACAGATCTGGATGATAAAACAAAAAGGCATGTAATAAATTTTATAACTGATTCTTATAAATCCTTGTTGTAGAATTCTTCGTTCCTCGAAAATTAATTCCATCTATTAAACTTACCTAATAGGAGTGGTTCTTTTTCATCCATTAGGGCGATTGATTTTACACTCGATATTGTTGTATCATAAATTGTGATGATGGAATATTTGAAGTAAATTTAGTTGAATGGTTTACAATTTTATAAAGTCCTATGTTAATCATGGGCATAAGATGCGTTCAATTTAAAGTTCAATAACAAAAATGGTAATTGTGAAAAGTAATATAGGGGCTTTGTTATAAGATTATAATCATAAAACTTTTAAGTTATATTTTAAACTGTTTAATGGATAATATAATTCTTTTCCCATCCTTACACTTTTCACGGCATCATTACATTAAGTAAAAAGAGTAGCTCTATAATTTCTAAAAGCCGCCGCAATGGATAAATTAAAAAGGATAGCGAATAAAAAAAATAAGCTCGGATTCTATCAGCAGCACATGCTTAATCCGATGAATTTGAAGAATAACCTATCAGAATTTATTTATCTTTTTCTTACTATCAGCATTTTTATTATCTGTACATCAGACTGTCTGATCGGGCAGGAAAAAATTGTTGAATCTAAAGATACCAGCAATGTAGTCCAGGAGATTAAAGACTATTCGGAGAAAGATAATTTCTTTTCGAAGATCTTAAAGTCGATTATAGTAATTGATGATGAACAGCAATCCGGGATTACACTTCCTGATCCTGACAAAAAGATAATTAAAAAATTTACAGGAAAAATTATTAGAAAAATTAATATTGAAATTCTGGATGTATTCGGAGCATCAGTAAATAACCCTAAAGACACAGTACGAAGCTGGTTACAGGACGTTGGGAATACTCTTCATATAAATACAAAAGAATGGCTTATTAAAAATAAACTGATTTTTTTTGAGGGGCAAATATTTATTCCCTTTTACATCTTGGAAAGTGAAAGGATAATTAGAGAAAGTCCATATATCTATGATGTAAGGATTATTCCAAAACCGATAGAGAACACTGTTGACAGCGTTGATATTATGGTATATGTTCAGGATATATGGAGTTTAAATGGCAGTGCATCATATAGTCCCGGAAATAAAACCGGAAGAGTTTCTATTGATGATATCAACTTTCTTGGATACGGCAATAGATTTTACGGCGGGCTTAATTTTGATCGTAAACTTACACAGGGATGGGATTGGGATGGCAGGTATACCTTCGACAACATTGCAAGGACTTTTCTTTCTGGAAATATTTATTACGCATCAGATGTGTATAGTGAACAATATGGCGTTAGCGTCGGCAGGGATTTTTTCTCACAAATTATTAGTTGGGCTGGAGGTTTAGAACAACGCTGGCAAAACACCAGATATCCTGAAATATTAAATACATCAGGGCTTATAGAAACTGTTCGTTTTAACCAACAGGATTATTGGCTGGGATACGCATTTAACTTAAGGCAGATTGATTCAAGTGAAGAAAATAAGAATGCATTTAATATCTCAGGAAGAATTACTAGAAATGTTTACAGTCAGAAGCCAAGAAAGGATACACTTAATTTATTTCAGGATAATACATTTTATCTGGGTCGTATTGGATATTCCAATAGAAAATATCATCAGGATCACTACATATTCGGTCTCGGAAAAACTGAGGATATTCCACTGGTGCATATGATTACGTTTCTCTACGGCTACGAAGTAGGGTCAAATTCCAGTAGACCATATTATGGATTAAAAACAGGTTATAGTTTCCACAATTATCCTTTAGGGTATTTTTACGGGGGTTTCCAAATTGGGGCTTTCCGCAGCAATCAAAAATGGTTAAATCTTACATACATTCTGGAAGTAATGTATTTCTCAAATCTTAATGTTGTCGGCAAATGGAAATGGAGGCATTACATTGGAAGCAGGTATTCCTACAGATATGATCCGATCAGACCACATGATATTCTGAACATTAATAATGAAGGTGGAATAAGGGGTTTTTCGGACAACTACTTAAAAGGAGCAAAAAAGTTGGTACTGAATTACGAAGTTGATATTTTTGCTCCATTTCAATTATTAGGTTTTAAATTGGCTTTTATTACGTTTGCTGATCTTGGCCTGATCTCTTCAAATAATAATACATTATTTACTAGTAAGCTTTATCAAGGATATGGAATTGGCTTCAGGATAAAAAATGAACATCTTATTTTCCCGGCATTTCAGTTTATGTTCGGGTTTTATCCCAACACATCACAGGAAGACGGGAAGAAATTTAATGCGTTTCATCAAAACGTAACATATTATCACTTCAATAAATCTAAAGTTTCAATTCCTACCATCGTAACAATAGAATGAAAATGGAATTTTAAAAAATCGAGATCTATTTCCCATATCACTACTACAATCATACTTACCCTGTTTTGTTGATAGAAGTTTTCTTTTAATAAACTTGTTAAAAGATGTAGTCCTTTTTTCGTCCTTTTGGTCTATTTATTTCAAATAGATTTCTTCATAATATTTCATTGAAAGAAAATGATGTTAATAAGAATTGCTTATTGATACTGTAAAAAATAATTAAATGAATTGATGTTGTTCTACATCATTAGCAATAGGAGAAAATAATTTATATGAAAACAAATGTGGGTTTATGGATAGATCAGAGGAATGCAATTATTGTAAGTCTCACTAAAGACGAAGTGAAAACAGATCGAATCAATTCCAATATTGAAAATGATGCGCTAACTGACGGGGCGACGAATAAAGACTCTGAAGATGACATTCGCGATAGACGATTTACAAAATACATTAACATATACTATGATGAGGTAATTAAATTTGTACGTGAGGCAGAATCTATTTTTATTTTTGGTCCTGGGGATGCAAAAAATGAGCTTAAGAAACGTCTTGAAAAAGAAATAAAAAATAGACTCATAATTGATATAGAAACGGCAGATAATTTGACCGACAACCAGATAGTAGCAAAAGTTCAAAAATATTTTAAGCTACAAAAGAATTAAAACTAACTTTCAGACTGCCAGCTAAGGAATTATGGAAGGTTGTTTGTAGTATTATTTCAATCGTACTCCCGTCGATGCTTTGAAGAACCGCTAAGACTTGTCGGGAAAATTATATAATAAGAAAAAGACGAAACTCTGGAGTGAATGTCAATGCCAGCTAATGATTTTGCAAATAACTTTCCTATCGTTTGTGTGGGCGGTTCAGCCGGCGGTCTTGATGCGTATATCCGGTTATTAAGGCATATGCCGGCCGATATGGGTGTTGCTATCGTCATCGTAAATCACCTGAGAAATGTGGCGACCATGCTTCATGAGATTCTTCCGCTCTACACAAAGATGCCGGTTGAACTGATAACAGAAAAATTAATTATCGAACTGAACCATGTTTTCGTCATCCCGCAAAAGCGTGAACTGCACATTCTTGATGGAGAGTTCCGCTTAAAGCCCATATCAAAGTTAAGGGGATGGCCCGATGTGATTACTGTTTTCTTGCGTTCACTAACATTAAACTGGGATGGCAAACTTATCGCTGTCATTGTCTCCGGATATGATGGTGATGGCGCAGCGGCACTTAGTGGCATAAAGGAAGTAGGAGGAATTACTATCGCACAGAAACTCGACACAGCCAAGCAGCCGGATATGCCCGAGAGTGCGATAGCAAGCGGGTTTATAGATTTTATTCTTTCACCTGAGGAGATTACTCAAGAAATAATACGAATTGCGCATGCGGATGAAAAATAGATCGGCAGCCTAATTAAACAAAACAGAAGGAGAAAAAATGTTTAAGAAAATTGCGGTTATAATTATTTTGTTCGCAGTTCCAGCAATAATGGCACAGGATTCCCTTGCAAGCCATTCATATGTAGGTGCTGAGACTTGCGGCGTGTGCCACAAATCTGAAAAACAAGGTAAACAATTTGATATCTGGAAAGCCAGCGCTCATTCCAAAGCCTACGAAACTCTAAAAACAGCTGAAGCAGATAGTATTGCTAAAGCAAAAGGATTATCAACAAACGCAATATTAAGTGAAGCCTGCTTAAAATGTCACGTTAGCGGATACAATATTAATGCATCATTAAAAACAGCAAAATTCAAAATGGAAGATGGCGTACAATGTGAGACATGCCATGGAGCGGGATCTGACTATAAGAACATTAAAATTATGAAAAATATAAAAGATGCCGAAAAAAATGGTCTCAGAGTGTTTGCTACAGCTAAAGAAAGGATTGCTTTATGCAAAGGATGTCATAATTCTGAAAGTCCGACTTTTGATTCCAGCAAATCCGACTTCTCAAAAATGTGGAGTAAAATTAAACACGATATTCCCAAAAGCAGCAAATAAGAATTATTTGCCAATTAAAGTTTTATCGAATAAAAATTATATTAAAATGAAAACCAATCTTCTTCATTTCCATTTTTATAATTGTTTTAATCCAGATTTTTCAATAAGCAAATCTGCCCTTTGTGTCAACAATTTATTGGAAAATATATATCACCAATTATGAAAAATAGAATTATCATAATTGGTGATATGAGTAAAATGTTTTTCTTACTAATTGTCCGGTTTATGTCCTTATTGGACGAAATAATTTTTCATTAATTCATTTAATATTTATTCTTTTCTCTAACCACAAAGATGTAGTTCCTTTTTCATCCCTTTGAGCGATTGATACAGCTTTAATCTCTTTGTAGTTTGATTACACATCGCTAATATAAATTTGTTTGATTTTAGAATAGGAGATTAATAAAATGAAAACAACAAGCAACACACCGCTTGTTCTTGCATTCATAATTGTGGTTATAATATTTTTGCTTTTCTGCGGCGGAGCGATTACAATGACAATGATGGACAGCGGGATTTATAATAACGGAGTAATGAACAATATAAGTTGGTTGTGGGTCCCTACTGGCGTTGCTCTATTATTAAGTTTGTTATTAGGTTGGGTAATATTTGGGAAAAGAAATGAGTGAGTAAAGGAGGGACAAAATGATACGGAATAAAGTTATTGTAGGCGAATTTGAAAATGAGTCGTACGCTATAATTGCAAAAAATCATCTTGGCAAATCGGGGATAAAAGCAGATATACTAAAAAGAAGAAACAAAGAATTTATTCAACACTCTAGTATATTTGAGGGCGTCCGCATTACAGTTTATGAAACTCAATTAGAAGACGCAAAGAAAATTCTCGAAACAAAATTTATATAAAACAAATGCGAAAATGTACGCAAAAATCTTTTTTACGGTATTTGAAGATTTTCTGGATTTTGAATTTATCATAACAAGATTGAACTTCATTTTAAAAGTTTCTTAAAATAAAGTTTCAAATAACAGTTTCATTTCAAACAACACTCATCCTAAATTTAATTCGAATTAACCCTACCTAAATGTAGTCCTTTTTTCATCCCTTTGGACTATAGTAATGATTAACAGATTTATCTATTATTTATTGCTAAAAAGTAACGATAAATTAAAATAAAACTTAAATAACTGCGTTAACCGCGTAACCGATTAAATATATATAGCAAAATTGTATATAATATAACTTATTACTCGAAAGGGGGATAAAAATAGTGAAGAAAAAAGAAATAAAAGTTAAATATAAAACACTTCTCAAAGCCCCTACAAACATTCATGGATTGGATGAAATAACCGGTGGTGGGTTACCAAAAGGAAGACCGACTCTCGTATGCGGCGGAGCCGGATGCGGTAAAACTTTATTCGCGATGGAGTTTATTGTTCGTGGCGCTACTATTTTTAATGAACCCGGCGTATTTATATCGTTTGAAGAAACTGAGAAAGAGCTTACTTCGAACGTCGCTTCTTTAGGTTTTGATTTGGACAATCTCGTTTCGCGTAAAAAGATTTGGCTTGAACACATTCATGTCGAACGCGGAGAAATTGAACAGAATGGCGAATATGATTTAAAAGGATTGTTCGTTCGTATTCATCACGCAATAGAAAGTATTGGCGCTAAACGCGTAGTGCTCGATACTATAGAGTCTCTCTTTACCGCGCTCCCAAATCCTACGGTTGTGCGCACTGAACTTAGAAAATTATTCGGATGGCTCAAAAAGAAAGGCGTTACGGCTATAGTAACCGGAGAGCGGGGCAATGGAACTTTAACCCGGCAGGGTTTGGAAGAATACGTTTCAGATTGCGTTATTCTTCTCGATCATAGAGTAACTGATCAATCATCCATAAGACGATTACGAATAGTTAAATACCGCGGCTCAACGCATGGTACAAACGAATATCCTTTCTTAATAGATGAGGACGGATTTTCAGTTCTTCCCGTCACTTCATTAGGATTGAATCACACTTCTTCAAAAGAAAGAATTTCTTCCGGCATTCCGCGTCTTGATACTATGCTTTCCGGGAAAGGATACTACCGCGGTAGTACAATACTTGTATCAGGAACCGCAGGTACCGGAAAGACAAGTCTTGCGGCGCAATTTGTTGAAGCGGCATGCAAACGCGGCGAACGTGTTCTTTATTTTGCTTTTGAAGAATCACCTAGTCAGTTTATGAGGAATATGGCTTCAATAGGAATATACTTAGAACATTGGGTTAAAAATGGATTGCTTCTTTTTCATGCAACACGTCCGACGCTTTTTGGTTTGGAACATCATCTTACCACATCCATTAAATTAATTAATAAAGTTAATCCGCAGGTTGTTGTTCTCGATCCTATTGACGCCTTTGTGATGGGAGCAAATCAAACCGAAGTCAAAATAATGCTGTTAAGATTAGTTGATTATTTGAAAATGAAAAATATCACGGCATTCTTCGCAAATCTTTCAACCGCAGGCGAAAACCTGGAAATTACGGATATGTCAATTTCTTCCCTGATAGATACATGGCTTCTTTTGCGCGATATTGAAAGCGGCGGTGAAAGAAACAGAGGATTGTATATTCTTAAATCGCGAGGAATGGCGCATTCTAACCAAATACGTGAATTTATTCTTACAAATCATGGAATCGAATTGCTTGATGTATATGTCGGTCCCGAAGGAGTATTAACAGGGACAGCAAGATTATCTCAAGAAGCAAAAAACAACGAAGAATTATTCCTGCATCATCAGGAAATAGAGCGTAAAAAATTAGGGTTAAAACTTAAACGCGCGGCGACTGAAGCTCAAATTGCCGTGTTGCAATCTGAGTTTAAAGCGGAAGAATCTGAAACGTTTAAATTAGTTGAAATGGAAAAAGCGAAAGAAGAAAGAATTATACAAGTTCAGAAGAAAATGGCGGAGAGCAGAAAAGCCGATAAACTAATTAAAAAAGAAGTACGGAAAGTAAAAAATACACATTAGGGAATATAAAGGAGAATAATCATGAGTAAAGGACAAAACACCAAAAAGGTTACTAAGAAAGAGCCTGCAAAAACAATGAAAGAAAAAAAAGCGGCTAAAAGAGATAAGAAAAATGAAAAAAATAATCACAGCATATTGAATGAATAACTCAATTGATTGTTTAGTTTCACCTTGTTAGTAATAAATAACAAATAGCAGATAATATTTTTAAAAAACTATTTTCTATAGAATTTAGATATTGTTGCTTTTTAAAATAAATGAATCGGAAAAAAAGCTGATTAAATGTTTTGTGCTAAAACTTAGAACGTATATAACGTAAAACTATTTAAACACTTTTTCAAATTTACCACAATGGTTATTTCAAAATATTTAACGAAAGGGCTAAAATGGAAAAAACAATTACACAAAAGCCCGATTCTAAAAAACAGAATTTGAAAATAGATTCTGAAAATGATGACGAATCTATTTCCAAATCATTATTAAAAAAGTTTTTTATTGAAGTATCTTCACTTACAATATTTACTTTGCGTTTTTTTAGGGAAGTATTAAAACCGCCGTATGAATTTAATGAGTTGGTAAAACAATCATTTCTTATAGGTTATAAATCCCTTCCTTTGGTCGCTATTACGGGATTTATAATTGGACTTGTGCTTACTATCCAGTCAAGGCCTACATTAGCGAAGTTCGGAGCTGAATCATGGCTGCCGGCGATGGTGGCAGTTTCAATAATTCGTGAAATAGGACCGGTTATAACCGCCTTAATTTTTGCGGGTAAGGTCGGGTCGGGGATTGGCGCTGAATTAGCGTCTATGAATGTAACCGAACAAATTGACGCGATGCAGGTATCGCACACAAACCCGTTTAAGTATCTTGTAGTAACAAGGGTTATTTCCGCTACGGTGATGCTTCCTTTACTTGTAATATTTGCCGATGCTGTAGGTCTTTTTGGTTCCTTTATAGGCGTTAACTTAAAAGGCAATGTAAGCGCTTATTTGTTTTTTTCACAGGTATTTCAAAGTCTCGAATTTAAAGATCTTTTTCCGGCAATTATAAAAACATTTTTCTTCGGGTTTGCAATAGGACTTATAGGAAGTTATAAAGGGTATAATTCAAATAAAGGAACGGAAGGTGTAGGAAAGGCAGCCAACACAGCCGTAGTATTCGGAAGTTTAATGATTTTTATTATTGATATGATTGCGGTACAAATTACAAGTTTGTTTCAAAGTTAATTAGAGTTTTAAAAAATGACAATTGTCGAATCGTCCATAGAAATAAAAAAAGATATTAAACAGAACAATTCTGTTGTTGTTGAGATGCGGAATCTTAAAAAATCATTCGAAAAAAATCATGTGCTGCGGGATATTAATTTATCAATTAATAAAGGTGAAAATCTTGTAATACTTGGTCAATCGGGAACAGGGAAATCTGTATTAATAAAATGTATTGTCGGATTAGTTGAACTTGATGAAGGCAAGCTTTTAATATTTGGCAAAGATATCTCCGAACTTAAAAACAAAGAGCTGATTGAAATTCGTAAAAAAATAGGTTTCCTTTTCCAAAGCGGGGCTTTATATGATTCAATGACTGTAAGAGAAAATCTTGAATTCCCGCTTACAAGACAATTGGGTTCAATACCAAAAGAAGAAATGAACTCGCTTATTGTAGAAGCATTAACGGATGTTGGGCTTGAAGAAGCTATAGATAAAACTCCGTCGGAACTTTCCGGCGGTATGAGAAAACGATTAGGATTAGCGCGAACATTAATTCTAAAACCTGAGATTATGCTTTATGATGAACCGACAACAGGGCTTGACCCTATAACTTCAAAAGAAATAAGCAGACTTATTCTTGAGGTACAAAAAAAATATAACACTTCATCAATAATTATTACTCACGATATTGAGTGCGCTAAACTGACGGCAAACCGTATCATAGTAATAAAAGACGGAGTATGCGCCGCGCAAGGTTCTTATGCCGATCTAGAGAAATCGGCAGATTCCTGGATTAGATCCTTTTTTGAATAAAGAAGAAAAATTAAATGAGTAAATAAAATGAAAAATGAATCAAGCACAAAAATAAGACTGGGAGTTTTTATTACTCTTGGAATAACATTATTAATAATTGGCATATACTTTATCGGCGAGAGACAGCAGTTATTCAGAAGTACTTTTCGGATAAGCGGTGTATTTAAAAATGTCGGCGGACTCCAAATGGGTAATAATGTTCGTTTATCCGGCGTAAATGTAGGCACTATAGATAACATTACTATTATCAGTGATACCACTGTAAGTGTTGAAATATCAATAGACGAAGACGCGAGAAAATTTATAAAAAAAGATGCCATTGCAAGTATAGGCTCCGAAGGGCTGATGGGAAATAAAGCATTAGTTATAAATCCCGGAACCGGGGGTAAAAAAAGAATTGAAAACGGGGATGTTATAAAAACTAATCAGCCGATTGATATAGACAGTATATTGGTAAAATTAAAATCAACTATTGAAAATACTTCGCAAATAACTGGTGATTTGGCAAGCATAACAAAAAATATTGAAGAGGGGAACGGGACCATTGGAAAATTAGTAATGGATAAAACCTGGCAGGAGACTTTTGAAACTACTTTTATAAATTTGAAAAGAGGCTCAACCGACTTCAGACTTCTTATGGCAAAAGCTAATGATATTGATGATGTTATAATTTCCGCGAAAGAGACAATTAAAAATGCCTCCAGAATTACTAGCGATTTGGCAAGTATAACTTCGAATATTGAATCGGGCAAGGGTACATTTGGAAGGCTATTGATGGACCCGTCAACTGCGCTAAATATTGATTCTACATTTATTAATTTAAAAGAAGGATCGGAAGAATTAAAAGAATTTATGAAGAAAGCTAAGAACAGTTGGCTTTTATGGGGTTTTTGAAAAATAGTATTCATTTCAAAAGCTTTATTACTAATTGATTTAAATTAGCATACTATTGTTTGTGTGGTTTAATTTAGGTAAATATATAAACTTTTTTAAACGAATTTAATTTTAGTAAAGGAATAAGATATTTTCTATTAAATACTATCATTTCTAAATCGTATAGATATTAGGCAAATTCCTAAGACTTTCTGGTTTAGAATACTCTTTCAAATAGTTTTTTCTTAAATAAAATAATTTTCAATTGAAGGCACGATGAAGAAGAAAACTATTCCTAAAAAAAATACGGTTAGAAAAAAAACAACTTCCACAGAAACATCAAAACCTGATAATTCATTTTATGTAGTCGGCATTGGCGCATCAGCCGGCGGATTAGAAGCGATCGAAAGATTTTTTACAAATATGCCCGAAAACTCCGGGATGGCGTTTGTAATAGTTTCACATTTGGACCCAAATCATATTAGCATAATGCCCGAATTAATTCAAAAATCTACAAAGATGAAATTATTCCAGGCTGAAGACGGTATGAAGGTGGAACCCAATCAAGTTTATGTTGCCCCGGCTAACCGAGATTTAGCAATTCTTCACGGTATAATTCAGCTTATTGAACCAATAGAAGCGCACGGGTTCAGGCTTCCGATTGATTTTTTCTTTAAATCCCTTTCATCTGATATGGGTGAAAAAGCTATTTGTATAATACTCTCAGGAATGGCTTCCGACGGTACAGCGGGCCTTAAAGCTATAAAAAGCGAATTAGGAATGGTTATGGTTCATGATCCTAAATCAGCAAAATTCGACGGTATGCCTACAAGTGCAATTAAAACCGGGTTGGCCGATTACATCCTGCCGCCGGAAGAAATGCCTGCTCAATTAGTTAAATATGCATATCAAAAAGTTAAAGGTGTTTTGTTTGATAATGCTATTACCGAAGGAAAAATTCCGGATTCATTTCAGAAAATTTTTATACTTCTTAGAAATCACACGGGGCACGACTTTTCGCTTTACAAACAAAATACCATTTACCGGCGTGTGGAAAGAAGAATGAATGTTTCACAATTGGATAATCTCCCTAATTATATAAGACTTCTTCAGGAAAACCCGGATGAAATTGAAAACCTGTTTAAAGAACTTTTAATTGGTGTTACAAACTTTTTCAGGGATCCGGAGTCTTTCGAAAAATTGAAAAAAGTATTAACAGAATTAGTAAAAAATAAACCGGATAACGGTCAAATAAGAATTTGGGTGCCCGGATGTTCAACAGGAGAAGAAGCTTATTCAATTGCAATTATTTTGAGGGAATGCATCGAAGAAACGAAGAAATATTTTAACGTGCAAATATTTGCGACGGATATTGACAGCAACTCAATTGAAAAAGCGCGTATCGGTACATTTTCAGGTATTGAATCAGACGTAAGCAAAGAACGTTTAAAACGTTACTTTATTTCGGAAGGCAACCAATTCCATATTAGAAAAGAAATTAGAGAAATGCTTGTATTCGCTCCGCAAAGTATTATTAAAGATCCGCCTTTTACAAAACTTGACCTTATTTCATGCCGCAACCTGTTAATTTACTTAAATGCCGAATTACAGAAAAAAATAATTCCTTTATTTCATTATAGTCTTTTGCCTAACGGAAAACTTTTTCTAGGGTCATCGGAAACTATAAGCGGATTTGTTGATTTGTTTTCGATGGTGGATAAAAAATGGAAAATTTACCAACGTAGAGATTCTATTTATTCAGCGCAGCCTTTTATTGAATTTCCTATATCTAAAATTAAGGAAAAATCTCAAGAGACAATTATGATAAAACATGAAGTTAAAAATATAACCCAGCTGGCCGAAAAAATCATTCTCCAAAATTATTCTCCTAATTGTGTATTAATAAATGAGAAGGGAGATATTTTATATATTCACGGTAAAACCGGTAAATATCTTGAACTTACGGGCGGCGAAGCAAAAATGAATATATTTGAAATGGCGCGCGAAGGTTTGCAGCAAGAACTTACGGCATTAACAAGAAAAGTTTTATCATCTAAAAAATCATTAACAACAGATGGTATAAAGATAAGGTCCAACGGCAGCACACATTATATAAATCTAACCGTTACGCCGGTAAAAGAACCTTCGGTAATGTCCGGCTCACTGCTTATAATTTTTGAAGATGTAATTACGCAAAAGAAAGCGCCGGTTTCTAAGAAAATTAATAATGATAAAAAATCTGAAAAATTAATTAAAGAACTTGAGCGCGAATTAAAATCTACTAAAGAAAATTTAAGATCTACCATTGAGGAATTGGAAACCTCAAACGAGGAACTTAAATCGACCAATGAAGAACTTCAATCAACAAATGAAGAAATGCAAAGCTCCAATGAGGAAATGGAAACATCCAAAGAAGAATTGCAGTCTCTTAACGAAGAACTAATTACGGTAAACACCGAGTTGCAGAATAAGAATGATGAATTATCTACTATTAATAATGATATGAAAAACCTGCTCGACAGTATTGATATTCCAACCATCTTTCTTGATAATAATTTGCATATTAAAAGATTTACGCATCACGCTACAAAGGTTGTGAATCTTATATCTTCAGATATCGGCAGACCGATTAATCATATAGCTACAAATCTTAAATATGAAAAACTTTATGAGGACGCTAAAGAAGTTTTAAGAACCCTTGCATTTAAAGAAATTGAGCTGCAGACCAAGGACGGTATCTGGTATCAGATGCGGATATTACCTTATAGGACAATAAGCAATTTAATTGACGGCGTTGTAATAACATTTACAAATATTGATAAATTAAAAATCGCCTACGGAGAAATTCATAAGTTAAATTTAGACTTACAGCGTACGAAAGATTATTCCAATAATATTGTTGAAACTGTTAGAGACGCGCTTCTTATTCTTGATACTGATTTAAAAGTACTTTCAGCCAACAGGTCTTTTTACAAACTATTCGACACCGTAAGCGAAAAAACAGTTGGTAAGTATATTTATGATCTTGAAGATCGTAATTGGGATATACCCGAACTGCGTAAACTTCTTGAAGAAATAATTCCCGAGCGTACTTTTTTTGAGGATTATGAAGTTAATTACAACTTTAAAAAAGACGGTACAAAAAAATTATTGTTAAATGCCCGCGAAATATTTCACGGGGATAAGGAATCACAACTCATTCTTCTTGCAATCCAGCACCAAAGATTAAAATAAAGAGGTACCACAAAATGAAACGTACCAATAAAGAACCGGCAAAAACTGATACTACAAAAACGAAGAAAAAAACGAAGAAAAAAACGAATCTTAAATCTGAAAAACCGGCTGTTGAAAATTTTGAAGATGTGCAGAGGCTTGTACATCTGCTCCAGGTTCACCAGGTTGAATTGGAACATCAAAACGAAGAGTTAAGAATTACGCAGGAAGAATTGGAAGTATCAAGAAACAAATATGTAAACCTTTTCGATTTTTCCCCGGTTCCGTATTTTACTCTAAACGCCGACGGTATTATTAAAGAAGTTAATTTGAGAGCCAGTAAAATGTTTGAAATTGATAGGAATAAATTAATTGGTAAAAATTTAATTTCTTTTATACATGTGGATGAAAAAGATGTTTTTAATTCATTTATTAAAACTGTTTTTGCATATCCGGCAAAACACTCGTGCGAATTAAAAATAATAAACAAAAATAAACGGGTTTTTTACGTACTGTTGGAAGGCCTTAAATTTGACGACACTCTTGAATCTATTAATCAATGTCAAATTGCGTTAATTGACTTGACGGAATACAAAAGGGTTGAAGATTCTTTAATCGGCATAAATGAAGAATTAAAATTATTAAATGATACCAAGGATAAATTTTTCTCAATAATCGCGCATGATTTAAGAAGTCCTTTTCAATCTTTGTTAAGTTATTCGGAGCTGCTTGCAACGGAAATTGAAACATTATCACATGAAGAATTATTATTATACAGCAAAGGGCTGCATAATAATTTAAATAATTTTTATATGCTGCTTGAAAATTTACTTAACTGGTCCATTATGCAAAGAAACATGCTTGAATATAAACCGGAAAATCTTAATTTATACGAAATAGTTGATAAAGCCATTGTGACATCAAATCAAATAGCCGGTAAAAAGAATATTTCATTATCTAACAAAGTTAATACCGGAACATTAGTTTATGCTGATGCTGATATGCTCTCTTCGGTACTGCAGAATCTTATTATTAACGCGATAAAATTCACACAAATAAATGGAAATGTAATTGTTTCATCAATTGATAATGATAGTATTGTTGAGGTCTCTGTCCAAGACACAGGTATAGGAATTGAACCGGCAAATTCTTCCAAACTTTTTAACTTTAATACAATTTTTACAACTAACGGAACTGCCGGGGAAAAAGGAACAGGACTTGGACTGCCGCTATGTAAAGAATTTGTTGAAAGAAATGAGGGCAAAATTTGGGTCGAAAGTGAATTAGGAAAAGGCTCAAAATTTAAATTCACGTTACGAAAAGCTATCTAGTAAAAGAATAACAATATTGACTATTATATTAATGACCGAAACAGAAATAATTACAGATGTTAATTAAGTTATATTTTTAGGATAATTGGAAGTGTAATGAAAAAAATCCAAATACTACTTGTTGAGGACAACAGACTTCTGAGAGACGGTATATCGGCAATACTGAAAAAACAACCGGACATGCATGTTGTCGCTGAGGTTGGGAACGGCGAAAAGATTTTAGATGTTATTAAAAATCATAAACCGGATATTATACTTCTCGATCTTGGTCTGCGTGGCCAAAACAGCTTGCAATTAGTAAATTCGATTAAGAAAAGTTATCAGGGAATTAATATTATAGTTATGGACCTTATTCCTAATCAGAATGATATTTACGATTTTATAAAAGCAGGCGCTTCCGGTTTTCTTCTCAAGGACGCAAGCGTTTCTGAATTTTATAAAACTATAAGAGCCGTATATCAAGGCGGACAATTTTTACCGCCGCAATTAACCGGTTCGCTATTTACTCAAATTATTGATCATGCCGTTAGTCAGTCCAAACCTTCATTCATTGAAAAATCTGTGCGAATGACCAAACGAGAAAATCAAGTAATAACATTAA
The DNA here is from genome assembly GCA_018829205.1 of Bacteroidota bacterium. Taxonomy (GTDB): domain Bacteria; phylum Bacteroidota; class Ignavibacteria; order Ignavibacteriales; family Melioribacteraceae; genus JAHJUE01. The sequence continues at coordinate 103,668 of JAHJUE010000015.1, forward strand.
TTTCAGACGGACTGACAAATAAAGAAATAGCGCAAAAACTTCGTCTATCTCCTTATACTGTAAAAAGTCACGTACATAACATACTTGAAAAATTAGCTCTTACTACACGTGTACAGATTGCTAAATATGTACATCTTTCTGAAAATTATAAAATCTCCGCAGATGACTCTTCTCAAAACCCTGAATAATACCTTTTAACAAATCATCTAAAAGATGTAGTCCCTTTATCATCCTTTTGCCCGATTGATGAGCTTAAATCATATTCATATATTTTTATCAAAAATTATAGATCAAAACGAGGCATATTCAATAACTAAAAAGTAAATAATTATAATAGGAGAATGAACTATGTTAACAACAATAGCAATAGTTTTAATAGTATTGTGGCTGCTCGGCTTCTTAACATCTTATACCATGGGCGGAATTATTCATGTTCTGTTAGTAATCGCGGTTGTAATGGTATTAATAAGAATTATTAAAGGACGGCGCGTGCTGTAACAATTCCATTTGGGCATTATATGAATAAACTTATTAATTCGGCTGACGGTAAAAACAGGATGCAGTATATTCTAATATTGGCGGCTCTTGTAATTATAATTGCGGGAATAAATCTTGCGCAATCGGTTGTTGTACTGTTTCTTGTTTCCATATTTCTTGCATTACTTGGTACACCGGGAGTCCTTTGGTTAAAAGAAAAACATATTCCATCCGGAATATCTGTGTTTTTAGTAATGTCGGTTATGGTGATTATTATTTTACTTATCGGGGCGCAAATCGGTACCTCTATAAGCAGTTTTTCGGACGAACTCCCAGAATTACAAATTAAAATAAGAGAACAAATTCATGAGCTGAGATTAACGCTTAAACATAGGGGAATTGCAGTTACAGAAAAATTTTTTCTTGAATACGTAAATCCCGAAGCGGTGATGAAACTAACGGCAGGCTTGTTAACCGGTTTAAGTTCATTGCTTTCAGACCTTCTGCTGATACTTCTTACCGTAACTTTTATTCTACTTGAGGTTTCGAGTTTCCCGGTAAAAGTACGTAAGATTCTCGGCGATCCTACACAGGCATTTCCATTGTTCACTAAGTTTGTCGTTGATATGAAACGTTATATGGTTATCAAAACATCTATCAATCTTGTTACAGGAATATTAATTGGATTATGGATGTATATACTCGGCGTGCAGTTCCCGATACTATGGGGCTTCCTAGCGTTTATACTGCATTATATCCCTAATATCGGCTCCGTTATCTGCGCTGTTCCTCCTGCCTTATTTGCCCTTGTTGAAATGGGACTGGGAAGCTCTTTATTAGTTATCGCCGGTAATATTTTTGTCGGCTTTATAATCGGAAGTGTGATTGAACCCAGGGTTATGGGAAGACAACTTGGACTTTCCACATTAGTTGTTTTTCTATCTCTGATATTTTGGGGGAGCTTGCTTGGATTAGTTGGAGCTATTCTAAGTATTCCGCTTACAATGACAATGAAATTTGCGTTTGAAAATAATGAAAATACAAAATGGATTTCTGTGCTTTTAGGATCGGAAAAATATATCGATTCGCCTTCACCGATAAAAAGAAGAAAGAAATAAAATGATAAAACCAGTTAAAAATAAAAACATATTTTCCGGTTGGAGAAAATTATCACTGCAGAAAGCGGCCAAGTATACAATTGTTGTAACGGGTTCTTTCATTTTTCTTGTTATTCTAATTTTTATATTCTTTCATAATCCTATAATAAACATTTTTATAAAAGATAGAATTACAGAATCATATAACAAGGCTAATCTTGAATATACTTTAAAACTCGGCGACATGAATTATAATATATGGAAGAACAGTTTAAGCAGCGATTCTGTTTCTTTGAAAAGCGCAGATTCTTCAATTATATATAAGGCAGCTTCAATTACAATTGGAGGAATCGGTTGGTTTAAAGTTTTGCTTCAAATGGATTTAAGAATGAATAATTTGACAAGTTCCGTAATCAACGCACAAGATATTGTGATTAATTTCCCGAAGTCTAAAAATGAGCTTCATTTAAATACATTATACGTATCAATTTACGATTCAACAATAACAGCCGATTCAATAAAATATTATTCTTTAATCGATGATGAACAATATTTTGCGGAGAGCTTATTCAGGCAAACAAGATTCTATTTGAATATCCCTAAAATAAAAGCGGTTGGTATGGATTGTATATCATTACTTGAAGGAAGCGTTTATAAATTAAAAAACATTAGTATTTATAATATGTCTGCCGATATACTTGTGAATATGGACAAACCGTACGACATTAGTTTAGCCAAACCATTAATGCCGAATGAATTATTTGCAAACTTTAAAAAAACGGTTAATATAGACAGCTTAAAAATTATTAATGCACAATTAAAATATAGTGAAAGATACGCCGTTAAAGCAGTCCCCGGTGTAATTACTTTTGATAAAGTTAATGTGTTAGGTAGCGGAATTAATAATTATTCTGAACGAACTGACACAGCGGCAATTTATGCGGAAGGAATTTTTATGAATTCCGCTGAAATGAAACTTTTTATGAAAATACCGCTTACTTCAAAAGAATTTTCTTTTCAATACAACGGTTCGTTAAGCTCAATGGATGCAACCGGTTTAAATAAATTTATTGTTCCGGCCGAATTTCATCATATTAATTCCGGATTTATTAATTCTGCCTCTTTTAATATTAATGTTAATTCGGGTAACGCTGGCGGTAATCTGCGGGTTGCATATAAAGACTTATCAATTTCTATTCTAAATAAAAAAACAGGCAGCCAAGACGGAATATTTGACCGTATAACTTCTCTCATAGGCGAAATATTTGTTATACGCGGCACAAACTTACCCGATAAAAACGGTAAAATGGAAATAGGTGAAGTAAAATATACACGTAATCGCGACGATTATTTTCTTCAATTTGTCTGGTTTGCTCTCCGAAGCGGAGTTGCAGATGTTGTTGGATTTTAGTGAGCCGGATATTTGTTTTAAATATTAAATAAGTTAAATAAAAACAAGCATTAAACTTTTTTATATAAACTATAAAACTGCCTTCTCGCCCGAATGGATTAGTCCTTTTTTCGTCCCTTTGTCCGATTGTTTTAAGCATTTTATTTCAGTTCCTTATATCAGTTTCTAAAGAGACAATAATATGAGGAATTATTTATGAAATTTTATACCAATTATTATAAAAAATTAACATGCTTAAACGTTAATTGTATATTTAAAATATTACTTCTTACAATTATGTTTCACAGCGAAATGTTTTCTCAACCTTTCGACAATCCTGCCCCAGTGCCTCTTTTAACGGCAGAAACTTATGGAGCATTAGCTTCAACAGGAATTAGCGGTTCAGCAAATATTCATGGAGATGTTGGAACAGTAACAGGTACAATTGATGGAACAATAACTGCAAGCGGAACAAACAGGGGTGTTGGCGGCGCGTATAATATACAAGCACAAAATGATTTAGCGGCCGCTTTAGTCAATGCTAACGGCAGAACTAGTAATCTTACAATCCCGGATGCACTCGGAGGACAAGTTTTAACACGCGGTGTATATGACGGAGGCGCACTTGCTCTAACGGGAACTCTTACACTCAGCGGAAGCGCGACAGATGTTTTTATTATAAGAGCTGCATCTACTCTTAATATTAACGGCGGAACAGTGGCTTTAGACGGCGGCGTTGTGTGGTCAAATGTATTTTGGTATGTCGGAAGCTCAGCGACAAGTTTAAGCGGAACAACTTTTAACGGAATTATACTTGCTGTTACTTCAATAACGTTAAATGCAGGCGCAACACTTGTGAATTCAAAATTGCTGGCGAATGGCAGCGCGGTTACTATAAATTCAGACGTATTGCCCGTAGAATTAACTTCGTTTACCGCGTCACTCAAAAATGGCAATACAACTTTAAACTGGAGCACTGCAACTGAAGTAAATAATTACGGATTTGAAGTGCTTAGGAGTTTATCTTCGAATGAGGGAAGCCAAACACATAATTATAATTGGATAAAAATTGCTTTTATAGAAGGATCGGGAAATAGTAATTCACCTAAATTATATTCATTTGTTGATAACACAATTTCATACGGAACTTATTTCTACTGCTTAAAACAAATTGATTTCGACGGAATGTTTGAACTTAGCGAAGTTCTGGAAGTTAATGCAGGGAAAATACCAAACGGTTTTTTACTTGATCAAAATTATCCTAACCCGTTTAATCCTTCGACTCAAATACAATTCGGGGTAAGCAAAAACACTTTCGCAAAATTAGCAGTATTTAACGTACTCGGCATAGAAGTTTCTACTTTATTCAGCGGGAATATTTCAGCAGGAGAAATGTATAATGTGACATTTGACGGGGAAAACCATGCAAGCGGTATTTATTATTATAAACTACAGACAAATGAAAAAACCCTTGTTAAGAAAATGATATTGATTAAATAATATTAACCATAAAATCTATTCACATTATAAATATTTGTTGTTTGATTGCATCGACAAAACATCGGTATTTAAGAGAGAACAAATTTTTTCTGGGATTTCCATTATAAATAGATATTATTATTTGAATATGACAATTACAAAATTTATAAAATATAAAAGCACAATCGATTTCATATTGGGTATAATAATGCTTATTGCGGTATTACCTGCAATATTCTTGATATCAATTACATTAACGATGATTTTAAAATCATTCCCTGTAATTGTTCAAAAGCGGGGAATAACAAAAGTGAATAAGATTTTTAATATTTATAAGTTTAAAACCATTAAAAATAATTCATATAGCCAGATCAATAGTGTAAACATTCTATTCAAACCGGACTTATCAAAATACGTTCCTGCTTTTTGCAAATGGTTGAGAAAGACCGGATTAGATGAACTGCCTCAATTAATAAATGTGCTGAAAGGTGAAATGAGTTTGGTCGGTCCACGTCCTTTAACTATAAGTGACCTGGAATTATTAGAGAAAAATTATCCGAAGGCTTATTTTTTACGCAACCAAATTAAAGTTAAACCCGGAATAACCGGCATGTGGCAAATTTACGGCGATAGAAACAAAGGAATAGATAATTTAATTTATTATGATCTTTATTACTGTAAACTAAAATCACTAAGCGCTGACTTTAGGATTTTTATAGATACTTTTATAATAATTTTAAAAGGAAAACACAGCGACTCAATTATTTCATGCATGGAGAATAAAAACCTATTAAATGCATCTTACAATTCACAAAAATCAATAGATTATAATATCTCATCGTTGCTTCAAAAAAAAGAATTTAACAACCAGATTTTATAACTACAAATAATTATTCCTTTATTGATAACACTTTCTCACCTGAAAGATGTAGTCCTTTTTTCATCCTTATGCCCGATTGGATTTGGAAGGCAACATAAATAAATTCTTTTGATTTCAGAGTATAAATTTTACTCATGAATTCCAGTATAGAAATATCAATTTAAATAAAACCTTTAAAGGAGGATTCATATGAAGCATATTAAAATGGCAATGCTGGCCGTATTTGTTCTGTTCGCTTTAGCGGTTGCCGGATGCGGCAGCAGTCCGGAAGCGATTAATCAAGAGGCTTCCACTTCTGCTATCCGTGCGGCTCAAGAAGTCGGAGCTTCCGAAGTTCCAAGCGCATCACTTTATTTACAACTCGCTAAAGAAGGGTTGGAAAAAGCAAAAGCACTTGCGGCAAACGGGAATAAAGAACAAGCGGAATCAATGTTGTTACGCGCGCAGGCCGATGCGGAATTAGCGATTATTCTCTCGCACGGAGACGCCGATAAAACTGAAGCCACGGCGGCTTTAGAAAGAGTTAAAACGCTTAGACAAGACAATAAGTAATCTTAAAAAAAGGAATTAACATATGAAACTCATTAAATATTTAACACTCGTTGCTTTCGTTGGGCTCTTAATCAGCTGCTCTGCAAGTGTTCCTCCTAAGGAATTAAGCAACGCGCGTCAGGCTTATCATCAGGCAAGTATGGGACAAGCGGCTAAACTTGTACCTGCGGAATTACACAAAGCAAAAACAGCTCTAGATGCAGCGGAGCAGGCATATAAAGATGATCCGGATTCATACAAAACTAAAGACCTCGCTTATGTTGCCGATAGGAAATCCAAAATGGCCGAAGGTCTAGCGCAAAGCGCAGCCGAAAAAGCCGCTACTGAAAAAGCTAACAATGATTTTCAAGCAGCTCAAACTGAAATATTAAAAGACACAAAAGAAGATCTTGCGGCATCGGAAAAAGACGCGATGCTTAAAGCCGAAAAATTAGCTTCAGAAAAAAAGGCAAGGTTAGATGCCGAAGCTGCTCTTGCTAAACTCGCGGCCGTAAAAGAAGAAGAACGCGGACTAGTAATAACACTTTCGGGCAGTGTTCTATTTGCGTCCGACAAATCAGCTTTATTGCCTGCGGCGCAGGAAAGATTAAACCAGGTCGCTGAAGCTCTACTTGCAACCAAGGAAAGAAGGATTACGATTGAAGGACATACCGATTCTCAAGGTTCTACGAGTTACAATCAACAGTTATCTCTGAAACGTGCTGATGCGGTTCGTTCTTATATAATCTCACGAGGATACCCAAGTGACTTAGTATATGCGCTTGGGATTGGAGAAGACAGACCGATAGCCGATAATAACAGTGTTGAAGGAAGGGCAAATAATAGACGTGTCGAAATTATTATTAACCGAACCGGGAAATAGACATTAATTAATAAAGTATAAAAGACACGTAATGGCTTCGTGTCTTTTATGTTTTATGTATTATATAAATCATAAAGTTAAATTATAGAATTAATCAAATAGTATATCTATTTAAAAACATAAAGGATCAATTACATGAATTCATTAATTATTGACGGAAATTGGAACAAACTCGCGGGAAAACTCAAACAGCAATTCAGCAGCTTAACAGATGATGATTTGCTTTATAATGAAGGTAAGGAAGAAGAAATGATAGGAAGATTACAGATCAAACTTGGCAAAACAGAAGAAGAAGTGCGTAAAATTATTACAAATTTATATTGAAGAGTTTGTACCATAATTAATGGAGCTTCGTGTAACGAAATTGTTTTATGAACAAATATAAATTATCAAAGTTTTCGAAAAAACAAAGAGAGCTTATTATGAAAAACAAATATTTTATCCTAACAATAATAGTATTAATCGGCGGATTGTTGTTTTTGGGCTGTGACAACAATAGAGAAAAAAAAGTTGAAGATGCACAGGAAGATGTTCTGGAAGCAAAGCAAGATTTGAAAGAAGCAGAAATGGAATATGAAAAAGATTGGCAGCAATTCAAAAATGAAGCAGAATTAAAAATCATCGCAAATGAAAAAGCTATTGATGAATTCAAAGCTGAGATTAGAACCGCCAGTAAAAAATTCAAATTAAAATACGAAAAAGAAGTAATCGCACTTGAGCAGAAAAATTATGAATTGAAGAAAAAAATAATAGAATACAAGTACGAAGGGAAAGATAAGTGGGAAGAGTTCAAACAAAGTTTTAATCAAGACGTTGATATTGTCGGAAATGCTTTAAAAGATATATTCTCAAAAAACGAGTAGTGTAATGTCGTGTCATTCCCGCATATTTTTTGCGGGATTCTCCTAATTTAAAGTTGCAGATTCCGGCATAAAAAATTGCCGGAATGACAATACACATGTGACACGAAACTAATAAAACTAAATTAAAATCGGGTAATGAAAAAGTTTTTAATTTCTATAAAACTTTACAAAATGCTTTCCCCGCCAAGGGAAAATAATTCATTGAACCGCCATTTAATGATTTTGACTTTGGCGGGGGGATTCTGATTACTCTTAAAATGAATTGTATGATTTTTAGAAATATAAAACAATAGTAGTTTTAGGATTCAAGAAAACAAATACTATATGGCATAAATCAAATGAAAATTATATAAGAAAAGAGGTAAATATGAATATGAAAAGAATTTTCGGCGGCTTGCTGACTGTTCTCGGAATAATTGGATTAATTTATGCCGCAATTTTATTTGTAAATAATTCAAACAGCACGGGTAATATTAAAGCGCTTATAATTTATGGTATAATCGGGTTGATATTTTTTTCAGCCGGCATAGGTTTAATACGAACAACTAAGGATGAAGCATAAGTACAATATTGACAAAATGATTGAGTTGAGGAAATTTGAGATCATATTTTTAACCGGCAGAAGATGTAGTTCTTTTTTCATCCTTTTGCCCGATTGAAACTATTTGATTTCATATCTAACTTTAGATAAAAATTAGTTTAATGTTTTCTAAATGAAAGGAATTTTATATGTCACGTAAATTTAAAGATATAAAAGGTATTACAATTGGAGTTTTGGCGGGGGGTTTGGTTGGAGCTATAGTCGCTTTATTAACGGCTCCTAAAAGTGGTAAAGAACTTAGAGGCGACATAAGAGACAAAACTGAAGATTATTATGAAGATGTTGAAAAATACTTTACAAAGAAAAAAAAGAAAGCCGGCAAATTAATTAAAGACGGCAAGAAAAAATATTTAATGATTATTGATGAAATTAAATCAAGACCCGAAGAATTGCTTAAAGATGCCGAACGGATTTTTAAGGATGCGAAAGAAAAAGCCAAAGATATGTTGCTGCCGGGCATTGACAAAATAGAATCGGAGTCTGAAAAACTGAAATCTTCAACGGAATCATTATTAAATAAGTTTAATGATAGAATAAAAAAATAAATAAAATGAATTTAATAGAAATATTAACTGTAATACTGATTTTATCGGCAATAGTTCTATGCATAACATCGATTTATTTCCATTACAAAATTGTTAAATCGGTGCGTTCTATTAGTAGTAATATAGATAAAATATCATGCAAACTTATACCGCTTATAGATTCTACTTTAGAGCTCTCTAAAAAAATAACAAATATAAGTAATGAAGCTGGATATCAACTTCTGACTATTGGATCAATAATAAGTGATGTTAAGTATGGAGTGGACAAAATCACAAATTTTGAAACAATAATTCCCAACATGATAATAAATGCAGTTATTCCTTACCTAAAAAAAATAAAAGCAGTCGGAAAAGGAGTCGGATCATTTTGGAATAGACTTATAACTAAATAAGTATTTAGTATTTATGATAATATATTTATTCAAATCAGGCATGAAAAACTTTTCATAAATTAATTATAAAAATATTCTTGTATAATAATTGCCGCATCATATCAACGACTGGTAAGTTTTTTTTTGGGGAAATAGTAGTTAGCGATCTATTCAAGCATATCTGTGAATTGTTTTAACAAAATACGAGGTAGGATATGGACATTATTGGAACTCTTTTAATCGGGCTTATAGCAGGAGTAATTGCAAAATTTTTAATGCCCGGGAAAGATCCGGGAGGCTGTATAATTACAATACTGCTCGGGATCGGGGGCGCATTTGTAGCTACTTATCTTGGAAAATTATTAGGGTTTTATGAAACAGGTGAAGCTGCCGGATTTATTGGCGCGATCATAGGCGCTATGATAATATTATGGGTATATAGAATTCTTACCAAGAAGAAAGAGTAAATTAATCAAAAATAAATCCAGTGATCAATATTTTATTTGAAAGATATATTCAGCAGACATTTTAAGAAATAAAAATTCAATAAGAATTAAATACGATTTGCTAAAATTATGATTACTGATTGTAAATCATATTACCCAAACGATGTAGTCCATTTTTCATCCCAATGTACCATTGTTCGCTCCATAAATACTTGCTATCATAACTTTGCAACATTGAACAACTGTTAGATATTCTATTCATGCCGATAAATCAGAAATCATTTGGTGTATGAATAAATAATATTTCCAATAAGAAAATATCGTTCAACAATAATAATATAAGGAAAGCGAATATGCCGTTAGTTGAATTAGTGATCATTTTAGTAGTTGTTGGGGTAGTTCTCTGGTTGATTAACAGCTTCATACCTATGCAGGCTACAATTAAGAGAATATTAAACGCAGTTGTGATTATTATTGTGATTCTCTGGATCTTGAGCGTATTCGGAATCATAGATAATCTTGATACAATTCGTATAGGTAATTAGTTATCGGTTGAAAGGAGCTGTAACAGTAGAAACACAAAAGTGAATGGAATTAATTTGTTATCAATAATTAGTAACATGTAGAAATATTTAAAACATCACTTATCAAAATATTTGTAAAGGATATGCAATATTAAAATATCACAATAAAAAAAAGGGAGAATATTATGGCAGAAATTAAAATTGAAAAGAAAAAGCCCATTTGGATATGGATGTTATTGGGACTTGGACTAATAGCTGTATTTGTTTATTTCATGTCGTTAAACAACGATTATGAAGACACAGAGGAAGTTTCTGAATCCGTTGAATTAATAAGCGTGAATGAAAATAATCATGTAGTTTCTGACTATGTCAATTTTATAGAATCAGATACCAATCATATGTCCATGGACCATGCTTTTACTCATGACGCAATTAGAAAATTGGCAAATGCAATAGTTGCAATCGCTGATATCGCTGATTATGAAATCAAGGCAGATATGGATATTGTTAAAGAATACGCGGAGACTATTACGCTGGATTCTTTAGATGCAACACATGCAAACGACATTAGGAAAGCGGCTGATATTTTAACTAATGTATTGCAAAATATTCAGGCTGCAAAATATCCGGGATTATCAAATGAAATTACGGTTCTAAGGAATGCCTCAAATTCAATTGATCCGGATGTGCTTACTCTTGACCAAAGAGATGCTGTTAAAACTTTTTTCCGCAGCGCTGCTGACATACTTAAAAAAATGAATTAATAAAATGAATTAATAAAATATAAAGGACATTATAAAATGACTGACAACAATAAAAACCTATACGAATTGGGTGAGTTATCCGATTATAAAGTAGCAGCAGACTATAGCGACGTTCGCGGCTGGGATGTAATTGACAATCAAAACAGGAACATAGGAAAAGTAGAACATCTGTTAGTGAGTAAAAAGGCTGAACGTGTCGTTTACCTCGATGTCGAAGTCGATAAAAATGTAATTGAAGATGGTTATAATACTTTCCAACTCCCTGCAATTGATGGAGTGCATGGATTTGTTAATAAAGACGGAGACGATCACCTTATTATACCAATAGGAATGGTACAATTAGATGAAGACAAAAAGAAAGTGCACTCAAATCAAATTGATTATACAACATTTGCCAAAGCAAGAAGATATAATAAAGTAGATGTTATTGAACCTGATTATGAATTAATATTACTTCGCCATTATGTTGGCGATACTACAATTGACAGCATAAAATTTGACGACGAATTTTATAAACGTAAAGAATTTGAAAATTCCTTGCCGGTAAAAAATAAATAGTTTTTAACCTTAGGTATCAAGAACATACAGTGTATGAATGTAAAGATACCGCGCATTGGTATTATATTTTATGCGGGAAACTATTTTCTTATAGAAAATAGTAAAGGAATAGTATGGATTTTACTTTTATTATAAAAGGTATACTTATTGGTTTTGCAATGGCAGTTCCGCTTGGGCCTATCGGAATAATATGTATAAGAAAAACATTAACCGAAGGACGGTTACGCGGACTAATTATAGGCCTTGGAGCCGCAACAGCAGATTTATTATATGCTTGTATTGCGGCATTCGGACTTACAGTAATTTCTGATACACTTAATAGCCAACGAGTATGGATACGTCTGATTGGCGGAGCGTTATTGTTATTTCTCGGTATAAGAATTTATCGCGCCCAGCCAAAAGACCCGAAACGAGATATTGGCGATAGCGGAATTTTAAGGTCTTACCTTACAACAGTATTTCTAACCCTTACAAACCCGTTAACTATTTTTGCTTTTATTGCGGTATTTGCCGCTCTCGGTTTAGGAGAAGGGCTTAGTTATATTTCCGCGTCGTTTCTTGTTGTAGGTGTATTCATTGGTTCAACTTTGTGGTTTCTTCTGCTCAGTTCAGGCGTTACACTTTTTAGAAATAAGTTGGACTTAATCGGTTTAAGGTGGGTTAACAAAATCGCCGGCATACTAATAATTATTTCCGGCGTAATTGCTTTTACCAGTTTATTATAAAATTAACTTTATAATATTCTGCAACACACAACAACTAATTGTAAATCAAATCTGAATTTTCATCTTTGTTAAAAACCACCCAAAGGATGTAGTCCTTTTTTCATCCTTTTGACTGATTGAATCTGTTTCTCAAACAATTGCATTATAGTATTGAATTGAATCATGTAATGTCTATAAAAAAAGTCGATTTATATTTTAGAATTAATATTCGGTATTAATTTGTTAAGCAATGTTTATGTAAAAAAAAACTAAATGAAATAATTAAGAATGAACAACATTCATATTGAGAATTAATTATGAAAAAAATCAGATTATTACTAATCGAAGATAACCGTCTTCTTCGTGATGGAATCCTCGGCATTCTTAAACCTTATAAAGATATTGTTATACTTACTGCATCTGGTGATGCTAAAAAAACATTCCTAAAAGTACAGCAATTAAAGCCGAACGTGGTTCTTTTAGATTTAGGATTGAGAAGTTTGAATAGCTTGCATGTTGTGGAAATGGTGAAAAAGGATTTCCCTGAAGCTAAAATAATAATTATGGATCTTGCTCCGATTCATGCGGATATTCTGCAGTATGTAAAAGCCGGAGCCAACGGTTTTATATTAAAAGATGCTTCACTTAATGATTTTTTAATAACTATACGAACAGTCGCGGAAGGTTCAACTGTTCTTCCTCCGTTATTAGTTGATTCACTTTTTTCTCAAATTGTTGAACATGCTGTAAGAGAAGGAAAAACTAAATTGAAAGAAGCGGTTCGTATGACAAAGAGGGAGAGGGAAGTTGTAGGATTGCTTGGGGAAGGATTAAGCAATAAAGAGATAGGCCAAAAAATTCATATCTCAACTTACACCGTGAAAAGTCATATACATAACATTATGGAAAAACTGGCTCTTCATACACGTCTCGAAATTGCAAATTATTCTTACACAGATGAAACGCATAGAACAATTTCTAAAAGTATATCAATGGTAAACAATAGTTAATTAAAATCTGCCGCATGAAATTAATGCGGCAATAAACAATGGAAATCAAATGAAAAAGATAGTTATTGGAATTTTAAGTTTTGTATTTATTGCTGCATTCATTAGTTGTTCAACAGATACAAATCCTCAAATTAGAGTCAAGAACGAAAGATCTGATACAGTTAATATTCTTGTTCAATCATCCGAAAACAATAAAATTAAAATTAATGATGTTGAACCGGGTGAAACTTCCGGATATCAAACAATTCCTGAGGGAAATATTACTGCAACGGCTGTAATTCAAAATGAGTCGGTTTCTTTTATGGCAGCAAAAAATACAGCTTATACAATCATAATCAGTATTGGAAAATCGCCGGAAATTATAATTGATAAATAACAATAATTAAATATTTAACTATAGGCTATGGCAATATCTAAGTTAAAAATTAAGCGATTTATTTTCTTCGCAAAATAAATTGAGACAATAAAGAATTTGTCAATAATTGACAAAATAAAAGGAGAAAAAGATGAAAAAAATAATTGTTGGCATTTTAAGCCTTGTATTCATAATAACAATCATTGGTTGTTCAGAAGAAACTGATCCGAAATTCAGAGTCCAAAACGAACGCTCTGATAAAGCAAATGTTCAGTTTCAAACATCCGGAGGAAATACGATTAACATTAACGAAGTAGCGGCCGGGCAGACAACTGAGTATCAAATAGTTGCGGAAGGAAATACTATCGTTACAGCGGTTATACAGAAAGAATCGATTTCACCTTCAATTACTTTTTTCGCGGAAAAAGACAAACGTTTCACAATAGTAATTCAATCCGGTATTACTCCGGTTCTTCGTGTGGATCAAGAATAGATATTAAGAAAGGAAAAACAAAAAGATAATTACAAAATCAATTGTAATATTATTTAAAACGATCAATGATCGATGAAATACAATTATAGATAGGGCAATCTCTCACCCAAAAGTATTAGTTCTCTTTTCATTCTTTTGACCGATTACAACATGCCTATTAACAGTGTATTTTATTTCAGAATAAGTAAAGAAAAATAATTAATCATAGGAGTTGAAATAAAATGAACAAAATTAAAAACTATTTTATGTTGTGGTTGATACCATTACTTACAATTATAATTATGGCCGGCTGCGAGCAGCGAGATGGATTAACTTCTCCGCCGCTTACAACCACACCAACAGTGAGTTCTACAAATCCTGAGAATGCCGCGGCAGAGGTTCCGTTTAATCAGCAAATTACGGCAACCTTCAGTGAAGATATGAACTCTTCAACAATTACAACGGCGACATTTACATTGATGCAAGGAACATCATTTGTTTCGGGCACAGTTTCTTATACAGGAACAATTGCTGCATTTGCGCCGACAAGCAATTTATCACCCAACACAGTTTATACTGCCACAATTACGACAATGGCAAAAAACCTTATGGGAGTTTCACTAAGCAGCAACTATATTTGGAGTTTTACAACCGGCTCAGCCGCAGCAGTTACAGCGCCGACTGTAAGTTCTACAGATCCTGTTAATGGCGCAGCGGGCGTACCCATCAATCAAAAAATTGCGGCTACGTTTAGTGTTGCCATGGATGCGACAACTATTACATCCTCAACATTTACTATTCTGCAAGGAACAACACCGATTTCAGGATTTGTTTCTTATTCAGGTATAACCGCAATTTTTGCGCCTTCGACTAATCTAATGCCAAATACAGCTTATACAGGCACAATTACTACTGGAGCAAAAGATCTTGCAGGCAACGCATTGGCTAATAACTATGTATGGAGTTTTACAACAGGCGCCACTGCAATAGTTACGCCGCCAATTGTTAGTTTAACTGATCCGGCAAATTTAGAAACAAATGTTCCGCTAAATCAAAAAGTTGCAGCTACATTTAGCAAAACAATGGATGCTACAACAATTACTTCGGGAACATTTACACTAAGACAAGGAACAACATCTGTCTCAGGATTTACTTCTTATTCTGGCACAACGGCAATATTTGCCCCGGCTAATAATTTAGCGCCAAATACCGTTTATACGGCAACAATTACTACAGGCGCTACTGATCTTGCGGGAAATGCTTTAGCAAATAATTATGAATGGAGTTTTACAACAGGCGCTGCCGTAGTTATTACCCCGCCTATTGTAAGTTCTACTGATCCGGCTAATGCAGAAATAGGTGTGCCTTTAAACCAAAAAATAGCTGCGACTTTCAGTAAAACTATGGATGCCACTACTATTAGTAATGCAACATTCACATTATTGCAAGGTACAAATTCGGTTACGGGATTCGTTTCATACTCGGGTAGCACAGCTACTTTCGCACCGGAAAATAATCTTTTACCAAATTCAACTTATAGCGCTGTTATAACAACAGGTGCTAAAGATCTTGCTGGAAATGCATTAGAAAATAATTATACATGGAGTTTTACTACCGGATCTGCTGTTGTTATTACTCCTCCGACTGTAAGTTTAACAGATCCATTAAATAATGAAATAAATGTTCCGCTTAATCAAAAAGTTTCCGCTACATTTAGTAAGACTATGGATGCAACAACGATTACATCGGGAACTTTTACATTAAAACAAGGAACTACATCAGTTTCAGGATTCGTTTCATATTCCGGTACAACTGCAATATTTTCACCGGCTAATGATTTAACGTCTAATACAGTTTATACGGCAACAGTTACTTCAGGCGCAAAAGATCTTGCAGGAAACGCATTAGTAAATAATTATGTTTGGAGTTTTACAACCGGTTCTTCAGTTGTAATCACTCCGCCAACAGTTATTTCTACTGTCCCGGCTGATGCTGATATAAATGTACCGTTAAATCAGAAAGTTTCGGCCACATTTAGCAAAACAATGAATGCTTCAACGATTACCGGAGCTACATTTACTTTAAAACAGGGTAATAACTCTGTTTCGGGTTTTGTTTCTTACTCCGGCACAACGGCAATATTTACCCCTGCTAGTAACCTGGCTCCCAATACTGTTTATACGGGAACTATTACAAGTGAAGCTAAAGATCTTGCCGGTAACTCATTGGCTAATAACTATGTATGGAGTTTTACAACTGGATCATCTCCGGTTATTATTCCTCCAACAATAGTTTCTACTGATCCGGATGATTTAGAGATATGCGTTCAATTGGACAAAAGTATTACAGCTACATTTAGTAAACCTATGAATGCTTCAACCATTACAACCGCAATATTTACTTTAATGCGAGATAATAGATTTATTGCTGGCACAGTAAGTTATATAGGTAATACCGCAACTTTTAATCCTTCGGATAGTCTTTTACCTAATGCAACTTATATAGCCACAATAACTACAGGAGCCAGAGACCTGACAGGCACATCTCTTGAAGAAAATTATGTGTGGAGTTTTACAACTGTGGTTCCTTACACTGTAAGCTTGTCATCTAATCCATTGGACGGCGGTACTACAAATGGAAGCGGTACCTTTAATTCTTGTGATTTAATTACGGTAACCGCAACACCTAACGCCGGATTCACATTTACTAACTGGACAGAAAATGGAAACCCGGTATCAACAAATGCTGTTTATGAATTTACTTTGGACGGAAATAAAATATTGACTGCTAACTTTGCACCAATACAGTATACAGTATCGCTATCATCAAATCCTGCATTAGGCGGAACAACAAACGGAAGCGGATCATATAATTTTGGTGCTTCTGTAACAGTAACTGCGACTGCAAATCTCGGATATGAATTTGTTAATTGGACGGAAAACGGAAATGAAGTTTCCACAAATTCAAATTATCAATTCACATTAGAAGGAAATACAACATTAGTTGCAAACTTTAATGTACTTCCTTCAGCATATTTAGTAACGCTATCATCAAATCCTATTGCAGGCGGAACAACAAACGGCGGCGGTACATATGATGAAGGTTCTTTGGTTACAGTAACTGCGACCGCAAATCTCGGATATGAATTTACCAACTGGACTGAAGGTGGATTAGAAGTCTCAACTAATGCAAATTATGAATTTACAATAAATGGAAACAGAACATTAACTGCTAATTTTCTTTTGACTGCGCCATCTGGTCCCGCGACGGTGAATCTTGGCTCGGCAGGCGATTTTGCGATACTTGCAGGTTCCGGAGTTTCTAACATCGGTTTATCTATAATTTACGGTGATGTCGGAGCATTTCCTACCTCAACAATTAATGGTTTCCCTCCCGGAGTTGTTAATGGTACGCTTTATATGAGCGCTGATCCTATAGTGGATGCTGCAAAGGGCGCTTTAACGGCTGCTTATAACGACGCACAGGGAAGATCATTAGACGCAATTTCATTGCCCGGACAAATAGGCGGTTTAACTCTTGCTCCCGGACTTTATGTTAACTCTACTACAAGCGGAATATCTGGTACAGGACCAAACGGTATTTTAACTCTGGATGCCGGCGGAAATGAAAACGCTGTATGGATCTTCAAAGTAGGGTCTACATTTATAACAGATGCAGGCACAAGCATTGTTCTTGCCGGAGGCGCTAAATGGGAAAACATCTTCTGGTCGGTCGGAACTTCAGCTACTCTTGGTACTAATTCGGTTTTCTACGGAAATATCCTAGCTGACCAGGCTATCACTTTAACCACCGGTGCGGTATTGACCGGAAGAGCGTTAACAAGAATTGCTGCAGTAACATTAGAATCAAATATTGTAGACAAAAGATAATATTAAGGATTTTAGATAATTATAAAATATGATTATGGAAAACGATACGATGACAGATTGAAATGAATGATTAAGGGAGAGGGGAGATAAACTCCTCTCCTGATTTTCAAAACAGTAGATATAATATGTTATCAATTTCAAAAATAGATTAAAAATAAATTTATACTGTTTAGCTGAAGGAAATTAAATTTTTCAAAAAAAATATAAAAGGAATGCTAAAATGAAAAAAATTTTAATAACAATTGCGATTATGTTGACTGTTGGCATGGGAGTTTCTCAAGGGCAAACAGTAACAGATAGCTGGGCTTTCGGTTTCGGTTTCAGTTATCCCAGATTTTCTTCGGTAAACGTAACCTCTTTAAATTCTAATTACGGCGGATACTTATCGCTCCAACGAAATTTTTCAGAACACGTTGGGTTAAGATTAAAAGGAAGTTATTTGCATATCGAAGGTCAATGGAACGATCCTGTTTACAATCAGATCACGGAAAAAACAAGTCTATTAACGGGCGATCTTGATTTGTTATACTATCTTGTTCCATGCGCGCCGGTATCACCTTATATCTATGCCGGAGTCGGAGGTAATTATAAAACAATAAGTAACGGGCAAACAGTTTATCCGGACGATAATAAATTTGGATCTCATTTAACTGTCGGTACAGGCGCTGAATTCAAATTAAATCCAAGTTGGAGTATAGTTACAGAATTTGGTTATCACTGGACAAATAATTCAGAACTCGACGGTACAATAGTTCCAACGGAGTTAAACGGACGTGATACATACTTAGTTTTAAGCGCGGGCTTTAATTTGTTCTTTGATCAAGGTAAACCGTCAGAACAGTGTGAACCTTGTCAGGGCGTTGCTCAAGATAATAGAGATATGACGGACTATAATAGAATTGACGAAATGATTAAAAATCATATACCAAAAGAAGTTATAAAAGAAGTAGTTGTTGAAAAAACTATTTACGCGGTATCTGAAGATAGATTGGTACTTGTCGGCGTTAATTTCGCGTTTGACAAATCTGAGCTTTTACCTGAATCATACACTGTACTTGATAAATCAGTAAGATTATTAAAAGATAATCCAAACGTAAATATTGAGATTGAAGGATATACAGATTATATAGATACAAAGGAATACAATCAAATACTTTCAGAAGAGCGTGCTCAAACAGTCAAAAATTATCTTGTCGCTAACGGTATAGCTGAAAACAGAATATCAACCATTGGTTACGGAAAAAGCAATCCTATTGCTGATAACACGACTGAAGAAGGCAGAGCGCTGAACAGAAGAATAGTTTTTAGAATTATAAAATAACTTGATCTTGTTGTTAAAGCTAAAATTTGAGGAGTAAATATAATTGCGAAAAATATATTTTATGATTTTGTTAACGGGAATTTTAATTGTTCTTACTGATCCCATTATATCACAAGTACAGTTAGAAATAAATGTAAACAGTCAACCGGCGTGGGGTCCTGTTGGCTATGATGCAGTTGAATACTATTTTATCCCCGAAATAGAAACATATTACAGTGTTTCCCAGCAAAAATTCATCTTTTATGAGAAAGGGAATTGGGTAACTTCCTCATATTTGCCCTACCGCTTTAAGGACTATAATTTATATAAAGCTTATAAGGTAGTTATAAATAAAGATAAACCTTATCGTTACAATAAAGAGCATCGGGTAAAATACGGTTCATTAAAGAACCGTCACGATCAGATTGTAATACGCGACAGCCGCGATTCAAAATATTATGCTAATAAAAATCATCCTCAGCATAATAACTGGATGAAAAAACAAAATAGTGGAAATAACAATGGTAATAATCACGAAAATAAAGAAAGTAAAAGCCGAAAAAAGTAATTGAAGCAAAAATAGTTACTGATTTATAAAAAGTTAGAATAAGAGAGAAATAAATATTCTAAATATTAAAGGAGTTATAGTTATGAAAAAGTATTTTCTGTTTTTTATTGGATTTGGATTGCTTATGTTTTTAGCGAAACCAATTTCTGCCCAAGATCATGGTTTTGGTATGGGACTTATCTTAGGAGAACCAACAGGTATAAGCGCAAAACTTTGGACGTCAAAAATTAACGCATTTGATTTCGGCCTTGGCGTTGGCGTTGGCGGAGATAGAATAAATTATGAAGGTTCTTATGACAATGGCAGCAGGGTGCATTTTCATATGGATTATTTATGGCATTCTTTTAACGCAATTAGTTCTTCGGAACAATTTCCACTTTATTACGGACTTGGAGCCAGGATTAATACCGGCGGTGGTTATGATGAATCAATTGGTATAAGAGGTGTATTTGGAATTGCATGGTTTCCTCACGCAACTCCGATTGATATCTTTCTGGAATTAGTGCCTGTGTTACAGCTTACTAATAGAACCGGGCTTGGAGTTGACGCAGGGCTTGGAATAAGATATTTCTTTGAATAGAAAAAATATTCTGTTGTAAACATTTTAATAATTATTAAAACGTAGTGGAGTAATAGAATGAAAAAAATAAAAGTTATGGTTATGATTACCGCGTTAATTGGCATGGTAATAATTAACGGATGCGGAGCCAGCAACGCTGTTAAAGGCGGGCTAATAGGCGGTGCCGGCGGCGGAGCTGTCGGTGGAGTAATAGGACATTATGCAGGCAATACAGTGCTTGGCGCAATAATTGGCGCTGCAGTCGGCGGTACGGCCGGAGCTTTAATTGGAAATTATATGGATAACCAGGCTGAAGAAATGCAGAACGATATTTCAGGAGCAAATATTGAAAGAGTCGGGGAGGGTATAAAAATTACATTCGATTCCGGAATATTATTCGCTACTAATTCTTCAACGCTTGAACCTCAAGCCAAAACCAACATTAGTAAACTAGCTGTAATTTTAAATAAATATCCAGATACAAATATATTAGTAACTGGACATACTGATTCTGACGGATCTGATCAATACAATCAAACCTTGTCCGAAAGCAGAGCTAAAACAGTTTCTAATTTTACGGGCATGCAGGGAGTTTCATCTTCAAGATTTTCAGTTGTTGGTCTTGGCGAAAACGAACCTGTTGCATCAAATGACAGCGATAGCGGAAAGCGTATGAACAGAAGAGTTGAGATTGCAATATTCGCTAATGAAAAACTTAAAGATGCGGCCGAAAGCGGCGGACTAAAGTAAATAACAATGTGTTGATTTTAGTAAGAATCGTTGCATAGATTAAAATATAATTAAGATTAGAAATTTCCCCGTGTTTATACGGGGAAGTTTTATTTTCTCAAACAATTAACAAATCCAACTTATTGATTTAATATCTTTTCGCTTGAAGGCATTTCTTTTATATACAAATCACGCTGAGGGAAGGGAATTTCAACACCGCATTCCTTAAACTTTTTGAATATCTCAAAATAAAGCTGACTCTTCAACAAAGCGGGTTTATCAGAATATGTATTTGTCCAAATACTAAGATTAAACATCAAAGAACTATCTCCGTATTCATCGAACAGAACTTTAGGTTCAGGTTCGCTAAGTACATCCGTGTTTTCGGACGCTATAGTAAATAAAATATTTTTAATGTTTTCCGGATCTTCTTTATATGATACACCAACAGGGAAACTGAACCGCACTGTTTTATCAGTATGACTCCAATTAATTACAGTTGAAGAAATGAATTCCGAATTAGGCACAATTATAGAAATATTATCGTTTGTTAAAACTGTTGTCGCACGCATTGAGATATTTGTGACATCGCCGTTTATATTGCCGACTTCAATTCTGTCGCCAACTTTAATAGGTCTTTCAAATAAAATTATTACTCCGCTAACAAAATTATTTGTAATATTTTGGAGACCGAAACCGATACCGACTCCAAGTGCGCCGAGAAGAACGGTAAGACTGTTCAAATTTATACCCACGGTTTGAATAATAATTATAAAACCAAATGTTAATATTGCATACCTGAATATCGTTCCTACAGCAATACGAACGCCTAAATCTATTTTGCTTTTTGCTAAAAGTTTATAGATAATTATTTTATTTAATTTTTTTGTAATATAAAAAAGCATAATAAGAAGCAATAAAAGGTAACTTAAAGTCCAGAACGTAATTGTTGAATTACCAACAGTGAATATTGGAACACTTAAAAAATCGACAATATCTTGAAAATATTTTTCTGCATCATCCATAATCCCTCCTTAAAGGAAAAGTAACCAAAGCATTATATTGTTAAAAAATAACTCAGGATATAATAATCATTAAATTGGAATATTAACTCATCCTAATGGTGTAGTTCTTTTTTCATCCCTTTGATGGATTGTATTATCATACTAATAGCTGAAACTTGATTTAAACACAGAATGCAATTATGAGTAAAACTGATAAAAAAGAAATACTGAAATCTGCTGATTATTTGCAAAGCTCAAAAGTTAAATTGAAAACAGTTTTTGAAAATAGTGAGTTCGCCGAAAATATTATTAATACTGTCCGCGAACCTCTTCTAGTTTTGGACAAAGATTTAAGAGTGCTTAAAGCCAGCCGGTCTTTCTTTAACTTCTTTAAAGTAAATTCAGAAGAAACAATAGGAAGACTTATTTATGATTTAGGAAATAAGCAATGGAATATTCCAAAACTAAGAGAATTGTTAGAAACAATCCTTCCTGAAAAAACATCGTTCGA
>JAHJUE010000016.1 GCA_018829205.1 Bacteroidota bacterium
AATTTCTTTGTGACGATATCATTTGTTTTATGTATCTAGGCACGAACCGCTCTACTATTCCTTAAGCCAGTATTTTTTAGAACAAATTAACTTTTATTTCGTATTACTAACATACGAGACACAAAGTCACGAAGAGAAAATATTTTATAGAAAACTAATAATAATATTACGGAGAAAGATTATGCCGGTATTTGAATATCAGTGCAAAGAATGCAGCGGTAAATATGAAGTTTACCATAAATCTTTAAGCAGCGCCGAAAAAATTGAATGCCCTTCATGCGGTTCCGAAAACAGTAAAAAATTATTTTCCTCTTTTGCGGCTTCTGTTGAACCTGCCGCCGGAGGCGGATGCTCAACCGGAAATTGCGGTGTTCCGGCTGCATCAAGCTGCGCAAGCGGTATGTGTGGACTGAACTAGACACAAGATGTGAGATGTAAGACACAAGTATCAAGATTCAAGACACAAGAATTTTAATTTGGCGGTTCTTTGAATCGCCTTTATTTATTCCACGGCAGCTTTTCCAGATCTACATTTCCGCCGGATAAAATAACACCGATATTTCTATTCTTAAATTTTTCTTTATTTTCTAAAATTGCTGCAAGCACAACTGCAGAAGATGGTTCAACTATAATTTTCATTCTTTCCCAAATCATACGCATTGCTTCAATTATTGTTTCTTCGCTTACTGTTATAATTTCATTAACGTTTTCTTTTATTACTTCAAAAGTAATATCCCCCAGAGATGTTAAAAGTCCGTCGCATATTGTCTGCGGATTTACCGAAGGATAAATTTTATTATCGCGTATCGAACGAAACGCATCGTCGGCGCCTTTCGGTTCAGCGCCGATTACCTTAATATCATTCCCGAAAAATTTCGCAGACAGCGAAGTGCCGCTTAATAATCCGCCGCCGCCTACCGGAGCGATTATAAAATTTAATTTTTCAGTCTCTTCAATTAATTCTAAAGCTGCTGTTGCCTGCCCCGCAATTACTCTTGTGTCATTAAACGGCGGCACAAAATGAGCTCCGGTTTCTTCAACCACTTTATTTAAGGTATCCTGCCTTGATTCCAATGTAGGTTCGCTGAAAACTATTTCCGCGCCGTAACCTTCTACCGCTTTCTTTTTTATTGCCGGCGCTGTGTGAGGCATTATAATATAGGCTTTAACGCCGTGCATTTGAGCGGCTAACGCGAGCGCTGCCGCGTGATTCCCGGAAGAATGTGTAGCCACTCCTCTCTCAAGTTCTTCCTTTTTTAATGAAGCAACCGCATTAAACGCTCCCCTGAATTTAAACGCTCCGACTTTCTGAAGATTTTCGCACTTAAAATGAATGCTGCATCCGGCAATTTTATTTATTGAACCCGATGTTAAAATCGGAGTGCGGTGAGCGTAATCTTTAATTCTTTTGGAAGCTTCAATTATACTGTTTATTGAAAGAGATTGGTTCATAAATTATTCCGTAAATTTTTATTTGAATACTTAATAGATTAAACGAGTTTCAAAATCATTCATTCAATCAATAAATCTAGTTTTCTGTTTCGAATATAAGAAAACTTCACACATCAATTTTACGATTTTATTGATTTATAAATGCATTAAATATTTTAAAATTTTATTCGATATTAAAAACAGATGCACCAATTTTAATTGGAGAACATTATGGAAAAGTTAACATTAAATACATTTATTACCGCGGCTTCGGACAGCGAGTTCAGTCAGTATATGGTACTAGCAACTATGAAAAATTATTTGGATCTATTTCACAAGAATAAATTATTTCCTCCGTTCGGCGAGCTTGTTGAATTGTATCAAAATCTTAATACATTATTAAATAAAAGAAACGACTTCGCCAACAGAATGCCCAATAAATTAGCTGGTTTTGATTTTACTGAGAAGAAACTCATTTATGAAAAAGACCAATTAAATGAAAATGATATGGATAAAGTATTTGAGTTTATTGATTGGGCTATGCCGAAATTAAGCGAAGGTTTGGACGAAGGGAAAGCAATATATGATTTTGTTGAACAGAATATAAAAATAGAGGAATTCGGTATTCATCCTTTATATAAAGATGAGGGATATTTTCTAATTCCCGATTTGAAAAAAAACTTATTCCAAGTATTCAGATTTGAGTTATCAATTATAGCTTCTTCGGAGATTCCTTTCCGATCATTAAAAACAAGTTTTGTTGAAACTTTTGAATCAGCCGTAAATGAAATAGCGGTTGAAAATATAAAATTAGAATTGATTAGGAAATACCCCGATTTGCCCAATCCGGCAACCTATAATGTAATAATAAACATTGATTTTCCTTTTGATGAGACCTTGCTTCCTATTGCAAAAAGAAAACTGATGAGAAAAATTGCAGCATAAAATTTGGGAAGAAAATATATTAGCTTAAAACAGTTGTTAAGCCATTCATTTTAAAGCGAAAAAATGATAATTACGGAATTAAAACCGCTTAAATTGAAATGATGTTTATCAAAATTAATTCGGCTTTTACTCCATCCGCGATTTAATCTTAACTAACTTTGACAAAATCTCTTCAGACGAATCTGAGTTAATTATCTCTTTTGAATTGGTTTTATCCGCGAACAGATTAGCGACTTCGGAAAGCAGTTTTAGCTGAAGCTCATTTTCATTTTTAGGTGTAAGCAGGAGAACAATAATTTTTGAAAGCTCATTGTCAGCAGCTTCAAAATTAAGTCCGTCTTTATTTAATGCAATAACTGCAATTGGTTTTTTGATATCAATTTTAGCGTGAGGAATTGCAAGGTGGTTTTCAATACCGGTAGATAATGATTCCTCTCTTTTCCATACTTCGTTAAATACGTTTGTTTTATCAAGTTTATGTTTTGAGCATGCCAATTCAACAAGTTCCATTACGGCATCTCTTTTGGAAACAGCGTTGCTGATTACAATATCTTCCGAAGACAATAATTGAACAAATCCTTTTAATTTATCTTTGCCGAGAGAAAGTTTAATAAGCGGACCGCTTAAAATTGAACTTATAACTACAAGAAAAATAATACCGACAAATAATGATTCGTTAATTATTCCCATTTCAAGAGCGAACAAACTTAAAATAATTTCGAGCACGCCGCGGCTGTTCATAGCAAATCCTACGGCAAATGACTCGTTTTTACCGAAACCCCCTTTGTAGGCTCCGTATCCTGCCCCGATTATTTTCCCCGCGAAACCAAGTACCAGAACTATAATAACAATTGTAGGATCAAAAGCCGTGAGGAAATTAATTCTTAATCCAATGTAAACAAAGAACAGCGGGGCGAAAATATTTGTAATAAACTGCTGTATTATTTCTCTTGTGGATTCGCGGAGATGAACTGAATCGCCAAGCGCAACGCCCATAATAAACGCGCCGAGTATTGTATGCATACCTAGTTTTTCCGTTATTAGCGCTCCTACTAATCCCATTACCATAATAAATCCGATTATGCCCCCGGGCCAGCTTAACTCTTTCTGCACCCAAGGAATCATCCTATGAAATAGTTTCCTTACTATAACTATCATTACGGCGGTAAATAATAAAATTAATACTATAGGAGAAACAATTGACAAACCTGTGCCTGTTCCTTCGGCAACACTTAAAAATATTGAAAACGCAATCCATCCAATTAAATCATTAAACATAGCCGATGCGATAATCATCATTCCAAGTTTTGTTCTGAATATATTGAGATCAAGCAGCGTGCGAGCAATTATAGGAAGAGCAGATATTGATAAAGCCGTACCCAGAAAAAGAGCGAAAATTAATCTTTCATCCGGATTATCAATAAAAAACTGTGGTATTAAAAAAGCGACTGCGAAACCGAATATAAAAGGGATAAGCATTCCGTAGAATGTTGTTATAAGGGCCGACTTTCCGTACCGTATTAAAATTCCGAGATCCACCTCTAAGCCCACGGCTAAAAGAAGGAACAATATCGAAAGCTGAGTTATTGCTTCGAGCGAATATCCTACCGGACCGGATTCCGGAAAAACAAATTTTAGAAGATCGGGGAAAAAATATCCGAGTATAGTAGGACCCAAAATAATTCCTGCAATTATTTCTCCTACTACAGGAGCTTGTTTCAGTTTACGGAATAATTCTCCGAATCCTTTACCGAAGCCTAACATTACGGTAATGGCCAATATAAACTGAAATAGTTCCGTTGATGATAGCTGACTCATTATTTACCGGGATTTCTAATTATTAAAACTGGACACGGGATTTGTTTTAATGTAAACTCAAAATCATGCTGAAATATTCTATCGAATAATTTTAGTTTCTTTTGAGGAGCCGGGACAACAAAAATATCTCCGTTAATTTGTTCTACAAATTTATTTGCTTCATATCCTTCCTTACCGTACAAACAATGTGTTTCAATATCAATCTCCGTTAAATTCATTTCCTTTATCAGCATTTCCATTTTATCTTTTTCTTCCTTTGCCCATGTTTGTCTCGCTAATTCAACCTCTCTCATAGATCCTGAATCCTGAACTGTCATAGCGAGTCCCGGAGCCTGAATCTCTCTAATTAATATCAGCTTCTCAGCTTTTTCAAGCATCGCTAAATCGTACGCTGTTTTAATCGCATTTTCACTTTGCATGGAATAATCAACCGAGACGCAAAATTTCTTAAAACTAACCGGGGTTTCGGAAGGGGAGGTTAATACAAGAACAGAGCATCCTGCTTGTCTCATTATCTTTCTTGCAACAGAACCGGAATAATATTTAATAATATTTTCTTTTTCCAAAGCTCCTACTAATAGCAGATCAACATTTTTTTCCACGGCCTTATTAATGATGGTATCGGCAATATCTCCTTTCACCCACTCTATATTTACAGAAGAGAAATTAAACCCGGCAGACTCAATCAATTCTGCCAATTTAGTTTCTGCTTCCAATGTTTTTTCGCCGTTATGAATTAAAACAATTTCAGCGGCAAATAATTTTACCAGTCTTCCGGCTTCATATAATAAAGCCTTGCCTGTCGGCGAAAAAGTTATAGCTAACCCAATTTTCTTAAATGGTATTCCCATATTGCCCATCTTTTATTGCTTTGAAGTTACTATTTTAATAATGATATGATACCAAATCCGATGTTAACAAGAAGCACAATAATAATAATGAAAACACCGTGTTTAATAATTGGTTTTAATATATTCTAAATATTTTACTAAAACAACGAAATCCCGTTACTGAAAGTTTACTTAAATATGCATAAGGGATTTCTAATAGAAACAAATTTTAGTATTTTGAAATTAGAATACGTCATGCGGAAATCTAATCTCATTATTAAATATATTTTGTATGATACAATTAAAACGTTCCAGACGTTTGAAAAAAGAATTAAGGCTATTAGATGTATTCGCAATAGCTGCCGGCACAACATTAAGCGCGGGTTTTTTTCTACTGCCAGGATTAGCCGCTAGGCTTGCTGGACCCGCGATTGTAATTGCATATTTAATTGCAGCAATTCCATTAATACCTGCTATGTTCAGTATAATTGAACTTGCCACCGCAATGCCTCGCGCCGGTGGTGTTTATTATTTTTTAGACAGAACATTAGGCCCGCTTTTCGGAACCATAAGCGGTCTCGGAACCTGGCTTGCTCTTATTTTGAAAGTAGCATTCGCATTAATTGGCATGGGTGCATATATACAATTATTCATTCCGGAAATTTCAATTGTACCCGTCGCCGTTGCTCTAGCCGTTGCTTTGGGTATATTAAATATTTTTGGGTCAAAAAAAAGCGGTGATCTTCAGGTATTTTTAGTAAGCGGACTTCTTATAATTTTATTTTTTTTTATAGCAGGAGGAATCCCCGAAATACATTCAGATCATTTCGATAATTTTCTGGATGCGGGTTTCGACAATATTTTAGCTACCGCCGGATTGGTTTATATCAGTTATGTAGGCGTAACAAAAGTAGCAAGTCTCTCCGAAGAAATAATTGACCCCGAAAAAAACTTGCCGCGAGGAATACTGCTAGCTCTAGGAATAGCAATTCTAATTTATGTTCTCGGTACGGCAATTATGGTAGGCGTGCTTCCTATTGAGGAACTTAAAGCAAGTTTAACACCTGTTGCACAAACTGCCGATATTTTATTCGGGAAAGTCGGAGTTGTATTCCTGTCAACCGCAGCAATTCTAGCTTTTATATCAGTTGCAAATGCCGGAACTCTGAGCGCATCACGTTACCCTCTTGCTATGAGCCGCGATCATATTATGCCTTCTATATTCAGAAAATTGGGCAGGTTCGGCACTCCAACGGTGTCGCTCATTTTTACAATTTCGTCCATTGTAATTATACTATTATTTTTAAATCCTCTGGGTATCGCAAAATTAGCCAGCGCTTTTCAGTTATTGATGTTTGCCCTAGTTTGTTTTGCCGTTATCGTAATGAGAGAAAGTAGAATAGAATCTTATGACCCCGGCTATTACTCCCCATTTTATCCATGGATGCAGATTGTTGGAATAATTTCACCTCTTTATTTAATTGTTGAAATGGGATGGCTTCCATTGTCTTTCAGTCTGGGCTTAATTTTGATTTGTATATTATGGTACTTTTATTATGTCCGATCGCGTGTAGGAAGAACAGGAGCGATATACCATATTTTCGCGAGATTAGGTAAACAGAGGTACGAAGGATTGGACAGCGAACTTAGAGGCATATTAAAAGAAAAAGGACTGCGCGCCGGAGATCCTTTTAATGAAATAGTTATGCGCAGCATAGTAATTGATTTAAATTTAGAAATGAATTTTGAAGATGCTGTAGAAATTGCCGCTAAAAATTTATCAACAATAATTCCGCAGTCTGCAAATCAAATTACAAAACAAATACTTGAAGGAACCCGAGTCGGCGCAACCCCCGTAACAAATGACGTTGCGCTTCCTCATTTTAAAGTAAAAGAGTTAGATCATCCCGAAATGGTTTTAATGAGAGCAAAAAACGGAATAAAAATAAAGTTATATGACCCTTTGACGCATCAAGAAGAAGGCATTCAAACAGTCCATGCGATATTTTTTCTTGTTTCACCGGAAAGAAATCCTACACAGCATTTAAGAATGCTGGCTCAAATTGCGGGAAGAGTAGACGAAGATAATTTTAAAATCGACTGGCATTCCGCCAAAGATGAACACCAGCTTAAAGAAGTACTTCTTCATAATGATAATTTTATATCAATTTTTATATCAACCGAGTTAAAATCAAAATTACTTGTCGGTAAATTGATAAAGGACCTAAAACTTCCGGAAGAATGTTTAATTGCCGCCCTGCTGAGAGAAGGACATATTATTGTGCCCAAAGGGAATACATTATTAATGCAGAATGACAGGATAACAATTATTGGCGAACCTAAAAGTATTAACGAGCTGAAAAATATTTACGGAGAATAGAATTCTTTTTTTTCGAGATATTAGTTAATAAAGTGCGTGTTTATCCAAAAATAATTTTAATTTTTATACTACAAGTGAATTTTAATAAATTACAATGAATTTTCGTCAAAAACATTTTGCTGAACGGAGGAATAATGAAGAAAGCAAAATTTATTTCATTAAATGACCATAAAATTTATCCCGAAAATGAAATGTTAAAACGATCCGAAGAATTTTTTATTGAGGTAAACAAACGCAGAACTATCAGAGATTATTCTGATAAACATGTGCCGAAAGAAATTATAATTAACTGCATTAAGGCGGCGGGAACCGCTCCCAGCGGCGCAAACATGCAGCCGTGGAAATTTATAGTGGTTGAAAACAAAGAAATTAAAAAGAAAATTAGAATTGCCGCCGAAGAGGAAGAAAAAGAATTTTATTCATCAAAAGCCCCGAAGGAATGGCTGGACGCTTTGGCGCATTTGGGAACCGATGAACATAAACCGTTTCTGGAAACAGCGCCCTACCTAATTGTAATTTTTGAAAGCAAGTATGAACTGATGCCGGAAGGTCAAAAAGTTAAACAATATTATACAAAAGAATCAGTTGGAATTGCGACTGGAATATTGATAACCGCATTGCACCATGCGGGATTAGCTACTCTTACTCATACTCCAAGCCCAATGAATTTCTTAAATAAAATATTAAATAGACCTTCGAATGAGAAACCTTATTTAATACTTGTTGCCGGTTATCCGGCGGAAAATGTAAAGGTACCTGATATAAAAAGGAAAGAACTAAATGATATTTGCGAATTTAAGTGACTCTTTACTAATCTTTTATCATTGTCTTTATCTTGATCTTTATCTAAAAAAATAATTTTATAGAAGACTAAGATAATAGTCAAGATTAAGATAAAGATTGAGATTTAGATTGAGATAAAGTCGAGATTATTTATGATAAAACTACTTTCAAAAAACGATATACAAAAAATATTAACAATAAAAGATACGATTAACATTCTAGAAAAAGCTTTTATAGAATTCGGGAATGAGAATGTCGACATGCCCGAAAGAAGTTATATAAACCTACCCGAACACGACGGAATGAAACTAATTATGCCCGGATATTTGAAAGAAAGCGGAGTTCTCGGGACTAAAATTGTAACAGTATTCAGAAACAATTTTGAAAAGTATAATCTGCCGAATACAATCGGTACAATTTTATTGCTTGATAATAAAACCGGAGAACCGGTTTCAATAATGGACGGCACACAAATTACGGCATACCGAACCGGGGCGGTAGCCGGACTCGCTTCAAAATACTTAGCGAGGAAAGATGCAAGAGTACACACAATTTTTGGTACGGGCGGAATGGCGGAACCTCATGCGCTTGCAATAAGCGAAGTAAGAGATATAAGAAAACTAATAATTGTTACAAGTTCATCAAATGAACACAAACAAAATTTCTTCAATTCCTTAACTGAAAAAATTAATTGTGAAATTGTGATTTATGAAAATCCGGAACAAGCGGTTCGAGAATCAGATATAATTTCACTAATATCAAACAAGAAAGAACCGCTGATAAATTGTGATTGGATTAAACCCGGAACACATATTTGCAGCGCCGGTTCACACTCCCCTATTACAAGAGAGATTGATACCAATACTATTATCAAATCAAAATGTGTCTGCGATAGTTTTGATGCATGCCGTAAAGAAGCTGGCGATTTTATTATTCCCGTCAGCGAAAATAAATGGTCGTGGGAAAAAATGCACGGAACACTCGGGCAAATATGCGCTAGAAAAATTCCCGCGCGTGAAAGTGAAACCGAAATTACATTTTTTAAAAGTGTTGGGCTCTCAATTCAAGATTTGTCCACTGCCTCCCATATTTACCAAAAAGCAGTTGAATTAAATATTGGAACAGAATTTAGTTTTTAATAAATAC
Source organism: Bacteroidota bacterium (assembly GCA_018829205.1). GTDB lineage: Bacteria > Bacteroidota > Ignavibacteria > Ignavibacteriales > Melioribacteraceae > JAHJUE01. The sequence continues at coordinate 9,334 of JAHJUE010000016.1, forward strand.
TCTATAATCAAATGCGGTTTATTATGGATTTTAAACTTAGTTACTATGTACTTATCTTGTAGTTATCTTGTTGTTATCTTATTGATTCCTTGTATGTTACTTATACATTTCTTGTATAATCCTTGTGCACTACTTGTATGTTTCTTATTTGCAGTTTATAGAAAATTTTAATTTGCCTTGTGTAAGCAAAGATGAGCTTTCTGTTTTTGTATGTAATTTAAATAGTTGAGTGTAAAATAAAATTTGTATAAGTTCAACTGAAATAAAATTAACCTCAAAATTTTATAAATACTATTCACAAAAATAAGAGTAGAAAAATGATAAATGATTTACAGTTGCAACTCGGCCGTAAACTTATCAGATACGGCATTCTATTGTTCTTATTAGGATTGATTACCGGATTTTTAATACCCGCAATGCAGAATCCGCGAATGGGACTTTCAAGTCATCTTGAAGGAACGCTTAACGGTATGCTGTTAATTTTGTTCGGTTTAATCTGGACAAAACTGCGTTTGTCAAACTCCGTGTTAAAGTGGGGTTACGGATTATCTCTTTTCGGCACATTTACAAATTGGGGCACAACGTTTTTAGCGGGAATTTGGGGAGCCGGTTCGGAGATGATGCCTTTCGCAGGGAATGATTCTACGGGGCTTTTCTGGCAGGAATTAGTAATTAAATTTGGTTTGATTTCTTTATCAATTGCTATGCTGGCCGTTTGCGGAATATTGCTTTGGGGAATGAGAGGAAATGCAGCAGAAAATTAAAAGCTGATATCTAACTTTATATAGTCATAATTAATTATTCCCTGGTTTATAAATTGATTTTTTATAATAAGGAGAGATATGAAACCAATAATTCTTGCAAAATCCATAAATGCGCCTATTAATCTTGTATTTAATTCAATTGCTCATATCGAAGAATTCGCAAAGATTGTAAATGATATTGTAGATGTAGAATTTCTATCGGAAAACAAAACAGGCTTAGGCGCGCGTTTCCGAGAAACAAGGATGATGAAAGGCAAAGAAGCGACGACCGAGCTTGAGGTTACTGAATATAAGATCGATGAAAAAATCAGGTTAGTTGCTGAGGCAGGCGGAACAATATGGGATACATTGTTTACCGTTAAAGAAGAAAACGGGAAAACAATACTTGCTGTAACAATGAACGCGTCGGCCAAAAACTTATTCGCGAAATTAATTAATATGCTTATAGCAGGCATGGTTACAAAATCTATTGATAAAGATATGAACGCCGTAAAAGTATATTGCGAAAAGTGATTTTATAAATTTATTTTTGTTTTTATAATTGAATAAATTTCTTTAATTGATGTATGAAATTGTCCGGGAAAATCATATTTGTTCTTGTATTTATATTATCAAATAATATTACCTCGCAGAATATTAATATTTTTTCACAGTCATCATTTAGAAAACATATTGAAGTTTTGGGAAGCGATTTATTTGAGGGACGCGGAACGGGAAGCACAGGCGGTTATCTCGCCGCTAAATATCTTGCTCAAGTTTATTCTCAATTAAATCTTAAACCTGCCGGCGATAAGGATACATATTATCAATACATACCTCTTCATGCAAGTACCGCATTAGCATCCTCAAGTTTTATTCTATACACAGGTAATGAACAACAAAGACTAAAATTAAACGATGATTATCTTCTTTACAAATCAGGCGATCAAACTTTTATTCCCGCGCCCGTTGAATTGGTTTTTGCCGGTTACGGAATAATCGCGCCCGAATTTGATTATAATGATTATCAAACGATTGAGACACAAGGAAAAATAGTAGTGATGCTTGAAGGCGAACCGGCATCAAACGATCCGTCGTATTTTGACGGTGATCTTCCAACGGTTTATAGTTATCCCGAAGCGAAAATAAGGACTTCTATTTCACAAGGAGCGGCAGGGACAATAATCATTCCTAATATCAAACAAAATAATTTTTACAGCTGGGAGAATTTTAAGAAACAATTTGTTTTTGAGGATATGACACTTGCGTATTCGGTTACAGGTAATTTGGGCGCGTTGATGAATCCTCAAACGGCTGAAAAACTATTTTTAAATTCCGAATACGATTTAAATTATATTTATGAATTATCGGAACAAAATAAAATTATTAGTTTTCCGCTTGAGACCAAAATATCATTTAAAGGTGAATTTAAACGCCGTGATTTTGTAGCGCCCAATATTATTGGAATAGTTGAAGGCAGCGACCCGGAATTAAAAAACGAATTTGTTATTGTCTCCGCGCATTATGATCATTTAGGAATAGGACCCGCGGTTAAAGGGGATTCTATTTATAACGGAGTATTTGATAATGCGGCGGGAGTTTCAGCCTTGCTCGAAATTGCTTCCAACATTTCTAAAATGAAAACCGCCCCGAAACGTTCCATCATTTTTTTGCTTGTTACCGCCGAAGAAAAAGGTTTGCTCGGATCAATTTATTATACCGATCATCCGGCTGTGCCTCTTTATAAAACAGCCGCAAACATTAATATAGACGGGATAGCTTCGTTTGACAGATTTAAAAGCATAATTGGAGTAGGAAGCAGATATTCTACATTAAAAAATATTCTTGAAAAAACAGCGGCAAATAATAATTTAATCGTCGTGCCAATTCCTCCGGTTTTTAAACAGACCGAGGCATTCAACAGGTCCGATCAAATCGCATTTGCTAATGCCGGAATTCCTTCGGTGCTTGTCCTGGAGGCTCCGTATTTTGAAAATTTGTCGGAGGAAGAAGGTTTAAATAAAATAATCAACTACGAGGAGAATATTTACCATTCTCCATTTGATGATTTATTGCAGGATATTAATTTTGAAGCGGCAGCTCAACATATAAATTTTCTTTATAATTTTATTGTTGATGTTGCAAATGAAAGTCAAGCACCTGAATGGAATCCTGACGCGCCTTATATAAACGCAAGATTAAGATCAATAGCGGAAAAAAGATAATAACTATATGTATAGATATTTTTTAATTTTATTATTCATACTCGGCTGCAGCGCCGAGCCGTATAGATTAGAAATTATTAGAATCAAAGGTTCTGATACTATGCTAATTTTAACAAGAAAGCTGGCCGATGAATATATGAATCGAAACCCCGGAACATCAATTTACGTTGAAGGAGGCGGAACCTCAAACGGCATTAAATCAATGATAAAAGGAGAAGTTGATATCTGCACGGCATCCCGCCTGTTAAAAGCAGAAGAAGCAAAACTTCTTGCGGATTATTACGGCACGCTCGGCATGTATTTTCTTTTAGCAAAGGACGCATTAAGCATTTATTTAAATCCCGCCAACCCTGTAAAAAACCTAACGCGGGTCCAGTTAAAAGAAATATTTACATGCAAAATTAAAAATTGGAGCGAGCTCGGCGGAAACGACGAAAATATTATTATATTAAACAGAATGCCAAATTCAGGCACATATTTATATTTTCAAGAACATGTGCTTGACGGCGAAGAGTACTGCACGGAAGCAGAAATTTATTCAACTACAGAAGCCGTAATTGAAGCCGTAGAAGATAATATAAACGCAATAGGATACGGAGGAATTGGATTCGGAGAAGATGTTTATCACGCAACTGTTGATAATGTTGAACCGACTGAAGAGAACGCAAGAAACGATACATACCCTATTACTCGATATTTACATTTTTTCACTTCAAAATCCCCAACGGGTAAAATAAAAGATTTTATTGATTGGGTTCTTACTCCCGAAGGTCAAAAAATTATACGTCAAGAAGGTTATATTCCTTTGTGGGAAATTTCTTTTTAATATTATTCCAATCTATTAAAAAAATATTTTGGTTCTACTTTAAATTCAGAAAATAGTTTGAAGATGTTATTCTTATTAATTAATATATTATTACAATCATTTGTATCGGTTTATCTTGTTAAGAACAACCTGCATACAGGGTTAATATTTAATGCTAATTCTGAAATCAATGAAACTATTCCCGCAACAAAGAATTTTATAGGTTACAAATATATTAACATCGGATGGGGGGATGAAGATTTTTATCAGCACCCGGATCCCGACATTATAATGGGGGCAAAAGCAGTATTAATTCCAACAAACAGTGTTGTACGGATTGAAGGTAAAAATGATGACATTAATAAAATTGCCGAACGGAGCGATTACTGTATAAAATTTGATTTGACGGAAACTCAATTTATAAAATTATGCCGATTTATAGATTCTTCATTCACAAAAGATAGTAATCAAAATTTGACGGTAGTATCGCAAAATGATAATAATAGAATTATATTTTATAAATCAGTTTTGAAATATCATTTGTTCAACACATGCAATACCTGGATAGCAGAGGCATTTGAAAGCTGCGGTTTTGATATTTCTTCTTCCGAAGTTATTACGGCTGAGAATTTATTTGAGGAATTAAAAAATTTCGGCACAATAGTTAAACAAGAATCAAACAACAAATAACAGAAGTATAATATGAAAACAATAATAACAATTGTAGCGCTTATTTTAATTGTTTTATCTATGTTCTGGGGTTATCATTCAAATAATACTGTAATTGTTATTGAAACTGAAATAGGCGATATAGAAGTAGAGCTTTACTTAAAAGAAGCGCCGATAACGGCCGCGAATTTTTTAAGATATGTTGACAGCAGCGCCTTTGTTAATTCCTTTTTTTACAGGACTGTTACAAAGGAAAACCAGCCTAATAATGATATTAAAATTGAAGTAATTCAAGGCGGCCTTTATGAAGAAGATAAAATGTTCACGCCGATTGAACATGAATCGACTGAGAAAACAGGTATTCTTCATAAAAACGGTGTAATTTCTATGGCGCGTAATGAACCGGGTACGGCAACTTCCGAATTTTTTATCTGCATAGGCGATCAGCCCGAACTTGATTTCGGCGGTAAAAGAAATCCGGACGGTCAAGGATTCGCGGCTTTCGGAAAAGTAATTAACGGAATAGGAGTTGTAAAAAGGATTCATAATTGGCCCGAGAATAAACAGATGCTCGACCCGAAAATTAAAATTAATAATATTTATAGAGATAAATAAAAATTGTGGTTACTACGGATGCAGTAAACATAACCATTATTTATATAATTACATTTCCCTGCGCTGCATAAAACTTACTGATTTCATTATGTAAATATTTAATAACGAACTTGATTTTTTTCGATGTTGTTTTTTCTTTTATTCGAGTTAAATGTAATTGATTAACTTTTTTCTGCCGATGTTTTCTATTTCCAAAGCGTTTATATCATAATTTTTACCGACACCTTTGCATCATTCGTAAGCTTATATTTATTACGTTTCCTATGTTAAACCGATTCGGGTAATTCTGTATAAGCTAAATGTTAGCTGTAATATTTTGGAGTTATCTAAAAAGCTCAGAATGGGAGCCGGTTCTTTCTAATATTAGTGAGTCTTGAGTTAATCTGTAAATTAAGACCCAATCCGGTTCAAGATGACAATCTCGATGATTTTTCCATTTTCCGATTAATGAGTGGTCTTTGTACTTTTGGTCTAACTTTTCACCAATTAGTAGAGTTTCAATTACAACTTCAAGTTTAGACAAATCTTTCCCTTGACTTGAAACTCTCTTGAAATCTTTCTTGAATTGAGAAGTATAAATAAGATTCAATTACTGAGTTCCTTGAAAAGTTGTTTTTTGTCAGAAACAATATGTAAGTTCTCGCCTTTTTCAGATTTTAGCAAAGTTTCTTCTGTTAATTCATTCGGGATTCTAATTTCAAAAGGAATTCCTTTATTTAAAGAAACTTGAGTTAAAAAAATTGAAATTGCCTCTGACATAGTAATATTCAATTTATTGAGAATTTTCTGAGCTTTATTCTTAACGTTAGGATCAATTCTCGCTTGTATAGTTGCTGATTTATTCATTTTACTCTCTTTTCTTTTGTAATGACAATAGCAATACAATTATAAAATTAATATAATTTAGAAGCAATAAAATAAATTGTTTAGGAATGACAGCTAACAAGTAAATCAATCCGCCCGCTTCGTCAAGCGGGGAAGTTGCAGCCCTCCTGCGCTAAAGGCTTCGGAGGGTAAATTCTTAAGTATTGCGCTTATTAAAGTAGACTTTTAAATGTAGTTATAATAAATAATTAGTTCCGCACCGTTATGGCGAATATCATTTTCTAAAATAAAATTTATGTAACACTTTTTTTTAAAATACTTATATTTCCAATTACCCCTCACATCTAAATGCAAGAATGATTGTTACATAAAAGACTAAAACTAGACGGGACAATTATCTTAATCAAAAATAAATTTTAATACCAAAAATGAAGTTGAATCACTGCCGAATTATTATCAACTCCTTCGTGCTCAAATATAAATCTATACTGCGGCCTAATTTCTATAAAACTATAAGGAAAGAATTCAAAACCGACAACAAGCCGTGATATTTCATCTTTCTCAACGGCATTATCCGGATCAATTTTGTCATAACGTACGATAGCTTCGAGCCCGCCCATTATTTGATATGAAGCCTGCGTCATCATAAAATTAGATTTCGTATCAATTGCTCTTAAATCTTCGGCCACATCATATTGCGCGAGCAGCGCGAAATCTCCGAATCCAATCCCAAAGAATCCGCCAATTAAATTTGACCTACGAGGTAAATGAGTTATAACCGAAGAGGCGCCGAGTAATATACCAAGTTCCCCTATGCGCGGTGTAAATTCAAGTCTTGCCGTATAAGTTGGATCTGCACGAAAAGATGTATTGGCTGAATTTTTTCCGGCGCTGAATGTAAAGTTGCTGATGCCGGCGAAATTTAATCCAAACTCAATTCCTGTTTCACGGTAGAAAGGATCATATAATAAACCCTGCCGGGCGCCTTGTGTAAAAAGCAGGAAGAAATCACCGCCTCTAGTATAAGCGGTATGATCGTCCAATCTTATTCCATAATTAGGCTGAAATGTTCCAACCTTAATGTAGCCGTCATTGGGCAATATTTTTGCAACGGCATAACCTTCCCATATAAAATTAATAAAGTCATACCGCGCAAATACATTTATCTTTTCGCCAATGCCAACATCGGCATAAATTGATCCGGTCATTTCCTGAAAGTCAGTTTTTTCTTTTTCCTGCGAATATAAAAATTGGGTTCTGTAATCAAGTCCAAATGAAATGTTTTCGTTCAGCTGGGGCGAAAGTTTAAACTTTTTATCATGAGGCGTAAACATTCCAAGCAGGTTTTTACCGAAATGCCATCCGTTTAAATTTCTCATATTACCGCCGGTTGGGTTAACATGGCATGAAGCACAATTATCACCAAGCTTAAGAGCATAACGAGGAAGAGCATCCGTTTTAGTTAAAAATATAATCTGTGTTAGTAAAAACAACAGTACTTTCAATTCTTTCATACAACCGCCTTATTTATAAAAAATATCAAAAGGTTATTTCACTAAAATCATTTTTTTACTTTCTCTAAAGTTTTGCGTTGCCAATGTATAATAATAAACGCCGCTTGATAAATTAACCGCGCGCCATTGAACATTATAATTACCCGCGGACAAATTTTCATTTACAATTTCTTCTACAAATTGTCCCAGGCTATTATAAATAGTTAATGAAACATTACTTTGTTCAGGAACGGAAAAATTAATAACGGTAGATGGATTAAAGGGATTGGGATAATTTTGCTCGAGCGTATAATTTCCCGGGAGTGAAATATCATTCGATCTATCAACCGAAGTAATATCGGGGTGGCTGTTCGGATCGCCGGGATTTGTAACAAGCGCCGGATTTCCTATAGATCCGCCTGTCCATACTCCGGAAGGGTCCTGCAGTTCTTCGCCGTTGGTAAAACCGTCACCGTCGGAATCAAGCGAAGCTAATGCGCTTCCCCATTGTACATGACCGCCGGGACCTGGCTGCGATAAGAATCCGTTTTCGACAGCAGATCCAAAAGCATTACGTGTGCCTCCTCCGTTAGGATTTATATGACAATTTGCGCAATCATTTATAAAGCCGTTTGGAATTTCATTTGGTCTGAAACTTTGCGCAACTATTATTGTGAATGCCGCAACAACAGCAAGTCCGATTATAATACTGTATTTATTGGGGTTCATTTTATTCTCCTTACATTAACTTAATTATATGATACCTTGTCTTATTTTTGGACGTTTTTATTTATTTTTTTTAAATGTTAGACTACTTTAATTTACTCCCGTGAAAAATATTGTTCTTAAGAAAACTTTTCTGCTTAACCGGCGATTATATATGTTACTATTTAATAGTAAAAGAATGGCGGAAATGGTGACATTTATATTTTTGATGTATTAAATAAAAGGACAATTTTGAACTGCATGGTTAACTATATTTTTCAGCGAAGCAGTACCATTTTTCTTGTTAATATTTGGTTGTGAGACAATAATCTGTAAAAATAAACCCCGCTCGATAAATTCATTCCGCCGTTTTGCAGATCGGCTGTATTAAATATAATTCTATGAATGCCGGCTGATTTATTCCCCTTAACTATCTCCCCAATTTCATTGCCAAGCAAATCATAAATTTTTAATGTTACAAACGAATTTCTATTAAGAGAAAAACTAATTATTGTTTCTGGATTAAACGGATTAGGATAGTTTTGAAATAGTTGCAAGTTATTCGGAACACTTTCTTTTTTATCTATTCCCGTAATTTCAAATTGAATATCCATTCCTGATACAGATGTATTCTGCTCGTCTATAATTACTGAAGGCGTAACAGCATTATTGTACCCGATAAGCTGAGCGACAACTTTATATTTACCGTAAGGTAATCCTGATATTTTATAATTACCATTTGCGTCCACAAAATTGTGAGAATAAATTTTACCGTTTTCCGATTGGGCATAAACTATTGTATTTACAAAAATAGAATCAGAATTCAAGTAAACTTTACCCGATATTATTCCCGCGCCATATGATGAATCTCTTTCAAGATAAATGTTATAATCATCGTTTAATTCTTTGTCGATATAGACTGAATCGGCTGTCTGCCAGAAAAAAGAAGTGTTTGTAGAACCAGAATAATAACCAGGCACAAAATATTCTGAAAAAGCCTGCAGATAATAATACCCGGGTTCAATAATATTGTTTATTGAATATGACCCGTCCGAATAAATGATACCTGTAAAGATTTTAGCATCATGGTTTTGAGTATGAGATTCCTTTGATGGATTATGATCGCCTCTTGAAGCGACAACAACGCCGCTTCTTTTTTTCTTTGCTAGTCCCCCTACCTGTTTATCAAAAATGTTTCCCCTAATTGAGTAACCGGATAAAGTAACCGGCGTTAATTCAAAATCAATATTTAGAACTGAATTCTCTTTTAGTTCAATAAAATCGGCATCCAGCGGACTTGTTCTATTTAAATTATAAGATAAATAATAACCCTCTTTTTCAACCGAGGCGAAATAGTTGCCCGACTTCAATATTACTGTGTAGTTTCCGTCATTATCAGTTGTTGTTGAATCAGTTAATGTTGTACCGTTCCTATAAAACAATACTTTTGCATTTGGGACTTTGATGTTTCCGGATAAGACTTCACCAACAATTTCTCCAACTCCGGGTATATCAATACCAATATTTATACTAGATCCGACTACAATAATATTATTTGGTATTTCGCCGTATATAACTATGGCGCTGTCGTAAACCCCGTAAGTATAATTCCAGTAATTCCAGAATAAACAATCCATCTTTATAGAATCTCCGGGGTGAAGAGTAAACGGAAATACTGGATCTATATCAAATCGCGCGAAATAAAATTTATCATCAACATATATACTGTCAATTTTTAATGATTCATTGCCGTCATTATAAATTACCAAATGCTGAAGCCTTTCAAATTGATTCTTATATTGAAGTGTTTCGGGATATACTTTTAACGCAGTTTGACAAAAAGAAACTGTGCTGCAGGTTAACAACAAAATTAATACTGTTTGATATTTTCTCATGACCTAATTCCGACTAAAACAAATATACTGGTAAAATTATATGCAAATAGTAATTAATCATTTGGGATTATTTATACAATGGAAATTATTTGCCGTAATAATTTTATATATACTTTATTCTATTATCTTAACCAATCACTATTTTATATATAGTAACAATTATATCTTAAAAGTGACAATTTTTTATAAATTGGTGTCGCGCACATTGTTTGCTACTATTACGTTTATTGTTGAAAAGAATTATATTCAAAACTTAAAAAACATTTGGTGCTTATCGTGCCTTCAAAATCGAGCTTCATAAATATTGACAAAGAAATAATTGAGCATTTATTAGTAAATGCTAAATCCGGTGATAATCTATCTTTTAAAAAATTGTCAATTCATATAAAAGATATTTCTTACAGTTATTTTATGTCAAAATATTATTCTAAAAAAATAGAAAATAAAGACGACGTAGATGATCTTACAAGCAGCGTGTATATTTCATTTGCCGAACAATATAACAATATTAATAATATTGAACACTGGCTTAGGAGGGTATTGTTCTTAACTTTTGTAAACTGGTATAAAAAAAATAAAAACATAACTCAAACCCGGCTCGATGAAGGTTACCACAACATTGAGTCCGAAGCGGTAAAAAGCGATCAATTTGATATCGATAATATTATAGCGTTGGTAAATAAATTGTCACATGAAAAACAATCGATTATAAAACTCCGTTTTTGGGAGGAGTTAAAATTCAATGAGATCGCCGATAAACTAAATAAATCCGAAGCAGCCGTAAAAAAAATGTTTTATAGGACAATTGAAGAACTGGGGAAAAAAGCGGAATAATATGTCACTATTTGAATTTGCCGAATACTAAAAGTATGTATGCCAAAGGAAACAAAATGAACAATTACGACAGATTAATTGAATTGTTAGAAAAAGATAATTTATCTCCCGAAGACGAGAACAATATATCCGCGTTATGCGCCGGTGACCTTGAAGCTGAAAAGATTGTTCGCGTTTATAACAAATTAAAACAATCTAATATCATCGATAAAATAATAACGTTTAAACAGCTTTCAGATTATGTATTGTATTTAAATGGGCAGGAGCCGCTGGATAAAAATATTATTACTTTAATACCAGAAATTGAAAAGCAGCTTCGAATATCAAACGAATTAAAAAAAGAATTTGAATTTCTTAATGCCGAATTCTCTGAAGCGGCACAGTATGTTACAAACACATTTACAATATCAGGTAAATCGAAGAAAAATGATTTATTAAACACTTTACGTAATTTAAATGGATTTAAAAAATATTCACTTTATTCAATTTCCGTGACCTCTTTTGTTTATTTCTTTCTTTTAATTGTTTTAAATATTTTTACACCCGATTACAAAAATAATATCATTTTACAGGATACTTCAGACAACGGTTATACACGGGGCAGAATTTCAGAGAGTTTTCAGCAAGGCTTAATTTACATAAACAACAACGATCTTCAAAAAGCCATTGATATGCTTAATAAAGACATTTCAATAAATCCAGACGGCAGGACAATATTTTATTCACATTACGTACTCGGAATGGTTCATCTGCAAAACAGTAAATCTAATTTATTGGGATTATTTACATCATACAACGAATCTGATCTTCAAAAAGGAATAAATGAACTTAATCTGGCTGTTAAGAAAAATACCAATCCACAATTTAAAAACATTAACCTGAACGCTTATTTTTTTATTGGCAACGCATATCTTGCCTTGGATAGTATTCAAAAGGCAAAACCATATTTTGAAATTGTGACTAAAGAAAAAGGCGCTTTTATGAAACATGCGGAAATTCTTTTAGAATCAATTCACGGCAAAAGGTAACAGCGTGTTTATTATAACCATTATAATATTAATGGGTTCACTTAACAGCATTTTTGCCCAAACGACAGATGAATTTTATAAAATATTCAAAGACTCAAACTATTCTTTCAGCGATATAAGAAATTACAAATCCTATCTTGAAAATAACTCAATAGATATTACAAACGAACAACATATTATTAATGGTTTTAAAAACAATTTTAATAAGGATTATCTTCAATCCCTTATTTATAAAAAGCAGAACAATTATAAGGATGAATTTTCTATCCTTTTTAAACACCTAAATTCCTGGCCTGAATATTTACCTTATTATGATGAGCTAGTTTCCGCAGCTAATGCATCGGACAATTTGAACAAAATCAAATCCTCTATTAAAAACGTTTCTATTAAAAATGAATACTATAATTACTTAAGCGGTCTTTATTTTTATGAAAACGGAAATTATAACGAAGCTTATAAATATTTTGAAAGGACACTAAATAATATAAACTCACCTGAAGTTTTTTATCATTTGTCCTATTCGCAAAGAAGTCTCGGTAATTATGATAAAGCTTTTCAGTTCCTGCAGAAAGGAAATGATTTATTAAAAACAAATGACTTTCTTATTCCCAAATTCACAATTGCGAAAGGTTCATTGTTTTATTTATCCGGTAATAACGAAAAAGCAAAAACATTTTATGCCAGGGGATTAAAACAGGCTGATTCTACAGGCAACACGATTGAAAAAATTAAAGCACTTGTGAATATAGGAATTTTACACGACGATGAAGGCAATGTATATATGGCCCGTGAGTTTTTTAATGAAGCAATTAAACTTGCGGTGAAAATCAATTCTATTGAACTAACCGCATTTGCGAATTCAGAAATGGGAGTATCATTTACTTTAACACATGAACTTATTGATGCGCAGAAACATTATAAAATTAGCTTTGATTTATATAAAAAACTTAACAATAAAACAAGACTTGCGTTTCTTTCAAATAATTTGGGCAATTTAAAAATGAATTTTGCCGACTATAATTCCGCCCTTAAATATTACAACCAAGGATTGAATTACAGCGGTGAGAATAAAAGAGCGCAGATACAAAATCTAACAGGCATAGCAGGTGTTTACCAAAATCTCTCCGATTTCACTAAGGCATTTGAGTATTATGAGAAAGCCGAAAAACTTGCCGTCGAAATAAAAGATATTTCGCTGCAGACTGAAGTGAAACTCGGAATCGGTTCACTATTTTTTAATATAAACAATACAAAAAAAGCGCTTAATATTTTTAAAGAAGCTGAGGTATTAATTAGCAACGGGAAACATCCTTTTTTAAAAACAGATGTTTATCACAAAATTGGAATAGCTTATCTGGAACTGGATGAATATAATCTCGCTGAAAAATATTTAAACAATTCAATTGATTTATCCCAAAGTACAGGCGATATATTAAGTAAAATTACGGCAACAAGCGATCTTGCCTTTCTGTATTTGAATCAAAATAAAATCGACAAAGCATTTGCTATTTTAAATGATATTATCCCGTTGACGGAAGATTACCTGTTCTATAATCTGCTGGGCATGCAGAAAATCATTTTGGGAACTATTTATTTAAGAAATAAACAATTTGACAGAGCTATACAATTATTCAAAGAAGCCGAAATAATTGGAGAAGAAAATTATAATTCAGATTTAAAAATTGAAGCGAATTTTCAAACTGCTGAGATTTTTAAAAATTTAGAAAATAATGTGGAGGCGGAGAAATACTATCTGAAAGCGGTAAACCTAATAGACGCTGTTTCGAAAAACTTAACCGGAAATTCCGAAATTAATATTTCCTATTTCTCAAATTACAAAGATGTTTACGATGCGCTTACTGAATTTTATTTAAAGCAAAATAAATATAAGGAAGCATTTCTTATAATTGAAAGTTCACGGTCAAGAAATACAATGCAGAATTTGAGTAAAATAAAATTAAGTTCAGAAGCGCAGAATAAAGACCGGCTTCAAAAAGTATACGAACTGGAATGGATGCTGAATTCTGAAATTTATGAAAAAGATGAAATCGATTCGCTTAAAAATGAGTTGCAAAAAGCAAAAAATCAAATGATCGGGCAAAACGCTTTTTTCAAAAAATATTTTGACAAGAATGACAAGTTTTCAATTGATAAAATTCAATCGGCTTTAAAAAGCGACGATAATTTAGTGTCAATTTATGTAACGGAAGATTATTCTCAATATTTTCTAATTACGAAAGATGATTTCATCTCAGACAGAATAAATATGAAAAGAGAAGATTTATTAAATCTTATTTATGACATCTCGCCATATTTTAATACACAATTGGATAATGAAGAAATTTATTATAATCAGGATCTTTTTTCTTTTAACGCCGGCTCATCTTATAATTTGTATAAATATTTTTTCGCTGATATTTTTTCGAAAATTAAAAATAACGAATCTATTATTTTTAATCTGCCGCCGGAATTAATTACACTGCCGCTTGAATTTTTAGTTACGGAATATCAAAGTTCCACCAGTCCTTATAATTATGATAATAGAAAATTTCTGATTAATGAATATGCAGTTTCATATACTCCGTCGTTTGGAATTTATTTAGAACAGAAATATCAAACGTTAGGCAACAACAATATTTTACTGCTCGGCGATCCCGCGCTGCAGAACTCATCTAAATATTTTAGTTTAAGAAGAAGTTTATTAGATAACGATGATGTTTTCACGAGATTATCTACTTTATATCCGCTTGAGTTTTCACGCGAAGAAGTTGAAGAAATTAATGATATAACGAACAACACTACATTATTATTGGCTGACGACGCTACAGAAACAAATTTCAAATTAAATGTCTCGGATAAAAATATTATTCATTTATCCACACATACATTTCAATATAAAAACCAGCCCTTGGTTGTATTTTCAAATACTAATGATGCTCAAAATGACGGAATTCTTGAAGCCGGAGAAATTGTAAAATTAAATATAAACAGCAGTTTAATTGTTTTAAGCTCTTGCCGGTCGGGACTAGGAGTAATTGACAAAGCGGAAGGTATAATCGGAATGCAGAAAGCATTTTATGAAGCGGGCGCAAAAAGTATGATTGTGTCGCTATGGGATGTAAGTGATAAATATACATCAAAATTTATGATTGAATTTTACAAATCTTTAAGCGGCGGGAAATCTAAAAGCGAAGCTCTTCGTACTGCTAAAATTGAATTCATAAAAAAATATTCATCAAATCCTTATTACTGGTCCGCCTTCGTGTTGTACGGAAACGAAGATCCGGTTGAATTAGAACCGGCGTCGTTGAATTATTACTTCATTTTACTTATAACTGCGTGCGTAATAATTATATTTATAATTTATATTTACAAAAGAAAAAATTAATGTCAGTCCAATGGTTTAAAAATCACTTCGCTTTTTATTTTAGTGCAATAATTTCCTTTAAATTTATTATCTGTTTCCGAGTTATCTTTTCTTGTATGGCACCCTCTTGATTCCTTGCGTTTAAGCGCAAATTGAAAAATTAATTCAGCCAAAATTAGAAGATAATTCTTTCGTATTGAATAATATTCGTATGTTTTTAAATAAGAATTTTCTTTTAGCTTAATAAGTTCATCTATTGCATACTCCAATGATTTTCCGTCCCTTAATATTCCCGCGTAATCGTTCAGCAGAACAGCAACCTTATTTCTTGTTTTTATATAACTTTCTTCATTGTTTTTTTTAATTGAAAAATTATCATTAATAATTTCAACATCCGTTTTACCTAAATTATTATTAATTGCTTTTTGAACTGCTCTTTTCCCGAAGACCAAACATTCAAGAAGCGAATTGGAAGCGAGCCTATTAGCGCCGTGAATACCGTTTGCGGCAGTTTCGCCGCAGGCATATAATCCAATAATATTTGAGCTTGAATCGGAATCTGTTTTAATTCCTCCTATTGTATAATGAGCGGCGGGAGAAATTGGGAGAAGATTTTCGGGAAGATTAAATCCGAAGCTCTGCGCGTTTTTATAAATATTAGGAAAACGGGTTTCGAAATATTTTTTATCAATTTTTCTTGCGTCAAGATAAACATACTGGTTTTTCTGTTTTTTAATTTGTTCATATATTGCTTTTGAAACTATATCTCTCGCTGCCAGTTCGGCTCTTTCGTCAATTGTTATCATAAATCTTTCAAAACTTTCGTTAAGCAGATAAGCTCCCTCGCCGCGAACAGCTTCGCTCACTAAAAATGTATTGCCGCTATCGGAATAAAATGCGGTTGGATGAAACTGCATAAACTCAAGATCAGCAATTTCGGCTCCAGCATAATACGCAAGAGCTATTCCGTCCCCTGTTGAAACATGCGGATTAGTGGATCGTGCAAAGATACCTGATAACCCTCCGGAAGCTAAAAATATTGCCGGTGAAATAAAATTATATGTTTTGTTCTCTTTCCAGTTATAAGCCTTAGCCCCAAAGCAGGATACACCGTTGCTGAGCAATTCAAATACAAACATATTTTCATAAATATGAATATTTGTGTTTTCGCTAATTTCATTAATTACAAACTGAACTACTTTTTTACCGGTTTCGCTTCCGCCGGCATGTAGTATTCTTCTTTTCGAATGTCCGCCTTCAAGCCCCAAAAGCAGTTCATTATCCGAAGAGTCAAATTTCATCCCAAGTTTAATAAGCTCATGAATTCTTTCTTTCCCTTCGGTAACCAGTATTCTAACATTATTTTCATTGCATAAACCTTGACCCGCAATTAATGTATCGCTAAAATGATCATCAAATGAATCGCCGCTATCCATAACAGCCGCGATTCCTCCCTGTGCCCAATATGAACTGCTTTCCTTAATTGACGATTTTGTAAGTAGAGCTACCTTACCGTATTTTGAGGCATACATAGCCGAATAAAGTCCCGCTAACCCGCTGCCGATTATTAGAAAATCATATTTATAAATGTTGTTTGTCATATTAATCAGCTTTCATATTTTATAGTAATTTCTGAAGCAAAGTTAACAAAATATAATTGGAATCTAAGTTAGCAGCGAAATTAAACACAATAATTTGTAGAATTATATTGGGATTGTAATTTATATATATTATTAATATATAAAAGCTAGAATACGGCCGTTAATACTACTCTTAACAAATTCTTAACATTTTATTAATCGTTATTTAATTAGTCCCTTCTTTCTTTTTTAAATAAATTAAAAACAAAAAGGAAGGCAAAAATGGAAAATATCAATTTAGAAATAACGCTTAATCATTCCCCGTTTTATGATAATTTGCTCGTAGAACTGCAAAGCGTAACCGAACAAAAGAAAAAAATATTAAGACGCGTAAAATCAAAAGAGGAAATTGATGAAAAACTTTCTTTTACCGAAAGACAGATTTTAAAGCATCTTATGAAAAAAGAGAATGATATTTTAATGCAGCTGATTGAATTAAAAGGATGGTCTCTTAATACCATTAAAAAGAAAAACAAGTCTTTCAATTCTTTTGCTTCATATGATGAAAGAGAATATTACAGACCGGAGTTTTTTAATTATTGATAATAAGAAAGAAGGAAGGAATGATTGATTGGTTGATTGGTTGATTGAATTACGATTCAATATCTCAATTATTCAATTATTCTTGGAAAATTATATTCTTAATATATTTTTCAGTTTTTGAACAATCTCTCAAATCCGTCGTACGGCATCAGTTCTTCAATGCGAAATTGAATTAAACCATTTTTGACAAGAGGAAGATTGTTTAAGATTTCTTCGGCTAGACTTCTGCTTCCGCATTCTAAAATTAATACCGCTTCGTGACTGTCTTTGGTAAAATAAATTTCTCTAATTAATCCTTGCTTATAATATTCCCAAACCTTTGAAGCTTCAGATTCCAAATGAGGTTCGAAATCTTTTTGAGATTTTCCACGCATTTCATTTTCTATCGCTAAAAATTTCATGTGTTATTTTTCCGTTATCTCGACAATTGTTTCTTCCAATATTTTATTGAACTCTTCTGTTTTTTCAAACATCGGGAAATGCCCGCAGTTATTGATGATTTTTACTTCATATGTCGGAAGCAGTTTTTTATTTGCTTCAAAATTTGTCGGGAATAAATCGCCGTTGATAGAAATTACAGGCACGTTAATTTTAGTAAGCAGTTCAGGATTTTCATAATGGAATAAATTTTCTATCGCGCTGACTGCAACATTCTGCGGAGCTTGCGACATATCATCGGCAATTGTTTTTATCAATAATGAATCGGTTCCGGCGGGAAACATGGATTTCACAAAACCTTTTGCAGCTTCTACAAAATTATCTTTAAATGGCTGAAGGAATTGATTTATCTGTTCTTCCGGAAATTTTTCACTTATGTTTTGATAAGTATCAATACCTATTAGAGCGATAATAGATAAAGGCGCGATTTCGTACGTTTCAAAAATAACCGCACCGCCCATTGAATGGCCGATTAAAATTACTTTATCTAACTCAAGAAAATTGATTACAGACGCAACATCTTCTCCGAACAAATTGATAGAATAGTTTTCTCTGCCGATACCGGAAGATCCGTGTCCCGCCAAATCAACTGTTACAACTTTAAAATCATTTGTAAATTCATTTACTTGATTTTTCCAGTAAGATTTATCGCAGCTCCATCCGTGCACAAACACTAACGCAATATCACTTTCTCCTTTTACAGAATAGGTAATGTCAACCCCGTCTTTGGATTTTACTTTTCCTTCTTCGGCTTTAGCAGAATTGCAAATAAAAAATGCTATAACAAGTAATAATAAAACATGAAATAAGTTTTTCATTTTACACTCTTATATAAAAGTAATTAAATATTGTGTTGAAAATTTGCGAAATTAAGTGTTTTTGTCAAGTTATAACATTTTATTAAGTGGATATGCTGTCAGCTTAATTGTGCTCTAAATTATTGCTAAACAGTTTTTTATTTCTATTTTAGCTGTTGAGGTAAATGTGAATATTAATCCTACAAATATTGCCGGGACTTTTGAGTATAATAGAAATAATCATGTTTGGTCAAACGCTCCCTCAAAGAAAAACTCATACGGAATTTCTATTGATATCACCGAAAAGTTTGAGCCGGGGGAAAATAATTCTTCCTCAATAAATGTCGCTAAAATTCAGCTTCAATATTCTCCAGCTGCTCCGGTTGTAAAAACAAATACGGTTTCTAAAAAAATATTTGAAACTATTCATTACAAAGATGTTTTAAAAAAAGAAACCGACGAATCACAGGTAATAGAAAAACAGGTTATTGAAAATGTTGATTTAAAACCTGCCGTTGAATCTGTAAAAGAAATCAGCAAAGGTTTTTATCTGACTGTTCCCCAAAATGATTTGAAAAAACCGGGTGAATCCGCGAAGAAAAATCAAAATAAATTAGAAGAATATAATTCGGGGGAAAAATCAAAAAAAGGCGTGCTAGTAAATCTTACTGTTTAGCGGTTGTAGTAATTATCTTTTTTTGTATACAGCTTGGCTCCGTATAATCTTTTATCCCCTATCTGATTCACAATAAAATGTTTTTCTGGTTTACCGTCAACCTCTTTAATTTCGTATCCAATAATTCCGCTTTTTAAAAGTTCGGAAAGCATTTTAAGAAATTCCTTTCTTTCTTCACTTGAAAGATCAGAAATATCCATTCTGCCTGGTTTCCCTAAATTCAGAAAGTCATTAAGTTTATCAAATGCTTTTGAGGTATTTGATATTTCAATTTTATCCGAGATTTTTTCTTTTTTGGGCAATATCTCTGCGGAAATTTTTTCTTTATCTAACTTTATTGCCGGGTTAAAATTATTCTGAATCTTCATACATGCATTCGTTTCTTTTAATGATTCCTTTCTTATTATCGAAATTCAATGAAATTTTTTAAGCGTAAAGCACAGCAATACTAATTACAACTTGAATATATTATACTTGTCATAAATTGATTTTTATATTATTTTCCTGAAGTTTTAACACAATATATAAAAGACAGCGGGTGATTATGAGTGAGAATCAAAAATCAAAAGAGTTTTCAGATAATGTAAAAGACAGTTTAAAAATCTTCGCAAAAGAAACCGCTTATCATGCAGGAAATGTTAAATATCTTTTTTCAAACATTTTTCATGTTGTCGTTAATTTAAGAATAAAAATTCTGGGGCTTCTGATGCTTGGAGTACCTATTTTATATTTTGATGAAGGTCAGGCTATTGTATTAAATATAGTTGACTCGATAGCTAATAAAGGTCTTGTTGATATTTTTATTTTATTCGCGGTAGGGTCTGTTATCATTACATGGTGTTCGTTCGCATTGTATTTTATAATTTTTAAATAATAGAAATAAAATTACCGCTTAGGAATAGACGGTGTTGTGTTTATTAAATACAACTATAAACTTTGTACCTTTGCCGTATTCGCTTTCAAGATCAATTACCGCATTAT
Organism: Bacteroidota bacterium; assembly: GCA_018829205.1. Classification (GTDB taxonomy): domain Bacteria; phylum Bacteroidota; class Ignavibacteria; order Ignavibacteriales; family Melioribacteraceae; genus JAHJUE01. Next base: position 29,613 of record JAHJUE010000016.1, read on the forward strand.
TAATTTCACAATATTTTTTAACAAGCGACAATCCTAGTCCGTTGCCCTCAAAACGGCGTGTATATCCCTGCTCTTCCTGCGAGAAAGGTGAAAAAACATCGTTAAAATATTCTTGTTTTATACCTTTGCCTGTATCAATAACTTCGGCAATAACGTGAGACTTATGAACGATTATATTAATTTTAATAAATCCTTTTTCAGTAAATTTTATCGCATTATCAATTAGATTGGCAAATATTTGCTCCACAGTATATGAATCGGCATATATAATACAGTCACTGCAGTTGCCTGCAACTTCCAGTTTAAGCCCTTTGTTTTCGGCAACTTTTCTGAACTCAATTAACAACTTCAGAATAATATCGTCGTGGATATTTATTACTTCGGGATTATAATCATAGGTGCCCGATTGTATTTCGGACATATTTAAGATCAAATCAATTGTGCGGATAATTCTTTTACCGGCATTGCCAATACTTTTAAAACCCATATTTAAATCTTCACTTATTTTTCCCGCAATTTCTTCTTTAAGCAAACCGGCAAAGCTTAATATGACATTGATAGGTGTTCTAATTTCGTGCGACATCTGCGCAAGAAACTCCGATTTAAGTTTATCGGTTTTCTGAAGCGCCGCTATTTCCCGTTTCTGAAGCGAAAATTTTATATACACAAACGAAAAGATTATTACGCTTAGCAGAATAAAATATATAACTATAGCCCACCATGATTTCCAAACCGGCGGTTTAATTATTATGTATAAACTTGCTCCTTTTTCATCCCATACATTATCATTGTTTGAACCCCGTACTTTAAATAAATAATTACCCGGAGCAATGTTGCTGAAACTTGCAAAATTTCTGTTCCCTGTTGAAATCCAATCTTTGGATAAACCCTCAATAATATATTGATACTGATTTTTACCTGGAGACGAAAAATTTAAAGAGGAAAATTCTATTGTAAATATGTTTTCATTATGGTCAAGTATAATTTCGTTTGTATATGTTATATCCTTTTTAAGAATTGAACTATTAACCGGAGAAATCTCTTTATTAAAAATTTTAAATGAAGTAATTTTTGTTTCGGGCATAAGTTCATTTTTAAATATTTTATCAGGATAAAAACTGTTTATACCATTTACTCCGCCGAAAAATATTTTCCCGTCTTTTGATTGCGCGTAAGAATTAAAATTAAACTCATTGCTCTGGAGTCCGTTTGTAACATCATATATTGTAAATTCATTTTTTAACGGGTTAAATCTTGTTATTCCGTAATTAGTAGACATCCAAAGAACATTATTATTATCTTCCACAATTCCGTATACCAAATCATTTGAAAGACCTTCGGATTCTCTATATCTAACAAAAACATTTTGTTCCGGTATATATTTATTTAAACCGCCGCCTAAAGTGCAAATCCAAATATTTTTAAACGAATCTTCCAGCAAGCCGTAAATTTTATCAGAACTGATCGACTGATTATTTAAAGGATCATTTGTAAAAGTAACCGAAGTTGAAGTTTTCTTATTAAATTTATTAAGCCCTAAAAGCGTACCAATCCATAATGATTCGCCCGTATGATCTTCAATTATGCTTGTAATAAAATCACTTTTTAATCCGCGGCTCAATGGTTTGTCTTCAAACCTGTTTATTTTATCGGTCAGTAAATCCAGTCTATTTAATCCTGCCGCTGTTCCAATCCAAAGATTCTGTTTATCAGCATATAAAAATGTGACTGTGCTGCTTGAAAGGCTCTGCTGAGTTGTTCCGGCATAAAATTTTAAAAATTCATTTTTATCAAAATCATACTTGTTTAAGCCATTTAATGTGCCAATCCAATATTTGCCTTTTGAATCTTCTGTTATTGTAAATACATTATTATTGGACAAACCTGAATTAGCGGTTGAGAAATATTTTATAAGTTCGCCTGATTTATTATAGACACTTAATCCGTCTTCGCTGCAAATCCATAATCGATTATTTGAATCCTCAAAAACCTGCCAAACCTCATCAGAAAGCAGTTTAAATGGCCCTTCTGTTTCGGAATTAAAGAGTTCAAATTTTTGAGTTGTTCTATCATATTTATTGATCCCGCCGCTATAAGTCCCAAGCCAGACTATATTTTGTCTATCGGTGAAAATTTTCAGAATACGGTTATTACTAATACTTCCGTTATTTCTTGAATCCTGTTTAAGATTACCGGCAGGTTTTTTATTCTTATCTAAAATAATAATTCCGTCTTTCCAAGTACTTATCCATATTGAGGAATCGGGCATTAATTCAAAATCGGTAATTCTATCGGAGCTAAAAGATTGTCTTTCAATCAGAATATTCTTTACATCAACAAAGGTTTTCTTTTCTGAATCAAAAATTATTAGTCCGGCATCCGTTCCCAAATAAATAAAACGTTCATCTACCCATTTCATTGAATTAATATTATTCTCATTATCTATTAAATTATAACTGATATTAGGTTTATATAGTTTATAAGAATTGTTAAACTTGTTTAATTCATAAAGTCCGTAATATGAAGTGCCTATCCATAATGTTGAATCATCTTTTCCTTCAATAATATAATTTACTCTGCCGTGAGGTTTATCGAACAATAGATTTACAAATGTATTATTTTCACGGCTGTATTTATTTAATCCGCTGTTTGTACCAACCCAAAGCAACGAATCTTTATCTTCAAAAATAAACCTGATTGTATTGTTGGAGATATCACCTTCTTTTTTCTCCGCGAAATATTTATTAAAAATTGTTGTTTGGGGATCAAATTTATTAAGTCCGACTTCCGTACCAAACCATAAATATCCGTAACTATCCGCTGCACCGCAGAATATACGATTTGAAGAAAGGCTGTTCAGAGAATCATTATAAGCGAAGTATTTTTTAAACTGAATTCCGTCGTAACGGTTTAATCCGTTATCCGTACAAAACCAGATAAATCCGTTTTTGTCCTGAAGTATATCATAAATCGTGCTTTGAGAAAGCCCGTCTTGAATGCTTATCCTTTCAAAAAAATATTTTTTTACGCCTGCATCAACGTTTGCGAATATTAATAGAAGTATAATAAAAGAGAGTAATTTTTTCATAAGTTTATAATAATAATAAATTTCAGCTGTTATTATTTTTAATTACAGTTCGTTTTATAAACAGATTAAAGTCATTATTTACGCTTAAATAAATTTACAAAAATGAAACGTTAATATTTATATAACCATATTTATTATCGGATAAATAATCCGTTAATTTATATTTATTTTACTCACATTCTTAAATATCAAGTTTATTTTATAAGTAATAGTGATAATTCACAAGTAATTTATTAAAGAGATGTAAACGTTCTTTTATTTTTACTATTTATTTAATTATAACTACAATTAAAAGTGTAATTTCATTGACCTAATTTTTCATCATTTTTATTAATTACTTATGTGTTATTTGGTGAAAATAATAGAGAGATAACTTTTATCTATTTGAAAAACAAACTCGAAGTATCAGATGAAATTATTTGGATTAAAGCTTATGTAATTATATCCAACATTATTCACGTCCTAAAAATGAAACGGACAGGCATCTGTTAAATTATTTTATTTGTACCTTAATACTCATAAAATTAATACCGGGTTAAAATGAAAACTTTAAAAATCTTTTTATTATTTATTTTTATTACTTCTTTTTCTTTGCCGCAAAATGTAAAAGAAAAGAGACTTCCGCTTTTTAGAGATTTTGAATGGAATACTAACCCTGAAACAGTTAAAGATAAAGAAACTTCCCGGTATCTACAGACATTCAGCGGTTTCGGAGTTTATGCTTTATCATATCGCGGAGAATTTTTGGGAATAAGCTCCCGCATTGATTTTTCATTTAAGGACAGTCTTTTAGTTGAAGGATCTTACATTTTAAGATCGGATCTGTCATATAAAAATGATTTCATTAAAATTAGAGATTATTTCTCGAAACAATACGGCAAACCAAAATATTGGGCTATCCGGAAAATTAATGATGCGCCGCTTTGGATAAAAGAAACCGACTTAGGAACTTTCAGGGGTCCGGAGTTGTTTTGGGAGTTTGATGACGGTTTTATAGCAATTCAATCATCTAAATATATTGAAGATATTACAATTACGGTTCTTTATGTATATGATAAAAAAATAAACGATTACGGAAGCGCCGATGTATTTATCATTAATTACTAATTTGATTTCTTAAAAGGAACAAGATTATTATGAATTATAAATCAGCCGATATTGGTTTACTTATATTTAGGATTATAACCGGATTGTCATTAGCCTTTGCTCATGGTTATAATAAACTGCAAAAGCTGATTGATGGAGGCGAGATAAAATTTATGAATTTTTTAGGGCTGGGTTCCGAAGTAAGTTTATTCCTTGCAATGTCTGCAGAATTTTTTTTCGCCCTTTTAGTAACATTAGGATTGTTTACCCGGTTATCAACTATTCCAATAATAATAACTATGGGAATTGCCGCTTTTATTGCGCATGCCGATGATCCGTTCGCTTCGAAAGAAAAAGCCGTTTTATTTTTAGCTTCATATTTATTGTTATTTTTTACCGGACCCGGCAGGTTTTCAATTCAGAATTTATTCAGTAAAAAACTTGCTAATATTAAGGGAATAAAAAGATTTATACTTGAATAGACCGCATATAATAAAATATTTTTTTTATAAGTAAAACATGCAAACTAATTTTTAAGTAATTTAATGGATAAGAACCATTGCCAATCTTCTCCATTATCCCACCATGCTTTTGCGATGCCTGCTGAAAATGTTGATTCGAGATTAAACCAATGTTTAAAAACAATATTACCCTGTAATCCGATGTTAATCCACTTTTCAGCAGAATCAGATTTAGCAAGTATAGCCTGCGAATAAATTGAGGCATCAATATGATTTATAAAATGCTGGCTGAATGAAAGATTTGCGAACCGAAGAGGGGGTAAATTATTTTCAATCATTATTTTTATAAACCTTTCCGCTTCCATGCTGTATATCGGAATGCCTGAAAACCGGAATACCTTTCGATATTGTTTTACATCCTCATTTTCAACATACCTATTTCCGAAGCCGCCGAAATAGAACCTGGCCTGTCTTAAATTTTTATTGTCAACATGATATCCGGAAGCAAATTGTATATGCATAGTATTATGCGGGACAAGTATATTAAAATAATTATCCCATTCGCCGATCAGTTGACCGGCAAATTGAGGATCGTCGGGATTATCGCCGAATACCCTTAATGTAAAATCATATTTTTCCCCGCTTTCAAAATCGGAGCTGCCGATTGAACGCCTTAAATCAGTTGAGCTGTAATTAGTTTGTGCTACAATAAAATCAGGCCGGGATACTCTCACAAGATTATCGTTTATATATTCCACGCCGTTATAAAAAGCTACTTCCGCATTCTGCTGTATCTTATGCGGATTATCGTATTTCCAATAATGCGAATATCCTAATGTAATTTTTCTTCCAATCATTCCTCTTTTTCGCGAATTAAAAAGATCGTAAAAATCCGTCGCGTTTTGATTAAAGATGAATTTAACTTTGCGGTTATAATTATAAATTACCTTCATGTGAAATTTTGGTCCAACCGGATTTTCATTAAAAGGAGAATATCCTATTTCAACTTTAAGATCATGAATATGCAGAGGATCGGAAAACTGACTGTAAATTCCCAAAACTTTTTGATCTTGAAACCCGCTAATTACGGGAATAAATGAATCTATGCCAATATTTCCGAAAGCATCATAATCTTTTTGTTCTCCAACTATTTTATCTTTATAATCAATTCCAAGCGACAAAGTATCCCAGGAAATTACTTCGGGATTTTTCTCGATTATTTTTTCACCTAAATATTCTACGGCCGGTAAATGTTCGGCGGGCTTATTTTTAATAGTTGAAGGTATAAAACCCTTGCCGCTGAATTCAAAAACAAACAAAGAATCATCATTTAAATATACAGGCTTGAATAATCCTTTTAGAGTATGACTTAATACTTCAATATTTCCATTTGTTAAGTCTTTTTTGTAAATATTTGATACTCCGTTATTATAGGCGTTCCAATAAAGCGAATTATTATCGGAACTCCATGAAGGATTTTCCGGTGATCCTATATCAGTTATTGTAATAAAATCACTCGGCTTTCCGCTAAGCAATGAATTACAATCAAACATTACAAGCAATTGATTCCCGTTATTTCTGTGTAGTACCGCTGCTAAATATTTGCCTGAAGGACTTACAGATAAATTACTTACTTCTTCGCCGATATTAAATTTTATGATAGGAATAAATTCTGTATAAGGATACGGAGAATACATTAGGGTCGCGAATCCGTTTGAATGTTCAATTCCCCAAATATCGCTAGTACTATCGGAAACCGTTATGTATCCTATTCTAACGTTTTCAAACAGCATTTTTTTCTCTTTGGTTTTCAAATCATACACCCAAAGATCTCTGAATAACATATTGTTATTAGTCGTGAAAAACAACAGATCCGATTTTTCGTTTATTGCAGTTGAAGAAACCTGATATATGCTTGGCGAAGGAATTGTAGTAATGTATTCAATCTTTCCCGTACTTAAATTAATTTTACCAATAGACGCGAGATAATGCGACTTATGATATCCGAAAATTATTGAATTATCTTTTTTATACCGCAGCGGGCTTGCTGTCCACCCGAAAGCCTCATCTGTCAAAGGTTTAATATTTGTCTGCTTATATTCCGAAAGCTTGCTTATATTTTTGTTTTGGAATTTTTTTTCATATTCAATAAAATTTTTCCAAGCGTAATCAAATTCAATATTAAACACGTCTTGAAATCTGGAAAAAATTCCTGAATATATATCCGGATGATACGACTTGTACCACTCAAGAACTTTCTGATTTCCGTAAACTATCGATAAATAAGATACAAACCTGGTGCCGTAGAAATAGTATAATGTTTCAAGAAGAAATGAATTATGAGTGTCGATGGTTTCAATATTTATAATCGAGGGGAAATTTATATTCTCTAAAATCATGGTTCTAAAAATCATTTCATCAAAATTTGAGAAGGCTCTTCCCAAACCGCCGTTTAACCATGTTTCTAAATAAACCGCTATTCCTTCCTGATACCATCTTGGATTATAACGGCCGTAATTTGTAAGCAAGCTATATAATATAGAAACCGGCTGTTCCTGTTCAGGAGGTACTTTCGCGAATATTTTTCTGAAAAATGATTCTATATCCGTGGACTTATCATTTAATATTATATGAACCAGTTCATGACTCAGCAGCCAATAAAACCTTTCAGTATACAGCATGTTTTCATAACCGATTTCAAATGGTTCAATGGAAAGCCGGATTATATTTTGAGGTACTGTTGTAGCCGCGCCCAGCCCGTAATCATTAATATCATATATTATTATACTGATTTTTTCTTCCGGATTGTATTCCAGCAATTTTGACAATGATGACAGAGCTTTTTCTGCTGAGGATAAAACATGGTTAACTAAGTGAGTTTGTTCAAGAAGATAAATTATTTTAAAATTTTCGCTTTCCTTTTCATACCATCGTACTTGACAGTTATTTCGAGTATTCCAAAAAAGCAAAATTACCGATAAAAAAAATAATTTTCGCATATATAAGAAATTTCAATTGGTATAAAAAAGCCTTCATTATAAAATGAAGGCTTATAATTGGATTAGAAATTTAACGAATTTATTTAATAAAAATATTAATCAATAAATCCGTAATCCTAACTAGTTGAACTGAGCTGCAGATCTTACCCAACCGAAACGGCTGCCTAGTTCGTCTAGTTGTGCTGTAGATCTTACCCAACCGAAACGGCTGCCTAGTTCGTCTAGTTGTGTGTTTGATCTTACCCAACCGAAGCGGCTGCCTAGTTCGTCAAGTTGTGTTGTAGATCTTACCCAACCAAAACGGCTGCCTAGTTCGTC
>JAHJUE010000017.1 GCA_018829205.1 Bacteroidota bacterium
TATATCCGGTTACAATCGATTCAACTGCTAATCATAATGATTTACAAGTACAATACAATGTATCATTTGTAAATATAAAACCGCTTGATGATGTCTCGGTTATACCTGAATTACTCGAAATGAAAGTTCTAGAGACAACAGTTGGATCAACATTTACATGGGAAGTTCCATATTATGGCTGGCCGGTACCAGATATTACTCTTTTATCTGGACCCCCAGGAATGAGTTATAATAATTTTAGTAAGAAAATTTCATGGTCTACACAGACTGGACAAACCGGATACCACAACTTTACGTTGCAAGCAGTCAATTCTGCAGGTTCTTTACAAAAAACATATACTATTTGGGTGGATGCAACCCCATTATTACATTCAGAGCATAATAATAACAATACAATATTGTCTGTTTTTAACGACGGAACGATTGGTAATACTCACTATGGTGGTGGATTTGGCTTTATCTTCAAAGGTAAAAATGGATTGATGGAAGGAGATGTACTGGTTGCAAAATCCCCTGATCAGGTATCAGGTCAATTGTATGGGCGCGAGTATGCAAGAATTAAACCAATTTCTACTCTTCAAAGCCACATCGCTGGATTTGATCAAGCTTTTCAAACTGAGTTTAATGATCAACGCGCTCCTTCTCCTATTGGACTTAACATTGTTCAAAAAACACATTCAAAATCTACGGATCCGGACAAAAATTTTGTAATTCTTGACTATGAGATACAGAATACAAGTGGCGTCCAATTAAACAATATTTATGTTGGTTTAATAATGGATTTTGATGTGGGCAATTTCATGAATAATCTTGGCGGTTATGATCAAAGTAGAAAATTAAGTTACATGTATGATTCTGGGAGTGATACTACTTATTATTATGGAATGGTTGCACTTACTGGTTCGGTATCCGGACATCGTGTGTATTCTCAATTTTATGGGGATTTCTTAGAATCCCATTCCGACTCAGGTTACTACAAGGTTATGACAACTATTTCCGAACTTCCAACACTACCGTCAGATATGAGATCTGTTTTGACTGTAGGTCCGTATAGTATTTCTCCCAATAGTTCTCAGAAAGTTGCATTTGCGCTTGTAGCTGGAAATAATTTACTTGATCTTCAAAATGGCACAGATGCAGCTTTAGCTGTGAATCTTGTTCCTCAAGGGTCTATACAAGTCATCAAACCAAATGGTGGAGAGAATTGGCAAGTTGGGTCAACACAAAATATTACTTGGACAAGCAGCAATATTACAAACGTAAAGATAGAGTACACAACTAACAACGGTACGAGTTGGTTAACTGTAAGTCCTTCAACAACAGCATCACTTGGTAGTTTTAGCTGGACGATTCCTAATACGCCATCAACACAATGCAGAGTAAGAATAAGCGATGCACGTAACTCATCAATAAATGATGTGAGCGATAATGTATTTACTATATCCTCAGCTCCTACTATCACTATCACCTCACCAAACGGTGGTGAAAATTGGCAAGTTGGTACAACAAAGAATATCACTTGGACAAGCAGTAACGTAACTAACGTAAAGATAGAGTATACAACCAATAATGGAACGAGTTGGTTAACTGTAAGTCCTTCATCAACAGCATCACCTGGTAATTTTATCTGGGCGATTCCTAATACTCCCTCAACACAATGTAAGGTAAGGGTAAGCGATGCAAGTAACTCATCAATAAACGATGTGAGCGATAATATATTTACGATAAGTTCACCTCCAACAATAACCGTCATTTCACCAAATGGAGGGGAGAAATGGTATGTAGGTACAGCTCAACAAGTCAGATGGTCAAGCAGTGGAGTTAGCACCGTTAGGATAGAGTACTCAACTAATTCCGGTTCAACTTGGATACTGGGTGTACCCTCTGTTTCTGCCTCAGATGGTAATTATAATTGGACTATCCCTAATACCCCTTCAACTAACTGCATTCTAAAGATAATCGATGTAGATGATCTTTCAGTATTTAACTTTAGTGATAACGTTTTTACGATTAGCCCTGTACCAACAATCACAGTGATTTCTCCTAACGGAGGGGAGAAATGGTATGTAGGTACCGTCCAGCAAATCAAGTGGTCAAGCAGTGATGTTAGTAAAGTCAGGATAGAGTACTCAACAAATTCCGGTTCAACTTGGATACTGGTAGTATCATCAGTTACGGCATCAACCGGCAGTTACAGTTGGACGATACCAAACACACCATCAACACAATGTAAAGTAAGGATAAGCGATACAAGTAATTCAGCAATAAACGATGTGAGTGATAATGTCTTTACCATTTTCAGACCTACTGTAAATGTCTTTTCTCCGAATGGCGGAGAGAAGATGAGAGTAGCTACCAATGTTAATATTACCTGGTCTGCCGAACATGTTTCTAATATCAAGATAGACTACACGACAAATAACGGAATCGATTGGATAAACATAGTATCATCAGTCTCTGCATCAGTTGGAAAATTTTCATGGAACGTACCAAATACACCCTCTTTGCAATGCAAGGTTAGAATAAACGACGTATCTAATAGCATCCTTTACGATGTAAGTGATGGACTCTTCACAATCTTTCAACCATCAATTCGAGTTGTTAAGCCGAACGGCTCTGAAATGTGGAGAGCGGGAACAACACAGAATATTATTTGGATCAGCAATGATATAGATAATATTAAATTAGAATACTCTACAAATTTGGGTTCGGTGTGGATACAAATAATTTCTTCCATTAGTGCAAATGCGGGTATTTATGCATGGGGTATTCCCGGAGTTAATTCTACCGGATGTTTAGTTCGACTATTTGACATCAATGAGCTTGCACTCGGCGACCAAAGTGATAATCCCTTCACGATATTTGTGTATAATACGAGTCATCAGCTTAATAGCAGCATTTCATTCGGTGCAACGTCGGAGATCAGTAATTATAAAATGTTCGGTCTTCCTGGTGAATCCAATATTAATGTTGGCGATCTGATTACAGGTCAGCATCCTTACGATTGGAATGCATATTGGGATAATGGAGCGGAGAATAATTATCAAGTTCAATATGATGGTTCGAGTATTTTTAAGTTCAGTCCGGGAAAAGCTTTTTGGATATTGAGTAAAAATCCGATTTCGATTAATCAGACAGTCAATTCTGTCCCGCTTGATGCAACTAATGCCTATTCCATCCCGATACATAATAGTTGGAATTTAATCTCCAATCCATTTAATAAAAATGTTCTGTGGAGTGAAGTTCAGTCTCTAAATCCTGGCATTCAGCCAATCCACTACTTTGATAAAACATATTCACAACCGGCTATTTTTGAGCCGTACAAAGGGTATTATTTCAATAATGTTACAGGAGCAGCGAAACTTAAAATTCCATACAATCCCGCAGGTGCGACGGCTTCCATAAGTAAAACTACTTCGGTAAGTCAGACTTCCGAAAATGGTGTTCGTCTCTCATTATCAGATGGTATTAAGGAAATGTCTTGGGTCAGGATTGATTTCGACAAAGATGCATTAAATAGTTTTGATACAATGGATGTATTTGCTCCACCAGGTGATTTTGAGCCAATTAAATTAACCATTTTTAATAAGGATTTACATACTGCGTACAAACATCTTCTAATTGATACGCGAGAATCTATTCAAGATGGAGAAATGATAGAAATTCGTCTGAAGAATCAATCGCATCAATCATTAATCGTAAATTCTGAAATAGGATTAAATTTGATCGACAAAGAAGTATATCTTTTTGATAAGAGGTTAAATAAGCTGTACGACCTGCGCGTCAAAAATGCAGTAGTTATCCCATCTTACTACGATAAGAATGAATACGGGCTGCTTATTGCTTCAAAAGCATTCATTGAAATGATGAAGCTTAGTTTAGCCCCCAAATCTTTTGCTTTATATCAAAATTATCCTAATCCGTTCAATCCAAATACGGTGATTCGGTTCTCGTTACCTGAGGGTGTTAAACTAACTCTGCAAGTTTTTAATGCGATAGGTGAGAAGATGACAGATTTAATCCATGAGGAGTACTATGAAGCCGGGTATCATGAAGTTAATTTCAATGCAGCAAAATTACCATCAGGCGTATACGTGTATAAAATGATCACTAATAAGTTTGAAGACCAAAAGAAGATGATTTTAATTAAATAACTGAAGTTACGCAACAATATGAAATTTAGTTTGGATAGCCCTGACTTTTGACATCGTCATTCCTTCGGAACAAGTCGGGGTTAGCGAAACACCCAGAAAAAATGGCTTTAGCCAAAAATATTATGACCTGTGGTGAGCTAATTCGTTATTTATGAAATATATATCGAACCACATTTTGGGCTAAAGCCCAGATCATTTGTAGTCATTAACCCCCCGACATAAATGTCGGGGTTATTGAAAGTCAATGCTGAATAGTTTCAGTAAATAATATGTCGCAAAAAATTTTTACAAGAACCACAGGTGTGAATCAATGACTAAAGTTATAATATTTATTAGTTTGATGTGTCTTTCTTTTAATAGTATTCTAACCGCCCAAAAAACTACATGGGTTAAGGTGTCGTCTTCCTGTCTTGCAGTACAGATCACGCCGGATGAAGCAAAACAGAAAGCATTAGAACTCGCGCGAGCTGAAGCAATCAAGCAGGCTGTCGGTCTAAAGATCACGGAAGAAACGTTTCGAGGTGTTACGGAGGCGTTGAAGAATGGAGAGGTGTCAGAATTTAGGGATGTATTTAATCGTTTTAATCTATCGTCAAGCTTTGGAAAAATCATTGAGGAAGAGAAAAGGTATACTGTCGAAATGGAGGGTGAATATCCGCGTTATACTTGTCACCTTGAAGCAAAAGTCGTTGAGGAGCATGGGGTACCTGATCCTAATTTCAAAGCTGAGATCGTACTTGATAGAAATTCCTTCTTGGATAGAGGCACCAGTAAAAGAGAAGAAGTGAAATTTAAATTATGGGCGAGCCAAAATTGTTATTTGTATTTATTTAATATTATGTCAGTTGATTCAGTTCAATTAATATTACCGAATAAACACATCTCAAATACTTATTTCGATAGAAATAAAACCGAACAAGATTTTGAAAAACAAATCATTAGTTGGGGATTAAAATTCTGGGCTGGACTGTCTCCAGGTAAAAGTCATGCAGTAGAAGGGCTTTTATTGATCGCATTAAAAGAAAAGGTTGAGTTCAATTCCCCAAATTTTTCCCCAGATGGTTCGAACATCATTCCTACCTACAGAGCTGCTATCACTGACATAATGAGCTGGTTAGTTGCCATTCCCTTAGACAAACGTGCAGAAGCTTTTGCAACATTTGAGATAAGAAAAGTGAGATGAATTTGTATTAGCATCTCCGAATAATTAACTCATAACTACTCAAAGCTCGACTTGCAAGCATTATCAATTTCTCTTTTAATCTAACCGAGTGTAAGATAACTTTTACGCATTTCCTTCTGTTCACACCTCTTGACTTACCGAGTTTTACACTTTCTAAAGGGCATCTCTAAAAACTTGAATTAAGGACTAAAGTCCGCAGAGATTAGCCCGCCAAATCATAGCCCGCCAACGGCGGGTGGCAGGTATGTTTTTCTAACCCCACGCTTAAGCGTGGGGTTATTGAAAAGCCGCTCGCATCAAGGGCTTTAGCCCAATTAATAAATAACTATGAGTAACAATAAAATATAAGTCGCTAAGAAAAATAATAGTTTTTAGAGGTGCCCTAAAGTAAACTATAGATTCTTTAAAGATGTATTCATAGAGTAAATCTCTATAGCTAAAAATTCTGTAGTGCGAAGCGAAGCTTGGATAATAGTGAGCGAATCTATGCTCTGTTATTAGCAAAGTTACGATTCGCTCTACAAAAAAATTCAAATATCTTATCTTTGGTTAGTATTATGATCTAACTTTTTGTTCCATTGCCGTCAATTGACGGATGGCGAATTATATCAAAAGATTTCTTTTTGCATAGTCACCACGATGTGGTTAATTCTGTATTAGGGTACTTCTAAAAACTTCATTATTATATATGAAAATCTGTTTTATCTGTGTTTTTCTGTGTGCTATTCTTTCTAATAATGGTTTTTAGAAGTCACCATTATAAATTTTACCACATAACACTGTAAGGTGGCGGCTATACCTGTGATACGTTTAACTATTCTAATGAATTTTGGGGGATTATATAAAACCTGCTCGTCCACCGAATTCCCGGACGACTGGATGAAGGCGGATTAAAAAATTCTCAATGAAAGGTTTGCTCTGAATTCTCTACAGAATCAATCTTCGTCCGTTTCTTAGTATAAATCAGCGACATCAATAAAAGAATAACTCCTAGCACAAGGAAAGCAAGAATTCTATCCGTAGTTTCTTCTGTTGTGATACCAAAGATCAGAACGTAAACAACTGTCATAAGTAGTGTAGCTAGGGACATCCATCTGTATTTCTTGTTCTTCAGTATTTTACTAATCCAATAATAGATCAAGGCAACAGCCACCCAGGCATAGCTCACATAATTAACAGGCAATGAATGATAGAGTGCGTATGGTATCACGAGGAGTGCAGCAATCAAATAAGCATTACGCATTTGTTCCGTTTGTAATTCAAGCTGCTCTTTTTTCCAATTCAATATTCTCGCACTTAGAAGAGCAACGATACCAAAACTAACGAATACTAAGCTGACAGTCTGAATAGCAATCAGATAAGCAATGAAAACACAAACATAGAGTATGAAATTACTAATAATTATCAATTTTGATCTAAACCACACAGCCGTCGAGACTACCAGTAAACTTTGCCAGCAAAGTAAAATAAATATATCTGAGCTGCTGAAAAGATTTATTATTGCAAAACTTAGTGCAACGTAAGCAGTCATTGCATAAACGAAAGTAGAGAGTTTGCTCTGTTCTTTAACCCAAAATGTAACGGCTAAAGCCATAAAAACGATGGCACCTAACAAATGGTAAATTCCGCTGTATTCGAAAGGTGAAAGATAGGTTGTCAGCAGTAACAAGGCATAGGCATAACCGGCGTTCAAAAATGATGCAGCAGTTACAAAATAATTTTCTTCTTTGTCATTCTGCCTTAAAATATTTCCTAATGCAAAGATAACAGCATAACAAAGAATGAATAATAAATTCAAAGGCAAGCTCACAGCTTCGATCGGTTTACCCAGGAAAGGATTATTGATAAACCACATGAAATGTGTCAGATAAGAGAAAAATATTCCAAAGAAAATCATATTTATCCATTCTCTCTTAAGTCGTAAATATACTGCGACAGATGAAATCACAATTATGAGAGCAAATATGAAATATGCGGAATCACTGATAAGAGCCGTAGTATATCCAAGGAACAGACTCCAATATGCAAAATGAATTGAATTTCGTTTAAGAGCTACGAATAAATGAATCGCTGTAACAATTAACAGTAATGCAACAATTACCGGAATTGAGGTTATTGCTGCTTCTGCACCGAAAAAGTGTAAACGAATCACAGAAAAATATAATAGAATTATTGAGCCGCCAAGAAGATAACCGGAAATTTGAGGATAAGAATTTCGAATAACTTTCGAACCGACTAGAATAAATCCAGTAATCAGCAGACCAATCAAACTCGGTAAATAGGATGCAGTATTTTCGTAAGGTGTACTTAGTAATAATAAGATACCAAATGAGAGGACAACAATACCCATTTTTGCGAACCATCCGCCACCGATTGCATATTCGAGGGCATCTTCTTTTTCTTTAGTAGATCTTTCTTTGTCGATTACAGAGTTAAGTTCTGCAACTGATGATTCGCTTTCATGCTTGATGTGTTTTTCAATTCGCTCAATCCGTTCATCAAGACTTTTTATCGCGTTGATCAATTTTTCGATATTTTTGTTTGAGATATTCTCCATTTTTGTCCTCTCAATGTTTAAGAGTGCTTCGCTCTTTTCTTCTTTATTCGATGTTCGATACTCAGAATTCAACATTCAATATTTTTCTATTAGCATCGAAACAAAAAATATATATCCTGATTTTCTAAGTCTTCAAATGCTTTTTATCCAATCTCTTAATGTAAATGTAAAGCACTATAGACAGAAAACTGATTATTAAAATAAAAATTACGAGACCGTATCTTCGGAAATAGTAATTATCAATTGCAGCATTCCCTTCACCAATAACGAAAGTCGTAACAGCAAATCCTTTCCCTTCAACTACTTCTCTAAATTTTGCTTCATCAAATGAATGGACCATAGTTTTAGCTTCAAGTTTTGCCTGATTGGCATCACGCAATTTGAATTTTGCATCTGCAATTTCCATCCCCTTTTGTTCGGCTTCACTGATAAGCGAGCCAGCATATTTTAAAGCATAATCGAGACTATCGATCAAACTCCGCATTGTTTTCGCAACTTGATATCCTTTTACGCTTTCCTTCTCAGTATGACATTTACTGCACACAGATTCGGAACTGACACCTAACAATTTGTTCGTTGCAGTTTCGATGTAATGATTACCGTGGCAAGATTCACATTCCGGAATTCTCTTTTCATCAAAAATCTTTTTATGCGGACTTGAAGCGAATAAGTCGGCATTTAAAGCATGACAGGAACCGCAGACTTTTGAAATTGACTCAATTCCAGGAGGAATGGCACCATGGTTCCCGTGACAGTTGTTGCATGCAGGTGCAGATGCATCCTTTTTTTCAAGAAGTGCTTTTCCGTGAACGCTTTTTGCAAATTTCTCATATTGATCAGTAGGTATTTTATACCTCTGCATATAATTTATATCGCTGTGACATTTCGAACATGTTTTCGGAATGTTCGTTGGATGTACTCTAGACCTTACATCAGATGCGGAAAGAATATCATGACTCCCGTGACAGCTTGCACATTCTGCGACTTTAGGATCACCTTTACGATTTAATTTCCCATGCTCAGAAGTTAAATATTTTTCCAATTGATCAACTGGTAGAGCGGGATTGTACGATCTCATAAAAACAGTACTGTTGTGACATTTTGCACAGTTTTTAGGAATGTTGAGAGGATGAACATTGGAGCGTCGATCATTTGCAGGAAGGATACCATGAACGCCATGACAATCGATGCATTGAATAATTCTTTCGTTTCCTCTTATTGATGATTTACCATGAACACTTCTACTCAGAAGTTCAGCTTGATTGATTCCTAACTTAGAACCGAAAGACAACATCTTCTCAGAACTTGAATGGCAGTTAATACATGCCTCTGATTTTACATTCCCTTTCGGAATTCCCTTGAATCCTGAAGCTTTACTCATCGAAACTGACATATCATCCGATTTACTATTGCCGCCATGACATGAGGCACAGGAAATTCCTTTTTTAAAATGAATGTCATTACTATAGCCGCTCGAAGCTTTATCACCCAGTGCACTATGACAATTATAACATTGATCTCTAGTCTCCTGAGCAAATAAATTTGAATGAATAATGAATACGATAATAAATATTATTGTTGCTTTCATGCTACCCATCCTACGATCGTGAATATTATTATAAAAATTACAGCAAACAGCCCAAAATACGTTACAAGTTTACTAATCTGACCTCTTGAACTTTTTCGATCCCAGAATGGAACTAATGTCCA
>JAHJUE010000018.1 GCA_018829205.1 Bacteroidota bacterium
AACTTTAAAATGGAAGGAAAACGAACTAATCAAGTATTCAGGATATTATGTTTATCGTTCTGAAGATGGTAACAATTTTATAAAGCTGACTGATATGCCGATGATTGCTGCCACTCCTCCCGGGGCTGAATCAGAAGCCGATCCAAATTTCAGAGATACACTTACAATAAATTATAAAAACTACTATTACCGCATATTCGGTGTCACACCTTTTGGCGAATTGAGTGAAGCCGCCGAGATAATGGGTTACTCAAAAGATCTTACTGCACCTCCGGCTCCAATTTTAGATAAACCGAAGCAATTTACTGCGGACGAAGTTTCTTTAAGCTGGAAGATCGATGAAGTATCAGATGACCTTAAAGGTTTTGTCGTGGCTAGGAGCAACAACTCTTTATACAATTTTGAAATTTTAACAACTGAACTTCTTCCGAAAAATATTTTTCAATACACAGATAAAATAAAAGGACTTGAAGAGGTTTATTATGCTGTTGCTTCTGTTGATACTGCTGGTAATATGTCTTTCTCTTTGCCGCAAATGGTTATACTTATTGATACGATACCGCCATCTATTCCAAAAGGATTAACAGGTAAAATTGACAGCACTGGCGTTGTAACTTTGAGTTGGAATTTAGGAACTGAGTGGAATCTTCTTGGCTACAGAGTGCTTCGTGCAAATGATCCTGCTCACGAATTTGAGCAATTAACAGGACTTGTTCATCAGGATACTGTTTTTGCTGATACTGTGAATATCAACACACTTACAAGATATGTATATTATCAAATCGCTTCTGTTAATACCAGATATCAGCATTCTGAAATGTCTCCTGATCTTGCATTAAAGAGACCGGATATAATTCCTCCGGTTGAAGCTGTCTTCAAAGATGTTTTTGTAACTGATTCAAGTGTTTACTTCGAGTGGATACCAAGCACAAGTGAGGATGTTTCGTACCAAATAATCCAAAAGAAAAAACAAGTCGATCAAAACTGGAAAATCATTGATTCATTGTCTAACACAATATCAAACTATTTAGATCTTGATGTAGAAAAAACGATTACTTATGAATACACAATTGTTTCAGTAGATAGTTCGGGATTGCAATCACCACTGGCATTCCCAATCAATGGAAGACCGTATGATACAGGTAAAAGAAAACCGGTTGATAATTTTACAGCAATATATAACCCAAAGGATAATGCAGTTGTGTTAAAGTGGAATTATCTTCCAGCGAATAACGAAAAGCACTGGTATGTTATTTATAGAGGAGTTGGCGATGCTTATTTAGCTGAGTATAAAGCTGTTGATGGTTCGAATAATTCCTTTGTTGATAATAATATTAATTCCGCTGCATTATATAAATACGGAATAGTAGTTATGACATCCAATGGCGGGGAATCGAAAATGGCAACAACTTCCGTGACTGTAACTAAATAATTTAAACTTAATTCAATGATTAAGTTTTAGTTGTTAGTGAAAGACTTTGTTGAGGCTTAAATGTTCGTTTTGTTAAAATAAACCCAGATTTGTCATTAGAGAACTAAAGAGATCTGCACTCCTTATAGTGGACAAAATTATTAAACAATTTTGTTAACCCAAGTTCGACACTTATGAGAAACCTGCCCGGCCCATCCAGATTACGCCCGCCTGCCTCACCTGCCACATCATAGCGTTGTCGTGGCAGGCAAGAAGCAACGTGGCGGGCAGGTGCGGCAGGCGGGGTCAGACGATATTGAGCGAATCTATGAGAAATGACATATCTTTAGAATCCATCCGCATGCCGAGATATGTCATTTCTTACGATTCGCTCTACAAAAAAATTCAAATATCTTTGGTTAGTTTATTTATTATAGAAAACAGGTAAATTTCAATCATGGTAAGAAGACATTTTATCCAATTTTATATAACCTTTTTGATCATAACATTAATTCAAGTGCCTGAACTGTATGCTTTGGATACGGAAAGAACCAGCGAACATAAAACGCAAAATCAATCTCTTCCAAAGGGTGTTTCCATTTATCAATTGGATAATGGGATGGAAGTCCTATTAATCGAGAATCCGGCACTCCCTATGGTAGGAGTAAATGTTGTTGTAAAGGTGGGTTCCGCTTATGAAACATTTTCCACGAGCGGTATGTGCCACATGCTCGAGCATTTACTTTTTAATGGAACAACCACTCGTACGCAAAAACAATTGTATGATGACGTTGACCGTATTGGTGGGTATAATAATGCCAGTACTGCAGATTTCTATACAAATTATATGATGGTAACTCCGTCTGAAAATATCAGAAAAGGTATGGAAATACAAGCTGATATGCTGTTTAATTCAACATTGCCTGTGGAAAAATTTGAAAAGGAAAAAGGGATTGTGCTGGAAGAGATATCTAAAAGTCTCGCTAATCCGCAAGAACAGTTAGAGAGAAATGCTAATTCGATCTTATATAGTGGACATGCGATCTCATTACCAACACTTGGAACTTATTCAACTATCCAAGCTATGTCGCGAGATAATGTCTATTCTTTTTACAAGAATCATTACGTGCCTAACAATATGATATTAACTGCTGTCGGAAATTTTCAGACTAAAACAATGCTTCCACTAATTAAAGAAATATATGGGAAAGTAAGTCCGGGATTGGTTAAACCTGACGTAATCCCAGGATGGAGTACCGGGTTTCAGATGCCGGAAGTTTCGATACAACAAAAAGAGATTATTTACAATCGCTTTTATGACGGTCAAGACGTAGTACTACAGCTATTCTATCAACTTCCTCGGGCTGAGTCCTCAGAATTTTTTGCATTACTAAATATAGTATTAGAAAAAAACAAAGATGCAATTCAATCTTCGCTGAAATCTGAATTTCCTCAACTTGTAAAATCTTTAAGATTGTCAACTCGTTCTTCACCTTTGAAGAATTTTGTTGAAGCTGTAATACTGTTGAATAAAGATGCTGACTTTAATGCGCTAGTCAGTTCAATCTCAACAAAGTTAACAAATTTAAGTTTTGTTTTATCAACAGAAACATCTAAATCTGAAGCTATTAAAGCGCGCACCGAGTTTTTAAAAAACATTGAAAAACCTCACATGTTCGGAATTTATAATTCGAACGAGCTTGTTATAAACGGTATTGAAGCGGTTATTGCCGCATTTAGCGGTAACGAATTTTATCAAGCCGCCAAAAGACTTGAAAAGCTTAAGATAATATCCAATCCTATAATTATTATTCAATCTCCATCAGTTAAGAAAGATGGAGAAAAAATTGAAGCATCTCATGAAATAAAGTTATTTAAGGATGAAACAACCGGCAAAAACATAATTGTTATTCAGAATGATGTGAGTAATCTTCTGGCAATACATTATCTAGTAAAACATAAAGCAGTCTACGAGTCGAAATATGGTAAAGATGCCGCTAAAGTTTTGCATGATTGCTTAGAACAACGCTTGAAATCTGAAGAGAATCAAAAAAGAAGCAATCAGTATGGATTTACATTTACTGTGAATGACAATCCTATGATACCGATGGATGATATTTATTTGCATCCTGACTTTGGATACATCAGGGTAGAGGGCTTAGCCGATGATCTACCCGGTGCAATCAATTATCTGACTAGTCAGTTAAAAGATTTTGTACCGACTGAAGAAGAATTCAAGAAAGCAATCGAAAAGTTCAAAGGCATTTCAATGATGCTGATGGGGGGCGATAAAGCGAAGAAACTATTTGATGATACATATAAATCAATAGTCTACGAACCGGATCCTTATTCTGAAAATCAACCGGCACTGACCTACGATAATTTATTGGCTTTCACCAAAATATATTTCCAACCTGCGAATATGATTGTTTCTGTTGTTTCTCCAGCAACCCCGGATAGTATTAATATTCTCTTTAGCCAATTTAGCAGCACTTCCTACACAGAAGAACCTCCTGTCTATAACAAATCATTGCTGTTATTGCAGAAAGATACAGCTATTGAAAAAGAGGGCAAAGGGGAACGATCTTATTTATTCTGGGGATTTACTACTCAGATTGATCCTAAAGATACGCCAGCATTACAAGCTCTCTCATTAATTCTTTCAGATAATATTGTCTTTGATATTCGGGAAAAGCAAGGAATGGCTTATAATATGAGTGCGGGTATTGAAGTAATCGAGGATAAAGCGCTTTTTTACATCAATCAAGGAACACGTCCCCAAAATGTAGATAAATTAATATCACAATATCCGCGATTCTTTACAATGGTAGCAATAGATACACTTACACAAGGAGGATTAGAAAAATCGATCAATATGTATCTTGGAAGAATGATGTTCCGTAGACTTTCGAGTATTAATCAAGCTTACTATCTGTCTAATTCTTTCTATTTCCAAAACGACTTTAATTATGATAAAAAATTTCTTGATGAATTAAAAAATGTAAAATTAAGCGACGTAAAAAATGTAGCAAAAAAATACATGAAGGTAAAAAATCAAGTTTTAGTAATTGTCAGGTAAATAAAACTAACCTCCCCTTTCGTGAGGGTGACTATTAAGTCGGTTTTCTCGATACTTTCTCTGACGTGCGTCAGAGAAAACTCGAAAACCGGTTCAAATTGTTCGGTTCTCGAGTAGTCCCGACAAGAAAGTAGGTTAAAGTTTAGAAGTCGTGACGTATCGAGAGAACTTTTTAGTCACTTCCAAAGAGGGGTGGTTTCTTTCTTTCAATTGACAAAAAATTGCTTAACACATGTCAACAATATGTTTTGACCTAATCAGTTTCATTTATACTCTTAAAATCAGGAGAATTTTAATAGGAGAAAATCATGTTCAGAAAAATTATCTTTTTACTTACGCTATTTTTATCAACTTCTGCTCTCTTCGCAAACTCATTAATACATCATCGAATATCGGTCAAGGTTGATCCCGCAAGGCATTATCTCGAGGCGGTAGATCAAATTACAATCCCATCGGCTCAAGTTAAACCGCTTATTTATTTTCTAATCAACAGCAATTTAAACGTTACTTCTGAAACACCCGCCGTCACGCTAAAATTGGATAAAAGCGGTGTAAAGGCCGCCGACGTTGGAATGGATCAGGAAGATTTTAAGCTTTCATCGGAAATTACTCAGAACAAATATGCTCTGACTTTTGAAGGTGAAATAAAAGGGGATGTTTCTTTCACATTAAAATTCAGCGGTACAATTCATTATCCTATTAAACAAATGGGGGAAGAATATGCCAGAGGATTCAGCCAAACCCCAGGCATTATTGATGAAAAGGGTGTTTATTTAGCAGGCTCAACTTATTGGGTTCCAAGATTCGATGATGAACTGATAAGTTTCGAATTAACAGCAATTGTACCGGAATCGTGGAGCGTTGTAAGCCAGGGGAAAAGAACGCTCGACGACGTCAAGGATGGCTTTCGTTTTATTCGATGG
>JAHJUE010000019.1 GCA_018829205.1 Bacteroidota bacterium
AAAAATGTGCCGAAGAATTAAATCTTCTCGGCAGCGGCGTTTCATTGATTATACACAAAAGAGACGGGAAATTTCAGGAAGAAAGAACCTACCCGAGGAAAGCTGATCCAAAATCTTCACCTGGATAATTGATCGCACGACCTTAAGAGTCTTTTACTTTCCGGAAACTTTTAAAAAGAAAAACCCCGGTAATATTTTTCTCCGGGGTTTATTATTTTACTGCGGAGAGTTATGGAGTCAATGCATTGATGCGAATTCTTTTATTATGATTTTTATTAACTACTTTTTGAAATGATGTTATTGTTTTGTAATCAGTTCATTTTAGACAATAAAATATTAACAATAATTTGTTTATAATTTTTGATAGACACGTACATAATCAATTTGGTACTTAACTGGGAAAACTGTCGGTGTAGGATCACCTCCGGCATTTCCGCCAATTGCAAGATTAATAATAATATAATGCTTCTGTAAAAACGGGTTTTTACCTTCTGCATCTTTATTAAAAGTTTCTGAAAGATTTACATTATTCAATAGCACATCATCAAGATAAATGCTTATTTGCAAACTATCCCATTCCATCCGCCATACATGAAATTCTGCAGCCCAATCTGCTCCGCCTAATTCTGATACTGGTTTTCGGTATGAATCCCAAATTGCTTTACCTTGTTGAGTGGCGCCCCACGCAAAATTTGCTAAAATCTTTTCCTGATAATATTCCATAATGTCTATTTCACCATTATAAGGCCATCCGCCGCTAATGCCCTGTGACCAAAAAGCCGGCCAAAGACCGGCACCAATATCTATTTTGGCGCGCATTTCAATTCTTCCGAACATCCATGAATGCCTGTTTTGTGTATGTAAACTTGCGGAAGTATACTCTGCGAACTTTCTTTGTTCCTGCCATTTGCTGCTTCCGGGTTTATAAATCGGATTAGGAAAACTGTCCCTCTTTGCTTCAATTACCAGCAAACCATTCACGCACCATGAATTTGTTGATCTATAATATTGCAATTCCTGATTACGTTTAAATCCATATTCATATCCCCAATTTCTAGGATTGGGCTGACCGTCTATTTCGAATTCATCTGACCATACTAAAGTATAATCGTTAGAATTATCTTCTGTTTCAATAACGTTTTCTTTGGTGCATGAAAAAAACGAAGTAATAAAAATAATTGTAAATATAATTTTGCAAATCCTCATTTCTAACTCTTTATAGTAGATTACTTATTTTAACAAATATTTTTAATACACTTAATTATAAGAATGGGGTTAAAATACTTTAGTCTGAATATTTGTCTAAAAACGAAAGAAATACACTTGCTGTCCAGGTATAAGCCTGATCTCGGAAAGGGGTTCCGGATACCGCATCATAATTTTCAGCAAAACCATTTTTTAAACATAGGTCACAAAATTTTATCGCAATTTCTTTTGCTAATTCTTTTTCCCCGCAATCATTTAATCCTTCTACAATAATGTATGTGGACGGCGCCCAAATTGGTCCGCGCCAATAGCTGTCATAAGCATATTTAGGACTTAATGGATTTTCTGTTGCAGGTCCGTATTTAGTAATAATTCCTGAATTTTTTAAATCACTAATTAATTTTTCTCTAACTTCCTCCGGCAGTCGTCTACCCAATGCAATAGGTATATACGGCAACAAACTGCTGCTGTTATCGTCGTATAAATTTGTAATTGAATTTCTGTATACAAATTTGCCGTCTATCCAGAATTCATTCATTAATTTCTTATATAGATTGTCAGCTTTTAATTTCCAATTATAGGAATCTTCTTTTAAATTTAGTTTCAAAGCAATTTCAGATAATTTATCCATCTGAATTATAAGAAAGGAACTAAGATCAGGACCTTCAACAGGAAAACCAATGTCAAAAACCGTCCCGTTATCCCAGCCTGAATCATTGCCATGATGATATTCAGGAAGCATGTTTTTATTGTCGTCTCTATATTTCAGCCAGAACTCAGTTAATTTTACTAAGTACGGATAAACTTCCTTATATCTGTCAAGGTTCATTACACCGGGAATTTTTTCCAGCTGATCAATAGTATAACCGTAAACTGGAGGTTTTGTAAAACCATAATGTATAAATACGTCCATGAATCTATCGGGTAAGATTCCCAATTCATCCTGATTTTCTAGTACAACCATTACTTGATCCCATGCTAGATCAGTGAAACTGCCTGCCATACCTATTGCGTTAAAACAATTATCCCAGCTCCAGATATAATTCATCCAGTTCTTAGACATAAGCATTCCCTCTCGCCTCATAAATCCCCTCTGATAAACTGTACTGGACCAGTTAATAAATAATGCTAATTTTTTTGCATCTATATATTTATTGTTTGCGATTGATGCTTTTGCAATAAAGGCTTCGTAATTATTCTCAACTTTATTCTTGCAATCTTCAAATGACATTTTATATTCTCTTGGTTCCCATTCGGAAACATATTCTTCAATTGCCAGTTCACATGATTCGTTCAAAGCTGTCACAATAATTTCATATTCATTCCCCACTTTTTTTATATCGATACCACCGCTTATACATGTAATCATAAACCGGTCATATCTATCTTTTCCCATTAATCTAAATTGTTTCCCTCCTGGCATAGGGATTGGATATCTAATCATTCCTGAAGTAAGTTTAAAACCTTTCCGCTGGCTTTTTAATCTAATCGTCTTGGGATTTTCGAAACAAATTTGGAGCTGGCTGCTTTCCGAATTTAGTCCGATCATCCAAGGAAATGCGCGGACAGTATACTTAAGCTCTTCGTTATTTTCACCGATAGGAATAATCTTAAATACCTGGCGTGTATCATAACCAAGAAAATGATTGATATAAAGTGTGTCCTGCGGAACCCTGTTAAGCAAAGTCGATATCGCGAAGTATGAACCCGCGGTGCTGAAAGGGACTTTATTTAAATCCAGGTTCTGAGCATCAGCTATGGTATTGTAAAAATTTAATATTGCAATTACCGCTAAAACAAATCTCAAAAAGTTTTTCATTTTATTTACTCTGTAAAATCTAAAATTTGATATACCGTTTAAGAACAATAAATTTATTCCGACTGCATTTCTAAATTTTGATCTCCCAGCCTTTTTCATATTCACGGCCCCAGTATTCCATTGCTTCGCTATCATTTAGTATGTGACCGGTGACTTTATCCAGATTTAAAGTACGGTTAAGCTTCCAGGCAATATTCGATAGTTGAAGTATAGTTACACTGACATTACCTTCATTAATCGGAGACCGGAGTTTTTCTCCGGTTCTAATTGCATTAATAAAATTTTCGAAATGCAAATCTGTCATAGAATCCATACTTAAAATATCTTGAGTGTCGTTCTTTTCCGAAGTTGAGTACTCTTCTAAAAGATTATCATTTAAATCAAACAGTTGATATCCTTTCCTGTCAATCAAAACAGTTCCATTTGTACCATGAATTGTCGCGCCCCTTCCTCTTCCATAATACTGCTTGTTATTACAGCTCATTCCTTCCCATGTAATCATTTTGTTATCATATTCAAAACTTGTAATCAAGGTGTCATAAAATTCCCAGTCATCTTTATAATGATAACGTCCGCCGGATGATTTGATTGAATTAGGAATATCAACACCAAGCGCCCAGCGGCAAATGTCAACTTCGTGAGTTCCGTTATTCAAAGTTTCTCCTGTGCCCCAATTCCAGAACCAGTGCCAGTTATACGGATGTATATTATCTTTATATGCTGTTCTTGGGGCCGGCCCTTGCCATAATTCCCAATCAAGATATTCAGGCACAGGTGCTTCTTTTCCAATTCCAATTGAAGTTCTGTTGTTGCTGTACCAGGCTTTTCCAAAATATGGTTCGCCAATAATACCGTCTTTAATTTTTTGAATTATTTTTATTGTATGAGGGGAAGAACGCTGCTGGTTTCCCAGCTGTACAAGTTTGCCGTATTTTTTCTGTGCTTCTACAAGCAGCTCCCCTTCGCGTGGATTATGACTGCACGGTTTTTCAACATAGACATGTTTTCCGGCCTGCAGACCCATAATGGACATATGAGTGTGCCAGTGTTCGGGTGTTGCAATTGTTATTGCATCTATATCTTTGGATTCCAGAAGCTTTCTAAAATCTTTAACTTCGCTTGCACTATAATTAAATTTATCTTTTACTTTATTTGAAAACTTTACCAATTCTCTTTTATCAACATCACAAATATAATTTACATTTGTATTTTTACATGCCGCAATTGAAGAAAGATGCGCGCCGGCTCTTCCATGCAGTCCTATTATTCCAAAATTCATTCTTTCATTAGCACCCATTATTCTTGAATAACTTTTTGCAGAAATAGATGCGGCTCCTAAAGATAATCCGGCGGTAATTATTGAGGTAGTTTTTACAAATTCTCGTCTATTAAATTTCTTTTCCATTTTAATACTCACGTCATTAGTTTAATACTTTTATTTTAATATTTTTAAACCACACTTCATTTCCATGATCCTGCAGTAATATATGCCCTTCCATTTGCTCGCCAAAATTAGGCCAGTCTTTATACTTACTATAAGCCACAAGCGCTCTCCATTCTTGAGTCCTTCTCTCGTATTCAACCACTTTAATGCCATTTAGATAATGTTCTACATGATTTCCATTAACTACAATTCTGGCTCTATTCCAATTGTATTTATTTTCTCTTTTTGAGGTTGACTCATCGGGTGCATAAAATAATGCATTGGCGGGAATCAAATCATACAATGAAGCGTGTGTTCTATTACCTTTAACACCAAGTTTTGCATCCGGATGAATTTCATCGTCAAGAATTTGATATTCACATCCTATTGAGGAACCGGCTCCTTTATTAAGTTCAGTATCTACAAAATATTTTATTCCGCTGTTTGCGCCTGGTGTATATTTATAGTCGGCTTCCAAAACAAAATTTGAATATTTTTCAACTGTAACAATATCCCCGCCGTTAGTCGATTCGCCGCCGGTTCCCGGTTTAACAATAAGGATACCGTCCTTTATTTCCCACCCGCTTTCTGGGAAATGATCCAGTTTGGCACCGCGCCATCCATGAGAGGTTTTACCATTCCATAATAACTTCCAGTCCTCAGCAGTTTCAAAATCAGTAAGTTTGTTAGTTAAATAACTAACCTGATTTATTTCATTTCTAACTTCTTTAAGTTTGTCTTTCAATTTTTCTGTAGTTACAAATAGATTTTTGAATTTTACTGTTTTGCCTTCCAGTTTAAAATTCTCGCTTATTGAGTGAATCTGAAGTGCAATAAATCCGCTTGCAGTTTTATCGTCTATTAAATCAGCTGTTTGAATATCATTCAGCCATATTCTAATATGATTTCCAACGGCTTCAATTCTGATTTTATTCCATTCATTATGTTTGAATGCAATCTTTGCTCCCGGATTATACTCAAGATGATAAAGCCATCCGTTTCTTCCTTCATCGTAAACCCCTCCGCTCCAGTTCCTTTTTGAAGGATCAATTTCGGCCTGGTACCCAAATATGCGTCCATTATTGTAATCCGGTTTACTGAGACTTCTAAATTGAATACCTGAATTTATCTCTTCATCCACCATGAATTCACATTCAAAAATAAAATCACTATAAGAAAACTTTGTAGTCAGAAAAGTGCTGGGGGTATTTAATTTTGAAATGCCAACAATAACTCCATTCTCAACTTTAAATTCAGCATCACCGCCATAGATTTCCCACCCTGATAAATCACTGCCGTTGAATAAATTTTCCCAATCATTATTATATGATTGTCCGTATACATTAATTAACGTTAAGATTGTTATCACACCTATTATTTGAATTATTCTCATTATAAAATTCCCTGATAATTATTTATTTATACCTACTTCATTACTGTATTTACGTCCGCTTATTTTTTCAATTATTTCAATCATCTTTTCTCTGTTTTTGTTAACTGTCTGAACATAATTATTTAAATTATCTCGCGTATATTCAAAAACTTTTTTGTTAATCTTTCCCTCAATAGTATTCCACTCGGACAACATTTTTTCCGCACCGGCAACAGCGTCGTCCAGATTCATAAACATATCTTGAATTACAGTTCTTCCGTTTGACAGATTGTGGTCATATTTTACGAAGTGAAAATACGGGAGAAATTCTTCTCCCAATACCGGATCATTATATATCTTCTGCAGTTCCGGTGAGTATTGACTTAAAACTTTTTTCTCGGCTTCCGGGCTTATAATGCCAATACCCTCCTCATTCATACAATGAGTTGTTTTGCTTTCCACCAGATCATCCTGCGAGGTATCGAACCATACACCCCTATATCCCCTATATATATATTGATTTTTAAGTACATCTGATGAAACAAACAAAATGTCTTTTATGGTTTTATGGACTTTAGGATCGCTACCGTATGTTAAACTAATCCACTCATCATAAATTTCATCAACTGATAAATCCGGATTCCAAGCCAGTCTTCCAAGTCCGTAGTAGTTTACCATATTTAACGGGTTTGACGTCCATGCTGGAGAAGGACTTATCATAGAAACACCCAGCAGACAATTTGTAAAATTTTTATTATAGCTTTCTATGCCGTTTTTATGATTATCAAAATCCATCCACCACTTCCACTTAGCAACCCATGATGCCGGCCAGCTTTTAGCTACTACCATTTCTGTTCCGTAATTATTTTTCTGTATTGCTCCATCAAGAGGAGAAATAGGAGCTGCCAGATCCCAATCAAGCGGATTTGCTTTACCAACTATTGTAACATTCTCTAAATATTTACCATCATTAGGAGCATATATATCATACTGCATTGTGTTTCTATATACTTCGGTAATATGTGAATACCTTAATTTACCGTATACAAATCCTCTTAATAAAACTTCACCTTTGTATGGTAAAAGATTTTCTGCAATATTGTTTACCATTTCAGGGAATGGATTCCCCAATTGCGCTTCGGATCCGAGTTTAAGAAGGTATCCTCCGAAATACGGGATTCGATTATAAAGTGTATCTGCGGTAGCTTGGTCCAACGCAAGAAGAAAATTTGGTGACCAGTAAAGTTTTATACCGTAATTCCTTAAAATTTTAGCCAGTGTAACAACTTCATCCATATGCTCTAAGAAATTATTTTGTGCCTGCCAATTAATTTCAGTTGGACAAATAGCGTTCCATCCTGCGGATGCCAATAACCTTGCCCAATCTTCAATTAGTTTTGTATTTCCTGTCCGTAAATCTTCCCAGCTGTAGATTGAATTATAGCGGTTACCTTCCCAGTTGTATGGATTTATTTTTTTTCCGTTCCAATCATCACCTTCGGTTCCGCGGAACCAATCCCAATGCCCTATTATCCTAATTTTCACTTTCGGATTACTAATAAAATCCAGATCCGCAAGATTTTCCTGCTGTTTAATTTTATTTATTAATTCAAATGTCCCGAAAATAACTCCAGCCGGTTCATTTGCAGCAATCACTAAAAAAGAATTACCATTTATTTTAATGGTCTTAATTACAAAGCCGTCGTTTTCAACTTTGTCTAATTCTAATTCAGATGAGAAAGATTTGATTAATTCCGATTCATTTGGAGTACCAAGAAGAATATTTCCTTCAGATTCGATTTGAGAATTAATTGGGAGAGAAACACCGAATATTTCATTAACTGCTTTTTTTAATTCATTGCCTGCCGTAATTATTGTGGGATTTTCAGTTTGTATAATAATCTTCTTGAAAAGATTCGAATATTCGTTCTTTTCATTTTTTGAGTAACCCAGCCACGCATCATACAACACTTTATCGGAATCATTATAGTTATAGACAACCATTTTACTGTCTGGTAAAATCTTATCATGTCTTGATTTGTAGAAATCCTTATCCCCATTATATATTTCGGATATTACATCATTATTTAATACTTCATTATATATTCTTACATCATCAATAAAGCCTATAAATTCATTACCAATAACAATTTCTTTTAACCCTTCAGTTTTTAAAGGTTCAACATCAGTACCTGCCAAATCAACAATTGCAATTAGTTCTCCGTCACGCCAACCAATGAACTGTTTATTTTTATAATCAAAAGTTACAGCAAAGTGATGCCATTTATTTTCTTCTATTAAAGCATTTTCTTCCGGATAAAAAGCATCCTCGCGCAAAGTATATTTATACCATTGATCATTTAATACCGTACCTGAAAATTTAAATTTGCTTTCCCCCTGAAATCTTGCTTGCAGATAACCTCTGTAACTTCTTAAAGTAAAAGCACCGTTACCATAATCAATAATATTATAATTCTCTACAGTACTGGAATTAATCCAGAAGCTAACGGTGCCTTCTTTAATTGCTAGTTTGGATTTGGAATTTATAGGAATTCGGATTGGTTTAATTTTGGGAGACATTTTAACACAATAATTTTCATTGCTTAAATTATATAATTCCGCATCACCTAGTATAGGATCGTTTCCTAATTTTGTTTGATCAACTTTATTGAAGTCCCAATAACCGACTAGATTATTGCTGATATTTTTGCTGTCTTGCTGGGCCGATGTTAAGCCGTTTAATAAAAGGCAAAAAAGGACGGATATAAGAAATAATTGTCTATACATTGCAACTCCCTTTTAATAATTTCAATTCAGAATATTTTTAGATGCGAAAAAAAAAAAATATTAATAAAATTAGTTAAGTTCTACATTCAGTTTATCTTTAACACTTTTCAATATCGATTTATCATCATCAATAGCTCTACTTCTATTTTCTATGCGCCAATTCATTTCATTTATAAATTTATCAATATTATATCTGTGTCCCGTTTGTTTGTTTAAGCCGTAATACACGCCCGGCAAACTATCCATTTTATTTAATTCAGCTAGTGAATTTTCTACCCACATTTTATACTCGGAGGTTGGGTTATCCATATATAATCTTTGTGCGAAATAAGCTCTTGTCCATTCCCTTGACAGTTTAGCAGCATCCAGCAAAAGTTCAAACTGCTTAACAATCGGTTCTATTTGATTATTCAACACATAACGCCTAGCAAATTTAAGGTCACTTATTGAAGCTTTAACCTGATTTATAACTTCATCTTTTTCGGCAATCAGCTTGTTGTATGTTTCAATATCGGGATGATATAGTTTGTTTTCTAGTTCTTTATCTACAGGATTATTAGTCCATTTATAAATTGACCTCTGCATTAAATGACCGAAATAATATTTATAATTATTCCACGATGAACCTATTGACTTGGTAAGCCAGAAGCCCAAATGATACCTTCCGTGATGATTAATAAATTGTGTTCTTAACAAAGCCGAAGCTATATGTGGAGCAGAATCATTGTTAAATGATTTTGTTGCCCAATCTAATGCAACCTTTTCAACAGATAAATCGGGGTTTTCCATGAACCTTGAAAACGCATAAAGATTAATTTCGTGACTATCTTCAAACGGTTTATCCCATAAAAGTCTTGCGCGCCCGACCATTCCTGCAAGCCTAAGGTCCTTTGCTCGGATAACAAATCTTCGTATATATTCTAATTGCGCATAAGCCCCATCAGTACTTAATGCTTTTTCAACACCTAGATCTATTTCAATTATTTGATTTTTGCCTCCTACATTTCCGTGCATACTGTCGGGGGGATAGAATGGATCAAATTCATGGAAGGTAGTTTTACTCATTACAATTAAATCATCGGGAAGTTTAGAAAGCGCAGACTTAAAATATTCCATCTCTTTGGGCTCATAAAAAAAACTTCTTAGTATTAATTTTTTATTATGTGCTTTAGCTACATCATAAATTAATTTTGTAAGAAGATATATTCTTTCGGGAACATCATGTTTAGATTTTACTTCCGAGTTTCTAAATAATTTATAATTGCTCTCATGGAATGTTAAAACGAATCCCGCGCTGTTCGGTAATATATTTAACAATTTTTCATACCGCTGTTTTATATACGAAAATAATTCAGGGTGATCAAAATTCACATCACCGTCAATTAAAAATCTGCTTGGAATGTCGTCAAATTCATGAACCCAAAGATAGTAAGGGATGTTTTGTTTCTCCGCGAGCGAGGCTATATATTTCAAATCTTTTTGCCAACCGGGATGCGGTTTTGTATGATCTTCACTTGCTGAATATAATTTAGAAAGATGCGGATATTTTTTATCCGGATCGAGATTTTCATCAGATACTAGGAATCCTTCAACCAAGCGGAAAAGTCGGTGTGAAAAAATAAAAAAGTTAACTCCGTATGAAGGAGCTTTTTGAATTGCTTCTTCCAATTTAGGGATATCATATTCATGAAACTGCCATCCGTTCATTGGGAAATATGATTGTGCATATGAATAATTAAAACTTGGCAAGGAAAGGCACACTAGAAGAATATAAATTTTTATCGCTAATTTTTTCATCTATCAATAACTCGATTATAATAATTCTTATTTTGCGGAAATAACTTCTTCATGAAGTAATTCGCCATCCACGCTATAATGTTGAAAAGTTAATGTAGGCACTCCATCCATTCGTTCAACTGTTCCCCATAAAAATCCTCCGACAATATTTAGATAACGATGCATCGGTTCACGCAAATCCATGCTGAACCCGCCCGCGTGCTTGTCGGTAGTTGGACCTGTCGAAAATTCCCAGACACCTGTTTCAGGATCAACAGTTACATATTGCCAGTGTCTGTCGCCTGTTACTACCAACATGTTCTTCTGACTGCTGATGAATTTCCTCAGTTCATCACCCTCATGTTTGAATCCTTTATTAGCCAGGTTATCGTTTTTCTTTGCCCTGTCCGGTCCAATAACCGGTGTAGGACTGATAAGAATTTTAAATGTTGCATCAGATTCGCTGACAGTTTTTTTAAACCATTCTTTCTGCTCTTTACCCCAGATAGTTTTTTCCGGCCCGTCCTGCATTGTGTTTGGGACTCGGAAATCTCGTCCTTCCACCATCCAGATTTGAAGATCTTTACCCCAACGAAAGGTACGGTAAGTTTTTTCACTCATCGGTACTTGCTCGAGGAAAATTTCCTGGCCTTCTTTAAATGTAAGATCACCCATCATATCATTTTCTTTGGTCGGCCAGCAATCATCCTGCCATGTGTCATGATCATCTTTTATAAAATAACTTGAAACGTGTTTATGAAATTCCAATTGATAAGGAAGTGAATACATTCTATTCCATTTAAATCTTGCTAACTCGGGGGTTAAGGCGACAGGAGCTAATCTATCATAATATACTATGTCGCCGGTCATTACGAAAAAATCAGGAGAAAATTTATCAAGCACATTATAAATCTTATGGCCGTTAAAATCGTCATCTCTTTGATGATAAGCCTGGCATGTTATGACCGAAAATTTCAGAGGCTCAATACTATCCGCTTCAGGAGCCGTCTTAAAGTGACCTTCAATTTTTCCTTTTTCATTAGCACGAGCTGCCACATCCGATCTGCATTCGGTAATAAAGTTATAGATTGTCCAAGGTTTTAGTTCGTTTAGTTTGAACTGGTAGGTAAAATCATGTTTGGGATCCACCTTTTCCCAACCGGTAGTTTTGAGAGTTTCATTTTTATTTCCTTCAATCCAATAAACAACTCTTGCTTCTCCCTCGGTGCCGGGCACAGAATTTTTCATATCGTTAAGAGTTTTATCTGCCGGGAATTGAGGTTCAGGATATATGTAGTGCTTTTTATTTTCAGGACTTTTTTTCCCTTTAATTTCTTTAAAAGGAATTCCATCTACATTCCTTTCGGAAAATTTTGTTAAACGAACCCATATAATTGCACTATTTTGTGAAACCTCTCCTACTTTTACACCAGTTGCTTGAAAGGGATCTTGTCCATATAAACATTGATTAGAAATTAGTACCGCAACTAGTATTAAACTAAAATTAAATATTTGCCAAGATAAAACTTTCGTTCTCATAAAGACTCCCTATGTAATATTTTCAAACAATTATTAAAGGTTAATAACAATTTTTTCACCGGAATAATGAATTATCCGATTTATTTTACTTTCGACATTTATACCCGTCCCGTACTCCTTGTTTACATAAATAACATTAAAAATTCTTTTATTGAGCATTCCGGGAAACTCTCCCTTACGATTCTCAAAAGTTAATTTTTTATTCTTATCGTCCCACTTTATACTTATTGTAGAATAAATCCCCAGCTCATAATCGTAATTCTCATTTCCATCTTCATACAAAGTAAATTCAGCATCAGCATTACCATAAATTCTAAGTTCAACAGGATCGGCAGGTTTCTCAGTAGAATACTGCATGAAAGGACCCATCGGTATAATTGAACCTGCTTTAACAAAAATCGGGATTCTATCTATATGAGCATCGGCAATTATAGTTTCCCCCGGTTTATAGAATTGACCTGTCCAGAAATCGATCCATCCTGCTGCTTCGGGAAGGTATACTTTTCTATCAACTACGTTCGGCTCTGTAACGGGATTAATTAGTAATGATTTACCGAACATAAATTGGTCGTCAATGTTATAAACATTTTTGTCTTTACTGAAATCAAAAGGCAGCGCCCTCATTATTGTGCCGCCATTATTGGTAATCTGCCATGCATTAGAATAAATATATGGCAGCAGACGATATCTAAGGTTCAAATATTTTGTTAGAATAGATTGAGCTTCCGGACCGTAAGACCAAATTTCATTTGGAGTTTTTCTATCGCCTGGTGCTCTTCGGCCATGGGACCGGAAAATAGGGCAGAAAGTACCGTATTGAAACCATCTAACATATAGCTCTCTATAATTAGGGTCATCCGGGTCCCCTCCTTTATAGCCGCCGATATCTGATGTCCAATAGGGCACCCCGGACATACAGAAATTTAATCCCGCGGATATCTGAGCTTTTAGTGTCTGAAAAGTTGTACCTATATCCCCTGACCAGGTAGCGGCAGAATATTTTTGCTGTCCGGCAAAAGAAGAACGGGTTAATATAAAGACACGTTTTTGCGAACTTGAATTCCGCTGTCCTTCATAAACATTCCGGGCATCAACCAAAGAGTATGAATTTAAATATCGCTCTGAACTTCCTAAATAATTTGTAGACTTTGAATACTCCGACATTCTTTCAGGTTCGGTTGCGTCAAGCCACCAGCCGTCAACTCCTAATTTGTTATATGTTTTCTCTAAAAGACTCCAGTAGAGTTTCCCTGCAGAAGGATTGTAAGCATCATATACCTGTGTGTTCTCATAGCTGTTTACATCAAGCAGGTATTTATTCAAATTCATTTTTTCCCAATTAGGAGTATTCTTTGAAAATGAAGGCCATACCGAAACCATAATTCTGCAGTTATATATATTGTGTAATGAGTCGATCATTTGACCGGGAGTCGGGAAAAGTAACTCGTCAAATTGAAAGGATCCAAAACCGTATTTTCCCCAATGTAAATAGTCAAGAACTATTACATCCAGGGGAATTGAAAGTTGACGAAATTTTTGAACTGTATTTAATAATTCTTTTTGTGTCCAATATCTATTTCTGCTCTGGAAATATCCATAAGCCCATTTAGGGAAGAGCGGTGCTTGTCCTGTTAAATCCCTGTATTGCAAAATAATATCATCAATATTATTACCATAAATAAAATAATAGTCTATTTGATCAGCTATTTCCGATTGCAAATACATTCCATTCTCTCCGTCAGAGAATTTTGTACGGGAATAGTTATCCCAAAGAATTCCAAAGTTATTTGTCGAAACAATGAACGGTACTGCTACCTCTGAGTTATCCTGTACCAAGTCAACCGTATTGTTTCTATAATTAAAAACTCCATTTTGATGCTGACCTAACCCGAATAAAGCTTCATCTTCAGATAATTGAAATGTCTGTTTTATTTCAAATACTTTTTCATTGCCCGTCAATCTTTCACTAAATAACCTAGCGGATTCCTTTAATATCAAACGTCCATCTTTATAGAATTCCAAATTGGCGTCAGCACGATTTATGCTTACTGATAGACTATCAGTACTAACAATTATTTTATTTTCTAACTCTTCAATAAAATAAACTGGATTTGGGTCATTCTTTTCATCTATAATTAAACTATTGATCTTGGAAAACTCCGAGGGCGAATATACTATACGGATAATAGTCGGTGTGATGAACTCAATTTTAACCTCTAATGAGTCCTTTACATAAATAATTCCTTTATCGCTCTTAATAATATTATCATTTGAATAAATTTTACTGCTTGAGAGAATTAAAATAAAAAGAACCGACAATATTTTAAAAGTATCATTAAACATGTTATTCATATTTATTTTGCAACCCGCTTAAGACATTTTTCGGCAAATTATTAAAAAATTCCAAAGCTATATCAGCATCTTTTTTCCAATCATATTGTCCTTTCGGATAATCTTTTTTATAATTTTTATATTCTAATGAAACATTACTAATTTCATCAAAACCTTCACTTATAGTTTTCATTATATATTTAGTTCTAAATGATTCTCCCCTATTGAAAATTCTAAAACCATAGTATGCTTTGGCCATGCCAAGGAACAGTCTGCTCGAAAGTTCTGTTCTTTCAAAAGTATTAAACAGATCATTATAGACTGAAGAATCATTTACTTCATTTTTAATTCTACTTATTTCATTTAGTATTTCCTTCGCAAGTTTACTGCCGTATTCTTTTTCAGTAATTATATATGACAAATATTCTTCATTCATTAATTCTTCAGGCCTTATCCACTTATTTTCTATTACTTCAGCGATTTCAAGCTGGTTTTTTTTGTCAAATTTTTTATGCCTGGCCGGAGAAAGGTGATTTACAATATCAATCCAATAATGAAATTCTTTATTGACTCCGTGGTTGATTGAAATAGTAGGATTTTCCATCCATCTTCCTGAGACATGCCGTGTATAAATAGAGCGGTAGTCAAAATTAAGACTGGAGTGATTAGCGGAATTTAATCCAAGCGTATAATAAACAGATGAGATAATTTCGGGAGCTTTTTTAAATATCTTTTTAACAGGTTCTAAAACATTCTTGCCATATTTTTGAATAATAAAATTATCATAGACAGATTCCATATTTATATGTTGATCATTTGCCAATTGATGAATTGCATATAAATTAATTTCGGATGAATGATCAATTATAGTTGTTGTTCCGTACCTGTCTGTTCTAATTGAAAAACCGATAACATTGGATAGGGACTTGTAGTATTCCCACCTTTTGAAATGAATTTCCGGAAATATACTTGAGACGATGCTTTGCCCGTTAAATTCATGGGCGCAGTCGAATTCAATTATTACAGGCAGTTTGATGCTTTGAACCCATTGAGAAACAGGATGAGTAATAAAAAAATCATGCGGTGTTTCTTTACACATAGCAATTATATTTTTATTCTTAATTAAATCAATACATTCTAATATTGAATTGAGCTCCTGAGTGTTATACATAAAGGTTCTGATATACAGCTTTAAATTGAACTCGTCAATAATTACTGATGCTAAAGTGTCAATTAATGCAGCCTGTTTTTGAGAAGCGGTTAATAATTTTTCTGAAAACTGGTTTTCAATACGTGCGCCCGTTTCAATAAATGTTAAAACTATCCCGTCTACATTAGGAATTAGTTTCAGCATTGTTCTATAATCATCTTTTACCCATTCCCAGAACTTAGGATCATCAAGGTTTAATTTTCCGTCTCTGGCTGATTTAAACTCATCAGGATAATATTCAAGTTGATAAAGAGCATGATCCCAAACTACAACTTCAGGGATTCGATTATTATGTGCATAGTCAATTAGTTCATTGACTAGTTTCTGTTTCTGAGTATCCTTTATTTCTTTTAAATTATGAATAATGTCGTGTGAAAGCTGCAGGTGGTTAACACCATATTTTTTAGATGCCTGAATTACATTCAGTGCATTATCGTAATTAGAAGAAAGGATATTCCAGCCGATAATTCTGGTTTCATCCGCTGAGGCTATCTCATTGCTACAACTAAGAGTAAAAATGGCAGAAGCGGCAAAAACTGAGAGCAAAAATATGTTTTTGAATATTTTCACTGGTGGACTCCATAATCACTGTTAACTCCAGCAATTATTTATCTTTTATGAACTAATATTTAGAATTACTTACTGATCCTTTTATTTCCGGAAGATCAGGACAATTATGAATTTCAAAATCCATTACGCTGTTACGAATCTCAATAAAACAGTCTGCTTCGTTGCCTTTTTGTATTTTTACATCACTTAGACTAATTTTTTGACCATCATCAATAATAAATGCAGGTCTATCATCATTATTCTCAAATCCTACCTCGCATTTATTAAATACAATATTTTTTACATGTCTTAAATAATATGCGTATGCAGGGAATGGTCCATGTAATATATCTTCAATAATTTTCTGCGGGAATCTTTCATCATTTTCAGGCGGTTCCACTTTCGATTTTATATAGGGCTGGCTTCCTTTAACATTAATACTTACATTATTAAATTCAATGTTTTCGATTGGACTATTTGATTTACCCCATACAACGTTTGTCATCTCACCATTAATCGTATTTGATATATCCGATGCCGTAATATTTTCAAAAAGAATGTTTTTTATTCGTCCCGTTGTATAATTTAGATTACTTGGGACTCTTTTAACATCGGATACTTTTATAAAGAAAGGGGAAAGAACTTTTTTCATAGAAATATTTCTATAAACTAGATTTTCTATAATGCTTCCGTCATTCGATGTAATTCCCAAACCATTTTTGCCTGCAAATTTAATTTCTATATTCTCGAATGTACAGTTGCTTATTGAGCCGAGAGTTTCGGTGCCAAACATTATTCCATTGCATCCTGCAGAGATTATACAATCACTTACATAAATATTATAACTTGGTCGGATTTCACCAAGTGAATAGTCGCTCCCAATCTTTATCGCGTCATCGCCGCCTTTTTCTTTTGTCCCTTCGTATCTTATTGAATTAATTTCAGTATTTGTAATAGAAACATTACTGCTGTTCATTAAGTTAATGCCGTCTCTCTGCGCTTTCACATCTAATCCGTCTAATTTTACGCTATCGCATCCGGTAAGAAGTATTACGTAATGAGCGCCTCCGGTGCCCGAGTGTATAAAATTTAATCCTGAAATTTCTATATTGCTGCAGTTCTTAAGTGCAATAACCTTATCCGCTTCACCGGGTTTTACATTGCTTGATTTAGTTAATCCGCCGGCATCTATAGTTCCCGAGCCGGTGAATTTAATATTACTTAGATTTTCTCCCCAAAACATTGAAGCTTGGATGTGGTAGTAGGCCCTATCCATTACTCCTTCATCGTATTCATTATATTCCCAGGAATCAAAACCGTCTTTTTTTGAAATTATAGTAGCATTAGAATCCAAATTGATTTCAACATTGCTAAGCAAATGAATAGAGCCGCTTAAATAATTACCCTTACTGAAATTAACAGTACCTCCGCCTGCGGCATAGCATGCTTCAATAGCGCTATTAATACTATCGGTATCATCGGTAACACCATCGCCTACCGCGCCGTAATCTTTAACATTAATATTGACAGATAAGTCTGAATTGTTTTCAACTTCAGTTGAATGACTATTTGTACAAAACGACGACAGAAAAATTACCAATCCCACTATCAAATAAATTTTCAATTTATTATTCTCACTTAATTTTATTTTCATTTTATATCTAGTACAATATCTGAATTAGAATTCATTTTTATTATTTGACATTTAACATCAACCGGATAATTTATATCCGGTTGATGTTGTGATTAAATTTTACTTTAATAAAATCATTTTATTAATAGCCGATTTTTCGTTAGTGATTAATCGGTAAAAATAAACACCTGATGCGAACCCGGCAGCGTCCCAGGTTGCTGAATAATTTCCAGCCGGCATTTGTTTACTTAATAATGTTTCAAGCTCACTTCCTTGCGCGTCATATATTTTTAGAACAACATTTGTTGTATTTACGATTGAAAAATTTATTGTAGTTGAAGGATTAAACGGATTCGGATAATTTTGAGTTAAATTAAAATCATTCGGGATTTCAGAATTTAATTCTTTCACGGAAGTAGTTAATCCGGTTAAACTTGTCGGCAAGGGTGTTCCTTCTCCGGGAGCATATGCACCGCTTTTATCCCAGACAATCCAATCAAAGAGACCGCCGTAAATACTATTAGCAGTTGTTGTTTTTCCAATTTTTATAAAATTATTTGATGTTGTTTTGGATGTAATTCCTTCCGCAACCGCAGTTGTGTTTTCGTCAACATATAGTTTTACTTCATCTCCTTTCA
This sequence comes from Bacteroidota bacterium, assembly GCA_018829205.1. Classification (GTDB taxonomy): domain Bacteria; phylum Bacteroidota; class Ignavibacteria; order Ignavibacteriales; family Melioribacteraceae; genus JAHJUE01. The sequence goes on from JAHJUE010000019.1 coordinate 18,284, forward strand.
TGGTTATTCTATAAATATGCCATCCTGATGAATTAGGCAGGTGTACTCTAATCCCTTCGCCGGCATATGATAAATCCAGGGTATCAGGATATTCAATAGTAAACTCTTCCCTAAATTGTCCGTTGCGTGTAGATACATATGCATAGCGGTAGGTATTATCATTAATTGCTTGTACGGACAGAATATTATCAGCAGCTTTAACTCTGAATACACAAGTTAGTCCAACCAACGGGTCACTAATTCCCCAATCATTTGAAAAAGATTCTTTTTTAACCCCTTCATATTCTTCGATAAGTATGCATTTGTTACCTGAAATTTCTGTATCATCTACAACAGAAAATAAATCCGAAACACCATTTTCAGTAAGTCCGCTTGTGTTATCATTTTCTTCCCAAAGCATACCATCTGAAGTAGTAAGTTCCGGTAAGGTGCTGCAGTCATAAATTACCCATTGGGCATTTGTATAAGTAAAACTAAAAACAAAAATAATTGTTATAAACAATATCAATCCGTTTTTCACGCCGCCTCCTTTGAAATAATGTTGGTTGTTGAGAACTGAATTTTCGATATATCTTTTATTTTATATAATAGAAAGTGAATTCAAAAATTTTCGAATAACCAATTAAAAATTATTGTTTTTCAATAGCCTTCCCTGATCATCCGGAATACCAGAGAGATTGAAAAAGAAATTATTTATTGTATCGCGCCAAAGGCATGCTTGTTCATATTGCTGCTCAAGTTTATTCAAAACATGCTTATGAATTTCAATATCAATTTTATCACTTAATGAAATCCACTCTTTTTTCATTTCAAAAACTCTTTCAGCACCGTCAAAATGAGATTCATATATATGCTGAATTACAGTCTTGCCTGATTTTAATTTATGTGTATAAGGCACATGATGAAAAAACAATAAAAGTTCATCGGGACAAGTATCAATGTTATTATACATTTCTGAATTCGTTTTCGAATACTGATTTACGAAACCAGTTCCGGTTTCTTCAGTACGGTCATAGCCGACGCCAAATTTATCTGCATGATGGAATTTTTGCCGTTTTTCCGGAGCCGGATAGTAATGTGATATATCACCGCTTCCGTTAGAAAGCATCCCAACACCAAGAGGCGAAGTATAATTTTCATATGTTAACCATGATTCCAGCAATATATTAGATACTAGGTCAACAACTTCCTTATCACTTCCAAATGTCATTTTAACCCATTCATCCGTTATTTGTTCGGAAGTTAAATATGGATTCCAAGAAAGGCGTCCGAAACCAAAGGTATTGGCTTGAGCTAAAAAATGACCGGTCCAATTGGAGTCGGAACCAACATTTATTACTCCTGCAATACCTGTATGGCTATTGTTAAATAATTGTCCGCTTACTATTTTATTTACAGTAGATCCTTTACCATTTAAGTAAGTATCGAAATCCAATATTTCTTTCCATTGCGGAACCAGGTAACAAAGATGTGTAGAATGCCCGGTATATTCTTGAGTAATTTGTAATTCCAGCATTTGATTAGTCAATGGCATTGCGCCAAACAAGGGAGATACCGGTTCACGAACCTGGAAATCTATTGGTCCGTTTTTTATTTGAATAATTACGTTTTCAGAAAATTTTCCCTCATCATGCTTAAAAACTTCATACGCTTGTGCGGCTCTATCCATATCATTATGTCCGTAAACAAAAGCCCGCCAAATTAAAAGTCCGCCATGGGGTTTAAGTGCTTCAGCCATCATATTTGCGCCGTCAGCGTGGGTTCTTGAATATTTCATCGGGCCAGGTTCACCTTCAGAATCAGCTTTAACAAGAAAACCACCGAAATCAGGAATTTGAGAGTATATTTCATTTACTTTTACTTTCCACCATTGAATTACAGAAGGATCAAAAGGGTCAGCGCTGTTTAATTTTCCAATAATAACCGGGCTAAAAAAGTTAACCGATATATATAATTTTACACCGTACGATCTAAAAATCTTGGCAAGAGATTTCATTTTTTGAATATATTCCGGAGTAAGCAGTTTCCAACCCGTAAGATTATGTTTAACCGTGTTCACATTATTTATTACACAACCATTAATTCCCATCGAAGCCAACATACGGGCATAGTCAATATATCGCGGTTCGATTGTGGGCAATTTATCCCAATGAAAAATTGATCTTCCGGCATATCCTCTTTCTATTGTTCCCGAGGGATTATCCCAATGATTAACCAATCTCAGTTTGTTTACTGGTTCATCAATTAAAAATAATTTATCTATTGATTGATTTGTCTGCAGCAATTTTAGAAAATTAAATACACCATAAAGTACTGCTTGATCAGTTTTTCCTGTAATAACAGTATATAGTTTGTCGTTTACTTCTAAGGAAATAATTCCGTATCCGTCAAAAGATTTTAAATTTGTTTCAAAATTAGGGAGCAGCTTTTCAATTAAAGGTGAGTTTAAGTATGAACCAATTAATATTGAACCGGAAGATACTGTATCATTTGTTAAATCAGGTTTGAAGCCAAGCATACATGAGATTCCAAGAACCAACTCATTCCGGGCAGAATTAATTATTTCATTATCTTCGGCAACAATGATTTCTTTACAATAATTTCTATATTCTTCTAACAATCTTTCATTTTTAATTTTTTTATAATTCAGCCAAAATTTATAACCATTTTCTGCCGATATATTTACATAAGAAAACATCAGAATAATTGGAATGATTAGAAAAATTCCTGTGCTAAATATTGTTTTAATTTTCATTTTAAATATACCTCACCACTACCGAATACAAGAAAATTTGATTCGATTCTCTAAATGGTTAAAATTTCCACTTATCTGCTGATTTAACTCAGCAGATAAGTGTGATTGAAAAGATTATATAATTAGATCAATGCTATTTATTATTTAACCAACATCATTTTTTTAACATCGTTAAATAAGCCCGATTTGATTCTATATAAATATATTCCGGATGGCAGGTTAACAGCATTAAAATTTACTTTATAAGTTCCCACTGCAAGTTCTTCATTAACCAGCTGTGCCACTTTCTGGCCTAATAGATTAAATACATCTAGACTTGTAAAACCAGGATTTACAATTGAAAAAGAAATTTGAGTTGAAGGATTAAACGGATTAGGATAATTTTGCGACAATTCAAAATTAGAAGGTAGTTCTGCATTAAATTTATCTACTGATGTTAATCCGCTTAACGTTTCCGGTAATGGAGTTCCCTCGCCAGGCCCATATGCACCGCTTACATCCCATACCATCCAGTCTAGATAACTGCCGTATAATCCGCCGGTACTTGTCTCTCCAACTTTCATGTAATTATTAGAAGAACCGCCTGCAACAACATCAAAAATAGGAGTTGAATTTTCATCTACATAAACTTTGGCTGTACCGTTTTGCAAAGTAAAACGGATGATGTGCCAATCAGTTGAATTCGCGAAAGCAATTTTTTCGTCTGCCTGTTCTGCAACTAATGTATCTAAGTCGAGATGTAAATCTAAACGAGATTGACCGTCTCTTAGGGATACGTACCAATATGTATAATCATTACCTTCTACTTTAGTGGCAGCAATCATTTCATCCGAAGGTCTTACTCGGAATACACAAGTTATTCCAACTGTGGGATCAGTTATATTCCATTCGCTTCTCCATGACTCTTTTTTATCACCGTCGAATTCATTAATTGAAATTAATTTATTGCCGGCTATATCCGGGTCATCAATTACAAACGTAATAACAGAGGTTTCAGCATCTGTTATACCGCTTGTTTTATCTGATTTAGTAAATAACACTCCATTCATTTCCGTTACTTCAGGTAGCGTACTGCCATCCCAAACTGCCCATTGAGCAGAAATTTCTGAAAATGCTACAGCAGTAAGCAATAAAATTAGTATTAAAGATTTTTTCATACTGACCTCCTAATAAATGAAATAAAAATAAATTCTAATAAACCATATTCAATTACAAATTAAACACAATTGAAACACGATTTACATTCCCGAGTAAAGAACCAAAATCAGAGTATGCGTAATCAATTTGAGCGTCGTTATATTTAAATCCCGCTCCAAAAGAAAAACTTTCAACGTCATAATTAAATTTGTAACCGGCGCGCAAAGAGAGCATATTATCAAAAATGTATTCACCTCCCAGGTGAACTCTTTCAGAATAATCTCTCGGATTTACACCCTCTAAAGCAATTGTTAATTTATGTGTGTCGCTGTTAATATTTGCAAGACCTAATGCATCTACAGAAAAACCTACTCTATATGTTAACGGCAATACAAAATTTTCATCTATATACTTTATTTCTTTTGAAAAGTTCTGAATTGAGACTGCGACTTTAAGATCATTCCAGCCTGTGTTATAATTTGTCCCTATATCAAATGCCAGGACAGAAGAATTTTTCGCAATTAAATCTTGTTTACAATATTTGATAGTTACACCGGCACCAAAGCTGTCTGTGAACCTCATTGCATAAGATAAACCGATAGCAAATTCAGTTATATTCAGGTTTCCTATATCATCGTATCCCAATAATGAATTGCTAATAACCGTTCCTTTAATTGTTCCATAGTCAACATTGACGGCGCTAATTCCAACTACGCCGTAATCGCCTAAATTCATAGCAGCCGAAAAAGCCTGATGTTTTATATCGGCGAACCAACTTGTATATCCGGCAAAGACAGAAATATTTTTTACCGATGATAATCCGGCCGGATTCCAGTAAACAACAGATGCATCGCCTTCAAGTGTAATGAAAGTTTCTCCCATTCCAGCTCCTCGGGCACCTGGATTTATTTTCAGAAATTGATATCCGGTTTGAGCTACTTTTTCTGCATTATCAAAATTAGGGAAATCATTACGTTGTTGAGCATCAACCTGGTTTGAGCAAATATGAATTAAAAAACAAATTAGAACCGTAATGAAATATTTTTTTTCCACCTTAATCTCCATCATTTGGAATGTGAAAATTCTTAACGAATTATTACAAATTTACCTATTGTACTACCTTTACCTTCCTTGCTTTCAACATGGAATATATAGATACCGCTAGCTATGTATTGATTATACTGCGAGATTTGTTTCCATTCTTCAATACCTTCAGTTGTATCATGTTCAATAACATCAACAATATCTCCTGATACAGTAAATATTGTAATGCGGCATGGACCAGGCAGTCCTGCAAAAAGTATTTTATCTTTTTGACCTGGATAATTGCCTTTACCTGATTTATCATAACTGAAAGGATTGGGAACAACCCTAACTTCACTGAGATTATCATCCCCTAATGCAGTTCTAGGTACAGCCGATTTTCTAGAAGTGCGGGCCCAATACTGACTGCTTTCTGTTCCGTTTACATCTACTGCAGTTATATTATAATAGTAATCGAATCCTCTGTTAACATCTTCATCTCTATATGATGTCTCAATTAATTTTTCTTGAATAAGTGGATATATAACTGAATCCTGAACACCTATTGCGCGGTACAAATTATAGCCGACTGCATTTGCAACGGGCTCCCAATTTAATTCAACATAACCGGGCCCGCTAACAGCAGATATTGACGCAGGAGGTACAGGATTTAAACCTTTGCTAACATTTAATTTATTTTCCCATAATTGTTTTGCGCGGCTTAATTTGTTAAATAAATCCAACCTTCCCCATCTTAGGAACTCATTTTTCTGTTGAGAGGTAATCTCACCGTTCTTATACTTTGTACCCCATTCTCTGCATTCTTCGGTACTTCTGGCGCCAACACCATAAAATATTACTAGATTAAGTGTGTCTCCAAATTCCATATCATAAGGACCAATAGACATATACATTCTGGGCTGCTGCTGCTGTTTAGGACTAATTCCCGGAATATCTGGATTGATAGCACTGGGGAAATTGCCATGAGTAGTTAAATAAGTATAAAACTGATCGCCGGACCAATTTGTCAATTCATAATTAGCACCTCTTAAAACCGAATTAACTTTATTTGGATCGTTAGATCTATTAACAATACTGTTATCCGCATGGATTAAACCGATACCATTATAGTATGGAGTTAAAAATTCCCAAGTAGATCCAAAAGCAGGGTTGCCTTCGTCGTCATAATTGCCATTGTCAGGGTCGTCGCCATCCCATCCATAAAATATTTTAAGTGAATCATCTATTTCATCTCCGTAATAGTCCATATAATGAGAACTGGTACCAGGATGGTGAATATCGGATAAATGCTGATCAGGCCATGATCTCCATCTATCAAATACGAAATATAGATCATCTAATTTTTGATTCGGTAAATCAACACCTTCAAATTCATCGGCTTCACCTGTATTAATTATTTTATAATTAGTGATGGCAAAGTCTTGATAAAGAGGATCACTAAAACCATAAGTTGTTGAGATAATTCTTAAGCCCATTGATGAGATGAACGTCTGTTCTATAATTTGATCGCAAATTAGGTTTTCATCAACAGAAGTATAAACATTCATTGATTCGGTAACATCAATTCCATCGACTACTATTTTTGTTGGAGCATATCTCAAATATTTTTTTGATGAATAAGCATAAAGAGAAGTTTCCCATGCGTTTTCATGAAAAATACTATTTCTGTCGGTCCATTTGGCTGACATGAAAGAAATGCCTCCGTCGGTTCTTGAATGATCGGTATCTTCAAAATCAGCCGGATATAAAAATTCTAAATCACCGTTGTCTCCCACATCAAGCTGAAATCGTCCGCAATTAAGATCTAAGCCTTGTTGAGCAAATAAATTGATATTGAACAAAATTATAACAGTCCAAAACGACTTAGTAAATAATTTATAGTACATATTAAATTTACTCCTGCTTACTATTTATTCTTTCAATATTTTATAAATTACAATACCACTCTAACACCAAACCATATATCTCTGGTTTGACCATATAGTAAATAGTACATTGCTTTATCTAAAAACTTTTGAACGTCAGGGTCGTCATAGGTGCCAGGTTTTAATCCTTTTTCGGCAACCAGTTCAAGATATTCTTCCTGGCTGACAATTGACTGATCCCAGAATTTACCATTACCGTTTAAGAATTTTGAATTTAGTAAGTTTTGAATTTCGGCATAAATATCAAATGTCATCCATGAAAGATCAAATCGTTTCGATATATTTAAGTCTACATTGTACCAGGGAGTCCACTGGATATTATCCTCTTCTATTCCCGGATAAGTCTCGGAATGATATGTAAGGTAATTACCAGCTTCCCACTTAATATATGTTGAAACAACAATGTCTGAGAAAATAGAATTAAGAATTTCATTAGCAGTGATTTCCGGAGCTGTAAAAGTCAAGTTCGCTCTAAAGACAGGTCTTGGTTTAGGTTTGCTAGTATTAGGAGACTGAAGTATATTTTTTTTGAATTCATCTTCGTAGTATGTGCTGTATCCATAATTCCCCCTATCAACCAGCCTGTAGTCATAACTTAATCGTCCGCTAAAATATTTTCCATAAGGGAATAAAACTTCAAATTCAAATCCCATAATATCTCTATACTCATTGTTCATTGTTCTATTATAACTATATCCGAAAGTATTGGCATCAAATGCTATTGTACTTACTTCGTTGGATACGTCTTTATAATATCCGCTTAGTTTATAAGTGAATAACTCAAAAACATTATGTTCAATACCCAATTCATATGAAATCGTTTTTCTAAAATCTAGGTTTGGATTTCCCATTCTATCAAGACTGGAAGAAATTTTTCTTATATCAGTATATAAGTCTTGGATTGTTCCTCTCTGATAGAAATATCCATAGTTAAAATATAATTTTGCATTCTCGGTAATAGGATGAGAAACCCCCAAACGAGGACTTAGTACTATTTTCATTTCGGGCACATCACTTGGAGCATTATAAAGGCTATCAAAATTTACTCCCTTTTGGTAATAGTATGACCATGGGTCGGTAAAAGCAGGCACGAATGATTTAAAACCGTCAATACGAACACCTATATTCATTATCATTCCGCCGAATTCAATTTTATCTTGTAAGTACCCTGCAACTTCCAGATATGATATACTTCGTTTTGTCCAATCTTCAGCTGGCAAATCAATATGACTGTCGTCCCAACGGTGACGTCCGTAGTCCAAATACATTTTATTAAGAGAAGATTTAAATCCAGTTTTCAACAAATGGTTTGTATTAAGCTGGTTGGTATAATCCCCCTTTAATTGAAATGTTTCATACCATGTATAATCTCTCCAACCTTTATCTTCGCCTAACCGGTGTACATCTAGAACATCTTTGTATTTATTAGCTGCGAAATTAAACGGGGACTCATCTAGTCTAACTCCGCCAATTATCATTAATGTAGTTGTATCTCTCATTTGACCGGGATGTGCTCTGTATTTTGACTTGTCATACTGAAGATTCAAGTTGAAAAAGGAATTATTGTTAACAACATATTCGAAATCAATTCCTTGTAGTGTGCGATATACATCGGCATGAACCATTCTTGTATCGGCATTAAATAAATGTCCAGCTGCATTTCCGTCCATGGCATCCATAACATTGTTCCATGAATGAGCATCAACAAAGGTTCCCGGTTCGGCATCGTAAGTAACGGAATTAGTTTCGCCATAATTTCCTGTATACCGAAACCTCATACTTGTATTTATTTTGTAATCAAGTTTCAAAGTATGAGATTGGTCGGTAAATGCCGGGACTGAGAATTTAAAGGGGAAAAGAGTTCTGTCATAAAACCCGCTGTAAAAAAATGTAAGTTTGTCATTTGCAAATGGAACCGGTCCTCCGAATGTACCTTCCACGTAATTATCAGCCTCATTAGCATAATCTTGGGGTCTATGCTGAAATTCCCATATTGCTAACATGTCTTCAGGGGTTGTTGCGGTACCAATAGCACCATAAGGACCTATTACAGTTTTCTTTCCTTTATTTCTAGCCATATAGGAATTCCAACCTTCAAAATCAGGAATTCCATTTTCATCTTTATCGGGAGATGGTTCAAGATATAAATAACGACCAACATCCCACCAGTTGTCAGGTGAGAACAAATTTGGACCAAAGTGTTTTCTAGCAGCAGGGCTATTTCTATAATCAACAGAAATATTATATTTTGAACCGCCGGATTTTGTTACAATATTAATCATCCCAGAACGCGCATCCCCATATTCGGCATTAAATCCGCCTGTCATAACCTTGATCTCTTTAACGGCTGACTGAGGAACTTTAATAATCGGAATACCTAAACGTTTATCATTTCCCGATAATCCATCAACAAAATATCCTATTTCATCTACAAGACCTCCGCGAATAGATAAATGTCCATACTGATCTCTATCAATTCCAACTCCAGTTGCTATCATTTCCCTTAAATCAACTCCAGTTGGAGAGCTTTCAATTTCTTGAGTAGTTAAAATATTCTGAGAAAAAGAAACATCTTTTCTAATAACTTCTCTTTTTGCTTCAACTACAATTTCCTGTCCTAGTTGCAAAGACTCCTCTTGCATCTCAATATCAATTGAAGTAGTACGCTCAATATTAACACGTACGTCTTTAATTATTATTGTAGCATATCCAACATATGAGGCTTTTAAGGTGTATGTATCGGGAGGGAGATTTATTATGAAATATTCTCCATTTGCATTAGTAGCAGCGCCAATATCAGAATCAACTAGGATAATATTTACGCCAGGCAGTCGTTCACCTGTTTTTTTATCAATTACCACACCTGATATTTTACCGTTTGTATCAGCAAAAGTAATTGAAGTTATTAAATACATCATGAGTATAATTAATAATGACCTATTATGCATTTTGAATGCCCTTTTTTTCATATTAATAAATTAATTTTAATGGTCGAATCATTAGGTCTATTTTCTTCAGAATAATATTCATATTTTATTGATGCATTTTACTGGGACACAATTTATATTTAGACAATTATTTTAATTATGAATAAATGACTAATTTGAATATAATAATATAATAGTTCTTTTTTCTCTTATTTAAATTTTAGTAAAGTTAGTTATTTTTTGCACTCTAATATATTTTAGTTTCGTATGGAGAAAAGTTAAAAACATGTTTTTGACATGTTTTTGACTATATTGAAGTTTTTATTTAATTAATAGCATTAAATTTTGTTATAGTTAAAACCGGATATCATGTAAATGAATAAAGAGACTGCAAAGCAAATATTAACAAAAATATATGACAGCGGATATTTTTCTGCAGAAATTGACCAGAAATTACTTCAGTATTTAATTGATAATACATTAAATGGTAATGTGCTCAAAGAAGTTGATATTGCAAAGGATATTTTTGGTAGAGATGAAGATTTTAATCCATCTGATTCTTCAATAGTTCGATCGCATATATATTCCATTCGGAAAAAACTACAAACCTACTATTTAGCAGAAGGAGCGAATGATGAGATTAGATTATTTTTACCAAAAGGTCATTATAAAGTTGAATTTAAAATAAATTCTGAGAGAAAGATTGCAAAGATAATCAAATGGAAACCTTTTTATTATTTTTTTCTGATAATAATAATTTTAACGAGTGTATCAATTTACTTTTGGTACAAAAACCAAATTTTAGTTGAGCAAAATAAATTTTTAACAATTGTTGAAGAGAATAATGCAATCTGGAAGGATTTCCTTCAATCTGATTTGTCAACGATTCTCGTTATTGGCGATTATTATGTTTTTCAACGTCCTTATAAATTAAACGAAAGTGAATTGTTTATAAGAGATGTTGAAATAAACTCGAAACAGGACTTTGAGAAATATCTGGAAAAATCCCCTGAAGCAAAAGCTAAATATATTCAAACACCACTTACTTATTTAGGAATGGAAGTTCCGTATATTGTTGAAAAATTAACCAAAGTTTTTAGGGGTGATGAAAATAGATTAAAAATTAAATTAGCTTCCGATTTAGTTTGGCAGGATGTACAAAAAAATAATATAATATTTGTCGGTAGTGAAAAAACTTTAAGGAATATGAGATTTTTCCTGGATAAATTAAGATATAAAGTTAACCTCTTTCCGCATAAAATATTTTATTCCCCTGAACATACTGATACAGTTGAAACATATTCATTGGAGTCATATTACCGATATGGATTTCATGACGACTTTCCTATCGTTGCAAAATTTCCCACTACTGATAAAACAACTGTTATGTTAATGATTTCTTTCTCTTCATTCGGTAAAATTGAAATGCTGAAGGAGTTAACATCTTCATCATTTATCGATAAATTAACAAATGACAATTTTATTGAAAAAAATATGCCCCCATATTTTGAAATTTTATTTAAAGTTCATGGAGTAGAAAGAACAGGATTTAACACGGACATTTTACATTTTCACGAAATTACTTCAAAAATTATAATAGAGAATAATGAATAGTCTTCTATTTATTAATTGTATTTTAAAACAAAAAAGTCCGAAAACAATTTGTCTTCGGACTTTTAAGTAGTTGCGGAGAGTCAGGGAGTCTTCGCTACATTAAATATTGTTCGTTTTTAGCCTAAATTAAAAACTTTTTGAAATGTTGTTACTATTTTGTGACCACCTTGTTTTTAAAAATCGGATACTAACAATCGGTTTTAATAATGATTCTCCCAGTCAAAAGAAGTGCAAGATATTGGTAAAATTCAAAATAGTCCCAGCAGCAAATGGATTGCATAACTGTTACTTCCGAGAAGCAGTTTAACGAATTCCCAGGTTTTTCCTTCATCATCAAGTCTTAATTGACCGACCCGGAATTATTTCCATTTATGGTTAAAACAACTTCGATCATTATGTTTTTCAAGAATTTCCAACAACAATTATATCGTTTCTAACTTTTAGTTCTACAACATCACTAAAATCAACTTGATTCTTCTGTGATTTTAGTGTCGGACGAGGTTTTGGATAGGGACAGGTCATTGTCGCGAATCAAGAAAGAAAAGTAAAACAACAATTAATACCTTTAATACAATAATTTATTATTGTATTACAATAATTTTTTATTTACATTACAAACAATAAAAAAGTAGAGCAATGAAAAAAACAAGAACAATTTCAAAGACCTTATACTTATTAACGAGAATTTTGACTTGGATATATTTAGTTACAACAGTGTATGCCGTTATTAGCTGGGTGGGTGAAATAAATATTCAAATAGATGAGAATAGAAAGATTATAGAATATCCATTAACAGATGTTTCATTTTTAATATTAGACAACACATTGAGTTACTTTATTTTTGCTTTTCTTCTTCCAATGCTTTCTTATACTCTCTTTTTTTATCTCCTCTCAAATGTGTTTAAGGTATTCTTTCAGGAGAAACTTTTTACTCAGTTCAACATAATTCAACTTAAGAGGTTTTATCTAACTAATATAATTCTACCTTTAGCACTATTGATATTTTCCTCATTTTTTATTGAAGTAGAAGCGGGAATATTTATGATAGTTGCATTACATATCTTTTTAGGGATTTTTATTTTTATTTTCTCTGAAATTTTTAATCAAGGTTTATCACTGCAAAACGAACAGGATTTATATGTTTAAAATATGCCGATCATAATAAACATAGATGTAATGCTTGCTAAGCGAAAGATAAAGAGCAAGGATTTAGCCGAACAAATTGGAATTACACCTGCTAATTTATCCATTCTGAAAAACGGAAAAGCAAGAGGTATCCGTTTTGAAACCCTTGAAGCGATCTGTAAAGCACTTGATTGTAAACCGGGGGATATAATGGACTACGAAAAATAATTTTACAGATTTACTAAATATGAACAAACTAAAAATTGAGAATGTATCGCTTGCATACAATAACGGGTATCAAGCACTAACAGATATAAACTTGGAGATAAACAACGGAATATTTGGGCTGCTTGGCCCAAACGGTGCGGGAAAATCTTCGTTGATGAAAACTATAGTAGGTTTACAAAAACCAACAACAGGAAAATTATCTTTTAACGCATTTGATATAGTTAATGATCCGCTTTGCATACAAAAGTATTTAGGATTTTTACCTCAAGATTTTGGCGTTTACCCTAATGTATCTGCTTATAATTTATTAGATCACATTGCAAAGTTAAAAGGAGTGCAATCTAAAAAACAAAGGCATAATCAGATTATTGAATTATTAGAAAAAGTAAACTTATCTGATTCCAGAAATAAAGAGGTGCATACTTTTTCCGGAGGAATGAAACAGCGGTTTGGTGTTGCTCAAGCTTTACTTGGAGATCCAAAGATTGTTATTGTAGATGAACCGACAGCAGGACTCGATCCGGAAGAACGCAATAGATTTAATACCTTGCTTAGTAATATCAGCGAAGATATAATCATCATTCTTTCTACACATTTGGTAGAAGATGTGAGAAATCTTTGTTCTCAAATGGCAATAATTAAAGATGGTTCAATAGTAACAAAAGGTTCACCAAAAGATTTTATTGCACAGCTAAAAGGAAATTTATGGATAAAAGCAATTTTGATGGAAGATTTGCCATATGAGAAAACGAAGCATAAGGTTATCAGCACGCAGTTAATTCAAAAAGTGCTGCACATTACAGTATTTGCAGAAAATTGTCCTGATGGTTTTACCGGAATTGAACCTACATTGGAGCACGTATATTTTAAAAATTTATAATTCTCCCTTTCAATGAAAACAATAATATTAAATGACATTTTAACTTCCTTAAAACAAAGGATAACATTTGCGGCATTTATTGTATTGATTGGGCTTGGATTTTTAACAGGATTCAAATTCAACATTTCCATAGGTGATGAACTTTCAGTTAATGCAGCATATTCAATTGGCTTTATGATAGGTCTGTTGAGTTTAACCATCATATTGATTGCTACTATTTCTACATTTGTATTATTGTTCAAAGAAGAGGATGCAAACTTCGGATTGATTATATTTTCAACTCCAATAAATAAAAAAGAATTTGCAATTGCTCGTTTTCTCTCCTATTACATAATTACTCTGCTGGGCTTTTTTGTTTTGGTTACAGGTTATGCTGCGGGACTTAATCTGCAATCAGAAGCTCAAATGAATCCCGGCTTTATTCTCTGGCATTATCTTTTTCCTTTTATAATTTTTGGTGCAATAAACACATTAATGATTTGCAGCATCATATTTTTTATTTCTCAGAAATTTAAGAATAAGTTACTGGCAGCGTTAACGGGTGTACTGCTTTATGTTTTTTATATGATTGCACTTATGTTTTCTAATGCCCCTTTTATGGCACAGTCGTTACCTCAATCAGTTTTTGTTCAACAAATTTCTGCAGCTTTAGATTTATTCGGACTTTCAGGATATTTCTTTGAAGCGAAAGATCTCACTCTATTTCAAAGAAATTACCAAGCCGTTCCCCTTTCAAATTACTTTCTTTTTAATAGACTTATGATAATGCTCTTATCTTTAACTGCATTCTATTTAGGAATTCGTTCTTTTTCATTCCTCCCTATTTACAAAGGAAAATCAAGAGTTCAAAACTCAACTCTAAGAACGGAATATTTACACACCCCTTTTTCAATATCAATTAGTTCTTTCAGTCTAAAGACTAAATTAAATGCATTATTTTCATTTATTAAAATTGATTCAATTTATTTGTTCAAGAGTGCATCTTTTACGGCTGTCACTTTACTCCTTTTATTTTATTTAGGAGTTGAAATGTTTGATGATATTGATAAAGGAATTCGTCTTCCCCAGCATTATGCCTCTTCCGGACTTTTAGCTCAAACAATTAATAGTACCTTTTATTTTTTGGGTGCTTTACTGTTAGTTTATTTTGTTAACGATATTTTTTGGAGAAGTAATGCTTCCCGGTTTTCATTTATTGAGAATACAACTTATTTTTCAAAAGAAAAAGCTTTTGGGCATGCCGGAAGTATTCTTGTATTAATACTTTATCTTACATTTATCTTAATTATTGAAGCAGTTATTTTCCAGATAATTTTCAAATACCCTTACTTTGACTGGAAGGCATATTACGGTGTTTTGGTCTTTAACACTTTCCCGTTGATACTTCTTTCATTATTCCTTCTTTTAATAAATATTGTCAGCAAAAATAAGGCGGCAGCATTAGGATTATCAATTTTGTTCTTTTTGATTTTTACTACACCTATTTCCAAATCTATAATTGATAATTCCTTATTCAGATTTTTATCCGGATACAGAGGTAATTATAGTGACTTTTTAGGTTATGGTATTTATATAAATTCATTTCTATTTAGATTAGCATTCGGCTTTTCAATTGCCGGTCTGCTTTTCGTAGTCTATTATTCTTTAAAGAACAAAAGCAAAAGAATAATAAAAAGCATTGCAATTTTGATTTTAGTTGTGACTGCATTTTTAAGCGGTTCAACTTATTCGGAAGGATATATTCCTCAAGATGATGAGAGTATTTTAAAAGAAAAAGTATTGTATGAAAAAGAATTTAGGAAATACAAAAATATTCCCCAGCCTTCAATATATGAAGTTACTGCAGAAATTGACTTATTCCCTATTGAGCAGGCGTACCGGATTATAGGTAAATATATCATTCAAAATAGAGATGATAAATCCATCGATTCGATTCTTATAAATCTTCCTAATGATTTTAAGATAATATCTCTAACCTACCGGTATAAAGATGAAGTCATATCAATCGATAAACCCGTTTCGGAGTTTATACTAAGTAAAGCAATTACACCTAACAGCTTTGCAAAGCTTGAGTTTGAATTGAGCTATAAGTGGCATTCAGCTAATGGTCATAATTCTTTTAATGCAATAATTGAAAACGGTTCGTTTATGCGAGTCAGCCGCTATTTCCCCCGTTTTGGTTATGATGAAGAAATGGAAATACAAGATGATAATCAAAGAGAAAAATATGAATTAGGTAGTGCAACAGAAATTAGACCATTAGAAGCGCCAAGAGTTAAAACAGATGATTTTATTAATTTGGTTATGACAATTTCTACACCTAAAAACCAAACTGCGGTTGGTACAGGTGAATTAAAGAAACAGTGGCAGCAAAATGAACGAAACTATTTCGAATATCAAGCTGAATCAATTCCATTCCGATTTGCTCTTTCTTCAGCAGAGTACAAAATAAAAAGTGTTGACCATAATGGAATTAAGATTCAAGTCTTCTATCATCCGCTGCACAATAAAAATGTTGATCATCTTATTGAAAACTCAAAACTAACTTTAGATTATTGTATAAACAATTTTGGACCTTATCCTTTTCAATCTGTAATTTTTGCAGAAATTTCTTCGTTTACTGAAGGTTTTGCGGGAACAGCTTATCCCGGTGTTATTTTTATGACCGAAAACATGACCTTTAACGCCAATATTGAAGTCGAGAATAATCAAGATGTAGTGAATGAGTTAGCCGGACATGAAGCAGCACATTTTTGGTGGGGAACCAGTCAGATTGATCCAGACTATAGAGAAGGTTATGCTATGCTGACTGAAAGTTTAGCAATGTACACCGAAATGATGATTTACAAAAAAATGTACGGCGAAATAAAGATGCTAGAGCGTTTAAATATTCACCGGCAAATCTATGACGCAGAAAAAGGTTTTAATGAAAAAATCTCATTATTAAAAGTAACAAAAGATCACCCTTATTTAGCATACTCAAAAGGGGCTGTTGTATTTGTTGAGCTAAGTGAATTAATAGGTGAAGAAAAGCTAAACCTCGCATTAAAAAATTTTCTAACAAAGCATAAGCATCCTAATGCAAATCCGATATCTACTGATCTGCTTAAGGAAATAATTGAACATGCTGATGAAAAATATCACGAAGAAATAAAATTATTATTTGAGTAAAAGGAAATCCAACAATTCTTTTATAAACAGAAAAATCCAATTTCAAAATAATACAATGGTTTCATATACAAAAAATCAGTATTACCTCCCTTTTAGCATACTTGTAAAAGAGTTATTTGGCATCTGTCAAAAACAATTAATTCATTGACAAAATCTATTTGATTTAAAAAATCATTATAATATTTTACACTACAAAAACAATTTAGGCTGATACCGGTTTTATGGATCCATATGATTTATTGCTAGAACATTTTAAAAAAGATGTAAAGTTGAGTTCTCAGGAAAAGAAACTGATTACGGAGTGTTTTACATTAAGAGAATTCAAAAAGAATGATATTATACTCTCAGCCGAGGATATTTCATCACACATGCGTTTTGTAGTTGAAGGATGTTTGAAATCCTACTACCTAAATGAAGACGGAAAAGAACATATTGTACATTTTGGTATTGAGGGCTGGTGGATAAATGATCTCTACAGCTACTTCACGGGTACACCATCAACACAATACATACAGGCAATTGAAAACGGAAAATTTTTACAGGCACCTAAAGAGAAGTTGGATGAATTATTTGACAGTTCTCACTCGATCGAAAGATTTTTCCGGCTGAAATTTCAAAATGCATATGTCGCCTTTATTGACAGAACCGTAAACTCTTTGAGTAAAACCGCAGAAATCCGATATACCGAATTCTGCGAAAAATACCCCGAAATAGAGCAACGCGTTCCTCAGTATGCCCTCGCCTCATACCTTGGAATCACACCCGAGTTTTTGAGTGTTTTAAGAAAAAGAAGAATCAAATAACGATCTTAATCTAGATTAATTTTTTTCTGCAGCCTCCAATTTATATTTGTTTCGTAATCGTTAACAAATATTCATGAGGTAAAAATGAAATTCTTTCAAAATAGATTAAATCAACTCGCTTTTTCATTTCTGATCGCCATTACATTCCTCACATCTGCAGTAATTGCTCAACCAACGGAGAAAGTTGGGAAAAGCCCGTGGGGTGCGGGTGATGAGATCGGGACATTAAATATGATGAATGAAAGCTCGCAGCTTTCCATTCTCTCAAAAATAAGCAGCGGCAAAGCATACGATCTAAGTGTTGAATATTTCGTCGGGATGCCGAGTTTCCATTCTCTAGGAGATCCTTCGTATCAATATTGGCTCACTCACACTCCCCACGGTACTGTTGTAGACAATCCAAATAATCTCGGTGAAGCAATGAATAAAAAAGTTTCTTACACGGGTGATGCGATTTCGATGTACACTCATATGGGGACTCACATTGATGCACTCAATCATTTCGGTCTGAACGGAAAAATTTGGAATGGCTTTACACCGGAAGAACATTTGGGCAATAAAGGCTGGAAGAAAACCGGTGCGGAAACAATTCCGCCGATAATTGCTAGAGGAGTGTTAATAGATATTCCGGCATACAAAAATGTTGAAGCACTCGAGAAGAATTACAGGATAAATTCAGATGACTTAAAAGGTGCGCTCCGAAAGCAAAACATTTCTTTGCAGGAAGGTGATGTTGTAGTTATAAGAACTGGACAGGCTGCATATTATGATGATGCAAATAAATACTTAGATAATTATCCCGGTATAAGCTTAGATGCCGTTAAATGGCTTGTTGAGGAAAAGAAGATTATGCTGTTGGGTGCAGACAATCTCAGCTTCGAAGCATTCCCTCCCGAAAGAGAAGACAACTGGGTTCCGGTACATACTTATCTATTAGCAGAAAAAGGTGTAATGTTTATTGAACAGATGTATCTGGAAGAATTAGCAAAAGATAAAGTCTACCAATTCGCTTTTATCTCTGCATCACTTAAGCTAAGAGGTGCAAGCGCCGCGCCGATGCGTCCTCTTGCGTTTCCAATAAACAACTCAGAAAATAATTAAAGAGAAAGGGAGATAAGATGAAAGTATTTATAACAGGTGCAACAGGCTACATTGGTTTCGCAGCAGCAAAAACATTTAGGAGAGCTGGCCACCACGTAATTGGACTGACACGAAGCAGCGAAAAATCAAATCAGTTGGCAAAGGAAGAGATCGAGCCTTTAATCGGTTCGCTGCAGGATCCGAGCAATTTCATTAAAACTGCCGCGCAATCTGATATTATTATACACGCCGCAGTCGATTATTGTAATGACACCGCTGCATTAGATAAAAATATGATTGAAAATTTTATAGATGTGGCAAGAAATTCAGACAAAATTCAAAAACTTATTTATACAAGCGGTACTTGGGTTTACGGTAGTTCGAGTGAGACACTAACTGAAGAAAACGAGACCAAAGCAATCAAAGCTGTAAGCTGGCGACCGGAAATTGATAGACTCGTAATTGACAATCCTTATCTAAACGGAATCGTCATAAGACCGGGCTGTGTTTACGGTGGCAAAGGTGATTTGACAAACGATTTGTTTGATGCGGTAATAAATAAAAAGTCAGTTGATATAATCGGTGACGGCACTAATCGTTGGCCGATGATTCACGTTGATGATCTGACAAACGCGTACTTATTAGCTGCTGAGAAAGGTATTTCAAATAAAGTATTTAATATCGTCGAAGAAACATCCGCTACACTGAATGAGATGGTTACAGAAATTAAACGATTCAGCGATAGTTCGGTTAATCTAAACTTCATTCCGCTTGAAAAAGCAATAAACACAATAGGTGACTTCGCTGAAGCATTAGTAATAAATCAAAAATTCGATACTTCATTTGCAAGAGATATTCTTGGATGGGCCCCGAAACATCTAGGTTTTATTAACGAACTTAAGTTATACTATTCCGCGTGGAAAGCTTATCAAAGCAGTAGTGATAATAATTAATCTAAGAGGTAAAAAATGAAATTAATAAATGATCTAAAATGGCGTTATGCAACAAAACAATTTGACAAAACAAAGAAAATCCCGGATGAAGAGATGAAAAAGCTGATGGAAGTTGTTCGACTATCCCCTTCATCATACGGATTGCAATTGTACAAGGTACTCATAATTGAAGACTCCGAAATAAGAGAAAAACTGAAAGCTGCTTCTTGGAATCAAAATCAGATTACTGATTCCTCTGCTTTGATTGTTTTCTGTAATTACAAAGATGTGAACGAGAGTCATATTGATGATTTCATTCGACTAAAATGCGAAACAGAAAATCAAGACTTCAATAAGCTAAAAGGTTATTCCGACTTTATGAAAAGTAAAGTTAGCGGAATGACCAAACCCGAAAAAGATAACTGGACGAAAAGACAAACGTACATTGCCCTTGGGTTTTTACTTACCGCCTGCGCAGAGTTAAAAATTGATGCTTGTCCGATGGAAGGATTTGAGAAAAATAAGTACGATGAAATATTGAGACTTTCCGAACAAAACTTAAGTGCTTCGGTAATTGCTTCAATCGGTTATCGATCTCAATCGGATAATTTACAGTTCCTCCCGAAAGTAAGAAAATCAATAGATGAATTGTTCGAAACTGTAGAGACAATTCGGCATAAATCTGTAGCGTAAGAAAGGAAGAAAAAATGAATCAACTATTTTTATCCGTAATAGCATTTACCGGTGGAGTCTTTTTAGCCGCGCAAGGTGTGTTCAATTCTCAATTGGGTGTACTCTTAAAAAGTCCGTTACTCGCTGCAGTTACTGCATTTTTCAGCAGTACATTTTTTGCATTTTTGTTCGTGGTTATCAGCGCCAAAAATCCCCCCTCTTTAGAGACTATAAAAAGTGTTCCCCTTTATTTATGGTTTACCGGCGGACTTTTGAGTGTAATAGGAATCAGTCTATATTATTACACAATTCCCAAGCTCGGCATCTCAACTATGATTTCTCTGGGATTATTCGGACAAATTATTTTTTCACTTATTGCGGGACACTTTGGATTGATGGGGCTTCCGGTCGAACCGATTACAGTGAAAAGAGTTTTAGGTGTAATATCAATGACAGCAGGAATATTCTTAATAAATTTTAAATAGAGGGAAAAATGACACAAGAAAACATAAATAATTTAATTTCATTATGGCAAGTGGCAGGGCTTTCAATGGACTCATATTTTGAAACTGATGAGTTCAACTATAGTCGTGTCGAAAATTCCGAATGGCCGAACCGATTATGGTTCGATCACGATGTTAATAGTAATGCGTTGAAATCAGCGGTCGAATTTTTAAAAAATAACTCCACTCAAATTACAGTGCCGTATTGGGATATTTATAATTCCAACACAGATGGTTTATTCAATTCGCAAGGGTTTGACATAAAATTCAAGCAAGTCGGTATGTCAATGAAACTTAAAAACAAATTTGATTTTGAGAGGCGACTAACTTTTGAATTGGTCACAGATAAAGTTAAAGCTCAGACTTGGGAAGAGATATATCCGGATGCTTTCGGTTATAAAATCAGTAAAGAGATTTTATTGCGAACTAAAGACAAGATAAATTATTACTTAGCTTCAATTAATGATAAACCAATCGGAACCGCAATAGTTTATAACACAGGAAATGTAAGCGGAATACACGGT
Source organism: Bacteroidota bacterium (assembly GCA_018829205.1). Classification (GTDB taxonomy): domain Bacteria; phylum Bacteroidota; class Ignavibacteria; order Ignavibacteriales; family Melioribacteraceae; genus JAHJUE01. The sequence goes on from JAHJUE010000019.1 coordinate 39,604, forward strand.
GTTGGTGTTATCCCCTCTGCAAGAAGACAGGGCTTTGCAGATGAGATTATGAAACACGTTTTAAATGAATCAATTACCGCAGGAATGAAATTTTCAACACTGCAAGCTTCAGATATGGGCAAAGGTATTTATTTGCGGCTTGGTTATTCAGAAGATTTCATAATTAAGAATTTCATACTAGTCTAAAATTATAATTAATGATTCAGAGATGGAGTATTAGATGAATAATCAATCAGTTTTTTCTATTAATCAATTTGCAAAGATAACAGGTATCGGATATTTAATAATCTTTGCTACGGGTTTCTTTTCTAATTTCTTCGTTTTGGAAAATATTATCGTGTGGGATGACGTTGAGAAAACAGTACAAAACTTAATAGGCAATGAGATGCTTTTCCGGTTCGGAATATTTGGTTTTGTTGTAATGGTAATTGCCGATTTACTGCTCGCCTGGACTCTTTACTATCTTTTACTAAAAGTAGATAAAAGTATATCACTTTTAGCTTCTTTGTTTCGAGTCGTAAATGCAGCAATTTTCGGTTTGGCTTTAATGTATTTTTTGAATGTGTTAAATATGCTGCCCGCTGCAGAAAATAATATTCAGACGGGTAGTGAAATAATTTCAGTTTTCAAGGATTTTAACACAACCTGGTTGATTGGATTAATATTCTTTGGTTTTCATCTGATCATTCTTAGCTACTTAATTTTTAAGTCAGGCTATATCCCAAAACTATTGGGAATACTATTATTTGCTGCCGGAGTGGGATACTTAATAGATAGCTTCGCAAATATACTTTTACCTACCTACAATGATTACAAAGATATCTTTATGATGATAGTATTGCTGCCCGGAATAATTGGTGAATTATCATTTACAATTTGGCTGCTGATAAAAGGTTCAAAAATAAGTGCTGATTATTAGTAATATTTTACTGTAAACCATTATCTGCAGCTGCGTGCCAAAATTATGTAGCAAAAATCTAGAATTATGTAACGTAATAAATATCAGACAATCTATCATGTATTTAGAAATATTTTTGCATCCAAAAGAAAGGAACATAAGATGAAAGACAAAATAAATTGGAAAAGCGTTATAATCGTTATTGCTGGTCTAGGTGCTTTAACCTTGGTGGCCGGATTTCTAGTAATCAGCAATGGATGGTATAATGTTGGAGCAACTTCACCACACTCCCTTTTAGTTGAGAAAACATTACGCTACATTATGGAGCAGTCTGTTCGCAATCACGCAAGTGAGGTTAGAATTCCACCGGGAATCAATTTGCAGGATCCGGTTCTCGCTGAGAATGCAATTGGTCATTACAGTATTGCTTGCGCACCCTGTCACGCTGCGCCGGGAGAACAAAAGGCCTCGTGGATGGTGCTCTACCCGCCTCCTCCGCCTTTAACAGATTCAGAAGTAGTTGAAAACTGGAGTGATGAAGAACTTTTCTGGATAATTAAAAACGGCATCAAAAACACCGGAATGATAGCATTGCCTCCGGGACACTCGGATGATGATGTTTGGGCAATTGCTGCTTTTGTCAGACAACTTCCCAATATGACTTCTGAGCATTATAGAACCTTAGTAGAAACTTATCAAGCAAACAGTACACATTCAACACATGGATCAGTTTCGGAGCAAAATAAACAGCTTAAGCATGCCCACTGAAACTATGATAAATATGTTAAATAAATTAGGTCTAGGTCGGCGCAGAGAAAAGCTATGAATAATGTCCTTTGAGATAAATAATCAGCATCTTAAGAAATAAAACACTCAAAAAGTTGTCAAATTAATTATTGAGTATTAATATTACTTCACTTGCTTGTGAAAGAAGTAAAAAATAAATTTAATTGTAGAAGTAACTAAAAAGAATAGTATAGTAATTATGTCAGATCAGAAAGAAACAACATTATCTTTTCTCATTGCCGATTTAGCCGGTTATACAGCTTTGACAGAAATTCACGGCGACCAATCTGCCTTAGAGCTAATTGAAAAATACTTAACTTTTGTTCAGCAATCTCTATCTCTGAATGTCTCCTTAGTTGAACGAGTAGGAGATGAAGTTTTAATAGTTTCTGAAGATTCTGATAGTTTAGCAGATACTGCGCTTAAACTTTTAGACAAAATTGAAGACGAGCTCCATTTTCCCAGCCTTCATCTTGGGCTTCATACCGGACCTGTAATTAAGAAAAATGGAAAATATTTCGGTCACACGATTAATCTTACATCAAGAATTTGTTCTTATTCAAAAGGTGGACAAATTCTATGTTCTCAGAAATTTATTAATAGTATTAAAAGTAAGTTTAATTACAATCTAATGAAAATCGGGAATGTTATATTCAAAAATGTGAGAGAAGAAATAGTACTCTATTCTATAGTTCCTAAAATCAACAAAGAATACATAGTTGTTGATCCCGTGTGCCACATGCAACTGGATAAAAGAAGTGCACCGATTAAGTTAACATTGGATAGGAATGACTTTTATTTTTGTTCACACGATTGTAAGGAAAAATTCAATTCATTTTCGCAATAACAGATTTATTTTTATAGTCGAATTTACTACTTAGATAGATTCTTAAGTTTTTTTGATGAAAAGCTTTTGCAGTACCGTGGAGTTAGTTATGAAAAGTTTACCCAATACTTTTTAGAATCATTAATTCGATATAATAATAATTATGAACAATTCTATTCAATAGTTTGCAATTATATTAACGCAAATAAAATTGTCAACAATTCAGTATAAAAAGAAAGGGTGGCGGAAACTCCATAATGCAGTTAAATTATAAATATATTCACAAAATCTTGTGACCAAGAAATGACCATAACAAGCCGTTTAGACAGTATGAGAATTTAGAAAACTGCCTGAAACATAACTTTTTTAGTGAATGCGGAGAGTTGTTTTTTCTACGAAGAATTTTGGACATAAAAAAGCCCAAAATCATTCAATTTCAGGCTTTTTTATTCTCTGGGCGGAGAGTCAGGGATTCGAACCCCGGAAGGGCTTGCACCCTTAACGGTTTTCAAGACCGCCGCATTCAACCGCTCTGCCAACTCTCCAAAATATTTTTTACTTTCAAGATAACCGCATTTCCCGCTTACTGCGGGACTCTGTCAACTCTCCTTTAGTTCTAAATTTTTGATTTGGGATATTTCCAGGTCTAGGCCGGTGAAATCACAAAGTTTTATAAAATTTAGACACTAAGAATAATGAATTATTTTTAAAATCACCATAAAATTTATAGAAATAATTAAAAAATAGCATAAATAAATGGTGCTAAGGCGGAACCTTGAGTTAAAATTATCAAACCGCCTAATAGCGCGAGAAATATTACAATCGGCATCAGCCACCATTTTTTGCGTACTTTCAGAAATTCCCACAATTCGGATAAAACTGATAACTTGCTCATTTTATTTCCTTAAAATTGTCTTTCAGTATCTACTTTTGTGTATTCTTTCTTTTCCCGGTAACTCCAATAACTTTCTTTTGATTTGTTTATTGATAGATCAAGGAAATCTTTTTTTGCAAGTCTAGCAATTAAACTGATAGGAGTAATAACAAGATAAAACAAAAAAGTTAAAATAATTCTCGACATAATAAAACCTAGAATCAATGCGATCCCCATCCATATTTTTTGAAAAGGTATAAGAATTTTAGGGAAAAGATAACCGGAAACAATTACTATTAATCCGGCTATTCCAAAATGGAGTCTTAATTCGGTCGAATAGTAAAACATAAGAGCAGAAATAATTAATAAAACTATTCCTATTGTTAGCCCGAATTTTTTTAATTCTTTTGTATTACTATTAATATTTTTTAGTTCTTCTATCAGCATATTAGTCTAGTGTAAACTCCTTCTTCCAGTCTTTATCCTCATCCAAAGGTTTTTGTTCTTTTTTGTTTAGAAGATAATTACCCATTATCAAATAATCCATATCGGTTCTCATAAAACATTTATAGGCTTCTTCAGGGGTACAGACAATAGGTTCTCCCCTTACGTTAAAAGAAGTATTTACAATTACTCCGCAACCGTATTTCTTATCAAACGACGAAATCATTTCATGATAAAGAGGATTTGTATTCTTGCTTACAGATTGAATCCTAGCCGAATAATCAACATGCGTAACAGCGGGTATATCAGAACGAATGAGATTGAGTTTATCGATACCGAATAATTTATCTTCTTCTTCATTCATAATTTTCTGCTTCTCTTTTTTTACTTTCGCGACCAGAAGCATATAAGGACTGGGTCTGTCTATTTCGAAGTAGTCGCTTATTTTCTCCTCAATAACAGACGGAGCAAATGGACGGAAGCTTTCTCTGAATTTTATTTTCAGATTCATTTTACTCTGCATCTTTGCGGAACGCGCATCGCCGATTATTGTTCTCCCGCCTAACGCGCGCGGCCCGAATTCCATTCTTCCCTGAAACCAGCCGATCACATTCTCTTCATTTATAAGATCAGATATTTTCGACGGTATTTGAGAATCAATCAAAAGTTCATATTTAATATTCTTTGATTCCAGGAACTCTTTAATATTGAAAGCCGAATATTCGGGACCCAGATATGATCCTTTTTGAAAATCATTTTTATCGTCTGCTTTTCTTTCATTGCCTAAATATTGATACCATGTAAACAAAGCCGCGCCTAAAGCTCCGCCTGCATCCCCAGCCGCAGGCTGAATCCATATATCGTCAAAAATATTTTCTTTTAATATTTTTCCGTTAGCAACACAGTTTAAAGCGACCCCTCCGGCAAGACATAAATATTTCTGTCCCGTTTCCTTTTTTATATGTTTGGCAATTCTTAACATAACTTCTTCGGTTACATCCTGAACGGAGCGGGCAAGATCCATTTCTCTTTGAGTTAATTTTGATTCAGGTTTTCTAGGAGGACCTCCGAAAAGTTTGTCGAATTTTTTATTCGTCATAGTTAAACCGGCGCAATAATTAAAATACTCCATATTCATTTTGAATGAGCCGTCTTCTTTTAAATCGATTAATTTATCATAAATTAAATCGACGTATTTCGGTTCGCCGTACGGCGCTAATCCCATTACCTTATACTCGCCGGAGTTAACTTTAAATCCTGTGTAATATGTAAAAGCGGAATATAGAAGTCCGATGGAATGCGGGAATTTAATATCGGCAATTATATTTAGTTTATTATTATTTCCAATTCCGAAACTAGTTGTAGTCCATTCCCCTACTCCGTCAATAGTTAAGAAAGCCGCTTCCTGAAAAGGAGAAGCGTAAAAAGCTGAAGCAGCGTGGGATTCATGATGTTCGGGAAAAAGTATTTGTCCTTCGTAGTTTAACTCTTTTTTAACTAATTCTTTCATCCAGAGTTTTTGATTTATCCAGAGAGGAATCGCTTTTATAAAAGATTTAATTCCAACAGGAGCGTATGTAAGATATGTTTCCAAAATTCTTTCGAATTTCAAAAAAGGTTTATCGTAAAAGGCTACGTATGAAAGATCGCCGCTTTTAATTCCCGCATAATTAAGGCAGAAATTTACCGCGTTGATCGGGAAATTATAGTCATGTTTCTTACGGGTAAAACGTTCTTCCTGAGCGGCCGCAATTATTTCGCCGTCCTTAATTAAACATGCCGCGCTGTCGTGATAATAAGCGGAAATTCCTAAAATATACATTTGACAAATTTTATAATTATTTAAGTAAAATCATTTTTTTTGTTTTAATATTATTGCCGCTTATAAGCGAATAAAAATAAATACCGGAACTTAATTTATCTCCTGAAAAATCAATTTCATAATTCCCCGCATTATAATAATTGTTTGCCAATTCTTTTATTTCGCGTCCGAGTGCGTCATAAATTTTTAATGATACATTGCCGGGTTCTGAAACTGAAAATTTTATTTTAGTAGAGGGATTAAACGGATTAGGATAATTCTGGAATAAATTAAATTCATGCGGAATATTTTTATTATCAGCGATTATTGTAGTTTCATCGGTGCCGAACGTAATTATAAATTTTCCGCCATTTCCCGCGGGCAAATTAATAGTTTTATCGGCTGAACTATAAGCGGTATATTCAGCGCCTTCAAATACAACATTTTTAATTTTTAATTTATCGTCGGCGATAGACAGCGGATAAACCTTTATATTTCTTTCATATTCCACGGGATAAAAATTATAATTCAGAACAACGTCTTTTTTATTATAAAAAAGATTGCCGTACAAATATGAATAATAACCGGTTTCAATTGAATGGTATCCGGCTTTTGAACCATTTCCTTTATGTCTGTTCCAATCAACAATCAGCGAGCCGTTTTGATATAGGTCGGCATAAATTTCACCGTATGTATGGTCAACAAAATACTTCATAAAAAAATCTAAGGATTCATCTGCCATTTGGAGATAAGTATCATTTTTAGTCAGCTCATAAATTTGCAATCCGGCTACAATTGCCTGCTCCATCTGCCACCATGCTTTTGCAAATTGAGAATTAGCAAGTCCGTATCCGATAGGATTGCCTGTTAATCTGTCATAATCTTTAAATGGTCCGCCATAAACATGATCATATCCATTAGTCCAAACATCGTTTAATAATTTTTCGGCCGCGGTTAAATATTCTTCGTTTGGTATAACCTGGTAAATTCTTCCCAGCACCCAGCCGGTTTTAAGCACATGCCCCATTATAGTGCGTGTATTATAACTGCTTGTATTATCCGTCCATTCCCAATTAGTATCAAAATTTTCTACGAACCCTATCTTATACTGATCCATTGTAGATACTAATCTATTTAAAATATTATCGGCAATAAGTATTAATTTTTCTTTGTAAACAACATCTCCCGTAAGAAAAAAAGCGTTAATTAAATGAGTTGTAACGGCATCCACAGTCGCGTTAAAACTTTTATTGTTTTTAACTGACCAGTTAAAATTACTTTCATCATAATATCCGAACTGTTCGGCGGAATTATCCCATAGATTATTTTCATTATTTTCAAATCCTTTTTTGAACCAATTAAACGCGGTTGTATCTCCCGTAGCTTCATAATAAGCCAGAATTCCAAGCAGAGCGTAATGCTGATCAAAAGCTGTTTTATCCTGCTGCTGATCGGCGCTGCCGCTTTCACTTACATTACCGAACCAGCCTCCGTTTGTATTATCCCAAGCCGAGCCGTACATAAAATCAAGAGCCTGCTTCGCCTTTACTAGATAATCGTTATTGCCCGTCATCATAAAAGCTCTTACCATTCCGTAAGCATTACGGGATTGAGTAAGCATATTTTTATTTCTGCCCCATTCGGAAATTAGGTTTCCCTGACGGTCCACGTTTGTATAAAAACCGCCTTTAGAGATATCGTAACTTTTAAACCAGAATGAAGCGCAGCTGTCCACATAGCCTGTCATTTTTTGAGGCTGAATTAAATAAGGTGATTTGATTTGATATTGTGCGGTTAAATAGATATTAAATACAAAAAACACTATAAAATATTGAGCAAAAAATCCGGAATTTTTAATCATAATTTCTTCATTATTATTTATTAGTTATCTTATTTCACTACCGAAAATACTGACTAAAAGCCGTAATTAAAAGTTAATAATTAATTATAATCCTCAATTATTTTCTTTATTTTAACAACGGAATAATTTTATAAATCCTATAAAAAAACAAATATTAATGGCGGCTAATTTTAAATGACAAAACAAAAAAAAGCGGCATTAAATAAGCCGTTAAAAAAGAAAACGCCTAAACTGTTTTACATAATTTTATTTCTTCTGCCGGCAGTTTTTCTGATTTTAATTGAAATTACCCTGCTTCTGTTCGATTACGGAGATAATCCGGAAGAATGGGTTTCATTATCTAATGATATAGAAATATTAAATCCGGATATTTCAAAAAGATATTTCAGCGGAATAAACAACCCGCCGTTCTCAACCGAATCTTTTTTACTAAAACATAAACCGGACAATTCTTTCAGGGTTATTGTATTGGGCGCAAGTTCGGGCGCGGGTTATCCGTATCAGAATTCTGCTTCCTTTTCAAAATATATAAGAAAATATCTGCGGCTTTCCTACCCGGATAATACAATTGAAGTCGCAAACGTAAGCATGGCCGCTGTTAATTCATATACAATGCTGGATTTATTGCCGGGAATTATCGAGAAGAAACCGGATCTGATTTTAATTTACCTAGGTCACAATGAATATTACGGCGCGTTGGGAGCCGGGTCTGCCCAGTCGTTTGTTTCTTCAAGACTCTTAACAAAATTTGTATTAAAGATTAATGAATTCAGAACCGTGCAGTTTATAAAAAATATTTTAATGAAAATTTCAGGAAGCATGATTAAAAGCGGCGGAACAGACGACGGCACTTTAATGGCGCAAGTAGCTTCTGAAAAATTAATAGAACTTAATTCAGAGATTTATGCTAAAGGACTCGATCAGTTCGAAGGCAATATGAGGGATATTTTTTCTATTTGTAAGGAAGCGGGAGTTAATGTAATAATCGGCACTTTAGCTTCCAACGTTAAGGACCAGGCCCCTTTTAATCCGGTTAAGAATTCATCTTTTCCCCCCGCCGATAAAGTTTATGATTCGGCATTAATTGCTATGAATAAATCAGATTACCCGGCTGCCGATTCATTATTTACATACGCCAAAGATTTGGACGGACTTAGATTCAGAGCGCCGGAAAAGATTAATGAAATAATAACTACCCTTGCTAAGGAATATGGATTTATATCTGCCGATATTAAAAAGGAAATGAAATTAAAAAGTTTAAACAACATTATCGGCAATGATTTAATGACCGATCATCTGCATCCCAACATACACGGCTATCAGATTATAGGCAAATCATTCTTGAAAGAAATGTTAAAAAACGGTTTTCTGCCTGATGGGAAAATAACTTCCCGTAATTTGGATTCAATTGACGCCGAGATCAAATTGAATTATAATTTTACGAAATTTGATTCAACAATTTCTGATTTCAGGATTAGAATATTAAAGAACGACTGGCCTTATAAAACCGGCGGACAAAGACTTCCGAAAAGCAGGATATTAAACTCGAAAACATTTGAGGATAAAACAGCTATTGACGTACTTGATAATAAAATATCAAGAAGAGACGCAAGATTAAAACTTGCCGAATATTATCTGAATGAAAAGAACTATATACTGTACGCCGATGTAATTATTCAGCTATGCGATGAATTCCCGACAACAAATGATTTTGCCAATAAGACAGCCGCAAAATTAATATCGTTAAAAGAATACGCGCTGGCGGAAAAAGTCCTGCAATCCGGATACTATATTAATAAAGACATGTTTAATACCAAATGGCTGGGAATAATTAATCTTTCAAAAAATAATTTTGCTTTATCAATTTATCACTTGGAATTAAGCATGAGCTTTGACGCGAATGACCCGCAGGTTCTTTTTAATTTAGCCGCGGCTTATTCTGGGATAAAAAATTTTAATAAAGCGCTCGAAATTGTTAACCAGTGTTTAAAAATATCGCCTAATTACGCAAATGCAGCTGATATAAAAACTCAATTAGAAAAGATCATTAATAAATAAATATGAAAAAAACTCCAAAGTGGTTTTATATTGTTCTTCTGCTTATTCCGTTTGGCTTTACGGTTTTGCTCGAGACAGGTTTAAGAATATTTTCTTACGGAAAAAATCTTGATCAGTGGACTGAAATTTCAGAAGGCAAATTAATTCTAAATCCCGATATCGGCGCCAGATATTTTACAAGTACAAAAAACTATCCGCATTCAAACCACGATTCATTTGATAAAACTAAGAAGGCAAATACTTTCAGAATATTTGTATTAGGCGGAAGCAGCGCCGCGGGATTTCCATTTTCGCCGGGCGGTGCTTTTTCAAGATATATAAAAGATTACATGGAAATTAAATATCCCGCTAAAACTTTTGAAGTAATAAATTTAGGCATAACGGCAATAAACACGTATACGATTAATGATTTGGCGCCCGGAATAATTAAACAGCATCCCGATTTAATAATTATATATGCCGGTCACAATGAATATTACGGGGCGCTTGGTGTCGGTTCATTAGAATCAATAGGTAATTCACCGTTATTAATTAATACTTATTTATATTTAAATAGATTTAAAACATTTCAGCTTGTTAAAAATTTTCTAAAATATACTGCCGGATTGCTGAACAGCGGAGAGTCTTCAGCAGCGGGCGCAACATTAATGGCAAGAATGGCAGAGGAAAAATCAATCCCTCTAAATTCGGAAATCTATTTGAAAGGAGCGGAGCAATTCAGGAATAATCTTGATAACATTTTTTCGGAATTTAATGAAAATGGGATTCCTGTAGTAATAGGAACATTAACTAGTAATTTAAAAGATTTGCCCCCGTTTATATCAGTAAGTACAGAAGGCTATCCTGAAGCTGAAAAAGTTTTTAATCGTGCAAATGATGAATTGAGAGACAATAATATTCATGAGGCTGATTCTTTATTCAGATTAGCAAAAGATTTAGATGCTCTAAAGTTCAGAGCCCCGGAAATATTTAATGATATTATAAAAGAACTTTCTTATAAATATAAGTATCCACTCGCGAATATTGATTCGATCTTTAACGCGTACAGCGACAATATTATAGTCGGCAATAATTTAATGATCGATCATCTCCATCCTACGTTGGAAGGATATCAGTTAATGGGCAAAATATTTTCCGAATTAATAAGCGGTTTTGATATTTTAAATCAGAATCAAACAGTTACCTTGACATCAGAAGAAATAGACGGTATTGTGAAATCAAATTTTGCTTTCAGCAAACTTGATTCAACGGTATCGTATTATACAATTCTGAATTTATTAAACGACTGGCCTTTCGTTGATAAAAAGAACACCGGGCTGTTTGAAGGAATTACTTTTAAAAATAAAATTGACTCACTCGCATATAAAATTGTTAAAGAAAACTATAATTGGGAAACGGCGCATCATGAAGCGTATAAATGGTATTTAAGCAAGGGCGATATAAATAATTTTTCTATGGAGTTAAAGGTACTGTACAAACAATACCCCTTCAGATATGATTATTTAGATTACGCCGCAGCCGAGCTTCTAAAATTAAAAGCATACGGTAAAGCCGAATACTTTTTATATGAGAAATATAAAATTGAACCGGATGAATTTTCCGCAAAATGGCTGGGCAATATTAATCTTTTTAATAATAATTTCAGCGAAGCCGTAAATTATCTTAAGGCAAGTCTGAAATTAAACGGCAACGACGCTCAAACATTATTTAATCTATCGGTGGCATATTTAAGAATGGGGAGTTACGATTCAGCGTTAACAACAATAATAAAATGTTTGAAGTTAAATCCAAATTATGCAAACGCAAAAACAATGAAAATTCAATTGGAAGGTTTATTAAAAAAGCCCCGATAAACGGGGCTTAATAATATTGAGATTTTTATCAGAACTTTAAACCAAGAGTAAAGTGCTGGGTATTATCAAGTGCGCCGAAATCCTGATAGGCGTAATCAAAATAAAATCCTAATCCGGGAGCGAAATTATATTTTAGTCCCATACCCAATGTTAGTCCCTCTTCGCTATTATCAAGAAGAAGCGATTTATAGCCTCCTCTAATTGATATCATATCATATAAGATATATTCCATACCTACATTTAATGATTCGTCGTTATCGTTGGGATGCAACGCGTCAATACCTATAGTTATTGTATGATTTTCAATATTTATAAGATCGGCGGCTAATCCAATCCTAAACAAAAGAGGCAGAGGAAATTCATCTGTTCTAAGTTTAGCTAGAATCTGGTCATTGTTTCCTTCAATTTGTTCGTTTATATCGTGCTGAACAAGCAGGTCTTTTCCGTCTAAACTCATATCCGAACCGAAGTTGGAAATTGAAGCTCCGATTCTCAGACCGAATATATCTGAATAATAAAGCACACCAAGATCAAATGCCATGGTTGAAGCGTAAGAATTCCAGATTTCCTGGCGTATATATTTAGCGCTTCCTCCAATTGAAAATCTGTCGGTCAGATTATAAGCATACGAAAGAGCCATTGCCAAATCCTTTGCTTTAAACATTTGTCCGGTTCCATCCTGCTCTGCAAGCGTAGTAACTTCCATCTCTCCGTAATCAAGGTATGTAACGCTGAATCCTACTGTACCCATATCACCAAGTTTTAGAGCAGCTCCCGCCCAATTGTAGTCGATATCCGCAAACCACATTGAATGAGTAAACATTGCTTCGTTTGTAGCAAGTCTGGCGCTGCCGGCAGGATTCCAGTAAAGCGAACTTACATCATTGGCAGTGGCGGCAAAAGCGCCGCCCATAGAAATTGCTCTAGCTCCAATTGCTATATTTAGAAAAGGAGCGGCAGTAGAGCCTACTTTTGACTGAGCCATTAAACAGCCAAAAGATATTAAAAATATGATTAAAAACTTTTTCATTTCAATAATCTCCGCTATTTAATGAGAGCAAATTTGTCAATTTTAGTGCCTATATTCGGAGCGTCAACAACATATACATAAACTCCGAATGCCACGTCCAAATTTTCTTCTGTTCTCAAATTCCAATAAACATCGCCTACATAAAAATTATCCTGAGTAAGGGTGCGGATAAGTTCACCTCTAACTGTATATATTGAAATCTTTGATCCAGGCGGAACATAGGTAAATCTGATCTCTCTTTCGCCTCTTCCGCTTGTTTGAGTGCTCAATAATCTTTGTTCGGCATCGTGAGTAACAACGTAAGGATTAGGAACAACTCTAATTTTATCAAGATCTTTTTTTGCCAGATCATTATCTATTTTTGCGCCTTCAACTGTAAATGTAAATGAGTCTTTACTGTTAAACTGTTTGAAAGTGCTGTACATATATGAACCGCCGGAGGGCAGGCTTTTACCGACGGTATTATATGTAAAGATAAAATTCCATGTTTTTATATACTGTCCGTTCACATGTTCTTTAAGCCAGAAATTATGAGCTGTAGACTGACTTCCGGAGGGCGGAGGATATACAACATCAACTTCAACTCCGGTTGTTAAGTTTGTTACTTTGAAATTTATACTCCTCGGTACAATAACATTATTTAGAGCAGGCACCGGAGGGAAACCGATTGTATCTCTAACTGACTGGCCAACTGTATTAGGGAAGAATTCAATTTTATAATCATTCGGAATTCCAACGCCGTCATACGCCGCTGATTTACCTTTAAATACCTTAATTTGTGTGAACTGCGGTTTCAAAGTATCTTCAACACCAGTGAAACCGGTATGAGCCGAATCGGTAGAGATTGCATCATTCAGCAATTGAACTCTTATACCTTGTCTTACAGGAGTTGATCCTCTGAACTTATCCGATTGATTTACCAATGTATCATACGAGGCAGTATAGGTTGTTCCCGAGAAATTTTTTTCTTCACCGTTAACAAATATTCTTGTAATGCCCGCGGGTATATTTACAGTCTGCAGCGGATCGACAATAATTGTTTCATTTATGGTCGGCAGAAATAGTGTATCGGGTGTCTGCAAATCAATTAATGACCAGTTGGAAGTAACTTGTCTTAACGATGTATCCTGAAAAACCACTTTATAATTATATCCGTCTCTTATTTTTTCATCATCAATAATTTCAACAAACCCGCTTCCTGTGCCTATAAAGTTTTCCGATTTTTCCATCTCCGCGGCATTTGGAGAAATATATCCGGCGGGTCTTCTTCCAGGGGTAATATAACCTGTGTTATCGTCGGTTATAATCGCGCCCGTATTTGATCTGAAAATAAATTTGGAATTTTCTTCAGGGAATATCTCTAAAGCTTCATCACCTTTATCATAAGCTGTAACTGCATAATAATAAGTCTGGCCGGGCACAACGGTGGAATCAACAAATACATTTGTAATTCCGTTATCGGTGCTCAAACCGTTCAAGTTTTCGCCAAGATAATATGTTATGCCGCCGAAAGCCGCAAGCAGATCGGGGCTCGGATAATAAAATCCGCTGAAATTATCAACAAGATCATATTGAGCTAAAGGTTTGTCGAATGATAAAACTCCCAATGCGTTTGTAATTACTCTGCTGTCTCTGAAATTCGCGTCGGTAGATCTGAAAATTTTATAACCTTGAAAATCTTTTTCTTTAGTTACAAAATCTCTGGAGTTCTCGCTTCTTTCGCCGTCCCAATACAAAACTACATTTCCGTCTTCCTGAGTTATTGTAATTTTTGGTTTTCTTGGGGCTTGAGGAAACACATAACCCGAGTTATAAATTTTCTGCACAATATCTTTATTATTATTTATATCTCTTGAATCCTCTCCGAATAAAAGCGCGACAGAAAATCTTTCTGTTGTTTCGGAAAAGAGAGGGAAGTATCCCGAGCTGTAAATAAAATCGCCGTCCTGTGGAGTAGGAGGAATTATATCAAATCTTCCCGGAGTCATTCTATTCCATACAAGAGAATCGATACTTAAATCGGGTGAAGCTGAATTCGCGAAAAAGTTAAACGCCGTTAATCCGATTTGATCTGATTCATCCGGATCGGTTTTGCCGAAATTAGGTTCACCTTGAGTAGGGATTCCGTCACCTTCGCCGAGATCCGGTCCGGGATAAGCTTCATCTTCAGGTCCTAAACCGTCTTCTCCCAAATCATCAAATATAGGGCTCCAATCCCCGTCTTCGTCAATATCATTATCTCTTCTTTCATCAATTAAAGGATCATTTAATCCTTCGTTGGTAATATAATTCTTATAACTTACGGGCAGATCGCCTCTGTTAACTCTTGTTAAATAATGAGCCGCTTCGTTTTCATCAATTAATCCGTCCAAATCATTATCGTATCCGTCGTTTGCTGAAATATGGGGCAGCGCAATTTCGCCTCTAACTCCACCGTAGCCGGCAATATGACCTTCGCGGAATTGAGTGACACCCGGTTCAATAATAAAACTTTTACCAAGAGAATAAACCGTATCAATAGTTGATTTGACGGTATAAACAGTTCTATTATAATTATTAACACCGTTTCCGTTTGATTCATTAATCAAAACAATTTTATCCCCCGCTTTATAAGTTTTAGCGGCAAAATCACCTTGAATAAATCTAGGCGAAGTTCCAATCTGCGAATCGTTATCGTTGTCAATGCCGTCGAACGCGTTACCCGGTGATTCAAGGAATGCGTATCCAACCCAGCCTACTTCCTGACCTCTGTTACCTACATTATCGCTATCGTATGAATACGTAATTGATTCATCAATAACGAATGTACCAAGATCATCGCCGCTATCGCCGTCGCCGCCTGCCAGTGTACCAACCACGGTACCGAAGTTTGCTTTTCTATAAGTATGAGTTCCGTCGTTGGTAATATCATAAAGCCAGAATATAGCATCTTCGGCAAGAAAGCTTGACCACTGGAAACCTCTTTGCCTCATTCTTAAACCCATACCGTTTCTATTCAAGTCATTAGCGTCGGGCTTAAAATGGGAATTAAATTCATCATCCCATTGATCATCAGCTTCAAAAAAAGATTCCTGATCGGCATTCATTATTCCTCTTCCGAAGAAACCGAACCATTGTGTTTTCCCGAATTCATCTTTCCAGCTGTTTGCAACAGGATCGTTCCAGCCTTGAATAGGCCATGAATCGGGTAAATGACTCATTGCAACCGATTGGTAATTAGGATTTCTAAATCCCGGTGTAGGGTTCCAGCCCCAGAAATAATTTTTAGTAGGATGTCTTTCGTTAAACTGACCGTTTCTAGGTCCTCTTGAAATAACAACAGATTGAAGCGTATCTCCAAGATCATTTACAAATTCAACGCCAATAAGCGGAATACAGTCACCTATATAATTCTCGCCGGAACCTAAAGGCCATTCACCTCTGATATCAATGCCGACGCTGAAGCCGGCGATTTGACCATCATTATAATATGAAATTCCCGCTCTATTCCCGGTATGATATCCGATAGACCTTAAGGCCGGATCACTATATTGAGCTTGTACCGATAATTGGAGTATAAAGAACATCAGTAATATTTTTCCCAAAATTTTCATTTTAGTTACTCCCATGGTAGATTAAAAATTTAAAGATAATCCAACTTCAACTCTTCTTGGTTCAGAGAAGTTATAAGGATTAGTATAAAACTCATCTAAAGTATTATTATAAAGAACCGGATTAATTTTTTCCGCTTCAAGTTTCGTAAAACTGAAATAAGGATCTCCGGAATCGGTGTTTATATTTAACGGATTCTCGGAATCAAGCAGATTAAATACTTTCACGAATAAAGAAAGTTTCTGATTGCCGATTAAAAAGTCCTTATAAATTCTTAAGTCAATATTAAATACCGCAGGCTTATTATCGCTGTTTCTGGGGAATGCGTTTTGAGTAACCCTTGTATTTTTATTAACGCCCGGCGTATAAGGCTGGCCGGTAAAGAAATTGCCGATAATTGAAAAACCGTAATCATTCATTTTAGTATAAGCCGCGGAAATATTAAATGTATGAGTCTGATCCCAATTTAAAGGAGCAATAAATGTTTCGGGAATTGCGCCGCCTGTAATAGCGTTTCTGGCATCGGCCGGATCAGAAGCGTTTCCTTTTGTAACCGAATATGTATAATCAAGATTGGTAGCGAAACCGCCGCCGAAGCGTTTTGTAAATTTAATTATAAAACCTCTTGAAGAACCGAAATCGGAATTTTGATATTGACTGTACGTTTTATCGCCGCCGAATACAAGAATATCCGCGTTTTGAGTTCCGCTTAAATCTCTAAAATCTTCGAAGAATACAGTTACATCAACTGCCATATCATCACTTATCTGCTGCTGTAAACCAATTTCACCTTTAACCGTTTTTTGAGGACGCAAGTCGGCGTTTCCCATTAAACCAACGTTTCCCGAACCGTCTGCAATTTCGAATTCCGGGTTTTCATATAGGTACTGATACCTCGGAAGCTGGAAAAAGTGACCATATGAAAAATGTATTACTCCCGCGTCCGATATCGGGAAAGCGAGTCCAAGTCTTGGACTAACTTGTGTTTTAACAGAAGCGTCTTTATACCAGTATTTTTCGCGGTCGGAAACAGTTTTAATAGTTTCTCCCTGATCGGCATCAAGCACGCCGTTTCCGTTTAAGTCGTTAAATATATTGTTAGGTCTTAACGGGTTAACAATATTCGGATCCGATGGATCGCTTAATACTTGTCCGTCTGGATCAAAATAATCAAAACGCACGCCGGCGTTAAAAATTATACTGAAGGCTTCAAATTTAGCTTGTACGTAAGCCGCGCCTTCGAGCGGGTTCTTCAGATATTCATCATTATCTAATGATGTAAGAGGAGGAATCACAACGTTGTAAGGATTTACTCTTTGACCGTTCTGATCAACCATAGGCGCTAAATTTATATCGTGAAAATAAATTTCATTTCTTTTAACCTCGCCGCCGAACTGTACATTTATCTCTTTATTAAACTGGGTAGCCCAATCAAGTTTTACGCTATAGGTGCCGGAACTTCTTGTAAACCTTTGATCGTCGGTTCCGCCAACGGCATAATTATGAGGCGGGCGCTGGTGAATGTCATTATCTACATAATTTGTCGGGTTATTAGGATCACCCGTATAAATATCTTCAAATAGATATTGTCTGTAGTCTTTGAAATAGTAACTTAAATTTAACGTGTAAAAACTTCTTTCGGATACGGCGTGATTAAGAGATATTATATTTGAATTAGATTTCTCAAATCTCTGTGTATTATTATCGGGTGTTAATCTATTGTAGCTGTCGTGAGTACCCCCGTCAAATTGCTCAAAGTTTTTATCGTCATACAAATAATTAAAACTTACCTTCATGCCGGGCATTACAATATATGTAAGTTTACCCTGTCCGAAATAATTTTTACTCCAGTTCATAGGCACAAATTCGTTATCGCCGTTTTGAGTAATAAAAAACTGACTTCCGCCCGAGCCCGGAATTTCATTTGCAATATCGGTAGTAAGGTAGGTTCTTTTGCCGAATATATAACCGTCGTTATAATAATAGCGAAGGTTTGTAAAGAAATATAATTGATCTTTTAAAATAGGACCGCTTATACTCGCTTCAACGTTTCTTATTGCGATCGGATTAATATCATTAATATTCCAGAAAGCTCTTTCTTTATCGGAGATATAATCACCGGCATATGCCTGCACACTTCCTTTAAATTCATTTGAACCGTCCTTAGTAACCAGGTTAATTACACCAGATAAAGCCTGTCCGTATTCCGCGTTAAACGCGCCGCTGATAACCTGTAATTCCTGGACAGAGCTTGAGTTTACATCTACAACTGTGCTTCCGTCGTAAGAATCAGTAACAGGCACGCCGTCAATCTGGTATGTAACCTGTCCGCTTCTTCCCCCTCTTAAATGGAGTCCGCCTCCTTGAGAGACAACAACGCCTGCCTGAAGCTGAAGCACGTCCGATATTTCGGTTATAGGCAATTCAGAGATCATATCATCGCCGACAATAGAAGTTGAGGATGTTAAATCTTTTTGAATCAGAGGTTTGGTCGCAACAATCACAACTTCCTGACCTAATTGAATGCTAGTATCGGATAATTCAAAATTAATTGTAGTTGTAAGATCAATAGAAACTTTTACGTTTTCCATTGTAACCGAATTATAACCGATTGCCGATGCTTTCAGTGTATAGGTACCTGGAGAAACGTTTAATATCGAATAGTAACCGTCAAGGTCTGTAGCGGCGCCAAGTGAAGTTCCCATTATAATTACATTCACAAAAGGTAATGGGTCACCTGTGGCTTTGTCGGTTATTCTCCCGACTAATTTTCCGGTAGTGCCGGCAAAAATATTTACGGCCGGAATCAGGAGAACCAATAAAATCTTTAAATAAATCTTCATAATACCTCCAGTATGGAAGAATTTTTCTAATTATTAGGAAATGCTTAAAAACATTTCAGTTATGTTAAAGTACATTGTCCGGATTTTCGTTTCTTCTTTTCTGCAATTCTAAATACCATTCAATAAATACAGGAGATGAAGGAACCCCGGAAATAGTTCCGCCAAAACCTAAATGACGAAGAACAAATAAATTTATATTGCCTTGTTCTATTTGAGAATATATTTCATCGTTAATTTCATATTTATATTTATCGGCAAGTTTAATTGTCTGGTTAATATAATCTTTGAAGAGAGGATTGGTTTTTTCATTTTTAATATTTTCACTATCGCTGCTCATAACCGAGTAAAATCCTGGATCCGGATTTTCCGTATTGGGATTATCAAAATTATTTTTTATGTACTGAAAAAGAAAATTCTCATACCATATATCAACCCATTTTTTTACATCAAGTGTCTTGTCTAATCCTAAGCTATATCCTTCACGCGAAAGTAATTCGTATTTAATATATTCTTTAGTTTTTTTATTCAAATAAATTTTAATAGTATCAATATCCGAAGTTGATACCGAAAACGCCGTAAAACTAATTTCTCTAATAAAACTTTCTAAATCAATCGGATCAATTTCAAATTTAATAAACGCACTTTCGTTTTCTTTATTTTTGAATAAACTTAAGATTTCGTTTACATCATAGGAATCCAGGAATAATTTATCTTTTTGTCTGTCCGTATTTTTTTTATCAAATACCGTTTTAATATTGTTGCACAGCTGCAAAAAAAGTTTTCCGTCTACATCAATTTTTTTGTCTTTAAAAAAATCGGAATAAAAAGTTTCATAATATTTATTTTCATCTCTTTTTTTGAGAATCTTCAGAACCTCTTTATAATCATCAGCATCTTGCAAATCATTTCTTAATTTAATTTGTTTTAGATAATATAAATTCCAGCCGTTTTCAATTTCAATAGGCTGGGAATAACCGTCCGTTTCCAAATTATATAAAATTGTTTCAAGGAACGGAGGCATATCACCGAAGCCGATATCTACAGATTTATAAATAATTTTTGATGTATCAATGCCGCGTGTAATATTAGAAAGGTTGTTTTCTTTATTTAATTTATCGTATACATCAAAGACAGGGTCTGCAGTTTCGGAAAAGAAAACCCCGACTTCCAAAATTTTAGAATATTTGTTTAAGCCGTCACTTATTAATCCGGGATTTACGTTTACCTTATCTTTAATTTCTCTTCTATAAAGTTCATCCCTAACAAACATTTTTTCGATAGATTTTTTAGCAGTTAAAACCGAAGCATGATTTTCAAAACCTTTTTCAACCGCTTCGTTTGCCCAAAGTTTTTCGGCAATAATTGTATAAAGCAGTTCCTTTTTAATTCCTTCCGAGCCGCTTTTATCCTGAATTCCTTCTTTGGGAGAAAAATTAAGCCTGTAAATAAATTCGGATTCCGATATTTCCAGATTCCCTACTTTGACAAGAACAGGGTCAGAATCATTTAATTGAGCTTTTAAAAAAGAAGGGGATAAAAGAAACGCAAAAAGAATAACTACGAAAGTTTTACTTATAATTTTTTTTATAATCGTTGAATTCACAATATCTATTGCATACAAAATAACTGTCATATTTATTTACTTTTCTCAAAGATATTTATGTTAATTCAAAAACTTTTACTCTTTTTATACTAAAGCCGGTTATTTTCAAACCGGCTTTAGAATTTAAATAATAATGCTGCACAAATTTTATTTTAGCAACAACATTTTATGAGAAGAAAAATGTTTGCCTGCAGAAAGCGTATAAATATAAACACCGCTTGATAAATCAGCCGCGTTAAAATTATATTCATAAGTTCCAGCATTCAATGACTCATTAACCAATGTTGCAACTTCCTGACCTAACATATTGTAAACTTTTAATGTTACGGAATTTGATTCAGGAATTTGGAATCTGATCATGGTTGTCGGATTGAAAGGGTTTGGATAGTTTTGAGCAAGTTCGTATTGAGTTGGAACAATTTCAATTTTCTCAATTCCGGTAACCTGACCAGTAATGTCGTGCTGACCCATAACTCCGAAATCATTTTCAACTTTAGCTGAAACCAAAAAAGCGGCCAAAGTAATGTTATGATTTGCGCCTACGCCGTTTTCGTTATCATTACCACCGCCGTTAGTTGCGTCGTCGCCGTAATTGATGCCGTATTTATATTCAATTGCGAACCCGGTGTATTTAGGGAAAGTTACTTGAGTTGCAAAAATTCCGTCGCCAGCAGTTGCGTCGCCGTGGGTACCGTCATCAAACATAGGAATCATTCTATCAATTTCAGAAGATGGCCATCCGCCGCTTGGCCACTGCAAAGGAGCGGTTGCGCCTGTTAAATGAACTGTATTTACGACAGAGAAAGGCTGATTGTCAACTGCAGAAACCGCGCCGGCAGTATTAACTACAAAGGTAACCGTTACATCCTGATTAATAACAGCGTCAATTGACGCGTCGTTAAACGGACGGTTAACTACAGCGTAGCCATTATCATAATCTGATTTTTTAATAACATAGGTTTTGTTGTCTCCGCCTTCCCAGTTTCCGCCGGTATAGTAAAATTTATAACCTGGAAGAGCGTCGCCTATTGTTGCTTTTTGTACCGCTGTATGCGAATACAAATTCGGATTTACTGGATCTTGTGTCATATCCGGAGCTTCATTACCCCATCCGAAAAATCCTCCTCTTACTTCCACTGTATCTGCCGCAGGATCAAAAGAACCTTTTAGAAATTCTAATTCCATATCAACCTGATATGTTACTGAAATATCAATTGAATCAGGAACATTGTTAGAAATAACTACATTTGTCAAAGTATGTGTTCCCATTGAACCGAAAGTATTTTCAACTGTAGCAGATTCCAAAAATGCAGACAAAGTTATAAAATGGTTAGTACCAACACCGTTTTCATTATCGTTTCCGCCACCATTTGTTGCAGCATCGCCGTAATTTATACCGTATTTATATTCAATTGAAAGAGGTGAATATTTTGGGAATGTTACTTCTGTTGTAAAAATTCCATCACCTGAGACAGCATCTCCGTTTGTGCCGTTATCATACATAGCAATCATTTTGGTTATGTCTGCATCGGGCCAACCGCCGTCCGGCCATGCAAATGGAGCAGAGGCACCGGTTATATGAACAGAATTGACTGTAGCAAATGGCTGATTATCAACCGCTGAAATTGCGCCTGCCGTGTTAACAATAAAAGTAATTGTTGCTGCTTCATTAATAACATTATCTAAAGAAGCGTCGTTAAATGGTCTTGCTACAACAGCAAATCCATTGTCATAATCTTCTTGTGTGATCTTGTAAGTTTTATTGTCTCCGCCTTCCCAGTTTCCGCCGGTATAGTAGAATTTGTAACCAGGAAGTTCATCACCAACAGTGGCTTTTTGAATTGCAGTGTGATTGTATAAATTAGGATTAACCGGATCCTGAACCATATCCGGGGCTTCGCTTCCCCAACCGAAAAATCCACCTCTAACTTCAACTGTATCACTTGCAGGATCAAATGATCCTTTTAAAAATTCTAATTCCATATCCACTTGATATGTAACCGAGATATCAATGGAATCAGGTACTTGCGCTTTAGTTAAAACTGCGAATAACAGCACAAGAAAAGCTGTTGTTGTAATTTTTTTAATCATAGTTACTCCTTTTATGTGGTGTGATAAATGCTGAAAAATAATTCTACAAACAAAATTTTCGTTAAAAAATTCACTGTTATAAAAATTTATTATTTCAATGTTGTTTAGAAAAGGTCAGCTCCCTGGTGTATTAATAATAGTTATTGACCTTTTTAGAAACACCTACACATATGTGTAGTTTTTACTAACGCCTAAATTCGGGGCAAATTTAATTGAAACCGTAAATTCTGTGAAGCTTAGAATATATATCCTTAAAATGACCTCTTATTTCAGGCATATTTATTTTTAACACTTCTTCAATCGCTTTAAGACTGTTCCCTTCGACAAGTTTTTGAAGAATATTAAATTCGTTACTGTTTAAATCGCTTAATTTTTTGCTTACGTTGAATGAATCGAATGTTTTTCTGGCAATAAATGAATTCATTGGTACATAACCATCGGCGGCGTCTTTAATAATTTTTATCATTTTTGCAGGTGGTGAATTTTTAACTAGATAGCAGCTTGCGCCCGCCAGCAATGCCTCAAAGATTTTATCGTTTTCTTCATAGACTGTAAGTACAACAATCGTACAATCTTTAGAAATTTTGTTCAGTTTTTTAATTCCGTCGATTCCCGAAATTCCGGGTAAATTAAGATCGACTAAAAGAACGTCGGGCATATTGTTTTTATGCACATCAATAAAATCTTCAAATTTTTCGTAGGTACCAATACAGTTTAATCCGTCGGATACGTCAATAAGAGTTTTGATCCCTTCTCTTATTGTCTTAACATCTTCAACTATAGCTATATTAGTCATTATTATCGGGGGTTAGTTTTCCTTGAGTACATAATAAAAATAACTAATTTAGAGGTGCCGCAATACTACACAAAGGGACTGATTATTAGAAAGATTGATTTGGTTGATTGAAACTTTTTCAACCAATCAGCCAATCATCCATTTTTTTTATACCAATCCTTGTTTAATTGCTTTTGCAACGGCTTCCGACTGCGAATGGACGTGAAGTTTTTTATATATATTTCTAAAATGGAAACGCACAGTTTCAACGCTAATAAACAGCGAATCGGCTATTGCTTTGTAGCTGTTACCTTCAACCAACCCGGATAATACTTCTTTTTCCCTGGCGGTTAACTGAATTTCTGGGTCGCGGCTGTAAGGTGTAGGATTTTTCTGAAAGAAGTCAACTACCTTTCTGGCAATCTGCGAAGTCATGGGCGCGCCTCCCTCGTGCGCGTCCTTAATCGCTTCAAGTAGTTTTGAAGGAGGGGTTTTTTTAATCAAATAACCAGAAGCTCCGGCGCAAAGGGCTTCAAATATTAAATCATTTTCATCGTAAACTGTAAGCATTAAAATAATATAATCGTGCGATATTTCTTTAAGCCGTTTAATTCCTTCAATGCCGGACATACCGGGCAGATCGATATCCATAAGAACAACGTCAAATTTTATATCTCTTACTTTTTCGAGCAGGCTCTCGCAATCTCTGAACGCGGCAGCGCAGTTATAACCTTCAGTACCCTCAATTAATATTTTCAATCCGTCTCTAATCGTATTGCTGTCTTCAACAATTACTACATTTATCATCTGAGCCCTTTTAGAATTCTTGCTAACTTATGTTTCCAATATACTTAACGGTAGTTCCTTTACCAAGAGAAGAATTTAAATATAATTTTCCTCCTATTAATGAAGCGCGGTTCTGCATATTGTTAAGCCCGTTCCCTTTGCTTTCTTTTTTCTCAAAACCGTTGCCGTTATCGCTTAGTTCCATTTCAAGTTTTTTACCCGAGACTTTTGCGTTCAAATAAATTTCGGTGCAATTGCTGTGAGTTATGCAATTATTAATGCCTTCTTTAAATATGAGGAAAAGATGCTGGCGGTGTTCCATTTGAAGAGATATATTTTCCAATGCTTTCAGATTATCGGAACGGAAAGAAATATTAGTTTCGGCAAGCAGTTCGGAGTAAGTATCCTGCAGTCTTAATATTAAATCATAAAGAGAATCTCTTTTAGGATTTACAAGCCAAACTATATCGCTCATTTTATCAATCAGGTCTCTGGATTTGGCGCTTATTTTATTAAGACTTTTCTGAATATCTTTTTCGGCGAAATTTAATCTGGCGGATATAACCTCGCTAAGTATTGATATTTCGGTTAAGCTGGAACCTATGTTATCATGCAGGTCGGCAGCCAGTTTTGTTCTTAATCTTTCAACAGCAAGAATATTTTTTATCTGAACGGTTACAATATAAATTATAAATCCAAGCATAGTTAAAAAAACAACGGCTACAAATGCCCAGGTTTTCCAAAACGGGGTTAGAATTTTAATTTGAATTTCTGCACCCAGTTTGTTCCAAATTTTGTCGTTGTTAGAACCGCGGACTTTAAATACATAATCGCCGTCGCTTATATTTGAATAAGTAACTGTATTTTTTCCTCCTGAAGAAATCCATTCTTCATCATAACCTTCAAGCATAAATTCATATTGATTTTTTTCGGGTGTAGTAAAATCAAGCGCGGCAAACTCAATATTCATAGTATAAGAATCATAACTTAATGAGATTGTTCTGCCGTCGGAAAACGAGTTTAAACTAAAGCTTTCGTTTTTAGAATTTGATATTTCACAGTCGGTTATATAAACCGGGGGAATGTAGGTATTTTCTTTTAGTTCGCCGGGATAAAATGAATTCAACCCGTTAATTCCACCGAAGAATAACTCTCCGTCGAATGTTTTATGATACGCTCCCCAGAAAAACTGATTGCTTTGAAGCCCGTCGGATATATCATAATTTCTGAATAATTCTGTTTCCGGATTAAATCTCGCTATCCCGTTATTAGTGCTAAGCCAAATATTTTTTTCATTATCTCCTAAAATTCCGTAAACAACATTGTTGGGGAGTCCGTCTTTCTCAGTATAATGACTGAATTTATAATCAGGTTCTTTGCCTGTAGAATTTATTATTACGAGTTTATTTAATCCACCGCCTACGGTTCCGACCCATAAAACAACGGAATCAGGTTTTGACCGTACTTCGTCTTCATACAAAGAAACAATTCTGTCATCACTGATTGAGTTAGCATTTTGAGGATCGCGTAAAAATCTTTCGAATAATATTTCTTCATTTTTTTTCGAGTTTTTATTGTTTATAAAACTAAGCTTATTTAATCCGCGCCATGTACCAATCCATAAATTTCCGGCTTTATCTTCAATTATGCATTTGGATTGCACTCTATTATCGCTAAGACTATTGGGATTATCGGGTTTATTGCTGAAGCGCATAAACCTGTTATTTTTTTTCAGGTATTTATCAAGCCCGGATTCTGTTCCTATCCACAAATTCCCTTTTGAATCCTGAAATACCGCCTGAATAATATTACTGCTGATGGAATAATTATTGTCGGGACTATTAACAAAATACGCGATGTTTTTTATATTATGTTCATTCTTACTGTTTGATTCAAATCTAATTTTATTTAGTCCGCCGCCCCACGTGCCTACCCATAAATACTTTTCTTTATCTTCAAAAATGGAAGTAATAATATTGCTGCTTATGCCGCTTCCCGAATTATCGGCAATAAAATGTTCGAACTTATTAAGAGTCCTGTTTAATAAATTTAGTCCGTTTCCCAATGTACCTACCCAAATATTACCGTCGGAATCCTGAGAAATGGCTCGTATCATATTATGACTTACGCTGTTATTATCAGAAGGATTATGCGTATAGAGTTTGAATTTTTTGTTGAGATTTATTTTGTCAATTCCGCCGCCGAATGTGCCAAGCCAAATTAAATTTGATTTATCCCTGTATGCGCATCGTAAAATATTATTGCTTATACTTTTTATATCAGAGAGGTCGTGTTTATAGTTGTAAAATTTTTCGTTATCCTTATCCAGTATGCTTAAACCAAATTCCGTGCATATCCACAGAAAACCTGCGGCATCGTGAATAAGAAACGTAATATTATTATTTGCTATAGAATTTTGATTCGAATATTTATAATGTTTTACTGTTTTTCCAGTTTTACGGTTATATTTGATTAATCCGTTTTCATAAGTCCCTATCCATAAAAAATTCCCATCGTTTAAAATTGACCATACAACTGATGCATTAATTACTTTATTCCCCAAATTGAAAGATTTATAATTGCTGAATTTATTTTCACGTTTATTAAATTTATTTATTCCCCCGCCTTCAGTGGCAATCCATAAATTGTTGTCATTATCCCGGGTTATAAATCTGATATTATTACTGCTAAGCAAATTTTCACCGGCGCCTTCTGTAAATCTTTTAAATTCATTTTTTTTGAAATCGAATCTACACAAACCTGAACTGTTTGTGCCAATCCAAATTAAACCTTCTTCATCTTCAAAAATATTTCTAATATTATTTTCACTAATAGAATTTAGGTTTTTAGGATCATTCATATAATGCGTGAAAGAATTTGTAAAATAGTCATAGCGGTTTAATCCCCCGCCGTTAGTGCCTATCCAAATATTCCCTTCGCTGTCTTCGATTATGGACCAAATAAAATTATCGCTGATTGAGTTTGAATCATTATCATCCGTTCTAAAAGTCGTAAATTTATATCCGTCGTATCTGTTTAATCCGTCTTCGGTGCCGAACCAGATAAATCCTTTGCTGTCTTGTAGAATTGCCTGAACGGTAATTTGAGAAAGTCCGTGCTCAATGGATAAACGTTCAAATTTAATGTCATTATAATAATCTGACGTACCCGATGCTTGAGCGTAAATATTTGCGGTAATAAAAAGAATAAAGAGGAACAAATAATTATTTATTTTTTCAGTAATCATTTTTAAGAAAACAGTGAAATATTTCATTGGAATTAACGCTTCTTTTTGTTTAAGATGTAAATAAATTTGTCCTCTTAATAAGCTTAAAATACAACAATAATATTGTTTCTTCCATGTAAATATAAAAGGCATTTATGTTATTTATTTAATTATTTGCTTACTTTAGGTCACAATTTTTTAAAACAAGTATATATTAAATGAATATTGAAAAAGAAGCGGCCTCGGAAATTAAAAGACTTAAATCAGAAATTATAAAACATTTATTTACGGTTTCGGAAGTTTCAACCAAACAGTACAATCATGAGTTTACGGTTTCATCCGACCAAGATAAAATTAAAGTTCAGGTATACTTCGGCAAAAAAGGGGTAAAAACTATTCTGCAGGGAAATAACGAATCTTTTCTTTATAAAAAATTGTCATCTATTATTTTCGGCGAATCATTATTCAGGCAGACAAATGAAGAAATTCACGAACCGGGAAACTACATCGGCACCGATGAATCAGGTAAAGGAGATTTTTTCGGACCGCTTACAGTCGCGGCTTTTTATTCGGACAATTCTGTAAAAAAAGAGTTAACTCACTTCGGGGTGAAAGACAGCAAACTTTTAACTGACCCGCAAATTAATTTAATTGCCGAAAAAATAAAAAAAATAAAAAATGTTAGTTATGAAGTTGTAGTTATAACACCGGCTAAATACAACGAACTATATGCAAAATTCGGAAATTTAAATCTTCTATTAAATTGGGCGCACTCTAAAGCAATTGAAGTATTATTAAATAAAGTAGATACCGAAACTGTTATAACAGATAAATTCAGCAAACGAGAGTTGAATATTTCAACTACAAAAAATAAATCAGTCTCTGATAAAAAGATAAATTTTATACAGACAGCAAAGGGTGAAAGATTTATTGGAGTTGCCGCTGCGTCTATTCTAGCTAGAAACGCTATGAATCTATGGTTTGAAAATCAAAAGCAGAAAGGACTGGTATTGCCCAAGGGAGCATCAGGCGAAGTTGATTTAAAAGCAAGAATAATTAAGTCGCAATTTGGAGAGGCAAAACTTAATGAATTAGCCAAACTGCATTTTAAAACTCTGCAGAAAATAAAGTAATCATAAATGTTTTCGATAATTTTGTATAAAAAAAATTAAACAGGGAATAAATTTATTATGTCTCCTAAAAATGGAAAGGTTAAAAGAATCGGGATACTAACCGGTGGCGGCGACTGCCCGGGATTAAATGCCGTAATAAGAGGCGTTGCAAAACCCGCGCATGATCACGGATTATCTGTTGTCGGAATTCTTGACGGCTTTGAAGGATTAGTTGAAGGAAAAGCCGTTGAACTTTATAACAAAGATGTTTCCGGTATATTAGCCCAAGGCGGAACAATACTCGGTTCATCAAATAAAGGAGACCCTTTCCATTGGCCTGAAAAAAACGGCGGCGATATAAAAATCGTTAACCGTTCAAAAGAATGTATTAGAAATTATGAAGGCTGGGGACTTGATGCAATTATAGCAATTGGCGGCGACGGCACAATGCATATATCCAAAAAACTTATGGATATGGGAATGAATATTGTGGGTGTCCCGAAAACAATTGATAATGATCTTGAAGCAACAGATCAGACATTCGGGCATGATTCGGCCGTATGGGTTGTTTCGGAAGCAATCGACAGACTTCATACAACAGCCTCATCGCATCACCGTGTAATGGTAATTGAAGTAATGGGTAGATACGCCGGATGGATAGCTCTTAACGGAGGATTAGCAGGCGGAGCAGATATCATTTTACTCCCTGAGTTTCCGTTTAGTTGGGATGTTATATTTGAAAAGGTTACTCAAAGAAATATGAGGGGTAAAAGATTCAGTATTGTTTGTGTTTCCGAAGGCGCAAAACCAATAGGCGGTGAAATGGTTATTAAAGCAAAGGATATAAAAAGAACAGATCCAATTCAATTAGGCGGAATTGGTGAAGTTGTTGCTAAAAGAATTTCAGAAGGCTGCGATCTTGAGACTAGATATACAGTTTTAGGGCATTTACAGCGCGGCGGAAGCCCGACACCGTATGATAGAATCCTTTCAACAAAATTCGGAACTTCAGCAATTGAGCTGGTTATTAAGAAGAAATTCGGAAGAATGGTTGCTTTAAAAGGAAGTGATATTGTAAGTGTAAGGATTGAAGACGCAATTTCTAAGCAAAAACTAGTAAAACCGAATGTACAGGCTATTTTGGCGGCAAATGCGGTTGGTGTAAGCTTCGGCACAGAAAAGTTGTAAAATTTTCTTGATTTGGATTAAAAAATGTATTAGCTTTGAATTCGTTTTTGACAAGAATGTTGATTTTTGGATTTGATGATTTATTAAAATTGGGGTTGTAGTTCAGTTGGTTAGAACGTCCCGACTTGTCGGGAAGATCGCGAGTTCTTAAAATTGTTTTTGAAAATTGGGGTTGTAGTTCAGTTGGTTAGAACGTCCCGACTTGTCGGGAAGATTTCGAGTTCTTAAAATTGTTTTTAAAAATTGGGGTTGTAGTTCAGTTGGTTAGAACGTCCCGACTTGTCGGGAAGATTTCGAGTTCTTAAAATTGTTTTTAAAAATTGGGGTTGTAGTTCAGTTGGTTAGAACGCCTGCCTGTCACGCAGGAGGTCGCGAGTTCGAGTCTCGTCGGCCCCGCAAAGAAAAGCTTCAAAACATATTGTTTTGAGGCTTTTTTTGTTTCTGCGCTTCCTTAAAATCCCACTGTCATTGTACCGAAAATGTACCGACTGTGTACCCATTTTGTACCCACTTTCTGAAGGTACATCCTTGTTTTTTTGTGATTGGTTAATATGGTTAGTTAAATTGAGTGACATTGTTTTTTTAATTTAATGATTGCTATCTTCTTTAGCAATAAGTACAAGAGTAATTTTATTCGGTTGATATATTACCTCAAACTTTCTTCCTATCTTAAAACCATGTTGAAGTAGTTTTTTATTTTTGATTTTGATTTGCGGGATTTTTGTATAATCCCGCTTTGTAGGGTAACTGCTTTCATAAACTTTCATATATCCCCTCCGGGTTCGATTCTTCAAACTCTTTACCGCAGATTCTGCATTGTTTAGTTTGAGCAACTACAATATTATGCCGTGTATTGACCGAGTGCGTTTGAGAAATAATTTTTAGATTTTTATTGCAATCGTGTTTAGGAATCCAGCCGGAATTTTTACAATCTTCCAATAAAAGCTTAAGCTCATCCTTTTTTTGATTTGTTAACATATTAACTCCTTTCGCTTAGTTAGTAATTAAATGAAAGAGCGTACTGCCCCTCAAAAAACATATTTTGCCCGCTTAAATACTTCTTTGCGAAAGAATGTCAGGTTGCGGTGATGGTGTAAGTAAACTTGATAATGCAAGGCAAGGGCGAAGCAGCGTTAAGAAAAGGGCGAAAGTTTTTGCCCGCTAATATTGATAACACTATGGTAAAAACTTTTGTCCCTTTTTAGCTGCTTCGTTTATATACCCTTGCCCCGATTGATTACAAAGATTCGAATAACACTAAGCTTTAAAAAAAGCGGGCGAAATATATTTTTACAAATGTTAGGTTCGGTTTAACAAATAATGTGTTTGGAATTCCTCATGTAGTTATGGAACGACAGAGACATAGCTACATTCATTGACGCTAAATGTTAGGTGTTATGATAGCCTTGTTGAATGAGTGTAGTAACCGGCTATCTTGAATGAAACGAATATGATTTTGCTATTGACAAACCATCGGGATGCAGTTAACTAAACGAATGAAATAGGGCGAAGGAATCGGCAGCACTACAAATGAAATGATTGAGTGATAATAAAAAGTCCCGAAAAGAATCGGGACTTCTGGAAGGATTCCGCTTTTGTAAAACTACAGCGGATAATTGTTGTCAATACTAAAGACTATGTGTTTTTAGTATAGGTTGCAGAATACTGAACTACCTTTCCATCGGCATCTTTAGATGCAGCAATAAAGTATAAAATTGAGTTCTGGTATTTAGCTGCTACAGCTTGCTGTAATACATTCAGTGCAATATCAACAGTGAACGGCTGTGTGAAATCATAATTCGCCAGTTCTGCACTAAGTGAAGTGATTTGATATGCCGGATCATCGGGATTAGTAGGGTTGAAGTAGCATAACACTCCATTTGCCGAAAGGTTGATTTCTTCCGCACTAAAAACAGAAGCTGTGTTAAGAGCTAAAAGCTCAACTGAAACATTATCAGAATCAACGGTTGCCGATTGCACCGGGAGTGCAAAACCGCCGGGCGTAATAATATTCTGATCTGTGGGCTTTTCTGCTGAAGAATACGCGAAGTTATTTTTGAAAGCGTAGTTATAAACAGAAATACCGGATGTTTTAACTTTCTTCCATATTTCGTATAAAGCAGAAAGTGAGATCAATGTTTTAACGAAAGTTGCAGTTGAAGAAAACTTCTTACGAATTTCTACTACGGCAGGATCTTGACTTGCGTTAAAACTGGAAGGCCTTGCAGCAAGGATTGTTCTCCCCTCTATTGTACGTGCTGAAAGATTACCAAGTCTTCCGCTCAAATTTCCAATTACCGAACCTTTTACTATTGCCATTTTAGTACCTCTTATATTTTGTTATAGTTTGTGGTTCAATACTAAAAAAGAATGAAGTTTATTACACTGTAAAGATTTGAAAGTGAGGCTATTTAAAGACTTGTTAGATACTAAGAATAGACTACAGGGAATTTCGATTTTGAAATTCTTTTTCGGAAAAGAATACTATTAAGCGCTGAATCAGAAAGCGAATATTTATCCATTAAAATTTGGATAGAAGCCTCGGCGGAAAATCTATTGCGTAATTCTTTATACTCATTTCTGATTTTAAGATTGCGGAGTTCTGTCTCATCAATAAGTTTTAGTGACCGTAATCTTTGAAAAAGATTTGTCGATACAATTTCTTTGAGATCAAGTTTGTTATTCATTGAGCAATAAACTCACAGTTACTTCACAGAAAAAATATGAATTGAACAAGTTTGAGACAACAATCAATGTTTATGTTTGTTTTGCCTTTGTTTGACATTAGAGTTAATGGAACACAGTTGACACAGACCCGTCTCCCGGACGGGCAGGTTAAACTGATTCACACTGATAAATTTTGATTGGACTCATTGGACGGAAATATTAGCGGTTTTAAACTGCGATTGAAAAGAAAGAGAAATTGTGTCCAAAGTGTCCATACCAATGAAAGCTGAATGAAGGCGTGTCGAGGAACGAGCCGCCGTAATGAAGCGATGTTCGGCTGAAAATATTATGACAGAATAATCAATGAAAGGTTTTACTGATGTCTTTTCGCCAATGTAAGCGAAACGAAGGTGTGTTCCCGAAGGGGCGACCGTAGTGGAGCGATGATTAACTGAATATGTAAGGTGCCGAGTTTACATAAGGCGACATTATGCGACTTCGATAGAACTACAAATGTTCGTTGGGACTGCCAAAGTTAGTTGCATAATGTTTCTTATGTAAATCTGGCTGTCCCATTTCTTTTGATGAGCTGAGACCTCACTTGTTTTGTTGCTTAACACATAAAGATTTTTCTCTTGTTTGAGGAAAGAGGTTTGTGTTGATGAGGATTTAAAGAACCGATATGAGTTTAACAATTAATTTATTGAATCAATTTTATTAATTCTTTAAAACTGCCGGATACTTTTTCTTCATCGGGTATTTCGTTATACGCAAGCGCTGAAAGTTCTCTCTTATATGTTTCTTTTAATTGCTGCCAGATGTTCGTAAAATCTGTTATTAATGGTGATTCATTTAGTTTTTTTGATTTCCAGTTTTCGGGCTCGTCAAATAAATTTTTGTCATGTTCCAATATTTCATCAAATCTTTTTTTGAAGTCTTTAGATTTAATAAACTCATTACATTCGGCATCATTCAATAAATAATATAAATCATAGAAGTGTCTAATTTTAGAAGAGATGCTTAACACTGTTTCTTCAGCAAATGAAAATCTTATTAATGAAACTAATTTTTCCAGTAGGGTTTGTTCTTTTTTCAAAACATTTATTGTGAACGGCTGTAATACATATTCTTCTATATATTTTTCATTATTTGTTGCTTTCAAAAAATCATATATAAAACTTTTTATTGTGCATTGCTGATAAGGGAAAGGATTTGCAAATGAATTTATTTCAACTATGAGTCTATTGTTTTTATTTTCCGAATCTATACTTGAATACTCAAATACCGATTTACGAAACCTAGAACCCTTGCTGGTTACTCCTTCCAAATCGACTTCATTAAGTTCAGTTGTGATTCCTTTTTCAACCTCTCTTATTATATTTTTTACTTGATTCCCGGATTTATCTTCTGTGTTTGTTATTGCAATATCAACATCTTCAGAAAAACGATTGATTAAATCAAAACCTTTGGAAAGTGATGTACCGCCTTTGAATACCGTTTCACTTGCATAATCAGTTTTGGATAATCTGTTTAGCACAAGTGTAATCCAGTAATCTTTTTCAACAAACACTTGGTTTATATTTAGATGTTCAGAAGCCGCTCTGATTGTGTCGCTAAAAAATTTTTTATCGGCAGTGTGTAATTTCATTTGATGTTCCATTTGTTAATTGAAGAAAGAACTTTGCCCGCGCCGGGTATTTTATATGTTGTAATAGGATTTAATGATTTATAAAGAGGTTCAGTAAGATAGGTATTCTCTCCCGACAGGTCGGTATCCCGAAGGGCCGGGACAAGTTTTCCGCTTCGCTTCAATATTTCTTCAAGCAAGGCTCCGAGCAATGCTCTTGCAACAGGTGGATATTTTAATGCTAAGCGCACCAAGGTTGCTTTATCCTTCTCGGATAAATCTTTAATAATCTTTATTAACCTTTCGCATGTAGAACTAATTGTAGTATCCGGAATTTTTTTTATATAACGAATTGAATCCAGGATTTGAAGTAAGGGAATATTGTCTTTTGTTATATTATTTTTTTGCAGGACAAATGAAATTTTGTATCCGGTCCTTTTGAACGCAGGGCGTACAGTATTTTTACCGATTTGAATTATATTACTTATCTGGGTCGTCAATCCCAATTGGTTGTATATGCTATACCCGGTTAGATAGCCGGTAATTTTACCGTCTTCTTCCAACAGGTCCTTTACAATCTGGTAACGATTCGGCTGCAATTTGCCAAAGGCAGATTTTTCGGGTTTATAGAATTTACCTTTCGAAAGCTTGGTTATTTTGCCGGAAGCAACCATACGGTTAAGTGCTTTAATAACGGCTTCTTTCCCGACAGGTCGGGATTTCCGCTTCGCTCCAATATTTTTCACCTCGTTGATAAAATCAGTATAAGTGAAAACATAGCCTTTCGGCAACCTATCAACAGAACTTGATATGTATTCAGTGATTTTCATAGCCTATATATACTGAAGATATAAGATAATGTCCAGTTTTTTAATTAAAATACTGGACAAAGTAATAGAAATAAGTACATAATTTTTCCTAAAGTATCTACTTTTCCTATATAGGAAAAGTGACGCAAATAAGAAAATAAGTATATTTTTAAGATGATGAACGGCGTTAATTATAAATTTTTTCCAGAATAAACACAGAACGAAGATGAAATTGTAAATATTTTCCAGTATAAGACTATTATTTGTAAAAATTTTCCAGAATAGAGTCTTGGAGTAAATAGAAAAAGAATTTATTAAACTATCAGTTAAAATTTACCAGACGTAGTTGAACTATTAGTTAATATTTGTTATCTTTGCACAAGTTCTTTGAAAATCTGTAATTGAGATAAGTAGTTATCGCCGAAAAACTGAAGTGTATTAGGTTACACAATGGCATAGCCATTTTGTTGTGCGCCCTACGGTATTAACAAGTAAGTATCATTGAGTAATACATATTTATTATAAGTTAGTAATGTATTTATACTACGATGACATTATAAGGCGGGCATTTTTTCGAATAAGAAGACTCTTATAAAGAGCTACGACGGACGGCATAATTACTTTCAGGCGGGCGGCAATATTGCCGTCAAACCTAATTTTCCAGGAGAAATTTATGGAAAAGAAAAACTCAATTTCAGAGTTGATTGAATCATTTGATTCATTCGTTTCAAGGAACCGTAGTTCTTTTTCACTAGAAGAGCATAACGTCTTAGAGAATGTAAGGCTAAAGCTGGAAGGACTGAAAGTTCAATATTCTCAAAGCAGCAAATCTCAAAGACGAGCTATCATTCAGACTATTGTTACTGAATTGTTGAAAATACTCGCAGATCCCAAAACTTGGAATGATATTAAAAACTTTTTTTAGTGGAGAGTCTTCTTAATTCTTTTAATTAGGATTTATTATGAATATTGGAAAAGTTATAAAAGCAATACGCTCGGATAAGAACATAAAACAGAAAGAACTTTCCGAGTCATGTAATATATCAGTTACTTATCTTTCACAAATTGAAAACAATAAGAAAGAACCGGCCTTATCTACACTCGAAGGAATAAGTAAATATTTAGGGATACCCTTGCCAATTATTTTCTTTATGTCGTTAGAAGATAATGACATTCCGCCGCACAAAAAAGAATTCTTCAAACATCTGCATCCATCTTTAAATGGTTTAATAAAAGAATTTTTTTAATATGCTTGCTATAAGAAGTTTAAAGCATCTATACTATTTACTGCAAACAAATAAAAAAGAAATTGAAGAAATCTTATCAAAGATAGATGATTTCTACAAACCGTTCCCCAAACCCAAAATGAACAAAGACGGAACGGTTAGAATAAAAAACGGAATTATTGAAACACGCAAAATTTGCCCAAGCATAGGAAGATTAAAAGAGATACAGAATAGAATAAAGATACAGATACTTAGGAAATATGAATTTCAAGATTTTGTCCAGGGCGGTGTAAAGGGTAAAGATAATATCTCAAACGCTGCCATTCATAAAGGGAATAAATATTTTTTTACAACAGACCTTAAAGACTTTTTCCCTTCCGTTAATAATAAGGATGTATATAAAGTGTTTGTTGAAAATGGTTTTTCTCCGGACGTTAGTTCTATTATTACTAAATTAACAACATATAAGGGTAATGTCCCGCAAGGTATTCCAACAAGTAATTACGTTACTAATTTAGCTGCGCTACCAATAGACTTAGATTTACTAAAATTATGTGAAGGAAAAGGAATTAAATACACACGGTTTGTAGATGATCTAAGTTTTTCATCAAAAAAAGATTTCCAGCATTTGTTACCGGAAATTATACACATAATTACATCTAACGGATTGAGAATTAATTATAGAAAAACGAGATACAAAATAGGACCAACTGAAATAACGGGAATTGAAGTAAGAAATAATATCATAAAAGCCAGTAACAACGTACGTATGAAATATTCAACAGCATCTGATGAAAAAAGAAAACAGAGTTTGAAAAGTTATATTGATAGAATTAAAAAAGTATCTCACGGAGAAATAAAAAAATAATAATCCTCCCGATTGTTAAAATTTTTTCCCAAACAACAACTTATTCGGTGTTAATACCAGAACCGCTTCTTTTTCAATTTTCTTAGGATTTACTTCGTCGGCATCGCCAAAATTATCTGTCAACTCGCCTTCTTCGTTTAAAGTAAGAATATACTGGAATTCATAATTTTGCAGACTTTTTTCTTCAAGGTATTTTACAAGTTCAATAAAATGCGTTTTATCCATTCCATCTAAAATACCATCGTGGATTAAAAAGCGTGGGGCTTTGAGTTTTTCTTCTATTGAATTGAAAAGAACAGCTAAATCATAAATTAAAGTTCTGCCTTGGTTGCGACCTTTAGAAAACATTTCATTATTTGGCAAAACAGTGAACTGAATTTTTGCATCAGATTTCAGATTTGTGGTAATATCGAAAACTGATATATCATCAATTTCAGGATACAACGCATTATATATATCTGAAAAAACTTTTGAGAACTCCAATTCTTTGTCCGCTATTTCTTCTTCAAATTCCAGAATATCGGCTTCAATTTTATTTATCTGCTGATTTATCTGAACCCTTTCTTTATTTAAATCCCTCAGTATTTTAACTCTCGATTTAAGCTCTGCTGATTCTTCTTTAATCTTATTTAATGTGAAATGCGCTTCTGTTAAATCCGTAATTGCTTTTTTTGCTTTCAGCAATTTAAAAATTCCGGCTCTCTCTTTAGTTTTTTGATCTATCGAAACTGATCTTTTATTAATATTTTCTTGAAGTGAATCTACTTCATCTTGAATAAATTCACGGCGGGATTGGACTAAGTTGTTACGAAAGCTAATTGCATCTTCCAAAGATTTATTAATGTTCTCCGCTAAAAGCTGGTTGAACTCTGCGTATAATTTTCTAATAGTATTTGGTTTTATGTTTATATCTATTTTAAGGCTGTCTTGATAACTTTTGATCTTCAATTCATCGCTGCTATTTTGAAACATCAATTCTTTTATTTCTTCGGTTAACTTATTCAGTTTATTCTGATCTATTTTATATTTCTCACTTAGTTCAAATAGTTTTATTGATTCTTCCAGTTTTTCAATATCAATTTTATACTTTCTTAACTTGCTGTCTATCTCAGGCATTTTAATAGCGCCGTAAGTTTCCGTAATTATTCTTTTCGCTTCTTTGGTTGTGGTTTCCAATTTAGTCAGATCTGTTTGGACTTGCAGATTTCTGTAAGAAATTTTATTGTCGATATCCAACAGGAAGAAATGATAATTATTCAGTTCAATTTCTTTGGCTTCGCGTATATATTTAATAGGATTTAGGAAAGGTTCTTTTTCCGGCATTTGGACTTTAATGTAGAACGGCAGAAGTCTTCTTAACCATTTATCGGAATAATGTCCTGTATATTTTCTTCTAAATATTATATCACATAAACGCGGTTTAATGTTTTTGATTGGATATTCTTCGTAGGCATTATCATCAATCGATAAATAAATGGTAGTAGGTTTATCAAACGATCTTTTAGTAGAATACTGAATTTTGTCTACTTCAAAATCCAAAATGATTGAAACGCCTTTTAGTATGCCTTTTTGATAAGCTGCATAAAGACGCTTACTATCGCGTTTGTTGTAATTTGAAAGCAATGCGAAATCCATTAAGTCAAGTAAGGTGGATTTGCCGATACCGTTTAATGAATTTTTTACTTCTTCTTGGGTACTGACTTCTTTTTTTCCGAAGATATAATTTATTCCCCTTTTGAATTCTACAGGTTCAAAAACTTCCGGTTCGGAATAAATTTTATTTAGAAACATCTTTCTTCCCGCTTATGTTAAGAGAAATTTGATAAGTATTTAACACAACAATATCAGCAAGCCAAAGAAAAGTAATTACATTAAAATACTGTTCCAAGTTAATTGAATGATTTTTTTTTAACCGCTGGAACAGGTCTTCTATGTTATAAGAATGTTTCTTAAGCGCTTGTATAACAAACGAACCTAAAACCAACAAGTTCGAATTTATGTCTTCGTATTTAGAAGGAATAAGCATCTATAATTACTCCAAGCCTTCAAAAAGGGGCGCTGATGATAACGGTTTTGGTTTTTTCAAATTTGGTGCGTCTGGAGCTTTCCCAATATCACAGATTTCAAAAATATACATAACAGTTGATTTCATTGAATTAAAGAAAACAGACGAGGGCAGATTATAAACAGCTAATATTTCATCTGTAATTGTATCAAAATGTTTTGGGTCTTCAACAGGAACATTAATATCATCAGATTCTTTAAGACGCATATATATTGATTGTATTCTATCAACAAAATTAAGAAAAGGCTGGTCATCTATTTTTAATTGATCTGAAATAAAACGCTGTACTAAGGTTATTGTTGCAAGGTTATTTGTGTAGGTACGCGAAGCAGATTTAAGTTTATCCGGGAAATTTATTTCCAATTTTTTTGTGATGTGCGCTCTCCTATTTCCATCCATTTTTCTGAGTTTATCCGACGGGGTATTATCGTTAAAGATATATGAAAAAAGTTCTTTTAGAATTTCTTGTTGTGATTTTTTCATAATTTTGACCGTTCTTAAGTTATTATTGTATAAAACGGCTATAAACGAACGTGATTTATAAAAGACCTTGAGTTAAATACGTGGTTTATAAATCACACAATTGAGCCACGTTTGGTAAATAAAGTTTGATCTATGCATTATTTCCTTCAAATATTGGGCAAGTGGCTTAAGCTATGCACAAAATTTTTAATTTTTTGGGCATAGGTGCAGAGCAATGCTCAGATTTCTTAATAAATTGTGCAAAGAACTTATTTTGACTATTTAAGGAGGTTATGAAACTCCGGCAAATAGTAAATTTTATCATTTTTATATTTCTGCGACTTAATCAAATCAATACGTTCTAATTCAGCGAAATACTTCGAAGCAGTATTGCGAGAAATTCCGAGAGCAGTTTGCATAGTTTTTTGAGAATAAAACGGAAAACTAAAAAGATATTCTACAAGTTCCGCAGTATAAATTTTAGATTTACTTTGGATAACTAATCTATACTTATGAATTAATTCTCTGATACCAATAACAGAACTTGTAGTAGCAATTGATTGGGATTCAACGGCATTTAAGATATAGATAATCCATTCTTTCCAATTTTCTATTTTGGTAACTTCTCTAAGCAGTCTGTAATAGTCGCTTTTATGCTGGTTTATGTACCCGCTAATAAAAAGGATTGGAAGTTCTAATCTTTTGACCATACAGAGGTATAAAACCATAAGTATTCTGCCGGTGCGACCGTTACCATCAAGAAAAGGATGAATTGCTTCAAACTGATAGTGCATTACCGCCATTTTGATTAGCGGATCGACTTCATCTGAATTAC
This sequence comes from Bacteroidota bacterium, assembly GCA_018829205.1. Classification (GTDB taxonomy): domain Bacteria; phylum Bacteroidota; class Ignavibacteria; order Ignavibacteriales; family Melioribacteraceae; genus JAHJUE01. The sequence goes on from JAHJUE010000019.1 coordinate 79,809, forward strand.
TATTAAAATAATCTTCAAAATTTTTAAGTAATTTACGTATTAAATCTTCACCTTCCGGGGGTGTAAACAATATTTCGCCGGTGCTTCTGTTTTGAATTTTTGTGCCGGGAATTTTTCTTATACCGGGTTTTGATGGTTCTAAAATGGATTGGATTGTAATAAAAGAGTTAGTATTAAGGAATTCTTGATCAATAACTAATCTATAACCTTTTAAAAGCGCTTCTCTATAATTTTTTGTTTCTTTTTGCTCAATCTTTAGCTCTGATTCTTCAATATAGGTTGCTTCAATAGCGTCATTAAACGTAGTATGAATATTTTCAATTTCGGAACTTGCAACAGCTTCACGAAATGAAAGAGGTTCGATTAGTACTTGACGATTTGGGATAGACTTAGCCTCACCGCTTAAACGAGCTAAAGCAATATTAGTGGTATTAACTTTTTTTAAGATTTCAACGTCATCAAAATTAAAAGACGGAGGAAGAATCGGTAAATCATTGTATGGTTGTTCCGGGTTAAAGTTGTTCATATCTATTCTTTTATTTTATCTCAAACTTTTCATACTCTTCTTTAGAAATTATTTTTCCAATTTCTTGATCAATTATTTTTACTTCTTCATAAGTTAAGTTGTATAGCTTGTAAACCATTATGTCATCTCATCTTCTAAATGCTTTGTGTTGGCGCAAATCAACATTCTCGTTCATTTTATTACTTTCAAATATAATTAATCCTTAGCTTAACTTGAATATAAAACTTAGAAATCAAGCGAGAAACATATCTCTCTTTAAATTATTGTTTTTCACAAATGATGTAACTGTTAGGCGATGAACATTGAGAATTCTCGCTATGGCGCTATATGATACTTTTTTTTCAAGTAGTTCTCTGATTTTTTTCTCTTGTCCGGTAAGCTTAGTTTTTGATGACTTGCGCCCTTTGGGTCTTCCGAGTATGACACCTTCAGCTCTTTTTCTTGCTAGTGCTTCTTTTGTTCTTTGTGAAATCAAATTTCTTTCAATTTCTGCGGCTAACCCAAATGCGAAAGCCAAAACCTTGGAGTTAATATCACTCCCTAATCTGTAATTATCTTTAATTGTCCATACCTTGATATCTCTATTCATACAATCATTTAAGACACTCATTATCATTAATAAATTTCTTCCTAAGCGTGACAATTCAGTGCAAATTAAAATATCTTCTGTTTTCATTTTCTTTAATAGTTTACCAAGTTTACGGTGATCAACATTCTTTGCCCCGGATATGGTTTCTTCAATCCAGCGGTCAATAACAACACCTTTTTCTTGACAAAAGCGATTGATTTCAAAACGTTGATTTTCTACAGTTTGTTTGTCAGTACTTACTCTAATATACCCATAATTCATTTTTACTCTCCAATATTATTTGAAATTGAGATTTAGCAATACAGTATAAGAAAAACGACCGATTTTACGCGGCAGAGACATCAAAAGATATGGATATAACTTCGCTAACCTATGGTTGATAAATACTCATAACGGAATTAAAGAAAAAGGACTAAGCCCAATAAATATAAATGATTACCCGGCAATTAAAAGGTACTTAGATAATTTTTATCCCGAACTTGAGGTAAGAGCTGATCAAGGGGATACTCCTTATAATTTACGAAACTGTGCTTATATGGAGGATTTTTTTTGCCAGAAAATAGTATGGGCAGAGACTATTAGAGTTTATTCTGATGGCTCTAGAAATTTTCCAAGATTCTGTTTAGATACTAACTCTTTTACCCTTGATAAAACTTGCTTTATGATGATTAGTAAAAATGCTAAATTTATTTTAGCTGTTCTTAATTCTAACCTTTTTGAAAAATATTTAAAAAATAATGTTATGACTTTAGGAACAGGTAGTTTGGGACTTCAAAAGGAATATATTCAACAAATGCCTATTCCCCAAATTAGCGATACTGAGCAGAAGCAATTTTGTAGTTTAGTAGAACAAATAATTGAAAAAAATGGAAAAGGATTAGATTCATCACATTTAGAAAAACAAATCGATGCGCTTGTCTATAAATTATATGATCTAAATGAGCAAGAGATCAGTTATATAGAGAAGGTATAAAACTAATGCTATACAATTTCGATAAAACCAATAGTTTGCCGCTCTTCATCGATTAATTCGTAAATATCGAAAATAAGCTCATCAATTTGTTGTTCAAATTGTTTGCTATCCTTATTTTGTCGTTTCGATGTTTGTATTTGTAAAACAAGCTTTCTAAAAATTTTTTCGATATTTGCATCAATTTTTTTTACTGGTATTTTATCAAAAAAAATTTTGCTTAACTCTCTAGTTCCACCTTGAAGTTCTGGGAAGTTATCTCTAAAAGAATATTTAAAAAGTGATGAATTAAAAAAAGCTGTTAGATAAGCAATGTTATTTCCGATAACTATAAAACACTTTTGATTAGTTAGAAAACAATCTTCATCATATACAAAAGGCAAAAATTTTGTCATATTGGGGTAGATAATTTTTGGTCTAAAAAAATCCTCCGAATAACTTATACTGTCTTGAGTTTCGAACCATTTATTGTTCGTCTTTTTTCTTGCCCCGATTTCTCCAGTTTGTTTCAGTCGATTGTAACCAAAGCTTAAAAGATGCTGTTTAACTGCTGGGTAATCATCAATATTATAATTTTTACTCGGGAAAGTTGCAATTAACCACAAATCGGCAAATTCATATCCATAACGTTTTATATCTCGCCCTCTTAAAATCGGTCGTATAATTTCGACAGATTTTGGGTCTTGGGCAATCAGTTCATCTTTCTTTTTCCCATCGATAATGAATGCCTCATTAAAACCAGTTAAGACACCACGATAAATGTTTATATCCCAATCTTTAAGCGGTGTCCCAACCCGCTCAATTTTCTCTTTAATACGTTGTTCAATAGAATTGAGTATTACCCAACTGGTTTGGGGCGAGAATTTAGTTGGAGAAGCATTTTCACTGACATATTCCGTTAGATTATTCTTATAACCGTTTTTAACAATGCAGGCTTGAGTTGCAGTCTTATAGTTTTCCTTTCTATACAACAATATGTTTGTGTCAACTGTTGCCGCCTCAAAAATCTTCTGCCCGGCAAAATCTATAAGTAAAACTGGATTTGTTTTCTCAGCCAAGTACCTTCTAAGAGGTTCGCCATAACCGGCACGCATCCATTTGTTGGAAGTAATTAAACATAAATTCCCATTAAGTTTCAGTATATGATTTCCTTTTTCATAAAATAAAGTATATATATCGCCGGTTCGTTTAAAACTTTGGAAATTTTGTTTCTCATACATTTTGGATAGTTTACCGCTTTCTTTTTGTAGCTGTATATAGGGCGGATTACCAATAACAACATCAAATCCTTCTTTAATCCCAAACATCCAGAAAGGATCGAACCAGGGCGTTTCCGAAATATCAAACGGATTCCAGTTTGTAAGCATTGTAACTGCTTCAGTATTTTTTGTTGACCATTCCGCGTGTTTTTCGGCAATTTTCTTTTGCTCAATCTTAAATTCTTCTTCAATTTTTTCTTTTCGTTTTGCGGAAGCAGTAAAGTATTCTTCTCTTAAACTTTTCAGTTTGTTAAACTCATCTTCCGAGATTCCAAACGAAGCGGAAAATTCAGGCAAGCTAATTAATGTATTTACACAAACAAATTTAAAGTCGAGGTTAGGAAGGTTTTCAATTCCCCAATTTGATTTTTTCTTATCAACAGGTTCATCAATAATTAAACTTAACCAGCAGCGTAAGCGGGAAAGTTCTACAGCCATCGGCTGTATGTCGCAGCCGTAAATGGAGTTGAGGATTGTTTGGAGTTTGAGGTTATAAACTTCCTTTGACCCCCCTTGTATTCCCCCCTTGGTAAGGGGGGAAAGCTGTAACTTGAGTGCAATAATTTTTTGCAGCATACCGATTGGGAAAGCGCCGGAACCGCAAGCAGGGTCCAAAATTTTAACAGTGCCGAGTTTATCAAGTATTTCTTTTGAGAATGGTTTTAGTTCTTCGGGGAGTTCTTCGGTGTGAACGAAGTCTTCAATTTTTTGACTTAAAGATTCTTCACTCCACTTCGTTTCGTTCAGAATGACGTCTTTACTAATATTTGATTTGAGATATTCTATAAGGCTTTGTTCTACCATATAATCAACAATTTCGCGGGGAGTGTAGTAAGAGCCGGTTGATTTGCGAGCTGATTCTTGTGTTTCGGGATTTTGTTCGGCTAATAAGTTCTCGAAAATTCTACCCAGCATTTCCGGGTCAATTGCAATTTCTGCGTTTGAGGAAGTGTTTTCATCAATTGTAAAATTATATTTCTCTAAAGTGTAATCAAAAAGATTAAAGAACCATTCATTAGGTAAATATAGTTGGTAGTTATCTTTAAAATCTTCTTTCTGATCTTCAAACAAACCGCCGTTAAGAAAAGGATAGTCTTTTATTTCATCAGGTAAATTTTTCGTTCTTTCTTTTGCCGGTGTATTGAAAACATCAAAGAAAAGTTTTTCCAGCAGTTCTTTATAATAGTTTGTGTACTTACCTACTGCATTGGCAGAGAGAACGTCATCATTAACAATACCTTTCTTTTTCAGAAACCAACAAAAGATTAATCTGCCGATGAGACGGATTGTGAAATGTTTTTTGACTCCCAAATCTTTAATAAAACTTTTCGCTAGTACATTCTCAACAAGATCGTTGAATGAACTTTTGATATCATTATAAAACTGTTTATTAACAACGGATATATCAAAGGCTTTCCAGAGTGATTTCCAAAGCTCATTAGGTTCAACAAAAAACTTATTTACCTTGCTGCTTACTTCGTTAAGAATGAAATCATAAGTTTTATAATAAGGTTGGTCAACAGCAAAAGGTAAAGTTTTTAATACAACTTTTTTGCCTTCTTTCCCGGATAGAACAACCTTATAGGCAGAATGCTGAGGATTACCGAGGAACCAAACTACATAACGTTCTGCAGCTTGTCCTCCGACAAACTTTTTTGTTATACGTTCAATTGTTTGTTTGGAAAGTTTTTCGTCATTAAGGATAGCTGATAAAATCAACAGTTGTGAAGTTTCCCCTTTTGAACGATGAATTGCGCGAATATCTTTTTGATTTGCGAAGGTTTCGTGGTCTTTAAATAAGCGTAGCGTCTCGCCGCCGAAAAGTTCTTTCTGTACTTGTGCAGGAATAACACTATCCCATTCAACTTTATCTTTTATTCCAAACTCTTGCACTAAAGAAAGAGTTAATTCTTTGTAATCGAGTTTTGATTTGTTTTCAACTAATGAGCGTATGTTTGACATAAAATCAATTATAAATTAAAAATGAGAAATTATAAATTGTAGTAACCATACCAGAAAACCGGTTCAGGTACTTCCGCAGTTTGACTTTCCTTTAGTAAATTATTACTGATAATAGCGAGATTATCAAGAAAATCAATTGAAATTTTGTTGTCGTTTCTTCTTAGAAAACTTCGTAATCTGTTTTCAAAAGGAAGATAGTTCTGCCTTGTAAGAATCAAACGCATACGGTTAATATTATCAACAGAATATCTATCTTGGTTATCATTTAATAATTGCAACAGTTCTTCTTTATACCTTGCAAGAGAAACAGCGCCGCCGGTTCTTTTAACGCCTTGAAAATCTGTTAAGTCTTCAAAATCCATAGTCAATTGATATGCTTTTTCTGCATCAAAATATTTTTGCGCTAATTCTTTAATTTCGGTTACTGCCGATTCAGTTAACTGAAGGGCTTGACGTTCAGTCTCAAAACTACGGATAGTATTTAAAGCTCGGAGATGGTTTTTTTCTTCAGCAACTTTATTTGAGTCGTTTCTTATAAAACGAAACTCGCCTTTAGCAATGTTATAAATTAAGAGTTTTTGCTCGTTGGTAAGTGAATTTATTTTACACCACTTATCAAGATTAAGGGTTTTAATTTTTTCTTTTTCTTCATCAGAGGCTTTACGCATAAATTCACGTAAATCATTTTCAAATACTTCATCGAACGCCAAATCGTTTTCCCGTTCAAGTTCTTTTATTGCATCTTTTTGTTTGGCTTTATCTTCACTATAAATATTTTCAATTAAGCCAAATTGCTTTGGAGTTATTTCTTCACCGAGGACACTGCTGTCTAAACCTACGCTTGCACCAATTACTTGAATCTTCTCTTGCAATTTTAACATCAGACGTAAAAACTTATCGAGCTGGTCTTCCGGTCTAAAGTTATAAACATTTACGGTTTCAAAAACAGAACCAAGACGATTTATACGACCATTGCGTTGAACCATTTTAACAGGGTTCCAATGAAGGTCATAGTTAATAATAATTCCGCAATCTTGAAGGTTTTGACCTTCGCTAAGAACATCGGTAGAACAAAGAATTTTTATTTCCTTTTTACCGTTAACCAAACCATTATTTATCTCTTGATTCTGTGCAATTGGAGCGAACCTTTTTACATATTCGCTTTTGTACTTGCCGTTTTTGCTTTTTAGAAATGCGATTTCGGAATTCTCAAGACTAATCTCAGAAATAAACTCTTTGTCTAATGAATCTTTCAAGTAATCAATAGTGGTAGCAAAGTAAGAAAAAATTAAAACTTTCTGTCCTTTGAGATTTTTAAGTAACTGCTTCAACTTGAGGAGTTTTGTATCGACATCAACTGAGGATATAACACTGTTGATAAGACGAATTATTTCTCGATCTTGTTGAATAAAGCGTTTTATATTCTCAACATTATATTCTTCTAAGTTTACAGGTAAATATGCATTCTCTTTTTTATACTCTTTGTCAGCTTTTCTTCTTTGTTCTTCCCTATCATTAAATTTTGAGATTTCTTCATTTATTAAATCAATTATGTCTTCATCGGGCTCATCATCAAGAGCGCTTATTGCTTTCTGAATAACAGAAGGCTTTACTAAAATTTTATCTTCAAAGAAAAGTCTTTCAAACTGTTCAAGATATGTTTTGTAACGAGAAACTCTTTTAGAAAAAGTAAAAATAGATGAATCAAAAGATTTAAAGAGGGTAACTTTCATAACCCCGGTTAAATTCTTCCGTGATTTTGCTTGCGAATCTTCATCAACCGTCTTATGAATTTTTTCAGTGAGATAACTGTATGGAATAAGTTTTAGACCTTTTATAGCCCGGTCAATAAAATGGAAAATTGATTCATACTCGGTTTGATGTTTCTTAACGGTTTCTTCTTTTATTCGGAAAAATTCTTGCAAGCCGACAATATCTTCTTTCTCTTCATCTTGATCTGTCATTTCTACTGTAAAAAACTTAAAGAGTTCAGGATTGGTTTTTTCTAGAGAGTTTAACTTGTCGCTGATTACTTTACGGAGTTTTTTACTATCCAGTTCATAAAGAACGTTTATTAAATCTTCTTCTGGAAAGATTATTTTTTTACCTTCCAAAGTAGCGTCCGGAAAATCTTTCTTTACTTGGTGTCTCGTTCTTTTAACCATTATACGATTAAGAATCGGATATAGTTCGGAGAAAACTTCAGGAGAACCTAAACGTCGGAACTCACTTTGAGTTGAACGGAAAAAGTTAAATATGCTTTCAATGCCGAAAGAGGAAAAGAATTTATCATTCCCACCTTTTGCCAAAAGAATTTGATTTGCTAAATCTTTAATACCGTTATTCACAGGCGTTGCCGAAAGCATTAGTACTTTAGGTATTTCAGCACAAAATTCTTTATCTACCAACAAATCGAGAAGATTACGGAATGATTTGCTTGCTTGCGTTTTTAAGTTATGGCTTTCATCTATAACCAAAAGATCAATAGCATTATTACGTTTGGATTTTAACTTTCTAAAAAGTAAATCTCTTTTTATAGATTCAAAATTATTCTCCAATGCGAATTCCGTTATAGAATAGACCGGAGCATTTACGGTGATTTCATTAAGATGGTTTTGCCAGTCTTCGCGCAATGATGCGGGAGTAATTACAGCAACGTTTTGACGTTTAAAATAACCAATATCTTCTATTACTCTTTTTGCGATGAATGATTTTCCGAGGCCAACACTATCTGCTAAAAGGCACATTCCAATTCTATGATTATATAAACGGGATAATACTTTGCGTACACTTTCTTCTTGGAATAATGTTAAATCAACTCGTGTTTCAAAAAATTCTTCCGATCTTAATTTTTCTTCTATCTCTATATCTTCGCCGTAAATTTCATAGAGAATTTTTATGTATAGTTCGTAAGGCGAGTAACTCAAACTACCAAATTTGCTTAGTCCAAGGATTTCAATCTTGAATTGTTCGGTCCAGTCAATGCTGCCCTCGTCATTCCATAATTTTTCAAACCAGCTCCGGTGGCTTGGATCTTGACCAACACTCTTCGGTAGATAATTAACTATACGGTGATCGTATTCAACATCATTAAGTTCTGTATTGCCTAATAAACCGCTGCGGGTAAAATTAGAACTCCCAATAATACCAATAGAATTTTCAGCTTCGGAACCAAGTATATAACATTTAGCGTGAAGGAAACTTTTCTTGTAAAGTTTTACTTTTATACGACCAGTTTGAATGTACTTGGTAATAAAATTAACAGCTTCTTTAAATTCCGGTTTAAAGGGTAGTTCTGATAAGTCAGCTTTCAAATATTTTTCGGGGAAAGCCGTATCAAGTTGATAGGAACGAATTTTGGGCTCTTCGCCAATTAGAAATCTTACTTCAGAAAACAAATTATTGTTTAGAAATGCTTCCAATGCAGGTAGCAGTTCAATTACCGCAGGTAAATCCCAATAACCTGTTGCAACTGAGAATTGGGTAAATTTGTCCGATAGAAGATGACCGCAAAGGAATTCCTTTAACTGAAATGGGGTTGCAGAATTATCTAGAAGTTTGGGATTAATTTGCATTTTACAAAAGCTCAGGAAAAATTAATTTATAAAACAAAATATTCAAGAAAAACTTTAAATTAAAGCATTAATTACTTTTTATAAGAAATAATTGGTTAATATGAAAAATACGAATAAAACGAAAGGCAAACCCGACAAAAAATTAAAATGGGACACATTTAATTTCTCTTATGAAAAAGTTATGGACTTTTGCGGGAAGCAAAAAAAGATTAATGAAAAAATACTTTACTTAGAATTTGTTTTGAAGGAGAAAAAAAATAATAAAGATGGTCTTGATATAGATATGTATTTCCCCGGAACTCCAAGTTTTGAAGAAAAAATAAAAAACGAGATCAAATACCTAAAGAAAGAATTGAAATTAACTAATCCGTATATGGCAGAAGGATATGATAAAATAGTTTGGGCAAGAAACAAACAAGATTTTGCGCCATTATTTGATTTAATGATGCAGTTAGGTTTTATAACATTTAGAAGAAATAAATGGGAAATGCTGTGTAATCATTTTACGTGGAATGACGGCGAAATGACACCTCAACAATTAAAAGATGCATTAAGCAATATAAACCACAATCCCGAAACACATAAAGTAAGTGATGAGATTAGTCAAATTATGGATGTATTAAGAAAAATGAAGTCGTCTTAAGTCGTCTTTAAGTTGTTACCCACTCTTTGCAGTATTTTTAATCTTTGTCCTAAGATTTTGGAAAAAATAAAATCTGGAAGGACAAAGAAATGCAAAAAAACAAAAGTAAAACCAAGAATGAAATTCTAACTAAACTAAATGAGTTAGAAGCGCTTCTTAAAAAGAAAAACGACCATGCCTATCGGCAGGCAAGCAAACCACTAAACTTCAATCAAGCTGCGGATTATCTGGGATTCAGCCACAGCTATCTTTATAAACTCACTTCACGAAAAATAATTCCGTGTCATCGCCCTACAGGAAAGATGCTGTTCTTTTCTAAGGCGGAGTTGGATGAGTGGATATTTGAGAACAGAAATCAGGAGTTAGGGGATAGTAGTCAGAATGAAAAAGAACTACAAGACGATGATGAGCCCCCTTGACTTCGACAAGCTCATTCACAGAAAGAGTTTCTTATCAGATTATGATTAAGAATAAGAGTTTGAAATGGAAGGATTAACAAACATACAAAATCAATTTTCGAGTAGAGAAATATCTACAGACCCATATCAAATATTTAAGAGTTTCTCGGCTGAGGATATAGAAAAAATAAAACTACTTGCCGGAATATTTGGAATCGGCACAGGCTCCCCTTGTGCTGCGCCGGGACACGTCCAGCAGTCAATGAAAAATGAAGTAACGGTTGAACAGGGATTTAACGAGTACAATAAATTGATTGAGTTTAACCTTACAAAAAAATCCGTTGATACCACAAAGACAGCCGAGAGAAGGTTCTTGGAGTTCATCCCGGGAAACAGGCTCTTAAATACTATTGGGAGAAAAGACGCTGAAAGTTTATTGATGAAGATTTCGAAAAACGCTCCACTCGGGTGTTATAATTATCTCAAAATTTACCGGACTATGTTTAATGTTTTTGTTGACTGGAATTACATCGCTTCTAATCCTTTCTTAAAAGTAAAATTACCGAAACGGCAAAAAGAAGAACCAATAATTTTTACGGAAGAACAGATAAACATTGTGTGCGAAAGTCTTACGAAAAAAGGAAAAGAAGTTATATCTGATATGGTTCTGTTTGCCGTTGAATCCGGTTTAAGGTTAGCGGAAGAAAACAATTTAAGATGGAGCGACATTGATTTTAAGAATAAGGTTATAACAATCGGGAATAAACTGTTTAAAACGAAATCTAAAAAAGTAAGACGAATTCCTTTCAATGAAAGAATGGAACAGATATTACTTAGGAATTCCGGCAGGCAATTCAAAAACGGTAAAATATTTAGAGAGTTTGTCTTTGTTCAGAAAAACGGAAAGCAATTTAAAAAAGATACAGTTTCAAAGTCGCTGAAGAAAGTAATAAAAGAAGCCGGTCTGCCCAATGAACTTCACTGGCATTGTTTACGCGCAACTGCGGCTACACGATGGGCAAGCAATAAGGTGCCGATATTCACAGTGGCAAAGCTGCTCGGTCATTCAACTGTAAATGTAACCACAAGGTTTTATGCGGGTTTGGATTTGGAAGAAATGAGGGATGCGGTGAATAGTTTATGACCCTCACCTAAATCCTCTCCCAGAGGGAGAGGATTTTTAAAGATAAATAAGATGGAGTTTTACCATGAGTAGGTATAAAGAATTAGCAAAGGTTTATAAACAAAGGATGAATATGAATGTACTGCCGTTAAAAGGTAAACGACCAATGATTGAATGGGACAGGTGGCAGAATGATATTCAAACAGAAGAAGATATAGAACAAATGGAATGGAGTAATTCTACCGGGCTCGGCGGAATACAAGGGATAAATGATTTGCGTTGTCTCGACTTTGACGCCGTTGAAGATTATGAGATTGTTGAGTTGATTTTACAGGATTTGGAGTTACCGGAAAAGTATTGCTGGGTTGTTCATAGCGGGAGTGGTGAAGGATTTCATATTTATCTACGTTGCTCTAGCCCTATGACACACCCCGTCCGGCAGTTGCCGGACACCCCTCTCAAGAGTGGAGTTTTTGAAAAGATTGGCGGAGAGAAAGCTGTTTATAAATTTAAGTTGAAGAACGATGGTTATTGCAAACATATTGAATTACGCTGGATGAATTGTCAAACTGCTTTGCCTCCTTCAATGCATGAGAGCGGCGGCATTTATAATTTTTATTTTGATGATCCGAAGGAACCCCCGGCTTATGTTGATTTGGATAAAGTGATTTGCTGTTTAAAAAAATACTGCATAATAGAAGCCCTCACCCCGACCTCCGCCAAAGGCGGACATGCTCTCCAGAGGGAGAGAAAGACTGAAAAAATTTATTATGATAAGGCAAGATTAGAAAGTGCGCTTGATTTTCTTTCTGAGAACTTACCGGATGGAAGTTATGAAGAATGGTACAAAATAGGTTTTGCATTAGTCCCGCTTGATAGTGAGGGCGAAAAATATTTTGTGGATATGAGTTTGAAAAACCCAAATTATAAAGACAGTGAAGTTGAGTTAAAGAAAAAGTTTGATTCTCTTGTTAAAGATTATGACGGCAGGGTTACTATAGGAACAATTTATCATATCGCTGAAATGTACGGCTGGAAAAAGCCGGTTATTAAATTTTGGAAGAGAGAAAATGAGCGCTTAAAAATTTCCCGGATTCGTTTTAAGAAATTCTTGGAAAGTGAAGGATTCTGTAAGTATAAAATAGAAACTAATCATTTGTTCGTAAGAATTGAAAACAACATTGTTGAAGAAATTGACGGCATCGATGTTAAAGAATTCGTTATGAATTATCTGGAGAGAATGGCGACTGAGGAATTTGAAGGTACAAACAGGAATGAGATAATCGACACGTTGATAAAATCTGCCAATCAACTTTTCACACAACAGTTTCTTGAATTCTTAATTACAAGGAATATTGAGTTTAATAAAGATAGTTTTGATAAAGGATATTTTTATTTCAAAAATGGTTTTGCTGAGATAAGCAGAAACTCTATAGAATTCTACAACTATAAAAAACTAAATAAACACATCTGGAAGAAACAAATAATTGGAAGGAACTTTATAGAAAGCGGAAAGCGAAGCGTGTTCGAAGATTTTCTATTTAATGTCTGCTGGAATGAAGTTAAAAGATATGAGGCGTTAAAAAGCGGTATTGGTTATCTGTTACATACTTATAAGGACCCGTCAACAGCTAAAGCTGTTGTGTTTATAGATGAGAAATTGAGCGACGGCGCTTTTGGGCGGAGTGGAAAAGGTTTGGTTATCAAATCTATTCTCCAAGTTAGAAATGTCGTTATTGAAGATGGAAGAAATTTTAATCCTTCAAAGAATTTTGCTTTTCAGAGAGTGAAAGCGGATACAAACGTTTTGGGCTTTGAAGATATACGCGATAAATTTCCATTTGAAAGATTGTTCTCAATTATAACTGATGGTATTACTATTGAGCGAAAGAATAAAGATGAGATTCACATTAGTTATAATGAATCTCCGAAGGTTGTTATTTCAACAAACTTTTCTATCGCCGGTGTTGATGACTCAACTCTTGACAGACAGTTTATTATTGAGTTTTCGGATTACTATAATAAATCACATAGACCAGTACACGATTTCGGGAAGCCTTTCTTCAGCGGTTGGAATGAAGATGAATGGAGTGATTTTGATTGTTTTATGATTGAGTGTTTACAATTCTACTTAAGGCGTGGGCTGGTTTATTATGAATTTGTAAACATTGATAAAAAGAAATTGATTGATGAAACCGCAATTGAATTTTTTGAATTCAGCAATGGATTTGTAATAAATAAAGAGTACGATAAAAAAGAATTGTACGATAATTTTAAGAAAGAATACGCCGACTTAGAAAAATTAACTCAAGCCAAGTTTACCAGGTGGCTAAAGGTGTACGGTAGGATAAATGGATTTGAGGTAAAAGAAGGAAAATCGGATTCTATTAGAACAATAAAATTTGTGAATCACGCGCTTCAGAAAAATGATTCGGTTGATTCTTTATTCCCAGAGCCGGACTGATCGGACGGAATTTAATGTGAAATTTAATCGCGAATAAAAAGTTGAAGAAATTGCGTCCGGAGTGTCCGAACTAAAATTTAGATAATGAACGATATTTCTTATTAGGGAAAGTAAAATGAAACTGACACCATTAAGAGCAATTAAGAAACATTGTTTGGAATGTTCAGGATATGAAAAAAAGCAAGTCAGGGAATGTGTGATTAAGGATTGTGTACTTTTTCAGTACAGGCAAGGGAATAACCCAAGTAGGAGAAGGATAGGGCAGTCGGCTGTCAGCGATCAGCAGTCAGAAAAAGAAATTTGTTGTTAATGGGTTCGGCTAGCTTACCACATGTAATAAGGTAAATGTATAAGATAAAAAATAGGTTCTCAACGACGAGTTTTGAGAAAGGTGATGGTTATGTATCTGAGGGGTAGGTTTGTTTTAAAATTGAGTGTTGAGAGGCTAGAAAATTGGGTAGAAAGGAAAATTAAGCTGGGTTTGCAACCCAACATTATCTGAAAAGAAAGATTGTTTATTTTAGAATGAACTTGCATATAAAGTAAAGTTTTCATAATTTTCGACCGAAAAACGAAATTGGTCTTAGTGACATGAACGATTTAAGTAAAGATGAAGCAGTTAAAAAATCAATTATCGAGGCAGCAAAGCGTGTATTTCAGAAATGGGGATTGCATAAAACTACTATGGAAGATATTGCACACGAAGCCGGAAAAGGGAAAAGCACTCTTTACTATTATTATAAAAGCAAAGATGAAATATTCGAAGCAATGATAACAGACGAATTCAGTAATATCATTATTAAAGCAAAAACATCGGTTAGTAAAGTTAGTTCATCTAAAGAGAAATTGAAAAAGTATATTGCCACAATGCTAACCGAGATAAAAAAGACTGTAAGCGTTTATCCTTTGGTAAAAGGAGAATTAAAGGGTAATCAATACATTGAAAAACTTCGCAAACAGTTAGACGATAAAGAAGAATCGATAATAATGGAGATATTGAAAGAAGGTTTTGAGAAAGGAGAATTTAATTTTTTTAATGAGACTCAATTGAGTAAAGCTGCAAATGTAATAGTGGGTACTATCCGCGGATTGGAACTCTACCTTTTTTTAGATATCGATGATAATGAAAAAATTGATATCGTTACAAGAATGATAGCAGAAGGAATATAAATTTTTTTATCCGGCTTTCGACCCAAATACAAAATATGTCTAATAATCCATAGGAATATATAAAATGAAAATGAACAAAATCTTTATTTACTTACTCTTAGCGGGTGTTGGTTATTTCTTACAAGGCTGCTCTGATAAAGCGGAAAATCTTAACAACGGGATAGTTGAAGTTGAAACCGGACAAGTAAAGCAAATCGAGGGAAGCGAAGTTTTTACTTACAGCGGAACTATCGAAGAATCGGAATCCATTCCGTTAAGTTTTTCGATTGTTGGAAGTGTTGCGAAAGTTCTTGTTTCTGAAGGTGACTTTGTGAAGAAGGGGCAGCTACTTGCTGTGTTGAATAATGAAACCTACAAGAATGTTTATGAAATGTCTTTGGCTTCTCAAAAACAAGCAGAAGATGCCTATAAAAGATTATTGCCAATGTTTAAAAATGGCAACCTTCCGGAAATAAAATTGGTGGAAGTTGAAACAGGTTTGCAGCAGGCAAAATCAGCAACCTTGATTGCCAAAAAGAATGCCGACGATTGTAAACTTTACTCCCCGGTTGATGGTATCGTTGGCAAGCGCTCAATTGAACCGGGAATGAGTGCCATCCCAAATTTAACTTCTATAACTATTGTAAAGATTGAAAAAGTATTTGCCAAAGTGCCGGTATCGGAAAGCGAAATTTCATCTATAAAAAATGGCGATAAAGCCAAAATAAAAATTGGTGCTCTGAATAACTCAGAATTTACGGGAACGGTTGAAGAAATCGGGGTAATGGCTGATCTTATTGCACATACTTATAAAATAAAAATTGGAATAGTAAATGAAAACCGGCAAATAAAACCTGGTATGATTTGTAATGTTACTCTTTCTAAAAATAAAACAAATGAAGCAGCGGGATTGTTTGTACCGAACAGAGCTGTTCTTGTTGACGAGCAAGGAAGAAATTTCGTTTATGCAGTAAACCAAAATAAAGCGGTAAGAAAATATGTTAAAACCGGAAAACTCTTGAAGAATGGAGTTGAAATTACCGGGGGATTGAATGAGGGAGAGCAAATTGTAGTTGCCGGTCAACAGAAACTTGTTGACAATTCATCAGTACATATTGTTAACCGATAACTACAGGAATAAAAACTTATGAAAAAGAAACGAACATTGATTGAAACAATAATCTGTCATAAACAACTCATAATTGCAGCCACCGTTTTTTTAGTATTGTTTGGAATAGTGGCATTAACCCAAATGCCTCGTGATGAATTTCCGGAATTTAAGATTCGGCAGGGATTGATAATAGGAATATTTCCGGGCGCATCATCACAGCAAGTAGAAGAACAATTAACAAAGAAGGTCGAAAATTATTTATTCCAGTATGAAGCTGTCGATAAAAAGAAGACTCATTCCATTTCGAAAGAAAATGTAATGGTTATTTATGTCGAGGTTCAGAAAAAAGAAAAAGATCCTAAGCTATTTTGGGCAAAACTTCGACACGGATTAAATGAATTGAAGGAACAACTTCCTTCCGGAGTAATGTCGCTGACGGCGGATGATGATTTCGGAAATACCTCTGCAGTGCTGATGGCGGTTGAATCTGAAACCAAAACATATAAAGAACTTGAAAAGTATATTGAAAAATTTGAAGATAATATTAGAAAAATTCCTTCTACATCAAGAGTAAAACATTTCGGATTACAGAAAGAGGAAATCAACGTCTACATAGATGATGCAAAGTTGACCAATTACGGTATCAAACCACTAATGGTTTTAGCTGCACTTAAACCGGAAGGAACCGTTAATTACGCAGGTGATATCGACGACGGAAATTTTATACGACCAATACACATACCATCCGGGTATAAAACGGAAAGTGACATAGCAAATCAAATTATTTATTCCGACCCTACTGGAAATGTTATACGCGTTAAAGATGTTGCAAAAGTTGTAAGGGAATATGCAGAGCCGGATTCTTATATACGACTTAACGGGAAAAAATGTTTGATAGTTTCTCTTGAGATGCTTCCCGGTAATAATATTGTTCAATATGGAGATGACGTAAAAAAAGAAATTGAAAAATTTACTAAGCAAGTACCGCCGGATGTACACGTTGGTGTTATTTCCGATATGCCCGATTTTGTTTCAAAGTCTATCTATGATTTTCTTAAAGAATTTGCAATTGCCATAATTGCGGTTATTCTTGTAACAATCCTTCTATTGCCCAAAAGAGTTGCTTTAGTTGCTGCAGCTACAATTCCAATTTCAATTTTTATTACACTTGGTTTAATGTGGGTAACTGGGATGGATTTGCAAACCGTTTCACTAGCTGGGCTAATAGTCGTTCTTGGAATGGTGGTGGATAACGCGATAGTAATTGTTGATAATTACGTCGAAAAACTCGATAACAATATAACACCGCACGATGCCGCTTCACAGAGTGTGACGAATCTTTTTGGTTCGGTTTTTTCAGCTACATTAATACTTATTTTTTCTTTTGTACCTCTATTGTTTGTAATGACCGGGATTGCAGGAGATTTTGTAAAATCTTTACCTCTCACTGTTACTTATGCATTGCTAATTTCGCTTCTTGTTTCCGTCGTGTTGGTTCCGTTGATGAGTTATATATTCATAAAGCACGGTATAAAAGGAGAACACAGCAAAGGGAAAAAGGGAGCGTTTTTAAATTGGGTGCAGTCTTTTTATGATAAAATTTTAGAAAACTCCTTTAAAAAGAAAAGAACAACTGTTGTTATTGGCGCTGCATCATTTATACTCGGACTCGTAATTTTATTAATCACACCGATGCAAATGTTTCCTCCTTTTGAACGAAATCAATTTGCCGTAGAAGTATATCTGCCCGTTGGAAGTTCCTTACAGCAAACCGATCGTGTTATGAAAGAGGTTGAGAATAAACTGATTAAAGATAAAAGAGTTAAAGAAGTCGCTGCGTTTGTTGGAACAAGTTCACCAAGATTTCACACTTTATATGCACCGAATTTTCCGGCAAAACATTACGGACAGTTGTTGGTAATAACGGAATCAAGCGAATCTACAAATGAAATATTAGATGAATGCAGTAAGAAATTCAGCAACATAAATCCGAACGCATATATTCGATGGAGGCAGCTTGAAATGAGAATGACCAAAGCTCCTATTGAAATTCGTATTTCAGGGGATAGCATAAAAACTATAAAGCTGGTTGCCGATCGAGTCTCTAACATTATGCGCGGAATAGAAGGAGCTAAATGGGTTAGAACAGATTATGAAGAACCACTGCAAGCAGTAAGACTAAACTTAAAACAAGACGAAGCAAGCCGTCTTGGCTATTCAAAGCAAATATTAGATTATTCACTTTTAGTAGGGACTAAAGGATTTCCGGTTTCAACAATATGGGAAGGTGATTATCCGGTTAGTGTTAATCTGAAGGTTGATAAAAAAATAAAAACGAATGTTGATGATATTATGAATCAATATGTAACATCACCGTTTTTAATTTCGTCGGTGCAAGTAAGGCAATTAGCTGATGCGGTACCAGAATGGACAAAAGGTGTAATTGCAAGAAGAAACGGAGTTCGTACTGAGACTGTTTTAGTAGATGTTGAAAGAGGTGTTTACGAGTCAGCAGTTTTTAATAAAGCAAAACCTATTATAGATGGATTAAAATTGCCGGAAGGTGTATCTATCAGCTATGGCGGCGATTATGCAACAAGCGATGAAGAGGTAACCCCGGTTTATTATGCGATGGCGATAACGGTTGCAATAATATTTATCATTTTATTATTCCAGTTTAGAACAATAAAAACTTCGTTACTCATTATGACAACGCTGCCATTAGGTATTTTCGGTGCAGCTTTAGGAATAAAAATAACTGGTTATCCATTCGGTGTTACAGCTTTAATGGGCATTATCAGTTTGATGGGAATAATTGTTCGTAATGGAATTATTTATGTCTCCTATGCTGAAACACTTCGCAGCGAACACGGACACACACTTGAAGAAGCTGCAATTGCCGCAGGCAAAAGAAGAATGCGCCCGATATTTCTTACATCTGCTGCAGCGGCTGTCGGCGTTATTCCAATGATCTTAAGCCGTTCACCTTTATGGGGACCACTTGGTTCTGTAATATGCTTTGGATTGATTTTTGGAATGATAATGTCACTGCTTCTCCTTCCAGTACTTTATTATCTTTTTCATAGAAAAGATTTTGATAAACCAACAGAGAGTGAAATATTATGAAAAAAATAAATTTTTATATTCTGTTAATGTTAATAACGCTGTTAAGTCTAAACCAGGTTTTTGCTCAAAAAGTTTTAACGCTCGAAGAAAGCAAGCAACTCGCATTGCAGAACAATGCAAAAAGTAAAAACAGCAAATTAGAAATTGAAGCTTCACGACAGATTAGAAAATCGGCATTTACAAACTATTTCCCAAGTATAAGCGCCGGTGGAATGATGTTCGAGGCACAAAAAAACTTGATGGAGATACAAACACAAGGCGGCGATCTTCCCGTTTATGACGGCGACCCGGCTAATCTTGGAAGCGCGACTCAGTTTGCTTATTTACCTGGCGGAACAATGGGCTTACTTAAGAAAGGAACAATAGGCTATATAAATGCTGTACAGCCAATCTTTGCTGGGGGAAGAATAATTTATGGTAATAAACTGGCTTCATTAGGAGTTGAAGTCAGTGAGTTCAAAGAGAAACTGACAAAAGATGAGATAATCCTGAAGACGGAGGAACAGTACTGGCAGATAGTTTCGCTCGCAGAAAAACAAAAGACAGTTCAAAAATATGAAGAATTATTAAACAGACTTCTTCTACAGGTTAATGATGCTTACAATTCAGGAATCGTAATGAAAAACGATGTACTTAAAGTGAAATTGAAATTGAGTGAAATTCTTCTTAACAAATCTAAATTAGACAATGGAAGAAAACTTGCAACAATGGCATTTTGTCAGCAGATAGGAATACCCTACGACGCGACATTGGTATTAAAAGAAGAATTGAATATTCCCGATCTTCCTCAAAGTTATTACTTAGATAAAAACGAAGCTTTAAAAAATAGAGTAGAATACTCATTGCTTGAAAAATCTGTTGAAGCTGAAAAACTTCAGACAAATATGAAACTTGGAGAATATCTTCCGCAAGCGGGCATAGGTATAAGCGGTGTGTACATGAAATTAGATGAAGCCAAAGAGAGAACACTCGGAATGGTATTCGGAACTGTATCCGTACCAATTTCAGGATGGTGGGGCGGTTCTCACGAACTTCAGGAAAGAAGCATAAAAGAAGAAATTGCAGAAAACAATTTTAAAAACAATTCCGAGCTATTGCTTTTGCAAATGGAAGCAGCCTGGAAAAATTTAACCGAAGCATATAACCAATATTTATTAAGTGTGGAGTCATTGGAACAAGCCGAAGAAAATATGAAAGTAAACGATGACAGTTATAAAAACGGATTAATCACGGTTTCTGATTTGTTGGAAGCACAGGCGTTGTTACAGCAAACTCAAGATCAACTAACGGATGCAAAGACAAATTATGTAGTTAAGAAAACAACTTACTTACAAGTAACGGGAAGATAGGGTTCTAAAATGCATAAAAGATTATGATTTACTATTTGACCATATTATTCTTCAGAATTTATTTTTTCTTCTTTTTAGATAAAACTGTAAAAGGAACAGAAAATATACCTACTGAAGGAGCTGCTTTATTAGTATCCAACCATATAAGTTTATTGGATGGACCATTGCTTGCCGTAACTAATAAAAGAAAACTTTCCGCTTTTGCAAAGAAAAGCGTTTTTGGTAGTAAGGTTAAACTTTGGTATCTAAAAGCAATGGGCGGTATTCCGGTCCAATCGAAAAGTATTAACAGGGAACTATTAACCAAAACAATGCAGCTATTCAACAAGGGAGGGATACTAATGATATTTCCGGAAGGAAAGATCAATTCCAGCGGTGAATTAGGTGAATTTAAAGATGGCTTTATTAAAATAGCGGCTCAATTTCATGTGCCAATAATTCCGGTAACGATTAAAGGAACTGAGAAATCATTAAATAAAAATCAAAAATTTCCAAAACCGGCAAAAGTGGAAGTCATTTATAACAAACCTATAAAGCTTAATGGTGGCAAAAATCAGTTAACTAAGGAAGAGATTCAAATAAAAGTAGAAAAAATTAAAAGTATAATCCAAAATAATTTGCTTTGTAAATCAGAATAATAAAATGATAAAAAAAATAGAACAAAGAAAAGAAGAACTAAAAATAGGCCTCGCGCTTGGCAGCGGTGCCGCTCGAGGTATAACTCATATTGGAGTTCTAAAAGCTATTGAAGAAAGTGGAATAAAAATAGATTACATCTCAGGTAGTAGTATAGGTGCATTAATAGGCGGGGCTTATGCAATGGGAATGCCGGTTGAAGAAATAGAAAATATTGCCTTGAAAACGAATTGGAAATTAATGGTAAAAATATTTTCTCCGACTATATCGTTGTCTTCTTTGGTGAATTCGAATTACTTATCGGAATTTTTAAGCACTTTATTTGGAAATAAAACTTTTGATGATCTTAAAATCCCTTTCTCAGCAGTAACAGCGGATATTCAAACCGGCGAAATGGTTGTGCTTGAAAGAGGGGATCTTCTCTCTGCTATCAGAGCTAGCATATCGATTCCCATATTATTTTCACCGGTAACAATCGGTAGGCACAAACTTGTTGATGGAGGGTTAGTTAATCCTACACCCGTTGATGTTGTTAAGAAAATGGGAATGGATAAAGTAATTGCCGTTAATCTTCGGAGATTCGGGACTTATGGAATGAATCAATATGATGCCAAACAAATCCCAAAAGTGATTAAGAATGTTAAAGAGTTTTCATTAAACGAAAAGATACAATACTTTATTAAACATCCTCTTAATTATTTGAATAATAATTCAAATGAAAAAACTCCCGATCCCAAAATATGGAACATTTTGTATCAGATGTTTATCATCGTACAAGTTCAAATAAGCGATTTAACAATGCAAATTGCAAAACCGGATATTCTTATTGAACCGGACACCGGTGATTTCAAAGTTCTTGATTTTAGCAAAGCGAAAGAATTAATCGAAATTGGATATTCAGCCGCAAAAAAACAATTAAGGGATTTTGGTTCTGTATAAATAATGTTAGTTCAACATGATTGAAAAAATCTATTGTATAGATAAAAGAGGAATTAAAATGGACAATGTTAATAAAATTACATTAACCGCACTCTATCTTAAAAGAATATTTATTGTTGGGCTTATTTATTTAATGCACACAGCATTATATAATTATGTAAGCATACATCATGTCAATGATAATTTTAATTTACTTACTGATTTAGATAAGCTTTTCCCATTTGTGCCGGAAATGGTTTATCTCTATGTGTCCTTTTATATTGTAATTGTTATTTCTGTATTCTTTTTAAGAACGGAAGAATCATTTGACAGAATAATTGCATCAATTCTTGGGACATTATTATTCACCTATCCATTATTTTATTTTTTCCCAGCAAATTATCCGGTCCCTTTATTTGAAGCCAATACTTTTACAACAAAATTTTTAAAATGGTGTTTTGACTCTGATGTTCCCAATAACACTTGCCCCAGCTTACATGTTAGTTTATCTTTTACAATGGCTTTTGGAATCAAACACTATAGAAAAAAACTTGGAATGCTCTATTTAATATGGGCAAGCGGGATTGCGCTTTCAACACTTATGATACGCAAACATTTTCTTATTGATTCTTTCAGTGGGATCGTGATGGCAACTTTTAGTTATAATCTTTTTGTTTCCGGAAAACTCACTAAACCATTGTTCGATACTTTTGAAAAAATAAAACATTACTTAGCGTATCTGATTGAAAATAATTTCACCGTCAAACGAGTTAGCCGTAATCTCGTTTATTTATTCGTTACAATTCTAAGAATGAAATAAGAGAAGAAAAGTTATGTTTAAAAAATATTGTCATATAAATTAGATGGAAAATACAAATTCGTACATATCCGGAATTGGCTCTTATCTTCCTTCTCAAATTTTAACAAACAAAGATTTAGAGAAAATGGTTGATACTACAGATGAATGGATCGTTACTAGAACGGGTATAAAAAAGCGTCATATATCTACCAAAGAAGAAGCTACATCAGATTTAGCAACAAAAGCATCCTTACTTGCCATAGAAGATGCAAAAATCAGTTCTGAAGAAATTGAAATGATTATTGTAGCAACATCTACACCGGATATGATGCTTCCTTCTACCGCAACCAGAGTACAGAAAAATATTGGAGCAAAGAATGCATCTGCATTTGATATCTCTGCGGCATGTTCAGGGTTTATATACGGGTTATCAGTTGCACATCAATTCATAATAAATGGTACAATGAAGAATGTCTTGGTTGTTGGTGCAGAAACACTTTCAAAATACGTCGATTGGAGTGATAGAAATACAAGCGTTCTCTTTGGTGATGGAGCAGGTGCTGCTGTAGTATCAAGAAATAATATTGGTTCTAAAATTATTGGTTTTCATTTGGGTGCGAATGGTAATCCGCCACGAGAATGGCTAATGCTTGCTGGAAGCGGATCAGTTAATAAGGCTGAAAATATTTTGGAAGAAAAAAAGAATTTTATAACGATGAATGGTAAAGAAATATTCAAGTTTAGCGTTAATATTTTACCATCAATTATTACAACAGTTATAAAAAAGTACGGATTAACAATCGAGGATATTGACCTTGTAATTCCACATCAAGCTAATAGAAGAATAATTGAGGCGGCAGCAGAAAGATTAAATATGCCAATTCAAAAATTATATATAAATATTGACCGACGCGCGAATACTTCAGCAGCTTCAATTCCAATAGCTATGGTTGATGCACGACGAGAAAATATGCTAAATAAAGAAGACATTATTGTCTTGGCTGGTTTTGGTGCCGGACTTACCTGGGGCAGTATGTTAATACAATACTAGGTGAGAGAAAATTATCAACTATATACTCTGCTGCTCTGCGGCGGAGTGATTCATTTAAAAAATAGAGAACTTATGGGACCCAATAGTCAAAATGCTACTGCAATTGTATGCGCTTATAATGAAAAGAAAACTATTGCGGGTATTTTAGAGACATTAGTAAAATGCAATGAGTTAGATGAAATAATAGTTGTAAATGATGGTTCAACCGATGGCACCTCAAAAATATTAGGGGAGTTTAATGTGTATGATAAGTTGAGAATTGTAGAACTGCCGGAAAATAGAGGTAAAGGATTTGCAATGGCTGAAGGCATTACAAATGCTAAAAACAATTTGCTCGTTTTTATAGATGCTGATTTAACAAATTTTAAAATAGAATATATCCAGCAGCTTATACAACCCTTGCTAGAGGAAAAAGCAAATATGGTTATCGGGCAACCGACAGAAAATATTATAGACTATCGGTTGAATCCATTCATATCTTTAGCAGGTGAACGTGCACTATACCGTAATGATGTTCTTACTTTAGTTGAACAAATGAGGGAAACACGATTTGGGGTTGAGACTCTCATTAATCTTCATTACAAAGCAAAAAATATGAAAACACTTTTTATAAGCCTTTGGGGACTCACTCATCCTATTAAAATAAAAAAGTACTCATTTGAAAAAGCTGTCTGTGAATACTTATTAGCCGCAAAACAAATAACAAGAACTATGGCCGTAAATTATATGCTGGTTGTTCTATCGATCCGTAATATTTTCTTAAAGTAAACAGGATGACGAAAATTAATCCCTTATAGTATTCACAAAAGAAAATCGATAATTACGACTTGCCTACAGAAATCTAATACCCTTCAATCGAATGGCCAACGTTTTATTGTTTTACTAAATATAACTACAGAAGGTTTACTGCATCCATCAAATTCTGCTTTTGCAGATGAGAATAAATTTGAGTTGTTTTAATATTTTCGTGACCGACTAATTCTTTAATTGCATAAAGAGAAATACCGCGCTGCACTAAAGCAGATGCAAATGAATGACGGAGAGTATGGAAATGGATTTTATACCTTTTTCATTACAGCAGTAAGATCTGAACAGATAATTAGCTGGCAAATATTTAGGATAGATGGCCTCATATCAGTCAACTCATTTCAGAATTATTGAATCTTCCCAAAATGATGAGTAAATTTATATATACAAGAATAATTGTAAATGAAATATATTTTTCTATTTAAAAACTCCGTGATATTAAAATATTGTTGCGTGAATATTTATAATAATTATTGTAGCTATAGCAAGCTATTTTGGTTTACACGGAATTTTACAATGGATTTACTCTTTAATTGATAAAGATAGTATTAGTTTGTCATTTTTTTAAATTAATGGAAAATAATGGAGTCGGCCATGAAAAACATTATTAATCAGGAATATGAAATTGAGATGTTAAACAGGTTAAAATGGTTGGATGAAAAGGATAAACCTAGATGGGGCAAAATGAATGTAAATGAAATGGTTTGCCATGTTAGCGATCAAGTAAGATTAGCTTTAGAATTGAAATCCGCGGAGTATGCAGGGAATAAAATACAAGAAAAGTTTCTAAAGCATTTAGTGCTTTTAGGTGTACCCGCACCCAAAGGGAAAGTGGAGACTGTAAAAGAATTAAAACAAGGAAATGGCGGGACTAAACCAATCGAATTTTATAGTAATAAAGATGAATTGATAACACTGATTAAAAAGTTTAGTGTCGCCTTTAATGAGAGAGAAACTGTTCAGCACCCGATGTTTGGATATCTAAATAAGAAAGAATGGGGTAGAATAATTTATACTCATTTAAATCATCATCTAAAACAGTTTGGCAAGTAAAAAAAATATCACAATAATTCAGCCGGCTGTTATATTAACAGAACTATTCCTACTTCGAATTTAATTATTTTACAAAATTATTAATTTACCGTATTCCAAGATTAACGAATCTAACTTATCCTTAGGGATTATAATATAAATTCCATTCGATTCTGCTATGATTGCTTCATCTTTATCAAACATTTTACCCATTAAAAAAACTTTTTTCCCATCAATTTTTTCCACCCAAGTTTCAACAATCACTTCACTTTCAATAGATAATGGTATGCGGTAAGTTATGCTGAAACTTGCAGTAACTGCGGGATATCCATTCATAAAAGATGCAGCACCCAAAGTCTCATCGAGCACGGCAGCTATTGCACCACCGTGTACAATTTGTGGTTGGCCTTGTGCTTCTTTATGGAAAAAGACTTTTGCATAAAACCTTTTAGTTTCTTTGTCGAAATAATATTGTGTGTCAATATAATTCTGCTGTTTACCAGAAACAAATGAGTGAGTGTAAACTCCCATATCAAGAGGTCTTAGTTTTTGAATTTTATTGAGGGAACTCATGATCATAACTCTACTAAAAGTTTTTTATCTGCAAGACTTATACAAATATATTAACTTAGAACTAAAATGTCTTGTATAATTAATAAAAGTACACATTGAGTATTAAATAAAATATTCTCAAAATAAATTCATTCATTAAAAACTGTTTTAAGAAATATTTTCGTTTTGACACAAGTCTCTTTATCCGCTTTTTCGTTATCAGTAATAGGCATATTGAATTTCTTGCCCAATTCGGTTGCTTCGGGATTTGTAAATGCATGTAAACTTCCTTAGTAATTAACAAATTCAAAATTAACGTACACATCTCTCGTTTCATTTTTAAAAGCATCAATTTGTTCTTGAGGTACAAATTTATCATTGGCGCCGTTACAAACTAAAAATTGTGCTTTCACTTTTCCTTTCTCAGCTATTTATAAAGGAGCAAGAATACCGCGAAAACGCACAACTCAATCTAAGTCGAATCCTTTGTGCACAATGTGAAGAACAATTCTTCTTCCAAAGTAGTATTTTCTCTTGACTAAATGAATAAGAAGTCTTATATTTACTTTAATATTTGAACAATTATTGAAATATTAAAATGGCAAACAACAAATTTAGTGATCATGCAGTAAAAGTTTTCAAAGCATTAGCTGACCCAACCAGGTATCAAATTGTTACTTTGGTTTTAGAAAGAGGTGAAATGGGTTGTATGGATTTTGACAAAGAATTCAGATCAACTAAATCGGCTTTATCACATCATTACAGGATTTTAGAAAATGCTGATTTAATTATAACCAGAAAAGAGGGACAGCATGTATTTGTTTCGCTTAATATGGAAGTACTGAATAAATATCTTCCGGGTTTTAAGAAAACTCATCTAAATAAAACTTGACCTTTAATTAATGTATTCACCGTTTCTTTTACATAGTAATTCAATAGTCAAACAATTATTTAATAATTAAACGTATTTATGGAAATTAAAATTGATTTTTTTCACGATGTGCTTTGCGTATGGTGCTATATTGCTTCACCACGACTTAGAAAAGCAATCGAACAGTTTGATGGAAATATTGAAGTCAAGCACAGATGTTTTGCATTAGCACCAACTCAAGACGATATTACACGGATGTTCGGAAATCATATATTGGGTAAAGAAGAAATACTTAGACACTGGCAGTCTGCAAAAGATCATTCTATTAATGAGGTAGAAATAAATGTCGGATTAATGCGTGAAAGAACATTTCCCTATCCCCATTCGCTACCCGGGCTTATAGCGTGCAAAGCGGCAGAACTTCAAGGTGGTCAAGAATTACATTGGAAATTTTTCGATCGAGTTCAATATGCTCATGCTGCTGAATGCGGAAATATTGCTGATAAACAAGTTTTATTTGACATAGCCACAGAATTAAAATTGGATATGGCGCAATTTGGAAAAAATTTTCAGGATGATTCAACGAAAGAAAAAATTTCAAAGGATTTTGAACTTGCCAGGTCGATGAATATTAATGCGGTTCCCACCGTTGTAATAAATCAACAAATAAAAATCCCCGGTGCAGTTCCAACTGAAGTTTATCTAAAAACATTTGATGAACAACTTAAAAGACAAACATAAAGGAGAGTACAATAGACATACTTGTTTTAGCAGCTCGTTTTCTTTTTTCAATGATATTTTTATTTTCAGGTTTGGGACATTTCACTCAAACTGAACAAATGGCTCAATATGCTTCATCTAAAAAAGTACCCGCGCCAAAATTAGGTGTTATAGTTACCGGAATAATGTTGATGCTGGGGGGACTAAGCGTTCTATTAGGAGCTTATGTTGAAATTGGAGCTTTATTAATTGTCGTTTTTTTAGTGCCAACTTCTTTTTTGATGCACAACTTTTGGACTATTAAAGATCCAATGATGAAACAAAACGATATGATTATGTTTATGAAAAATATGGCATTAACCGGCGCCGCTATATTGATATGGTATCTTTATAAAGTTGTTCCAAATGTTCCGTTGAGCATCAATTAAAAGATTGCGAGTAGGATACAATCCAAAATTGTCTTTATTCCAGTTCTGAAGATGGAACTGTGCAATAACATTTGTTAATAAAAAGAAGTGAATTATGATGAATACTAATAATTACGTTCCCGGTGTTTGTAACATCGGTAAAGAAGAAATAAATAAGCGGAAACGAGCCGGTATTGTAGGATTAATTTTAACCGTTCTTACATATTCTCTTTTCGTTTATTTTGAAGTTTCAAAGGGAGTTCGTTTTCTTACTTTTATTCCCGCTGTAATATCTGCAATTGGTTTTTTACAAGCACGAATGCGTTTCTGTGCTTACTACGGATTAGCGGAGATGTTCAATTTTGATTCATTAGAAAAATCAAACAAAGTAGATAATAATGAATTTGTCAGAAAAGATAAGAAAAGAGCAAGGCAAATAATTTATTATTCTGTTTTAATAGGAATCGTTGTTGGTTTATTGGCTGTAATTGTTTAATCAATCGCTGTTAAAAGACGAACCGTATGAGACTAAGTGCTTTTATGAAAAATATTTCGATGACCGGTGCGGCATTATTAATTTATTATTTCGGAAGCGGTCCATTGAGTCTTGATAAGAAAGCTGAAAAATAAAATCGATACAAGAACCTACACAATCGAATTCTTCCACGATGTTCTTTGCGCGTGGTGTTATGCGTTTTCTCCGAGATTGCGGCAGTTGGTAAATGAATTTCCCGATGTGGAAATCATCCACCGCTGCTTTGCTCTTGCACCAACACCTAATCGTATTGAACAAATGTTCGGTTCGAAGGAAGCGGGCAGAGCAGAAATATTAAATCACTGGCGAGCTGCTAATGAAAATGATGATGAACACAGAATCTGTGCTGAAGATATGACGTGCAAAACTTTTGATTATCCTTACTCAATGCCCGGTTTGCTCGCTTGCAAAGCCGCAGAATTTCAGAGTGGTCAAGCGGCACATTGGGATATGTTCGATAGAATTCAAAAAGCCCACTTAACTGAAACTTTGAATATCGCTGATTGTGAAGTTTTACTTAAATGTGCAGCAGATATCGGGCTTGATATCAATCGCTTTAAAAAAGATTTTAAGTCAGAAAAAACTTTACAAACTGTTCAAGAAGATATTGTAAGAGCAAAAGTAGCAGGAGTTTATGCCGTTCCTACAATTATCATTAATGAGGAAAAATTTTTGAGCGGTGCGCAAAAGTACGAAGTCTTAGAAAAAACGGTTAGTCAATTAATTGCTTAATCAAATAACAAAAGAAAAATAGATAAACTATATGAACACAACAGAAATATCAAAAACTCGAAAATTAATCGGCTGGGTTATCGCCAGTTTACTAACAGCACTTTATTTATGGAGCGCAAGTGGTAAACTTTTCATGCATCCAGAGCAAATGGAACAACTTAAATTAGATGATTGGAGAATTATCATCGCACTTGGAGAAATAGGTTCGGCACTACTATTCTTATTCCCAAAAACAAACAAATTTGGAACATTATTGCTAAGCTCATATATGGGTGGTGCAATAATTATTCACATGACCGGTGGTATGAGTATTATTATGCCAAGTGTTGTCTTAATTTTAGTTTGGGTTGTGGCTTTTTTAAGAAATCCAGAATTGCTACTAAATTTTAAAACAAAAATTGTGATATAATAAAGTATAAATATCAGTTGAAAGGAAATAAAATGAAAAAAAATATAATTCTCTTAACAATTATTTTTATTACGAGTATTCAAGTTTCTGCTAAAGTAGTTTCCAAACCTATTGAGTACAGAGATGGTGATGCCGTTTTACAAGGATGGCTTTTTTACGATGATGAAGTAAAAAACCCTAAACCAGGAGTTATAGTCGTTCACGAATGGTGGGGACTTGATGATTATGCTAAAAACAGAGCCAAACAAATTGCTGAGCTTGGCTATGTGGCTTTTGCTTCAGATATTTATGGTAAAGGAGTATTAAAAACAACCTTTGAAGAAGCTGCAGAAATTTCGGGTAAATATAGAAATGATATTAATCTTTTGCGTTCCCGTATCAATGCTGCTCTTACTACTTTTAAACAACAGCCTGAAGTAGATAAGGAAAAAATAGCAGCCATAGGTTACTGCTTTGGCGGAACCACAGTTCTTGAATTAGCTCGAAGCGGCGCTGAGTTAAAAGGAGTCGTTAGTTTTCATGGAGGTCTCCAAACATCAAACCTTGACGATGCAAAAAATATTAAAACTAAAGTACTCATCTGTCATGGTGCTAAAGATCCTTTCGTAAGCACTGACCAATTTAATGGATTTGTAACTTCAATGAATAAAGCTGGGGTTGATTATCAGTTAATAATTTATAGCAATGCTGTTCATGGTTTTACCAATCCTCACAATGGTACTGATGCATCATCAGGATTGGCTTACAATGAAAGTGCCGACAAACGTTCGTGGGAAGCAATGGAGCAATTTTTTGTCGAAATTTTTAAATAACAACTATATTTAATAACCAACAAAATAGAAGTGCTAATGAATGAAAAAGTATTCCCACACTCGAAATGGGAAAAATTAGTCAATAAAGATCGTGAAGAAATACTTAATCGTGATAAATTTTTTGAGATAGCAGAGCTTAATAAAAATGAAGTTTGGGCAGATTTTGGCTGTGGACCGGGTTATTTTACTTTACCGCTAGCTACAAAAGTGAAAAAAGTTTATGCTATCGATATAAGCGACGAAATGCTAAATGTATGCCGCAAAAGAGCCGAAGAAAATTCCATTTACAATATTGAATATATTAACTCAGACGGAAATTTATCGGCTGTTAAATCGAATTCTATCGAAAAACTATTGATAGTTAATGTATTACATGAATTAAATAATAGAGAAAATTTAGTTCGAGAAATGAATAGAGTTTTAAAAATAAAAAGAAAAGTTTTTGTTATAGATTGGAAATACGAGGAATTGGATTTAGGACCACCGCTTGAACACCGGATTACAAGTCAACAAGTTGTGCATGATTTTATAACAAATGGTTTTACGTTCATTCAAAATTGGGATATAT
Source organism: Bacteroidota bacterium (assembly GCA_018829205.1). Taxonomy (GTDB): domain Bacteria; phylum Bacteroidota; class Ignavibacteria; order Ignavibacteriales; family Melioribacteraceae; genus JAHJUE01. The sequence goes on from JAHJUE010000019.1 coordinate 110,902, forward strand.
ACAATTACGAATATCTGCTTGGATTCGAGAAAATTAAGGAAATCAATTGATGTTTTCTTCCTTCAACAATATGGGAAACGACGGTAAAATGCCTGCATTATTTATCGGGCACGGTTCACCGATGAATGCAATTGAGATGAATGATTTTACAAAAACATTGTTAAAGCTCGGTAGTGAATTACCAAAGCCAAAAGCTGTTTTATGTATTTCTGCTCATTGGTTAACAAAAGGAACATTTGTAAATGTTTCACCTCAGCCGAAAATGATTTATGATATGTATGGCTTTCCCGAAGAACTTTATCAGGTTCAATATTCAGCGCCCGGATCTCCCGAAACAGCAGAAGAAGTTCGTAAGTTGATAACCAAAACTGATGTGCACCCCGATGAAGAGTGGGGCTTTGATCACGGAAACTGGTCTATCTTAAAATGGCTTTTCCCCAAAGCTGATGTCCCTGTCTTTCAGATGAGTATAGATTATCATAAACCTATGCAATATCATTATGAATTGGCAGAAGAGTTGCGTGTATTGAGAGAGAAAGGCGTTTTAATAATCGGAAGCGGAAATCTAACTCACAATTTAAGAGTAGTTCATTTTGAAGATAAAAATTCTCTGCCAGAAAATTGGACTTTCGAGTTTGATTCTAAGATTAAATTATTTCTTGATAAAAAAGATCATGAAAAAATAATTGAGTATGAAAAACTTGGCGCTGCATCAAAATTAGCAGTTCCTGAACCGAGTCATTTTATTCCGCTCATTTATACAATCGGTTTGCAAGATGATGATGAGCAAGTTTCTTACTTCTATGATCAGTTTGAATACGGCACACTTTCGATGAGAAGTTTTATAATTAGATAAAGGTATTTCAAAAAATGGCAAAGCATACTTTAGAATTATTTTACGGTTTAACCTGTCCGCATTGCAGAGCATTAAAACGAATGTTAAAAGAAATATTACTGGAGTTTGATGATAAGTATGAATTGAATGAAACATTAGTCAGCTTACCAAAAGGTTGGATTAAAAGCGCAAAACTTGGAATACACTCTGTTCCGGTCTTGTCCTTAGATGATGAAATAATTTTTAGAGGTTTACCATCAAAAGAAGCATTAATAAACAAACTAAAAGAAAGGAGTTAGACGTTGAGTAAAGAACAAAAACCATTAAGATGTCCGATGGGAGTTCCCGGAGGAATTATTGCAGCAATAATTGGATTAGTTGGAATAGTTATCAGCATTATGAATACAAATTGGTTGTCTTTGTCTTTTGCACTTGCTTTGTTGTTAATTGGATTACCCTTGGCAAGAGTTACAATGCTTGTACATATAGCATTGGATAAAGTAACCGCATTAGAAGAACAGAAAAAAAATTAATCATTTCACTTATGAACTAAAAATAAAATTAACAAGGAGATAGAATATGATACTAATAACTGGTGCAAATGGGCATCTCGGTGGTGCCACAATAGATTTTTTACTAAAGAAAAATCCGAACACTAAAATCAAAGCTTTAGTACGAAGCGAAGAGAAAGGAAAAGATCTTAAAGCCAAAGGTGTTGAAAGTGCGGTTGGTGATTATTTGAATTACGACTCTTTATTAAATGCGATGAAAGATGTTGAAACACTTTTACTTGTTTCTTCCAGCACAATTGGAGACCGACACGCACAGCATGCAAACGCAATCAAAGCTGCTAAACAAGCCGGCGTAAAACATATAGTTTATACAAGTGTTTTAGGAGGTAATCCAAATTCAAAATTTTCTGCTGGGATAGATCATTATAAAACAGAAGAAGATATAAAAAATTCCGGTATCCCTTACACAATTATGCGCAATACTTATTACGCCGATTTCTTACCGGATATAATTGGCAATGCTATTGAAAGCGGAGCTATTTATTATTCTGCCGGAGATGCAAAGATTAATTTTGCCGCAAGAATTAATATGGCAGAAGCGAATGCTATTGTGCTTGCTGATCCTTCTTCTTATAAGAATAAAGTTTATGAAATTACTTCTGGAAATACTTACACATTTGATGAAATTGCCGCAATGCTTTCAGAGATAACGGGAAAGCAGATTAAATATGTTGACATTCCCGTTGAAGCATTAAAAGAAAACATTGTTAAAGCCGGGATGCCAAATGAAGTAGCAGAACTAATGGCAAGCATAGCAGAATCAATGAAAGCCGGTGAATTTGATTTTATTGATCCTACTCTCGAGAAATTACTTGGAAGAAAGTCAGTTGATCTGAAAGAATTTTTAAAAGGTGTGTATCAGAAATAATATTCTCGAAATTATTTTTACTATCAAACATTAAACACAAGGAAAAATATTATGAAAATTAAAGCAACAGAAAACGGTCCATATTTGCTTGAAGTAACCGAAGCAAAGTTAATAAAAGATGGGAAAGAAGAGATTCTTTCTCAAAAAATGATTGCTCTCTGCCGTTGTGGAGAATCATCCAACAAACCATTTTGCGATGGAGCTCATAAGAAATGCGAATTTAAAGGAGAAGTTGTTGAAGTGGAAGTGAAGTAATCGCTTTCTGATTATATATTCTCACACAATCACTTTAGCAACTCCGGTTAAAAGTAAATATTATATAAAAGACATATGGTTACTAAATAATTTTAAAGATTCTAAAAAAAGGTGAAAATATGAAATATCGAACTTTAGGAGATACAGGTGTTTTGATATCCGAATTGTGTTTTGGCACTATGGGTTTTGGAGGCACTGATATGTGGGCTAATGTTGGTAAAACACAACAAGACGAAGCCGATAGATTGGTGGGTATTGCAATAGACGCCGGTATTAACTTTTTTGATACTGCGAACATTTATTCGACTGGTATTTCAGAGCAGATACTCGGGAAGTCTTTAGGTACGAAAAGAAAAAATGTAATCCTTGCAACGAAAGTTAGAGGCAAAATGGGTGAAGGCGTTAATGATGTTGGTTTATCACGAGTTCACATTATGCAGCAAGTTGATGAAAGCTTAAAGAGACTTGGAACAGATTATATTGATCTCTATCAGATTCACGGTTTCGATATACTTACACCTCTTGAAGAAACATTACGTGCTTTAGATGATTTGGTCAAAAGCGGAAAAGTCAGGTACATCGGATGTTCTAACTTAACAGCCTGGCAATTGATGAAGAGTTTGTGGATATCTGATAAAAATGGTTTCAATAAATTCAAATCGCTTCAAGCTTATTATTCGATTGCTGGGAGAGATTTGGAAAGAGAAATTGTACCATTGCTTAAAGATCAAAAATTGGGTTTGATGGTATGGAGTCCACTTGCTGGAGGATTTTTGTCCGGTAAATACAGAAGAAATCAAATGCCGGAAGAAAATTCGAGAAGAAAAGAATTTGACTTTCCACCAATCAATAAAGAAAAAGCTTTTAATATTATTGATGTGATGAATGAATTAGGTAAAACACATAATGCTTCAGTTGCTCAAGTTGCTTTAGCGTGGTTATTACATCAGAAAGTTGTTTCGAGTGTTATAATAGGCGTTAAAAATGAAACCCAGTTAAAAGATAATCTAAAGTCCACTGAAATAACTTTTACAGAAGATGGGCTGAGAAAATTAGATGAAGTAAGCAAACTTGATCCGGAATATCCCGGCTGGATGGTTGATTTTATGCAGCAAGATCGAATAGTTAATCAATAAGGTATTTACTCGGTGAAAAGTAAAAACACTTTAACGAAGGCGCTATTTATAATGATTCTAAGCTTTGTCCTTTATAATAGCGCCTTTTCACAAAACTTCTCATCTTTTGTATTCTCATTTGGAAAATTTAATGCATTAGAAAAAGATATCGGAGTACTTGAGAGCGGAATTGAGCTTCGGGCAAATATAACCGACTTTCTGACATTAAATCAAATCATTGGAATAATGACTACTTCAAAGATGAGTAATTATTTTTACTTTGGTTTATGCAAAGAGATAATCTTCGATTCTTATTTTATTACACCAAGTTTTGCAATAGGTCTTTACACAAAAGGCAGGGGTAAAGATCTTGGTAATCTCTTAGAATTTAGATCACAAGTTGAGATTTCCTACATTATAAAAAAGGGTCTGCGCGTTGGTATGAGCTTTAATCACATATCTAATGGTGGATTTGCCGATTACAATCCCGGTGTTGAAAGTCTTTCCTTCTTTTTGATTTTATATTAGAAAAATATAACTGCCAAATATTCTACACATTTTTTTTGTAATGCAAGAAAGCGAGTATAACTACTTGACAAATATCATGATTATTCATACGTTTCGAACATTCTAATAAAAAGTTTGATAATTATAAAAACGACTAAAGTTAATATAGCAGATAGGAAAAAAGGTATAATCTTAGATGTTACCAAAAAACTAATTGTGCAATATGGATACGCAAAGACAACACTTGATGATATTGCAGGTGCATTAGGAATAAAAAAATCTTCCCTCTATTACTATTATAAAAACAAAGAAGATATTATATATGAAGTTATGATGCGGGAAAAATCATTATATCTAAAATGTATTAAAGAAGCGTTGGAAATTGAGGGAAGCACTCTTTATAAGGTATTAAGCTATGAAAGAGCAAAAGAAAATTATCTGAAAGAATCTATCAGCCCTTTTGATTTAACAGTGAGTCAGTTTATCGAAATTAAAAAAAGCATTAAAGATATCTTTAAAAATATTGAGTGTGATGAAAAACAGATTTTGGCTGAAGTAATTTCAAACGGAATAAAAAAGAATGAGCTAAAAAAATGCAGCAAGGATAGGGTAGCCGAAACCATAATTAATATTTCAGAAGCAATCAGGCTTAAAGAATTTCATAATTCTGAAACACAGCGGATGAAAGAGTCGGATTTCGATAAAGTGCGAAAACAAATTGAAGAAATAATCAACTTAATATTCGATGGAATTAAAAAACAATAAAACATTAACGAGAAAAGAAAAAGAATACTTATATCATAAAAAAGATATAATGTGTTTTGCTGTTGAAGTATTTGGTAAATATGGATATGAAACAGCAACAACTGCCGAAATTTCAGATTCTGCCGGTTATGCAAAGGGCTCTTTATACGTTTATTTTAAGAATAAGAGAGAATTGTTTCTGGAAGTTGTTAATGAAATTTTGAATGATATAGTAGAAATAATAGATGAATCTTTTGTTCAGTCAAATGCACAGCAATGTATAGAAAAATATTTTGAAAACTTAGGTGATTATTTCAATGCAAATAGATCTGCTTATGAACTGCTTATGAGAGAGGGTTACACATTACAAAAAGGTGAACTTGAAAAAGAAAATCCGGCGCTGTCAAGACGAATTATTCAATTAAACAGAATGATTGCAAAAAAATTAAGTTCATTTATAGAGTTAAAAAATTTTGACAAAGACGAACTGGAATATATTGTTACGCTTCTTCATAGCAGTTTTTTCTTTTCACAAATGAAAATCAATTTTTCACCAAAGAAAAAAGGAAAAATTTTGAAAATGCTTACAAAAATTACCTTCGAAGGAATTCTAAATTAAAGGAGAAAAATATAAGTGAAGAAAATCATTTTAATGTTATTTGCAGGAACGTGCTTACTTACGGCGCAAGAAAAAGTAATGAATTTAGATTTACAAAAAGCAATTCAGATTGCATTAGAAAAAAATACAGAAATTAAAGTGGCAAAACTTGAAGTTAATAAATCGGAGGAAAAACTTCGCGAAGCAAGAAGCGGTCTTTTCCCGAACATTGAAGCAAACGGGCAGTATCAACGTTATATCGAAAAGCCGGTAATTTTTTTACCGCCCGGCTCCCCATTCGGTGAGGTTCTGGAAATAGGATCAAACAACTCTTATCTCGGAACTATAGGCGCAAGAGTTCCTATATTTTCTATGGGGCTTTATGACGGCATCGGGGTCGCCTCAAAATCTGTAGAGTTAAATTCAGAAAATCTGCGTTTTACAGAGGTCGCAACAGTCAACTATGTTAAGAAAATATTTTATTCCGTGCTGCTTGCAAGAGAATTTAAAGATGTAATAAACCAGAGTTTGCAAAATGCTTTAGATCAACTGGAAAATGTTAAACGGCGTAATAAGCAGGAAGTTGCATCAGATTATGACTTACTGCGTGCAGAGGTGCAGGTTGAAAATCTAAGGCCCCAGGTAATTCAGGCAGAAAACAATTATGAAATTTCTAAGGAAAATCTGAAAGTGCTTATTGGCTTAAAATCAGAACAAGAGATTAATATTTTAGGCGAATTTGATTTTGACGGACAGTATAGTCTTTCGTTGCAGCAGCTGCTTGATGATGCATTAAATAATAACCCCCAATTAGCAATTTTAAATAAGCAGGAAGAAATAACAAACAGAACAGTATCTCTTGAAAAATCTGCTTACTTCCCTTCCCTTGCTGCATTTGGAAATTATCAATACCAGGCACAATCAGATGATTTTAAAATCAGTGATTATAGGTGGGTAAGCACATTTGTAGTAGGATTGCAGTTACAGATACCAATATTTAACGGTTTTAAAACTCCGGCTCGTGTGGAACAGGCAAACATAACCCTAAACCAGGTTGAAGAGCAAAAGCAGGGTTTTACAAAGGCACTGAAAACTCAACTGCAAAATGTTGTTTATGTAATTGAGCAGACAATAATAAGAATTAAAGGGCAGGATAAAAATATTGAACAGGCACAGCAAGGTTATGAGATTGCAAGAACAAGATTTGAAAACGGACTTGCAACTCAGCTTGAAGTTAATGATGCAGAATTAGCTTTAAGACAGGCAAGGTTAAATAAGCTTCAGGCAGTTTATGACCTAAGAATTGCTGAGGCAGAACTGCAAATGATTTTAGGAAAAAACTAAAAAATTGTTAAGGAGAAAAAATAATGTTAAAGAAAATTTTGATAATTACACTTCCTTTAATTTTACTAATTATATCAAGCTGTTCAAATGATGAAGGGGAAGCCAGTAATAATGCAGATACTGCTGTACCGGTAGTTGTAAGTACAGTAAAAGATACAATAATAACAAGAAGTATTGATTTAGTAGGAACTTTAGCTCCGTGGAAGGAAGCAAATCTCGGCGCACAAACAACTGGAAGAATTGAAAAAATATTTGTAGAAGAAGGCAGCGAAGTTAAAGAAGGCGATCTTCTTTTCCAGATGGATGATACACAATTAGCTCAAGCTAAGATTCAATATGAAGTTGCAAAGGATGATTTTAACAGAATGAAGCCACTAAATGAACAGGGTTCAATCTCTAAACAGGAGTTTGATAAGGTTAAGGCAGCTTACGAGAACGCCGAATATTCTTACAAGTTATTATTAACAAACACTCAGTTCAAAGCTCCATTTTCCGGAGTTATTACATCAAAGAAAATGAATGATGGAGAAGTATTTATGCTTGCACCTACAGGCGGTGCGTCGGCAATAGTAACGTTGATGCAGATAAATCCACTAAAATTAGAAGTTAGCATTAGTGAACAATATTTTAAGAATGTTAAGCTCGGTCAAAAAACTAAACTTGAAGCGGACGCTTATCCAGATATGAACTTTGAAGGAACAGTGAGCAAAATAAATCCTACAATAAATAAGGATACGAGAACCTTCGATGTAGAAATTAAAGTACCAAATGCAAAAAATGTACTTAGACCCGGGATGTATATTAGAGCGAGGCTGTTTATAGGCAATGAAAAAATTACGGCAGTTCCACGCTCTGCAATATTAAGGATGGCTGCTTCAAATGTTTTTTATGCATTTGTTATTGAGAACAATACCGCCAAAAGAGTAACAGTAACAAAGGGCGAAGAATATGATGAGATCGTCGAAATAAAAAGCGGATTAAATGCGGGCAATGTATTAGTTACAACAGGACAAGGAAATTTAAAGGACGACTCACGAGTAAAAATAACAGAAGGAGCTAGATAATATGAGTTTGCCAGATATATCCGTACGGAGACCAATTACAACATTAATGCTTTTTATTGCGATACTAATAATTGGTTTAGTATCGTTTCAAAGACTCCCTATTGATCTTTTCCCGGAAATTGAACCGCCGGTTATAAGTGTGCTGATTCAATATCCCGGGGCAAGCGCTCAAGACGTTGAGCTTAACGTAACTAAAAAGGTGGAAACCGGACTTGGCGCGGTAAGCGAGCTTAAAACTATCAGATCAACCTCTATTGATGGTATTTCGGTTACTACATTGGAGTTTGAATTCGGAACAAACCTCGATGAGGCTTCAAATGATATTAGAGATGCTTTAGAGTTTGTTAAAAGACAATTACCCGAGGATGCAGAAGCTCCTTTTATCTTTAAATTCAGCACAAATTTCTTCCCGATTGTTTTTCTTGGTGTAACTGCCGATGCAAGCTATGAAGGATTGAATAAATTAATTCAAGACGAGATCGTTGATCCTCTTAAACGGGTACCGGGAGTAGGAACCGTTCAGGCATTCGGCGGTCCAATCCGGCAAATAAACGTAAGCGTTGACCCGAATAAACTCGAAGCGTACAATATTACTACCACTCAGATTGCACAAATACTAAGCGCTGAAAATCTTAATCTCCCCTCCGGCAATATTAAGATGGGTAAGATAGATTATAATCTGAGAGTGCCGGGAGAATTTACCGATGTTAGAGAAATAGAAAAGGTTGTTGTTTCACAAAAAGATGGAAGGATAGTTTATCTAAAGGATGTTGCAAGCGTTTCCGATTCGCTTAAAGAAAGAACGATTCAAACGAAGTTAAACGGGAAACACGGGCTTCAGGTTATCGTACAAAAACAATCGGGTGCAAATACTGTTGAAGTAGCTGACGCAGTTTTTGCAAAATTGGATGAGCTTGAAAAAAAGCTCCCCCCAGATGTTAAAGTAAATGTTATTGTTGACGGCTCTGAGTTTATAGTATCTTCAATTGCCAATCTTTCCGAAGCCGTTATACTTGGCGGAGTTTTTGTTTCATTAGTATTGCTTATATTCTTAAGAAGGTGGAGAGCTACTTTCATCGTCCTCCTCGCACTTCCTTTTTCACTTATCGGCGCTTTCATATATCTTTACTTTACGGGCAATACCATCAACATTATATCTCTCTCATCACTGTCTATAGCAATAGGAATGGTTGTTGACGATGCAATTGTTATTCTTGAAAATATAACCACTCATATCGAAAGAGGGTCAAGACCAAGAGAGGCGGCAATATTCGGTTCTACCGAAGTTGGTCTTGCTGTTACTGCAGCTACCCTTACTATAGTTGCTGTATTTTTTCCGTTAGTGTTCATTACCGGTTTATCGGGTATTCTTTTTAATCAGTTGGGTTTCCTCGTTACTGTAACAATACTTATATCCTTGCTTGCTTCATTAACCCTAGTCCCGATGCTTGCTTCAAAAATGCTGAAACCTACAAAAGAAGAAAAGCCGATAAAAAACAAATTATTAAAATCAATTGATGGAAGACTCGCTAAAGCATTTGATGCAATAGATTCCTTCTATCAAAAAGTTCTTACCTGGGCTTTGGGAAATAAAGTTAAGATTGTGTTGGGAGCCATTCTGATTTTTGTTGCTTCAATTGCGTTATTTACACAAATCGGCACTGGATTTATTCCACGCTCAGATTCCGCTTCAATATCTCTTTCCGTTGAATTAGAACCAGGTATAAAATTAGAAGAAACAAATAAATATGTTGAAAAAATTGAAAGTATAATAAATGAAGAATTTCCGGAAGTGAGATTCACAAGTACAAGAGCCGGCGTTAATGATGAAGGATTTTCATCTATATTATTCGGGCAAAGCGAAGGTTCAAACATATTTACTGCTCAAATGCGTCTGATGAGAAAAACACAAAGAGAAAGATCTATTTTTGAAATAAGTGATTCGCTTAGAAAAAGACTTGAACCGATTCCCGGCATAAAATCTTTTGTTATTAATACAGAAGGTATGGGAGCAATACTAACGGGTGGTTCAACATCTCCCATTGAAGTTAATATTATCGGAAACAATCTGATAACTACCGAAAAGGTTGCAGAGGAATTAAAAACTTTTATGACGCAATTACCGGGTACAAGAGATGTTAAAATCGGAAGAGGCGAGTTCAGACCGGAATTGCAGGTTATACTGGATCGGGAAAAAATGGCATTAAATGGTTTGAACACTGCAATGGTTGCAAACACTCTGCGCAATAATGTTTATGGATTAATTGCAACAAAATACAGAGAAGAAGGGGATGAATACGATATATTCATTCGTTTCCCATCGAACTACAGAACATCTCAAAAGTTAATTGGAGATGTTCCTGTTAAAACTATTGCAGGAAATATTGTAAAGCTAAAAGATGTTGGCGATGTGGTTCAAAGATATTCGCCGCCGGATATACAAAGAGAAGACCAGGAACGGGTTGTACGCGTTACAGCTTTTAATGAAGGAAGAGCGCTGGGCGACATAGCAGCAGATATTCAAAATTATGTGGCTCAGATGGATATGCCGCAAGGAATTGTAATTGAATATGGCGGAGAGATTGAACAGCAATCCGAAGCTTTTACCGATCTGCTTCTTTTGCTTGTATTAAGCATAGTTTTGGTTTATATGGTTATGGCGGCACAGTTTGAATCTTTATTAGATCCATTCATAATTATGTTCTCAATTCCTTTTGCCTTCACAGGTGTTGCCTTAGGACTTTTTGTGTTCGGAGAAACATTTAACGTAATTTCATTCCTCGGGGCAATATTATTAGTGGGTATTGTTGTTAAGAATGCTATTGTGCTTGTTGACTATATAAACATTACAAGAGCAAGAGGTTACGAACTTAAGGAAGCAATTATTTATGCGGGCAGAAACAGATTGAGACCGGTTTTAATGACAACTCTCACAACGCTGCTCGGTACGCTGCCGCTTGTTATCAGCTCCGGCGAAGGTTCTGAAGTTTGGAGACCTTTAGGTGTGGCTACCGTTGGAGGATTAACAGTTTCTACAATTATTACTCTGCTGCTTGTGCCGGTTATTTACTCAATTTTTGAAACACGCGTTAAAAAGAAAAAACAAGTACATTAAGAAGGGGAAAAAATGAAAGCAGTAATGATAGTTTATAATCACGGAATTACCGAGGAAGTTGACGAAGCATTAGAACAATTAAATATAAGAGGATTTACGAGATTTTTAGATGTTCACGGTCAGGGTTCGGATAAAGGCGACCCGCATTTTGGAACTCATATTTGGCCAAGTAAAAATGCTGTTGTCATAACGGTTATAGAAGATAATTTAGTTGAAAGTTTATCGGAAAAAGTAAAAGAAATAAATGCAGATGCTGAAGAACAAGGCATTCACGCTTTTGTTTGGAGTATTGATAAAATGATTTAGCTGAATTAAAAAAAATATAATTAAAAAATGCTGAAAATATAGCAGGATTCATACTGGATTAGTATTGCAGTGTATGAATAAAAAGTTGAAAAATAACGAGAAGTGGAAAGAAGAAAAGCAAAAAATCATCCGGTATGCAAGAGATAAATACTTTAAGGAAGGTTTTTTTAAAGCTTCGATGGATTCGCTTGCAGCCGATCTGCGGATGAGCAAAAAAACTATTTACAAATATTTTCCCGGCAAAGAAAAATTAGTTGAAGAGGTTATTTCAGACTTTATGAATTCTATTAAAGAAAAGATTGACGAAATATTCTGCTCAAAAAAAGATGCTGTTACAAAAGTTGCAGAATTCATTGAACTTATTGGAAATATTATATCTCAATTCAGCGAAAACTGGCTTAAAGATTTGAAGATACATACGCCGGCTTTATGGATTAAAATAGATTCTTTTCGTACAAAAAAAATTACTGCTGCAATATCAGGAATAATTGAACAAGGTAGGGCTGAAAAATTGTTTCTGGATTATCCAGCAGAAATAATCGTTCCGATATTTGTTGCTTCCATTCGGACAATAGTTAACCCGGATTTTCTGCTTAATAATAAATTTTCTTACAACCAGGCAGCTAAAATTTGTATTGAAATCTTAATAAACGGTATTCTTACTGAAAAAGGTAAAGTAATATTTTATAAATCTAACAGGAGTACCCTATGGAAATCTTAATACTTATCGCACGGTTTCTTTTTTCACTCATATTTTTAATGAGTGGAATGGGACATTTCACACAAGCTAAAACTATGGCGGAATATACTAAATCGAAAAAAGTGCCGGCTCCTGGTTTGGCTGTTTTTGTAACCGGAATAATGTTACTGCTCGGAGGATTAAGTATTCTTTTGGGCGCGTTCGTTAATGTCGGCGCAATATTGCTTATAATATTTTTGATACCGACTGCATTTATAATGCATAACTTCTGGACTGTAAAAGATCCAATGATGAAACAGCAGGACCAGATTAATTTTATGAAAGATTTAGCTTTAGCCGGTGCAGCGTTTCTGATATGGTATTTGTATCAGACCGTTCCGGTACCATTGAGCTTAGCACAATAAAAAATAAATATCAGCCAGGCGGTTTGTAATATTAAGACAATGATTTAATTGTTAAAACCGGATACATTGTTGATCTTGAAAAAACTGTTTGATGATGAGCAAAAAATTCTGATGAGTATTAAAGATATTGTTAAAAAATTACAAAAGATTGAGAACCAACTGCCTTACAATACATTTGTAAGTGATGGAAATAACAATAGGATTAACACGAGTTTTTATTTCGATAAAGACAGCAAGAGCGGTTATTTAGAAGTTATTTTCGGTGATTTATGTATTGGACCGCCCGGCTTTGCGCACGGAGGTGCAATTGCTTCTGTTTTCGATGAAGCTATGGGAGTAACTGCCTGGTTAAATGCTCATAAAGTAATGACCGCAAAATTGGAAATAAATTATTTGAAACCGGTTCCTTTAAATACAAAAATATTAGGTGAATTTTCTATCGAGAATATTAAAGGAAGGACTGTAAAAATCGGCGGAAGATTAGTCTCGGAAGATGAAGGAACTCTCTTTGCAGCAGCAAATGGAATTTTTGTGGTTGTTAATGCGAAGAAATTTGAAAATAAACTTAACCAGGATGCATCTTTCAATAAATTCAAAGAATTCTTAGAAAATCACAAATAATTCAATTTATTGTAATTTTCTCATATAAACTTATAGATGGAAAATATAATGAGTAGTGAAAATAAATATCAGGCAGGAGTTTGTAATATCGGCATCGATGAAAAAAGAAAAAGAATGAATGCAGGATATACAGGCTCTATTGCAACAATTTTACTGTGGATATTTTTTATAGTTTCAGGTGTTCCACGCGGGTATAGATTATTAACTGCAATTCCGGCAATGATAGCTGCCGTTGGCTTTATTCAGGCGTCAATGAATTTTTGCGCTTACTTTGGTTTGGCTTCAGTTTTTAATTTTGATAAGATTAGCAGGCAAACTAAAGTTGAAGATGAACATTTTCGGTCGCTTGATAAAAGCAAGGCATATCAAATTATTGCTTACTCTATTCTGAGCGGTTTATTAGTTGGAATATTGGCATTTATTGTATAATAATAGGATGATGAAATGAATCTGGCAATTATCGGTGCGGGAGAAAGTTCCCGTTTGAAAGAAGAAGGACTCAATGTTCCTAAACATCTTGTAACTATAAATGACGAGTATCTTATCGACAGAATTATAAGAATAGGTTATGAGAACGGATTTCAAAAAGTATATTGTATTATTAATACAAAGGAAAAGGAACTTAAAAAACATCTCTTAGAAGATAACTTCAAAATTCCGGTAAAGCTGATTGTAAAAGATACAGAAAGCTCGATGCACAGCTTATTTGTGTTATCCCCTTTTCTAAGTTCGGAACCTTTTTGCCTCGCAACAACCGATTCCGTTTTTTTAGAAAATGAGTTTACTCACTTTCTAAAATTTTCATCTGAAGAAAATGAAGACGGCGTATTAGCTGTTACTCAATATATAGACGATGAAAAACCGCTTTGTGCTGCAATGGATGAAAATGGTACTATTTTGAAATTCAGTGATTCCAAAGAAGGTTATAACTGGGCAACCGGCGGAATCTATTATTTCTCTCCCAGAATTTTTGAAGAAATGCCTTTCGCTTTAGAAACCGCAGTAACAAGATTAAGAAATTTTTTGCGTTTACTGATAGATAATGATTACAAACTAAAAGCATTCCCCTTTTCAAAAATTATAGATGTTGATCATATAAGTGATATAAAAATTGCTGAAGAATTTTTATCTGATCACGCAGCTAAAAATCAGGAGAGAAAATAAATTGACCCGGTTTCAAAAAATGATATTTGGGTTGCAGGAGTTTTCGCTTTTAATTAAAGATATTTTTGCTCACCTCGGATCTGTTAAGGATAATTGGACTGAGACTATCCAGGAAATGTACTTGATAGGTACTAAATCTTTTTTCCTGATTTTCCTTGGCGGATTATTTATAGGAATTATTCTTGCTATCGAAACAGGTCATCAACTTGAAACTTTTGGAGCAACTGCCTGGATCGCTAAAACTGTTTCTTTAGGTATGGTTCGTGAGCTTGGACCTGTAATTGCGGGATTATTACTTGCTGCACGCACAGGTGCCAAGAACACTTCCGAATTAGGCGCTATGCAATTAAGCGAACAAATTGATGCTTTAAGAGCTTTCGGTGCAAGCCCCGTAGAAAAATTGGTTATTCCCAGAACAATAGCGGCGCTTGTAATGTTTTTACCTCTTACATTAATCGCTGATATTGTTGGAATTTTAGGAGGGATGTTAGTTTCCAACCAAACATTTCATAGTGATATTTCCGTTTTCTGGAATACTGCAGTTACATCATTGAAAATGAAAGATCTTTTTGTCGGATTTTTAAAACCGATTTTCTTTGGATTCTTTATTGCTACAATCAGCTGCTATTTTGGATTGACAACAAAGGGCGGCACAACCGGATTGGGTAAAAACACAATTAACGCAGTGGTTTATTCTTCAGCTTTGATTTTAGTTATTGATTTTATTTTTACAAAAGTTGTTTGGGAGTTGTTATAATTATTTATGATTGAATTAAAAAACATATCAATTACATTAAACGATAACGTAATTCTTGATGATGTTACGCTTAATATTGAAATGGGAATGAATACAATTGTTTTAGGACCAAGCGGCGCGGGTAAAAGTTCAATCCTTAAAATTATTTTAGGACTTTGGAAACCAGACAATGGAGAAATCATTTTCGAAGGGAAAAATGTTTGTAAAATGACAGATGATGAAATTTTACAACTAAGAAAAAAAGTAGGAATAGTTTTTCAGGGTAATGCACTGTTTGATTCTCTAACTGTTGCAGAAAACATTCTTTACTTTTTGCCTGGTAAGAAAAAATTATCAGAAAATGAACTTAAATATAAAATTGAAGAGCTTCTCTCTTTTGTAAACCTTTCAGGAACAGAAAATTTATATCCCGAAGAACTTAGCGGTGGGATGAAAAAAAGGGTTGCCATCGCTCGTGCACTTGCCTTCAATCCTCAGGTCGTTCTCTTTGATGAACCAACAACAGGACTTGATCCTATCAACACCGAATCCATTTTAGAACTAATTGAAAAATTAAAACAAAATGGAACTACTTCGGTTGTAGTTACCCACATTTTAGATGATGCAATTGAAGTTGGTGATAATTTTATTGTTATCAATGAAGGTAAGATTGTTGAAGCTGGCAGTTTGGAAAAAATACTTAGATCAAAAAATCCATTTGTAAATGAGTTTTTTAAAAGATTTATTGAAGAAAATCACAATCCATTTATTAGGATATCAAAAGAGGTTAATAAATGACGAATAAGGATACTAAGAAGTTTAAATTAAAAGTTGGATATACAGTTTTTGTTGGTTTAGTTATATTTTTTCTTTTCATCATAATGGTAGGTACCGAAGGATATTATTTTTCAAAAACTTATAATCTTAACTTGTTAGTAAAATCAACTGAAGGATTAATTGAAGGCGGTAAAGTATCACTTGGCGGATTAAAAATCGGACAGATTGATAAAATAGAATTTACAACTGTTAATGATCAAAACCTCGTAAAAATAAAACTCGCATTACTTAAAAAATATTCCTCACAAATAACAGTTAATTCTTTTGCAAAGATCGAAACCAGTGGCTTGCTTGGCGATAAACTAATCAATATTTCGCTCGGTAATCCATCGGAAAGAGCTCTGAATGAAGGAGAATATTTACCCGTGAAAGAATCTCTTTCACTGGAAAGTTTATCAGAAAAAATTGAACCTCTTGTAAATAATATTAACGGCTTGACTTCTAATCTCAAAACAATTACTGATACGATTAAAAACGGAAATGGAAGCGTTGGAAAATTAATGTTCGGTTCGGAAGCCACAAAAAAACTAACTTCAATTTTAAGAAATCTGGAATCATTTACACAAAGTATAAATAAAGAAGACAATACTATTGGCAAGTTAGCCTATGATGACGAATTATATAATAATCTATCATCTCTAACTGAAAATTTGAAAACTGTTGTTGATTCAATAAAATCCGGCACAGGAACACTTGGCAAGTTGGTTAGTAACGATTCACTTTATACTAATCTAAATGAGCTTACTCATAAAATAAATAAAGCTTCAGAATCTTTAAATAGTGATTCAACATTGGTTGGGGGGCTTTTAAATGATAAACAGGGGTATAAAAAATTATCATCACTTATAGATGAGTTGAATAAATTGATTAAGGATATTAAAGAGGATCCGGGAAAGTATATCAATCTTTCTATTTTCTGATAAGGACTTTGAATATGATAAAAATAGCAGGTATAAAGAGGGAAAAAATATTTTCGCCTAATCACGTAATCAATGATGATTTAATTTTTTCTAAAACTGTTGAATGTCTTAATCAACTGGATGTTTCAGTTGAAATTTATGAAGAAGACGATGTGGAAAAAATCAATGAGAGACTGATATTTTCTATGGCTCGTGATAAAAAAACAATTAACCAGCTTTTGAAAACTGAAGGTGAGGATAAAATAATTATTAACTCTCCAATTGCCGTGTGGAATTGCCTCCGTGTTAATATGGTTGGACTGCTTACTAAAAACAATATCCCCTTTCCACTTACAGTAGCCGGAGAGATTGATTATCTTAAAAGCATTTCTTTCGAACAAATTGACAATAGAAAAGTTTGGATCAAAAGAGGAGATGTTCACGCCATTCATAGAGAAGATGTTATCCCCGTTTTTAGCGATGAAGAAAAAAATAATATACTCGATGAATTCAAAAGACGGGAAATAGATACTGCAATTTTACAAAAACATATTGAAGGTAAGGTGGTAAAGTTTTATGCAGTTTATGGAACAGATTTTTTTGAAACTTATTTCTCTGATAGAACCAATAATATTGATTTTGATAAAGACAAACTAAAACATTATGCCGCCGAATCGGCTGAAGCTGTTGGTTTGGATATTTACGGGGGCGACGCAATAATTTCTCCAAACGGAGATATTACAATTATAGATATTAACGACTGGCCTAGTTTTGCACCAGTTCGGGATGAAGCAAGTATTCATATAGCAAGCTTTATCTACAATAAACTTAAAGAAAGTACTCAACTTCAAAATTAGAGGAGATAACACAATTGATAACAATAGCTGGTATCAAAAGACATTCATTGTATTCGCCAAATCATATTAGCAATGACGCCTTAATTTTTAAGAAAACTGTAAAAAAACTTAACGAATCCGATATAATGGTTAATGTTTATGAAGAAGCTGATTTAGATACGACTGAAATAAAAGAATCTTTTATTTTTTCTATGGCTCAGGGAATTGAAGGCACTAAAAAATTATCGGAGCTGGAAGAGAAAGGTAAAAAAATTATTAACTCACCAAAAGGTTCCATTAATAGCTACAGATATAATATGGTGAAAATCTTACCGCAAAAAGGAATACCATTCCCCAAGAGTTATGTAGTTTCAATTGATGAAAAAGACAAAATTAAATTTGGAGATTTTAATACACGTAAAATCTGGATAAAACGCGGAGATGTGCACGCCGTTCACAGAGAAGATGTAACTTTGGTTTACTCCGAAGATGAAAGGAAAAATATTTTTCGTGAGTTTGAAAAAAGAGGCATTACAGAAGTTGTTCTTCAAGAGCATTTAGATGGAGATGTTATAAAGTTTTATGCAATAGTTGGTTCACCGTTATTCCATTGGTATTATTTAAATGGGGTTAATCAC
Organism: Bacteroidota bacterium; assembly: GCA_018829205.1. Lineage (GTDB taxonomy): Bacteria > Bacteroidota > Ignavibacteria > Ignavibacteriales > Melioribacteraceae > JAHJUE01. The sequence goes on from JAHJUE010000019.1 coordinate 129,060, forward strand.
ACTCCGTTTGATAAAGACAAGCTTGTTGAACTGGCTCAAAGCTCAGCAATGGCTTTGGGGCTGGATGTTTATGGTGGCGATGCTGTGGTTGCAGAAGATGGCTCAATATCAATCATAGATATAAATGATTGGCCAAGTTTTGCACCAATCAGAGATGAAGCAAGCGAACAGATTGCAAAGTTAATTTTTCAAAAGGTAAAAAATTTAAAACGCAGTTTATCACTTAAATCTTAAAAATAATTTTAAATGAAAGAGAGCAGAAAAATATGGAAACCTCGACTATGAAGTTTGCAAAAATTAAAACCGATATTCCGGGACCAAAATCATTAGCATTGTTTAATGAAGAACAAAACTACATTGCGCCTGGTATTCAAACAATAGCAACACGTTCTAAAATTGCAATTGAGCGCGGTGAAGGCAATTTTGTTTATGATGTTGACGGTAACAGATACATCGATTTCTTTGTAGGTGTTGGCGTTGCAAGTCTTGGATATAAGCATCCGGTTTACACTAAACTGATGAAAGAACAATTAAACAAGATTCATGTTGGAAGTTTTACTTCTGAAAACAGAGTTAAGCTTACAAAGCTTCTTTCGGAAATTGCAATTGGTGATTTAAAGTGGAGCCAATTTTACAGCGGTGGTACAGAAGCAGTTGAGGCAGCTTTACGTATGGCAAAATCTTATACAAAAAAAACCGAGTTCATCGGGTTCTGGAATGGATTTCACGGCAAATCTGTTGGTGTGCTTGGATTGCTTGGAGATAATTTTAAGTTTGGTCTTGGACCATTACCTGCGGGGATTTACAATACTCCTTATGCAGATTGCAGACATTGCGAATTCAACAAAACATTTCCTGGTTGTAACTGGGAATGTGTAGACCACATCAGAAAAAAAATCAGATATGAAACAACAAATAATATTGCCGCTATTATTGTTGAACCAATTCAAGGAACCGCAGGGAATGTTGTGCCTGCGCCAGGTTTTTTAAAAGAACTTAGAAAACTTGCAGATGAAATTGGTGCATTATTAATATGTGATGAGATGATAACCGGTTTTGGTAGAACCGGAAAAATGTTTGGGACACAACATGAAGATATTGTCCCCGATATCATCACTATCGGAAAAGGATTTGGTGGTGGTTTCCCAATGACTGGTGTAATGTCTCGTAAAGAAATAATATTTGCCAAACCATTTGGAAATCCAAGTGGTAGCTCCTCAAGTTATGGCGGAAATCCTTTAGCATCAACTGCTGCTTATGCAACGGTTAAAACAATTGTTGAGGAAGGATTAGTAGAAAATTCAGCAACCCTAGGCGCATTTATGCTGGAAAAGTTTAATGAAATGAAAGAAAGAATTCCCATCATCGGTGATGTTAGAGGCAAAGGTTTAATGATTGGGATCGAATTAGTGAAAGAATGCGGTTCAAAAGAAAAATTGGAAAAGAAATATACTGAGATGGTTTTCCAGGAATGCCTGAAGCGAGGATTAATTGTAATGGGATACAATGCAGATATCCGTGTCTATCCTCCGCTAATAATAAATAAGGAAATTGCTGAAGAAGGAATTAATATAATGAAGGAAGTTTTTAAATATGTTGCTGAACAAATCAAAAATTGAATCAACATACAAATCATCTGATACTGAAGAATTTCTTGATCGTTTATTTTATCGCAAAGTTGGATATGGTATGGCAGTCGCTGCTAAGGCAACGGGCTTAACTCCAAACAATGTTACATTCATTAGCGTAATATTTGGTGTCGTTGCAGGGCATTTGTTTTTCTATCAAAACACAATAATAAATTTAATTGGTGTTTTGATGTTGATAACCGCCGAAGCGATGGATGGCGCCGATGGACAGCTAGCAAGGCTAACCAACACTTACTCACGTTACGGGAGAATATTTGATGGAGTTGCAGGTAATCTTTGGTTTATAAGTATTTACCTACATATGTCCGCCAGATTTGTTGTTGAAGGTGGAACCCCATTCATATTTCTTATTGCGATTATTGCCGGTATGAGTCATTCCTTCCAAAGCGCGATGGCAGATTTTTACCGTATTTTTTATCTATACTTTGTACAAGGAAAGAATAAAGATATAGATGATCTATCTGAAGTAAAAGAGACTTATTCTAACCTAGTTTGGTTAAAAAATCCTTTTAAGAAATTTTTATTAAGAGTTTATATAAATTATCTTCACCAGCAATATTTGCTTGCCAAAAGTGTAAGGAAGCTATACGGTTTTGTAGAAGAAAATTTTAATGGTGTCACTCCTTCCTGGTTGAAAGTAGATTACCGATCGCTAAATAAGCCAATGATTAAGTATCAAAACATCCTTACAACAAACACTAGGATGATCGTTCTATTTATAACCCTATTCTTGGGGAATATATTACACTATTTCTTATTTGAGATCATCGTTCTCAACATTTTACTAGTTTATTTTGTGATGAAGGAAGAAAAAATTCATAAACACTTATTTGATCTTACAAAAAAGAAAAGGAATTAGAAGATGCTTAGAGGTGCAATAGTTGGCTTCGGGAAAATTGCTAGGACAAATCATTTACGTGCATTTTATGATATTAGATTAAACGATAAAGTGATTATAACCTCGGCTGTAGAGATTGATGATAATATTAGAGAAACTATAAAAAAAGAATACACTGGGATAAATTTTTATAAAACTCAAGACGAATTGTTTGAGAAAGAAAAGTTAGATTTTATTGATATTACGACCCCACCAAAATATCATAAAAGTATTATTGAAAATGCGCTTGCAAAAAACGTGCATATAATTTGCGAGAAACCTTTTACTTTATCTCTTGATGAAGCTGATAAACTGTATCATAAAATAAATAGTTCTAATATTTTGTTTGTTCCTTGTCATCAATATAAATACTCCAAAGTGTGGAGTGAGTTTAAAAAGTTTATTAATGAAATGCATGATGATACGAAAGTATTTATACAATTTAATGTATTTAGAAGCGGAGCAGATCCAGGCTTAAAAACTAATGATGAGCCGTGGAGATTAAACAAAGAAATAAGCGGTGGCGGAATATTATCAGATACAGGATTTCATTACCTCTACCTTTCAAACTGGTTATTACAAAGTCCGCTTAAGGTTACAACAATTAACAATAACCTGTCCCACCCTAAAAATGAAATTGAAGATACATCACAAGTTATTTTAGAATATGAAAAAGGGACAGTTCAAATTAATCTTACCTGGTCTTTTCACTCAAGAAGAAATGAAGCCAAACTTATATCAAAAAATGGAAGTCTTTTTTACAATGGCGAAGATTTTTTAACAAAAAACTTTGACGGTTTTGAAGAGCAAATAGCTGTTCCAAACATATCGGATAAATCTCATTATACGGGTCTTTATGTTGATTTGTTCTCTGAATTTGTAGAGGCAATTGAGAAATCAAAAATATCAAAGGAAGGATTACTAGAAGCTTATAATACGATTAACTTACTATCAAAGTGCTATAAGTCGGCTGTAGAATTGAAAACAATTGTTCTAAATAATGAGTAAGAAATCTAAAATTATATTACTTCTTATTGGTATATCCGTATTCACTTATCTCGTGATGGATTTCGGCATAGATAATATTCTTACTAATTTACGAAAAACCGGATGGTACTTTATTCCTGTAATTGGTGTATGGGGGTTTGTTTATCTATTTAATACATTTGCTTGGCGTTCGATTATCCATAATAGCAGTAAGATATCATTTGGTAAACTTCTTTCAATTACAATTAGCGGATTTGCACTAAATTACATTACACCTTCAGTTGCCGTAGGAGGTGAACCTTACCGTATTGCAGAATTACAAAAACCGTTAGGCATGAGCAAAGCCGTATCTTCTACCTTTCTTTATACTATGATTCATTTTCTTTCATCATTTGTTTTCTGGATACTAATAATTTTACTAGCACTTATATCTTTATCACTTACTTCTAGCTTGAGAATATTATTGATTGTTGCCCTCTTAGCTTTTCTAATTATTGTATACTTTTTTATAAATAGACATAAAAACGGCATCTTAGAATCATCACTTAACATTGCAATCAAAATTCCATTCATAAAAAAGATTGCAATAAAGTATTCTGATAAAACTGAGAAAATAAAACAAGTTGACCACCAGATTAAAGAACTTTACTTAAACCGTAAATATGATTTTTTTTCTGCCCTTTTACTTGAGGTTGTAGCTAGAATCATTGCCTCGCTAGAGAATCTCTTTATTCTAAAAGCTATTGGGATTGATATAACCTTTTCCGAGGCGTTGTATATAAACGCTGTTTCATCTTTTGTAATAAATTTGTTTTTCTTTATGCCGCTGGAACTAGGATCCCGCGAAGGAGGACTTGTCTTGGTTCTAAAGGCTATTAAAATAAGTTCGCCACTTGGTATCTATATTGGACTGGTAAATAGAGTTAGAGAATTATTCTGGATTTTTGTAGGACTTGTTTTGATAGCATCAAGTGGAAAAACAATAGGAAAAAACTTAACAGAAAGTGTTGACTATGAAAAAAGTACTTTTGTTTGATTTTGGAGGTACACTTGATACAAATGGTGTCCATTGGGGTGAAAAATACTGGGAAGCCTATAAAAAATTAGGACTCTCGATATCCAAGAAACAATATGAAGAAGCATATGTTTATTCGGAAAGTTATATGGCAGGTGTTGTAAAACCTACAGATACTTTTAAAACTACACTAATCTATCAAATTCTATTTCAATTACTTTACTTGAGAAACAAAAAGTACCTGCTTCCCGAGGAAGATAGTGATCTTCTTTACAAAATGTCGGATCTATGTTATGGAGATGTTCTTTTAGCTACAGAAAAGAGTTCACAACTTATCAAAAAGCTAAATAGCAGTTTTGTATTAGGATTAGTATCCAACTTCTATGGAAATTTATCTACTGTACTAAACGAATTGTCTTTTACAAATTATTTTGAAACGGTCATAGACTCCTCGGAAGTTGGAATAAGAAAACCAGATCCTAAAATATTTCAAATAGCCGTAGATAGACTTGGCGTATTGCCGGAAGAAGTTATTGTTATAGGGGATTCATACAGTAGAGATATTGTTCCTTCCAAAACAATTGGCTGCAGCACTATTTGGCTTGACGGCAAAAGTTGGACGAGACCAAGTGAAACTTCAAAAGCTGATTTTGTTATTCATTCAATAGAAGAAGTTAGTGACACCGTACTTGAAACGTGAAAGCAAAACACAGATAAAAAATACACTGAGGAAAGCCGAATTAAAAATAGTATATAATTTTCAATTATTAATACAAAAAACAATGCAACACATAAATATGGAGAGACTATGAAGAAAGTAACAGTTAAAAATCCAGAAGGTAAACTCGGAGTACTAATTGTAGGTCTAGGCGGAGCAGTATCAACCACATTTATAGCAGGTTTGCATAACATCCTGAAAGGATACGGAAAGCCTTTTGGTTCACTAACCCAAATGGCAACAATTAGGATTGGAGAGCGGACTGAAAATAATTTCCCTTTCATAAAAGATTATGTGTCGCTTTCAAAACCTGAAGATATAGTTATTGGCGGTTGGGAAATAAGAAACAATAATTGTTATGAAGCTGCAAAAGAAGCCAAGGTGCTTGAATCAATAGACCTTGATTCAATTGTACGCGAAATGGAAAGAATAGAGCCTATGTCTGCTGTGTTCGACAAATATTATGTGAAACGTTTGGATGGAGATTTTGTTAAGAGAGGTAAAAATAAAAAAGAGTTGGCAGAGCAATTAAGAGACGATATTAAGAAATTCAAAGAGCTTAATAACCTGGAAAGGGTTGTAGTGATATGGTGTGCAAGTACAGAGATATTTATTTCTGAAAATGAGGTACATAAAAGTCTTGCAAATTTTGAAAAAGGAATGTTGGAAAATAATGAAGACATATCACCAAGTATGTTGTATGCATACGCTGCCTTATCCGAAGGTGTTCCGTTTATAAACGGTGCTCCAAACTTATCGGTTGAAATACCAGCGCTTCTTGAGCTTGCAGAGAAAACTTCTGTACCTGTTGCAGGCAAAGATTTCAAAACCGGACAAACATTAATAAAAACCGTTATTGCACCAATGCTTAAAGCGAGAATGCTGGGGTTGGAAGGATGGTTTTCAACAAATCTTCTTGGTAACAAAGACGGCGTTGTATTGGATGAACCAGGTTCATTTAAAACAAAAGAAGAAAGTAAATTATCCGTACTAAATACAATTTTGCAACCTGAACTTTATCCGGATCTATATAAAGATTTTTACCACAAGGTCAGAATAAACTATTACCCGCCGCGAGGAGATAATAAAGAGGGATGGGATAATATTGATATATTCGGCTGGCTTGGTTACCCGATGCAGCTTAAAGTTAATTTCTTGTGTAAAGATTCTATCCTTGCCGCGCCATTAGTATTAGACCTCATCTTGTTTATGGATTTAGCTCAAAGAGCGGGAATGAAAGGAATTCAAGAGTGGCTTTCATTCTATTTCAAAAGTCCAAATCACTCTCCAAACATTATACCGGAACATGATCTGTTTATTCAGCAGATGAAATTAAAAAATACTCTTAGAACTATAATGAATGAAGAACCCATTACTCATATTGATACAGACTTAGAATAGAGTTAAAAGGAATATTAACTAATCATAACTTGTTTGAATAGGAAGCATCTTAACCTAGTGGAGACTGCCAATGCTTCAACAGTTTAGAACACTTAAAATCATACATAGATTCCTAGTACTCTGCGCATCTATATTAACATTTTTACTTTGCTGTACTATGTTAGTAAGCACATTAGACTATTTCGATTTCTGGAATGAGAACTCAATACTTTATGGAACGAGTTTACTTTCCCCTTTATGGTTACTGCTTCCTTTTCTTCTACTTTCAATTGTTTTGTTCTTTCTAAATAGGAAAAAACTTATACTAATTACCATTATTGTTTACCTAACATATTTTCTGTTGATCGGCGATGTTTCTTTCAAATCGCTATTCAGCAATAATAAAATTGGGAATAGAGAAACTCAATTATCGGTTTTATCATTAAATGTAAGATACTACTCTTACGGTGAGGACAAGGTTTTTAATTTTATAGATTCAGTTAAAGCTGATATTGTTCTTTTATCGGAAAATACATTAACTGCAGACAGTATTGCTTCGCTTACTAGTCTAGAAGAAAAATGTTTTATTTTTGCCGGGAGAAAATATGAAACCGCAATCCTTTCGAAATTACCGGTAATATCCTATAAAGAAATTGATTTTCCAACTCACCAAGCATCATTAAGTGGTGGGAATGATATCGACACTCTTATAAATAATCCTAACCGTTCCTTTTCACATATAAAATTTCGTTTTATGATGATGAAGTAAATGCTATTTCAGTTCGGTTGATTGCCGGTAGACCGAAGACAAACGAGTTAAAAGATCAAGTTGAGTGGGGCAAATACTTAGTAAAGAAACAAACTGAAGAAATTGAAACGCTTGTAAATTATTTAAAAGCTTTGGAGGGACCTATTGTACTTGGAGGTGATTTTAATGCGCCTCCCAATGCTAGAATTATGAAGCCGTAATACAATATTGCCGAAGACGCGGCTTATGTGAATAATTTTTTCCCTTCGCCAACATTTCGAACGGAATTTCCAGTTGTTAGACTTGATTATATTTTTTCGTTGAATGGCTTAAAACCTGTTGAGTATACTAAAATAAATGTAAAAGTATCTGATCATTTTCCTGTGTTTGCAAAATTAGAGTTACGCTAAAATGAAGAGTCTGTTTTATCTTCTTTGTATTATTTGTTTATCCAGCAGATGAAATTAAAAAATACTCTCAGAACATTATTGAACAAGGAAACTGTAACTCATATTAATGGTATATATTCTAACTAAATTTTTATTTAGAAAATTATGGGGTTAAAGATGAAGAAAAACTTAACCATGGAATTTGATTACGAAGATGTAAGGAGTTTCAGAATTGGAACGCTAATAGTGCTTGAACCTAAGACTGATGCTATCAAAACGCTTTTTAATTTTGAGGAGAGTTTTGGCTTAATGGATTGGATGGATATGATAGCGAAAGATAATTCAATTAAAGGAATTCTTTTTATAGGTAATGAGGAGTGCTTTTCGAATAATGTTTATTCAAAATATATGTCCTCTATAACAGAACAATATATTGATCCTCAGCAGCCGAGATTTGTAACAGAATTTGTTGACAAAAGAAAACGGGAAATTCAGATTAATATGCTTAATAACTACATACGAAAAATAATCGAATTCCCTAAAATGGTTTTTATAGCATTAACGGGCTGCGTTGTTTCTCCCTTTTTTGGTATAAGCTTAGTTTCTGACTTTAGAATTGCGAGCCCCAATTTAGTAATACATAAGAACTCCAAAGAATACGGACTTCATCCTTCCGGCGGCGTACCACTTTTTTTAATGAAACATATTGGGCTTTCTAAAGCACAGGAAATATTGTACAGTCAAAGATTTATAAAAGTGAACGATGCCAAAGAGATGGGCTTACTCAATTATTTGACTTCTGTTGATAATTATAGAAACGATGTACTTTCAATTGCAATTGAGATTATAAATTCCACTAACGTAGAATATTTCTTTTACACAAAAAAATTAGTAAACCATATATTATTGAATGAATTCAATGCCTATGTTGATATTGAATCTAATATGGCTTTGCATTAGAAAAAATAAAAACAGGGAACTACTCTATTAAAATATTCACAATTAAAATCTTGTTTCGTCAATCAGGTAATCGGGTTTGAAGAAATTTGTTTTAATGATTGCAAAATATCCTTATAAAAGATTCACGGATTCTGTCAAGATCTTATTTTGTTCAGTTCTTTTTTATTTACACTATATTTGAATAAAGAAAATCCGCACCCGTAACTTCCTCCTTCGTCCGTCTAAAGAAGGACTACGGCGGATAGGCAATTGGATAGAGTATCTGACTTCGGATCAGAGGTTTGGGGGTTCTGCCAAAGGCATTTCTTCGAAAGAATCCTTCTGGCGTACTGAGTTAGTTGTATATAATATAAGTTACAAAGGCATAAGTGAAAATAAAAAGTTTTTGGGTTGAGATTTCAAGTTCTTTGTTTTTTATAGTAGATTTACTGCATCCAACAAATTATCTTTCTGAAGATGTGAATAAATTTGCGTTGTTTTAATATTACCGTGGCCTAACAATTCTTTAACAGCATAAAGAGAAATTCCACGTTGAAGAAGAGCAGAAGCAAAAGAATGCCGTAGAGAATGAAAATGAATTTTATCATTGAGTGCTGCCGCTCTTACAGCTTTCTTAAATTGCTTACTAACGAAATCCTCATTTAGTTTTATACTTTCGAATCTATAAAATACAAGACTGTTAGGAAGTTTACCCAGTTGAAAACGATTTTGTAAAATTGTTTTAACTTTTTGATGAATAGGAATTATTCTTTCCCGTTTGTTTTTAGAATTAAATTCGCTTGAGTTTTTTACAGTGATAATGTTTTGAGTGAAGTCAATCCAGTCCCATTTCATATTAACTAATTCACCAAGACGCATACCGGTATAAAAGGCAGTTGTAAAAATATCTTTCATAAGCTGCATATCTGTTTTGTTAATGATTTCAATCAATTCACTTTCCGAAATGAAAACAGGAAAAGATTTAGGAACCTTGGGAGTTTTAATTTTATCAAAAGGATTAATATCAATGTAATTCCAAACAAGAGCTTTATTAAAAGCTGCCTTCAGGGTTCTGTAATAAAGAGACGCTGAATGTTTAGAACTTGCTGAGGCTGAAGATATAAATTGATCAATGATTCTAGCGGAGATCATTTCAAGCGACATATCCGGGATATTCTTTTGTAAAGCTGCAAAAGATGGTTTAACTGCTTTCTTAAGATATTTTTCTGAATAGGTATTGCGTATATATGTTTTATATTCCTCAATGAAGATACTGAGTTTTATGGTAACTTTTTTCTCCTTCGCTTCTTCCGGTTCAATTTTCCCGAAGGATTGTTCCGGCTTTACTTTTGGTTTAGGTACAAAGGATTTTAGAAATTTTTTTGCTTCCTTTTTGTCGGTTGTTTTAGTAGAGATTTTTGTTCTCTTACCATTTACAAAATAGATTACTTGGTAATACGGCGACTTGGAATCCCTTGAAAGAAACATAAATTATACTCCTTCAAGGATGTACCGACTATGTACCGACTGCCTAAAAGCTGGGAATTGACAGCAGGATTGCAGAAATCCCACTGTCTGTCACGCAGGAGGTCGCGAGTTCGAGTCTCGTCGGCCCCGCTCTTAAAGCCTTGTAAGACAATAACTTGCAAGGCTTTTTTATTTTAAACAAAATTGCTGCAGTAGAAATTGCAGTAGAACTTTTCTTTTACCTTCAATACTTCTGTTTTTAGAATTTATTAATTCCCGTTTCAGATGAATAAAATGTATGTTATTTTTATATAATACATAATTGATAGGTTTTTGATGAGTAGAGTTGAGCGTACTTTATCAATCATATCTTCAATAGTAACAATAGGTAATTTTGTATTAGCGTTAACAAATATTGTTGACATAAAAATATTTGATGACTCTCTTTATTTGCTACCAAACTTAAGTATAGTTTTAAAGATTATAATTACAATTATATTTGAGCTATCTCTGGCTTATGTATTTGCCAAACTCTTTTCAGTAGTTGCAAAATTTAACAATGAGGCTATAATTTTTGTATTGGGTTTTGTTGTTGGTCTTGTTTCGGCGATGGCTTCGATTTTCAATTTAGAGATCATCTTATTGGGGCAAAACATTTATTTGAATGGAACTCTCACAAATATTTTAAAATATCTTATGCTAATTGTATTTTTTGCAACATTACGTATAGTTGTTATTTTAGCAATATTTGAGAGTGATAATTATTCAAGGAATACTTCAGTTTATATACAGATTATTTGTTACATAATAATTATTATATCATTATTTTTTCAAAACTCATAAAGAAATAAACCCCACAGTCGTTATGACTGTAGGGCTTTTAAGAGGTATTTTTAATTATATATTGTTGGCGGGAAATTTATATTTGACTCCATCGAATTAAGAAATTCAATTACATCCTTTTCAAGTTCTGCCATTACTTCAATTTTACTACCGTCCCAACTGACATTGCTACTTTTTAGTTTCCTAATTAAGAGAATTGAAATTTCATCCCAATCGCTTTCGTTAAAAAATATTAATAAGTATTTCATTAACACTTCAAAAAACAATTTTTCAGCGAATTCATTTTCAAAAACTCCAGTGTTTTGATGTAACATTTTTTTGTTCTCCTATTTTATGATGTTTACTTTTATATAAATGTTTATGCTTATTTAAAATTCATTAGTTGTAATATTTCTTTTTTGTCGTTCTATTTTAATGTCAAACAGGTTTGTGGTTATATAATAAACCCCGCAATCGTTATGATTACAGGGTTTATCAGAGTACTATCAATTAAAGTTTATAGGTGGGAATTCTAAATCGGTCTTATCAGATTCATCAAATTTTTCAAAGTCTTCCCAAAGAGTATCTAATAAAAACATTAAGTAAACAAATGTAATGCTTCTGAATGTTACTTTGCTCTTATCCAACTTCGCGTTAAGAAACTCGCCAATTTCTTCCCAATCCTCTTGATCAAAAAAAATGAGAAGAAGATTTAATAGATCAGTTGGAAGAGATTTGTCAATTACTTCATTGTCTAAGATTTCGTCGATTGTAAGGTACATTTTAATTCTCCTTTTTGATTAGTTTAATTTTGTTTAGTTCGTGTGCTTGTTTGTTTACACTTAGTTTATTGTAATACTTTGCTGTCGTAGAAATATTATGATGTCCTACAAGTTTTGAGACAGTCGCTAAGTCCATACCGCTCGCATGCGCTGCCGTAATAAATGTCTTTCTAAACGTTCGAAGAGTATATCCTTTGCCGGTTAATTCTATATCATCAAGGTATCGCCGGAATGCTCTTCCTATACTATCTATTCTGTCATAATTCAGTAACTTCCCTTCCTTAATTTCGGAGCACCTCTTTTCAAGGATTGGAATTAAATCATCATGAAAAGGAACAATGAAGTGTTCATCAGTCTTTTGCGAATAGTAATGCATAAGCTTGTTCTTGAAGTCTAAGTCCTTCACTGTAACATTATAAATATCGCTTGGTCTAAGTCCGGTATAGAACATTAACGACATTGTTGTTATGAAATTGCTATTCTTATCTTTCATTCCGTCAAAGAATTTAATTAAGTCCTCATTGCTGAAGGTTATTATTGACTTTATCTCTGGTTTAATTAGCACATCACGATTTATTTTAAATACCGATGTGTAGTTATATTCAAACAGGAAGCCCAGAAATTTCTTAAGCACCTTCGATAAACAATGAATCGTATTCCTTTGATATGGGAGCTTTCTAATTTCAGTTAGCCATTCCTCAGTCCTTAACTTAGTAATTATCGTACACGGTAAATCCGGCGGGAATTCCTTTTTGAACCTATCATAAAACCAATCATACTCGTATAGTGTCCTTGAGTGTTTGTCTGCGTTCACACGTTTGAAATGGTCAAACGCAGTTTGGATAGTGACTCTTTCAATACCTAATGTTTTCAATTCCTCACCTTTTTTATCAAGCTCGTCTTGTAATTGAACAGCCATTTGCTTGGCTATCTTAAGGTTATGTTTGTTGAAGGTAAGTCCAGTACTTCTATCTTTACTTTTTCCAAGTGATTGATCATAATACGAGATATAGATTCGATTATTTTTCTTATAAACCGATGCCATTAGCTACCTCTTGTTTTAGTTTATTGAATATTAAATCGGAATTAAATTTCCCTCTTATTTTATGCGACTCTTTATTTGAGGGTAAAATTTGCTTAAGTCTAAAACGGGGGTCTCGATTCAATTCTTCCTCTATTTCAGGAAGTGGTCGAGTATTTTCGTCAAGGAAGCGTGTTAGTTCTTTAACGGAGATTTTAATTTTTCCGTTTATATAAGTAACTCTTAATGCCCCTTGCTCAATCAACTTGGCAAAAGTGGTCTTTCCTATGCCAAGTTTTTCTGCGGCTGCTGATCGTGACAGCAACCGGAAGTTATTGTCATGTTCTTTCATTCATAAATGATTCCTTTAGTTTATGTATAGATTATATTATTAAAATGATGGAAGCCTCCTATTCAAGGAAGAATACCTCCATTCTCAAAAAGGTGACTACCATAATTGTTCTATGAGCTTTACATCTAAACAGCTTTATAAGACAAGCCAGATTTATCTTGCCTCCCAAATTCCAAGACAATACTTGTTTGGTGACAGCCTCCATTTCAAAAGTAACCGGTTCTTAAAACCGGTTACTTAAGGAGGTCTCCGCAAACGAGCATATTCATGCTCTTGTAAGTGGTCGGTTAAGTGAGGTGTTTGATAAACTATGGTATTACTGGTAATTTGGATACGCCAGTTACTCAGTTTTCATATCAGTCTATATATGAAAGTCCCAAATCTGAGTAGCTAAGTGTATAAATAGAAAGGAGAATTTCTCTCCTTGGTATAACTGATGTGCTCCGGCAGTGCGAATTCTACTAAGCTGCTTTCGAATGACCGCCCGAAACTTTTACTTGTGACAAGAACTCAGAGTAGTATGCCTCATATTTTCGTAGCAACATTTGCTCATCTCCAGGTTCTGTTTCAATAGTCCGAAGCGTTATTTCTGGGAAACATACTAAACTAACTTCATAATAGTTATGAGAACTGCCGTCGATTTGTCTTTTCTTTCTTTTTAGTTCTAATACTTTTTGAAGAGATTTTCTACTTCCAAAAACAGATTTAAACCCATTTTCTCTACAAAACAATTTTAACTGGTTATTGAACGAATCGACATTCTCTATTTCAAAATTTAATCGCTCAAGTTTGTTATAAATATAAAGTAGTTCCTTCTTTATGTTATCAAGCCTTGTATCAAAACCAGATGTCTCAATTATATATCTCGCGGATAAAATGATGTATAGAAGTCCCCCGTAGATTACTCTATCCATGAATAAAGAAAATTCCTTCTCTTGTAGTTTGAGAATTGATTTTACAGCTCTATCGCTGAAATTAAGATCCTCCAAGAATTTCAATCGCTTCTTAAACAATTTCACGGAAAGATCATTAAACTCAGCTGTGAAAAAATCATAAGCTTCTTTGTCAATTTCATCTTCTTTACCCATATTAAGTATCCCTCTTGTATATGAATCACCGTATGATAAAGCGAGTTTTATATACCTATTATACTCAGGATCAAATAACATATCAGCCATTAATTTCATGTCCTCCATAATGTCATTATTTATTTTCCTTTGTAAGTTTGTGATAGATTCGTTGACTATTAACTCATTTCTTTCAATAACAATATTTTCTTCAGACCAACCTTCCAAATCTATCAACAGCTCTCTTCTAATTGTTGGATCATTGGAAGTAGAATCGTGGAATTCCTCAAATACCATTCTTATTATCTCTGATTCATACAGAACCGGATCATTCCAATTGTTGAAGTATAATCCCGGCATTTTACACTCCGTCATTAAATAATCCAATGTATATGGATTGTTTCGTTTTATTTGTTTCGCAAAATCTAATATTGACGTTATCGAAAGACGTTTTTTCCCATGACAATCAATAATGTTCGGTATAGTGCCTTTAACTGTTCCGCTTACAAAATCATAGATATATCCTACTTGTTTCCTTGGTCTTTTGATTATTTGCCTAAGCAAGGTCAAATCCATTGTATCAAACAAATAGAAGTTTTCTATATCATCATTGTTAATATTTACCCCATCGGAAATCACTGATGTGGTTAGAAAATATCGTATGTCGGGATGAATCATTTCATGTTCAACCAAGTACCTAAAGTATCCGCTCTTTTTAGAACCAGAATGAGCAACAAATATATGTTCCGTTGGCACTCCAGCTTCTATCAAAAATTCTTTCACTAACAACAAGTGTTTTAGATTATTTATAAAGACTATGTTCTTACCGTTTGTCTCATTATCCATCATATGTCTTAGCATTTTACGCATACCTGCTTTTTGATATGGAATGATTTTATAATTGTACTTTGCTGCCGGAGAATTCACAATGTCTCCAAATTTCAAAATCTTAGCCCCTCTTATTAGTGGATGCAAATACAATACTTCAGGTGTTCCCGTTAGAAATATTACCTTTCTGAATTTCGGGAGGCTTTCTTCCAAGAACCTAAGTGACTTACTTCTAAAGCCTGAGCTTGTAACTAAATGATGAGCTTCATCGACAATTAGTATTTTGTTTCCAGCTTCACTGTTGTCTATTATAATCTTCAGCTTATCGAATACTGCCGTACATTGCGATGAGTATTCTTCGATATACTCACCTAATGTCATCCCCAAACGATTTGCTTCCTCCTTGCTTATACCCGGAATTTCAATATTCTGTGCTGTTTGTTCGGCTAAGGCTATTAGCGGAGAGACAGAAACATATTCCAAACCCATTTCCTTGGCAATACCTATAAGATTTGAAGTTTTTCCACTACCGGTCGGCGCCACAATAAGATTATACTTATTATCATCAGTTAATAATTGTCGTATCCGATCAGAATTTCTACAAGTATGATCCTCACTTGTTATGTATTTTCCTACCAGTCCAAGGACTTCTTTTGGTACATTCAATTGTTCCGATAACTTTAATTTTTCGAGTACTTTTGATTTCATTTTAGTTCCTTATTTTATTTTGATTATGAATTGAGTTATATAAAATTAGTTTCATTAATGAGAGTATGTCTCCTTTTCAGAATTTAAATCCCTTTAAATAATGGCAAAGCTATTATCCAGGAAGACAATTTCTAATTAGTCTTATTCATCTATTTTGTTTCACAAAACAATTTGAGTTTTCTAATGAAGTTGGGACTATTTGGGATTGTTTGGGAGAATTTCTACAAATGATGTAATTATTCGTAATGTCTAACTATTTTCACCTGTCTTCACGAAGTGAAAAGCGAAGCTATTTCTGCTTTATCTTCATCTGTCATTCCGAAGGAATTTAATGCGAAGTTAAATGTCATTCCATAAATTTATTATAATATTTATATAAAATATATTTTTTCATCTTCCTTTCATCTGTCTGCTATTATTTTAGGAACAAAATAATAGTACGTAGTATTAATATAAACCCATATGCGTAAAATGAGAGATAAAACATCTAAGATTTGAGTCTATTTTTCTGGGGAAATCATGTTTATACTTTATATTCCTTAATTCCAAAATCTAATTTGTTTTAATTAACAGATTATCCAAACATCTATGTAACAATTCTTTGAGCATTAAATTGTAACGAAATTTATCCATCTCAGTGATGGAATAGAGATTATCAAATATTTTAGGGGCTCCAATTGGTTTTACGTAATAATCCTCTCCCTTTTCACCTGTAATCCTGTTCTTACTCCCTTTTCGATATTGAATTTTCCCGGAATCAAATAATGAATTAATTATCTCATAAGCTTCATCTAATTTCCAGTTTTGTTTATCGTACTTCATACAAATGTTATGAAATTCTTCATTTAATATTTTAGTTTCTATATAATCTACATTTTTCAAATAGTCATTCAAATCCCATATAATGTTAAACTTTGGGTACAACTGGCTGCGTAAAAGTAGTTTGCCTTCTTCTTCATCTATAACTTTCAAATCCCTTATCATCATATTTTTAAATGCAATGGTCTCATTTTTCAAATCAATATTAGGTTTATCAAGTTTCAAATTGTAAAGGTATTTTAAGTATCCAGTCGGGTATCCTTTTGTAGAAAGCTTCATTAAATAATTAAGAAGGCTTTCAATAAAATTACCGGATTTAAGTAATTGATAGTATTGAGATTTAAAACTGTTAGGCTCCTCGCTATTAGTAATTATATCTCTATCAAAAGTTTTAGAAGCATAAAGACTTGGTTCTGTAAAATAGATATGTGTATTAAGCATGCTAAAAAAATTATTCACTAATTCTTTATCAGCAATTGAATTTACCTGTTGATAAGATTTTGAATTGTATAAATCATCTCTAAATTCATCAGAATAATTAACTACAGTGACATCGTTGAATCCAGCTATATATCTATAATATTCAATAGCCCTGTTTGAGTCCAGTGCCATAATCCTATTAAGCTTCTCAATAATATTTATAAATACCATTAGTTTATTTACTTTAAATTCACCGTTGCTCCACTTTTCAAGATTATTTTCTTTGTCTAACCTTATGATTTGGTCTGATTCTGAGGGGAGAATATTTCCAAATCCCATTTTATTAATAGTGTTCTTTGCTTCAGCAATTTTCTCTGCGCATTCAACTAATTCCTTGCGGGCTTTACTTGGAAGGAACCATTTTTGAGTATATTCGTATTTATAACTTAAGAAATCGTATATTTTGTTAACGCCTAACCTAAACCTCCCGATAAATTGTCTTTTTAACCACCAATCATCAACGTCAAGCATATATAATGAGTCAATATCCTCATTCAATATATTCATTCCTTCTGCTATTACACTTGTCGTGACTAAATATTTAACGTAGTCAGGTATCCGTTTTGATTTAGCAATTTCTAAGAATAAATCTCCCTGTTTATAATCGCTTGACAATTTATAAACACCTTGACCATCTGAGCACTCTGGCAAATACTTTTGAAGTGTAAGTGCAAACTTCTTAACAAGCTTTCTATTATTAATAAGAATAATAACTTTACCATTCGGTTTTTTGCAAACTATGTGATGCAGCAGTTTTTTGATTCCGCCATCTTGATACTTAACAATAGATATCGTTGCTTTTTTGTAAGATTCTTTTTTTCTCCTTGCCAAAAACAAATATTTCTTAAAATCTAACTCGTCATCCATTGCTCCCTCAGGAGTTCCTGATAAGAAAATGTATTTTCTAAACTTAGGTAAATGCTTTATTATTCCTTCAATTGCCATTGTTCTATATTTATAACTTGTAACAATGTTGTGAGCTTCATCGACAATAATATTAAACTGTTTAGAATCAAAATTAGAATTTTGACAAAAATGATGCAGATTATCATACACTGATAAATAAACAAAGGTATCATCAGATGATATCATCTTCTTAATATCGGAATTGCGCTGAATTTTTTGCTTTCTCGTTGCATCTTCTCCAAGGCTCCTTATAACACCTACTGAAATTTTATGCTGTTTACAATACTCCTCAAACTCAATTACGTTAGCATTTAATGGGAGTATGATACAGCTCTTGGTTTTAAACTTATTTGCTAATTGAATTGCGTTAGTTGTTTTTCCGTACCCTACTCTTGCAGCAATAAAGTAATTCTTTTCATCACTAAAAAGATTATATATTTTCCGGGCCGAATTGAAGTTCGATAGTAAGTTTTTAGGTGCGGATACAAACCTGTGATCATAATTAATATTTAAGAAGAACTTGATTTGCTTCGAAATATTACTTTGCAACATAATCCCAAAATCACTCTTTCTAATTATTCTTAATTGTTAATTAAAAAGTTGTAAAAATAGTTATAAAAAGGATATTTTCATACAATATTAGTGATTTACTAAGCATTTCCTTTTGCTATTATATGCATTTCAATCCGGCACGGACCATCAAACCTGTTTGCTATCTCAATCAATTCTCCGGACACGTACTCCCATATTTTCTTAACTTCACTCTGCGGAATAGGCTTATAATCATAGGGCTTATTTACATTAAGAACGATCTTCTTATTGATTGTCATAAATCAAGTCCCCATCATTTATTCTCTGTCTGCAGACTTCACATTTACAATCTTGTCCGTATATATAGGTCGTAAGTGAATAACAATAAGGACACGTTATTTCATCACTTTCAATTGATATATTCTCAGCGACAAAGCCTTGAATATGCTTATGCTGTTTTAAAATCTTTCTTGTAGTTTTCACGTTTGTCTCCGTAATCGTTAGGAATGGTTTAGGATT
This sequence comes from Bacteroidota bacterium, assembly GCA_018829205.1. Taxonomy (GTDB): domain Bacteria; phylum Bacteroidota; class Ignavibacteria; order Ignavibacteriales; family Melioribacteraceae; genus JAHJUE01. The sequence continues at coordinate 148,064 of JAHJUE010000019.1, forward strand.
TGGACTTAAGTAATGATGTTCGTTAAATCAATCGGCTTTCGATTAATGATGTGTATTTACCTTCAGCAAAGATGATATGATCAAATACAGTCACGTCGATTATCTTTCCGGCTTCGACTAACTTCTTTGTGATGTTAATGTCTTCTCGCGAGGGCTCCGGATTTCCGGACGGATGATTATGTGCGATAATTATATTAGCGCAAGTGGCTACGATTGCGCCTCTGAAAACTTCTCGTGGATGAACAATACTGCTATTAAGATTACCTTCTGAGATTATCTCAAACCCAGTTACTATGTTTGCACTGCTTAACCAGAATACTACAAATCTTTCCCTTACTTCTCCGTCAAACAAAAACGGAAGTTATCAAATACATCTGAAGGTGAGGTAATCTTGATACGCTTGTTCTTAAGCTGCGGATAGGCTTCTGTACTGTCTTTAAACTTCCAAGTGATTGTTTTGATGTAATGTTTCATAAGTCTTCCTCTTTAAGATTGATTTATATTGTCCCCAAAGAGTCCTTCAAAAACTCGTCGGGGACAACTGAAATTCAGTGTTAAATTAATATGGTTCTATAATAAAATTCTCACGTGTTCCGTCAGCGAACTTTAATATTCTCGGTATAAACTCAATGCTGATTGAGCCTGGGGACTTACCCGCTATTGAATTATGATCAGTCAGCCATAACGAAAAGTCATCTGATTTCACAAGTGTTTTCTCGTTCGGATCAAGATCAACAATGTAGGCGTCCGTATATTCCTTGAGATATTCTCCGTAATGGGAGAACCTCCAAATTCCTTCCATATGGTGAAGCCGCTTGTGATACAGATTTGTAACTTCAAATAAATTATAGTGTAATGAGCTGTGTTTGACCTTCTTTATACCAAGATACTTGATTTGTATAGAATCCGGCGCGGTTTTCAGTTTCTCTCTTTGTTCTTCGATATACAATTTAGATAGGTCGATTAACGTTCGGTATTCTATACCTTTTAATAAATTATATGAGCCGCCAACTATCGCAAATTCGGGAAGCAATGTATTTGCTTCAATATATTTATCAAGATAAAATAGGTCTTCGTTCGAAATTTCCGGGAGCAGCCGAAGTTTACTTTTATCTTGCTCGTAAGTCTCCCAACTATATGTTAGGTCTAAAGGGATTGTTTCACATCCGATTATCAGCAAAGCTAATAACATTGTGAACACTATCTGTTTAAATGAAATACTTCTGTTTGAATACATTATGCCTCCATAATTTTGGTTGTTAGTTTTTATTTAATGATTTATAGAATGAAGCTGTTGGCGAGAGTTGTTATTATTTCCAGAGTTTGCTTATAGATTTGATAGTTTCGATGAAAGCGCCTTTCTTACCGTAAGTAATTATCATTTTGTAATACGTGTAAAGTGATACAAGCAACGATACTGAGCCAGTGTAATATGGTGTATTGTTAAAATATAGGTTCGTAAAATATAGAAAGAACGTAAGTGTGAAATAAAATACAAAACATACAAGTGATGCTCTGAAAGCTATAACAAAACCTCTTTTGAGTTTTAAAGGGTTCTCAATTTTCTTATAGTGATCAAATACTGATTTTGATATAGACATTAAACTTAGCATTACAAATACCCAAAACGGGATATAAATAGAAGTTGCCCATATAACTATTGACGTAGCCGACATATTAGTTTTCTCCTAAATGTGTTAAAAAATGTGATTTATTAATTAATGATTATTATGCGGCATTAGATTTACTGTTTGTATGTGGTGTGATAATGTAGTTAACCGCTCTCTGAGCTTCGACGGCGGCTTTCATAAATACGTCTTCATCTAACTCTGCTAATTTAAGCCAGCCTTGTATATACGCTGCTTGGTTGTCGAGAGTCTTTGGAGCTATCCCGGTCAATGCGCAAAGATATGCACTTCCGATTTCGGCGATTAATTCCTCGAAGCTGTAAAGTTCTTCATCAGAAACGGAACTCTTTCTATTCAGTCTTGAAGTATGTCCACTCCAATGAATTAGTTCGTGCATAAGTGTTGAGTAATACTCCGCTTCTGAATTAAAAGAGTGAACCGGCGGTAAGGATATATAATCCTCAACCGGAGAATAATAAGCCCGAAGTGTATTGTGCCTAATATCGGGGCGCAACTCCATACCTTTGATAACTTCCTCACATTGAATAATTTTCCGTTCTTCGTCATTATCATAAAACAATGAAGTTTGCGCGAGATTAAATACAATGCTCCTCTTTATAAAAGGTACACGTTTTACCTCTTCATCACTATTTGAAGGGACTTCCTTCAAATCCCAATATATAACCCAGCTTCCTTTCTCTCCCTTCTTAACATATCCGTCTCGTTCCTTGCATTGAAGAAAAGTAACGTAATACGGACTCGGATAATCGTTCATACAAAGGTTTATAAAGTTTATTCCGTTGTATGTATGTTTGCTTTGCAGATTTGTAGGCAATCCAACTTCCCAAGATTTTCGCCATGGGATTGTGCCTTGAGAAAGTTTCTCTTTGAGTTGCTCCGTTATTTGAGCATAGATTTCTTTTTTTAGTGAACTCATGATGCCTCCTACTTACTTCTGGCGATAAAGAGAGTAATTGCTATCTTGTTCACATCGACAAGCCCGTTTAACTTACCTTGTATCTTTAAAGCATCACGGTAGCTTTGCAGAATCACTTCATAGTAACGGTCAGTGTATTTGTCCTCGTTTGTATCATTTATATATTCGGGTTCAGCCGCCGCTGATACTGAGACTTTGTTATTTACTTGCACATCAAATGTTGTTACTATTTTATTCCCGCGTTGCGAAGCTAACTTTGTAATAACGGCTTTATCTCCCCGGCGTAAAGTCTTCAATTGAAAGTGGACTTGTTCATTCGGAAAGAATGACCATTCCTTTCCATCTGATTTAACTGCGTATAAATAATAATCTCCGTATTGACTGTTTCCAGAAACACATTCGTCATAAAGCAACTCTATCTCCGTTGGCTTATTTAACTCAAGTTCAAGTTTAGTTCGTTGAGTCATTATTAACCTCCTTTATTTTAAGTGAGAACTCTTCTGTACCTTCGATAACCTCCACACCTTTCGGCACTTTACCGGACATTTTCATAGCAGTTTTGATACCGTTAAGATTTGGTTTTACCGATTCCGGCACTACAGTCAGCATCATTTGAGTAGCCGACTTTAGAAATTCATCCATGTCTGTTATCTCAACTTTATCTGCTTTCTTCCTAATTTTAAGTGTGCCGTGCGGAAGGTTTATTGTCTTCTGATTCTGTGACCGAATAAACGCTTCGAGTTTCTTCTGCAGAAATTCAATCTTCTCTTGATGTTTTACATTACGGTTTAAAGCCCAGTCATTTATAATCTCTATTTCAGACTCGGCTTCTTTAATTGTACGTGCTATTAAATTGTACAAATCAGAAATTTCTTTAATAATTAAATCAAAGTGAGCGAACGACAGCTCTGTTTCTTTCTGCTCTGCTTCAAGCAGAAGCTCGTTTATAAAATCATGTCCTTCTTGCATATACTTCCTCCAGTTTGTTTTAGTTATTTAAATAAGAACAAATGTCTAATGACTAACATTATTCCGTTCCAAAAGCTTTTTTTCATTTCTTGTTTTTCTTCAATAGATAGTTGGATTTCACCGTTGAGATATTTCTTAAGTACAACAACTATCCCGAAGAGTATTCGAAGTAACGCGAATATTATGAATAGAAAGAATATCACTGCTAATAGTGTGAACATGGAACACCTCCTTAATTTGTTATAATTGATTTTTATGTTTTGAGGGTAAAATTGTGATGGATTTTTCTTGATCTCTCGAAATACCCGAAGCTTATTTGTCTTCACAATTAAACTTCAGGAGATCATATGGGCTTACCGACCAAAATATTTTTAGTGATACTAATTATCATTTCGATACCGATTATTATTTATTGCGCAATAATGATTCAAATAGCAAAAGACATTAAGAAAGGTCTTTCAAGACTTAGCGGAGCGTTTAAGAAACTTGGTGTAAAACTCAAATCATTAATTATAGGTGTGTCTTAAGCGGAGTTTATGGCAAGGAAAAAATCCCCACGGATATATACGTGCGGAGGATTTATTTTACTCTTAGTATTGTAGATAAACCACGAGACTATTTTTGAGAGGTCTGTTGTTGCTGCGACTTACTGCTTGAACAACTGAATGAATTTTGTAAACACCCTCCGAAATGCGGCACTCTTCACCAACGTTTAGAATACTTCCCTTAATGAGAGCTTTGTTTGATTCAATCAATATTTCAGAAGCGCATTCATATTTGACACTTGATATTGAATCGCTCGACCATATGCGAATGTTCTTTGTAGTTATCCTTTCGACTTTCTTTTCTCTTATTCTATTAAGGCTGCCATTGTTTTTTATATGGCATCCCAATTCTAAGTTTGCAAGCATTTGAATTGTATCATTAGCTGTTCCTCTTAAACCGTCAATATCCCTAATCCATAATATACTGTCATGTGGTGCTCTGTTAGTTTTATATATCTGGTAGGCAAAAACTTTCGCGAGCAGACTTCTTTCATCTATCGAATATCTACTAAGCTTCGACAAAAAAGCTTTCTGTATTTTGTCTATCCCTTCCTTGCGTATTATCTCTTTTTCAAATGCGGGTAGCTGGTCTGTTTTATCAAGCAGTATAGCTATGTTCTTATTATAGTAACCCAACAGTGATACACCAATCTCAAAAAGAGGATTGTCGAGATTTGATTTGCCTATCTCAATAAGCGGGATATCCAGATTATCAATTTTTCCTTTTACTCTGTTTCCTTTGCTTACAGAACCACTGCCTAAAATTTCTTTGTCGGCTTCATCTATAAAGTATTTGACCGCCTCCAATAATTCATCAAGCGGATGTTTATCAGCTAAACATACTCTATCTTGAACCTTTTGTGGAAATCTATAGAGCAATGATTTTGGCAATGGGATATTATTTTCGATTATAAACTCATACATATCTGAGACCGCCTTCATATCGTCATCTGCCGCAATGCCGTCTTTAACTGTAGCGTCAATAATCCTTTCAAGATCCCAATAAAAATTATGTCTGATTTTATGGAAATAATCTTTTTGTGTTATTCTTATAGCCGATCTTGCCATCTCTCCGTTTGCCGCGTAACCTATATTTGTTGAATTATCTTTTATAGTATTATAAGCACGAATAAGATTAGCTAAAGTATAATCCAGAATAGATTTATTTGTGGGAATGTATTTCATTCTTTTCTTAAGCCATTCACTAAACAGTTTATTATCCCATAGAGCCCTTTGAAATTCTATGCGATCAATGACTGAGTTCTTACTTGGAAAACTGCCGGTGATTGTATGGCCGACTTCAACCTTAACACCGTTATAGATTATTTTAGTATGGATAAGTTCGCCGTATTGGTTTGGGTTACGATAGATAATTGCTTTGTTATCTTCAACCGGTATAATCCCAACGCTGTCATCAAAGTCAGCGCCTCCGAGTGTTAAAAGTGTATTATACGCGTCTTTAGGATTTATCCATAGATTACCGAAATTGTCAAGCTCAACTTTATATCGTTTAACCGTTGTAATGAAATTGCCATCTTTATTATGATTTCGTAAATCGACTCTTAAGTATGCTCGCTTTCCATCCGGTACTGGAATTCTAAAGACCGGTTCGCCTTTACTATTTTCTGCGTACGTAAGTATAGAACTTCTGAACATTGTCCATGCCGCTCTCACAAGTCCGGGATATCTTCTGTAATCAACCCTGCTCCAGATTGCTTTTCTTAACGTCCAATTCTCGCTCTCAAACTTTTCATTATCTATCTCATCAAAGTTATCCAGCCAATTAACGAGTTTGCCTTTAAACAAATCTTCCTTGAATTTTTCGATCCCGTCGAATGCCCATTGAAGATACTGCTCACCTTCGAATACTTCCCATAAATTGAGGAGTGATTGTATGTCGAGGCGTAAGGAATTACCTAACTTTACCGGCTCAAAGGCGATATAATTTAATCCGTTAATTAGCGTGATCTCTTTCTTAATATTATCATCACCGTATATAACAACATCATGCTCTATCTTATCTGAAACAACGCAATGACCTTTTACTAATCCGTCTTTGTAGAATAACGTAAACTGAGCTGACATCTCTGGATGCGCTTCTTTCCATCCAAGTCTGTGAGCGAGTCGTAACGATATTAGCGATATACCGTCTGTCTCTTTTCCGTTATGACTTTGATTCATGTGGATATCCAAGTTATCAATGAACCCACCATACTTACTCGGTCTGAATACACGGCTTAGATATTTACCGGTCTTAAACAGATTACTGCTATTGATTTGAATTCCAAACCTACCAAGGAAATCATTTGATTTAATAAGCACACCTTGAGAGTCGTAAACATCAATCGTTCTGAGTTTATCTTCTCTCAAATACGCAAAGCTGAATTTACCTTCTAACAGTGTTCTTTCAATATCTGCCTCGCTGAAGAAGAGTGACTGGAATTCCACTTTTGAAATGTTATGGATTGCGGAATTGAAAAAGTGATACTCATACGAGTTGTTTGCTGTTTGGTTTTTCATGGTTGTTTCTCCATTATGTTAATTTAGTGAATTGTTTTTTTTATTCTATTAGCTTTAAAACAAAAAAGCCCCTCACCGGATTAACCAATGAGAGGCTGTAAAGATTTGTTATGTATTTTTAGACCCCCGGTACCTCGCATCGAAAAGCAAAAAGGTACCATGTCACTACTTTACTTATACCAGGTCAGATGTCCGCACAATAACAACCCCCGGGGGCTGTTTATTGATTTGGGGTTTTGGGAATAATTCGAGCTGAATAAATTTTACAATAAAAATTTGCTAATGGACAACTTTATAATAAGACATAACATCGCTATATGCCTTTTTATAAATAACAATTATATATGAGTATTCTATTTTAATGTGGGAAAGGTGATACAAAAACTTTAGAGATTTTAGTGGGAATACTTTTATATAATATCTGAAATTATCAGAGCAGAATCTTTTCTGCCCTGATTTGATATTTTACATATATAAGTAAATAGAGGCTTATTTAACCAAAATCATTTTTCTACTAAGAAGTACATTATTACCTGAAAGTTGATAAATATAAATTCCTGAAGTTAATTTGCCAGCATCCCAGTTTACTTTATAGTTACCCGGTGCATATACTCTATTTGTTAAAGTTGCAACTTCCTGTCCAATAATATTAAATACTTTTACTGAATAGTTACCTTGAGTTTTAATACTAAATTCAATGTTGGTGCTCGGGTTAAAAGGGTTCGGGTAATTTTGATTCAGCGCAAAATTGTCTGGTATTATTTGCTGTTGATCAGTTATCGAAGTTACAGATTGATTATCAAATAATATTATATAGCTGCTCACTTCTTCATTAGAAAATGATATTGTATTACTTTCTGTGTTTATTGTTGCGTTTTGGATTTCGACCCAATTTTCTCCCTGGTTATCCCAATATTTTACGGCAATATTATTTTCATCAACACCTGAAAACTCTAATTGTATATCAGTATAATGTAACATGAAATCAACATTTGAACCAAGACTCATATGGTTACCCATTCTACCGTTATCCCACATTCCGTTACTACCGTTAGGAAAGTACATATTAACTTCATAACCGGCTAATACTTTGTGGTTATCCAAATTCGGAATGTTATTAGGATAAACTTCAAAAAATTGACAGAAAAGAGAATCAGGCAAAGAACCTCCGCCATGCCCGTGCATACCTCCGTTCTTCCAACCTGAATGGAAAGTCAGTCTATCCATATTATCGAAAGGTGAATGAAAACTAATTGTATCATTTGTGTTATGCATCCATCCCCCACCGAAATGACTCCCTAAAGTTGAAGAATCTCTCCACTCAAGTCCATTTATTTCATAAACTATTAACATTGGAGTAGCTTCATCATTTTCCAATAAACCGCCAATAATTGTAATACTTTCTCCGCTTGAAGGTCTTGTTGCTCCTGATTCCGGTTCATACCAATAGGGACCAAAGTTAAGAAAATAATCAGGCAGATTATCAGCATCAATATCAAGATAATAATGCCCAAAATAAAATGTAGTGTCAATAATAACAGTTCCACTTAACTCAGTTGTCTTTAATGTATCATGGTCCCAGCCGAATCCATAACCTTGACCGCCATCGTGGTGATTCCCCATATTATGACTATGCCGCCCCATATTATTCCATTCGGCATAATAAGGATCTCTCCAAAATTCTCCATTAATTTCGTAAACAACTATAGTACTTTCATTCATTCCACCGTCAGCGTGAAGACCGCCGGTAATAGTAATCTGATCTCCGTTTAACGGTCTTGTTGCGTTTGAACTATCGGGTGTGTACCAAAAAGGACCGAAACTTAAATGATAATCCGCGTTTGTATCGCCGTCAACATCCAAATAGTAAATTGGATGAACTGAATTTTCATCAATAATAGCAGTGCCTGTAACCGTTACTGATTCTAAAGAATCCGGGTTCAAATAACCATGCCCTCCGAAATGTTGTCCGTATAAATTTGAAACTATAAACAGACCTAATATTGTAAATATTTGCTTAATCATTTATTTCACCTCTATTTTTTAATTAAAAATTATTGTCATTTGTTAAATAACTTAAAGCTCCAAATTAATGCCGCCTGAAAATGAATAATCTGAAGTCGAGTTGTTTAGACCTTTTGAAGTAATAAAGTTGAGGAACAATCCGCGTTTAATCATATAATTATATCCCACGGCAATTTGTTCCGGTGATTCTGAACCTCGAACAACTGTTGAATAAGAATCATATCCTAAAATAATTGAGTGTTCCCCGTTCATGAAAGCATAACCGATTCCGGAGCTGATTGTTAAAGGATTTAAAACATTTTCATCTTGAGTACCTAAAAACAAGTAACCCACCTGTCCGTACAAAAAGAAACTGCCTATAATCTTCCTTATCCCTACTGCTGTTTGAAAATCAGCGCTTCCTGAACCGAAATAATAATCAGCAGGGGCTGTGGGTAACTTCACATATCCTTCAAGTGAAAAAGACGGGAATGATCCGCTTTCCTGAATTAACTTATAACTTCCGTTTATATAAATATCTCCAAAATCAATGTTATTGAATGCACTCATTCCATTACTGCCCATCATTTCATTTGATGTATTTCCAGTATTGGAATTAGCTGTATTATCATGATTAAATATTAATGGAATGCTCAGACTCAGATATAAATCTTGAGTCTGAAACCTAATCCCATTATATAACAAATAGTCATTCTGCTGGTCGTTGATCTGCATTTGAAATGAAGTGTAATAATACCATTTATCTTGAGCAGCAATATTCGAAACAACCATAAAGGATACTAAAATACTAATGTATATATTAAACAACTTTTTCATTTTTACCCTTATAGTTATTCAGCTTTTTTATTGCCGTTATTATTCTGGTAATAATTTAACATGTTCTTATAATTCTTCATTACTTCATCCATATTAGACATCATTTCATTCATGTTTTTCATCATATTTTCATCTCCCATCATCTCTTTGTTTTTCAGCAAATTATTCATCTGCTCCAACATACCTTCCATATGTCCAGACATTTTCTGCATGTCTTTCATCATGCTCATTGAACCTTCATTCATCATATTATTGGAGTGACCCTTGTTATTCATTTTATGATCATTGCCGGTCATGTTCTGATTCATATTTTGGTTCATATTCTGCATCATATCCTGCATTTGAGTTGTCATTTTGTTCATATGTTCCGTCATCTGCTGCATATTCTGCATATTATGGTTCATCATTTGAGACGAATTGTTGTGCATGTTACCATGTTGCCCGAATAAAGAATTATTACTTGATACAAAAAGTAACATAATTATTACTGCTAAATATTTCTTTAAGTTATTCATATTGATCCTTTATTTATTGTGATTATTAATTTATTTATGCATAAATAGAGACAATTATAATGCCAAAGTCAATTATTTAGTTTATGATCTAAAATAAACTCGGGAAATGCCTGGAATTTTATATTTCTTACCTGAAAGTCTCAAGTCAGGCGCATGATATGTTAAGGATTTACTCGGGATAATCGATAATATCATTCAAATCTAAACTTACTATTCGAGTAGTATATTGGATGTTATGTATTATTTATTCAGGTTGGGCGCTTTTATTTTATACCATAAAATACTTTAAATAATTTTATAGTTTTAAATTACTTTAAAAATGCAGGAAGGTTAAAAGTCATACTCCATTACTGAAAATCATTTTTTCACAGTGCATGAACTTCAAAATTAGAAATCAACAGACTCCCTTTCCCAAAGAATCTGAATCCGACAGCACCAGAATCCGGTTCAGCTCCGTGCTCATGGACAACTAACTTATTATTTATATTTATCCTAAAATGTTTTCCTGAAATTATAGATTTCATATCTATCCATCCTTGAGTCAGAAGTTTTTCCTTTTCAAATATCTCTTCCCTATCGTCTGAAATTCATCCTATTTGAGAAGCATTGTTTTGCACATTATTGTGCATATTGTTGTGCTGGACAAATATTGAATTGTTGTTTGATACAAAAAGTATTAAAGTCATTATTATAAATAGTTTTTTAAGTTTTTCATTTTAACTCCCTGTTTAGTATTGTTATTTCGTTATTCATAAGTAAGCAAACAAGACCCCGCGTTGCGGAAGTCCTGTTTGTGTTTATTTGTTTAATTCCCCGGCCAATCGAGTCAATTTGTGATAGCTCGTGAAATTTCCCGACGAATAGGGGCAAGCCGTATTTTATTTTACAAGTATCATCTTCTTAACGCTTACAAAATTGTTTGTCTGCATTCTGTATAAATAGATACCCGAAGCATAGTTGGCTGCGTCCCATGTAGCGTTGAAAACGCCTGGATTCATATTTTTATCAACCAGTACTTCAATTTCATTTCCTATAGCATCGTAAACAGTAATCTTAACATTTCCTGCTTCTGGAATTGAGAATCTAATAGTAGTAAAAGGGTTGAAGGGGTTGGGATAATTTTGTTCCAATATGTAACTAACAGGTAAACCTTCAATTTCTTCAACTGCTGTAGTGCCTTCTAATTGAGCGATGGTTTCCATTAAAATTCCTGTCACAAATTTAGCATTGTGAACACCAAAGCTTCCGTCCGCTTCAACCATTTCCCAAATATAAAATGCTTTAGCTTGAATAGGCGACCATGAAGAATCTATTGTAGAAATTTCAGTTGATCCAAGCGGAGGAAGCAATAATTCAATTTTTTCGAGAGACCCGTAAACTTCCGCCTGTAATCCTTCTTCAGTACCGTCACCGTCTAAGTCGGCAGAACCGTTAACTTTAACAGAAATTTTATCAAATGATTCAAAACTATGGCAAGGTGTACATGCTGCAACGTTATCAACACCTTCAGGTGTGCTCATTCTAAATGAGTGGCCGCCGCTTAATAATACTTTACCTTCTTCATCAACAGCGCCTTGAGCATTCATATGGCAGCTAACGCATGCATCAGTAGTATAGTTTATATGATTAGTAGATTGAAAAGCCGTTCCTAAATCAGGATAATTTTTAGCTAATAATATTTCCGACTGCGGACCGTAGTGTGGGCCGTAGTATGGACTTAGGTTATTTAAATAATTGGATGTATAATCTACAGCATCTCTACGTGTCTTGTGGCAGTTCATACAAAGCTTGCCCATTCCCCCAACAGTAACATCTTCACCATTTGCAAGTGTTGCTTCAACTGTCCTTAATTGATGTTTATTTGTAGCATCGTGAGGATCGTGGCAAGTTGCACAAGTGATGTTAACATTTTCAGGTTCGTTTTCAGTTAAGCCTGCTTTTCCGCCTTTAATATATTTAACAAATCCTGCACCGTTATGGCAAGGCGCACATGAAGATCTTGTTTGCCCCGCACCTTCGCCTGTTAGTGTCGCGTGTTTTGAGACATCCCACTGTGATGGAAATACGTGATGCGTACCGGAGTCATGGCACTTGGCACAAGTTTCTTGTGAAATTGAGTTAACAATTTTGGAATCGGAAGTATTGCCCATGTGTGCGTTTCCGGGACCGTGACAAGATTCACACTGAACGTTTGCTAATTCCATTGCTGAAGGGGAGTTAGTTAGAACCTGGTTGTAAGCTTCTTCGCTTAATGTATCCGGGAAAACAAAATCTCTATCGTCAAAACCGTTGTTGTCTGCGTTTGCATCATAACCGGTTGAGTGACAGCGAACGCAGCTTTCTTTAAAATTGCTGCTGAGAGTCCCTTTTAAAGCTCGCTCTAAGGTAGTTGCGTGGTTTGTTTCAGCCCATTTTGAAGCCGTTTCTGTGTGGCATGTTGCACAGTTAAAACCTGTTGGTAAACCTAAATAGGTACCCGCATTAAAGGTAATTTCATCATATCCGGCGCTGACAGAAAATTGAAAAGTGTATGTTCCGGTAACATCTAATACAATGGAGGTGATTTGTGTATTTGAATCGAGTTCCATTGAATTTCCATAAGAGGCTGATGAACCGTCAGGTAATTTAACAATTAACCATTGCCCTGCAGACGCATCTCCGTTTGCGGAAAATCCTTTTAGATAAACCTTGGTACCTGTTCCAACATTTGTTAAACCGTTGTATGATAAATCAAAAATATCCTCTGCCGAAACCGCAGCTTTCCTGTCTGTTACCCCGTAGGTATCTATGGTAACATTTTGAGCTAATGCTAATGTGGCAAACACTAACATTATAAAAATAGAAGCAACTATTTTTTTGAGCATTTCTTCCTCCGCATTTTAATAAGACTTTGTTTAATAATTATTATTTTGTTATTCATAAGTAAGCACTCCAATATTTCCCAAATGTTTAAGGTGTTTAAAAAGTACCTACATTATTTACCACTTACTTTTCTTATAACACTTGAACTTCAAAATCAGAAATCAAAAAACTTCCTTTCCCAGATAATTTGAATCCGGTTGTACCCGAATCCGGTTCAGCTCCATGTCCATGAACGACCAATTTATTATTTATATTAGTCCTAAAATGTTTTCCCGAAATTATGATTTTAATATCTACCCATCCTTGAGCCAGAAAAGTTTCCTTCTCAAAAACTTCATCCATTCCATTAGAAATACGTCCCATAGAAATTTCATTCTCTTTGATCAGCACATAATCATAATTATTACTATCAATATAATGGTGAACTATTGAAAAAGAACCTTGCAATGAATCAAGGTTTGCGTTTAATTCGATCTGAACATTTTTTAACTTATTCCCATAACTGACAAGCATTGAATTGTTATTAGGATTTATTGTTGTAAATGTTTCGTTTTTATCATGATATAAATCTATCTCGATATTCGGGCTTTGTCCATTCAGCCATGTGAAGTCATTTTTTAATGTTGATACAGCACCTACAGCAGAATAGAATTTCCATGAACCATTATCTGAAGTATTTATTGACGAGACAATTTCTTCTTTTGCTTTTTCTTGAATATTATAGGTTTCATTCGAATTGTTAGTAATATTATTTAATTTGCCTGTACCTAATCCGTAACCATATACCATCTTAGCTCCGGCATCGGCGGTGAGATAAACAAGTATTAATCCGCCTAAGCCAAACAAAAAAATCACCGGCTTCATAAGGTTTGAAATTTTATTCAGCAACTTTTTTTCAAAGATTAAAAATACCGTATAAACAACCGTAAATACTGTAAAATACAATACTGTTATTTCTGCCCAATCAGCATGGCTGGTAAGTGTACTCATTACTTTCACAGGAAGTTCAAGTGAATCGGCGGCAGCCCTGCCTGTAAAGAAAGCGGTTATTGCCGAGATCGTACCTAAAATGTATAGACTTATTGAGACTTTTGGCAGCCATTCAAATTTCTTTAAAACAAGACTGAAAAAGTTTGTAAAGACAGCTAAGATTAAAATGGCTATTGGAAAATGCACAATTAATGGATGTATGTTGGGTGTCCATTCTGGTATAATCTGCATAATTTTTCCTTTCGTGATACGTTAAATTATTGTTTTAGTTTTTGAGGCAATCCTTTTTTTCCTATGAATTTTTTACCATCTTCGTGCAGGTTTAATGAATACCCGACCGAATTTTTGGAAAACTTTCTTGGGCAATCTTTACAGCAGAAACCATATAATTTGTCTTCAAACAAAATCGTTTCTTGCTTCGGATCAACTTTAAATCCTAAAACAGGACATACCTCATTCCAAGATTTATTATTAGTCCCGGACTCATTAATAAATAATGAATCGTTATTATTCCGGTCAATTGTCTTATATTTGGTTGAATCCGAATTATTATAAAATGAATCAGCTGATACTGTATTAAAAAAAGCAAGAATAAAACAGGAAATCATGATTGCAGATAACGTCAAAAAATTATTTTTACTCAAACTCATGTTAGCTCCAAGGTAAATTTTATAATATATCTTTTTTAATTTATTAAACTTCTTTACTTCTTCTGAGTGTAACTATTACAATCCCTACTGACATTATGAAAACACCAATCCACACAAGGCTAATAAAAGGTTTCACACTTATGTCAGCAGCCAAAACTTCATTGGGTGTAATTGGAGTGACTGATTTATTTGATGCTGAACTCAGTATTAAATTTACAGACCCGGCAACATCTAACGAAGTAAGTTTTATTTTTAGGTCGGCTTCTTTAATTATCGATTCTCCAAATTCTTTTTTGTCGCCTATAACTTTCATTCTTGGTTCTACGCTATAGACTTTATTCTTGTAATAAACATTAATTTTTGTTCCTACTATAATTTCATTGCCCTGTGTCATTCCGTCCGATGAATGATCCGGCAAATTGAAACCGACAAATTCTAATTCAGCATCTTTGAATTTGAATTTTTCCTCTTTTCTTAAAGTTGCAGAAACTGCACTTCCATTATTTCCACTCTCTTTATTATCTGTATAAGAAGTCGGCGACACATAAAAATCAGAAAGAAGTCCTTCAATTATATCAGGTTCCCTCATTAAGCTGTTATTAAAATCGGATATATACATTACCGGCGAAGACAGAAAAGACTTGTTTTCATTATTTATGGCTACATCAAATGCATACTTCTTTCCATTTTCAATTTGTTTCATACCTACAAAAGTAAGCTCATGAGAGAGGATATTTTGCTTAACACCTTTCGTTAACTCTACCTGGCGCGATTTACTGAAAACACCTGAGATTAGCACTCCAATTAGAAATACAGCAAATCCGATATGTGATAGGTGCCCTCCCCAAAAACGGTATCCGCTTTTAAGGACTTTTACCAATAGTATAAAGTTTACAACAAGAGCAAAAATATTTGAGAATAAGAAAAGTATATAAAGAACATCATTTAATTTGGATAACAAAATAATGACGGATGTAAATAATACTGAAATTATTACGGGAGTTAGAAGATTTTTAATGAATATTTTACTGTCATTGAATTTCCAGTTAAGAAATAAACTTATTCCAATTAATAAACTCATCGCAAAGACAAGTGGTAAATTCATTTGGTTATAAAAATCAGTTTCTACTGATTGACCTATAAGCGGTGCCGATGTGCCTACAAATACAACTGTAGCTGAAGCAACAAGCAAAGCGGCTCCGTAAAACAGTACAGTTTCCCTTGATAAAATATTTTCTTCACCATCAGTGAAGTTTTTTAATGATTTCCTCCTGATGTAAACTCCGCCAAACCCGATTAAAGAAAATGTAAGTATATATATCAACAACGCTGAATAAACGATTGTACCTGGGTCAGAAAATGAATGGACGGATGAATCAGAAAGAATTCCGCTTCTTGTTAAAAATGTGCTATAAATAACCAGTACAAACATAAGTACAGCAAGCACCAAATTAGTTTTTGCAAAGCGTCCTATTCTTTGATTGACTTGGGTTTGTTTTTGTATAAGCATTGTATGGATAAGAGCTACGTTTATAATCCATGGAACAAGGCTTGCGTTTTCAACCGGGTCCCATGCCCAATATCCGCCCCAGCCCAAAACGCCGTACGCCCAATAACCGCCAATCATTATGCCGAGTCCTAAAATTACGCAAGTGAATAATGTCCACGGCAACGCAAGCTTAATCCACTCGTCATACTTATTTTTTATTAAGGATGAAACTGCAAATGCGAAAGGAACAGTTGTAAGAGCAAAACCTAAAAACAAAATAGGCGGGTGAATCTGCATCCAAAAATTTTGGAGCAAAGGATTTAACCCCTTCCCTTTGAATAGAAACTGACTAAATTCAATACCATTACTATTTAATACAGCTATAAGGTCAGTGCCCACCTTAACAAAATTTTCATTGGACTCTTTACTATCGAAAATAAAGTTCTTAAAGGCGGGCATTCCAAGAATGGATTGATTGAAGTATTTTATATTAACGTAATTTGTTTCAGACCAGATTAAATTAAATGGACTCTTCAAAAGAGGATTAACCATTACTAACAAAAATACTGCTGCCAAAGTATAAACCATCATTACACGCGCTTCCAAATCTCCTCTTTTAGATGTATAATTCTGAAGGAACAATCCAATCACTACTGTAAACAGAAGCCAAAGCAAAAAACTCCCTTCCTGCCCGGCAAAAAAGGTGGACAATAGAAGACCAAATGATAAATCACCGCTGCTGTATTCAAAAATATATTTGTATTGATATTGATGAGTGAGTATCAAATAGAGCAGATATGTACTTGCGATTATAACCAATACAGTCATAGCATGGTAAGCATACCTTGCATGAATTATATTTTTATATTCACCGTAATAAGCCTTGAAATATTTGAATGTACTATACAGTCCCGCTAAAAGTGCCGCGACAACTAAAAAATTACCTAACATACTGCTCTCCATAAATATTCTAAATCATGTTCTTTAAGTATTATAGCCAATCTCTAAAAGTTTAAAGACTATTTTCTGTTATTGTTTAAAAAGTTTGTTATTGTCTCATGAATTTCTTTTGTCATATTGTTACTTGATAATGGTATTTTCTCTTTCACCTTTTCGTAAAGTTCATCATATTCCCTATCCAGCCCCATAAATTTGTACATGCCCAATAATGCTAAATATCCTTCAATTTTATCCGGATATGAAGCTACCTGCATTTTTGAATATTTTAATGCCTCTTCTAAATTATTCTGTTTAAAATAGATATTAGAAACAGCGATATATAACTGAGGATGGGACAAACCGAGTATCTGCATTTTTTCAAACGTCTTTATAGCTTTGTTATAATCTGATTGCTGTGCATATAACACTATTAAATTAAAATAAGCTTCACTATCAAAAGGGTCCAGCTTAAGTACTTTATTGAAATTATTCTCAGCTTCAGCAAATATTGCATGATTAAGATATAGCACCCCTAACGCTCGATAAGGCTTTTTATTATTCGAATTTAACGAGATAGCTTTGTTAAGATTTATTACAGCTTCATTAAACTTATCTGTCATTCCATAAAAAACACCAAGATTTAAGTAAGAATCAGAATCATTTGAAGAAAGATCAACTGCCTTTTTAAGAAACATTTCCGCCCTGGCATTCAATTCGAGCTGCTGATAAATTATACCCAAGTTTGTTATTGCATCAATATTTACACTGTCAATTGAATAAGTTTTATTAAAATACTTTTCAGCTTCCGCCAAGTCGCCATTTAACAATTCAATTTTCCCCATAAAGTTATAAGAATCAATTAATCTGTAACCCGATCTTATAACTATGATGAATTGTTTTTTCGATTCATCCAAATCACCAATGAGGAAATTAACAATAGCTTCTCCAAAAAGTGCATGACTATTTGAATCAATTTTATAAGATTTTTCATATATGTTTATAGCCTCTTTATAAAGAGCCATGTAATTATATAAATCACCCAAAAGATTTAATAATTCAGTGTTATTCGGTTCTGATTCAAGTTTTTCATTTAGTTTTACTATCGCTTCATTAAAGTTGCCGTCTTGTATTATCTTTTCAATACCGGGTGCACCAATCTTATTGCTTCTTGTTTTAAATTCCTGTGCTAAAGCTTCATTTCTTGGAAACAATGAAATAGATAACAAAACAATAACTGTTGCAAAAATATTTATTCTTTTCATTTCAATTAGTTCACAATTTTACCGTCAAGAAAATATATGCTGCGTTGAGCATATCTTTCAATTTTATTATCATGTGTAACGACAATTACACACTTACCTTCAGCGTTTAAATCTTTAAATAAGTTCATTATAGATTCCCCTGTTCTGGAATCCAAATTACCTGTAGGTTCGTCTGCCAGTAGTATCAGGGGATCATTTACAAGCGCTCTTGCGATAGCAACCCTCTGCTGCTCACCGCCGCTCAATTCGTCCACCATTCTTTTGGCTTTGGTCTCTAAACCGACTTTCGAAAGTATAGCATGGCACTTTTCTATTTTTTCTTTTTTCTTTAAATCACTTGAAACTAACGGCAATAAAACATTTTCCTGTACAGTTAGATACTTCAATAGATGAAATGACTGGAAGATAAACCCTATATACTCCCTCCTATAGTTTGCAAGCGTATCTACATTCAAACCGAATATATTTATATCATCAATTTTAACAGTTCCATTTGACGGTTTGCTTAAGCCTCCGACTGTTGTAAGAAATGTGCTTTTTCCTGAACCGGAAGGTCCCATTACCGCAACAAATTCGTTTTTGTTTATTGCCGCGGATACATCATTAATTGCGAGAACACTTTCTTTGGAAGCTCTATACTCTTTTGTCAAATTATTTATTTCTATAAAACTCATTTTTACTTTCCTTATACCTACTCAATAATTTTAAAGTGATCTAAAAGCAACTGTCGGGTCTAACTTATTTGCCCGGTAAACAGGATAAAGGCTCGACAGCACGCCAATTATAAGAGACAAGAACGTTGCGATTATAAGTGTATAAATATTTATCTCCACGTTTAAGGAGCTATTCATACTCAATATAGGTGCTATTACTCTTGAAGCATATATTCCTATCACATATCCTATAACGCCTGCAATTAAACTGCTTAGGAATACCTCAAATATTATTATTGTAGTAATATTATTACGGGTAAATCCAATTGCTTTAAATACACCTATTTCTGCCGTTCTTTCACTTACTGATGCATTAACATTCGTAAACACTATAAGCATGCTTATAATTAGTATAACCATTGAGAGACCAAATGAAAAATGTTCAAAACTATGTATTGCAGTCATCTTTGATTCAATTGTCTGCCTAATAGCGGTTACATCTGCAAGTGGTAATTGATTCGATGTTTGAGTAACTATTTCTTCAATCGGACAATCATAACAAAGTGCAGCAACCTCAATTAGACTTAACTTTTCTTCCTGGTTAAAGACACTTTGTGCTTCATCAAGATTAATAAAAATCATTGAATCATCTTGCGAACCTGTTTCTTCAATTATACCTACAACGGTGAATTCTCGGCTGTTAATTTTAATAATTTGATCTAATCTAATATTTAGTTTCTCTTTTATCTTCAAACCAACTAATGCTTCAGATTTTGATATAGATTTTTTACCTATTACCTTCCACCACTTTTTCAACTTTAGTTCTTCATTAACATTAATACCTGCTACCAAAGACTTCTTTCCTTCAATGTTTGTTGTATTCAACAACTTTGGCGCTATGATGCTAATATTATCTTTATTCTTTATTTTTTTTATAGATAGAATATCTTCATTTTTTAATTGGTTATTGGATATAGACACCCCTCCTACTGTTAGACCTCCGTAGTTCAAAGAAAGCTCATCACTTTTAGGCGAAATAACTATATTGGCCCCAAACTCATCGAGATTTGTGGCAACACTTCTATTTACTATTTCTGAAACCGTAATAAGTGTAACTACCGATGATACGGCTAAGACTAATCCAATAATTAAAAATGCTGTTTTCGATTTTTTTCTTTTAAGACTGTGTATAGCAATATTATATAGATTCATAACTAATCCTTAAACCCTTCTTTGCCAATTAGCTACACTTGATACATTTATTTGAATGTCATTACCAACTACAACACTTGGGATAGGATCAGGCGGATATTTACCGCATGAACCGCTGATAGCTTCAAGATTATCAACTTCCCATGTTGTACCGCAAGAGTTGCAGACTAACTCATTTCCTTTTATATGAAAGGAAGTTGAATTACATGGTTCGCACATGCTAATTGCCGTAATTACTTTCCCTTCTTCCGAAATATAGGCGAGCAGCGGAACAGTAATACCGGAACCGTTATATGAAAAGGATACAAATTTCTTATCCTTAACAATATCTAAAGGAATAATAATTTTACCGTTTTCAACTTTAGCTGTTATTGGTACCATACCCATGGGGAATAAGGGGTAATTAACTTCATTGGCTACTGTTGGCTGTGCGTCTATTATTTTATTTGTACCGGTTGATGAGTTAAAAATAAAGAAAAACAAAACACCTATAAAAGTAAGCATTAATAATACGTTGGCGGATTTCATCTTTGATTTCTTAGGTGTTAAAACTTTTTCTCTCTTCTTGTTATTTTGTTGTTTATTGTTTTTTTGTGAAACTTCCATTCCACAATTGTGACAGAATTTCACATTGCTTTCAAACTCGGTTCCACAATTCTTACAGAATTTATTTGACGACATTTTATGACTCCGTTAATCTATAATTGATTAGTTTTTTATATCAAAATTTCATATTAATACCAAGCACAGGTATAGTTGGGAATACAGTCATCGAACTTCTCCTCGAATAATCGTTACTGTACATCCAGTGAATTATATTTTTGTTATTAAATAAGTTCAGTATTTCGAGATAAAGTTCGACGGGATAATTCCCAATTGCTAATTGGCGAGTTATACGTAAATCAAATCTATTGTATGCCGGGTATCTTGCTGAGTTTTGTCCTCCGAGTATGGGATAATAATCAGAAGTAGAATTGTCGTAATAAGTTCCGGTTACAGGGGTATATGGAGTTCCGTCACCAAATCTATATTTCGCTCCAAATGCCCAAACATCTTCAAACTTATAATTTATTACTGCACTTATTAAGTTTGTTCTGTCAAATGAAAACAATTCTTCGCTTTTTATAATCCCTTCTTTTCTTTTTGATACCGAATATGAGTAAGACACCCATCCGGCGAAATTATCAGACGGCTTAAATTGTATGTACAGTTCAGCCCCCCTTGAATGACCGTATCCTTCACTTGAATATCGCCAATTCATATTATTAAGAGACACTAAATCAATCATTCTTTTACTGTATAGTTCAAAGTTTACAATCAACTGCTCATTGAATTGATGTTTAATGCCTATACCGATACTTTCAGCCTTCTTAAAATCTAACTTTGAATTCTGCCCGACTTCAGACGCTGATGGTGATTGATAATACCAGCCGTAATCAAACGACAAACTCATGTGTTCGTTTAATGAATAAGCAATATTAAATCGAGGTGAAAAAACAGCCTTGCGTGTTTTGTCGAGGTAGTCAAACCTAATTCCGCCATTCATCTCAATATTTTTAAATGGCGCAAATTTATCTTCCACATAAAGTGAGAATAGATTATAGTTGCCTTGTGAGTTTATCTTGTAGTCTTCAAGTGTGTAAAAATTTATTTCACCTGGAATTTTAACAAATACATTATCGCTTTTGTGAACAAGCCAACCTCCCACGTGAATGTCGTGACCTGAAATTAGAATAGACATATCATTCTTTACAGCTATCTCTTTTAGATCATAATTTTCCGAAGAACTTTGGGGATAGGATGCCTGTTTATCCGAATGAGAATAGTAAACATTTGTCTCATTCAAAAGATTATCGGATAAAATAAGATTTAACCGCGCACCGTATAACTGATTATATCCATCTGATAACATCTCACCGTTAAAATTGTCGAAATCAAAATCTCCTTTTAAGTCCTCTTTTGATGAAAGTCCAGTTAACGTAAGTTTGACTGATTCCGATAAATCAAAGTCCAGTTTACCGAAACTGTCAATAAAATAAGGGACCGCATCATTATCGTTTTTTAAATCGGGGATCAAGCTATAAACTACATCAAAATAACTTCTTCTTAATGAAATAAATCCTGAAGCGTTTAACTGCTTAATAGGAAATTCAACTATACCGTTGAAATCCGTTAAACTAAGATTAAGTTCACCTGAAAATTTATCTTTGTTTGCTTGTTTATTATTTATAACGAGCACCGATGATAAGCGGTCACCGTACCGTGCTGGATAACCGCCTGTATAAAACTTCACATCTTCAACCAATCTTGAATTAAAGATGCTGAACAATCCACCACCCATAAATTCGAAATGATACGGATTTGAAAAAACAGCCCCGTCAAATAAAACTAAGTTTTCAGATGCACTTCCACCTCTCACATAGAGTTTTGAATCATCGCTCCCACTTGAAACCCCGGGAAGAGTTTGAAGTGTCCAGAAAATATCCTGAGCAGAACCTGGCGAATGCTTTATCATATTACGATCAAGTTTCGCTGTTAATCCAGAAGCATCATATTTTTCAGGTTTTGGAGTTACAATAACAGATTCTAAGCCTATAGCTTTTGTATGTAAAGAGACATTTATCTTTTTTTGAATGTTTTTATCGATTTCAAAGTTTGTCAAATACAAATCTTCATAGCCAACCATTGATACTTTTATATCATATCGTCCTGATTCTATATATAGCTCAAACTTCCCATCTATATCGGTTGATGCGCCGAGATAAGTATTAACAATAACAATATTTGCTCCAATTAAAGGCTCATTCGATTCAGCATCTTTTACCATTCCAGTGAGAATTATCTTTTTATTAACTCCTTGAGCAGCCATATAATCGATAGCTGATAACAGCAGTAAAGAAAGAACCGCTATTTTTACTTTTGATAACATTACTTCTTCCCGCCGTAAGTTTTATCAACTACATCTATTATCTGCTCTACACTGAATCTATTTTCAGCAATTTTAGTATCTATAAACTTCTTAACATCTGTAGCCCCATTTCTATGATTGCATGTACAGTCCGTTAATTCATCAATATTACATTGACCGCAAGGACATTTAAAGGCAGAGTAAATTGCACTTCGATCACTAAAAGTTGCAATACCGCTTTGAGTTGCTTGAGCTGCAGACTTATTCGTTTCTTCATATTTCATTAAAGAAACACCCGGCTTTAATCCGCCGTATTTGGTAATCATTGCTGTGATTATATCTGAGGTGTTCTTATTTTGTTCTAAATAATCTCTAATAAACTGTCGTTCATCCACGGCAAAATTACATTTGCAAATATCGAGAGATTCTTCATTACAGCTCCCACAACCGCATGCAAAATTAGAAGCAATTTCAAATACTTTTGCCTCTATTACTGGGTTATCACTTCGTTCATCAATAAATCTGTCATTATCTTGATTATATCTATTACTATTTGATGAATATATTCCCACCAGTAATAAGGCAAACAAAAATACAGAAGTGAATATCCATATTGATTTCAATGATAACATTGCAGTTATAACAGGTTTCAATGATTTATTATTGGATGTATTTCTATTTTCATTCTCTCTTTTCTTATTCCTAATTTTCCTATTATACGACTTGTTTGAATTGTCTAAGAGATAATTACCACATTGCTCACAATATTTTGCGTCGGCATCGTTTTGATTACCACACTTTTGACATTTCATCTTTTGAACTCCATTTTCTTAAATCGAGCCGCCCAAATTTCGGGCGGCATTATTTATTCAAACGGTAAGGAATAATTATTCCTACACCGGCATGATTATTCTTTAACTTTAAACCCATTTTTAATCAGATTCATTTTTGCTTCTTCAACAGAAACTTCTTTTAATTTCATTTCACATAGAGGGCAGCTTCCTGCTTCATCTGAAATTACATTCCAATCCATCATATCTTGGAAAACTTTTCCGTCTTTATTTTTGTCAATCGCCTGTAAATCAATTAGACCGTCATGTATAATTGAATCAGTCATATGTCCGTGCATACTTTCCTTATGCATAGATTCTTTTTTCATATCATGCATTTTATGATTTTTGTCTTTCATCATTTTATGCATCGATGTTGAGTCTTTCATATCCATCATATGTTTATGGTCTTTACCCATCATTTTATGTTTATGTGTTGTTGAATCGGGTTTATCCTGTGCAATAGATTGCGAAGTGTTTAAGATAAATACTAAAGCAAATGTCATTAACAAGATGGAAAGATTTCTTAACTTCATTTTTAATTCTCCTTTTTTAATTATTATTTAAGATTTACAAATTGGACAAAACTTTGATACCAGAGAGCTTGTATTCCAACATTTTAAATCAGTTAATTTTAGTGAACTCGATACTTCAATAATTTGGATTTCGGTTAAAATAGTATCTGCAGAAGAAACTGATTTTGTATTGATTAAACTTCTATGCACGGAATTATCAACTTCAATAGTTTGGTTATTAAAACAGCAATCCGGATTATCCGGACAATTATAATCATCCATTTTAGCATCAAACATTTTTACATTTATTGTTCTTTCGCCTTCAAACGACTGAGCATAAAGTGCTGCTTGAGTCGATGAGATGATGATTATAATTACTATTGCCGACCATATTATATTATTATACTTTTTCATACTTTCTCCAGTACTTTTTGCTAAACAACATTAACTGCACCGTTTTTAATTTTCACCGACTTCTCAATAGTTGATACGAAAATCATTCCATCACCTGAAGAACCGGTTTTTCCATATTTTGCAATAACATCAATAAGCTTATCTGTCTCTGAATCTTCACAAACAATTTCCAATTTAACAACTGTTGAATATTTTTGAACATATTCAATAGAGAAGCTGAAGGCTTTTTTATCAGCCCATTCAGCCAAGGCATTGGCATCTAAAACTGTCATACCTTTAACACCCGCATTTTCCAACTTCTCAATTATTATGTCGGCTCTTTCTTTTCTTACGTAAGCTTTTATTTCTTTCATATTATTCACCTCTTATAGTTTCTAAAGATTTTTATGATTCGAGTGATAAGTTAGAATTTTGTTTTGCTATCATTTTATTAACTTCTCTTCGTTTAAGAGCATAAAATATTGCGGGATATACAGTGAGTTCCATTATAAAGCTTGTTATAATTCCACCGACCATCGGAGCGGCGATTCTTTTCATAACATCGGAACCTATGCCTGTGCCAATTAGAATTGGGAAGAGTCCGAGCATGGTTGTCATAACCGTCATCATTTTGGGTCTAATTCTTTTAACTGCACCTTCAAAAATTGCTTCACGGAGTGAGGCGAAAGAATTCATTAAACCTTTTTTCTTAACTTTCTCATATGCTATATCAAGATAAAGCAGCATGATAACACCTGTTTCCGCATCAACTCCAACTAAGGCGATTATTCCTACCCATACCGCAACACTCATGTTAAACCCGGCAAGGTATAAAAACCAAATTGCGCCAACCATTGAAAACGGTACCGCGAGAAGTACAATTCCAGTTTTTACAAGCGATTTAGTATTTATATATAAGAGCAAAATAACTATCAGCAAGGTTATTGGAATAACGAGAGCTAATTTTTCACTCGCCCTTTCCATATATTCGTATTGCCCGCTCCAAATAATTGAATAACCTGCAGGTAGTGTAATTTCCCTATTAATTGTTTCTTGTGCTGTTTTAACATATGTGCCCACATCAATATTTTTTAAATCAATATAAACCCAGGCGTTAGGACGAGCATTTTCCGATTTAATAGCAGGGGGACCCTTTTTAATTTGCAAATCAGCAAGTTCAACTAAAGGAACATTCCCGCCTCCCGGAATAGGAACCAATACTCTTTTCAGTGATTCTATGTTATCCCTGTAATCTCTTTGGTAACGGAGATTGACAGGGTATCTTTCCAATCCTTCTACTGTTTTAGTAATATTCATGCCACCGACTGCAGACATTATGACATCTTGAACATCATTGATAGAAAGACCATATCTGGCAATTGCATCCCTGTTAATTTCGAAATCTACATAATTACCGCCGACAGATCTTTCTGCGTATGCCGATCTTGTACCCGGTATTGTCTTTGCAACTTGTTCTATTTCTTTACCTATTTTTTGAAGAACTTCAAGATCAGGTCCCGCTATTTTTATCCCGACAGGCGTTTTAATTCCTGTGGATAACATATCAATCCTTGTTTTTATCGGCATCGTCCATGCGTTTGTTAAACCGGGAATTTGTATTGCCGAATTTAGTTCTTCAACAAGTTTATCAACCGTCATTCCCTCGCGCCATTCTTCTTTTGGTTTTAATTGAATTGTTGTTTCAATCATTGAAAGCGGAGCCGGGTCTGTTGCTGTTTCCGCCCTGCCTATTTTTCCAAACACGGTCTCTACTTCAGGAAATGTTTTGATTATTCTGTCGGTCTGCTGAATTAATTCTTTTGCCTTTGTTACTGAAATTCCGGGTAAGGTAGTAGGCATGTATAATAAATCACCTTCATACAGGGGAGGCATAAATTCAGAGCCTAATTTTTTATAAGGATAAATCGTAAGAAGTATAAGAATAACCGCTGTCCCAATAACATACCATCTCTTATTCATTACAAAATCAACAACCGGGTGATAAACTTTCGCTAATATTCTTGTTAATGGGTTTTCATCTTCGTGTCTCATTTTACCGCGCACGAAGAAGCCGATAAGTATCGGGACTATAGTTACTGCTAAAATGGCAGCCATACCCATAGAATAAGTCTTTGTAAATGCGAGCGGTTTAAATAATCTGCCCTCTTGCTGCTCCAATGTAAATACCGGTAAGAAAGACACAGTAATAACTAATAGTGAATAGAATATTGAGGGACCTACTTCTTTCGCGGATTCTAAAATAACAGCCCAATGCGGCCGCTTTTGCCCGTCGGGTTTTTCCTGCTCATGAACCATGTGAGAGTGGGCGTTTTCAACCATAACAATCGCGGCATCCACCATAGCTCCTATTGCAATTGCAATACCTCCAAGTGACATTATATTAGCGTTGATTCCTTGATATTTCATAATTACGTAAGCTGCGAGCACTGCTGTCGGCAATGTAAATATTGCAACCAGAGAGCTGCGCACATGCAGAAGAAAAATAATTATGATGATCGCTACTATTACACTTTCCTCAATTAAAGTAGTTTTTAGATTATCAATTGCCGCGTCAATTAATTCCGAGCGGTCGTATGAAGTTATTATTTTTACGTCATCAGGCAACGAGGTTTTTAATTCATCTAACCTTTGTTTAACCCTGTTAATTACATCAATCGCGTTTTCTCCAAAACGCATTACAATAATGCCGCCTACTGTTTCACCTTCGCCATTCCAATCGGCAATTCCTCTTCTTAATTCCGGTCCAATATCAATTGTTGCTACATTTTCCAAATAAACAGGCGAACCGGTTGTTGGTGAATGCCCGATTGAAACTTTTTTAAGGTCATCAATACTTTTTATATAACCAAGACCCCTAACCATAAACTCCATTTCACTAATTTCCAGCAGCCTTCCGCCAACATCATTGTTGCTCTGCTTAATTGCCGTTTTTACTTTGCTTAACGGAATACCGTATGAAGCAAGTTTGTTAGGATCGAGATTAACCTGATATTGTTTTACGAAACCGCCTATGCTTGCTACTTCGGAAACACCCGGCAAAGCGGATAATTCATATCGTAAAAACCAATCTTGTATCGACCTTAATTCCTGCAAATCACGTTTATCGGATTGCAATACATATTGATAAACCCAGCCAAGCCCGGTTGCATCGGGGCCTAATTGAGGAGACACACCCGCAGGGAGTTCCTTCTGCATTGAACTTAGGTATTCAAGCACACGGCTCCTTGCCCAGTAAATATCCGTACCGTCTTCAAAGATTATGTAGACCATTGAAAAACCGAAAAAAGAATAACCCCTTACAACCGACGCAAACGGGACAGACAACATTTTTGTAGTCATCGGGTAAGTAACCTGGTCCTCAACAATCCTTGGACCCTGACCCGCGTATTCGGTATATATTATAACTTGAACATCACTTAGGTCAGGCAATGCGTCAACCGCTGTATTTTGTATTGACCAGATGCCGCCGCCTATAAGCGCAAGCGTTAATATTATCACCATGAATTTATTGTTTATTGACCATTCTATTAGCTTTGATATAAAACTATCTTTTTGTGTATCGCCAGCAACCATTTATTTATTCCTCATGAATTTTAGCGTATGCTAATTTTACTTAACTTTAAAACCGTTACTTATTAAATTTTCTTTTGCTTCGGATAATGTTACTTCCTGAAGTTTCATTTCACAGATGGGGCATTTACCAGGTTTATCCGAAACAACATTCCAATCCATAAAATCCTGGAATACTTTTCCGTCCTTGTTTTTATCTATTTCCGATAAATCAATCACACCTTTTCTAATTATACTTTCGGATTCCATCTCAGCGTGTTGATGATTTTCATCAGACATTTCCATTTTTTCCATTTCGGAATGATTATGTTCCATTTCATTATTCATTTCATCTTTTTTTGAATCGCTTTTATCGGAAGTGTATAAACTAACCGCCGCTCTTAAGCTGCTTTCTGAATCAATCATAAATTGCGCTGATGTAACAATTTTATCTCCTGGGTTTAATCCGTTGATAACCTGGTAATAACCATCTGAATACCCACCCAGCTTCACTTCAATTGGTTTAAATTTTCCTTCGCCTAAAGCTAAGATTACAATATTGTTCTTCCCGCTTCTTATTACAGATGTTTCAGAGACTACTGGTTGTTCTTCATAAGTCTTTCCTTGAATCTCAACATTAGCGAACATAGCCGGCTTTAATTCATCATTCGCGTTCTGAACATCAATTCTTAATTGGATTATTCTTGTTTTGGGGTCAACGGTTGGATAAATAAATGTTACCTTTCCTTCATAAGTTTTAGCAGGCAGATAGCTAAAATTAATCTTAACCTTAGAACCGATACTCACTTTTGCTAATTCACTTTCGTAAATATCTGCTTTTAACCATAAGTTGGATAAATCAGCGATATGCAGAATCTGCTTCCCGGCCATAATTTTTTCACCTTCAATAACATATTTCATTAAAACAGTGCCATTCATTGGTGCATATAGAGTCATATATTTATTAATTTGTTTTGTTTTAATAAGTTTTTGTATATCCGATTCAGAAATATCAAGCAACTCGAGTTTTTTTATAGTATTGTTTATTAGCTCATCACCACTTTTAAGAATGTCATGATCTTCAGTATTTCCTGTCGCTTGTTTATATTCTATCGCCGTAAGAAGTTCTTGCTGTGCGGCAACAAGTTCAGGTGAATATATATCAACCAATTTTTGACCTTTCTTAACAACTTGTCCGGTATAATTAACATAAAGTTTTTCAATCCATCCGTTAACCTTTGTTGTTACTATATATTCATTTCTTTCATCAGTAGATAAAACCCCGTTTGTAGTTATTTTATTAGATAGTTTCTTAAGGCTTACTGTAGCTATTTTAACATTCATACTTTGTTGAACCGCACCGTCAATTGTAACAACTCCGCTCGCTCCACCTTCATCTTCATAAACAGGCACTAAATCCATTCCCATCTTCGATTTACCGGGTTCATCATAAATTTCATTTGGGTCCATCGGAGCACGCCAGTATAGAATTTTCTTTTCGCCGGTTTCATTTCCGCTTGAGCCTTTTTTGGGCACTAATTTCATTCCGCATATTGGGCAGTTGCCAGGTTCTTTCAATATTATTTCAGGGTGCATTCCGCACGTATATAATTGTTTTTCTTCAGCCACATTTTCAGAATTGCTTGATTTACCGGAATTAAAAAATAATAGATAGCTTGATCCTGCCAATACAATTATGACTAAAGATACTATTACAATAATTTTCTTATTCATTACTACTACTCCGATTGATTTCTTTTCAATAATTAAAATTTATTTACAATTAATAATTTGAATTACCAGTTAAGAATTCTAACTGCGATAACTCTTTAAGGTACGCGGTTCTTATTCTATAAAGATTTGTTTCTACTTCATAAACCTTGTTCTGAGCATCTAACACATTAATAAAATCTATATTTCCTACTTGATAGTTGGCAATAGTTGCTTTTAGAGACTGTTCAGCTTGCGGCAGCAACCCTTCTCTAATAAGTTTTTCTCTTTCAACTAATTCATTTAATTTTGAAACAGATATTCCAAAATTCTTGTTCAACAACTGCAAAGCTGTTTCATACTGATCGGCATACATTTTTTGCATGAGTTGAGCTTCTTCGACCTTCGCTGATTTTTTACCGCCGTAATCAAATGGTAAATTGAAACCCACCGTTACTGAGACCAAATCATTTAAAGAGGTATTTGTTCTCGATATTTCATCTCTCTGCGAGTACTGGAGTGAAAAATTGAAATTTGGATAAAATTCGTAATCGGCAAGACTTTCCATCAACTGTGATTTTTGTTTCGCTAAAGTAATTCCTTTTAAAAAAGGTCTATTTTGTTTTGCTGACTGAACGAGGTTATCTATAATATAATGCTCTGAAATAATAGAAGGGACTTGAGCAGTCTTTATATCTACATCCGATGCTTGAAGAAGGTATGAATTTAGCGCAGCAAGATTTGATTGTTCATTCCCTCGCAACTCCTCAATTCTATCTTTTATTTTAGTTAGCTCAACTTCGATCTGTATTAAATTTTGCTGACTTGCGTTTGAAACTGTGTATTTGGTTTTTACTACTTGAGAAATTTGTTCAAGATTCTTTTTACTTTTTTCGGCAATTCTTATTGCTTCTCTGGTAAACCTTAAATCGTAATAAATTTTTCTAACATCGTTAGCTATTTCATTCCTTGCATCATCTATTTCCTGCTGTACAATTTCTCCGTCTTTACTTAATACATCAGCGGCAGCACTCAATTTACCCGGAAATGGGACTGCCTGGCTTAGACCGAGTATCTTTCCCGTCATCGGTTCTTGTGTAAAAGAAAAACTATTAGTCGGCAAATTCATTAACCCGAAAGTCAACATTGGATCCGGTAAATTTGAGAACTGAGCAATCTTCGAATTAGCAACTCCTTGCTTGTTTTCGAGGGTTTTTAGTTTAGGACTTAGTTCGATTGCTTTCTTAATAAGGCTTTCTAAATAAACATCGCTTTGTTGCGGGTAAACATTTGTAATTGATACAAAAAAGAGAAAAATCAAAAAAAGTGATAAGCTTAAGTGTTTCATGTAATATCCTTACGTGTTCAATAATTATTTGTGTTTGGCTATTCTATTGATTGAAATTATAATTACAATCGTTAGAGTTATATAAAGCAATATCCATAATATGTGATGCATGGTTTTCTTCATTTTATAATTTGATTACACTTATCCAAGTAATGTGCCATTTTAGAATTTGCGTTTTTTAAGAATTTATACAAGAAATCTCAGCGGACTTTTTAAAGATTTTTAATTCTTTTAAAATTCTATAAATGGAGGGTTTGTTTATTTGTGAGTGCTCTTAATTAAAAGGTTTGGAGTTGATAATTTTCAATCAACAAATTGAATGAATGCGATTCATAATCTTAAATGATTCGAAGATGATTATAATTAATATATCAATTACATAGTCT
The DNA here is from genome assembly GCA_018829205.1 of Bacteroidota bacterium. Classification (GTDB taxonomy): domain Bacteria; phylum Bacteroidota; class Ignavibacteria; order Ignavibacteriales; family Melioribacteraceae; genus JAHJUE01. The sequence goes on from JAHJUE010000019.1 coordinate 179,736, forward strand.
ATTTCTTGCTAATTGAATATGATTCAATCTTAGTATAGAGTGTGGGTAATGAAATACCTAAATTCTTAGCAGCTTTTGGCTTATCCCAGTTAACTGCTTTCAACATCTCCTCAATATGCTTCTTTTCAATATCTGCAAGCGAGAATTTTTTAATATCATCGAACTCTGAATGAATTCTGTCGGTTTTACGTAATAGAATATTCCCCTCCTCTAACACATCTCCCGTTGAGAGGACAACAGCCTGCATTAAAGTGTTTTCCAGTTCTCTTACATTACCAACCCATTCGTGGTTAATCAGCAGGTTCATAACTTGCTTAGATACTTTGGTTACATTTTTATGCAACTCAAGGTTAATCTTATTCAAGAAATGATTTATTAATAAAGGTATATCTTCCCTTCGGTCTCTTAAAGGCGGTACTTCAATTGTTATAACATTCAGTCTGTAAAACAAATCTTCTCTGAATTTACCCTCTTCCACTAATTTTTGAAGATTTCTATTCGTTGCCGCTATTACCCTTGCCTTCATTGGAATTACGTATTCACCGCCGACCCTTTCAAATTCCTTTTCCTGTATTATTCTCAGGAGTTTAATTTGAAGATTTGGTGATATTTCCGAAATTTCATCAAGGAACAATGTCCCTTCACCAGCTATTTCAAATTTACCTTTTTTATCTCTTATTGAGCCGGTAAATGATCCTTTTACATGTCCGAATAACTCACTTTCTAAAAGCGTCTCAGTAAGGGCAGTACAATTCACTGCCACAAACGGAAAATCTTTTGTGATTCCACTATAATGAATTGCTTTAGCGACCAGTTCCTTGCCAGTCCCACTTTCTCCCTGAATAAGGGTTGTGATTCTATTATCAGCTACCTGACCAATCTTTTTGTAAACTGTTTTCATAACACCGGTTTTACCGACAATTGTATTTTTGTTTACAACTACTTCCGAGCTGTTTTCTACAACCGCGTCAAGTTTATCGCTTAATCTTTTGTTTTCAATCGCTCTTTCAATTGTCAATTTTAATTTGTCGATCTCTAAGGGCTTTTCTATATAATCATAAGCTCCCTTTTGCATTGCTTCAACGGTTGTCTGCATTTCATCATATGCTGTCATCAAAATAAAATGAATATTAGGATTCATTTCTTTAACTTCTTTTAATAATTCCAAACCAGTCATCCCTGGCATTTTAATATCACTAATAATTAAATCGGGCTGATGCTTTCTTATAACTTCTTTCCCGCTTATTGCGTCACAGGCGCTAAGAACTTCATACTTTTCTCTCTTCAAAAAATTACTCAGTGTTTCCCGGATTGATTCGTCATCATCTATTACTAAAATCTTCGCCATAATTAATTCCTTTTACTTATTATCTACGCTATTAATAGGCAGATCGATTTCAAATATTGTGCTACCCGGCTCGGAGTCGATTAACTTAATTGAACCTTTATGCTGCTCAATAATTTTTTTACAAATTGATAATCCCAGCCCAGTTCCCGATGATTTTGTTGTATAAAACGGTTCAAATATTCTTGGTTTAATTTCGACCGGGATTCCTCTTCCATTATCTGTAAGCTTGATCTTTGAAATACCAGTCTTAATAATATTTTCTATAATTATATAACCATTATCACGTGACGCTTCAAACGCGTTTTCAATTAAATTCAAAAACACTTGATATAATTTTTCTCTATCCCCATTGATCTGAAAGTTTATAATTTTATTGTCAATTTCAAAACCTCTGGATTCATATCTTGACTTTGTATTTTTATATATCGTTTGAATAATCTCATTAAAATCAAATACATCAAAATCTAATTCGGACTGTCTCGAAAACTGCAACACTTCTTTAACAAGATTATTCAATCTGTTGATCTCTTTGTTTATTATACCAAATGATTGTTTGTCTTCGCTATTAAGGGCAAGAGAATTTGAGAGAATATCCGCATTCATTTTTATGGATGTTAAAGGTGTTTTTACCTCATGAGCAAGAACAGCAGCCATTTTACCAATTGTTGCCAACTTTTCAGATTGAACCAATTGCAGCTCCAATTGTTTTATTTTAGTAATATCAACTTCAACAAAAAGGTATCCTTGATTCCCTTCCCCAATTTCAAAAGGCGTAACCGTAATAAGAAAAGTCTTTTCACTATTCGCAGTTTTAAATACTACTTCGCCCTCAAATCTATCCTTACGTCCTAATTCCTCTACTATTCTTGCAAATGATTCCTCGTTCTCATGTTTAAAGTGTACGTCTTTTATGTCTTTATTTAATATAGACTTTCTATCAATTCCATTTAAATCACAAAATATTCTGTTTACTAAAATAATCTTAAATGAATTATTTACTAAAGCAATCGATGTGTAAGATTTATCAAATGCGTTCAGTAGCATAGAAATATGATTTTCTTTTTCCTTCAGTTCTTCCGAATCCTTTTTAAGTGTAAGAGACATATCATTGAAAGTATATGCAAGTTCTCCTATTTCGTCATTCGAACCAATGTCAACTAATGTACCGTAAACACCCTTTTGTATCTCAATAGCCTGACTTTTTAACTTTTCAATAGGTTGCGCAATAACTCTTAATGTTATGAAAGAAATTGTTATAGAGACAATGGTGCCGCCCAATAAAGAAATTACAAAATACTTCGTCCACTCCGCAGGTGTTGTTATTCCAAACAATACCCTACCCAAAGGTATCTGAACCATTACTATTACAATCGGAACCGCAATAAAAGCAATCAGAAACATTTTTTTATTAATACTAAATGAGTGAACTCGTTCCATAACATTAGGAAACATATTGTACTTGCCTACGCCAAATGTAGTGAAGAGAATTAATCCAGCTAAAAAAGCAAGCGGACTCATTTCGACAAGATAATAAAAACCCAGCACCCAAGGTAAGAGCATACCAAAAGCAAATGATGTTAAGTTTGTAATCATAAGACCAAAAAATAAAACTAAAATTTGGTTTCTAATTTGGGTATTAGATTCTTGGTTGTATTTTTTAATAAGTTCATATAAGGCATATAGAATTAATATAATATACCAAATTAAAAAGAGTGGATATTTGTAATCATAATGAGCTTCAAATTTTGCGGTGTGAACATGAGACTCCTGAACTAAATTTCCTGTCCATAGTAAGTATAGAAGTGCTATAGATGGAATTAAAATTATAGACGATTTTAATAATCCTAATTTTTGATGATAAGGATAACTAATTGAGAAGAAAGTTAATGATATTGCGATTAGTAATAGTAGAGAATGGCAAGATTGATCCAATATTGTCACATCCTCGGCAGCAAGCATATAAAAATGCAGTCCATGGGATATTACATAAGCAATAACAAGTAACAGGGTTAGTATAAAAAGATTGCTTGAATATTTATCAGCATTCCTTGAGGAAATTATAATAATCAACCCAACTGCGGCCAAAATTGTAGTAACCATAAAAACATACGATACTATTTCATGCATTCAATAATCCTTATTTCTTTTATGAGGCTACAAAATTTAATATCATTACTCTTGAATCTCCACAAATAGCTTAATTGTCAATTAATATGCCGGAATACTCATTATATAAAATCTTGAGTTGTAACTCATATATTAGATTTTTCAATTTATTATATTCAAAAGATATTTAAAGAATTTAAATGATCTTAAGTTTTTTAAAATGAGCTGTATTAGTTTGTCTCAAAATAACAAATATTTCTAACATTTTGGCATGGCATCTAAATTGCACTTAAAAATCCGAATTATCTGAAAGTAATTGATATCGGAGTAAAAATGAATATTGACCCGGTCTGTGGAATGGAAATCACCAACAAGGAAAATGCTGAAACGTTTGAGTACAACGGCAAGACTTACTATTTCTGTTCATCACATTGCTTGAATCAATTTTTAAGTGTGCTGATAACACTAACCAGCGAAATTAACAAAAGCGAAAATGATTATTACTTAAGGTTAATGAAATGATAAAAGACCTTATTCGTGGAATAGCTATACCCAAAAACGATAACTCTGAAGAAGCAATATTCAATAACAAAGTATTTTACATTTGCCCATCACAATTTAGAGCTCTATTCGAAGAATCTCCGAATCAATATCTTGAAGTGTATGTCGAAGAACTAATAATTAATCATGACCATAATCATAATCTAACGAATAACCATCAAATTAAGCAGGTGAATAATGTCTCCAACTTTCAAATCTGAAATAATCGACTTGCTAAGTTTAAATGATACTCCATCAATAAATCTTCTCTTGCAAAACGCATATCAAGTAAAGAATTCAGTATTAGGTAAAACTGTTTTCTTAAGGGGATTAATTGAGTTTAGCAATATCTGTGTGAAAGAATGCTATTATTGCGGAATAAGGAAATCAAATTCTAAAGTTGACAGATATTTGATGTCTGAGGAGGAAATCCTTAATTCTGCAATGTGGGCTTTTGAGAACGGTTATGGTTCAATTGTACTTCAAAGCGGCGAAAGAAATGATAAGAAATTTGTTTCGTTTGTTGAAAACATACTATTAAAAATATCTGAAGCAACCTCAAATAAACTTCGCATAACATTATCATGCGGTGAACAATCTAAAGAGACTTACAAACGATGGTTCGAAGCCGGCGCAAGAAGATTTCTTCTTAGAATTGAATCATCGAATAAAATAATTTACGAAAACATCCATCCTTCAGACCATAACTTTAACAGAAGAGTAAAATGCTTGTTGACCTTAAAAGAAATTGGGTATCAACTTGGAACCGGTGTAATGATTGGGCTTCCCAATCAAACAATAGAAGATTTGGCAAATGATATAATCTTCTTTAGATCATTAGATGCTGATATGATTGGGATGGGTCCTTTTATACCTCACGCGGACACTCCCCTTTTTGAACAGGACATCAAGATAGTCGGAAATAAAAATGAGTTATACAACCTTTCTTTAAAAATGGTTGCTGTAACAAGGATAATGCTGCCTAAAATTAACATTGCCGCGGCAACTGCTTTTCAAGCTCTCTACCCCTTTGGCCGAGAAAAAGCATTATTAGCAGGTGCAAATGTATTCATGCCGAATATTTCTGAAGTTAAATATAGAAAGGACTATAGGCTATATGAGACTAAACCGTGTGTTGATGAAAATTCAATTGATTGCTTACAATGTGTGGAAAAGAGAATTGAAGGAATTGGTGAGTCAATCGCTTACTTTGAGTGGGGCGATTCCCAACATTTTGAAGAAAGGATTTACAATAATTAAAATACTTCCATGAATTAATAATTGAAACAACTTATGGAAATTACATTAAAAGACAGAGGCGAATTCCTAAGAGGATTTCTTGTGCTCGTTAAGAAAAATAAAGAAATATCTGAGTTCGACAAAAATATGACGATGGTTGTAGGAAAATATTTTGGTTTTGCAGAGGACTTTTGCAAAGAGGCATTAAAGAATTTGATGGAGAATGAATACATTTCAGAAGAGCCTCCTAAGTTTTCAAACCCTTGTATCGCTGAATATTTTTTGATAGAAACATACAGAATACTAAAGCAATTACATCCCCTTGAGCATAATGAAGAGCAGTGGTTTATTGCAACAGCGGAAAGAAATCAGGTTAATCATGCGTTAATAAAAATGAGATCTGTTGTTACATAATAACAAACGGACTAATAAATATTACATTATTTAAAAAGTTTTTAATTTCTTTAAAAGGAATAAACCAATAAGGCATTTCTTCTCAAATAAATAAACAAATATTCTGGTATGTAGTTTGCTCCTCTTAGGTTGAAATATAACGATCGGAGGAAAAAATGCTTAGCTTAATATTAATAACCTTTTCGGTACTTATTGTGTCTATGGTTTTAACTGCAAAAGGCGTAGAGAGAAAAGAAAAAGCGTCAGTTGAATGTGAATTAATTAAGTATTGCGATCTGGAAAAACAAAAATCCAAAGTATGCTCTTCTGTGAAAGAATCTTCGTATAACTATTTAACAATAGCAAAATCTAAATAATGCATCAACAAGTAAATTTCATTAACGCCCAAACAAAATTATTAAATCGTAAGGAAACATTCTTCTCCATACCTTAATAAAATTAACACTGCTGTTAACTCATTTTCATATCATTATTTAAGACTAAACGCCTCCCTTTGTCAAAAGTTCTAAATATAAAATACAATTGAATTCAAAATCCTTTATCAATTTTAAATATTCTTAAAACTTAATAACAAAATAGTCCCATTTTAGTTCGTTCTCTTAATCAATAAATGGCACATGCTTTGAAAGTTAATATATGAAAATCTCAATGGAGGATAAAATGTTAGACATAATATTAACAATCGGATTTTTTGCCTTTCTATTTGGTTCTTTAGGATACCTTATTTACTGGTGGGCAAATAAAACAAAAAAGAAAGAAGTAGGAAATTTTGGGTTGAAAGGCCCCGACCATTTCGGCTGTCATTAAATTTAACGGAGGATAAAATGGAACGAGATATAGTTTGCGGTATGGAAATTAAGAATACTCTTAAAGCACCTTCTACTGAATATAAAGGTAAAACATACTTTTTCTGTTCGGATTTGTGTAAAGTTCAATTTAAGCAAGACCCCGAAAAGTATCTTAATAAAGATGGCAGAATCGAGTACGAACATCATCATTAAATGAAATGATTTATTATAATCTCATTTATATATTCTTTATGGTTAGTATTTAGAACAACAATTATGCGTGTTACATCTATTTATATTATAGACTATGTGCTCAGCCATCTTTACCCAATGCAATAAAGAATATATTTAACACAAAAGGGAGTATAAAATTAAACAAAGATTTTTTCATACAAACAGAAAACTCTCATCTTACACTTTATTGATGTTGATGCTATTCTTTACATTTACAGCATCATTATGTTATACTGCAATTAAAACAGGATTGGAGTATTCTCCTCCCCTTCTCTTTGCAGGTTTAAGAACTTTTCTTGGAGGCATTTCACTAATCTTATTACTCATCATTCTGAAAAAGCCTATCTTGCCTCGACCTGATTTAATTAAATGGATTTTCCCTGTAGCTGTTGTATCAACAACGATAACCTTTGGGTTTATGTTTTCAAGTCCTGAATTTACCGGAGCTGGAATTGCCTCGGTTCTTGGGAACACACAACCACTAATTATAATTTTATTAGCAGCCATGTTTCTTAAAGAAAAAATCACACATGTAAAAATAATAACTTTAATTTTAGGAATAACTGGAATCGTTTTCATATCTGCACAAGCATTTTTAGCCGAAAATCCGAATGCATTCCTTGGAGCTTTGTTTGCTACAGGTACCTCCCTGGGAGCTGCAATTACTGCAATCGTATTAAAACGTCTCAACCCTGAGAACAATCTTATTTCATTTACAGGATGGCAACTCATTGTAGGAAGCCTCCCACTCTTAGCAATTTCTTTCTTCTACGAACCAGTCAGTAACATTTCATTGACAGGTATCTTTATAAGTTTATTAATATTTTTAGGCTTAGTTGGCACTGCCCTTAACACTATTATCTGGTTCTGGCTTCTCCAAAGATATGATGCTGGCAAATTATCATTGTATCTATTTCTGATTCCCGTATTCGGATTGCTCTTTGCTTTTATTTCGTTTGGTGAAACTTTACAGACTTTTGAAATTATTGGAATAATAATAGTTTTATCTGCAATTGGGTTATCTATTATCAAGGAATATTAATCAGAAGTATAATTTGATTCAGAAATTTTTAGTGTTCTTAAAAATCTTTAAAATAATTTACTCTTATTCTGATTTACTTGCCTATTTTGTTCAATAAATCATAGTTATTGCTGGTATGAAAATTGTTTTATTCAAATACAGTATATGTGTAATACTCAAAAACAGAAGATGAGATGATGTGGGATACGATCATTTATATAATAATCTTTGCTGCAATAATGTTCTTAATGCACAGAGGTAATGGACACGGGATGGGAGGTTGCCATGGAAGTCATTCCCACAGTAAAAAGAAGCATTAGTATTAGCCTGTATTCAGAGAGCGCATTTAACAAATAGTTCTAAGAGATGCTTAAGATGTCAAGAATTAAAGAGATTGCAATTATATTAATTTCAGCAGGCATTTATGGTTTAACTTGGGGAGCTATCTACCTATTTCTTTCTGCCTTACATGGGATGCAGGTAATGTTCAATAATGAATTTATCTTTTTTACCGCGTCATTACTAAATATCGAAATAAAAACCAATATTTCTGCATTCCTATTTTCGTTTATTGATGGGGCATTATTTGGTACTATAACTGCCATCTTGCTTATTAGAATAAGTAAGACTTTTTCATAAAAAAACTCTTAATATATAATCTGTTTAGGATTAGTTTATAATTTTCATGTTTGCTTTTAATATATAATTTCACATTTTATTATAAAAACGACGGAGTATCTAAATGTTTCATGATGGATTTTTTATGGGAGGTATGTGGTTCGGCTGGATTTTCTGGATTGTAATTATTGGATTAATTGCATATCTCATAATTCGATTAACAAATCAGAAAAACAATAATCAAAGTATTCAATCAAACGAAAACCCGCTCGACATCTTAAAGAAAAGATATGCCCGCGGAGAAATATCTAAAGAAGAATTTGATAAAATCAAATCAGATATTGAATAACAAATTTTCACAATAGGATAATCATATGGAACATCACAACGATAGTCATAAACATGATCTCCACAAACACAATCATGATGATATGAAACATCACGATCACAAAGCTAATGGGAAGCACAACCATCATGATCATCATGCTCATATGGTAGAAGATTTTAAAAAACGATTTTGGATTTCGTTAATATTTACTATTCCTATTCTTCTTCTTTCCCCTCTCATCCAGGAACTAATCGGTCTAAAAGATTCACTCAACTTTACAGGGGATCTGTATCTTCTTTTTGCTTTATCATCATTTGTATTTTTCTACGGCGGTTATCCTTTTTTAAAAGGACTTATTGATGAATTAAAAAAGAAACAGCCGGGAATGATGACACTGATAGCTCTTGCAATTTCAGTAGCGTATTTTTACAGTGCGGCAGTTGTTTTTGGCGTAAGAGGCGAAGTATTTTTCTGGGAGCTCGCGACACTTATCGATATTATGCTTCTCGGTCATTGGATTGAAATGCGCTCCGTGATGGGTGCTTCCAAAGCACTGGAGGAACTTGCTAAACTTATGCCGGATGAAGCTCATCAGATAAAAGATAACGGAGATGTTGTTGATGTGTCTGTAGCAAAACTTAAACATCAAGATAAACTCTTAATCAAACCAGGCGAAAAAATTCCGGCAGACGGAAGGATTTTTGAAGGTAAAACATCTATAAATGAAGCAATGATAACAGGCGAATCCAAACCGGTTTCTAAAGGTGAAGGCGATGAAGTGATCGGAGGCTCAATTAATGGTGAGGGTTCATTAAAAATAGTTGTAGAAAAAACCGGCGATGAGACTTTCCTATCGCAGGTTGTTAAGATGGTGAAGGAGGCTCAAGAGAGTAAGTCAAAAACTCAAAACCTCGCTAACAAAGCAGCATTCTGGCTTACAATAATAGCAATAACTGCCGGAGCTGTAACTATGTTTTCTTGGCTTATGTTTACAGGGCAAAGTTTTAATTTTGCGCTTACAAGAACTGTAACTGTTATGGTTATTACCTGTCCGCATGCGCTTGGCCTGGCAATCCCTCTTGTAGTTGCAGTCTCAACAGCACTTTCTGCAAAACACGGATTACTAATTAGAAACCGAACTGCCTTTGAAAATGCCCGAAATATTCAAGCAATTATTTTTGATAAAACCGGTACACTTACCAAAGGTGAATTTGGTGTGACCGATACAATTCTTTTCGACAATAATATTGATGAAAAAGAAGCATTAAAATTAGCTGCTACTGTAGAATCGGAATCTGAGCATCCTATAGCGTCGGGAATAGTAAAATCATCTGAAGAAAAGTATGAGTTGAAAGAATTTAATTCAATTCCAGGCAAAGGCGCTGAAGGAAAAGTCAAAGGGAATGATGTAAAGGTTGTTAGTCCGGGTTATTTAAAAGAGCATAATATTAAAGTTAAAGATGAAGAAAAAATAAACAAACTTTCCGGTGAAGGAAAAACTGTCGTCCATCTTTTAGTGGATAATAAATTAACAGCATCGTTTGCGCTTGCCGATATAATCCGTGAAGAATCCAAGGAAGCAATTAAACAGCTAAAAGAAATGGGCATAAAAACAATGATGCTTACCGGTGATAACAAGCAGGTCGCTAAATGGGTTGCAGATCAACTTGGACTTGATGATTATTTCGCTGAAGTGCTACCCGATAAGAAATCTGAGAAAGTTAAAGAGGTGCAAGGTCGAGGAATGGTTGTAGCAATGACCGGTGACGGAGTTAACGATGCTCCTGCTCTTGCCCAGGCTAATATTGGAATAGCCATCGGTGCTGGAACCGATGTGGCTGTTGAAACCGCCGATATTATATTAGTAAGAAGTAATCCTAAAGATGTAGTTTCTCTTATTAAGTTTGCAAAAGCTACATATAACAAAATGATACAAAACTTAATCTGGGCAACTGGTTATAATGTTATAGCAATACCGTTAGCGGCAGGTGTTTTATTTTCATATGGAATTGTTTTAAGTCCTGCTGTAGGAGCTGTATTTATGTCTCTTAGTACTGTGATTGTCGCTATAAACGCAAAACTCTTAAAAGTGTAGTAGATTATATTTAGAAGGTATTATGATAGTGATTAAACATTAGGAATCGTACCAATATCCGTTTCTATTTAATGAAATGAATTACTATCTATATTAATGTAAAAGATTTTTCAAATGACTTTTTATCGTCTTTTCTGAAGGCAACCCGTTTTGATAATACCTGCACATCATCGCGGGTCGCTCAGGTTCCGGTTCATTAAGTAAATCTTTACCATTAATCAGAACTGTTGGCGAACCTCTGAATTTGACTTCTTTTGCTGTTTCATTATCCTCCACTAAAACTTCCCTGTAATCAATTTTATCTTCATACCCTGTTATAGCTTTTTTCACGCTTTTAATTAATTTTGAAGAATTGGGACATCCTTCAAAATATTGTATGTCAATTTTAATTTTAGTGCTCATATAGAACCTCATATTTTTTCACTTTGTATCCAACTTTTTCTTCTATTGCTTTTTTCAATTGTAGAGGTTTAATTTTTACATCATCATATTGAACATAAGCTGTTCCTGCTGCGTACGAAGAAGTCACGCTCAATACCCCCACTTCCGATTTGAGTGCATAATCAACCGAGTGTTCGCAACTTGGGCACGACATTCCTTCGATTTCTAATTTTACTTCCATAATATGAGTTGAATTAGTAATTCCGTTATTTTGTGAATTAGGGAAAATAAACTTAGAATAATATGGAAATGATAACAAAACGACAGTAATTCCGGCTACAACCCATAAGAATGCTTTTTCCCGCAAAAGACGGGATGTTCCAGAATTTATAAATCTTTTTTTGCTTTCATTTTCTTCAGTTAAGCAATCGCACTCAACCCCGGTTTGCTTTTTAGGTTTGTAAACGTCATAGAAAGCATAACCAAGAACTATTATTGTAAATGCTATTAAGTAAGGACGAAAAGGTTCAAGAAAAGAAAAAGACAATGCAATACTGCCAATGCCTACCAGTACTGCAAGCACAGGCGTTATGCAGCATAAAGATGCGAGTAGGGCAGTAACAATGCCGGCATTTCTAAAAAGATTACTTGATTTCACAATAAATTTGTCTCCAGTTTTATACTTCTCCGTTTAAACAACATAAGATTTGGAATGCTATTCCAAACCTAATATCTATACCATTATTCACAGCAAGCCGGATATTCGGAGCACTCTTGTGTCCCTCTGAGAGGACAATGTGTATTAGAGTTTGTGGCTGTAAATGCAAAAGAGGTTATTGCTATTCCTAATATTCCAAGAATAAAGAATAGTTTCCGTTTCATCCCAATTCACCTCCTTCCTTATTACTGAAATTTTTCATCAATTACTTCAAGTATCGGGCATACATCTGTTGATAATTCTTCATTTGTACATTGATCAATAAGTTTTTCTAAAATATTTTGCATGCTATTTAGATCACTGATTCTTTTTTTAATATCATCGAGTTTATGTTCCGCGATATGCTTAACGTCGCCGCATGTCGAAGATTTTTCAATCTTAAGACTTAATAACTCATGGATTTCTTTTAGAGTAAAACCAAGCTCTTTTGCTCTAACTATGAACCTAAGCCTTCTTAAATCAGAGACATCATAAATGCGGTACCTTGATTCTATTCTTTTGGGTTTCGGCATTAGTTTTATTTTTTCATAATAGCGCAATGTTTCTACATTTATACCGACTTCTTTGGCTATTTCACCAACTTTAAAAAGCTCCATTTAGAAATCCTTTTTCAATTACCCCAAATATAATATCCGTACCATACTACGGAGTCAAGTGTTATTCCAATAAATAGAAAGATATTTAAAAACTTTAAAGTTTTTTAAATCAGCAAAGTACACAACATAATCAAATAGGATAAAAATCAACATCTCTATTTGGCACGTTGATTGAGATAATATATCGACACTTTAAAACGGAGGACGAAATGCTAAAAAAAATAATATTCCCGGTACTGTTGATAGGTCTGATATTGGCAACTACAACCCAGGTAGATGCGCAGAAAAAATCATTTGAGAGAAAGATGAAAAAACAGGTTGAGAAGAAGGAAACAACGGACATTGACAAATGCACTCAAATGAGTAAATGTATAGATAAAATTGCTGCTGACAATGATATGAGAAACGAAATGCTGCAAAAACTAAATGATAATATTGATAAAGCTACTCCTGTTCCAATTGGATTAGAAAATATTCAAGAGAGATCTATTGAACCGAACAAAACAAAACTTGATAACTCAAATTCAATTAAGAATAATATTCAGCCGTTAAAGAAAACAAATTACAAAAGAAGGTAATCCAGTTGAAGGAAAATATAGAATGGATAGAATATTTGAACAAGACCCTTTTAAACAAACGTAACAAGGAGATTTAAAATGGCACATGATCCCGTATGTGGAATGGAAGTTAAAACTCCCTCGAAGTACTGGCTTGACTTAAACGGTAAACGATATGAATTTTGTTCCATTCAATGTATCAACAAATTTGCGATAGACCCGGCTTCATATATTAATTTAGACTATGCTGAACAGAATACATATAGAACAACTAATTATGGAATAGAAAATATTGAGTTAAATATCAATGGTCTTCAATGTGCTACATGTGTTGCAAATATTGAGAACAGTTTAAAGATACAAAGAGGCATAAAAAAGGCACATGTTAATTATGCTACAAGTAAGGCTCATGTCACTTTCAATAATAAAGATATAACTACTAATGAGATCATTGATATTATAAAGTCAGGCGGCTATACCGTTGGATTTGATACTTTAAAAATCGGTATTAGTGGAATGCACTGTGGATCATGTGTCACAAATATTGAAGATGGACTAAAAAAGAAAAACGGGGTTATTGATGCAAATGTTAATCTGGCAAGCGGTTCCGCATCTATAAAATATCTACCCGGATTTATTAACGCAGATGAACTAAGAAAAGAAATTGAAAATCTTGGTTACCTGACTTTTTATAAATCGAGTAACGAAACCAAATTAGAACAAGGAAAGTTACATGAAGATGATACCAATGAAGTTGACGACAATCAGGCTGCAAGGGACAAAGAATACAAAACACTGATGAAAAAATTTATATTCGCAGGTATTTTAGCTCTCCCAGTTATGTTCTTCAGTTATCCTACTGTCTGGAACTTACCTGAACAATTTCAGATGGGTTCCCCTGTATTAAAATATATATGGATTGTCATGAGCCTTTTAAGTCTTCCGGTAATGTTTTGGTCAGGCTCTCAATTTTATACCGGAGCGTGGGCGGCTTTCAAGAACAGGTCTGCTAATATGCATACACTTATTGCTACAGGTGTTTCATCAGCCTGGCTATACTCAGCAGTAGCAACATACTTCCCCGGCATATTTCCTGAAGCTGTATTGGCGGATCAATTTTATGATGTAATTTTTGTTGTGATTGCCCTGGTTGTTTTAGGTATGGCATTGGAAATTAGAGCTAAAGGCAAAAGCTCAGAAGCAATAAAGAAACTCATCGGCCTACAAGCTAAAACCGCCCGTATTATTCGCGATGGCAAGGAAGTGGACATACCTGTAGAGGAAGTTGTTCTTGAAGATGTTGTGATTGTCAGACCAGGTGAAAAAGTACCTGTAGATGGAGTCATAGTCGAAGGTTCTTCATCTATTGATGAGTCCATGATAACTGGTGAGTCTATTCCTGTTGAAAAACATACAGGTGACGAAATAATAGGCGCTACAATAAATAAAACAGGCTCATTCAAATTCAAGGCTATAAAAGTTGGAAAAGATACCGCCCTTTCTCAGATTATCCAAATGGTTGAACAGGCACAAAGTTCCAAAGCTCCTATTCAGAAGATTGTTGACAAAGTGGCCGGTTATTTTGTTCCCTCTGTAATCATCGCAGCTATTTTTTCGTTTGTTGTATGGTATGTTTTCGGACCGGTACCTAATCTTATTTATGCATTGATAGTATTTGTAACAGTGCTTGTTATTGCCTGTCCTTGTGCCCTTGGATTGGCTACCCCGATATCTCTTATGGTTGGTGTTGGCAAAGGAGCTGAGAATGGAATATTAATTAGAAGCGGCGACGCATTGGAAACCGCGCAAAAATTAAATACGATTGTACTCGATAAAACGGGTACGATCACGGAAGGCAAACCATCTCTAACAGATATTATAACCTGGAATGGTTTTACTGAAGAAGAAATACTTACATTAAGCGCCAGTGTTGAGAAATCCTCAGAGCACCCTCTCGGTGAAGCAATCATAAAAGCTGCACAGGATAAAGAATTTAACCTGTCAAATGCACACGATTTTAATGCTGTTCCGGGTCACGGCGTTGAAGCAAAAGTTAATGACAGAAAGGTGCTCTTGGGTAATCTGAAAATGATGAAGAAATATTCGATCAAATTAGATAGCCTTGAATTCAAAAGCAGCGAATTAGCGGATAAAGGTAAAACTCCAATGTTTGTTGCCATTGATGGAATAGCTGCCGGTATCATAGCGGTCGCAGATGTAATAAAACCTGATTCAGCAAATGCTATAGAGAAACTAAAAAGCATGGGACTTGAAGTTGTTATGATAACAGGAGATAACTCAAGGACAGCAAACGCAATTGGAAAACAGGTAGGAATTAGTAGAGTTTTATCAGAAGTACTGCCTGAGGATAAAGCATTTAATGTTCAGAAGCTTCAAAATGAAGGCAAAATTGTTGCGATGGTTGGCGATGGAATAAATGACGCGCCTGCACTTGCACAAGCTGACATTGGACTTGCGATTGGAACCGGAACAGACGTTGCAATTGAAGCTTCTGACATTACTTTAATTAAGGGCAGCCTTGAAGGAGTAGTGCTTGCTATTCAACTTTCGAAGGCTACTATGAAAAATATTAAACAGAATCTTTTCGGCGCATTCTTTTATAACGGACTTGGTTTGCCAATTGCAGCGGGATTACTGTATCCATTCTTTGGACTCCTACTCTCCCCTATGCTCGCGGGTGCTGCAATGGCTTTCAGCTCAGTCACGGTTGTAACTAATGCAAATCGTTTAAGAAGATTTAAACCGAAATTTTAGGATGGATGCTTGATTCTGGATACTAAGAATATATCAGGCAACAAAACTTTAAAAGCAAGAATTAAGAAAGGAAAAATAAAATGACACTCGATCAAATACTGGTAATAATCGGCGGAATAAGTCTATCGTCATGGGTAGCATGGTACTTTTGGTTCTCTGAAAAGAGGGTAGTTAAAATTGAGACTTCAGCCGGAGGTTTCCAAGAAGCAGTTATAACGGTTAAAGGCGGCTACACGCCTGACGTATTACTTTTCGAAGCCGGCAAACCTATTAAGTTAAATTTTATAAGAGAAGAGACTGCGGCATGTTCCGAACAGGTGATATTTCCCGATCTCCAAAAACAAGCTGAACTGACACCTTTTAAATCCATACCAGTAGAACTGCAAATAGATAAACCCGGAGAATATAGTTTTCAATGCGGAATGGGAATGTTAAGAGGCAAATTGATTGTGCAATGATTTAAAAATTATTTGGAAAAGACTGAATGAATCGAATAAAACCCAGAGATATTCTTACTTTACCCAAATATTATTATCAGAAACGTAACTATTGTATAGGGTATAAATAATATCCCACTTTATATAATTTGGGAGTAAGTGGTTTGGTTAAATTTTCGATTTTCAAGTTCTTATCACTCTCATAGCATTCAATATCGCAATTACTGCAACTCCCATATCCCCAAACACTGCCTCCCACACTGTTGCTATCCCGAAAATGCCGAGAATAATAAAAATTAATTTAACACCGAGAGCAAAAAAAATATTCTGCCAGACAATTGCTCTTGTTCTCCCAGCAATATCTATAACTTAACTTATGTTTGAAATTTTTTCGCTAACGCGATAGGACTATCTATTGCTTTAGTTTCTTATTTCGCAGGGACTCTAATATGTTGCACTTTCCTTTAGTGGAACAGTTCGTTATAACGTTTGTCACTTTCCATTTCTTTAGAGAAGTTTTTTGCCGCTGTTTTTTTATTGATGTCATGTATAGTAACAATACTTTTTACACTTTAAGATTTTGAAGATAAATAAATTTATGACATCTATAAAAAAGCCGATAGATATTATCCATCGGCTTTACGTAATAAAAATTTGAAAAGACCTTTATTTCATTAAATTCATCTTTTTTACTAAGTTAACACCATCAGCCTGCAATTGGTAAAAATAAATACCTGATGACAAACCGGTGGCATCAAATTTTACAGAATGAGCTCCGGCTTCGAGGTTTGAGTTTATCAGAGTAGTTATCAATTGCCCAAGTGCATTGTAGATATTTAATTTAACATTACTGCTATTGTTTAAAACAAATTCAATTTGGGTACTTGGATTGAACGGATTTGGATAGTTTTGTTCCAATCTGAAATCATTAACAATTGAATTCGAGTTTTCTTCAACCCCGGTAACCTGGGTTTGATCTGCAGTTAAAATAACAAAGTTGCTTGCACTGCTAATTGGAAAATTGATTGTATTATTTGTTTTATCCAAAACAGCATTGTTTATTTGTTCCCAGCTATTTGTCTGGTCACTCCAATATTTCACTTGTATCGAATTTTCATCTATACCATAACCCTGAACTTGAATATCATTGTAATGAAGCTGATAATTAATGTTAGAACCAAAATTCATCATTCCGCCGCATCCGCCGTTACCCCACATGCCATTATTGCCTCCCCACATGCCGTTATTTCCGTTGGGTGAGAACACCCCAATTTCATAACCGGCAAATAGGTTTTCATTATCGGCGAAGGGTATATTCTGTGGGAATACTTCCAGCATTTGACCAAACAAGGAATCATACATCATCATTCCTCCCATGCCGCCCATTCCTCCCCAGGTATTCCAGCCGGGATTTATTTGCATCCAATCCTGCATATCAAATGGGGAATATATTTTTCTTCCGGCAGACATATTTTTATGGAACCATCCTCCTCCGAATTGATCTCCAATTGAAGATGAATCTCTCCATTCCAATCCGTTTATTTCATATACAATCACCATAGGGAACGTATAGCTGCTAAATTGTTTACCTGCTATTGATATGGTTTCTCCATTATTGGGTCTTGCTGCTCCTGAAGCCGGTTCATACCAGGGCGGTCCAAAATTTAAAGAATAATCCGGTTGTTGGTCGTTATCTGTATCCAAGTAGTAGTGGTTCATGAAAAATGTTGTATCAACAAGGGCAGTACCGCTGAGTGTAGTATCAACAAGCGTATCATTATTCCATCCATATGCAAACCCGTTACAGTTACCCTGATGATGACCACCGGCATGAGAATGTCCGCCCATATTGTTCCAGAAAGGGATAATCGGATCGCGCCAGAATTCTCCGTTAATTTCATATACAATAATTGTGGTAAAGTTCATATAGTTGTTATTCTCCTGTCCGCCTAAAATAGTAATTACATCACCATGATTAGGTTTTACTGCATTACTGCTGTCCGGCTGATACCAATAAGGTCCGAAATTTAAGTGATAATCTGCAAGACCATCGCCATCCTCATCCAAATAATACATTGGATACATCATGGTTGAATCAATAATAGCGGTACCTGTTACGGTAACACTAGTCAAAGTATCCTGATGATTCCAGCCACCGCCGCCCCAGCCTTGGGCAAATATTTGACTTGAATACATCAAAAGCATAAAGGTAAATACAGCTAAGTATCTGTGAAAGAGTTTCATATTAGTTATCTCCATATTTTTATAATTAATTTTATCCGGTATTATTTTATACTCGTTCGATTACTGATTTTAATTTATTTTTAATTTGATCTGCAATTTTCAATAGATTTTGATTATCAATTGCCTGCATTGAAGCAACAGGGTCTACGGCTGCTAAAACAGTTTTTGATTCGTCATTAACATAAACAATAACATTACACGGCAACATTAGCCCTATTTGTTCTTCTTCCTGAAGTGCTTTATAAGCAAACGGCGGGTTGCAGGCCCCAAGGATTTTGTATGGCTTGAAATCCACATCTAACTTTTTCTTTAATGTTTCTTTAACGTCAATTTCAGTTAAGACGCCAAAACCTTCATTCTTTAATTCTTCTGTGACTTTTTCAATTGTTTGTTGGTAAGTCAAATTCACTGTCTTAGTGAATCCATAAATAGTTTTTTCCAATGTAATTCCTCTTAATATTAAATATTCAAACAATTATCTCCAGCAACCGTGTCCTCTATTTCTATTTGACCAATCATCGTAATAATAGTCATTATCATAATCCATATACGCGTAATTCCAATCACATCTGTCATAAAAGCCATCCCACCAACCGTTTGAAGAGTTGTTGAAATATATTCTTTGATTATCCGTTAGAAGATTGTTCATATTTTTTCTGTAGTCCAATCGATAGTCAGCAATTTGATCTTGAATGCCTCTTATTTGATTTCTATAATCTTTAACTTGACTCGGATCAAAATCTGTGCGATTCATATATCCTCTCATTTCGGTTCTTAATGCTCGTAATTCATTTTGTAACGGGATAATCTTTTGGTCATATTCTATCTTAAGATCATTCATTTCTTCTATCTGATCCGGCTGCATTTGATATTGACTTGGAACATTGTTGTTCCACCAGCCTAAATTATAATCATTGTTACTATTCCAGTATCCTTGTGCGAATACAGCTGTTGAAAACAATATTATTCCTGTGACTATTAATGATATTGTTAGAAAGTATTTCTTTTTGTTTAACATGACATACACCTTTTGTTTATTGATTAATTTGTTTATTTCAAATTTGTTTCACAATATGGACAAACATGCCACCTGGATTTAACAATTTTGCCGCAAGATGGACAGTTGTCTTTTAATTTAAAATTACATTCGGGGCAACGTAAATACGTTTCCTCTATATGTGCTTTACACTCCGGACAATTTTGATTCGACCTATTCGAGTGAAAATAATTAGTTATAACTGATCTGCCATTGGTTTTACTTCCGGTGATTGTAACTAACCGAAATAACATGAATCCTACACCCGCAATTAGAAGTACTATAAAGAGCAAATTGCCGAGGTGCCAAAAGTTTCCGAATCCAAATCCCCATTCTGTACAATACATTTTTGTATCCATTTTTTTTAGTTTTGTAATAGATGTAACAAGATATGTGCCAGAAACAAAAGGTCTGATTTAATTAAGGCGAGTGTATTCTTTCTTTAAGAATTTTGACCGTATTGTCAAGATCTTTCCACTTGGATTATAAATGCTACTTAAAAAGAGGCTGAGAAGAAAATAGATTTTGAAAGCTATCTAAATCGGAGTGTGCAGTAATTTTACAATCTTTAATTTAACGGGAAAAAATTTCACACTTCTATACCGTATTCCTTGATCTTATTATACAAGGTTCTCCTCGAAATACCGAGTAATTCTGCCGTATGAGTAATATTGTTATCAGTATTAGCAAGTGTGTTAATGATTAGTTCTTTTTCTACCTCTTTGATAGAGCGTCCCGGCATAACGTCTGTACCATTATCTGCCTTAGCAGAGTTTTTTAACGAAAAAGGGAGAGTTTCAGGGTTGATCATATTTTCACGGGACATAATAACTGTTCGTTCGATCACGTTTTCCAATTCTCTTACATTACCTGGCCAATCATACCGCACTATTTTATCTATTGCCTCCGGAGTAAAACCGCGAATCAATCTATTATTTTTTTCAGTATATCTTTTTAAAAAATGTTCGGCTAATAAGGGAATATCTTGCTTCCTTTTTCGTAATGGCGGTAAAGTAATGGGGACAACGCTTAATCTAAAAAAAAGATCTTTGCGAAAATTTCCTTCATCAACTTCTAATTCCAAATCTTTATTAGTGGCGGCGATAATTCGTACATCAACTTTTATGGTTTTATCACCGCCCACACGTTCAAATTCACCTTCCTGTAAAACTCGTAAAATTTTTGCTTGTGTAGAAAGTGTCATATCTCCAATCTCGTCAAGAAAAAGGGTTCCGCCATCGGCTAATTCAAATCGACCCTGTCTTTTTGTTACTGCACCAGTAAAAGCTCCTTTTTCATGGCCGAATAATTCACTTTCCAATAAGTTTTCCGGCAAAGCCGCACAATTGATTTTCACAAATGGTTTATCTTTCTTGTAACTATTATTGTGGACTGCATTAGCAATTAATTCTTTACCAGTACCACTTTCACCCAAAATTAATATTGTAGCATCACTGGGTGCGGATAAAGCAAGTACTTCAAATAAATCTCTCATAGATTTACTTTTCCCAATAATTGAAGAAATCTCAAATTCTTTCTTCAAACGTTCCTTAAGTGTTTTGTTTTCAGTTTGCAATTCTAAATAATCAAAAGTTTTTACAACTGAGTGGCAAACTGCATCCATATCCAGAGGTTTTACAAAGTATTCGGTTGCGCCTAATTTAAGTGCTTCAACCGCTGTTTTAACGGAAGAATGGGCTGTCATTATCATCACAGGTATTGAGGGACTTAAATCTTTTATGTGCTTAAGGGCAGTGATACCATCAACATTTTTCATCTTGATATCCATAATAATAAGATCAAAAAAATCTTTCATAACAAGTTCAATAGCCTCATCTCCATCCTCAGCCTCGAAGATTTCATACCCCTTATCAGTCATGTTCACTTTTAACATTAAACGATGCGACTGATCATCATCAACTAAAAGAATTTTTTTCTTTTTATTACTCGTCATAATTTTTTGCTCTTTTGGGTAATTTAATAATAAATGTTGTTCCTTTCCCCGCATCACTTAACACACCTATTTCACCATTGTGATTTTCTATTATCCTGTAAACAATAGCCAAACCCAATCCGGTTCCACCTTGCTTTGATGTAAAAAAGGGGTCGAATATTTTGGGTATGTCGTCCTGTTTTATCCCTTTGCCATTGTCGGAAACTTCAACAATTATAAAGTCTTTATCTTCAGAAAATAAAATTTTTAATATACCGGCTTCATACAATGCATCTATCGCATTGAGGAACAGATTTAAGAATACTTGAGTTAACAAATCGTCATCAGCTAACACCGGTTTAATATTATCATTATTCTCTAATTTAACATGTACCTTTTTCTCAGTTAATTCTGATTCAACTAACTTTAATGAATGGTTAATTATTTTTTCTATTTCAATAGGATGCAATTTGGGTTCATACGGTTTCGCAAAGTTTAATAAATCTTGTATGACACGGTTTAGCCTGTCCACTTCATTCATCATCACGGAAGCATATTCCCAATTTTCCGAACTCACGTCGAACTTATTGCGCAGATACATTGCAAATCCTTTAATTGAACTTAAAGGATTACGAATTTCGTGAGCAATGCCTGCAGCCATTCTTCCTAAGCTAGCCAGCCTTTCGGATCTCTCTACCGCTTTTTCCAATGATTTAAGTTCCCTTAGGTCGCTCAATATAATAACAGTTCCAATAGTTTTATTTTTCTCATCATTGATCTTACTTGATATAATGTTTAAGGGGATAGAACTACCGTCTTTAAGATGACATTCTATTTGTTGTTCTAATTTATCGCTCTCAAAATTCATTACCATATCAGTTTCGCAATTTGGAACAATATCTTGAATCTTTTTACCTATGGGTTCTGTATTTTCTAATTTCAATAATCTCAAAGCAGTTCTATTTATAGTTTCTACTTTACCGGTTCTATCTAACGATATTAATCCGTTTGGCATACTTTGGATAACATTAGAGATGTATTCCTGGACATTTTGCAAAGAGATGTTCAAGGAGTAGTAACGCCTAATAACAAAAATAAAATAGACAGATGCCAGCCCAATTATAAGTAGAAGTATGCTTGTACCAAAAGCCCTTCTTATATCTTCAGCCTGGGCTTCATAAAATTTGTTAGCAAATAATTCTATAACAACTATATAGCTTAATCCCGATCTTTCAATATCGAGATCTTCCTCAGTGAAAATATCGTATGGTACACTCATGCTGGACACAAAAGTAAAAATATAGTTCTCTTTACTATCTTGGCTTATGTCCTGGTGCCCTTGATCAAAATTAGTGTTGTTAAAATCTTTGGGATATGATTTGTTTCCTATTAATATTTTTTTCTCTTTATCATATATTTGTATATCCTTTACAAAAGGAGAAGACTTCAACTCTTCAACATATTTTCCGAATTGTTCATGATTAATAATAAAACCCGCCTTAGATTGGGCTTGTAATGATGTGATAATTAATTTTCCCTCTTGCAAAAGTAGATCTTGCATTAATGATCTTTCGCGGTCATAGTTCCTATATGTAAACCACCCTAAAGCGATTATTAACACTATAGAAAGAACCCCTAGAAAGATCGTGAATATGTTTAATAATTTATATTGTTTCATTTATATTACGTTTTATTGTTACTTTAAAACCCTTGTCGCATTCAAAATAGCTAGAACAGCCACCCCCATATCTCCGAAAACTGCTTCCCACATTGTTGCTATCCCGAATATTCCTAATATTATAAAGATTGATTTAACACCAAGAGCAAAAAGAATATTTTGCCATACAATTTTTCTTGTTTTATTTGCAACATCAATTGCCTCAGCAACTTTAGAAGGGGAGTCTGTCATCAATACAACATCTGCAGTTTCAATTGCTGCATCGGAACCAAGTGCGCCCATTGCTATTCCAACATCTGCACGAGCTAAGACCGGCGCATCATTTATTCCGTCTCCAACAAAAGCTACTTTATTTTTGCTATCGCTGCTCAGTAATTTTTCGATGTGTTCGACTTTATTTTCCGGTAATAAATCATGGTAATATTTATTTATACCTAATTTTTTAGCAAAGACTTCTGTAGTCGATTTATTATCGCCCGTAAGCATTATAGTATTTATTCCTTTATCCCTCAAATTTCTAATTGCAGCTATTGAATCATCTTTTAAACTATCTGAAATAATAATGTAGCCTGCATATTCCGTATCAACTGCAATATGAACCACAGTTCCTTCCACATCACAAATTTTGTGTTCTATTTTTTCTTTATGAAGAAGTTTGTCATTTCCTGCAAATATTAATTTCCCATCAATATTTACTTTTATTCCGTGTCCTGATATTTCGGAAACATCATTTATCCTGGAATTATCTATTTCAAATTTATATGCTTCAAGTATTGATTTTGCAATAGGGTGATTGGAGTTTGCTTCAGCGTGTGCGGCATAATCAATTATTTGTTCTTTGCTAAAACCGTTTGAAGTTACTATTTCCGAAACTTTGAATTCACCTTTTGTTAATGTTCCGGTTTTATCAAACACAACTGTTTTTACCTGAGTTAAAGCATCAAGAAAATTTGAGCCTTTTACAAGAATGCCTTTTTTTGAAGCTCCGCCAATCCCGCCGAAATATCCGAGAGGAATACTAATCACTAATGCACAAGGGCACGAAATAACCAGCACAACTAATGCTCTGTAAACCCAATCGCTGAATAATTGTCCGGAAAACAAAAGTGGAGGCAATACTGCTAATAGTATTGCGCCGAACACAACAACCGGTGTATAGTACTTAGCAAATGTTGTAATAAATTTTTCAGTCTCAGCTTTCTTAGATGTAGCATTTTCAACAAGCTCAAGAATTCTTGAGATAGATGATTCACTAAATAACTTTGTAACTCTAATAGTTAGCAACCCGGATTGATTTATCATTCCTGCTAATACAACATCTTTTTCTTTAACTTTTCTTGGAACGCTTTCACCGGTTAGGGCAGAAGTATCTAAAAATGAATTTCCTTCAAGTATTTTCCCGTCCAAAGGAACTTTCTCTCCGGCTTTTACAACTATTTCTTCTCCAATTAGCACTTCTTCTGGTGAGACTTTTTTTACTTCTCCATTTGATTTTAGATTAGCGTAATCCGGCTTTATTTCCAACAAGGATTTAATAGATTTTCGGGAACGGTTTACTGCAATATCCTGAAATAATTCTCCGATAACATAAAACAGCATTACAGCTACTGCTTCCGGCATTTCATCAATTGCAAACGCTCCAAGTGTTGCAATAGTCATAAGAAAATTTTCATCGAATACCTTACCTCTAATAATATTTTTGAAGGCTTTTGATATAACATTCCAACCGCTTATAAGATATGCGGTAACGAAAATTAGATATTCGGCGAAATGGTAGGGTGTATTATGAATTTCTCTTTCAAAGATTAGGCCTATTATTACAAGAGTAAGCGCTGATATTGTTTTTAATATTGCCCACTTATTTTCGGCGAGTTCACTTTTAGAAACAAGATTTCTATTTGTTCCCAAATTATGTAATTCCACTTCCGGCTCAAGTTCTTTTATTTTACTTTTTATCATTTCAATATTGTCGGTATCTATAGTCATTGTTGAGTTGGCAAAATTAACATTAACAAATTTTACTCCTTCCAGTTTTGAGAGTCCCTCTTCAATCTTAATTGCACAAGAAACACAGTCAATATTTTTTAATTGATACTTTTTCATATACATACCTTTTGTTTTTTTTATTTTATAAAGTATCCTGTTATTCCTAAAATAACCAAAATAATCCCAGTAATTGTTTTTTCGTGATGTTCTAGAAAGTGAGATTTAATTTTCTTAACACCCTTCATTCCGAGCCATACAAGTAGTAACATTCCAGTAATTGTGATAATTGTGTAAATTACCGAAACAGTAATTATTCCTTCCCAGCCGAGTTTACTCGCAACAAAAAAGTATGCTTCAATTTCGAGAAAAGGAAAAAAAAACATTGAGGTAGTTAAAGCCAAATTTATAGCAGAGGTGTTTTTTTTCTTATCAGCATCAATGTGAATATCGTGATGGTGATGATGTTTGTTTGATCTGATACTAAGAATTAGATAAATAATTCCAAGAAGTATCAATATGCCTGGAGCAATTACTTCAATAATGAATGAATATGAGCCGGATAATTTATAACCAAAAAATCCCACTATTATTCCAATAATTATTGTGCTTATCGTATGGGCGAAACCAGCAATTGCAATGATACCTAATGTTACTTTCTCATTCCATTTTTCTGATTTTGAAAGAGCTACCAAAGGAATCCAATGGTTTGGTATTGATGCGTGAACTATACTTAGTAAAAACGCGCCTATAATTATTTGTGATAAACCTGTCATACTCAATTCTCCTTAGTCTATCTCTCACTTGATATTATTCTACAATAAATATCTTCCAGCATTAAATCCATCTTCTTGTTTTAGTACAATAGTTCTGATAGAGACTTCCCTGCGACTTGAATAGATTTTCTTCCTCCAGTCTCACTTGTATCTGAATCAAAAAAAAGTAAACAGTCCCAACCGTAAAAGATAATATGTTTGGCAAAATTAAAAAGAATCCCAAGTATGAAAGAAGAGTACCTAAGAAAAATGGATTTCTTGAATATCCGAATAGCCCATCGGCAACTAATTTCACATCGCTATTTACTTCAAGTCCTATTCTCCAAGAAGAGCGCATATAGTATTGTGCTGTCAAACAAATAAAAAATCCCAAAACCATTATGAAAAGCCCTGAATAATCCAAATTTACTACTTCTAAATAATGAATGGGAATTAGCCACTGATATATTTCTTGTGATAAAACATAAGACAACAAAACCAATGGGATTATTATTCCTACAGCTTTAATACTCTTTTCTACATAGCTTATTACACCTTTGCTCTTACCTAAAACATACGGGTTTTTGCCGGTTCTCTTAAATACCAAAATTGAATTCAGTGCAAATAAGACCCCATAATAAAAGAGGAAATAAAAAATTAAAAATACTTTCATTATATTATCTCATGTTATTTTGAACTAGGTTTAAAAACATATTTAAAAAGTAAACACTTTCCATGGATATTTTACTACCATAGTTGCAAATCTACTGGCATAGCAAGATGCTAATCCATAAAAACAGTAGTGCATTGGATCCGGCTGCGAACCGCTTCCACCAATAAACGTGTGATTATCAACCTTGAATTCGGTTTCTCCGCCTTCAATAATTACATTATTAATTTTGTTCATATCTAATTTCTAAATTATTTTTTTGTTATAGTATTCATCGTTTATTTACTTTAATACAGTAACTCTAGAAGCCGTAAGAGTGTTTCCGTGCATATGTCCTAACACTTCAATAACCTCTGCATTAATGATATCAGCTGGCGCCGGCTCATGAAGTGAAACTTGAACTTCAATATCATCTTTATCTTTTACGTAAAAAGAAATAATATTTCCGATGCCATCTCTTTCAAATCCTTTAGCTTTAACTACCTCTACGTTTATTACCTGGTTTATTTCACTGCCGGGGCTGAACTTACTAAATGAACCAACTTTATCTGAAGGCGCGAAATAATTAAAGTACATTACAGCAAATAGGATAACAAAGAATGTAGTTGCAATTATTTTTGATGTTTTCATTTATTCGTCCTAATAGTTTGATTATTATTAAATTGGAAATATATGTTTAGACTTAGAGTTAAAGTAGGATTTGGACTTTTTCGTGCGATGGTAAACGCTTCATCAAATTCAGACTCTGCTTTATCTATTTCGCCATTTATTCTATAAATATTACCAAGTAGATAATGACCTTCAGGCTGAGATGAATTTTCAGATTCATCCAGCTTAGCGTATTTTAATGCCTTTTCATAATCTCCTATTTTAAAATACACATCGGCAAGCAGCAATTCCATCCTCTTAAATTTTAATCCAAGAGCCTTTATTTCATTTACCTGA
Organism: Bacteroidota bacterium; assembly: GCA_018829205.1. Lineage (GTDB taxonomy): Bacteria > Bacteroidota > Ignavibacteria > Ignavibacteriales > Melioribacteraceae > JAHJUE01. The sequence continues at coordinate 207,175 of JAHJUE010000019.1, forward strand.
GTAAGAACATTTTCATATTTTTTTAGTAACCAGTAAGCTAGAGTTTTTCCAAGAAGGCTTTCAGTATCCAAATTATCTCTTATCAAAGCACGCTCAAATAATTTAATTGCCTCATCAGGCATATTATTTTGAAGATGGATAATTCCGAGTTGTCTAATTGAGTTTGAACTTGTTGTGTTAAGTTCTGCTGCTTTGTTAAGATTAATTCTTGCTTCATCAAGCCGCCCGATTATACTATTGAGAATGCCAAGGTTGTGGTATGCCCTAGATTTTTTTGGATTGAACTTTACAGCTTTCTCAAAATAGTATAGTGATTTTTCCATATTTCCAGATTGTTGATAAATTACTCCGAGATTAGTTAGAGCATCGTAGTTTGTGCTGTCAGTTTTAAGAATCATTTCATAATAATTACCAATATTATCAAGGTAATTTTCTTCTTTAGAGTTTTGCTCGTCAGCTTGTCCATTCAAACTCTTGCTTAAAACTATTATCAATAATAAAAAAATAGCTAATGGTATCCGGAAATGTCTAAACATAGTTTCATCTCCTTTTTTAACTTTTTTTTAGATTCTTTTTACATGCGATATAATATAACATTTACTCAATCTTCATTAGTTCGATTTTTAGCAAAATAAAATACTAAACAACTGTCCTGCTATTCTAAAATGAATAGTTCCAAACAGTTGTTTGGTTAATTTATAAAAGCATAACTTCTTAATTCCGCATAATAAATTCAGTTCACTTTATGATATGTTACAACATTTAGAGGTGTCTCTAATTTTTTTCCGCCTATTGAATTTATTATAAAATTTAATTGATAATTTCTTTGTTTATCATATTCATAGAAAAATGTTTTTTCTTTATATCTGGTACTTTGTGTTTCGGCATTTAAGGTAGCTATTTCTTTATATTTTTGAGCAGTATATCTTCGCGCATATCTGCGTTTAAGCTTTGCTTTGATTATCAGTGATATTTCATTATTGGGCATAAGTTCGTTTGTTGCTGCATCAAATATGTTGATGGAATATCTAACCCTTTCTCCGGTTGTGGCTACTGGGATATTTGCAACGATTTTATAATTTTCAACTATTGCTTCTCTTATAGTATTATCATCATCTTTTGTATTTAGATAAACTTTAGATGCAAAACCTCCAAACATCATACAAGAATTCAGTAAGCTACTCAACAAGATGATACCGAAAATAAAAATTGATTTTTTCATTTTAACACCTTTTATATTCTTTAAATTTTTTAAAACTCTCTAAATGGGAGAACAATAGTTTCCATTTAGAGAGCCCAAAGAACAGATTAAATAGCTTCTTCACCTCTTTCATTAGTTCTGATTTTAATCGTGCTATTAACATTAATCACAAATATTTTTCCATCACCTGGATTTCCGGTATGAGCGATTTTTTGAATAGTATCAACCACTTCAGCAACAATATTGTTATTTACAACAAGTTCCAATTTTACTTTTTCTACATAATCATGAAGTCCATCCCTAATTGCATCCTTGGCATCTTTAGCTTTCGATTTACCAAAGCCTTGAATTTTAGAAATCGTAATGCCCGGTAACCCTTCAATTTTATGAAGCGCAGTAATTACATCGTCTAACTTAAACGGTCTTATTATTGCTTTTATCTCTTTCATTTTTATTCTCCGTAATTTTTACTGCAGCACAGACTACTTGCCTGTGCTACAATATTTATTATTCATAAAATTATTGCCTACATCTCGCCCGCCTGTACTTTAACAGGGAACCATTTGTATAATGCCGGTAAAACAATTAGCGTGAGTATAGTCGAAGTAAACAGTCCTCCTACAACAACGGTAGCAAGCGGTCTTTGAACTTCACTTCCTGTACCGGTTGCAATGAGCAAAGGCATCAGACCCAGCATTGTTGTTAGTGCTGTCATTAATACAGGACGCAATCTTAGTTTTGCCCCTTCAATTGAGGCGTTGTCAATAGACTGACCTTCACGCAATAATTGATTCAGATATGTTATTAGAACCATACCGTTCTGCAGAGCAATGCCAAAGAGAGCGATAAAACCGACTGATGAAGGCACGGAAAGGTTTTGGTCAGTTAACCAAAGGGCAATAACACCGCCTACCAATGCAAGAGGTATATTAATAAATATTAACAATGTATTCTTCATTGAATTAAAACTGGAGTAAAGTAAAAAGAATACAACTAATAATGTTATAGGTATCACTATAGCAAATCTTTTATTCGCTTCCTGCTGAAGTTTATATTGCCCTCCCCAAACAGTGTAATAGCCCACAGGAAGAGTAACATTATTTTCAATTTTGGGCTGTGCTTCATCAACAAACCCGCCGATATCTCTGCCTACAACATTGCACTGGATAGTAATAAACCGCTGGTTTTGTTCACGCGTAATTTGACGCGGTCCCTCAAGTTCTTCCACAGAAGCAATTTGACTTAAAGGTACTTGCATACCTGCCGGAGTACTTACCAGCAATTCTTTTATGACAGCTTCGTTATTTCTAAATTCCGGGGCAAAACGAACATAAATATCAAATCGTCTTATCCCTTCAAATATCTGCCCTGCAGTTTCGCCGCCGACAGCAGTTTTAATAACATTCTGTACGTCCGCCAAGTTTAAACCATAACGTGCAATCGCGTGCCTGTCAACGGTAATTTTAAGCTGAGGATTACCTGTTACTTGATCTACTTGTATGTCTTCAGCGCCTCTAATTGTTCTTAAAACCCCTGCTATTTTTTCGGCATTATTTATTAATGAATTTAAATCATCACCGAAAAGTTTAACCGCAAGTTCAGCTTTTACACCTTCAAGGAGTTCATCAACCGACATTTGAATAGGCTGTGTGAAGTTAACAAGTATTCCTGGAAAGTCTTCTATCTTTTCACGTATCTCGGTTTCCAGTTTTGCCTGCGTCATACCGCTGCGCCACTTGCTTTCATCTTTAAAAACTATAAATGACTCGGCGCTGTTAATTGGATCAGTATGCGCCCCTACTTCACCCCTCCCTATCCTTGTGACAGTTTCTTCAACTTCGGGAACCTGCTTAATCCTTTTTTCTATATGCATTGTTGTTCTTTTACTTTCTTCAAGTGATATTGACGGCGCCATTGTTATTTTTACAACAAGCGTACCTTCCTGAAGCTGTGGAGTAAATTCAGAACCAAGTCTCGGGTACAATACAATTCCTATAATTAAAACCACAATCCCCAATACAACGGCTGCTATTCGGTTCTTTACAAAATATTTAATGATAGGCTCATATACCTTTAGAAGTAATCTTATTAAGATATTTTCTTTACCTGCTTTGTCGCTATGTTTATTAGAATTCTTTTTCAGAAGAAATGATGAATAAACCGGAGCTAAAAACATTGCAAATATTAAAGAGCCAAACATTGCAAGAGTAATTGTGTAAGCAAGGGGCGTAAACGTTTTTCCTTCTACTCCCTGAAGCGTAAACAACGGAACGAAAACTGTTATAATAATAATGATAGAAAATAAAATTGGTCTAAGAACTTCCTTGCTTGCTTTTGAGATAATATGAATAAAGTTCTCGTCCTGTAATGATTCTCTTTTTAATCTATCTATATTTTCAACCAGCACTATACTTCCGTCAACCATCATTCCAATAGCTATTGCAAGCCCTCCGAATGACATTAAGTTTATGGATATTCCAAAATATTCCATTCCTATAAATGCGAAAAGAACAGAGAACGGGATTGAGAGTCCAACAACAATACTTGGTCTTATGGAACCCATGAACAGAATAATTACAATAGCTACAAGTACAATTCCCTGCAACAGCGCATCAGTAACAGTAGTAACCGCAGATTCAACCAGCGATTTTTGCTCATAGTAAGGAACTATTTTGATGCCCTCTGGCAATGTCTTATTTATGTCCTCCATTTTCTTTTCGACCGCCCCGATTACAGTTGAAGAGTTTGTACCAAATAATTTTATTACTTGACCGGCTACAACTTCATCAACGCCGTTCCTTGTCTGCAATCCTCTTCTTATTGAGCCACCGATTTTAATATCGGCAACTTGATTAAGATATATTGGGGTACCGTCTTCAGATTTTATAACGATATTTTCCAGGTCTTCAATTTTAGTCGCAAGACCAACAGACCTAACCAAAAACTCTTCTGCGTCCTTTTCAAGGAATGACGCGCCAACATTTAGATTATTCTTTTTTATTATATCGACAATATCGTTTACGGGAATTTTATACCTTAACAATGAATTAGGATTTACTACAACATGAAATTGTTTTTCCCAACCCCCGATACCAAGTACCTCTGTTACACCGGGAACAGTCTGCAACTGATATTTAATTATCCAGTCCTGTATTGTTCTTAATTCCTCAAGTGAATATTTACCGGTGGTATCATCTAAGTAATAAAATAAAACCATGCCCATACCGGTGGAAATGGGGCCAAGCTGCGGATCACCAAAACCTTCCGGGATTTGTTCGCGTGCTTCCTGCAGCCTTTCATTTACAACCTGCCTTGCAAAATAAATATCTGTCCCGTCTTCAAAATATATATTAACTACGGAAAGCCCGAAGTTTGACACGGAACGGATGTTCTCAAGATTCGGTAGTCCGTTCAGTACCGACTCAATCGGGAAGGTTACATATTTTTCCACCTCTTCAGGTGCAAGTCCCTCTGTAACGGTAAATACTTGAACAAGTGAAGGTGATACATCAGGAAATGCATCTATAGGCAATCTATTATAACTGAGATAGCCTCCCGCAAATATTGCGATTGCCAAAACCGTTAGCAGAAGGCGATTCTTAAGTACGAAATCTATTATTCTATCCATTATTTTCTCCTTAGATTAATGTTCATCGCCGCCAAACGATTCTTTTAACAATTCGGATTTAATTACAAAAGCTCCTTCAGCTACGTAGGTTTGTCCTGCGTTTAACCCGCTAAGAATTTCAGCATACCTTGAGTTTGTTTTACCGATTGTTACCGGCTGCGGTCTGAAACCTTCTCCATCTTTAACGAAAACGACTTTTCTATCTTCATAATTTTGGATTGCGTTTAGTGAAACAGCATACTTTACATTTACAAAATCGGTAAAAACTTTTGCAGTTATAAACATGCCCGGCTTCCACAAACCTTTTGAATTATTTAATTTTACTCTTGCTGTTGCAGTGCGTGTATGTTCATCAACAGTAGGGCTTAAATAAAATATCTTCCCTTCAACCGCGTTCTCTATTTCATCGAAATAGACCTGAGCTGTTTGACCGATTTTTATCTTTCTTAAATCCTTTTGATATACATTTAATTCAGCCCAAACCGAGTTTAAATCGGAAATTGTAACTACGTGTTTATCATCGCCAATTAATTCTCCTGGTGTCATATGCAGATCAAGAACAACGCCGTCAATTGATGACTTTACTTCGTATGTTACAAGACTTTCATTACTTTCAATAACCGCGATTACTTCATCTTTTTTAACTCGGTCTCCAATTTTTTTAGAAACCGTTTTAACAACTCCGGCAAACCTTGGAACAATGTGAGCGACTTTATCAGGATCGGGGACAATCTCCCCAGTTAAATCACTATGCAATTGTAGTTTCTGCGATTCTACTACAGACAATTTAATTCCGTATTCTGTTAACTCCGATTCACTGAGTTTAACTTCTTCGCTGCCGTGCGTTTCTTCTTCATGTTCATCTTTTTTATTTGAGTATGATTCATCAGGATTTCCAGAATTCAATAGTGACATGCCTAAGAAGGCTATAACCGCCCCAATAAAAATTCCTATAATCAAATACATATATTTATTTTTGTTTTCCATAATCTAAGTTCCTTAATTTATTTCCTTGCTGATTAAACCTTCTATTTCAGACTTAACGATTTGTATTTCCCCAATTACAGTTAAATATTGATTCTGAAGTTCAAACAATGTCCGTTCAGCATCAATAACATCAAGAATAGCAAACCTGCCTGATTGGTTTCCTTCTTTAATAATATTAAATATTTCGTGCGCCTTAGGTATCGAATTATTTTTTAATTGTTCGGATATGTTTAACAATGATTTGAAACGCTTGTATAAAACGCCGAGGTTTAATCTCAATTTATTTTCTATAGATTCTTTTTCAATTTTCTTTTGATCATAACGGATCATTGCTTCCTGGATTGAGCCTTGATTCCTGTCGAATAAAGGCAATGGTATTGAGGCGCCGATTAAAAACGTATTGGCTTTTGCTTCGTTTAATCTTTTATAACCGGCACTAATATTAATATCAGGAACAGCTTTAGATTCTTCATAGTTTATTACCGCTTGCTGCTTTTGATATTCCCGCTCGTATCTTTTTAGATTTGGGTTATTTCCCAATTGTAAAACAAGAGAATTAAAATCCGGTAATTCAAATACCGATTCCGTGCTGTCTTCAAGTGATGTAAACGAAAATTCCGGTTGATACAGCAAGGATTTCAATTCCACAATAGAAATATCATACTCTGATTGCAGACGGTTGAGTTCTATTTGCAATGAATTAAGAATAATCATTGCTCTTGAAACTTCCGCAGGGGAAATCTTCCCGGCTTCAACCCGCTTCTCCAGATTTGATATAAGCTCATTCGATATGTTAATCAACTCTTTATTCTTTTCTATTATAGTTTGAGTTGACAACGCACTCACAAATACTTTTCTTACATTTGTTATTACGTCAAGTCTTTTAATTTCATAATCCCATTCCGCCAGTGATATATCAGCTTCTGCGATTTTTGTTCTTTTACTTATTTTCCCTGCGAGCAGAATATCCTGGCTTACTTTTGCGGTAACTTCACTTCCCTTAAAACCGCTGAAATCTTCCTGTCCTAAAATATTTTCGGCTTCAATATCAAACACCGGGTTGGGATATAAGCTGCTTTGCAGTTTTACCGACTCACGCGCAGTAATCTCCTTCCGCAAAACCTCAAGTTCAGGATTGCTTTTTATCGCTATTTCAACAGCGGATTTTAATGTTAACTTTCCAATATTATCTGGTTGTGCATTCATCATAGGTGCTGATAATGAAAACATCATGATGAATATTACACATGTAGTTCTGTGCATAGAAACTCCTTAGTTTTTACTTGTGTAATGAATCTAATTTTTATAATTGTATTGAACGATAGTAAGTACGGTTACTATCAAATAAGAAGTGAAACTGTAGAATAACTTTGTAAGATTGGATTTATGTTTTGAGGTAAATTTAAAGCTAATATTTTATTAAGCCGGTTGTCCGGTTTTAGAATATTAACTGAAGTTTTTATCTTTTCTGTAGAAATAACGTCTTTGTTTTTGGTTAAGAATTGCCCCTCAGCTATACAGCTTTGGTCAAGGCTAACATCCTCACAATTAACACAATTTATTGAGGGATACCCAAACTCGATAAAGTCATTTAATTCAGGACACTCAACACATTCGTTAATTTTTTCAATAGCTACGTGTCCATCCGCACCATAACATAAGACGTAATTCTTAATGATATCATGAATAAAAGTAAGGTGACTGAATAATATTAAAATCAGAAAAAGGTTTATAATTTTATGTCTTAGATTTCTTTTCATCATTCTTCTGAATGTTCCCTTATTTTTTCTATAGCAACATTTATATGCTCATCATCGGTTGAGTAGAAAACCATCTTTCCGTCTTTCCTGTATTTTACAAGCCTTGCGTTCCTAAGAAGCCTTAACTGATGCGACACCGTTGAAACATTAGATTCAATAGCCGCTGCCAAATCACAAACGCAAAGCTCACTATTCATTAGAGCTAAAACAATCTTTAGTCTTGTAGGCTCGCCTAATAACTTAAATATATCAGCCATATCAAGGATTGCATTAAGATTCTCTATTTTTCCCTTTGCTGCTTTTACTTTCTTTTCGTCAACTATTTCAACTTCACAAACCGGGACAATCTTGTCTTTAATCATGGTTATAATCTAAGTACATTTGAACAAATATGCAAATGTTATTTTGAGATACATATAATCCTAACTCCTTTAATATTGAATAAATATTCAAAAGTCCATTAGCTCAAATGCTTTTACAGGTTCTCAAATAATTTCTACTTTGTCAACTCAGCCGCCAATAACTCAGCTTGCTTTAGCACTGTTTCAGTTGCTAATTTTGCATATCCGGCGGGTAACCGTACTGTCTCAAGGTACGTTTGACAATCACTTTTAATTTTGCCTTTACGCTCTCCTTTATAGTCCTTCCAGAAGAAGAGTTATATTTTACGCATTAGGAAAGTACAAACATTTTACCCCTTTGACAGGATTTTATAAATTGAAAGTTGAGGGCATTAGAAGATCTTCTTACAAGATCTGGCTGCAGGATCATTAAGTATTTATCGTATCGGCGCTGTTCACTCCTATTGATGATAATGTACATACTGCCAAACTAAATGAAATTATGAAGGATGTTCACAAACACATCTTGGCAATTTTAACTAAAGGATTCATTAACAACGCGATTGAAGAAAATCTTTAACTTTGTAAATCCCTGTCTGATGCAGAGCCTATGGAAATTGAACCAGCAAATATTTAATATTTTCCATCAATTTGTAACTAAATGAAGGTTTTCATCCCTTATATTATTGTATATCCTTACAAATCTTTTAATTTATCTAAAAAAGGCAGTATTCTAAACTTTTAAGATTGATCTTCAGGATAGTTGTTATTTTATACCTGGTAAAATATAGTAAATGTACATTTCTATAAACTTTTTATAGATTTAATAAATCTAAAATTCAGTAATTAGTTTTACCAAGAAATTTAATTTCTCAACTTAAGCTACTCTTAAATATTTCTTAAAGTTACATTAAACGAACCAATTTTAAGAACCGCCAAAAACAAGAGATGCATAAATTCTACACTATACTGTTGGGGCAACAATAATGAATGTGCTACCCCGTTGCGCAAGTTAAAACCGGTTTTTTCAACCAACAGGTAACGAAGAAATAGTAAATCATCCTCATCGAATAATTCGGTAACTTTGTCTTCATAAAGTAGTTCATTTAAATCTTTTTCTTCGGTAATAATTTCTTCCCTATTATTTTTCTGTTTTGTTGTACTAATTCCTTGAATTTGTAGAAAATCTCTGAGCAGTCCTTCTATTTTAAGTGTAAGAGAATCTATACACATTATATAGCTTACATGATAGAACTTGTTGTTTTCAGTATATTTTAGTTTTGTTATATAATCATTTATGGCAGGCATAACTGCCTCCAGCCAATTATAGCTTACACTTTTACTAAATACTCTTTGTTCTAAGTCTTTACCGAACCAAGAGTTTTCCACAAAATGGTTTATTAAATTAGATGTATTAATTTTACCATTAGCAACAGAATAATATATAATCCAATGAATAAACGGTATATGCAAATGATTTAATTGTATTCTATAGTTATCCAACATAAATTGATATAACTTTTCATCATGTGAAACTTTCTTTGAAGTATTACCCTTCTGATCATAATAATAAGCATCAATTAAATAATGCATAGGTTGCTGTTTAATATTTTCTTCTGCCGCTTTTTCGCAAAACTCTTTTGTTGGTAATATTGATTTGTCAAAAGTTAGTAACCTTATTATCTCTATGAATGGCAATTCAGAGATCTTCTTTGCTTCTTTTTCAAAAGAACGTCTTTCTTCTGTAAAATCTAAGCCTAACTTTAATTCGCCTAAAGGGAGATTTTCTTTTAACTTTTGTTCTTTATTTTTTAGTTCCTGGATCTTTTTATAATCTTCAGCAAGATCGTAATATTTGATTGCCTTTTGGCAGAAATCTAATGCCGCCATTTCACTAATATTTATATTCATTAATTCTTCATATACTGCCGCTATTTCACGATTCCATACCTTGATAATATCTGGGGCAGACATAAATCTAACCCCTAAAAATAATATGTCAAGAGAAGGCCATAATTCCTTTTCATTAAATAGCTTTTTATATGTGGTCCAAAAAATATCAGCTATTGAAAAATCAACTTTGTTTTTGAATACTTTTCTTTCTTGTGAAAGCAAGTTACCAATCTCAAGTTTTATTCTATACTCCGCAGGAAGTTGAAAATTATGTCTGAAAAATTGTAATACTATTTCTTGGGCATCATAGAACCTATATTTTGTTTGTTTTGATATGTAATATAGATTTTTAATATAATGAACGATTGCCATATCAGAATGCAATGTTTGATTATTACTCTCTAATATAAAAAAGGGTATTAAGTTTAAATAATTTTCGATTGCCTCTTTGGCATAAATAAACTCACGCTGATATGTAAGCCACAATAAATGACCGTATTGAATTTTCAGGTATTTGTTCTTTGTCTGCTGTAGTCTTAATTTTAATAACTGGTAAGCTTGGACATCAAATTGATCAAGGGATGGGTATCCTGGAATTATCAGCCCATCTTTTATTGTATCCGATATCATTGGATGAAGTTTATTTTCAGTAATATTGAAATCTACAAATTCCATGTTTCTTTGAGACAACATCGCTTCGGATTCATTACCTTCCTTCTGGTAAGAATCTCTGCATTTTTGAAACATTGAAGAGATTTTTGAAAAATCATCTGTTTCAAATTTTGGATCATCAATTATATTATAAATATCATCTAATGTCTTGAAATCATTCACACTTTCCTCTCATTTTCCGTGACAATTTTTATATTTCTTTCCACTGCAGCAAGGACAGTCATCATTTCGCCCTAATTTCTTTTTTCCTTTGTCCCTAAGGTAGTTCTTTTTCATGGACTCGAACCTTTCATTTAGTATTGGTTCAATCTCTATCTTTTTCTCTTCAGAAATATCTTCAGATTTAACAAAGACAAAATCAGCATCTACCAATTGCCTATTTTCATAATCCAAGATTATAGCTAAAACTTCTTCTCTCCCGGAAAGTAGAATTCCTTGATAAACATAATTTAAAATCCATTCGTAATCAGGATACTCAAATTCGTTTTGCCTGCCAAAAATCACGAATGATTCATCATACCATGAAGAAAGCGGGAGCGGTCTTTTAAGTGATGCTTGTCTTTCCAAAAGATAATCGACTCTATCATTTATTCTTTCTCTTTCCTCTCCACTATGATTCAAAAGTATGGCAATAGCTTTAGCGTATCCCCGACCTTTTTTATAAGATGCTATCTCGATTATTGAACTATAGAAAGCAGGTAACATATCTTGTGAGGGTCTTGGAACTTCGCCACGGCGATTATAAAGTGAATTAATGTAGAGATCGATGTCCTCCCGATAACCGTTCCAAACAATCCTTGACTTCACACCGACACTTAAATCTTTTGCATAAGAAACATAAGCATTATGTTTTAAATACAAGCCTATATGGTCGAGTTCATCATTGGTATCAACATACTCTGAAACTGATGCCCTTTTCCTTTCTTCAATATAGTGCAGGAATACATAAGGTGAAGTGAAAATTTCTTTATATACGCGTAAATCATCAATTGATAATGACCATAATGGGTCACCGCCAATATCAATGCCAAGTGGTGTAAGATTTTTTGCTTGTGATGCAAGGGTAGTAAAATTATCAATTGTAATTGAACATGCTGTAATATTTCTGGAATCATTCTTTGAAAGCTCACCTATTTTATTATGATCTTTATCAAAGAGATTAACTGAATCCTCGCTCATTAAATAATCAATAAATCTTTTACCTTGCTGTGCCGGTTTTAACAATAAGTTTTTGATTGATTGTATATATGCATCAAAATCATTTGCTGGACTTGTATATGTAAAAGCTCCCCCTTTTACTTCTATTACGAATAAGTGATCATCAAATATTACTAAGCCATCTGTTTCCTGCCAATCTTTTTTAACACCATCTGTTCCAAGCCAACGAAAATATACTGATTCATATGAAGTAGCTCCGGGCAGTATATCTTTTAAAAGCTGAATTGGTAACGTCTCAGAAACTTCCTTCTGTTTATCATTCCATTTATTTTCATATGCAGGCGACAATCTTTTAATTGTTTTTTGGACTATTCTGTATATATTATCCATCAATGAGATTACATCAAAACAGTAATATTTATCATTGATAAATAGAAAAGGACGTGTTCTTATTGGTTCAATTCTTAGAGGCCAACCGCAAAAATTCCCTTTTTGAAAAAATTCAGTATTTTCTCCAGGAGCATATGAAAGTTCGCGTAATAATTTTTCCGTCCATCCGGTAATCTTCCCAACATCAAATAAATCATATGAGAATAATTTATTAAATGACTCACGGAATTTGTCTTTTTTATTTTTATCTCCTATAATAAATTCTTCAAATCTTTTTATAAACTTTTCCGAGACTGAATCTGAAATATCAATATCCTGTTTCTTGAATTCTGAAAGCACATCAGACAAATCGTTACGTGCTTCAGAAATTCCTCGAGTTAAAGAGTCTTGAATTTTCTCCAGGCCTTGGAGGAACTCCTTAACTGAAGTAGAAAATACCTCTTGGAAAATATCTTCGTGAGGTAGAAACAAATCAGTAAGATGCGGAATATTATGTATTAAGTAACGGTTTCCCCTTACACTTGTCCAATGCATTAGTGCTTGTACGTAAATTGAATCAAAATCTTGATCATATTCAGGATTTGTAAGTTGCTCATGGCTTGTTTTCGCATATAAATATCCTGTAGCCAACAATCTATATAATTGGGTAAGTTTCTCTTTTAAATTATTAACATAATCCTGGGTGATTTGTTCATTAGTTTCATTAATAGGTGTTGCGGCAATTATGCTTTGAATATAATCGATCATTCTCTGAGAAATAATATGTTCCTCGGATAATGAATGTTCAGATTTTATACTACTTGTTTCAATTACATATTTGAAGTAATTATTGTGCAAAAGATTTAGCGGATCAACAAGCGAAACCAATTCTCGGATTTCTAATACAAGCTTGTTAATTTCATTTATAATAGTAGGATATTCTGCGGCTAATTTTTTACGACGTTCCTCAAATGCTTCCTTATCAAATTTACTTTCCATCAACACTTTGTTTCCGAATCGTGCTAAACGGAGAGTACCATAATCATAGACTTCATCAGGAAATACTTTCTTATTCTTTTTCAAAGCTTACCTTTAAACAGCATGGTTTGTAACATATTGTTCAACAAATCAGCATAAACTGTAAGTGGTTAAACATTAGGATTTTAACTCTAAGGAATGATTTTTAATCCCACCTTATGCTCAAAATCACTTTCCATTAATACTAATCATAATCTCTTCAAAACTTTCGATTCCCGCTTTCAGATTTTCGATGATATCGTTAGCAAGAATATCAGGATCAGGTAAGTTGTCAAGGTCAGCTAAGCTTTTATCTTTTATCCAGGTTATATCGAGACTGGTTTTATCGCGGTTAATAATTTCATTATATGTAAATTTGCGCCACCTGCCTTCTGGATTAGTTTCCGAGTTGTAAGTTTCTTTACGTTTGCTTCTGTTTGATGGATTATAACACTTAATAAATTCCGATAGATCTTCAAATTTGAGAGGATTCTTTTTAAGGGTGAAATGCATGTTTGTTCTAAAATCATATATCCATACTTCCTTAGTCCATGAGTCTTTACCGGCAGGCTTGTTATCGAAGAACAGAACATTTGCTTTCACTCCTTGCTTATAAAACACACCGGTCGGCAGTCGTAAAATTGTATGCAGATCGGTAATCTCAAGAAGTTTTTTCCTGATTGTCTCTCCGGCACCACCTTCAAACAGTACATTATCCGGGAGCACAACCGCAGCCTTCCCTGTAGTTTTAAGCATGGTGCGGATATGCTGCAGAAAGTTCAACTGTTTGTTGCTCGTTGTTTCCCAAAAATCTTGCCTGTTGTATGTTAAGTCATCCTTTTCCTGTTCGCCTTCATCGTTGGTAAAAGTCATGCTGCTCTTTTTCCCGAAAGGCGGGTTTCCTAAAACGTAATCTACTCTAAGTCCTGAATCCGAAACGAGTGAATCTGCCGGAGATATAAAACTCTCACTATCGAAGTCGCCGATGTTATGAAGGAACATATTCATTAATGCAAGTCGACGAGTGCTCGCGACAATTTCATTCCCATAGAATGTTTTGTGCTTAAGAAACTCTTTCTGCTCTTTATCGAGAGTATAGTTTTCTGTGTTGGAAATAAAATCATAAGCCGCAAGGAAAAAGCCGCCGGTGCCGCACGCAGGATCGGCAATGGTTTTATTTGGTTCAGGTCGAATGCATTCAACCATAGCTTTTATCAACGCACGGGGAGTAAAGTATTGACCGGCTCCGCTTTTTGTATCCTCAGCGTTTTTCTCAAGCAAGCCTTCATAAATTCTTCCCTTAACATCGGAGCCCATCGTACTCCATTGTTCTTTATTTATCATATCAATCAGTTTATAGAGTTTAGCCGGGTCTTGAATTTTATTCTGACTCTTAATAAATATCTGCCCAAGAATGCCTTTTGAGGTTGATAACTCTCTCAATAGCTCGGAATAATGCACTTCCAATTCCGCGCCTTTTAATGAAGCCAAACTTTCCCAATTATATTTCTTGGGAACAGGCAGTTTTCTGTTATACGGAGGTTTACTAAATTCATCAGCCATCTTTAAGAACAACAAGTATGTTAATTGTTCAAGGTAATCGCCGTACCCTACGCCGTCATCTTTTAAAATAGTGCAGAAGCTCCAGACTTTTGATATAATTGATGAAGTATTATTCTCCACTTACCACCTAAAATTTTTTACAATATTATTCCCAAACATAACGCTGACGCAAATCGTTACACCATGATATATCTATAATTTTTTCATGATGCAGCCTGCCGACTACCACTCCCGGATGAATAGCAATTTTACGTGCAAACGGTTTTATATCATTCTTAAAAAACGAACCGCCTTTTAAAAAATCTTTATACTCCTGAGGCGGGATAAGATTTCGTGAAGCAAATCCGTTAGCTTCATCTTCCAATTGCTGAACAGTAAAATCCGAACTGTCGGATTCAATTATAACTTGCTGCCTGCTGTGTAGTAATATATGTCCAATTTCATGAAACAGGCTGAACCAGAACATATCCGCCCAGCTACCTCTTAGGGTAAGCATTAATACGGCTTTGTTTTTATTCACCCAGAATGTAGCTCCGTGTGCGCCTGTATTCGGGAAATGGGGAACAATAACAAGCGCAATACCAACAGAAGCTAATTTCTGCTCCAGCAGAGGTCTAAATTCTTTAGGGCTTTTAAGAGTCATCCCCCTCAACTCAGGTATTATTGAAATCAATTTATCTTTATCGAATTCTGCACAGTCGATATCGTAAGCTTTAAGTTCGCCGAGGCGCAGCCATGAGGTCAAAGCCTCGGAAGATATTTTGCCTTTACCTGATTTCTGCTGGCGGTAAAGCGGGGCATATCTTTTTACTTCCGTCAAATTTCTTAATGAAGTTACACCGAAATACTTGTGCAGTTCTAATACTTTTTCTAAAGGTTTTGTTGTTCCTTTTACGAAACCCATCTTCTGCAATTGATTATAACAATAATTCTTTACCAGCTTAGTTTCTTCTTTAAGTTTTTCATGTTCTTTTGCTTCGTTATTACGTGCGAGTGTTAATCTATACTCTGCTTCAAGACCTATCCATATATGTGCGGGAACCCCGGTCACTTTTTCGAGCTGAAGTGCCGTATCCGGAGTTATAGCTTTACTCCCGTTAAAAATAGCTGTCAACTTAGTCGGAGGCCTGTTCATACGCCGGGCAAGTTCGTCTTTTCCCATTCCCATATCTTCAATTACTTCTTCAAGGAATTCTCCCGGAGGTATTGAAAGATCGCTGTAATATGTTGTTGTGTTAGTCATCATAATGTTTACTTACTTCCTCTATTCTCGCTATTTCGAGATTTTCTCCCTTTAATGTAAATATTAACCTGGCAAAGCCGGTAAGTTTAACAGCCCATTCGCCTTTCCTGTTTCCCTTTAACGGGTGGCATTTTAAAGCACGCACAGCCGTAAGTTCATCTATATTGCGTGAACGCTTTATAATGTTTATCCTTCCAATATATTTTTTACCCACTTGTTTGCCGTACGCGCTAAACGCTTCTGCATGAGATTGGTACTGTTTTTTAAGAGTATTGTTTTTGAACTGAATTTCCAAAATTATCCCTTACAACGCTTTACCTTAAGGGTAAAACAAATATACAATGAATTATCGAATATTCCAATAAATTCTTTACCCCATGGGTAAAGCTATTTTTTTTATTTTCTCTTTTGAGCCTTTCCCAAATCACGGGAATTTTTGAGCTTCTCTTTCTCTGCTTTAATTTTCTCCAATAACTCTGAGGCAGGCGGGTCATTAGAATCTTGCGGAACTAATTGGCCTTTGAAAGCTTTTTTCAGAATACTTTGTCTCAAAGCTTCCGATTGCTGCAATCCTTGATTTATACTTTCTTCTATTTTATCGCATACAGATAAACGGGATTCTATTTCTTTGACTATTTTATTTTGCTCTTCTATCGGCGGTTTAGCAATTGGGAAATCTGCTATCTCATCATATGAAATTCTTGGACGATCACCAGATGTTTTGCTATTTGCAAATCTTACAAATTCTTTTGAATGAATAATATATTTCAATAAATCAGGATTAAAATCTTCTTTACATTTTAATACAATAAACTCTCCTGAGCATGCACCATTAAATTCAGCTTTATAAACTTTATTCAAATAGGGTCTCATTCGACCATACAATACTTGATCTTTCATAAAGTAATTACCTGCACTTTTAAATTCACTGAATTTATAAGTATATGAAGGTTTTAACGAATGTGGTTCAATACAGTCCATACCAATAAATATTGCATCAGGCATCTTTGTCGGCAATATTTTGATAGATTGCTTATCAGCGACGTCTCCTAATTTAAACCATTTCCACCCTTCCGGTAATTCTCTATTTACATTTTTATTTGTAAGCTTACCTTCAAACGCATATTTGAGAACTGCCTGCCTATATATTTTTAATTGCTGCTGTGCGTTTTTTAGAGATTCAATCCCTTTGTCTAAACTGCTGAATAGTTCTTCTATTTTTGTTACAATGCGGTTTTGCTCTTTAAGTGGCGGTAGAAATAATTGAACATTCTTTACAACATCAGCTGAGATCGACCTGAAAGTCGTCCCAGTTCCTTTTTCATCAAGTTTATTTTCTATCAGCCTAAAAAAGTAATAAAGGAATTTGTAATTGTACCTATAACGAATTGCAGCAAGTCCACGACCAATACAACATTCTCTATCAGCTACATTTGTATTACCCACAGGTGCGCGAACAGACATTAGTATATCATCTTTCAATGCTATTTTCTTGGGAACACTGCACCATTTTTTTACAATGGGGTGTAACGATGTAAACTCAGATTTACCCTGAAAAAAAGGTAAGCCTAATCCATCTTGATTATAGGTAGTTGAAGGCGGGGATTGCCCCATTATTACTTCAGAAATCTGACTTATTGAAGTCTTTATCCAACCTTTAGGAATTTTTTCAATTTCAAAACAAATTTCATTCATTTATTTTCATACGAATAAGCTTTCCTGAGTTATGTGCTTAGGTCTAAAATCACCAATAATTACAAATGGATTTGGCGCGGTGTTATGATATTTCTTTGTCGTTCCCAGAATTAAATAATAATCCTTGGTTTTTGCAAAATCATCAAAGTACTTTTTCTTTACATCTTCACATGCTTTTTGTTCATTCCCTTCATGCCTTGCCAAGGAATTCCAGAAAAGCATTCCGGTCTCCCAATCTTCAATCATAAGTTTTGATTTTTTACCGGTATCATCTTCAAAAATAAAAGAGAATTTATAAGGAAGTTTATTTACCACTTCAAACTCAGAGATATCAAACTCATTTTCATTATCGAAAAGATTCATCTGAAGTTTTTTTGACTTAAGATAATCGAGTTTATCTTTGCTCCATTCTCTATCCGTTTCTTCATAAACAAAGTCAATAATATTCGCAGGCTTAAATACCGCGAGCGAGGTACAAACATCTTTATCTTTTGCTTCAGCAATTAGTACTTCAAGATTTGTATAAACTTTATTAAGAACATATTTTCTGCGTTCAATCCATGCATCTCTATCGGATTCAATGATGCCGTGCGAAAAAAGATCTTTCAGTAAAAAATCTTTTGGTCTGTATGATTCGGGGCGGAAGTCGCTTGTATTTCTTATCAACTCAAGTTCAACCCATTCATATTTTCTGAACTGTTTGTCATAATCAAGAAGTCTGAACGGAATCGGATAAATTCTTATCCACTTGCCGTCTTCAGTAAGTCCGGCGGTACAAACTGTCTCGTTATACTTTTTAGATATTGCGGGATAAGCTTTTACGGTGATTAGAACTTTTACTCTCGTAGCGCCCCCTAAATATGTTTTATTGAATAATCCTTCTCAAATTTCAACCGAAGAGCTTTAGCGGTTCTGCTTCTGTGGCAGCAATTATAATCCGCCTCAAAACATGTTAAAGCTATTCTTTTATTTTCAAGAAATATTTCGTAAAGCTTATTCAGTTCTTCTATCTTACCGGGTAATGTATTCTCTTCGTAGTCCTTAAATAATTTTCTATAGTCTTCCTTTGTGTTCAGTTCTTGTCTTTTATTTGATTCTATACCAAGTTCAGGTAAATGAATATATTTTATTCCGACATTTTCAAGAATGTATTTTAATTGATTCTTTGAAAAACCGTATTTCATGCTTAACGGATTCTTTCGAACATCACAAAGCACCTTTACATTTTCTTTAATTAATTGATTTGTATAATGTTCAACAGATTTACCTTCGTAGCCAATCGTAAAAAGTGTATAACCTTTTTGTTCAGGTTTATGATTCAAAACATCACTGTATTTTTCATCGCTTAAAATCTCATGAGCTATTTTACTATTAATTGCATAGTAAGGGTAATTCTCATAAACATATTTTACTAACTCATCCCCTTTTAATTTCTTATAACGGTTATGGAAATTAACAAGCCGAATTTTGTCACCGGTTTTAAGCTGCGAGATATAATTCGTTTTATCAGTAAGTGTCCAATGCTTTTCAGAATCTTCAACTAATTTATATTTAGTCATTGTTGATAAATCTTGGTTGGACTGAAATGAAAAACATCCATACTTATAAGGAATAAATTCAAAGACAGGTTCGTCCTTTTCTTGGTTGAATAAAAATAAATATTTCTGCAAATCCATCTTCGTAAGTGTTCCTCCGAAAGTTTGCAGCATTGCTAACAATATTTTTCTTCTATAATACATATTATCATTATTTTATGAATTCTCGTTGCAAAGATAAAGAAATTTTTAACAACATTACGCAGCGAGAACCTCATTGAGCTCGGTAATTATTTCCTCCATTTGGTTACCGAATAGCTGCCACATTTTACCTCTGCCGCCGTAAGCGTCAAAAGGAGTATAATCAAGATCGTCAATATCAATATGGATAGATGAAGCGATATGTTCTTTTATCATCCTCAGCCAATTCATTTGTTCATCATTAAAGAGATTATGTTTCCCGGCATTCTTTTTAAGAATCCACTGCTGGAAGTTACGATCAACAGTTTTGTCGTATGCAGTTAGGGAGTTATCAATACCGACTGTTCTGCGTATAAGAGAAACGAGAGCGATTAGCTCGTTTTTAGGCTGACCACTTACTTTTTCCAATTGCTCATACGCATGCCAAACTGATGAGGGTGCAAGGATTGGTTTATCGTTTATAATTACTTCCACCAATTCTTTTATCATTTTATAACTTAGTTCGCGTCTTCGGTACGGCTGACTGTAGAAAATCTGCAAAGCTGTAATTTCATCTTTATGTTTTTCTATCCAATCGGAAAAACTTTTAACCAACTCTTCTGCTTTACTTTTGTTGTTCTTATCCCAATCCGCATTTATGATTTTATCCGGATTAATAGCATCTATAATCTGTTCATGAATCTTTCTTACATTTTCGATATATGTATTCAACTCGCCGTTAAAAACAATTGCCGCTTTTTTAATAAGCTCTGAATGTCGCTGTGAAAATTCAGTATCAATTTCATTAGGCGAAGCATCAGGCATTTCGGTGCTGATTTGTACTTTTATATTTTCAAGAGTATCGGGATTGTAAGCATTCAATAAATCCTTGGCAACTTGTGATACTGATATTCCATTTGTCTTTTCAGCAAATGTTGATTTTTCTTTTTCAGTTATTTGTTTCTCCAAACGTATAAGTCTATTAGCAAGGCTTGTAAACAATTCCTCGTCCTGCGCCCCGATTGTAACAGCTTTTAATAAATCCTTGAGAGGAATACCTGGTTTCTTCTCAAGCGGGCGGCTGTCTGTTTTTAGACTCTTTGTAACACCGACTGCATCCACAATTACAAAGTGGTCTTTTGTAAATTTAGCTGATGGAGAAACTTTCCTGAGATCGTCCAAAAGTATTGTTCTTGTTCCCCTGCCTTTCATCTGTTCAAAATAGTTGCGGCTTTTCACATCCCTCATAAAGAGGAGGCACTCAAGAGGCTTAACATCAGTTCCGGTAGCGATCATATCAACAGTTACAGCTATTCGCGGATAATAGTCGTTACGGAATTGAGCAAGCGTACTCTTCGGGTCATCAGCGTTATAAGTAATCTTTTTACAGAAGCTGTTTCCCTCTCCAAATTCTTCACGTACAATCTGTATAATATCATCAGCGTGGCTATCTGTCTTAGCAAAGATTAATGTTTTAGGAACTTCAAGTTCACCGTTCTCATTGTATCTATCGGGAAACATTTCTGGCAAGTGGTCTTTAAATGCTTTGATTACAGTTCTTATTTGATTTGGATTAACAACATCTTTATCAAGTTGATTTCCTTCATACTTGAAATCCTCATCCAATTGTTCCCAACGTTTTTTTCGGGTAAGTTTCTCACGGTGATCTACAAATTCTCCTTTCCAAATCTTCGAGCCTTTACTTGTAATATCAGTCTCGATTAGAAAAGTATCGAAGCCTACATTTACACCATCAGTAATAGCTTCTTCATGAGTATATTCGCTAACTATATTTTGATTGAAGAAACCAAAAGTTCTGTTATCGGGAGTCGCTGTTAAACCTATAAGGAAAGAGTCAAAATATTCCAGTACCTGTTTCCATAAATTATAAATGCTTCTGTGACATTCATCAATAACTACAAAATCAAAAAATTCAATTGGTAGTTTGCTGTTGTATTCAACCGGCGGAACTTCTTTCGGCTGCTTCCATTCGTTTGGGTTTTCTTCCTCGGCTTTTTCCTCAAGTTCAGTGCCCTTTAAGATAGAATACAATCTCTGGATAGTGCTGATATAAACATGATTATCTGTAGGGATAAAACTTGATTTAAGTCTCTGCACACCGTATAATTCTGTAAACTTTCTATTATCGTCATTTGGCAGATAAGCCATAAATTCCTGTTCAGCCTGCTCACCAAGGTTTTTAGTATCAACAAGGAAAAGTACTCTGTTGGCTTTAGCAAATTTAAGTAACCTGTATATAAAAGTAATTGCAGTATATGTCTTCCCCGAACCGGTTGCCATCTGAATTAACGCCCGCGGATGATTTTGTCTAAAAGAATCCTCCAAATTATTCAGGGCAATTACCTGACAATTTCGTAAACCATTGGTCTGAAGAGTAGGAATATCAAAAAACCTTTGCCTCAAAGTATCCGGTTTCTTTAATAATTCCAGTAGTGTTTCAGGTCTATGGAACGAAAATACTGGACGTGATCGAGGTTTGGGGTCTCGGTAATCTGTAAATCGCGTTACTTCACCCGTACTTTCATAAACAAAAGGGAGCGGGTCGTTATTAAGATATTTTAATTTACTTGCAGCATAATCCTTGGATTGTTCTTCATGAACAGTAAGATGAACTGCCTCTTCTTCTTTTTTTGCTTCAATTACACCAACCGGTTTGCCGTCAACAAATAGTACATAATCTGCTGGCCCAACCTCTGTTTGATATTCGGTAATTGCTATTCCAAGTGAAGATGAAAGATTGATATGCTTTTTATCCTGAATCACCCATCCGCAAGCTTTTAACTGCTTGTCGATTTTGTCTCGCGCAATTTGTTCGGGAGTTTGATTCATTATGACCGGAAACTAAATTTGAATGTTAATTAAAATAACACTTAGAAGTTTAAAAATACAGGATAATAATGTTAATTTCGATTTTCCTTGATTCCATTATAAGCCGTTAATGAGCCCTTTGAGCCCTTTAATTTGTTTGAAGTCATACAGTCGAGTTTATATAGTATTTCTTGTCCGTCTTGTATAAATCTGGCTGAACCATTTCTTTTGGTGTGCTGAGGCCTCAACTATCAGATTACATATCAATTTCAGTAGAATTTAGTCAGTAATTATGAAATATAAAACAACGATTTTATATCGGAGATAAAATCAGTAAGGTACTTTGAAAACTCAGAATCATATTTTTTAAACAGTTGGTTTTCTTGTAAACGCAAAATTCCGAGACTGGTAGGTGAGCTAAAAAACTCTGTTACAATCTCGATAGATGATTTTATATAATCCGATTCTTTCTCATCATTGAAATGCTCAACTGCGTTATCCCAATCGTTTTTATCCATATCAGTTACTATGGCAAAAATATCATAAGCGTGGTGGCGTCCCAAATCTACTGATTCATCATCTTTACGATCACGAAATGCGTGAAGTTTTAGAATGATGTAATTAAAAGATGAAGGAACAAATATATTCGATATTTTTTCACCTCCTGAAGTCTCAGAAAAACTCTCAACAGGAAGTTGTCCAAAATTAATTCCTTTTGCCTCATTAGCCAATCTCGCATGAAAATTATCAATATTTATTGGATTAATCCTAAAATTTCTAATTTTGGTTTTTTGCAGATCTTTGTCTTGCGGTGGTTGAGATAAAATATCGATTTCTATCTCTCTTGTTGAATCATTGATTTTGACTTCTTTAATAAACTGGAAATATAGAGCATTCGGTTTGGGTTTGTATCCAAGATGCTCCAAGGAATCCCGCAGTGTTGTTATTTTTTCAGAATCGACTATAAGGTCACTTGTTAGAAAAATATCTATATCCTTTGTCGATCTTTGTACAACTCTTCTTGGATAACGCGGACTCCTTCCCTTTTTGTCGAGGAATGTTCTAATATAAAGACTTAGACCTCCCCCTACAATAAGCGGTATATCATGCTTCCTTAGTTGATTTGCTAATTCTTTGAGAGCGGAAATCAAATGATCATTCTCTAATTGAGAATTGTCTTTAACGGCTGAATCCATTTAGTATATCCTTTTCGATATCTTGTGCTATTTCTTTCTCTCTTTTATCCAACTGTGATAACTCTAAATAAGTTTGCAGCCGTGAAGCATACTCTTCTTGAGAATCAAAGAAAACATATTCCTCGGATTTCGGCAGCAAAAGAAAAGTACAATTATAATATCTGATATCAATATATTTTAACATAAATTCTTCTGGAATATCAACACCTTTACAATAAACAGTAAATTCATTAGTTGAAGTTGTTGAAGCATATCGGGTAGCAGATGTTTCACCAGCCCAAATCCAATTTCCGAGAAAATACTTGTTTAGTAATTCTTTGGCTTCAATCATAGATTCAGGAAGTCTTACTCGAAGAGTCTTGTAAACACCTGGATTACTGTAATTCATCCTAAGATTAGATAATAATTTATCCGGTTGAATAAGTCTTATTCCATCTTTACCTTTTGAAATTATTAGCTGCTCTTGCAAAGCCGTTAAAACTTTTGAAACAGTTGATAAAGCTATATCTCCGCCGAGTTCTTGAATGCTGTTATAGATATCAGATACTTTTAAATACCTTTTATTTTCACGAAGCAAAAACTTTCCAACTAATGAACTGTTTCTTCCATATATATCTTTTATAGGTACGTTCTCTTTATATTTATTTTTCTTATCGAGACGTATTGCGATAATATCATCAGATATTATAAAATAATTTCCGTTTAAATCTAATCCTGAAATCTTGTTGGGTTTAAGAATATCAATAACAGAATCACTTAAATATGGAACAACAATAGTTGGAATGTATTCCTTGAACTCTTTTATATCTCTCCAGGTTTTTAAGGACTCAACTCCTTTCTTGACAATCTGCGGAGCAGTTCGATTCTTGATTTCTATTATTAGAATTAATTTCTTATCCAAATAATTTAACTGTATTAAGCCATCAACTTTCCCCTTTTTATCATTCTCATTGAGTACATATTCCGGTTTAATTTCAGTGATGTTTAATGGATCATATAGATTCCTTTTTTCAGTTAGCTTACTGAAAACTTCGCTTTCAAATAGATTTGCACTATACATATATTTCTTGATATATTTGTTTTTCCTATGTAGGAAAATAACACTTTATAAGAAATAAACAAAAGGATTTTTCTTATATGTCATCATTTTCCTATGTAGGAAAACTGACCAATTCTGGAAAACTTCATCGATGTGAAATGACGAATTGAGACAAAAGCTGCAGTAGAAACTGCAGTAGAAAACATCAATTTTGAGTCATGAAAGGACGAATTTCGGCAGGGGAAACGCTATTTTTAGCTTAAAACCGCAATGTTGAAAGGCTTTAGGTGCCTGTCACGCAGGAGGTCGCGAGTTCGAGTCTCGTCGGCCCCGCTAAATAAAAAAGCCTTGCAGTTTTTCTGCAAGGCTTTTTTATTTTGTAACAGGCTGCGAGAGTATGTCTCGCCAGCCCGCCGTAGCTGCTTTTCAAGCGAAGGCGGGTCGGCCCCGCAAAATAAACTCAGATAAAAATTTCTTTGCACTAATTGGAAGTCGTTCTTATCCACAGTCCCAGGATTACTTATCAGTTATTATCGTGTCCGGCATTTTTCGCATCTATGATGAGAACAATCATAACAATAGGTAATAAATTCTTCATACAATTATCCGCACATATGACAAACCCAATCTCCTGAAAAACTTACTGAATGTAAAAAATGTTTTATGAAACGGAGAATTGCTTCATCTTACCCTCCTTTTAGTTGTAGTATTTAAACCATAACACAAAAAAGATAATATTAATTTAACTAATTAAAAACGGGAAGTATTAACCCCCCGTTTTTATTTAATATACTACTACGCTGTTAAGTTTAATTCTGAATTTAGTTTTGAATCTATTATTGCTCTGACTTTATTTTCCCATCCATCAAGATGTAAAACTCTATCAAAGTTATTTCCGCATTCTCCAGAAAGTAGCTCTGTTCTACTTTTTTGACTAAGTATATTCCAGTTATCATACATAATATAGATAGCGTTTCCATATCTGGTGTTTTCGAATACAACTAAATCATCAGTGATCTTTGCCCCTACATATCTTTGAAGTCCGCTTGTACCACGAATTAGACTTATAGGGTTTAAACTCATTAGAAAATCGTACCTTTGACCGATTATTCTATTTTGATTAGGATCAGAATTATTATTCCCTAATACTCTTCGAATAAATAATTCTCGTTGACCAGGTGGGAATATCTCCCAAGTCAATTGAATCGTTGATAAATAATCTTGATAGTTCGAGTTAGATGGATGTACATCGCAAGAGTATACATTTTCTTGAAGAATATTAACTAACTCAAATAATCTTTCTTCGAAATTGTCTGCTTCTTTATCAAGGACTTCATCTAATTGAAAGAGAATTCTATATTGCTTGGCATCTGGTGAAGTGTCCGGACATTGGATGTTGATTGAAACAAAATGTGGCGCAATAAAATCACGACGGTATACTTTTCTGGGAACATTTATATAATGTGATCCATTAGAATAATCTCCCCAATTGGGAACTTCCCAAGTATAATATTTTGTCTCCTTCGGTAGATCGTTTCTTATGATTACTTCACCATTTACATTTTTATTTGAATGCTTGCCCTGTTCCTCATTTGGAATTATTGTCTCAGGAAAATAAAGTCCGGTTTCATCAAGAAAAATATTTAAATGATTGAGATATCCATCTCTGATTTTTTCGGATGAATATGAAACTAAACATGATACACTTATAAAGCGTTCTTGCATTTGTATTACTTTCGTATTTATCCTTTCTGGTGTCGTTCTAAAGTTTTTCCTTTCCATTTTAATTTCTCCGTAAAAAAATAATAATAGAGGACACAGTGCCCTCTATTATTTGGTTACATTAAAAGCAAATTGCTTTTAATTTTTTTTATTAGTGTCTATTATTTGCTTCCACTTTTCTCCGCTTTTGGGAGTTGGTGGAGCTGGTTCGCCTTTTACAAGGGTTGATTTAGTATCTGATTTAGTACTCTTGTAAATGCCAGAATCTGGCACTTTCTGTCCGGGTTTTACTGTTGGCTTTGCCATTTTCTTATTCCTTTGTTTAATGAAATATGATTATAAAGTGCCGACGCTTTGTCGGCACCTAGTCAGTTCGGATTATTTTTTGTCTTTAACCCAAAAGACGAATGCTTTTAAGCCATAGGCTCTGGCATAAATATAATTGCCATTCCTAGTCTTAATTTTTGTCCGAAATATCCGATGATACCCCGGACGATCTTCATCTGTAGCCATTTTGGCCTCCTTTTGAAAGTAGATGGTTAAATGGCTTGCGAAAGAAACTCTTCTTAATTATATTGGATATTAATTCGAAAGAAGATAACCAAAGGCAAGCACGATTAGGTTGGTTTCCAAAACAGTGAGGCTGTTTTGGGTTTTTGATGTCAAGTAAAATTTACTTGCTTTCATCAAAAAATTCGCTTATATTTAATACTCAGAAAATAAGCTTTAAGTTTATTTTCTGTTACTGAGAAAAAACAGCGATTAAATAAGCACGGGACGCAAAAAATCCCATAAAGTTTTGGCTTTTTAATTTGTTGTTTATCATTATGTCAAAAAACACGCTTTTAAAAGGCAAATGTAACCTCCAAGTCTGCATTTGCCTTTTTTATTGCCAAAATATAACAAATAAAAATAGCACTCGCAAGCTTAAAGTGCTAAAATTATATTTTTGCTTTATTTTAAAAAATAATGTAAAAATTGAGCTATATCTTATTTATTAAACCCTATCGCTAAAACTATCACCACTAAAATAAATACTAATTCTAAGTTCATATCATTTAATAACATTAGGTAATAGCTTTTAAGAAGTGCTATACAGTTTTTCTGTTCTGTAAGGCTTTTTTATTTTATAACAGGCAAAGTTATTTTGTCTCGCCTGCGCGCCGTAGCTGCTTTCCAAGTGAAGGCGAGTCGGCACCTCTAAAAATAGCTCAAGTTATTGAGCTTTTTCTGTTTTAAATGGAATGTTAAAATGTGGTTTGTATGTATTCTTTATTCAAAGAATATTGATAAATTTTATACCTGTTATACGTAAAATTTAAGCGAAATAATTATTCGATATAACGACGGTAGGAGAAAGTTTACTTCTAAAGAAATTCATTTGGAATTAGTTTACTTTGAAAAGTTTGACAACAAACATATAAATACAAATCTTTTCGTTTCGTTTCTACTTATTTTTACTTTGCAGTTAGATTTTTTCTTCTTTCTTTAAAAAATTGTATGCCGTTATCAAAAAGGGCTTTTTCATCGTTAGTTAATTTTACCGAAGCTTGGTGTATCGTATCAAGCGCTCTTGTATTTAAATGTCTTGTAGCAACAAGAATTTCATAATCATATAATTCCTGGTTTTCGCTGACAAATTTATAAAATGTTAAAAAAGATTTAATGTTTATATAAGAAATTGTGCTGCTGCTGTTGGCAAGGAACACTAAATCACCCAAAAAATCTTTCGGATACTCAGAACATAAATTGATAATTGCTTCTCCGGCTTTCTTCATACTGCCGGTAAAATGAAATCGTTTTAAAGTTTCGTTTTCAGCAATGGCGGACAATTTTTCAATACTGCTTTTTGCGGCTCCCAAACTTCTGGACCCAAACTCAATTTCTTTATTTATTGCTTCGTTCAAAACTTCCGGAAGCATTTCTTTAATTTTCCTAGCTTTTTCCAAATCGTTAAAAGATTGTTTTAAACCAACTTCAACCATCAATTGCCAATCTCTTAGATACTCAAGTTCTTCTATCGAATACGAGCCTTTTTTATTCAGTTTTACTTTTAATTCATTCTCTCTTTTAATTCTTTGTATCGTTGTGGCCTGCTGATTTTCCAATTCGAACTTAGCTTCATTTATAGCGGCGCTTATTGAAGGATCATTTTTAACAATCGCTACGCCCGCATATGTAAGTTCTTTTATGATTTTTACAGCATCGGATTTTTCAATTTCTAACGCAAATAATAACTGGTTGGGAACCTGTCGAGGCCGGCCGATTTTTAATATTTCAGATAATTCAGAATCGGAATACTTTGAAGTTATTGATTTATATACTTCTTTTATTTGCTCTTCTTCGGTTATTTTAACTAAACTAAGTATTGTTATTGTGTTATTCATAAAATTCAAAATAAAATATTCATTAAAACTCGCCCTTAAAATAAACTAATTCATTTAGAAAACCATCGATTTTAATCACAATTTCCCCCAAATATATACTTTTGTTTTGTTAATAAATTTACGACATTACCTTGCACTAAGAAAATATTAATAGATTATAAGAAAATAAAAAATATTTTAAACTGCTTTAATGTTCTTATTTCTACTGTAAAGTACATTTAATAATAATTTCGGAGGTAATCTCATGAAAAAATCTTTAATTTTTGTGCTTTCATTTTTAATTTTCTCATCTTTGTTATTTGTTCAAAGCTGCCGGGATGAAACATCAATCCCCTCTCAACCCGAAAATTCAACAGCTTCACTAAACAAGAACGGAGGAAGTAAGGATTGTGTTTCTATACAAAGCGGAACCTTGCTTACTTCTGACGGTCAGGTAATTAAAACCGGTTTTGATAAATGGGGTTATAATTATCAAGCTCATTTATTCAATGGTTATTATTGCGATGCTTACAGAGACGCCGCTTGGTGTCAGGATTACAAAGATGTTAAACTTGAAATGAAATGGAATGATGCGTGGCTGTCTAACAAGGACTGCGACGGAGACGGATTGCTTGACAGACATTATGGATTTACTTCATATATCGGATCCGGAGCCTGGATAACTAATCATATGTCGGGTTCTTATACTAATGCTGATGGGAAAAAATGCAGGTGGAACAATTTTATAAAAATTGTCGCCGCACCTTCCGACGCATTTGTTCAGAACGGATATTGGTATACTGCCGATAATAAAGAAATTGGCGCGGTTATTTGGGGAGATTTTGCCGTAATTCAGGAAATTTATAATGACCCGTGTGAAGGCGAACATGGAGTTTCTTATTTAAGTCCTATTGGCCCGGGTTTTGGAAAATTTTAATTTTAAGATTTTTTTTACATTGAAAATGTAAATTAATTTTTTGTATTTTGAAAAAGCCGAAAGGCAATAAATATTTTAATAACAATTTGGTTTTATTCCTGCCTAAACGGCAGGCTAGTCCAAACTACTTGCACAAAGACCCGGCTTAAGCCGGGTTCTTTGTTTATACTAATAAGAAAATTATATGAACCCCGAATTAAAACTTGGTTATAATTCAATATCAAAAGATTATAATAATAGATATAAATTCAACGAACTGCCCGGAATTTATAACTCTCTTAAAAAAATAATAGCGGAAAATAATTACAAAATTATTCTTGAAGTAGGCTGCGGAACAGGACACTGGTTAAATAAAATTCAGGATAAAAAAAATAGAAAAATATTCGCATGTGATATTTCAACAGGAATGCTTAAAGAAGCGCTGAAAACTACAGCCGATAATCACCTTTTCTGTGCCGACGCGAACCGGCTCCCCTTGTTCAAATCCAAATTCGATTTAATATTTTGTGTAAACGCACTTCATTTATTTGATGATAAACGGGCTTTTATTTCCGATGCGAAAAAATTATTATCTCCAAACGGCAGTTTATGCATTTATGGAATTGACCCTAGATTTAGGGATGACCGGTGGTATCTTTACGATTTTTTTGAAGGCTGTTATAAAAATGATTTGCTTAGATTTCCTTCATTCGAAAATATCCGGGAATATTTTAATCAAGCCGGATTTGATAATACTCAATTCGAAATAGTTGAAAAAATTCATACCGTAAGAACCGCGGAAAATGTTTTAGACGACCCGTTTCTTCAAAAAGGAGGTTCGTCCCAATTGTTAATGCTAAGCGAAAATAACTACAAAAAAGGAATAGAAAAAATTCATTCCGCGATAAAAAATAAAAGCGCTAAAACCTTCGTTTCAAAGTTTACTTTTTCCTTAATATCGGGTAAAAACATTTAATGTGAAGAAACGTCTAAAAATACAATTCTTTCAAGGATTATAATAAAAGGATTATAATAATATGACGAACTTTCTTCTTTGGCTGGTTTTATTAATTATTTGCTGGCCTATCGCATTGGCTGTTTTGGTAATTTACCCTTTCATTTGGCTTCTTATGCTTCCATTCAGATTAATTGGAATCACGGTAAAAGGAGTTTTCGAATTGCTTAATTGGATAATCACCTTACCTTTTAGAATTTTAAAAGGGCCATCCTCTATCCGCTGATTTATTAAAATTCCGCTTGAAAAGCTTAATAATTCCGGGTTGCTCTCAAAAACCCTATATTTTTTTATTTAAGAATTCCGCAATTCATCCGATAATATTAGTGAAAAAGTATAATTATCTGAGCAAAGAAATAATATTAATCATAAATTAAATGTCAGAAAATGCGTTTTATACGTTTTCTGCGGAGGAACAAATGGCAGCACTTGAAGACCAAAAAAATGATACCAATGAACTTCTTCAATTAGTCAGTTTTAAAATCGGGGATGAAGAATTCGGAGTTGATATCCTCAAAGTTCAGGAAATCAACAGAATGATGCAGATAACAAAGGTACCGAATTCTCCAAATTTTGTGGACGGAGTAGTAAATCTAAGAGGCAGAATTATTCCCGTAATTGATCTTAGAACAAGATTAGGAATGCCCAGAATTGAACATGGAAAAGAAACTAGAATTGTTGTAGTTGAACTTTCCGGTACAACGGTAGGATTTATTGTCGATGAAGTAAGCGAAGTTTTAAGAATACCCAAAAATATAACCGAAGCGCCGCCTGAAATGGTCGCGGGATTAGATTCCGAATATATTACAGCGGTTGGAAAACTTGAAGACAGATTATTAATATTACTTGATCTTGAAAAAGTTCTTTCAATTGAACAGAAATCGGAATTGGCGGTTGTTTAGACAAAGGAATTAAATGACAGACCGGACTCAACTCCCATATTTGGTGAGTTTAATTGATGACGAAACAAGAGAAGTCCGCGAGGAAGTATTAAAAGGGCTTTCGAATTACGGTCCTTCCCTTGAGGAAGACCTGCAGGAATTTTCCGAAGCCCTTGATTCACATTTGCTTGATTTTCTGAAACCGATTCTTGAGAATAATAGACGCAAATGGCTGAATGAAAATTGGGATTCATGGCGGAATCTAAGCGAAGAAAATCACCAGCTCGAAGAAGCGCTTTCATTAATTGCTAAGTTTCAGTACGGCGTTACTTACCCGGTTAAACTTGGGCGCCTGCTTGATCAATTGTCCGAAGAGTTCCGCACACTTTATCCTTTCGGTAATGAAATTGACCTGTCAAATTTTCTTTTTAATTTCAAAAGAATGAAGGGCGAAAAAGAAGATTATTATAATCCGTTTAATAGTAATTTAATCTATGTAATTAAAGAGAAAAAAGGTCTGCCTATTAGTCTGGCCTGTGTTTATATTTTAACCGCGGACAGACTTTCATTAGACGTAAAAGGCTGCAATTTTCCGGGGCATTTTTTAGCTAAAACCGTTGTCGACGGCGAATCAGTTTACATCGACTGTTTCAACGGCGGGAAAATGTTATTTGAAGAAGATTTTAAAACTGTAGCTGATGAAACATTTGATTCAATTTCCGATATACTAAGTAAAAATACTACCGCTAAAATAATCATCCAGAGAATTTTAAATAACCTCGCCAATGCGTATAAAAATGTTGACGATAAAATAAACAGCGATTTCATTTCAACTTTGCTTCGTACAAAAACTAAAGATTGATTATCTGCCTATATTATTTTAGATTATATAAAAAATTTGTGTACATATGTCCCTTGTCGAGTTTTTAATACTAATTGTCATTGCCGCTATTTCAGGCGGAATCGGACAAAGCCTTGCCGGATACTCTTTAGGTGGTTGTTTTGCCTCAATATTGGTGGGGTTTATAGGCGCATGGCTTGGGAAATGGATGATGCATGAGTTTAACCTGCCTGTAATATTCTCTATAACATTGTTCGGTAAATCCTATCCCGTTGTATGGTCGATAATTGGCTCCGCAGTTCTTGCATTTGCTTTAGGTGTAATTACGAAAGGCAGACAAACTGAATAATATTTATTTCCGCTTCTTTTTTTCATTTCATTAATTAAATCTTTTTTTCGAACTTACAATTTCCAAAAGAAATAATGCCTTATATTGTAAACATCCAATGAAATTACGGCTTAAACGAAAGGATATATTATGTCGGATAAAACCGGAAAAACAAATAGGCTTATAAAAGAAAAAAGCCCGTACCTGCTTCAGCACGCTTATAATCCGGTTGATTGGTACCCATGGTGCGAAGAAGCATTTAAGAAAGCTGAAGAAGAAGACAAACCTGTTTTTCTTTCTATCGGTTACTCAACATGTCATTGGTGCCACGTAATGGAACATGAATCATTTGAGGATTCTTCGGTAGCGGAATTAATGAACGACGTATTTATTAATATAAAAGTCGACAGAGAAGAACGCCCGGATATTGATAATATCTATATGTCAGTATGCCAAATGATGACGGGCGCCGGAGGATGGCCGCTAACAATTATTATGGATCATAATAAGAAACCGTTTTTCAGCGGCACATACTTCCCTAAAAACAACAGATACGGAAGAGTCGGTTTAATCAATTTAATTAAACAAATAGATAATGCATGGAAAACAAAAAGAGATGAAATAGAACAAAGCGCCGAGCAGATTACAAATTTTCTTAATGTGAATAATACTTCAAATAAGAATGCCGCGGCGGAAATAAGCGTACTTGAAACAGCATTTAATTCTTTTAAGAGTATGTTTGATAATAAATACGGGGGATTCGGAAACTCGCCCAAATTTCCCTCGCCGCATAATTTAATGTTTCTTCTGCGCTATTGGAAAAGAAGCGGCAATAATGAAGCGCTTGAAATGACCGAGAAAACATTAAAACAAATGCGTATGGGAGGTTTATTCGATCAGATCGGATTCGGATTCCACCGTTATTCTACCGATAACAAATGGCTTCTTCCTCATTTCGAAAAAATGCTTTACGACCAGGCTCTAATTTCTAATGCGCTTATTGAAACATATCAGGCAACAGGCAATGATGAATATAAAAGAATCGCCGAAGAAATATTTATGTATGTACTTAGAGATTTAACTTCCCCAGAAGGAGGATTTTATTCGGCCGAAGACGCCGACAGCGAAGGCGAGGAAGGTAAATTTTATGTGTGGAAGGAAAATGAAATAGATGATTTATTAAAAGAAGATTCCGATTTATTTAAAACAATTTTTAATATTCTGCCCGGAGGGAATTTTACCGATGAGGCAACAAGAACCCCCTCCGGCACTAATATTCCGTTTCTTAAAAAAACTATTGCGGAATTGTCAAAAGAACTAAATGTACCATCCGGGATATTAAATGAAACAATTAATAAATCACGTGAAATTCTTTTTAAAGAAAGAGAAAAAAGAATTCACCCGTTAAAAGATGATAAAATACTAACCGACTGGAACGGCTTAATGATAACATCTTTAGCGAAGGCCGGACGAGTATTTGAAAATTCTTTATACACGGAGACCGCGGAAAAAAGTTTCGGTTTTATAATGAATAAACTGACCGGCCCGGACGGTAAATTAATTCACAGATACCGTGAGGGCGAAGCGGCTCTTTCGGCATTTGCCGATGATTACGCGTTTGTAGTTTCAGCCGCGCTGGAATTATACGAAACAACTTTTAAAATTGAATTTCTGCAATCGGCTGCCGGGCTAAGTGAAATATTTATAAATGATTTTTATGATACGGAAAACGGCGGTTTCTATTTTACCTCTAACGGAAGTGAAAACCTCATAACAAGAACCAAGGAAATTTACGACGGCGCGGTGCCATCGGCAAACTCGGTAATGTTTTTAAATTTGCTCAAACTTTCCAGATTAACCGCAAATCAAAAATATGAAGATCTTGCTTCCGAAATAAGCAGAACATTCTCAGATGAGGTAAGTAAACATCCTACGGCTTATTCAATGTTTTTATGCGCGCTGGATTTCTCATTCGGACCGTCTTATGAAATTGTAATTGTTGAAGGTAAAAACGCGGATGAACGGGAAGAAATAATACCTTTAATAAATATGAATTTTTTACCCAACAAGGTCGTGGTTTTTATTCCAATTAAAAATCCCGAACATATTAAAAATTTAGCGGCATATACAAAATCTTATAATTCAATTGAGAATAAAACTACTGTTTATGTATGCAGTAATTTTCAGTGCTCATTGCCTACTTACGATAAAGAAAAAATTATAAATATGTTAGGGATCTGAAAGATTATTTTTTAGGAAGAAGCGCCGCTTCACCGGTAAATATTTTTTTCCATAAATCATTTTCATTACCGTCAAATAATGATTCTATATTTGCGGTGGATGAAATAATAATTTTATCTTCTTCCAAATTTTCGCTGCCGGAATTAAAGAGGTACGCGTTAATTTGAATCATCTCTCCGGTTCCCGGCTGAATCTTTAATGTATAAACCGGGTTTGCCAATTCGGCCGGATCAATATTATCAATAAATTTAGAGGCTGAAAGATTTGACAGCTGCCTTAAGTATTGATCTGTTTTGGAAGAATCAAGTTGAGAATGTTTTATAGTCCTCCAGTTATTATCCATATTTACAAGCTGGAATGAACTATCCGCCGGATATATAAACTCAAGATTTTTCCAGTTCTCAAAACCGGAAACATCACCTAATATTCTGCCGTTTCTAAAACTGTCTGCGTTTTGATTAAATGTCGCCTGCAAAAAGCCGTCCACTTCGTAAACATCAACATCATTTCCAAGCCGCACATAAGTATTCATAGTCCGGGGCTGCTGGAAAGCGAAGCGGCCTATAATTAAATCAAGTGATGTTTTTCCGTTTTCTTTAACTATTACCCTTGTGCCTGTTGAGTCGACTTGGAATTCAGCCCATTTAGTTTCGCTTCTTGCGGCCAGGCGTTTTGGTTTAATTTCGAGAAGCTGATTAAACATTGCCGTTATTTTGCTTTCGGGAACTGGGACTGATTTGTTTTCATTAATTTTTACTTTCCAAAAATTATTTTCTTTAACCAAGCTTACCTGACCGTGAGCTTTGGAAGTAATATATATTTCGGATACTTTTGCAGTATCTATATCAATTAAATTTTTTCTAAAAGTTCTTTCGTTTCTATCGTCGGAGACAAACATTACAACTACAATTATTGTAAGCACTGCTAGAACAATTCCGAGGTTCCTGTTTGATTTATTGCTGAACATATGACGTCTGCATTAATTTGTTTTTAATATTTCTTTTGATTTGAAAGCGCACAATCCCGTATCCGATAATAAATAAAATCGGAAGAAGGAAGTTTAAATACTTAAGCATGGTTTTTGTCCCGTCTTCCAGACTCGGATCAATTGGACGAGAGGTTACTCCCTTTGTTCTAAGCTCCGCTAATCCGGTATCGTCGCTTAACCAGTCAATTGCGTTAACTGCGAGACTTATATTATCCGGCTGCAATTGACGGGCGTTTTGACCTTCTCCGTTTATCAAAAAGTCTCCGTCACTTATAACAACCATTTTACCGCCGGCAGTTCCGTTTAAATTGCCCTCAACCGCAACGGCTACCGGTATTGATGATAACGGGAAATCAGATTGGGTCCATTCCTTTGTAACGTTAAAATAAATTGGCAGAGGCTGCACGCCTGCTTTTTCAGATGTAACGGCCAATGGGATAAAAACAACAGACGTATCTTTAGGTGTAAATTTAATTGAACTTACAAACGGCATCAATACCGATTCCAATCCTTTAGTTATAGGATGATCGGCAAAGTTTGATATAATGGGTAAATACGGAAAACTTACCGGAGTGTTCATTACAAATCCGCCGAAGGATTGCTGACGCATCATTACATTTCCGCAATTAATATCTATTACCATATTATTTTCAATTTCAATGCCTTTTTCCTTAAACCAGTCGTTTAATCCTGTATAAACTTCTTCTCCCCTGCCTTCGTTTAAGATTCCTTCGGCCGCATTAACCGCGGCAAAAATTCTTCCACCTTTATTTATATATTCATCCAAATAATTAAAATAGAAAGATGGCATAGTATCTTTAGGTGAAATGATAACGAGCGTTTTTATATTATCCGGAATGCCGGAAGTATCAGTTAATTCAACTGTTGAAATATCGTACATAACATCAAGCGAGGCTTGAAACTGCTGAAGCGAACTTAAGGTCGGTTCTCCGCTCCCCTGCAGAAGCGCGATTTTCGGTTTTACCGATATTGATATTTTTTTAATGCTTGTTGATAAAGCATATTCCATCGCGGCGCCCGGCTGAATCAGCGCAATAATTTCTTTTTTTTCTCCCATCTGAACAATTGCTCCCAGGTACGCACGCTGCTGCTTAATCTGATCCCTTTCACGCACATTTATCATTATGGGGGAAATGCCTTTCTGCTGAGCTTCCGCTTCGCTCTCTTCATTCTCGCTTGGATTGACAAACTCATAAACCAACTGCCCGTTTGATCTGTTTGAATATTCAACCAGCAGATCTTTAAAATCAGTTCTTACGCGTTCAATATCTGGAGGAAGATTTTCGGAAAAATACGCGGTAACAGTTACAGGCTCATCTAATGAATTTAGAATGTCCTTTGTGGCTTGACTTAAACTGTAACGCTGATCGCTTGTAAAATCGAGTCTGAAAAAAAACCTGTTAGAAACAATATTAACAAGTATAATTATAAGAACTAATAGCAATAACGATGTTT
The DNA here is from genome assembly GCA_018829205.1 of Bacteroidota bacterium. Taxonomy (GTDB): domain Bacteria; phylum Bacteroidota; class Ignavibacteria; order Ignavibacteriales; family Melioribacteraceae; genus JAHJUE01. Next base: position 244,255 of record JAHJUE010000019.1, read on the forward strand.
GTATTTTTTTTCTTGTAACCATAACGATTTCTATTCTACAATATTTCTTTTAGTTAAAATTGACTGAGCGGAAACTAACCCTAATAATGTTATTGAACCGAAATAGAATAAATCTTTGGAGTCAATTACTCCTCTTGAAATTGATTCATAATGTGTTGATAAACTTAGGAAGTTTAATATTTGTCCTACAATTCCCGTAAAATTATTAGCGAGCACATCAAATATTATAAGAAAGAAAACTCCTATAAATAATGAGGAGAGGAACGCTACAATCTGATTATTCGTAATGCTGCTTGCGAATAACCCTATGCCTATGTATGTCATGGCCATTAATATTGTTCCTAAATATCCGCTCCATACTGCGCCGTGATCTATTGGTCCTATTGACCATATAGTAAGGTAATATGGCAGGGTTAAAAGCAAAGCGATAATAATAAGCGCAAGACACGCGAAAAATTTGCCGAGCACAACCTGCCAGTCGGTAATTGATTTTGTAAGCAATAATTCAAGTGTCCCAGTTTTTTTCTCTTCGGCAAACATTTTCATAGTTAATGCGGGAATAAAAAAGAAGAGCGTCCAGTACGCTATTCCGAAAAACGGCTGAAGCGTTGCCTGCCCCATCAAAAAAACATCCGAACCGTATAGCCATGTAAAAAATCCGCTGAGCCCTAAAAATACTACCAGCAGTATGTATGCGATTAATGAATCGAAAAATGTTTGAAGTTCTCTTTTAGCTAAAATGATTATCTGTTTCATAATTAGTTGTTTGTATGATTAAAATAAGCCGTCTGTTTATGTCCAAACTTTTTAGTAATTAAAGGATCTTAAATAATTGTAAACTTGCCGGAAAATTAATTTAATTCGAATAATCAATTTGTAGTAAGCTGCCTGAACACATCCTCAAGTTTTGTTTCAATTGGAGTAAGTTCGCCGAGCACCCATCCTTTACTTACACAAAGATTAAAAATATTTCTTTTTGAAGACAAACCTTCTTTACTATTAATTAAAAACATATTTCCCGAATCAGGGATTATATCTACCAAAGCGACTGATTCCAAATTCTGTAAAGAAGAAATAATTTCATTTTTATCCGGCGCATCATTAATTTCTATTTTTAAAATTTCCTGTCCCTGCGATTGTTTTCTGAGAATATCCGCCGTACCGTCGGCTACAATTTTTCCGTTATTAATAATAAGAATTCTATCGCATGTGGCTTCTACTTCGGGTAGAATGTGTGTGCTTAATATTACTGTTTTTTCTCTTCCGAGTTCTTTTATAAGCTTTCTGATTTCAACAATCTGATTAGGATCAAGACCAGCAGTAGGTTCATCGAGAATAAGTATCTCAGGGTCGTGTATCATCGCCTGAGCGAGCCCTACACGCTGTCTATAGCCCTTTGACAGTTCATTTATCTTCTTATGCTTCTCAACGTCCAATCCGCATACCTGCACCATCTCAACAATTCTGGAATGAATTTTATGTTTTTCAACTCCCTGCAGCTCTGCTGCGAATTTCAGGTATTCGAGAACAGGCATATCCTGATAAAGAGGGTTGCTTTCGGGGAGATAACCGATTTTCTTTTTTATTTCATCCTGATTTTCGTGTATATCATAATTTCCTATTCTTACGGTTCCGTCGGAGGGAGCCATGAAACAAGTGATTATTTTCATGGTGGTTGTTTTCCCCGCGCCGTTTGGACCGAGGAATCCTAAAATTTCACCGGTTTTAACTTCAAACGAGATATTATCAATTGCTTTCTGCGAATAGTATTTTTTGGTAAGGTTTTCAACTACAATATTCATACTGTAACAATATTATTTGACATAAGTTTTTATGATCGATAAAACACTTGCTAATTTATAAAAATCTTGGTTTTTATAAAATAGTTTTTGAAAAAGGTTTCAAAATTTTTCATCCGATTAGAAATATTTTGGCATCAATTCTAATTTATTTTTGTTTCGCTCCTAGTGGAGCTTTTGATTGAGATGCAACATCTGCTTACTAATATGACGCCGCGCTGCGGCTAGTAGATGATACGTTTGTAGATGTATATAATTTCTTGTTCAAGCTGCGGAGCAGCGCTACATTTGTAAATAAATCATAAAAATGAATTGAGGGCCTCAAAGAGTCGATACATTTTTTTCTAAGCCTATATCTAATACTGAGTAATTTTTGTTTCGCTCCTAGCGGAGCTTTGGATTATTAATTAACATTTAGTTACTAATATATCGCCGCGCTGCGGCTTGCAAATAATACGCTTAGGTGAAAGTGTAAATATTTTTTATTACTTATATTTATTTAAATATTATAATTCACATAAATTAATCAATAGTGTCAAACAGCTGCGGAGCAGCGAC
>JAHJUE010000020.1 GCA_018829205.1 Bacteroidota bacterium
AATTCTGAATTGTCATTCCGGCAGCTTTTTTGCCGGAATCTGAAAATGTGAATTGTCATTCCGGCGGTTTTTTTGCCGGAATCTGAAATTTTGAAATGTCATTCCGGCAGCTTTTTTGCCGGAATCTGAAATTCTGAATTGTCATTCCGGCAGCTTTTTTGCCGGAAACTGACTTGCTCGAGTATTAGATTCCCGCAAAGAACATGCGGGAATGACAAAAGAAAAAGAACATCCGGGAATGAGAACTTAGTGACTTAGTGACTTAGTGACTTAGTGGCAAAACAAAAGTCAGCCACGAAGGCACCAAGACACGAAGAAAATACTTAAGTACCATATTACCGGAATCTGAATTTTTGAAATGTCATTCCGGCGGTTTTTTTGCCGGAATCTGAAATTTTGAGATTGTCATTCCGGCGGCTTTTTTGCCGGAATCTGAAATTCTGAAATGTCATTCCGGCGGTTTTTTTGCCGGAATCTGAAAATGTGAAATTGTCATTCCGGCGGTTTTTTGGCCGGAATCTGAAATTCTGAAATGTCATTCCGGCGGTTTTTTTGCCGGGATCTGACTTGCTCGAGTATTAGATTCCCGCAAAGAACATGCGGGAATGACAAGAAGAAAGAACATGCGGGAATGTAAAAAAAAGGAAATAATAAATGCAATTTAATCCACACGCAACACCTAAGGATACCGGCTGGATAGAAGTTATTTGCGGATGCATGTTTAGCGGTAAAACCGAAGAACTTATACGTCGATTAAAAAGAGCCGAAATAGCTAAAATGAACGTAAAGATTTTTAAGCCTATGATCGACAACCGATATTCGTTAAACGAAATTGTCTCTCATTCTGAGAAATCAATGCCTTCAGAATTAGTCGAGAATGCGAAAGAAATATTAGAAAAAGCTAAGGACGCGCAGATAGTAGGAATTGACGAAGCCCAGTTTTTTAATGAGGATTTAATTAAAGTCTGCGAACAATTAGCCAATGACGGCAAAAGAGTAATTGTCGCCGGATTGGATCAGGATTATCAGGGAATTCCTTTTGATCCTATGCCCCAGTTACTGGGAATAGCCGAATACATCACAAAAACATTGGCGATATGCGTTGAATGCGGTAATCCCGCCAACAGGACACAAAGAAAGGTTGCTTCATCGGAAAGAGTATTAGTCGGCGCGGCGGACAGTTACGAAGCCCGCTGCCGTAAATGTCATTATATTCCTCAATCATTAAGGTAGGGTATGGATTATATAGGAGTACTGCGCGGCATAATAGGAATGGGCGTTCTTGTAGGAATAGCTTATTTATTTTCCAACAACAAAAAAAATATTAATTGGCGTCTTGTAGGAAGCGGCTTATCGATTCAATTTGTCTTTGCCGTATTCATTTTAAAAGGAGCCGAATTAGAAAAACTCTTCTCCCCTTTGGGATGGCCTAAACAGTTCTTTAAATTTATAAGCAGTTTCTTTGTGCTTGTTTTAAACTTTACCACCGAAGGGGCGCAATTTGTATTCGGCACATTAGGAATAGGTCCCGGCGCGGAAGGAAGTTTAGGAATGTTTTTCGCTTTCCAGGTTCTGCCTACTATAATTTTCTTCGCGAGTCTGATGGCCGTTTTATATCACCTTGGAATTATGCAGAGAGTTGTACAGGGCATGGCATGGGTAATGGCAAGAATAATGGGAACAAGCGGCGCGGAGTCATTATCGGCTACGGCTAATATATTTGTCGGGCAGACGGAAGCCCCATTAATGATACGCCCGTTTTTAAAGGGCATGACGCAAAGCGAATTATTAACCGTTATGACAGGCGGCATGGCAACAATTGCCGGCGGCGTAATGGCGGCGTATATACAAATGTTAAGCGGATCATACGCCGAATCGATGGGCATTTCAATACTCGAAGCGCAGCTTTTATTCGCTACTCATCTTCTAGGCGCAAGCGTAATGGCAGCTCCGGCCGCGCTTGTATTATCTAAAATCATTTTCCCCGAAGTAAGCGATCCCGAAACCAAGGGCTCGGTAAAAGTGCATATAGAAAAAACATCATCGAATGTAATCGAAGCCGCGGCTTCCGGCGCATCCGACGGCGTGCAGCTTGCTATAAACGTAGGCGCGATGCTCATTGCATTTATCGCTTTAATCGCAATGCTTAATTATATACTTGAAGGCCTTGGCGGAATGATAGGCATTAACGAATATTTCACCGCTAATTACGGCAAGCCTTTAAATATGCAATTAATATTCGGCCTGGTTCTGCAGTATCTCGCTTTCGCTATCGGTGTCCCCTGGGAAAACGCGCTTCAGTTCGGAAGTCTAATAGGCACAAAGGTAGTGCTTAACGAATTTGTGGCATATTTTGATATGAGTCAATTAATAAAATTAAAAGAAATGATGAATGATAAAGCGATTTTAATGGCGACATACGCTTTATGCGGATTCGCGAATTTCAGTTCAATCGCGATTCAAATAGGAGGAATAACACCCCTTGCGCCGAATCAGAAAGCTAATCTGGCCAAACTCGGTTTACGTGCCGTACTCGGCGGAGTTTTAGCCACAATGATGACGGCGACTTTAGCGGGGATTCTTTTTTGATTTGATTAGATTTGAGATTTGAGACGTGAGATTTGAGACGTGAGATTTGAGACGTGAGATTTGAGATATAGAAAATATTTTATTGAAAATTGAGTTTTACTATTATGAATTTAGATATTGATTTTAAATACAAAGAATTAACGGACGAATTATTAAAAGAAATTCCTTTTACTCCCGATATTGCGATTGTATTAGGAAGCGGGCTTGGTGATTTCGCGAAGAATATCGATTTAATTAAATCCATTCCTACATCCTCACTTCCGGGTTATCCTAAATCAACCGTGCATGGTCATGAAGGATATATTCATTTCGCAAAATGTTCGGGGAAGAATATTTTAATATTCCAGGGACGCGTACATTTTTACGAAGGATATAAATTAAACGAATGTATTATTCCCGTGCATATTACGGAAACGCTTAACTGCGGAAAATTAATACTTACAAACGCGGCGGGCGGAATTAATACTCATTTTTCTCCAGGCGATTTAATGCTTATAACTTCATTCCTGGCGCTGAACTTAAAAAAGGAATTAACCGAATTAATTGGTCTTACTTCAATTGAAAACAGGAATTCGTTTATAAATCTTCCTTCAAAAAGAATGAACCAAATTATTCACAACGCCGCGCTGGAAGAAAAAATAAACTTAAAAGAAGGAAGCTACTGGTTTTCAAAAGGACCCAGTTATGAAACCGCCGCGGAAATTAAAATGATGGCTCAAATGGGAATTGATTCTGTTGGCATGTCAACGGTACACGAAGCTATTTACGCTTCAATAAGAAATATTGAAGTCGGGGCCGTTTCATTAATAACAAATTTCGCCGCGGGGATTTCAAAGGAAAAATTATCTCATAATGAAGTAATTGAAACGGCGGAATTAGCAAAAACAAAGTTCGAAAAACTTATAAAGAAGGTTATTGAATTATCGTAACCAGCGAAGCGGCGGTAATAACAGCCGTTTCGGCGCGCAGCCTGTTACCAGTCAATTTATATTTGGAAGAATCTTTCAGATGCTCCAATTCCCTATCGCTTAATCCCCCTTCGGGACCGAAAATAAAATAATAATTTTTCCCGGCGGGGAATAAATCCTCTTTCTTATTAGATTTTAACAAATCTCCGAATCCGGCATCTGCATTCTGATCGAATAAAATTTTACCGCCTTCAAGTTTGGCAATTTCAGCTATGGATTTTTTATAATTTATTCCGGGCATAAAGGAACGCAGAGATTGTTTCATAGCCGCGGCGGCAATTTTTAACCAGCGTTCGGATTTATCCCCTTTTCTGTAGCTTCTTTCGGCTTCAAAAAAAATAAAATTAGTAATTCCCAATTCAATGCATTTTTCAAACGCGAATTCAAGTCTGTCGGCGTTTTGAAGTAGAGGCAGGCAGAATATCAAACCCGGATTTTCATTAATGTAAAAAGTGGTTTCAAGTATAACGGCAACGGCTTGTTTTTTTACAACGGTTTCAAGTACGCATTTATATATTTTACCTTCGCCGCCTGTAATATAAACTTCATCTCCTTGCTTGCGGCGCATTACATTTGTTAGATGTTTAAATTCATCCCCTGTAATTACAATTTTATTGCCTGCGAAATAATCCTGCGGAATGTAAAACAATTCTATGTTCGAAAGATACATGTATCAAACCTTATTTAAAAACCGTTTTTAATTTACGACATTGAATTTACTTTTCAAATAAACAGGCAGGTATGCAAAAGCCCAAGTTTCTTATAGAAGTATTGTTTTTAAGAATTAGTAAGCTTCTTTTCTGTGATTTAATTTTATTGTAGAGTTCTATATTATCAGGCAGGTTAAGAGTATTTTTGAAAGATTTTGTTTCGGCAATCCTAAAACTACTCAACGATTTCATACTCGCCTTTTTCAATTTCTTTCAGACCATTTTTCAGGCTATTTACTAATTCCTGATCGCTTAATATTTCCTTCATTTCAGAATCAGATATGGACGAAGAATTATTAATGTAATAAAGTGCGGAGTATTCTAATAAACTTGATATAGATCTTCTTTCGCCTTTAGCGGCGTTTTTAATTATTTCGTAAAATTCATCGTTAACACGAAGAGTTATTGTTTTAGTCATCTGCCCTCATTTTCTTTCATAAGTATTCTTTTTTATTCTGATAATCAATTATTTTGAAGCCCATCATCTTTAAGCGTCTCAATATATAAATCGATTGCCTCTTTTATATTTATTATTGCTTCTTCCTTTGATTTACCCTGGCTGATACAGCCCGGTAAACTTGGACACTCGGCAATCCAATATTTATCTTCGCCCGGATATATTACTACTTCTCTCATATTCGGTGAACTTCATTTATGGTTATTAAAAACATTAGAATTTAAAAAAGAGATACGTGGAAAACAAAGTAATTATTTAGAAAAGGAAAAAACAGAATTAAAAAGAAAATCCTGTACCAAGTATAAATTCCCCGTTTTTGTATTCGTCAAAAGCGTATTCAAATCTGAACGCGTTATAAGGTAAAAATAACAAAGTTAACCCTAAACCGTAACCTGAATAAAAATCATTAATAGAAATTTTATTTTCATTTAGAAATGTAGTACCAGTATCCCCGAAAGCCGATAGAAATATTGATATTCTAGTAGAAGTTAAACGTTTGGGTATAAGCGGAAGTTTGATGGAGAAATCCCATTCTTTAAGAAGCGGGTAAGCAATTTCAAGCGAGGATAAAATATAACCGTTTCCGTCACGGTCGTCTTCTCTATGTCCGCGCACGTATTCGTCAAATCCCAAAACAGAATAATCGTAATAAGGGACAGTGCTTCCGAATGAATTTCTGTAAGCGACTCTCCATTTAGCAGATAAATTTCCTGATATTGATCTGTACTCGCGGAAATCGAGTTCAAAAACATTATAGTTTACATCATTAACGCCGAACCCTTTAAAATAAAATTTAGCCGATGTATATAAACCTTCCTTCGCGAATTGAGCAAGATCTCTTGAATCATATGTATAACCTAATCCGAATACGGGATAATCTTCCGATAATTTCCCCGAAGCGGTAATATTCTTTATTGAATCAAAAGGCGCCTCAAAATAACGGTAAGCTCCGGCCATATAAACAGTATTAAACAGGTTCAGTCTTTTGCCGAAAACGAGCATTGATACGAATGTATTATAATCGAAATCACCGCCGTATAATTTCGCGGCGGTTACGCTTTTATTCTGAAAATTTGTATAAGCCAAATCGACATTCATACTAATATCATATTTCTGAATTAAGACAGGGTTATAATAAGAAAGGAAATAAGAAGGATCATAACCTAAAGAAATCACCGCGCTTACTTCCTCATTTCTTCCGCGGAAGTTTTTCCACAAAAGCGCTATACCGTAAGACGACCGGCTTAATTTATTCTCTCTTATATTTAAGAAAGGTACAGGGTAAATGTACCATGCTTCCTCAACGTCAATAAGCAGTTTGTTAAAATTATTCTCGTTTATTACAGTGAAATAAACAAAATTAAAAATGCCTAAGCTGTAAATACGTTCCCTGTTAAATTCAAGCGATTTGGAATTTACCGAGTCCCCTTCAGTAAAACTAAGTTCGCGTAAGATTATAAACTCCTCGGTAATATCATTGCCGCTGATTAAAATCGAATCAATTATTACGGGATCAATATTATTCAGAGAAAGAGTATCCGCCTGCGAAGCCAGGATATCGGTAGAAAGAATTGCCAGGTATAAGTATAAAATGTATTTAATCATAAATTAGAATTCTGTTGAAGGAAATTAAAACGTAACCGGGAATAAATTAAGCGGACAAATTATTAATTAAAACTACAAAAAATAAATTATAAACCGTCCGCTCTTTTTCAAAATTAAAACAAATCGCCGCAGCTGTTATATTCAATTAAAATACATTTATCCTGAATAATTGTAATTCCTTTATCAGCCGCGGGTTTAACAGCGTTATCGTTTCTGATGCCGAGCTGAAGCCATAATACTTTCGGGTTCTTTTCCAGTACGGCGGGTATAATTTCGTCAATATCTTCGGAGCGTCTGAATACATCAACTATATCGATATCAAAAGGGATATCGGTTAAGCATTTGTACATTTTAATTCCGCCTATATCATCCGAAGCAGTGGGATTTACGCCCACTACTTCAAAACCTTTTTCAATCAAAAACTCCGCTATATGCCTGCTGGTTTTGGAAGGATTTTTAGACAATCCTACAACCGCGATTTTTTTAGATTCTTTTAATATTCCGCAGGTATCAATCATAATTATTAAACCCCTTGTGTTTCATAAGCTTCAATAGGCAGACAGCTGCAGACTAAATTTCTATCGCCGTATGCATTATTAACTCTTCCCACGCTGGGCCAGAATTTATTAGCCTTTGTCCAAGCCGTTGGGAAAGCCGCTTTTTCTCTTGAGTAAGAATGATTCCAATCATCGCTGATAACATCCTGCGCCGTATGAGGCGCGTTTTTAAGAGGATTATCCTCTTTATCATAAATGCCGTTTTCAATCGCCGTTATTTCTTCCTTAATTAATAACATAGCTTCGCAGAATTGATCAAGTTCGGCTTTCGATTCGCTTTCTGTCGGTTCAACCATTAACGTACCGGGTACCGGGAAAGAAACCGTAGGAGCGTGATAACCGTAATCCATTAATCTTTTAGCTATATCTTCGACCTCAATACCGCAGCTTTGTTTAAATTCTCTCATATCAAAAATTAATTCATGCGCCGCGAAACCGTTTACGCCTGAATATAAAACTTTAAATTCTTTTCCCAATTTAGCTTTAAGATAATTAGCGTTAAGTATCGCGTACATAGTAGCTTCGGTTAAACCTTCTTCACCCATCATTTTAATATACGCGTATGAAATTGGAAGAATTCCCGCGCTGCCCCATGGCGCCGCGGATACGGCCGACATTGAATGTCCGTCTCCAATTTTTACTACCGGGTGCCCGGGTAAAAACGGCACAAGCTGTTCTGCAACGCCGATAGGTCCCATTCCGGGTCCGCCCCCGCCGTGAGGAATACAGAAAGTTTTATGAAGGTTAAGATGGCAAACATCGGCTCCTATTTCTTTAGGATGCGTTAATCCGAGCTGCGCGTTTAAGTTCGCGCCGTCCATATAAACCTGTCCGCCGTTGTCATGAATAATTTTACAAACGTCTTTAATATTTTCTTCGAACACTCCGTGAGTCGAAGGATAAGTAACCATAATTGAGGAAAGATTATCTTTATTCGCTTCGGCTTTAATCTTTAAATCGTTTATATCAATATTTCCTTTTTCATCACATTTAACAATAATCACTTTTCCACCGGCCATAACCGCGCTCGCGGGATTTGTTCCGTGAGCCGACGAAGGGATAAGAATTACATCTCTGTGTCCTTCCCCTCTCGAAATATGATATTCTCTTATAACCATTAAACCCGTGTATTCGCCCTGCGCGCCGCTGTTCGGCTGAAGCGATACGGCCGAGAATCCTGTAATTTCGCAAAGCTGAGCTTCAAGCTCGGCGAATAACAGTCTGTAGCCAAGAGCCTGATCTTCGGGTACAAACGGATGAATCTGGGAAAACTCAGGCCAGGTAATCGGGAACATTTCTGTAGCCGCGTTTAATTTCATTGTGCATGAACCGAGCGGAATCATTGAGTGTGTTAAGGATAAATCTTTTTTCTCAAGGGATTTTATATATCTCATCATCTCCGTTTCGGAGCGGTATGAATTAAATACAGGGTGAGTAAGAAAATCTTTTGTGCGTGATAAATCCCCGAAGATTCCGTCGTTTACTTTTCCTTCTATTGAAGGATAATTAATATCAGCTTCAGTTTTATTATCAGCCGCCGCAAATATTTCGAGTATTGATTTAACATTTTCATAAGAGGCGGTTTCGCCCAATGAAATACCGATATACTTTTCATTAAAATATCTGAAATTAATATTTTTTGATTCGGCGTATGTTTTAATCTTAAGCGCGTTATCTTTAGAGCCGGCGTCAATTTTTAACGTATCAAAATACAATGTATTTAACTGGGTATAACCGAGATCATTTAATCCGTACGCCAGAAGCTGCGTTAAATTATTAATTTTTCTTGCGATTCTTTTAATCCCCGAAGGACCGTGATACGCGGCGTACATTCCGGCAATAATAGCTAATAGCACCTGCGCTGTGCATATATTGCTTGTGGCTTTTTCTCTTTTAATATGCTGTTCGCGTGTCTGCAATGCCATTCTTAATGCGCGGCGGTCTTTTGAATCGACAGATATACCTATAATTCTTCCGGGAATTTGTCTTTTAAATTCATCGCGTGTGGCAAAATACGCAGCGTGCGGACCGCCGAAAGCAACGGGAACACCGAATCTCTGCGTAGTTCCTACAGCGGCATCGGCACCGAATTCGCCGGGAGATTTAAGAAGGGCAAGACTTAATAAATCGGCAGCTACGGTAGTGAATACATTTGAAGCGTTAGCATTATTGAACAAATCTTTATAATCGTAAACCTGTCCGTCCCCCGAAGGATACTGAACAAGCAATCCGAAAACGTTATCGCTTAATTCGAATTTTCTATGATCGCCGATTTTAATTTCTATTCCTAGTGGAACCGCGCGGGTTTTTAAAACATCGATTGTCTGCGGGAAACATTCTTCAGATACAAGGAAAACATCGGCGTTTTTTTTCTCTTTTTTGCGGGCGTTATAAAACATAATCATAGCTTCGGAAGCCGCGGTGCCTTCATCAAGCAATGACGCGTTTGCAATTTCAAGTCCGGTAAAATCCGAAACCATTGTTTGAAAGTTAAGCAACGCTTCCAATCTGCCCTGCGATATTTCGGCCTGGTAAGGAGTGTATTGCGTATACCAGCCCGGATTTTCAAGAATATTTCTAATAATAACAGAAGGAGTAATAGTCGAATAGTAACCCAGCCCGATATAAGAATCATAAATTTTATTTTTTGAAGCGAGTACTTTTAATTCGTTTAAGAATTCAAATTCGGTTTTAGGCAAATCCAGTTTAAGTTTTTCTTTTAGTCTAATCTGTTTCGGTACTGTTTTATCAATCAAATCATTTAATGAATCGACACCGATATCAGCTAACATTTCATTTAATTCAGCGTTCGTGGGACCAATATGACGGTCAGAAAATTTTTCTTTTAAATCGAATTTTTCCATATATACTCTCAATAATTAAGTAGTTAACAAATAAAAATAAATTAGAAGTAATAATATAAATAAATACTCTTAAACAAGATTCAAGAATAATATTAATTTTTCTTAATAGATCAAAAAAGAGAGAATAAAATTTAGGATTTAAGAAGCAGAAGCGCTTTGCGGGCGGCTTCCTGTTCGGCGTTTTTTTTGTTTTTTCCTTCCCCTATTGTAGAATAATTATCACCGAATTCGACCTTCGCTGTAAATATTTTATCGTGTTCGGGGCCTATTTCTTCGATTATATCATATACGGGGGGAGCTAAATTTTTTGTATGAGTTAGTTCCAGAAGCTGGCCTTTATAATTTGTGTCTTCCTGGTATTTGCCGCTTTCAAAACTTGGGTTTATAATCCATTTATGGATAAATTCTTTCGCGTGGTTGATGCCCGAATCGAGATAAATAGCGCCGATTAAAGCTTCAAGCGCGTCGGCGGTAATAGTTTTAATTCCTTCATGATAAGAGCGTATATACCTTTTATCGAATATCAGAATTGATTTTAAGTCCATTGCGTCAGCAATTTCGGCCAAGGTTTCTTTTTTCACAAGATGCGAACGGTATTTGGTAAGCTGTCCTTCCCCTTCAGCCGAGAATTTCTCAAAAAGAAATTCGGCAACAACGAGACCTAAAACCGCGTCGCCGAGGAATTCAAGACGTTCATTTGATTTTTTTAATTCGGGTCTGCTTTCAAGAATTGAACGGTGTGTGATAGCTTTTAAGAAATACTCTTTGTTCTTTATTTTAAAAGAAAGAAGTTCTTCGATAAGCTTAAGTTTATCGAAGAACTTTTTTTCCTCATAAGAAAAATAAAATTTATTTAAACGGTTTTTTAACCAGCTTAGCAAAATTAAATCCGCTATTAACCTTCGTATTTCTTAAATAGTAAAGAGCTGTTATGTCCGCCGAACCCGAAAGTATTATTTAAGGCGAAATTAATATCTCTTTTCTTTGCAATTTTAGGTGTATAATCGAGATCACATTCGGGACTAGGTTCGTCAAGATTAATAGTAGGAGGAACGATCCCGTTTTTTAGAGCAAGAATTGTAGCAATAGCCTCAACAGCTCCGGCCGCCCCAAGTAAATGGCCGGTCATAGATTTAGTTGAGTTAACCGAAATTTTATAAGCGTGCTCCCCGAAAACATTTTTCACGGCAATAGTTTCGTTTAAGTCACCCAAATCGGTAGAAGTACCGTGGGTATTAATATGATCAACATCTGTAATATCAATTTCACCGTCTTTAATAGCTAATTTCATAGCTCTAAAAGCGCCTTCACCGTTTGGAGCCGGAGCGGTAATATGATAAGCGTCGCCCGTAGCGCCGAAACCTATAAGTTCTGCATAAATTTTTGCGCCGCGTTTTATTGCGTGTCCGTATTCTTCAAGAATCAATGTACCTGAACCTTCCCCCATAACAAAACCGTTTCTGTCTTTATCATAAGGACGTGAAGCTTCGAGGAAGCGGTCATTCCAGGTAGAAAGAGCTCTTGCCGCGTTAAATCCGCCTATTGACATTGGAGTAATAGCCGCTTCTGCTCCGCCGCAAAGCATTAAATCCACAGTACCGCGTTGAATATGCATAAATGCATCTGTAATTGCGCTGCCTGAAGTAGCGCATGCAGAAGTTGTAGCATAGTTTGGACCTTTTAATCCGTAACGGATTGATATTTGTCCGGCCGCAATATCGGAAATCATCATAGGCACAAAGAAAGGACTAATTTTTCTTGGACCGCCTTCGAGATAATTTTTAGTCTGAGCCTCAAAGGTCTGCATTCCCCCGATACCGCTTCCGTAAATAACTCCGAATCTTTCCCTGTCAACATTTTCGAGAACGATTTCGGAATCTTCAATCGCCATTTTAGCTGTAGACATTGAGTATTGGGTATAAGGATCCATTCTTTTGGATTCTTTTTTATCCAGAAAGTCATCGGGATTAAAACCTTTTAATTCGCAGGCGAATTTGGTAGTAAATTCGGCGGTATCGAATTTAGTTATTAAACCCGCCCCGCTTTTACCTGTCATTAATCCGTTCCAAAATTCGTCGACAGTATTTCCAATTGGAGTTAAAGCACCTATACCGGTAACAACAACCCGTCTTTTGCTCATACAAAGCTCCTAAAGAATATTAAACTTTAATATAATATATAGTAAAAGACCACAGTGAACTGTGGCCTTTACCAATTTTGTATTTTAATAATTAACCTTGTTTTTCAGAAAGATATTTTACAGCGTCTCCGACAGTTCCAATTTTTTCAGCGTCTTCGTCAGGAATAGAGATACCGAATTGATTTTCAAATTCCATTACTAATTCAACTATATCTAATGAGTCGGCGCCTAAATCGTTAGTGAATGAAGCTTCATTGTTTATTTGAGATTCTTCAACCCCAAGTTTGTCAATTATTATTTCTTTTACTTTAGCTTCAACGTCCATATTCTTCTCCTTTAATAATTTGTTGGTATATAGTTTATAAAATAAATTTTAAATAACAAAACAATTACATAACCATTCCGCCGTCAACGGCAATTACTTGTCCGGTAATATAATCCGCGTCTTCACTGCACAGGAAGATTACAACCCGCGCAATATCTTCCGCTTTTCCCATTCTTTTTAAGGGTATATTTGATAAAAGTGCTTCTTTTTGTTTTTCATTTAGTTTATCGGTCATATCTGTTTCAATAAATCCGGGCGCTAATGCATTTACTGTAATGTTTCTGGAAGCTACTTCTTTAGCCAGTGATTTAGTAAATCCGAATACGCCTGCTTTTGACGCGGCATAATTGGCTTGACCTGCATTACCAATTAAACCTACGATAGAAGATATATTAACGATGCGTCCGTAACGCTGCGCCATCATTGGTTTTAGCACGACTTTATTATAGTTAAAAACTCCCGTCAAATTAGCGGAAATAACCTGATTCCAATCATCTTCCGACATTCTCAGCATTAAATTATCACGTGTAATACCGGCGTTATTAATTAGTAAGTCCACGCCGCCTAGTTTTTCAACCGCAAAATCGACAGCTGCCTGAGCGTCGGACATTGAGGAAGAATCGGCTTTAATGCCGAAAACTTTTGCCCCGGTAGCGGAAAGTTCTTTTTCAAGTTCATCGGCTTTTTCTTTGCTGCTGTTATAAGTAAAAACAACATCCGCAAAATGAGTTCCATTGTTGACCCTAGTAACCAGCTCTTTTACTATAGCTTTACCAATACCTCTTGAACCGCCGGTAACAATTGCCCTTTTAGGATTCATAATATCTGTCATTAATTTTCTATAGGATTATTTTTAAGATATTCTTTTCTGTACTGATCTAATTCTTTAAAGCCTTTTTCGCCGAACAAATGTTTTAATTCGTTCTTACAGCATTCGAAAATAGTTGAGTTCTGATTTTCAACTTTATTGCAATAATGCATACGGTTCAAATGGTCGTCGTCAACCGTAATTGCACCTTCGAAAATAACGAGCGGAAATAATATACAATATAATGGTTTATATTTCCACCTTAATTCACCGTCTTCCATAGCGATTTTCTGGAGGGTACAATAACCCTGTCTATCCAGGAAAACGCACTTCCCGTTGTATACTTCGGTACCGACGGCGACACCTGAATCGAAATCTTCATCTTTCTGAGGAGCCTCAAACCATTTATCAATATCCTTGGTTTGAGAATCATCCATAGATTGAATAATTCTATCCTTCATTTTCATAATTTGTTCATGTTCTTTTAGATCGGTATAAACTCCGTAGTAGCAGCATTCGCCCGAGCAGATACAGACATCGCATGTTTTAACAAATTTATGAGTAAATATAATAGGGTCTATTTTTAACCCATTAATAATTTTCACCGGTTTATCAGACATTAATTAGGAACCTTTCAAAACTTATATGTTTAGAAGCAGATCTGAATATTTGTCAATTCCGGAGAACTTTACATCCGGGTTAATTCTTTTAACCAATCCCTGCAAAACTTTACCAGGGCCGATTTCAATAAATTGATCGGCTCCGTCAGTAATCATATTATTAATGGTTTCTTCCCAGCGCACTGGAGAAGTTAATTGTTCCAGCAATAATTTTTTAATTTCATTTTTAGAAGTTACAGGTTTAGCCGTAACGTTTGCATATACAGAAATAACAGCGTCGTTAAAAGAAACATTGTCAAGTGTTTCATTAAATTTATCCTGCGCGCTTTTCATTAACGGAGAATGGAAAGCGCCGCTTACAACAAGTTCTTTAACCATTTTCGCGCCGCCTGCTTTCGCCTGTTCCATCGCTTTATGAACTCCGTCAACCGAACCTGAAATAACAATTTGGCCCGGCGAATTAAAATTAGCGCATTGCACAATATTTTCTTTTGAAATTTCCGCGCATATATTTTCAAGTATTTCAGGGGCCAAACCAATTACGGCTGCCATAGTCCCCGGCTGTTCAATTCCCGATTGAAGCATAAGCTGTCCGCGGGTTCTGACTAATTTAACGGCGTCTTTGAATTCAATAGCGCCCGCACACACCAGCGCAGAATATTCTCCTAATGAATGCCCTGCTGCCATATCGGCTTTAACATTAGATAACAAGCTATTTAAAAGAACGCTGTGAAGAAATATCGCCGGCTGTGTAATATCGGTTTGTTTTAATGATTCTTCAGGACCTTCAAACATAATTTTGGATAAATTAACTCCCGCAGCCTCTTCGGCTTCGGATACTAATAATTTCGCTTTATCGGAATTCTCATAAATATCTTTTGCCATACCTACATATTGAGAACCCTGTCCCGGGAATAAAAAAGCAGTCTTACCCATTAGTCCATACTCCAGACTAAATAAATAGCGCCCCATGTATATCCGGCTCCGAAAGCCGATAAAATTAATTTATCACCTTTTTTAATCTTGCCGTCTCTATAATATTCTGTTAAGCATAGTGGAATTGTAGCGGCTGTAGTATTTCCGTATCTATCAATATTTACCATTACTTTTTCCGGAGGAAGTCCCATTCTTTTCCCGGTCGCGTCAATAATTCTCATATTAGCTTGATGAGGCACAAGATATGCGACGTCCTCAGATTTTAGATTATTCTTTTCCATTATTTCTGCTGAAATATCAGCCATACCTTTAACTGCAACTTTAAAAACTGCTTTACCGTCCTGATAAACATAATGCATTTTATTATCAACGGTTTCATAAGAAGCTGGATTAAGGCT
This sequence comes from Bacteroidota bacterium, assembly GCA_018829205.1. Lineage (GTDB taxonomy): Bacteria > Bacteroidota > Ignavibacteria > Ignavibacteriales > Melioribacteraceae > JAHJUE01. Next base: position 14,978 of record JAHJUE010000020.1, read on the forward strand.
TCCGCCGCCTTTCATATAAAGGCTTTCTTTACCGCTGCCGTCAACATGAAGCAATGAATCCTTAACTCCTAAATCAGGATTCTCGGTTCTTTCGAGAAGCACCGCGGAACCGGCGTCGCCGAATAACAAACAAGTGTTTCTGTCGGTATAGTCGACAATAGAACTCATTTTATCGGCGCCTATCACTAAACAATTTTTATACGCACCGCTTTGAACTAAAGAAGCCCCGGTCTGAAGTGCGAATAAAAATCCCGAGCAGGCAGCAGACAAATCAAAACCCCAAGCGTTCACGGCTCCGATTCTTTCCTGAACAAGGCATGCCGTAGCAGGGAAAAACATATCCGGAGTTACGGTAGCAACAATTATTACTTCAATATCTTCAGGTTTTACCTGGGTTGTTTTAAATAAATCTTCCGCCGCTTTCACAGCCATATCGCTGGTAGCGCCAAATTCCATTTTTCTTCTTTCTCTTATGCCTGTTCTTGTAACAATCCATTCATCATTTGTATCAACAATAGTTTCGAAGTATTTGTTATCCATAATTTTTTCGGGAACATACATTCCAACGGCAGTAATTTCCGCGCTGTATTTATTATTTGTTTTCTGCATAAGTCTTTAACGATTCCTCAAATTTCTTTATTATATTTTTGTCATGCATCTCTTTTGCACGAAGCACCATATTTTTAATTGCTAATGCCGAGCTTGAACCATGACCGATAATACTTATTCCGTTCACACCTAAAAGCGGCACGCCGCCGTAGGTTTGATAATCAAATTTCTTAAGCGCTTCTTTTAATGTTATTTTTGTAACAAGCGCGCGCAATTTATTCATTATTCCTTTTTCGGCGTAAGCTTTAAGAGTAACTTTAAGCGTACTCATAAAACTTTCGGCAAATTTAAGTATAATATTTCCTACAAACCCGTCGCAGACAACTATATCAGTTGTTCCTTTAAGAATATCTCTTCCTTCAACGTTTCCGATAAAATTCAGGTTTGATTCTTTAAGCAATTTAAAAGTAGCGAATGTTAATTCGTTTCCTTTAGAATCCTCTTCGCCTACGCTTAACAAACCAACGGTAGGATTATTAACGCCGAAAATTTCTTTTACGAAAAGCGATCCCATCAAAGCGTATTCAAACAAATGCGATGGTTTGCAGTCAACGCTCGCGCCTACATCGTAAACAAGACAGAATTTATCGTTAGCCGTAGGAAAGGTTGCCCCTATTGTAGGCCGGCTGCATCCTTTTAATCTACCAATTAATAATGTAGAAGCTGCCATCATAGCGCCCGTATTTCCGGCGCTTACAAAGGCATCTGCTTTTTTATCTTTAACTAATTTAGCGCCTAAAACGATGGATGAATTGGGTTTAGATTTTAACGCAGCTGTAGGACTATCGGACATACCGATAACTTCATCGGCATTAACGATTTTATCCTTATCAAATGAAATATTATTTTCATTTAAAACGTTCAGAATCGCATCTACTTTTCCGACAAGAATTAAATCAATATCGGAATTTTCTTTAGCTGCTTCAACAGCACCTAAGACGGCATTGGCGGGAGCGTAATCCCCGCCCATTGCGTCTACAGCTATCCTGCATTTTATATTATTCAATAGAAAACCCGTTTAATGAAACGACTATGATTCCGGTACGAACATTGAACGACCGGCATAATAACCGCAGTTAGGGCATGCCCTGTGGCTTAATTTCATTTCTCCACAATTTGAACAAGAAGTTAAGGAAGGAGCTGAAGCTTTGTAATGAGTTCTTCTTTTATCTCTTCTGCTTTTAGATATTTTTCGCTTTGGATGTGGCATTTCGTCTCTACCTATAGTTTAATTATTTGATCTGTCTTTTAATTTTTTTAATTCATCCCAAACGGGATTAAAATTTTCTTTAACACAGCCGCAAGTTTCTTTATTTAAATCGGCTCCGCATTTTAAGCATAATCCCTTGCAATTCTCATCGCATAATATTTTTAAAGGGATCGATAATTTACAATATTCTATTGTATCTTCGGATAAATTAATCTTGTCAATTTCAGGTGAAAGATAATGAACATTTATATCATCTTCTTCAATACCTTCCTTGCTGAATAAATATATTATCTGAAATTCGGCTTTTCTTTCAGAAGTAAATTCTTTTGTACAGCGGTCGCATGTTAAATTTAATTTAACCGACAACTCGCAGTCGCATGCAATCTGACTTAAAGATTTATCCATCTTACAATTTAAAAGAACATCGCCTGTAAATGGCTCGCCAAGATTAAGTTTTTCCGCGGATTTTTTTAATTCAATATGATGAACACCGTCGGAATAATTTGTATATTTGATAATCAATGCTAAACCGTCTAAAAAACAATCTCGAAATATAAAGATTGAAGGTTATATAAGCAAGAAAATGAATTAAATGAATTTTTAAACAATTTTCAATTTGAACTAATATGCAGAAAGTATTTACGCTCGCAAAATGGGAATTTTTTGAAAAAGTAAGAAAAAAATCTTTTCTGATTTATATGTTTGTTTTCCCTGCTTTAATAATTTCACTTGGACTGCTGCCTAAACTTATTGACGATAACACTGAGGAATATACAAAAACTATTGGAATAGTTGACGCTACCGGAAAATTTAAAAAGGCAATCTCAAATAAACTCGATATAATTACACTACCCAACCAGCAGCCCAGATATGTTACTGTAATTTTTGGAGCTGAAAATAAAGAAGATAATATTGAAGCGGCTGATTTTGAAATTAAACGCGGAACGCTTGACGGATATTTGCTGATTGAATCAGAGAACGGAAATTTTAAATACCAGTTCAGAAGCAGGCAAATTTCAGGATTCATCGATCTGCAGTTTTTAGAATCGGCATTAAACGAAGTTATAACTGAGTACAATTTAGAAAAGTTTGGTATTCCGTCTGAAAATAGGAAAGGGATTATCGGAAATGTTAATATATCTTCGGTTCAGATAAATGAAAATGGCATTAATACGGAAAAAGATTTTTTAGACGTATTTTTTGATTCTTATATTCTGCTGATGCTTTTAGCTATGACGATTATATTTTCCGGCGGAACATTTGTAAGAAGTCTTATCAACGAAAAAAACAACGGCGTGTTAGAAGTTATTCTTTCGAGTTTAAATGTTGATCAACTATTAACGGGGAAAATTCTAGGATTAATATATTTAAGTCTATTTCAATTTCTTATTTGGGGAATTTTGGGATATTTCCTTTCACAAAATTCAATATTATTTACTTACGAACTATCACAGAATTTTATACTTCAGCTAATTTATTTTATTCTCGGTTATGTTTTGTTTATTTCGATCTTTGTCGGATTGGGTTCTATTTCGGCGACTGAACAAGGAGCTCAGCAGACTACGGGAATTGTTACAATTATACTTGTCTTCCCTATTGTAATCGCGTCGGTAGTAATTCAAAATCCCGGATCGCTACTATCTCAGATTTTAACTTATTTCCCGCTTACGACACCGTCAATGCAAATGCTTAAATTAAATTTTTATTCTCCTTCCATTTGGGAAATATCAGCTACAATAATTATCTTGCTTACAAGCATTTATTTTGTAATTAAATTTTCTTCTAAATTATTTAAAGTCGGCGTACTTCATTTTGATCAACAAACGCCGTTTAAAATATTAAAAAGAATTTTTCAATAATCTTATATAAAAATGATTTTAGAATCTCTGGCGGCGGCCGTTATTCCAATGTTTGTTTATCTCATTCTTCTTTGGAAAATGGATAAGTATGAACCCGAACCTCTAACGTTTGTTCTAAAGCATTTTTTTTGGGGCGCTTTCGGGGCTGTTTTTTTCGCCTTAATAGGAAGCCAGTTTCTTACATTTAATTTAAATTTGGTAACAACCGCAACTCCCTTTTTGCAGGCTGTATTAATTGCCCCTGTAGTCGAAGAAATTACAAAAGCATCCTATCTCTTTAAAACAGTTAAATCCAGAAAGTTTGACAATTTAACAGACGGATTAGTTTACGGCGGAGCAATTGGATTGGGATTCGGCATGACAGAAAATTTTCTTTATTTTGTCACTTACGGCGACACATATTCACAATGGATATTTCTAGTGATTATTAGATCTTCATTTTCCGCAGTTATGCATTGCATTTCAACAGCAACCGTAGGAGCTTTTTTAGGAATCTCAAAATTTTCCGTTAGAAAAAACAAATATTTGCTTTTCCCGATGGGATTAATAATAGCAGTGTTTTTACATTTTGCATGGAATTTCAGTGTTAGTTTTGATTCAACATACTTATACGGACTTCTATTTATGTTTACTGTTATTATTGTATTTATTAAGTTATTCCGTTATTCATTAAAGCTGGAAGAAAAAATTTTAATCGAAGAACTGCGGGATGAAGATTTCCCTAATGAACATATATTAATTTTATCATCCAGGTTAAGAAGTATTAAGGGCTGGATTGACGAATCTGTTAGAGCAAAATATATAAGCGCGTCGACAAAATTGGCGTTCAGAAAGGTTGAAGAGAGAAATGCCGAAGAGTCAAAAAAAACTTTTTATCAAAATGAAATTAATTATTATAGGAACGAAATTAATCAATTAAGAATTAGAATAAAAAATGATACAACCACCGAATAGAACTGGAGTCTACGGCGGAACATTCGACCCTATTCATATGGGGCATTTGATAACCGCGCAGTATATACTCGAAGAAAGAAAACTTGATAAAATATTATTTATTCCGGCTTATATATCCCCTCATAAAACTCAAATATATTCTACAGGAGAAATCCACAGACTTGAAATGGTTAGGTTAGCAATTGAAGGATATAATAAATTTGAATATTCAGATTATGAAATTCAGAAAAAGGGCGTCTCTTATACAATAGATACTATTTTAGAATTAGGTAATACCTACAAACATATTGAATTAATTATTGGCTACGATAATCTTCTCTCGTTTGATAAATGGCACAGGCCCGATGAATTAATACAATTAGTTAAATTAATTGTATTAAAAAGAAAAATTGGCGGGGATATTAATCAATTCAACAAATACTTCAGTGAAGCAAATTTTATAGATTCGCCAAACATTGATATATCCTCAACAAATATCCGCGAACGTGTAAGAAAAAACTTACCAATTGATTTCCTTGTACCTCAGAAAGTAAAAGAATATATTAAAACAAATAATTTATATAAATAAACTCCTCAAATATGGATATTAATTCCTTAACCGAAAGAATTTACAATCGAAATAAAATTGCCGTATCAAGAGCAATATCAGTTGTAGAATCAGGAAACGAAAATTCTACGTTATTATTAAAAGAAATTCATAAAAAAACCGGAAACGCTTACCGGATAGGAATTACAGGTCCGCCCGGAGCAGGCAAATCTACGTTAACAAATGAATTGATAAAATATTACAGGAAACAAAACAAATCTGTTGCAGTTATTGCCGTTGATCCTTCTAGTCCATTTACAGGAGGCGCTTTGCTGGGCGACAGAGTTCGTATGAGCGAAACAAGCACCGATGACGGTGTTTTTATAAGAAGCATGGCAACACGCGGTAGTCTCGGCGGACTAAGTAAAAAAACAATTGACGCGGCGGATATTTTAGATGCCGCGGGTTATGAAATAATTATATTTGAAACCGTTGGAGTTGGTCAAAGCGAACTTGATATTGCTAGAACAGCAGATACAACATTTGTTGTGCTTGTTCCTGAATCAGGCGATTCGATACAGGCAATGAAAGCAGGACTGATGGAAATTGGAGATTTTTTTGTTGTTAATAAAAGCGACAGACCAGGAGCCGATTCAGCAATAATGGCTTTAAAAACAATATTAATGTTCAGAAAACACGATGAAAATTCATGGCTTCCAAGTATTTTAAAAACCGTAGCATCCGAAAAATTAGGAATTGAAGAAGTAGCTGAAGAAATTTCAAAACATCATAATTATATGATTGATAAAAATATTTTCCTTGCCAGAAGAAAGGAAAATTCAAAACTTAGAATTAAAGAAATTGTTGAAGATATTATAAAAAATAAAATTTGGACACCCGAAAGAATTTCGGATCTTAATTATAAAATTGAAGAAGTTGTAGAAGGTTTAACTTCACCGTACTCTGTAGCTGATACAATAATAAAGGATTTTAAAAATCAAATAAAGTAAGGGGGTTTAATGTCTGAATCGTTTGCCGGCATACAGTATACATATGAATTGGATGAAAACCAGCAAATTATAAAAGATACTATAAGAGAATTTGCTGAAAAAAAAATACGCCCGGTTTTAATGGATTACGATGAATCACAGGAATTCCCTATTGAAATAATGAAGGAGCTAGGCGGACTTGGATTTCTTGGCATACTTGTGCCTGAGAAATACGAAGGCGCCGGCTTGGGTGTTGTGGAATATGCTTTAGTGGTAGAAGAAATAGCTCGTATCGATCCTTCTATTGCCCTTTCCGTTGCGGCTCATAACGGACTTTGTACAAATCATATACTTCAGTTTGCAAGCGAGGAATTAAAGAATAAGTATCTTCCCGATTTAGCAACCGGAAGAAAAATCGGATCATGGGGTTTAACCGAACCAGCATCAGGAAGCGATGCCGGCGGTATGCAGACTACTGCTATAAGAGAAGGTGATTCTTTTATTCTTAACGGAACTAAAAATTTTATTACTCACGGTAAAAGCGGTGAGACAGCGGTAATAATGGCTATTACGGATAAAGAAAAAGGAAAAAAAGGAATCTCCGCTTTTATTGTTGAAAAAGGCTGGCAGGGATTTAATGTAGGGAAAAAAGAAAATAAATTGGGTATGCGCGCAAGTGAAACAACACAGCTGATTTTTGAAAACTGCAAGGTTCCCGCGGAAAATATGATCGGCAATGAAGGAGAAGGTTTTACACAGGCAATGAAGATATTAGAAGGCGGCAGAATTTCAATCGCCGCTCTCAGTCTTGGACTTGCTCAAGGATGTTTCGAAGCATCAATTAAATATTCTCAGGAAAGGAAACAATTCGGCAAACCTATTTATGATTTTCAAGGCATTCAATTTAAATTGGTTGATATGCGTACTGATATTGAGGCGGCTAGATTACTTACATATAAAGCCGCCGTTATGAAGGATGAAGGGAAAGAGATATCACAATCTGCTTCAATCGCTAAACTGTTTGCAAGCGAAATTGCGACAAAAGCTTCCAACGAAGCTGTTCAGATATTAGGCGGATATGGTTTTGTAAAAGATTATCCGGTCGAAAAGTTTTATAGAGACGTAAAATTGTTGACTATCGGTGAAGGAACTTCGGAAGTTCAGAAAATAATTATTGCCAGAAATTTAAGAGATGAGTAGCAATAAATATGGAACTTTCAAAAAAATCTAAAATTGTTCAGGACTATCTGGCTAAGTTTGATTTAAATCTTGAAGTATTAGAAATGCCCGGAACAACTCGCACCGCAGAGGACGCGGCTAAAGCAATTGGATGCCAAGTCGGTCAAATTGTAAAGTCATTAGTCTTTAAAAGCGGTAATTCCCCTATCCTGTTTTTAGTAAGCGGAATCAATAAACTTGACATTAATAAGTTTCAGAAAATAAATTCCATTATTATTGAGAAAGCTAATGCCGATTATGTAAAAGAGATAACTGGTTTTTCAATAGGCGGAGTGCCTCCAGCCGCGCATAAAACAGAAATGAAAACATTTATTGATAAAGATTTATTGAAGTACGAATTTGTATGGGCTGCGGCGGGAATGCCGTTTTCTGTTTTTAAAATTGAAAGTACGGATTTAGAAAAAATTACATCCGGTAAAATTGTTGAATTGAATTAATCAATAAAAATTAGAAATCGAATATGAAAAATATCGGAAAAGAAATAATACAAACAGAATCGTTTCTTAAAAAGGAAGATTTCTATAAAAATTTAATTAGGAAACTAAACGCCGAACGTGATAAGGTTAATAAAGGCGGCGGTGATAAAGCGATTGAAAAACATCACTCCAAAGGAAAACTTACGGCCCGTGAAAGAATAAAAAAACTGGTTGATGATAAGTCGGTTTTTTATGAACTAAATACTTTCTGCGCGCACGGGATGTATGAAGAATACGGCGGCGCGCCTAGCGCGGGAACAGTTTACGGAATCGGAAAAATTCACGGAAGAGATTTTATTATTGTAGCAAACGATGCGACTGTAAAAGCAGGAGCGTGGTTTCCCATAACTGCAAAGAAAAATTTACGCGCGCAGGAAATATCAATTGAGAATAAACTTCCAATAATTTATTTAGTCGACAGCGCGGGAGTATTTCTTCCTCTTCAGGAGGATATTTTCCCCGACAAAGAACATTTCGGAAGAATTTTCAGAAATAACGCTAAAATATCAGCATTAGGAATTCCGCAAATCTCAGCTATAATGGGACCATGCGTAGCAGGCGGCGCATATCTTCCCATTATGAGCGATGAAGCATTAATAGTTGAAGGCGAAGGATCTGTATTTCTCGCCGGCTCTCATCTTGTAAAAGCAGCCATAGGAGAAGATATTGATAATGAACAGCTAGGCGGCGCTACTGTTCAATCAAATATATCGGGTGTAACAGATTACGTGATGAAAAACGATGAAGAATGTTTAACGCAAATTAGAAAATTAGTCGAAAAATTCGGTGAATTTCCGAAAGCCGGTTTTAACAGAATCGAATCAATAAATCCTAAATATAATACGAAAGAAATTTATGGAATACTCCCCGAAGATCCGTTAAAACAATATGATACTTATCAATTGCTTGCCCGTATTGTTGACGGTTCAGAAATTGACGAATATAAAGCAGGATTCGGAAAAACTATAATTACCGCATACGCAAGAATAGACGGCTGGGCCGTTGGTATAGTCGCCAACAATAGAAACATAGTAAAAACAGAAGCATCAAAAGGAAGCGGCGGCGAGATGCAGATTGGCGGAGTAATATATTCCGACAGCGCAGACAAAGCGGCAAGATTTATTATGAACTGCAATCAGAAAAAAATACCGTTGGTTTTTCTGCAGGATGTAACTGGATTTATGGTTGGAAGTAAAGCCGAACACGGCGGAATTATAAAAGACGGCGCAAAGATGGTTAATGCCGTAGCTAATTCGGTAGTCCCAAAAGTTACAATCATCATGGGTAACAGTTTTGGAGCCGGTAATTACGCGATGTGCGGAAAAGCTTATGACCCAAGATTTATTTACGCCTATCCAAACGCAAAAATTTCCGTAATGGGAGGAAACCAGGCAAGTTCGGTACTTCTTGATATTAAGGTAAAACAGCTTGCCAAGGAAGGGAAGAAAATTTCCGAATCGGATAAGAAGAAACTGCTTGACGATATTTTAAAATCATACGATGAAACAAGCTCCCCGCTGCATGCCGCATCTAGGTTATGGGTTGATGAAATAATTGATCCGGCTAAAACACGGGAATATATTTCCAAAGCAATTGAGTGGTCTAACAATAATCCGGATATACCAAAGTTTAATGTCGGCGTTATTCAAACTTAATAATGTTTTCTTATAGCGTTAACAAAGCAAGAACTCCGATAATTAATTTGCAGTTTTTATTATAGTATGGAAAATTTATAAATTGAATTCTATCGTTTGTTGAATGATAAAATCCGTTAAAGTCTAATCTGTCTTCAATAAAGCAATAAGCGATAAATCCTTTTTTAAGAAAGCTTACATGATCTGAAGAAATTTGAGAGTTAATTACACCAATCTGCAGACCTAAATTCATACCTTCATTTATCTGCTCGGCGGCCGTAACAATCGGATAATTTATATCAGGATTCGGAACTGATAACATTAAATAGTTATCATTATTACTGTCCCAGCCAATCATATCAACATTAATAACGCCGATTATTTTAATACTGTTATTAAAAGCCATTTCCGCGAAATACTTACTTCCCAATAGACCTATTTCCTCTTCATCCCAGAAAGCAAATATTATATTTGCTTTAGGATTCAGTCCGGCAAACACCCTAGCTGCTTCAATTACAACTGAAGTACCGCTTCCGTTATCGTCGGCACCCGGAGATATAATAGACTCCGGCATTGAATCATAATGCGCGCATATAACATAATATTCATTATTACTTCCGCTTCCGTTAAGTACTGCATAAATATTTCTGCCGTTGGAATTAAAATTTTGATTAATAACAGTATAACCGAAACCCTTTAATTTAGATTCCAGGTAATCAGCTGCTATTTCATTC
>JAHJUE010000021.1 GCA_018829205.1 Bacteroidota bacterium
ATAAGAAGGACTGTTCCAAAGAAAATAAATATTCCTAATCTTGCTCCTTCTAAATGTTTTAACATTATTAACTCCCGGTTATTCTTTTATTAATTTAGTACTAAAAAAATTTTTAAGAAACGCATCGTTTGAACTTGTTAACTCATCAATAATTCCTTCAAAAGCAATTTTTCCTTCCCGCAGGAATATCGCGCGGTCGGCTATTATATCGGCGCATATTAAATCGTGCGTTACTACAATAGAAGTCATTTTTAGTTGTTTCTGTAGATTAAGAATCAGCTCACTGATTTCTTTTGATGTAATTGGATCAAGTCCCGTAGTAGGTTCGTCATAAAGCATAAGCTGCGGATCGGTAATAATCGACCTTGCAAGCCCTATTCTTTTTCTCATTCCGCCTGAAAGTTCCGAGGGCATTTTATCTATTGCTTCTTCAAGTGAAACTAATTCCAGTGTATGAAGTACTTTATCATTAATTTCATTTTGAGGCATGTTTAATATTTTCTTCAAAGGGAATTCAAGGTTTTCACGAACCGACATTGAATCATAAAGAGCAGCGCTTTGAAACAAAAATCCGATATTTTTTCTTACTTTATTTAGTTCGTCAGCTCCAAGTTCGAGCACGTTTTTATCTTTAATATAAATTTCGCCTGTATCGGGTTTTAATAATCCTATAATACATTTAAGCAGTACGCTTTTACCAGTGCCGCTTTGCCCGAATACAATTAAATTTTCGGCGCGTTTTACGTCGAGCGTAATATCATCGAGTACAACAAGATTCTCAAATCTTTTAGAAAGATTTTTTATTTTAACTTCTAGTATGTCGGCCATAACCATAAAGTAATTTTAACAAGCACCATATCAAAAATTAATATTAAAAGAGAAGCAAGCACAACGGATGTTGTTGACGCCTTACCAACGCCTTCGGTGCCGCCTTCTGTTGTAAAACCTTTATAAGCGCCTACAATTCCCGCTAAATATCCGAAGACAAATGTTTTAGCTACTCCGGGTATAAAGTCGCCGAACTCGACCGCGGAAACGACCGAATTCTTAAAATATTCGAGAGTCATATTTTGCGAAATTATAACCGCAAGAAAACCGCCGAATAAAGCAATAAAAATAACATAAACCGTTAATATGGGAAGAATCATTGTAGTAGCGAATACCCTTGTAACAACAAGGTACTTAAACGGATTAACGCCAGAAACTTCCATAGCGTCTATTTGTTCTGTAACACGCATTGAGCCCAGTTCTGCGCCAATGCCCGAACTTACCCTCCCGGCAAAAATTAAAGCCGTAATTACAGGTCCCAGTTCGCGTACAACAGATAAAGCGACTGTAGCCGGAAGAAAATCCGTAGCGCCGAATCTTTCAAGAACAGGCAGACTTTGTAACGATAAAACAAGCCCGATAATAAATCCGGTTATTGAAACAATAGGAAAAGTTTTAACCCCAAGTTCACTCATATGCTTTTTTATTTCGCCTATTTCGTAGGGGGGGATAAATACCTGCTTGAAAAATTCCATGTTAAATATTGTTAATCCGCTTATTGTCGCGAAAAAATTATAAAATTTTTCTTTTACCGTTAGATTTTTCCTGTTGATTATTTGCGGTAGATTCATGCGGTCACTTTATTAGTATTGATTTGTAAATCACGGATTAAAAATAGCAAATAATATTGTAATGTTAAATGACTAAATCCCAATGTTAAAAACTCAATTCTAAATGATAAATGAAAAAATCAGAATTCTTAATAATCATTTAGCATTTAGAATTTAACATCGAACATTAATCAAAAAGCGTTTTTAATATGATTAATTTGCGGCGTATCTTTATCAATCATTAAAATTGCGATAACGTCAATACGGCATTCCTGATCCTTAATTTCATTTATGTATAAATAAGCTTCAGCCATTTTTTTAATCTGTATCTGTTTCGATTTTGGGACTGCAAGTTCCGGCGGACCGAATTCAAGATTCCGGCGGGTTTTAACCTCAACAAAAACCAGGGTATTATTGTCTTTTGCGATTATATCAATTTCACCGTGACTGAATCGCCAGTTTCTTTTAATTATCTTATAACCTTTCTTAATTAGATAATCGGAAGCAAGCTCTTCGCCGCTTTCACCGAATTGTTTTTTATTACCGGACATAAAAATATTAATTAGATGATAATATTTTATTTAAAAAACTTACTCTATGAAAATCGGTATATCCGAAAATATGAATAGCTTCAATATGCTGTTTTGTCCCGTATCCTTTGTTTTTATGCCACAAATATTCCGGGTGGTTTTCAGACGCTTCTTTCATTATTCGGTCACGCGTTACTTTTGCTAAAATTGATGCGGCGGCAATTGAAAATGATTTCGCATCCCCTTTAACAATTGTTTTTACGGGGATTTCTGATTTGAATGGTTTATTTCCGTCTATTAATATTAAATCAGGTTTTACTGTTAATTTATCCGCCGCGTTTTTCATTGCTTTTAATGCTGCGTTTAAAATATTTATTTCATCAATTTGTTTCTCATCAACAATGCCGATTGAATAACAGAGAGATTTAGTTATTATTTTTTCAAAGAGTTCTTCTCTTTTACATGCGCTTAATTTTTTAGAATCGTTTATACCTTCAATAATTGTTTCATTTTCAAAAATAACCGCGGCCGCAACTACCGGCCCGGCCAGCGGACCCCGTCCTGCTTCATCAATTCCCGCAATAATATTAATTGATTTACATAAAAAAGTTCTGTCAAAATCTTTCAAAATTATTCCCGTATTAATATAATTTTGTTGCGGCTTTAAGTAAAAATTATGAGCCGATATAAATCGCGATCAAGCCTATTACCATATTTAGTTTTATAATTCTACCGGCTTTTTTCAGCGTATCCTGATTCTGCGATTTATAAAGTAACTTCAGCATAAAGATAAATAACGGATTTACAATTACCATCAAAATAAGAAAAAATTCTATTTTATAAATATTATATAAGTACAAACCTATCGTGAAAAAAACTATTATAAATGTTAAAACAAAAATTAGAAACACTGTTCTTTTGTAACCGTATATTTTAGGAAATGTAAATATATCGTATGTGCTGTCCCCGACAACATCTTCCATATCTTTAATAATTTCTCGTATTAGATTTGTAAAAAAGGCGAACAAAGCCGGAATTATACCGGCATTAATGTTCCCGGCTATCTCGGCCCCATAAATTAATGCCGAAGCAGTTAATAATGCGACTGTGAAATTACCGATCAGAACAATTTTTTTTAGATGAGTTGAATAAAAAATCAAAATTAAGTTTATGACCGCAAGATAAATGAACGATTCAATTCCAAAATAAAACGCTGATAAAAACGACAATACAATAAAAATTGCGTAAAGAACTTTTGCAAAGTTAATTGAAATAATTCCTTTGGCTAATACACGGTCGGGTTTATTAATTCTGTCGATTTCAATATCTGCGATATCATTAAATACATTGCCGGCAGAACAGGCAAAGGCCATAGCGAAAGCGGCGTATACAATTTCAAAACCAATCGAACTGCTTTTTGCCGAAATTAATCCCGTGATTACTACGGCAAAAAAAGTGATTAAAAAATTAACCGGCCGCGATATTTTTATAATTGCTTTTATCATATATGACATTGAATAATAACTGCAATTTATTTTATTACTTTATTAAATGAAATGTTATTTATTATGACTATGTTGTTTTATATATTGAATTTCCAATTATCTTACTCAATAAATGAAAGCGCTTTAATGTATAGAACAGCAAAAAAAGGGAAGCTGATGATTGATATTCTTCCCGATAAATGCGATTTCTGCGGATGCTGTGTAGGTGTTTGTCCGGAAGACGCAATAGAATTAAAAGAAGCGGAAATAAAAATTATTGACGAACGTTGCACCAATTGCGCAAAGTGCGTTTACTCATGCCCAATTGAAGTTATTAAGTTTAATAAAGAAGGTGTGCTTTTTGACCGTCATGTCATAATGTAGTATGACGGAATTCATTATATAAATTTTGGAAGATTTCCCTTAATCCACCGCGGCGGAATGAGGGAATGATATAAAAAGAAATGAAAAACGAATACGATGTAATAGTTGTCGGAGCCGGGCCTGCAGGTTCTATAGCGGCAAGATTTGCCGCACAGGAAGGGGTATCGGTTTTGATGCTTGAAAAGGACCGCGACGTAGGTTATCCTGTGCGCTGCGCCGAAGCAATTAACAAAGCCGGCGTTGAAATGTTTATTAAACCTGATTATAAATGGATTACAGCCGATGTTACTAAGTTTTCTTTTACCGCGCCTAACGGAAAAGAAGTTGTTTTAGAATTTGATTCCGTTCAGGGTTATGTTCTTGAAAGAAGAATTTTCGATTATGAATTAGCAAAAACTGCCGCAGCTGCCGGAGCCGAAATTATTACACGCGCTTATGTTAACGGATTAATTATGGAAGGCGGAAAAGTTTCGGGTGTTACGATGGAATACCGCGGTGAGAAAAAAGAAATAAGGGCGAAAATTGTAATTGGCGCCGACGGTACCGAATCTCGAGTAGGCAGATGGGCGGGATTACAGACGCATATTGATTTCCGCGATATGGAATCATGTTTTCAAGTTACTGCATCAAATATTAGCGTTGATCCAAATACGCTTTATTTTCATTTCGGCTCGCAGGTTTCACCCGGCGGATATTTTTGGATTTTTCCCAAAGGAAAAGATACAGCAAATATTGGTTTAGGAATTAACGGAGCGGAATGCAAAAAAAGATCTTCACTTTCGTACCTTAATGAAAATCTTGAAAAACTTTTTCCCAACGCTTCAATTTTAACTCAAGTAGCCGGGGGAGTTCCGTGCTCGGTTACACTTAAAAAAATATCAGGCGAAGGAATTATGCTCGTAGGCGACGCGGCCAGGCAGGTTAATCCTTTAAGCGGAGGCGGAATAGCTAGCGGAATGATTGGAGGAAGTATTGCAGGAAGATTAGCCGGCGAAGCGGTAAAAAAAAATAATTTAAGTCACATCTTTGATTACGATAAAGAATGGCATAAAGAACGCGGCAAGACTCACGAAATATTTAACAGATTAAAAGAAGGCATTTACGATTTTAAAGACGAAGACTTTAATAAAATTATGGGGAAAATGCTGGATCTGCCCCCCGAAAAAAGAACAATGAAAAGATTGTTTATGATAGCGCTGGCAAATAAACCCGGACTTCTGATTGATGTAGCGAAAGTTTTTTTAGTATGATTGATTTTAAAAGTATTTTCTCAAATTCTACTTTTAAAATTCATTAATAAGTCCAAAGTGAATTTTCCCTTCGCTGAAAGAATCCCCGCTTCCAAGAGCGAAACTAATCCCCATAATACCGAGAGCAGTTTCGAGATTCATACCCAGACCGTAACCGAGTTTAATTTCCGACAAACGTTTTATATTATTTTCTATATCTTCATTTCTTAAAAAATATCCGGCGTCAAAAAATAGGAAAGCAAAGGAGCGGTCGGACAATAAATACCTGTATTCAAGATTGGACCAGAAAATTCTATTCCCTAAAAACTGGTTTTCACGGTATCCCCTTAATGTATTTGTTCCGCCAAGTTTATACAAATCACTAATTTCAAAAAATCCTCCGCGCATTTCTCTAGCGTGAATTTCTGCGGCAATTACCTGCCTGAAAAACAAAGTATGGAAAAAACTGAAATCTAATTCCAGGCGCTGATGGTTTATATTTGTTTCTAAGCCGGGAGTTAAAAATTCCGCCGGTCCTTCTATAGTTTTAGATTTATAAATATATGTATTCTTAAATAGAAATCCTTCGGTTGCGGAGTATACATCGTCCCTAGTATCAATAGTAAAATTTACACCGGTTGACAAAGCGGATGAATTATAAACCGTAAAAATATTGCTGCCGTTATCGCTGGGAATAGTAGATTCGCTTTCTATAATAAATGAAGCTGTTATATCTTCGGATGCAAGAAAATCAACTGTGCCGTTAATATTTCTTATTACATATGTTGTATCCTGCTTGCGCTGAAATAGTCCGGCGGAAATATTAAACGGATAATTAAACAGCCATGGTTCAAGATATTTTAATTCAAGCTCCTGTGAGTTCCGGCTTTCCTGCTGCCAGCGAATTGCGGCGGCTCTTCCTGTTCCGAACAAATTACGCAGACTAATATTTACATAACCGGTAAAAAATCCTTTATCATTATTTCCCGATGAAGGAACGTAACCGACTATCCCATCGAAATTGTTTGTTTCTTTTTCTTTTAACTTAATTTGAAGCACGCCTTTGTTTTCCGGGTTGATATAATAAACCGGAGTTTCAACTGGTTCAAAAAAACGCAGCCTATTTAATCTATTCGGGATTTCATTAATTTTTGACTGTGAATATTTTTCACCAGGCTGCAAACGAAGCGCGCGTGATATTACATAATCCTTTGTTTTATCATTTCCTATAATCTTAAGCTCATCAATTGAACTTTGAAGCCCTTTGTCAATTGATAAATATACATCGGCATAATTATTATCATTTTCATTGAAAAAATAAATAGAAGATATTTTAACATTTGCGAAAGGGAAACCGGATTCTTCATAATATTGCAATATTTCATTAAAGGAATTTTCCAATTCAAATTTATTAAAAATAGAGCCTTGCAGGTAACTTACTATTTTAGTGAGTTCATCATTAACAGATGAATCAACGTCGGTAAAATTTATATTGTGAATTTCCGCAGGCAGGTTTTCTGTAATTCTTATATTTAATGAAGCATAAAGCGAGTCGGGTGAATATTGGATTTCAACCGTGTCGATTTGTACTTTGAAAAAACCGTAATCAACCGCTTTTGATTGTATGCGAGAGCGGACAGTGTCATTTATTCCCTCAAACAATTTAGAGTTTTGAAGTGAAAGAAAGTTATAATAAATGTTTTCTGAAAGAATTTCAGCGCCTGAAATTTCAATCGAATTAATAGTTTGAGAATAGACCGAAGCGGGGGAAAAAACATAAAGCAGAATAACAAATTTAAATAGTAGGCGAGTCATTAATTATCTTCATCTTTTTTCCTAATGTAAACAATTTAATACTGTTTAAAAAGCAGGTCATTTCTTCAATAGTATTTTCGCATGACGAAAGTTTTAAAGCGTTCGCCGCGCCGAGCGCGGAAGCGATTTTTACAAATTCGTCAAAGACCATTGATTTTTCCAATCCATAAATTATACCTGCCATAAAAGCGTCGCCGCTTCCGGTTGAATCTACTTCCTCAATTTTTGGATTTTCAATTTTGTAATGAAAATCAAATTTTGAGGCGTATGCCGGATTTGCGCCGTCGGTTAAGAAACTTAATTTTATTCCCTTTGAATAAAGAAAATCGAGATAATCCAATTTGTCTTTTTCTGAATCCAGGTTTATTTCTAAGGATGTTTCCGCTTCATTTTTATTGTTGTGTATAATTGTGGGAGCTGCGTTTATGCAATTTTTAAGATGCGAGCCATATGTATCAACTATGGAAATTTTATCGTGCTTATGAGCGAGCTCTATTCCGAATGGTATTATATCTTCAGCTTGTTTTGAAGGAACGCTACCGGAGAATATTACCGCCGAGCAGTTATAAATCATTTTTTCAAGTTTTGATTTAAACTCATCAACCTCTAATTCGTTTACTTCATTGTTAGGATTAAAATGAGTAGAAATTTTATTATCGTTAATAGTTAATACCGCAGAGCGAGTTTCGGTTTTTACGGGGATATGTTTAAAATCTATTTTTTCATCTTTTAAAATTTGGCGGATTATTTTTCCGTTATTTCCGCCAAGAAATGTATAAGCCAGATTTTTAATGCCTAAAAGATTAAGCTGCCGGCTTACATTAATTCCTTTGCCGCCTGCTTTATAATATTCAACATCGCCGTTTATTCTTTTTTCCAACAGCGGATTTGTAGTAACTGTTAAAATCATATCATTGACTGTATCTGAACCAATCACCGTAAGGAGATGAAGTTAGTCTGTAATCACCGAAACCCGTATTATCCACAAAAATAAAACTTCTGTTGATGTGATAATATTCCCAAATTTCATAAGGTTTTGTTCCCATATCAAACGGATGCCGTTCAACTGCGCTTGGAGGTCCCAGCGTAATATAAACCATTCCCATATCTGATTTCCAGCCTTTGAAATAATGACCGAATTTTGAATTGGCGTAATCAATTCTTCTGTAATATTCTATGAATACTTCATTCTCTTCAGTATTAGGGGAAGGGTCTTTAGCTTTCCAGAAATCCCTGTATCTTTTTAACTTGGTTTCTTCATCTTCGGCAGAATCTATAAAATCCAGTTCACCAGGGGTTGCGATATACATCATCTGGTCAACAGCCAAATCAATATCAGTGATTGTATCGGGGAAACCCGCTATTTTCGAGATGAATTTTTTAGTTACTGTCGCTACATTTTCCAATTCAAAATTTTTCAGTTGTACTTCTAAAACATGTTCACCGAGATTGAATTTAGCTCCGTCAATTGCGTGGATTATTCTATTTACTCCCGGATGAATTTCCTTCTCAACAATTTCCGCGAATATTCTTTTGCCTTCTTTGTTCTTAATGTCATATTCTAATTTAATATCCCGTTTTACATCAGAATATAACTCAAGATAAATTGTTAATGATGAGTCATCCGTAGTTACTTTTCTTGAAATATTAGGAACTATTTTTTGACCTTGCGCATCCTTAATGATTGATGAAACTAGAAGCAGGTCGCTTATATTCAAGCTGTCGGATAAGTTAAGTACATTGGCAGTAGCTTCAATTACAAAATTTTTCCGGGAATCTTTATCTACTACTTCGCAGCGCATCGCGTATTTTCCGTGAGGAATATTAAAAGATCTGACGGAAAAATTATAATTGGATCTTGCTTCCGTTTCCGAAAATGACTGTGCTAAAACATTTTCATTCCAAGTACTTTCAATTAATATTTTGTCTGTATCTTTTTCCGAAAATTTTATATGTATGCTGTATTTAGCTTTATAACCTTCATTATCTCTAATAAACTGAAGATTTTGATACGGCACCTGAACAAATAAATCCACCCTCGTTTTTCCCTCAACTTCGCTTTTATAACTTGCGATATCGACATTAAAACCGGGAAAAGATTTATATATTAATCTTTCGTTACCGGATTGCTCAACTTGAGCAAAAACAGGAAGAGCGAAGATCATTAAATATGCTAATAATTTTTTCATCGTACCCCCGATGATATTAAATTTTATGTGCGAATAAATCATAATCATTACAATCGAAAATTTCAACGGTATAAAATTGGCCAATAGCTAAGTCCGAATTTTTTGCACTAATTAAGACTTCACCGTCAACTTCAGGCGCGTCTCTTTCAGTTCTGCCGATAAAATATTCTCCTTCTTTATTATCAATTATTACTTTAAGTTTTTTGCCTATTAAACTTTCATTCTTCTTTAATGATATTTCACGCTGAATTTCCATTAATATTGCTTTACGTTCTTCTTTAATTTCTTGAGGAACCGGATCGCCTAGCAAATAACTCGGCGTATTTTCTTCCACCGAAAATGTAAAAGCACCGAATCTGTCGAATTCAAATTCTTTTACGAATTCGCAAAGTTCGTTAAAATCTTTTTCGGTCTCAGCCGGATAACCCGTAATAAATGTAGTGCGTAAAGTTAAATTCGGGATTCTTTCTTTTAACAAATAAAGCAGTTCTTTAGTTCTGCGCTGAGTAATTCCCCTCCGCATAGATTTTAATACGTTATCGGAAATATGCTGAAGAGGGATATCAATATATTTGCAGATTTTAGGATTATTCGCGATAACATCAATTAGGTCTTCCGGGAAATGCGAAGGATAGGCGTATAATAATCTGATCCATTCAATTCCTTCAATTTCTGAAATCGCGTTGAATAATTCCGCTGCGTTTCTTTTTCCGTAAATATCAATCCCGTAATCGGTAGTATCCTGCCCGATTATTATAATTTCTTTTACACCTTTTTTAGCGAGCGATTTAGTTTCCCTGAGCATCATTTCAATAGGTTTTGATTGATGTTTTCCTCTCATAAGCGGAATTGCGCAGAATGAACATGGATTATCGCAGCCTTCCGAAATTTTTAAATATGCGAAATGTTTTGGTGTAGATAATTCCCGTTCGCCTAGTAACTCGTATTTTAAGTCGCCGCCGAATTCTTTTACAATTCCCTCATAATCTTCAGTGCCGAAAAAAGAATCTACTTCTGGAATTTCTTTTATAAGATCAACTTTATATCTTTCGGATAAGCATCCCGCTACAATTACTTTTTTGATTTTTCCCTGTTTTTTTAACTCAACTGCTTCTAAAATTGTATTTACCGATTCTTCTTTTGCAGCGTCGATAAATCCGCATGTATTTATAATAATTGTATCGGCCTCTTCCGTATTTTCGGTATAATTAAGTTTATTCAATTTTAACTGTCCGGCAATTCTTTCGGAATCGACTGTATTTTTTGAGCATCCGAGCGTAATTATTCCAATCTTATCCTTGCTTAGCATCTTTTCCTTTCTTAAAAATTAAATTAAAATTTAGAGAGATAAAATATCTGTTTATGTCATTAAATGAAATAGTGAAGATACAGATATATAACCGGGGCGCTGAAAAGAAGAGAATCGAACCTGTCGAAAATGCCGCCGTGACCGGGAATTAATGAAGAAGAATCTTTTACTCCCGCGTCCCGCTTTATCATACTTTCAATAAAATCACCGGCTTGTCCGGCAGTACCTACAATCAATCCTATTATAATTGTATCTGTCCAGCTTAAAAATTCTATAAAAAAAGATTTAGCCGCCAGCATAGTTATAATTGAAAAAACGAGTCCCGCGACTGAACCTTCAACACTTTTTTTAGGACTTATACGCGGAAAAATTTTATGTTTACCGAATGCAGTTCCAATAAAAAAAGCGGCCGAATCACATATCCATATTGTAAATAAAAGGGAAATAATTAAATATCCGCCTTGATGATATAAAAACCCCGAGTAATTAAAATATTCGCGTATAAGAACCAATGAACTGGAAAATAATCCAATATAGAAAATACCGGTTAAAGTAGTTCCTAAATTCAGTATTGCACTTTCTTTATTTCTGAAAAGTTCAAAAAAGAATAATATTAAAATTATAAGTATAATCAGTATCTGGAAGTCAATAAATACATAATAAGAATTAATAATTAATAAGATTACCGAAACAGAACCGAAATAAAGGTTTGTAATAATTCCTTTATTTTTTACCATCTTCGAAAATTCGTAGAAACTTAGAAAACCAATCCCCGAGGCGAACAAAAGAAATAACTCATTCCCGAAATAACATGCGGCAATAATAAAAGGAATTGCAATTACTGATACGAGAATGCGCTGGGTAGTATTACTCATTAATCATATATTCCTAAATTTCTTTTTCATTGGAAATATCATTAATAATTTCCAAGGCCTCGGTTGCGTCTTTCTTTTTTACTAGAAGTTTAACAACCGCCAAATCACCAGAGGTTACCGGGTAACTGCTGTCCTTCTGCGCTAATACAATTGATTCAATATCGGCGCCGCTTAAATTTGATTTGATCATTTCGGCGACATATGTTTCAGGGCATGTGTAAACTATAACCCAATCTTCGGGATTTAAAAGATTCCCTTCAAACTCTTTATTAGGAATTAATTCTGTGCCGCAATCGGGACAGATTGTTGTACCTTCTACATATTCATATTCACAACTTGGACAGATCATTGTACTACTCCTTCCTGTCGTCGGACAGGTTTGTGAAAGTTAATTTAACAAGGTTTTTATTAACCCAAAATAGAAATAGTAGGAAGAAGGTCAATAAAATAATGAATGTATATATATGAATGCCGATATTTTCAACATCAATTGCGGCGGATTCCATAAATTCTTCGCTTCCGAATACGAAAAAAGCGAATACCGCGAAAAAATTATTAGCGAAATGAAGAATAACAGGCACAAAGATTGAATCGCTTTTATACGCGGCATAACCGAAATAAGTGCCCAACGCAACAAGACCGATTAGTCCGTAAGGATTAAAATGATAAATCCCGAAAAAGAATGCTGTAATAAATGCCGCCCAAAAGGGGGACAGTTTATATTCAAAACTTGATTGAACAAATCCTCTGAAAAAAAACTCCTCGCATACTGCCGGAACAACGGCAACAATAAAAATTATAAAAACCGCTTCGAGCGGAGAGTTCTGAGTTAGAAGACTTATATATGTATCTTCCACCATTTTGTCCAGCCCGTCAAAAACATTTTTAATACTTTGGACAAAGGGAACCGCCTCGGCAAGTTTAAGAAGTAAATAATTCTGAATGTACAAAAAGCTTTGAAGAAGCGGAACCAGCAGCGCCATACCTAAAAGAAAAATTAATACAACTTTTAATGAAGGGAATCTGAAACGGATTATTGTTGATATATCTTCATAAACAAATTTTGTAAGTATTAATGCTGGGAGTAGAATAAATAACATTTGTCCGGCCGCCTGCATTAAACGCATCGCGTTTATATCCGCGTTTTTAATATCAAACCCGAAAATTGCGAGAGTAAGTATTCCTCCGCCGAACTGGTATAAAATAAAAACGGCGATTAAACCGAATACGGCAGCCGATATTGGAGAAATTGTAGGAATTATTCCGTTATTATCCTCATGATAATTATCTTCATGGTTATTTTCCGGATTTTCGCTGGGGATGTTTTCCAAATTTTTTTCAAGATTGTTATAAATATGTCATTATTCCTGCATTCAGGTGGCAAGATAAAAAAGTAGGGGAATATTTCCTAAAGAATATGTGTGTTAAACATGACCGTTTATCGGCGATTAATATTCATCAAATATGTTTAATATATACGCTATTATATTTTATAATTATCTTTTTACTTGTTTAAATTTTCCCGGCAAAATTAATATTAAAATTAGCCGTTTAAGTAATTTGAAAAAGAAATTATTTCTTTGCTTTCAGTTTCCCGGCAAGTCCTTCATATGCGGTTAATTCCGCATCAATAGAACCGATAAGAACCTTTGTTTTTACCTTTATGGGAATTCTTAATTCATCATCCGAAAGCCAGACAATTATATTGCCTTCGCTTTTGAATAAGCCGCCTTCCTGAACAAGCGGCTCAACAATAATGCAGTCGAAAGTTCCCGCGCTGACTTCAATTGTTTCTTTCCCTTTAAATACAACATCGAGCGGATAAACTTTATCTTTATAAAAGTTCTGCAGATTAAATCTATCGCCGATTTTTAATTTGGTATAATCAAAAGTTCGGGCAAGGTAAAAAGCCGAAACAATATCGTTTACATATTCGGGGATGTCGTATGAGCCTTCGCTGGTTTTGGCTTTGCCGTTCCGCTGGTCAAAGAATGCCGAAAAATCTCTGGAGTAACCTCCTTCGCGTATATGCTGTTCAAACCGCCATGGGAATAATCCTTCATTATCAAGATATGTTTCGTAGCGGTCGCGCACTTTATAAAACGGATCAAAACTCGGAACAGTATTCACTTGAAAAGTAATATGATATGCGTTTCTTCCGAATATTTTTTTCATTTTCGGGATTGCCATTTCGGCAACTCCGGCGGTTACAAAACCGTATTTAACGTCAAAGGTTAATTTTTCTCCGACTTTAAACGCTGTATTTTTAATTTTTCTGAATTCAGTGTCATTTTGAGCAATAGCGGCAGAAGCTATTATTAAAAAAATAAATAAGCACCTAATTGTATTCTTCATTTCAGCTCCGTACGGTTTCATTATTAATCGCTTTGATTACCGCTTTAATTACATCGTTTATATTAATGCTGTTCATACAGTTAATCTCTTCGCATTGTTTCTTTGTACAGTTTATACATTCAATTTCCGGGGAGAATATATATTTTTTATTTGTATATGGTCCCCATCTTTCGGGTGAACATGCGGCAATTTTAGGGTAAAAACCGATAACACTTTTCTTTAGCGCCGCCGCAATATGAATAGGACCCGTTGAATTTGCAATTAACAAATCAGATTTATTTATTAATGCTATTAACTGACCTAAATTAAACTCACCCGCCAGATTTATCAAATTATTTTCATTATTAATTTCATTACAAATTTCTTTTTCGGTTGCCGAACCGGTTAATATTATATTAACGTTCAACTGCCGTGCCATTAATGAAGCAAGCTCTTTAAATTTAGAAATAGGCAGATCAACCGCGCTTCCTGCGCTTCCGGGATGAATAATGACAGTCGGCAGTTCATTGTTATATTTTGCGGACAGAAGTATCTTTTCAACAAATTGTGTGTTTTCTTCCTTAACATGTATATTAAACGAGACATTATCCGGAGTAATTTTTTCATCAAGGCCAATATTCTTCAGCAAAGCGGTATTATATTCCAATTCATGCTTTTCGCCGTATTTTCTATGCTCGTATGTTTTTTTATTGAATAAAAAAGAATACCATCTATATCCTGTTCCAATGCGGTTTTTTAATCTAGCAAGAAACAGAATCAAAGCGATTTTAAACGTAGGATAAACAATAATACATGAATCGAAATTATATTTTTTTATCTCCCGGATATTTGATAAAAATAAAGTTCTGCCTTTCTCTTCATTTAAAATTATAATATTGTGTAATCCGGGGTAACCGTCGGCAAGTTCTTTAGTATAATTTCTTAATAAAATTGAAACCTTCGCGTCAGGTATATGTTTTTTAATAATTCCGACAAGAGGAAGGGATAATACAACATCGCCGATTCTATCAGTGCGGACAAGTAATATGTTTTTATAATTTATCATTTTCTGCTTATGTAAGGATTCTCTTTAATATAAAATCTCCACGGAAGTTCTTTGGATTTTGAAATTCCAATTCGAGTTGTTACAGCTATTTTCTCTTCTGGAATTTTTTTGTTTTTTAATATATAAATTTCATCACCAATTAAAGAAATTCCGTTCTGAGATTTATCAATTCCCAGCGCCATGCATAATTTGCCCGGACCGTTTGTTAGGTTCAATTTTTGTTTTTCGGAAATTTCAATTTTGCCGAACCGGTTAAAGGCCATAGTGTCAATTCCTTCAATAGGTTCCAGCGCGCGTAAAAGAACCGCTGTGCGTTCGTTCTCTTTTCCCGTTACTACATTTGAGCAGTAATACATACCGTATGTAAAATAAACGTATAATAATCCGCCCGATTCAAACATAACTTCATTTCTTTTTGTTTTGCCTATATATGTATGCGCTGCTTGATCAATGGAACCGTCGTATGCCTCTACCTCAACAATTCTTCCGCTTAGAATTTTACCTTTTTTATTTACCGCAATTATTTTGCCGAGCAATTCTTTGGCAACAATTATTACATTACGTTTATAAAATTTTACGGGCAGTTTATTATTCGATAAAATCATATTAAAAAGGGGAGTGAATTAGAAATTATTTTTGGGATAATCTTTCTTCAATAACAGCAAGTTTTTTTCTAAAACGTTCTTCTTTTTCGGGTTCTTTAATTATCAGCTGTTCATAAACATATTTCGCGTCCTTAAGATTTCCCTGCGCCATATAAATGCCAGCCAGCGTTTCGGAAATAATAGGTTTACCCCCGGTAAAAACAAATCCCGACGAAGGTTTTTCTTCCTCTTCTTCTACTTCAATAGATTTTGCGCTGTTTAATTCTTCGGCAAGCTGTTCAAGTCCGTCGTCAATAATTTCTTCTTCTATTTCGGTTTTTACTTCTTCCTCAATTGCTTCAAAATTTTCAGGGAAGAATGCCGTTCGTCTGCTTTCGGAAAAAGCAGACGATTCGGCGTAAATTTTTTCTATTTGATTCAGGTAGTATTGTTCGGATTTTAAGTCATTAATTAATAAGCCTGCTTTTTTTACTTCTTCAATCGCTTCTTCTTTACTGCCGGAATATGCAAGCGCTTTCGCGTTTACCAAACGGGCCGAAGCGTAATCCGGATAAAGCTCTAATCCGGTTGATAATATATTTAATGCTTCTTCAACATTGCCTTTGTTTAATTCCGCGTTTGCAACCCTTGCAAACAACGGTGACTGTTTGTTGAATTCGTAAATTAATGCGATTTTATCAGGAACCTTATCTTTTAACGGCTCACTCAATTTTCCGCCTTTTTGCTTTTGAAGAATGAGTTCTTTAAAGACAAATAAGAAACAGACGCGTATCCGAAGAAAAACATCAATTGAAAAGGAAGCGCGGCGATTTCCAAAAAGTATATTGATGCGCCCACACCTATAAAACAATATGTGGCTAAAACCATTTCAACAAAGGCGGATGGATCAACCTTTGTTTTCTCCATATATTTATTGGCTAAAAGCGAATCTGTTTTTTTCTCGACTTTAAATTTAGGCGTGCGTACGAATTCGCTTTTTTTGCTTAGCAATCCTTCAACAACAGCGCGTGTATTATTTACTGCGAATCCCATACTGCCGGCCATAAAAAGAGGGAACAACGCAATTTTTTTCCGCCAGTCTGTATGCACATCTTTTTGAGCGTATAAATAAAACATAAAAGAACTTATAAACGCTATAACAAACACGGACATGAAATTAAAAAACTGATCATAAGGTCCGGCGTTTTTAATAAATATAAGAGGTACGTTAAGAATACCCGCTAAAAGAATAAAAGGGAATACAATATTATTTGTAAGATGAAATGTCGACTGGAGTTTAACTCTAATCGGCTGATCCGATTTCCAAACAAGGGGCAGAAGTTTTTTCGCGGTTTCCATAGCGCCTTTTGTCCAGCGGAACTGCTGAGCTTTTAAAGCGTTCATTTCCGATGGAAGTTCGGCGGGAGTTGTGATATCTCTTAAGAAAATAAATTTCCATCCTTTTAACTGAGCCCTGTAGCTTAAATCAAGATCTTCTGTTAATGTATCGGCTTCCCAGTTGCCTGCGTCAAAAATACATTCTTTTCTCCAAATACCGCCGGTACCGTTAAAATTAATAAAGAACCCGGCTTTGTTGCGCACGGTTTGTTCGATTACAAAGTGACCGTTTAAAGCGAGAGCCTGAATTTTTGTTAGGATTGAATAATCTTCGTTAAGATGTTCCCATCGTGTCTGCACCATTCCAACGTTTGTATTATTGAAATATTTCATTGTGTTCTGAAGGAAATCTTTTTTTGGTACAAAGTCGGCGTCGAAAATAGCGATAAATTCGCCTTTTGCGTATTCCAAACCTTCCTTTAACGCGCCGGCTTTATAACCTTTTCTGTTTTCTCTTCTTATATGCTGTATATCAAAACCGAGGGCTTGTTTTTCTTCAACAATACGTGCTACAAGTTCAACTGTTTCATCGGTTGAATCATCGAGCACCTGTATTTCAAGTTTTTCTTTGGGATAATCAATTTCGCAGATTGAATCAATCAATCTTTCTATTACATATAATTCATTATATAAAGGGAGCTGAATTGTCACCAGTTTAACCGGATCGTCATTCTCTGTGTTTTTATGTTCGTGTTTCCCGTATTTTCTGTGATAGAACAGCATCACAAAACCGTGACTTGCAAATATCATAAGCACCGTAAGCGCTAATATATAAACTATTAATACAATTTCGTCAATCGTCATTTTATTATAACCTTTTTTACCAGTTTGAAACGACACCTAAAAGGATGTCTTCCGTTATTTTGTCTATTGCAGTTTCGATTGCCGCTTCCCTGGCAGATGTAATTTCTTCAGAGTCGTTGTAATCGCCGTAATTTGAAAAGTTTCTTTCAAAAATATTAATCTTTTTTACTAAATCCCTGTACACAATTTTCGCGTTTAATGTTATTCTTCTTGTCTGTATATCTTCTCCTCCTGTAACAACCTGCGGCGAATCGGTTAGAGAAAGAATCGTGCATTCCAAAATTGCGTCTGCGTTTGTTCTTTCCGAAACCTGAAGAGTGTTGTCGTTTAAAAATTTATTTATTAGTTCGTTTGTAAAATCGTCGCTTAAGTTCGCTTCGCCCGATCCGGTTCTGTCAGTGCTAATGGGTATGGCGATATTTTTCAAATGCCCCGGAACGGAAGCTCCTGTAAAGGAATAACTGCAGGAGGTTGCGACAAGAACAACCGCGGCAAATAGCGCTGTATAAGTTAGTATTAATTTATTATTGAATATCATAATCTTTCAATTTTCTATATAACGTTCTTTCGCTAATATTTAAAAGTCTTGCCGCTTTACGTTTATTGCTTCTTGTAAAATTTAAAGCATTAATTATAGCTTTTTTTTCCAATTGTTCCAACGGCACCACTTCATTAACGGGTATATTGTTTAAGGAATCAAATTCTCCGTTGCCCGGATTTGCCGCTAAATTCTTAATCTCGACAAGATCTTTTTTAATTTCAATAAGCGCTCTGTAAATCATTTCCCTGTCAAGTTCTTCCGCCGATTTAGCAAGATGAACGGGCAGGTTTCTAAGCCGCTCCTCTTGAGTAGATTCTAAAGTAAGCAGCGGGAGAAATGAATCTTCATCCAGCAGGACGCCTGCGGAACTTGTGCCGTTACTATTTAAAGCAATTGCCGATTCAACAACATTTTTTAATTCTCTTATATTTCCCGGCCAGAAATAATTACGGAGAAGATCATAAGCAGCGTTAGTAATTTTAGGTCTCGGGATATTATTTTTTTCCGTATAACTTTCCAGGAAAAAATTTATAAGAAGAAAAATATCTTCAGGTCTTTCGCGCAGCGGAGGAATATTAAGTGAAACTGCTTTTAATCTGAAAAACAAATCGCTTCTAAATTTTTTGGAATCGACTTCTCTCTGCAGATCTTTATTTGCCGCTGCTATAATTCTGGCGTCTACTTTTTTTACAGTCTCGCTTCCAATCGGCATAAGTTCTTTTGTTTCAAGCACACGCAATAATTTAACCTGTGTAGTAAGAGGCATTTCCGCAATTTCGTCAAGGAATAAAGTACCGCCGTCGGCAAGTTCAAAGTAACCCTTTCTGTCGTCAATAGCTCCTGTAAAAGAACCTTTTTTATGACCGAACAATTCACTTTCGAGGATGCCTTCTGGGATGGCGCCGCAGTTGACGGAAACAAGTCTGTTTACAGATCTGCCGCTGAATCCGTGAATAGCGCGCGCGAATACTTCTTTACCGGTGCCCGATTCTCCGTAAATTAATACTGAAATATCGGATTGAGCGATCTGCATTGTTATATCAACTAAATCTTTTATCTTTTTTGATTTACCGATTATTCCGAATTTTTTCTGAAACTCTTCTACTGACATTTTTACATACTTATAATTTTTCGTAACACATAAAATAACAAAAATATTAAATCAAAGTATGAATATTATTTTTTATCTTTCTCCTAAAAGTCGTCTTTTCAGCAGGAAATGTAGAATTCGTCGTAAACCATTAAAATATTATTCAGCTCAGATGAGTCTAAGTTCGATAAAAAGCGGGAAATTTCATATTCTGAGTTATCGTCAATGTGTGTCAAAAATAACTTCTTTTGATTTGTAGTTTTATAAAAATTATAAATTTCATTCATACCTACATGAGTAGTTTCGGTTATGAAATAATCAGCTGATTTATCCTTAAATAAGTACAAATCTTTTTCTGAACCTATATCGGATGTATAAATTATTTTTTTATTTTCTATTTCTGAATTGGCGTTTAATAGTTCAAAATAAAAACTGCATGAAATAAAATTTATAGAAGGATAATTTTTAGATATTGTACCAGGCTGAATGTGCGAATTTTCCCGGGCTGTAAAATTAATTTCTTGCGAAACAATAATTTGTTCTTCCGCGTTAAAACCATTTATCATTAATTCAAAACCTAATCTCTCATCAAACAAATAACAGCTGTTTAAATAGTTTTTTAAAGGATTAATTAATTTGTTGTGAGTAAAAATCGACAGTGAATTTGTTCTTCCGCTTAATTTCATTTGCGTAATTAAAGACGCGATGCCGCCGAAATGATCGGCGTGATAGTGTGTGAATAAAATTGAGTCAATGGAATTAGGATTTATTTCTTGAGAGAGAAGCGCTCTTGATATTCCGTCTCCCGCGTCTATTAATAATGTATGTTTTGTCCCCGTAATTAATATCGAAGAGTGATATCTTTTAAGAGATGTTTTTCCCGAACCTGTTCCTATAAATTGCAGTTTCATATTTTTCTTTTTTAGATTTGAGATGTGAGATTTGAGACACAAGACAACTAATATTAAAAAGTACTTAACTTATTCAAAATTTCTCAAATCTCACATCTCATATCTCATATCTCATATCTCATATCTCATATCTCATATCTCAAATCTCAAATCTCACATCTCACATCAATTTGCTATAGAAATTACTCTGCCGTTAAGCTTAAATTTTTGTTTCAGCAAATTAAGAATCGGGTCCGCTTCTTTTTCGTTTAGCAATTTACCGACGGTAACAACATTTAAAATTGATCCGCCCACAGATTTGGGAGTAACTTCGCTGGGATATCCGGAATTTATTAAATCATTTTTTAATTTATCGGCGTTTTCAAAACTTAAAAAGGCGCCTGCCTGAACGGTAAAATTAAATTTCTGCTGGACATTTTGTTTGGGCGGTGTATTTGCGATTTCAGAAAGTTTATCGAATGAATCTGTAATGCTTTCTTCATGGTCGGGAATATTTCTATCGGCTGCTTTAATATAAGGCGAAGAAGGGTATCGGCTTTTAAGTTCATTTAAATATGATTCCGCCTTGTTGTATACTCCCAATGAATAATAGTAAGAAAAGATCCTATATAATGCGGCGTCGGCGTATCTGCTTTGGGGCGAGTTAAGATAAACATCCTCATATTTTTTTAGAGCGGTATTCCCGTCATTAGTAAGAACGGCGTCAAGAAATTTTACCGATGGGTCGTTTGGATTTGCCGCACGCAGCATAACTATTTCATTTTTTACATTCTCAATTTCACCGGCTTCTATTCTTTTTAAATAATCTACAATATCAATTTCCTGTGCGGTTATATTTATAAATAACAAACAGGATAAAAATATTATAGAATATTGTATTCTCATATTTTCAGCGTTTTAAATTGTTGGCAAAAATTATGCTGTTAATTGAGCTTTCTCATTTCTGTCCGATACCATTCCGACATAATCACTGAAAAGTGTGGCTGAAGTCGCACGGTTTATTTTTACCTTGATGTAATCGCCAGGTTTTACTGATTCTGTGATCGGGAATATCGCCACCTTATTGGTATCGGTTCTTCCGGCCATAAACTGATCCGATTTTTTACTGAATCCTTCAACAAGAATAATCTCTTCTTTGCCTATAAGATTCTGATTCAGCTCATATGAAATGGATTGCTGCAGATCGATAATTTCATTAAGTCTTTTAGTCTTTGCATCTTCCGTAACGTCATCTTCCATTTTAAATGCTTTAGTTCCTTCGCGTGGCGAATATTTAAACATATATGCGCCGTCGTATCTTACTTTCTGCATTACGTCAATTGTAGCGAGATGATCTTCGTACGTCTCTGTCGGGAATCCCGCAATTATATCTGTAGAAAAACTAACGCCTGGAATAATCTTGCGCGCTTTATCTATTATATCAAGATAATGTTCGATAGTATACGTTCTGTTCATCAGTTCAAGAATTCTGTTTGAGCCCGATTGAACGGGCAGATGAATATAATTGCAAAGATTATTATGTTCCGCTATTGTGTACAATAACTTGTCCGAAAGATCCTGCGGATGAGATGTTGAAAATCTTATACGGAATGATCTATCAACAACCGCGCATGCTGCAAGCAGATCCGCAAAATCATTCCCGTTGTCATTATAAGAATTTACATTTTGTCCCAGCAGTGTAACTTCTTTAAATCCCCTGTCCGATAGAATTTTAATTTCATTAACAATAGAATCAAGTCCGCGGCTTCTTTCTCTTCCTCTGGTAAATGGCACAACGCAGAATGTGCAGAATTTATCGCAGCCTCTCATTACCGAAATCCATGCAGAAAGTCCGTCTTCACGGTATGGAATAATATCGTCATACGTTTCGGTACGCGAAAGTTTAACGCTAATTCCTTTTTCGCCGTGCAAAGCGGCGTCAATTAATTCTGGGAGTCTTCTGTATTCGTCGGGACCTACAACAAGATCCACCATTTTTTTATCTTCAATTAAATCCTTGCGAAGTCGTTCTGCCATACAGCCTAAAATCCCTATTACAGTCTGAGGATTTTTCTCTTTATATTTTTTCAGATTACCAAGTCTGCCGTATATTCTTTGTTCCGCGTTTTCTCTAATGCTGCATGTATTCAGCAATATTATATCCGCGTTGTTTAGGTCGTTTGAGGCTTCATAGCCTTTTCCGTTTAATACGCCCGCCACGACTTCACTATCGGCCAGATTCATTTGACAGCCGTATGTTTCTATATAGAAATTATTTTTGCTCATTAAATTTTTTCTTCCGGGTATTTTATTCAACTTTTTTTATTACTATTTATAAAACTAACTATCTGAGCCGGTTTAGTTTACGCGGCTCTTTCATTTCTTAACTGCAAAACTATTATAATTCGTTTTCAATAACAAATAAAATAGGAGATGTCCTATATTATGAGCCAAATTATCAACAAATATTAGTTGCGGTAAATTGAGACAGACTTTAATGCCAATGATGGATTTTTTGTTTTTCTTCTAATACTATTATAAACGCATTATATTTATATTATATGTGTCTTGGATTTATCTCGAGGGTAGTGTGTTTTGAGAGTGTTTTCACAGTGTATTCAAAGTGTTTTCAGTGCGTTTTCAAACCGGGATTTTTTTTGGTGTTCGTTTTAAGGGCAGTTCCTTTTTTGTTAAATATTTGTATGTATT
This sequence comes from Bacteroidota bacterium, assembly GCA_018829205.1. GTDB lineage: Bacteria > Bacteroidota > Ignavibacteria > Ignavibacteriales > Melioribacteraceae > JAHJUE01. Next base: position 22,830 of record JAHJUE010000021.1, read on the forward strand.
ATGGCTCATGCCTAATTATTGTACATATATTTTAATGACTTATATATAAAAAAATAAAAAAAGTTTCAAGAATTATATTTTTTTGTCGAGGCTTGAATTTATTATATTTAATAGGCTGTTTATCACCTAAACAAAACTTAGTGCCCCTGCCTACCGGCAGGCAGGTTTGTGTCTTGGGGGCAAAGTAATTTAAGCCACGAGGTCACAAAGACACAAAGAAAGAATTATAATCTTAGTGTTCCTTAGTGCCTTAGAGCCTTAGTAGCAAATTTTTTCAGCCACGAAGTCACTAAGACACAAAGAAAAGAAAAATAAACTTTGTGATTCTTAGAGCCTTTGTGCCTTCGTGGCAAAGTTTTTTCAGCCACGAAGACACTAAGACACAAAGAATGAATTATAACCTTAGTGTTCCTTAGTGCCTTTGAGCCTTCGTGGCAAAATATTCCCGGCCACAGAGACACTAAGTCACAAAGATTAGCGAAGAAAATGTTTATGAATGAATTAGAAATAAATGAGCAGCGTTATAATTATTCTCCATTAACTGAAAAAGAAGAAATGATAGGAAGCGCTGTTGTTGAGGCCGCATTTAAGGTTCACAAAGCTTTAGGACCAGGTCTGCTTGAAAAGGTTTATGAAGTTTGTTTTTGTCATGAACTAAAAACAATGGGATTAAATATCCAGAGACAGGTAGAAATACCTATTAATTATGAAAATATTAAATTTGATGAAGGACTAAGGCTGGATGTTCTTATTGATGAGTTGGTAATATGTGAGCTAAAAGCAGTTGAACTTGTCAATCCGGTTTGGGAAGCGCAGATATTGAGTCATCTTAAACTTACAGGTTTACGGCTTGGTTATTTAATTAATTTTAATATTCCTTTAATAAAGCAGGGAATACGCAGATTCATTTTATAATTTCCTTAGTGTTGCTTAGTGCCTTAGAGCCTTAGTGGCAAAATTTTTTCAGTCACGAAGACACTAAGACACAAAGAAAAAAAAATAAGCTTTGTGATTCTTAGAGCCTTTGTGCCTTCGTGGCAAAGTTTTTTCAGCCACGAAGTCACTAAGACACAAAGAAAAGAAAAATAAACTTTGTGATTCTTAGAGCCTTTGTGCCTTCGTGGCAAAGTTTTTTCAGCCGCGAAGTCACAAAGATAAAGTCACAAAAATTCACCAGGAATCTAACTAATCCATAAAGAGAGATAATGACAAAAGAAGAAGAACAAAAAAAACTTGTAGGCGAAAAAGCCGCTTTGTATGTTAAGTCAAATATGATAATCGGTTTAGGCACAGGCAGCACTGCTTATTATGCTACATTAAAAATAGGCGAATTATATAAAAACGGAATAATAGAAAATATTAATTGTATTCCAAGTTCCATACATACTGAAAATCTCGCTAAAGAACTGGGGCTTCCCTTAACGGATTTTAATCTTCATCAGGAAATTGATATTACAATTGATGGCGCCGATGAGATTGACGAAAGTCTTAATCTAATTAAAGGCGGAGGCGGCGCGCTGCTTAGGGAAAAAGTAATTGCGCAGGCGAGTAAAAGATTAATTATTGTCGCCGACGAATCAAAGTTATCCGAAAAGCTGGGCACTAAGTGGGCCGTGCCGATTGAAGTAATTCCTTTCGCGGTTGGAGTTGAGACAAAATATCTGCAAAGTCTCGGCGCTAAAGTGGAGTTAAGAAAAAATAAAAACGGAGAAATTTACATTACGGATGAAAACAATTTTATACTGGATTCCGATTTTGGGGTAATAAAAAATCCCGGACAGCTAGAATTTCTTTTAAATAGGCGTGCCGGAATTGTGGAAAATGGAATGTTTATCGGACTTACAAATAGAGTTATCGCTATAAAAAACAATGAGTTACTGGAATTAACATAACAAACAGTCTTAAAAAACCTGGAGAACTAGCTATTTTTAATCAGGTTAATTTTTTAAAAAAGTACTTGCGTAATAATAATTTATGCTTATATTTTGTAAGTGAAATTTTGAAAACCTGAAAAAAGCTTTAAAATTTCTTTTAAAACAGGAAATTGTGTCAAGTTAAATAAATTTTAAATTATTGTTTTAAATAAAATATTCATTGACAAGCAATGACCAAATATTTATTTTATGCAGGCTACTTAAAATATTAATTATAATGTGACGAGGATAACAGCATCTGTTTGCTATCCTCTATTGTTGTTTTTATATTGTCACCTACAGTTCGAGGGAATTTGACGAAAATTTTTACCACATATCATTACATAGAAAATAAAAAACTAATGGCGGTTAGTTATAATAGAAGTACTAAATCAAAGGAGAAAGTCTATGCGGAATAACTTACCACCTTAGGTTTTATTTTCTACCACCCGGTAGGCAAACCTAAAAAGAAACACGAATATTTTTTACACTAATTAACTCTTAAACATATTTGGAGAAACAAATGAATCTTAAAAAACTTTTAAGCCTATCACTTTTAGTGTTAGCTGTAACTGTATTCTTTGCTAGTGCAAGTTATGCACAGGTATTGAATACTGTTTATGTTAACTCTACTAACGGTGATGACAGTTACACGGGCGAAAATTCTACAAATAACCCGGCTGGCACCGGCCCTAAACAAACCATCGAAGGTGGTTTTGCTGCTGCCAAAACGGGTGCTACAATCTATGTTGACGGCGGTACTTATAATTTTGACGGAAGTGCCAGAACAGATGGTAACGGTATTTCCGGTGGTAATGATAGCGATGGTATTACACTCGCTGGAGGAAAGACTGCAACTATAATATTAAGAACATTCAGCAGTTTCTCAACAGTAACAATTCCTGCAGGCGGACTAACTCTTAATAACACTACTAAAACAATTACAATTAGTGCTACAACAAATGGAGTTGAAGGAATTGACTTAACTGGAAACTTCACTTTAACTGCCGGTACTTTAGATATTACTGGTCTTGGTACTAAATTTGTATATAATGCGGGGAATACTATAACAAGAACTGCAGGCACTTTAGTTGGCACACCAACTTTTAGTGCATCAGGCGACTACAATGTAACATATAATAATACGGCTGCTGCACTTCAATCAGGTCCTGAATTGCCATCGGATATTAATGACGGTACTTTAACTTTTAGTGGTACTAAAACTGTAACAGTTGGAACTACTCTTAATTTAAATGACGGAACTATAACAACAGCAACAAGTACAGCAATCTTTTCAGCATCTGTTACTTTTGATGCTGCTGCAACTGGTGCTAACGGTATTAAAGTTACCGGAGCTGCCGGATCACTTACTTTCGGATCCGTAGTAGTTAATTCAAAAGCAGCTTTAGGTGCTTCATATATTAACGTTGGAAACGCAACTGGCAGTATTAGCGTAACTTCACTTTCTCTTAACAATAACTCAACTTCAGCTGGTACTGGACAAGCTTCTTTAACTATTGCAAATACAGGTACAGCAACTTTCGGAGCAATTACAGAAGCAGCGTCTTCATATACTACCGGTGGCCCTTATAATTCAACAGTTAGTATAGATAACAATGGTACAAAAACCTTTACATTGGGGACTTCAACAATTAAAGGCACTTTGACAAATGACGGAACTGGTACTTTTGCACTTTCTGGAAGTGTTAGTGTCGCCGGTGCCGTAGACAACAGTGGAAGTACCTTGAAACTTAATGGATATGTATTTACACTTAAAAATACGGCGATAAACAATACAACTGGTACAATAACTGACACTGGTGGTAAATTTGTTTTTGATCAAACAGGAGCTGTAACAGTAACCGGTGCCGGTACTTTCGCAACAACTGAAAATTCAAATACTGGACTTGTAACCTTTTTGGCAGCTACTTCGTTTACCGGAAATGTAACATCTACCAAGGGTGGATTTACATTTGGTGCTGCGGCAACTATGCAAAAAGACCTTTCGGTAACAGCTGGGACAGTTACTTTGTTCACTGGATCGTCGGTAGCTAATATTGCCTTAAACGGGGGTATAATTGATCTTAATTCAGGCACAAGTACTGTGAATGGAAGTATTTCTCAGACAGGTGGTGATTTAGATTATGGTTCTGCAACATTGGTTTTAAAAGGCAATTTATCAAGAACCGGTGGTACTATGACACCAGCTACAGGAACATTGCAATTTGCTGCTAGTGGAGCTCAGACTTTCGATGGTGGTGCTAACTACAATGTTTATAATGTAACTGTAACAGGTACTGCTTCTGCTGTGACATTAGTTTCATCGTTAGTAGTTAATGGTGATGCAACAATTGCTGCTACATGTAGCATGGCTTTTGGTACAAACAATATTCGTATGGCAGGAGATAACAAAACTTTCACATTATCAGGATCTTATTCATCAAATGGTGGTGGTGGTATAATATTCCAAGCCCCTACAGCTGATCAAAATTTAGCTGGTGCTGGTGTATATTCAAATATTGAAGTAAATTTGGGTGATGCAACTAAACATGTATTAGTTACAGATGTAACAGTCAAATTCTCAGGAATTTTAACAACAACCAGTGGCGGTATTCAGTTGGTTACAACTGGTGCAACTACAGCTATTTTGGATCCTGTTACAACATTAACAACTCCATCTGTTAGAGTTAATTTAGCAGATAACGACGGTGCCGCGAACGGGACAAACGTACCAAAAGGAACTGGTATATCTGCTGCCGGTCCTGGAACTGAAACATTTAATAACGCCGGAACTTCTTATAATTTAGAATATTTTGGCGCTCTTGATGCAACTAGTACGCAGACCACAACAAATGAATATGTAGTTGCAAAATTACTTTCGTTAACTGTTAATACTTCAAATGGTGGTAAACTTGCTTTACCAGCAGTTAGTGCAATAATGAGTGGGGATTTAACGGTAGGACCAAGTGCAATTCTTATTATTGCTACTGGTGGAGCACACACCTACACATTAGATAAAGACGGCGGTGTTTATAGCATTCGTGGTACTATAGATTTTACAGATGGTGCTGGAACAGCTGATATATTAACCATTGCAGGAGCAAATGCTACTGTTAGTGGTTATGTTGCAACCACTGATCCTGCACATGTTAATGCAGCAACTAATCTTAATTCTACTACTAAAGTAACTGTAACGGGAATAAAAACATTTAGTCAAACAGTTACTACTGGAGCAAGCTCAGTGGTTGATTTCGGATTGTATTATAAAGCAGCTGGTGATCAAGAATTAAATGCTTTGTTAACTATTGGCGGTACATTTAATTTAACTAGCAAAGTATTTGCTGACGCTGGTGTAACAGTTAACGTTGGCGGTACTTTAAACATGGGCGCTTATGACATTGAATTTAAAACAGCTGGTCAAACACTTACACTAAATGAAGATGTAACTGCTTCAACAGGTAAATTCTACTTGAACGGTGTTGCAGGTACTTTGGATGGTAACAGCAGTGAGATTCCAAACGTTACTGTTAAAGGTGGGGCACTAACTTTAGGTTCAGATGTTACTGTAAGTACACTTTGTAACATTCAAACTGGTGGTTCAATTATCAGTGTAGGTAACGATTTAACTATTCCTACTGCCTTCAAATCAGTAAATGGAAATACATTTACTGGCGCTGGTGCTGTTGTTTTCACGGGTTCTACGTTAACCTTAGATGACGCTGTAGCTTCTACATTGACACTCGATAATGTAACTGTAAATTCAACTGATACTACTTGGTTAGCATCAACAAGTGGTACTAAATTTACACTTACAATTTCTGGCGCATTGACACAAACAAAAGGTGTATTGAATCAAGGCAAACACGATGTTAGCTTAACTGGTGCTGGTGCAGCTTATGCCAGAACAGCTGGTGACATTGTCCAAACAACAGGTGCGTTGATCTTTGCTGGTATAGCTGATCAGACATTTGATACTGATGCAGGTGCTAACGAAACACCATGGTCTATTGCTAATCTAACAATTAATAATACAGCTGCTTCTGGCACTGAAGTTAAAACGGGTGCTGCCGATGCTATGATGACAGTAACTGGAACATTAGGTTTGGTTGACGGTGTATTCTTTACAAACCTTGGTACAACAACATCTGGCTTGCTTCATATAGCTGAAGGTGCCACAATTGAAAGAGATGCGGCTAAATCTTCATTAAACGAAGTTCCAACTTTCGATGGTCTTATGAATGTAACTTATAAAACTGCTGGTGGAAATACAGCAAAAGAGTTACCGACTGCGACCGATAAATTAAGTGGATTAAAAGTTAGCGTTAACACAGTTTTAACAGCTGATGTTACTGTTAACGGTACATTAACTTTGGATGCTGGTACATTAGATCTTTCAACAAACTCTAAAGTTGTTACATTAGCTACTGGTGCTACTTTAGTTGATGACGGTGGTGATATTGATACAGCTCCAACTGTTACAACCTATAAATTAAAATATACAACAGCTGGAACTTCTGCAAAAGAGTTTATTTCAGCTAAAGTTGATGAACTTACAGTTGATGGTGTTACTTTACAATTAGCTGCAAGTAAGACAGTAAAAGATGTTGTTATGACTAAAGCAAATAGTGTTATTAATTTAACAGCAACACCTTATAATTTAACCGTAACTGGTAATCTTAATTTAACCAACGGTAATATTACTAACGGTGGAAGTTTAATTCTTGGTGGTACTACTAGACAAACTTTCACTGTACCTGCAACAGGCTTGACATTGACAGCAAACGTTACTCTTAACAATGCTGCTGGTTTCGACTTAGCTGGTGGTAACTTAAATCTAACCGGTGGTGCTAATACAACTATTTACTTCATTAACGGTGTGTTAGCAACAGCTGCAAACAGAGTTACTTTAAAACAAACTCTTACAGCTCAGGGATTTGATCATACAGGTGTTGTAGCTCCTAACGTAAGTCATATTATGGGTAATGTCGCTCAAACTATTACAGCCGGTGCTGGTACAGCAACATGGGCAAATGGTCGTTATGAATTCCCGGTTGGTACAGAAACACAGTATCGTCCATATGTAATTACTTTTACAGGCGCATATCCAGCAATCAACCCAACAACTGTTGTTGTAAATCATGTTGATGCTAGCCCAGAAGGTACAAAAAACTTCCCGCTTGACGCAGGTAACGGTTTAACTATCGGCAACTATCCAAGTTATTACTGGTTAGTAAAAACTACTCCATCAAGCTTTACATCAACACAAAACTTTGATGTTGAAATGCATGCTACTAATATTGGCTACCCATATGACAGTGATCAGAATTTAAGAATCATTAGAAGACAAGATGGTTCATCTGAATCAAACGGCTGGTCATTACAAGGAAGCAGTGCTAACTATGCTAACTATCAGGTTGTTACTGGAACTGATACTTTGGCAGTTGTAAGAACTACATCATCTATCGGCGGTGTTGTTAATGAAGGTACAAGATTTACCGTTGGTGTTCCTTCACAAGGTCCTATCTTTTCAGCACCTGTTGTAACAGATTATGTATTAAACGAAGGCCAAGATTCTACAATAACGATAACAGCAATCTCCAGAGAAATTGGTACAGAAATTACATCGATTGCTAAAGTTTCCGGTCCTGACTTTGCTGTTTATACAGCAGTAGCAGCTGGAACAGGTACATTAGCATTAACACCTGGATATGCAACTGGTACTAATGATTATACAGTAGTATTAAGAGCAACTGACGCTCGTGGATTAACTTCAGATATTACTATTGCAGTTACTGTTAACAATGTTAACAGACCAGTTGAATTTACAGCTGAATTAACAGACACAGTTACAGCAAGAGCTGGCGATGTATTCTCATTCCAGTATGCTGCAACAGATGAAGACGGCGACGCTCTTAAGTTCTTCTTGAAAGCAACAACAGGCGACGCTATTTCAAATTCAGCTGCGGTTAGCGCGACCGGTTTATTAACATGGACACCTGCTACAGTAGATATAGGTAAAACTGTTATGTTCCAAGTAGGTGTTACAGATAATATTGACACTGTTTTATCAGCGATTGGTACAGTTACAGTTATTGACAACAATCCTCCAGTATTTACAGCGGTTATGCCAAATCAAACTGTTGTTTATCCTGCTCCAGTTAACTTTACTTATGTAGCAACTGATGCAGACGGTGACGTGTTAACATATGCATTTAACGGCGAAGTTCCTGAAGGTGCAGAAATCAACGGTACAACCGGTGAATTCACATGGACTCCTAAATTTAATCAAACTGCTATTTATTTGATTAAAGTAAGAGTTGGTGACTCACGCGGCGGTGTTGCAGAAACTGTTGCTGAAGTAACTGTTACAGAAGATCCGAACATTGTCGGTGTTGATGAATTGGGTATCCCAACTGATTACGCTCTTGAACAAAACTATCCGAACCCATTCAACCCAACTACTGTTATCAGATTCGGAATTCCAGAGCAGTCAAATGTTACATTAAAAGTATATAACTTATTAGGTCAAGAAGTTGCAACATTGTTAAATACTGTAAAAGCAGCCGGATGGCATGAAGTTAACTTCAATGCTTCATCATTAAGCACTGGCTTATACATTTACAGAATTGAAGCTACTGACTTCGTATCTATTAAGAAAATGATGCTTGTTAAGTAATTAACAAACATTATGGTTTTTACCTGCATGTAATCTTGCAGGTTAACATGAAGCCCCTCAATTGAGGGGCTTTTTTATTTTAAAGGAAATTTATTTTATGGTATCATTATTTAGCCGCAGCGCGGCGATATATTAGTAACCATATGTTATTTAAAAAATCAAAGCTCCGTTAGGAGCGAAACAAGGTTTACTTAGAATAGGATATATGTTGAGAAATAAATGTATCGCCTCTCTGAGGCTTCTTTTCCCTTTTATTTGTTTTTTTACTAATGTGTCGCTGCTCCGCAGCTGTTTGACACTATTGATTAATTTATGTGAATTATAATATTTAAATAAATATAAGTAATAAAAAATATTTACAC
>JAHJUE010000022.1 GCA_018829205.1 Bacteroidota bacterium
AAGCATGTTATATATTTTTAATGTTACATAACCTGCTTCCGGCATACTGAATTTGATCAATGTGCTCGGGTTAAACGGATTCGGATAGTTTTGGCTGAGTTCATAATTTTGCGGCACGCCTTCTTCGTTTTCTACAGCTGTAACGCCGGTTACTTTAAATTCGGCTGTTTCCGAATAACCTGAATATTTTCCGTTAGAATTTTTGCCTCTTGCTCTCCAGTAATATATTCCTTCATTAAGTCCGCTGACGCTTAAGCTAGGTGTGCTTAATTCACTAACAACTTTTGAATTACTCATAGCAGGGTTATCAGCATATTCTACTTCATATTTAACCGAGTGTTCTAAAAATGTTGGACTGAACCAAGATAATGTAGCACGGCTGCTAGAAAGTTCAACACCTTTTGAAGGACTGGCGGCTAGCGGCACTGCCGGGTTTAATCCCGCGAATACTGTAAACACCTCAACATTTGACCAAGGTTCTGCGGGCTCTACTCTAACCCTCCAGTAATAGGTATTTCCTGCAGTCAATCCGGTAATGTTTAACGGACTAGCTGCGACACCGGTATGCGCGGTTCCTAACAATGTAGTTAATGTAGGTTCTGTATAAACTTCCACTGTATACGTCGGGATTCCGCCGCCAATTAATGTCCATGATAAATCTTGAGAAGTTGACCAAACAGTCGCTCCTCCTATCGGCCAGTTTAATACAGGAACGTTTGCGCCTCCGGCACCAATAACTTCAAATGTTTCAACATTCGACCAGGCTTCACCTGTTACTTTAACACGCCATTCATAAGACTTTCCGGCGCTAAGACTAATTGTTAATAAATTTGAAGTCAAACCGGTTAATTCAGAATTTCCGTCAACATCATCTCCAATTCCGGGATTAACATCTTCGGCATAATCAATTTCGTAAGTTTTGCCGAGAGAAGGACCTTCAACATGCCATGCAAAATTTACATCTGTCGAATAAACTAAATTACCTCCAATTGGCCAGGATAAAATAGGGATCAAATCCGCACTGAAATTATAAATTGAGAATGTTGCTTCTGCAGAAACATCGGAATAAGAAGTACCATTCCATGATTTGATTCTCCAAGAATAAGTATGACCTCCTACAATCCCTTCATATAAAGTTACATATAACTGAGAAATGCCAGTTATTCTTTTTGTAGTAACATCATTTGTATCGGCCGGATTACTTAAATCACCATCTGCGTGATCACGGTAATAAACTTCATAAGTTAAACCCTGACTTGGACCGTTTAATGTCCAATACAGTCTAGGGAATAAACTATATACTTCAACTCCGCCTGTTGGATAAGCCGGAACCGGGACTGAAGCAGCTACAGCATCAAATGTTGTAAAACTTGCGATTTCCGACCATGGAGAAATATCAATACCTGCATTATATGATCTTACTCTCCAATAATAAGTTTGACCGCCTGATAAACCAGTCAAATATGTAAACACCGAATGGATATTTGAAATTGTGGTTGGTGAAGAAAATCCGGGATTGTCATCCCATTGCACTTCATAATCATTAAAAATATGGAAATTTAACGAATACCAATAAAGAATTGGCGAAGTTAAATATACAGTAGCGCCGTTATTAGGATAAGCAATTTGAGGTGTTGTTGCAGCTCCTTTTGTTGTAAATGAACTTATAGGAGAATAAGCAACCATCTGATCATTCTTTAATGAAATAATTCTCCAGTAATATTGCGTTCCGGGTTTCATACGCATATGATAAAGTCCGGAATTACCGAGAGAAAATATATTTTTAACAGTATCGGCGCCTGCTAAGTTCGAATCTTCGCCATATACCAAATAAAATTTTACAGTAAAATCATAATTTCCGTTAAAGAACCATGTAAAAGGTACATTAATCGGATCAACATTTGTATTCAAATTAACCGGGCTTGCTAAATAAGCTTCATAATCATCGATTGTTTTAAAACTGTAAACAGTCCAAGCACCGTTAGTTACATCTCTAATTCTCCAATAATATGTAGTATTAAATTCTAAGGGACTTGGAAATAAAATACTGGTAGTAGGATTATCAACAACATTTAGTAATAATGTTCCAAAATTAACATCCTTTGATAATTGAATATCATAAGGCGCTGTTCCTAATGAAGGCAAAAATGTTGCATTACCGACAACTACAGGAATATTAGTTCCGCCGTTTGCTGGATACAAAGATGGAGGCGCTTGTGTAGTAAATGAGAATGAACTCCAAGGCCCGTTATCTGCTCCGCCATCATCAACGCTACTGCCTTCGGAATCTGTATCTCTAACTCTCCAGTAATATGTTGTACCGGTTGAAAGAACAGTAGTAAATGTTGCAGGACTAGTTGTGTTAGTTACTAGTTCAGAAGAACCAAAACCAGGATCGTCGTCAATTTCGAAATCATAATTTCCGCTTGTTGCATCGCCATAAGCACCAATAAAAGCATTCCAACTGGCTTGAGTTGTTGCTGTTGCAACTCCAGTTGCAGCGTCAGCAGGAGAAATTGCTGTTGCGGGAACAATTGTAAAACTATATATATGCCATGTTCCGTCTGCGCCTCCCCCGTCGGTATCTGTATCTCTAACTCTCCAATAATATGTGACATTAGCAGTATTAACTAACGAAACGCCTAAACTAGCAGAATTTGTTCCTAAATTAGTTTGACCATCGATTATATTTGAAAAACCAATATCAGTTGCTAGATCAAAATCATAATTACCTGGTCCGAATCCATTATCGAAATCTGCCCAGCTTATTGAAGCAATAGCATCAGATACTCCGGTTGATGCATCAGTAGGAGTAGTACTTGCCGGGGCTGCGGAAGAAGTTGCAACTGTAAAACTGAATTCACTCCAGTTTGTTCCGGATCCGTCAACGTCCAGTACTCTCCAATAATAAGTTTGTCCTGCATTTAAAACCTTGCTAAAAGTTGCCGAAGCAGATGCCAATGGAGTTAATGTTTCAGTATTGATTGTAAAACCAGCATCATCAGCTATAACAAATGTATAATTACCTTGCGAACCATCTGTTGCACTTCCAATAAATGCATCCCAAGTTATTGTATTTGTAGCAGCTGAAACACCGGTTGCGCCATCAGCAATTGAAATACCTGTTACAGGACCGGTTGTGAAACTGTAATCGTGCCAAACAGCAGGAGCGTCAACGTCCTGAACTCTCCAGTAATAAGTTGTCATAGGAGCTAAATCAGCACCAACAATATACTGAGGAGATGCAGAAGTAATACCGCTGCTGCTTAAAATAAGAGATCCACCTCCGGCAGCTGCTGAACGCAATTCAAAATTATAATTTCCGTCTGTACCAGGTGAGGGGTTTTGAAAATTTGCCCATGAAATTGTAGGCTGCAGTGATACACCGGTCGCTGCATCTAAAGGCGAAACCGAAGCAGGAGCTGGGTTAGAAGAAGTAGTTGTAAAACTGTATTCCTGCCAAGGGCCATCACCACCAATTCCATCATTATTGGTATCCCTAACTCTCCAATAATATGTTGTAGTTGGAGATAAAACTGTTGTTAAGACAAAAGAAAGTCCTGCTTGATCATAAGAAGACTCAAGTAAATTTGTATACGTTCCATTACTATGAAGTTCAAAGTCATAGTTACCAGTTGCAACATCATCATGTTTTCCTTTAAATGCTATCCATGAAATATTAAGTCCGGATCCGATAGCAATTCCAGATGCTAAGTCAGAAGGTGTAGTAGTCTGAACTTTTTCTGTTGTCCATGAATAAATAACAGGTGTCCCAGCCTGTAATCCAAAAGCTGGATTAACATCAGCATCCTGAACAAGCAAATAATATGTCCAATTGTTTGCAAGTGTGCCTGGAACAGCATGACTAATACTGCTAGTATTTAAAGCAGATACAATTACATCGCTTATTCCGGCATCAGCAGCAAGCGCAAAATCATATTGCCCGGGAGTATTTGCATCTCCGAAAGCTGTCCATGATACAGTTGAAACAGGTAATACAACACTAGTCGCAGCATCTGCTGGATCAACTGGTGCTTGCGCCATTAAAGGCATAACTACAAAAAATAATAGCAATAGAAAAGACGTAATTTTGCTATTCATAAAGATAACCTCACAATTATATAAAAATTTTTAACTTTTGGCCGGGTTAAAAATTACAAACAAAATTCAATTTTATAAAAAGACACCTAAATGCTAAATAGATAGTTCTCTTCAAGTAGAAAGAACTAATTGGCTGGGTTAGAAATATAATACCGTTAATCTTATTTGTCAAGTGTAAAGTAATATTTTAAAGACTTTATCATAATTATTTATCGTTTATCTTATTTATTTATCGTTAATAGATTTTTCAATTTTATTTAAATTTATGTTGATATTAGTTGAATAATGTTTAATATTTGTGCCAATTTTGACATTTCTTTATCTTCAACTCATCAAATAAGGGGAAATAATGTCTTCAAACTCTGAAAGAGAACAATGGGGCAGCAGAATCGGTTTAATTCTAGCGGTTGCGGGAAATGCGGTTGGTTTAGGCAATTTTCTTCGATTTCCGGTTCAAGCCGCTCAAAACGGCGGCGGCGCTTTCATGATCCCCTATTTTATATTTTTTATTCTGCTAGGTATTCCATTAATGTGGATTGAATGGGGTATTGGACGGCACGGCGGAAAACATAGACACGGCAGCGCGCCGGGAATGTTTGACGTTATATGGAAAAACAGTATGGCAAAATATTTCGGAGCTATTGGTCTGCTAATATCTATGATTATTATGATTTATTATACCTATATCACCTCTTGGACATTAGGTTTCAGTTTCTTTTCAATTTCAAAAACTTATTTCGGATTGACTGATTTTGAACAGATGAAATCTTTTTTATATAGTTATCAAGGCCGCGAAGTCAGTCAATATTTTAACGGTATTACTTTTGCTTATATTATGCTGCTGATTACTTTTATTATGACTTTTTGGGTTCTATTTAAAGGCATTTCAAGAGGAATTGAAAAACTGGCAAAAATTGCAATGCCTATGCTTTTTATATTTGCCGTAATAATAGCAATAAGAGTTTTAACATTAGGTACACCGGACCCTTCAATTCCCGAGAATTCTATTTCGCAGGGATTAGGATTTATATGGAATCCGGATTTATCGCAATTAAGCAATCCCCAAATATGGCTTGCGGCAGCTGGGCAGATATTTTTTACACTTTCTGTAGGAATGGGTACAATTCAGGCATATGCAAGCTATTTGAAACCAAAGGATGATATAGCGCTTTCTGGATTAACAACTGCGGCTACTAATGAATTTGCCGAAGTCGTACTCGGCGGTTCAATAGCTATACCAATTGCCGTTGCTTTTTTCGGAGTTTCAATGACAACACAAATGGCACTTGGCGGATCATTTGATCTTGGTTTTGCTTCCCTTCCACTGGTGTTTCAACAATTGCCTTTCGGCCAGTTTTTCGGATTTATGTGGTTCCTGCTTTTATTTTTTGCCGGTATAACTTCATCAGTTGCAATGGGACAGCCGGTTATTTCTTTTCTTGAAGATGAATTCGGTATGGACAGAAAAAAAGCAGTAGGAATAATTTCAGCTGTTGTTTTTATATCCGTTCATTTTGTTGTGTTTTTTCTAAAGTACGGTTTTCTTGATGAGCTTGATTTTTGGGCCGGAACTTTTGGCTTAGTAGTTTTTGCATTAATTGAAACTATTCTTTTTATCTGGGTATTCGGCGCCGATAAAGCATGGGCTGAAATTAATGAAGGAGCAGATATTAAGATACCGCGTATATTCTTTTTTATAATGAAATATATTACTCCGTCAATACTTATTACCATTACCGCCTGGTGGTTAATAAATTCTGCCATACCGCAGCTTCTGTTAACTAATGCGGCTGAAGAAAATGTTCCTTATATTTGGGGTGCCAGAATTTTTATGATAGTTATTGCGGCCGGATTATTTTTAATGGTTAAAACAGCATGGAAAAAGAACGAGGCTTAGTTTAATATGGAATTGAAAACCGAAGGTATAATTTTTTTGTCGCTGGCCTGGAGCATTATTTTTGTGCTTATTGGTTATTGTTATTTTAAAGTCCTGAGTATAAAGAAAGATAAAAGCTAGCACTTAATTTCCCCTATTGAAATAAGTTACTGCTTTCCCAGTCAGGTCTATAGTACTTCTAGTATTCTATTTACGAATAAATTTTCTTTATTAATTATAAACATTCTATAGGTGTATCTATGGCAAACATCAACAAAATTAAGGGCAGAATCGGTATCTTAACCGGAGGCGGCGATGTACCCGGATTAAATCCAGCAATAAGAGGCGTAACTATCAGAGCAATAAACGAAGGTTACGAAGTAATAGGCATTAAACGCGGCTGGGGCGGTATGATTGAGATTGTACGCGATAAAGATTTCGATAACAGCAGAAACTTTATTAAACTTACCGAAGATGTTGTAAATAAGGCAGGAAGAACCGGCGGTACTTTTCTTCATTCATCTAGAACACGTCCAACAACAGTTCCGTTGGTAAATGTTCCGGAACATTTAAAAGATAGTTATAAAAACGATGTTAATGATCTTACTGCCGATGTATTAAAAAATCTGGACTTTATGGGTCTTGATTACTTAATTCCAATAGGCGGCGACGATACATTAAGTTATGGAGAGCATCTTCATCAGCAGGGATTTAAAGTAATTGCCATTCCTAAAACAATGGATAATGACGTACCGGGAACGGATTACTGCATTGGTTTCAGCACATGCGTTACAAGAACTTTGGAATTAACAAATAATTTAAGAACTTCTGCCGGCTCGCACGAAAGATTTTTAGTAATAGAAGTATTCGGCCGTTATGCCGGTTTCTCTGCCCTGCTTCCAACAATGGCAGGCGGAGCTGATAGATGTTTAATTCCCGAACATAAATTTAATATCGATCAGCTTACAGAATTAATGGTCGGTGACAGAAAAAGAAACCCAAGCAATTATTCGGTTGTACTTGTTTCAGAAGGCGCTATGTTTGAAGGTCAGGATGAAATGGTATTTTCCGATCAAGAAACTGATATGTTCGGCCATAAAAAATTGGGCGGCATAGGTGATTTAGTTTCAACAAAATTGAAAGATCTTTCACCCAAATATAATAACGGCAACAGGGTAAATGTTATTGCGCAGAGATTAGGATACCTGGTAAGAAGCGGTAATCCTGACGCTATTGATTCTATTGCCCCTATGGCTTTTGGCAATCTTGCGTTGGATTTAATTTTACAGGGAGATTCAGGTAAACTTGTCATTCTTAAAAACGGCAGATACAGCAGTAAAGAAATTGAAATTACAACAAAGAAGAAATTAGTGAACGTTGAAAAAGATTATAACACCGAACGATTGCGTCCGGCATATAAAAGCTTTGATTCGAGACCATTATTTATTATGGCAAGCGAATAATATCATCTTAAACAAAAAGCCCCGGATATCCGGGGCTTTTTAATTATACTAACTTTAGATTTGCAAATTTTACGAGAAGATGTTTTGTACCGAAATCCTCGAAAGCTATAGAAACTTTCTGCATATCACCTTGACCGCTGATCTGAAGAATTTTTCCGTTTCCGAATATTTCATGTGTTACCCTGCTGCCGACTCTAAGTGATCTTCTTTCCTGATCAAAATCATCGTAGCTGTCCTGATACATATCATCATAAAAGTTTTTCTTTCTTCTTGAAGTTTTCTTTCCTACTCCGCCGTTGGTTTCGGCATAAGTTTTCGGGTCCAATTCTTCCAAAAATCTCGAACGGCTTTGATAAGCAACTTCGCCGAAGCGGTATCTTGAACGCGCATATGTAATAAATACTTTTTGTTCCGCTCTTGTAATCGCCACATAAAAAAGTCTTCTTTCTTCATCGGTTCTGGAATCAGAATCAAATTTAGGATTAAGCGGGAATATATCTTCTTCGCAGCCTGTAATAAACACAATCGGAAATTCCAATCCTTTTGCGCTATGCACGGTCATTAGTGTAATAGAATTTTGTTCGTCATCAAGCTGATCAACGCCGGCAATCAAAGATACTTCGGCAAGGAAATCTTCAAGCGTTGTTTCAGGGTTTTCCTTTACGTATTCCTGAATAGCGCCCAATAATTCCTGAATATTTTCATATCTGGCTTTTGAATCCTGCGTGTTTTCTTCTTTGTACATTCTTAAAATTCCGAGTTCATCAACCAAAGCGGAAGTTAATTCGCTTAATGACAACTCGTTTTTAAGATCAATATATTTATCCAATAGAAGTTTAAATTGTTTTACGTTTTTCTGAATTCTTTCTTTTACTTCAATTACCTCAAACACTCTCGACATAGTGGTAAAAAGACTAAGATCAAGTTTTCTAGCGAAACCTGTCATTTTGCTTATTGAAGTATTTCCAATTCCTCTTTGAGGGAAGTTCATAATTCTAAGCAGACTTTCCTCATCATTCTGGTTCGAAAGAATTCTTAAATACGCGAGTATATCTTTAATTTCTTTTCTTCTGTAGAATTCTACTCCGCCTATAATTTTATAAGGAATTTTTTCACGGCGTAATGCTTCTTCCAAAGCCCTTGACTGTGAATTTATTCTGTAAAGAATAGCGATATCATTTAAAGAAAGTTTTTTAGCGGTTACTTCTTTTTTAATTCTTTTAGCTATTTGAAAAGCTTCGTCTTTTTCATCTGCGCATTTTATAACAGTAAGCTGCTCACCGTCGTTATTTTCCGTCCATAATGTTTTAACAATTTGATCGCGGTTGTTTTTTATAATTGAATCGGCTGCCGCAAGTATCATTTTGGTTGAACGGTAATTCTGTTCCAGTCTGAATGTTTTAGCTTTAGGAAAATCTTTCTGAAAATCGAGCATATTTCTTAAATCTGCGCCGCGCCACCCGTAAATACTTTGCGCGTCATCGCCAACAACACATAATTTAGTTCTGCCCGAAGTAAGAATTTTGATAATTTCGTATTGAGCTTTGTTTGTATCCTGGTATTCATCCACCAAAATATAATCAAACTGTTTTCTGTATTTCTGCACTACACGCGGATTTGTATTAAACAATTCAATTGGTTTAAGCAATAAATCGTCAAAATCCATCGCATTGTTTTCTCTTAATCTTTTATTGTATTCAATATAAATATCCGCGACTTTCTTTTCTATTAGGTTAGAAGCGATATGTTTTGCGTATTCGTCCGGCAAAATCATCTGATTTTTAAGATTGCTGATTTTATGCTGAATACTGTTAGCATTTAAAGAATCGATTGAAATATTAAATTCCTGCAGGATATTGCCCACAAGTGAAACGGAATCTTCCCTGTCATAAATGGAAAAATTAGGACGGTAGTTAAGTTTTCCTGCCTCAACCCTTAGAATTCTGGCAAAAATAGAATGAAAGGTTCCCATCCAAATTTTTGCGGATTTTTTACCGACAAGTTCAATGATTCTTTCTTTCATTTCGCCTGCGGCTTTGTTTGTGAAAGTTAAAGCGAGAATTGATTCCGGCTCATATCCCTCTTTATCAACTAAATATGCTATTTTATAAGTTAAAACTCTTGTTTTACCCGATCCCGCACCCGCGACAATCATATGGGGTCCGGCGTTATATTCTACTGCTTCAATCTGCGCTTCATTTAAATCGTTTAGTAATTTCATATTCCCTGGTTTTGTTTTTTGGTTAGACTCAAAATTTTTGAGTCTGCAAATTTACGAAAATTACTTGCGATTCTCAAATTTCACGCATGTTTTTTATTTAAAATAAAAATGCCGGTCAAAATAACCGGCATTTTAGAAAAAGAATTTTTTATTTAAACCAGTAATTTTCCATTTTTCATCACAATTTTGCCGTCAAAATAGACAGAAGGTTTTTTTATTACTCCGTCCAAATGAATTGGGACATTTACATTTCCTCCCATTGTTTTATTATCTCCGAGAGCGATATGAACGGTTCCTTTAACTTTTTCATCTTCAAGTATCAAACCGCTTAGTTTGGCTTTATCATTAGTACCAATTCCAAGCTCAGCAATATTTCTTCCTTTTTTACCATAAGGTAATATCATACCTGTTAATTTATTTGCGAGCGCGCCGCCGGATATTTTCACCACAAGTCCTTTTTTGACTTCAATTTTTATTGGTGTTTTATCCGTCATACCAATTCCCGCCATTGATCCGTCGACCACAAAAACTCCGTTTGTAGTTCCTTCTACAGGCGCGGCGAACGCTTCACCAGTAGGCAGATTTCCGCTTTCACCTTTTTTATGAAAAAGTCCCTTGCTTGGAATTGCTTTTCTTCCTTTAATGCTCATTGAAATATCGGTACCGTTTGGTGCAGTAATTCTTACGTCGTTTGTTTTATCCATCATATTAGCAAGTTTTATAGTAAGCGCCGCAATTTTTTTATAATCTGCATTTAATCCGCGGATCATTATTTCTTTTGTAATTCCCGGAAGACTTGCTATTCTTACTCCTTTTTTAGATGCTTCTCTTCTTGAGTTTGTATGTGTCAAAGACTTTGTAGTAGGACACATCACGACATCAAATTTCTGCATTAATTCAGCTACAAACTTTGGGGGTTCTTCGCCATTAATTTTTCTTGCTTTCATTTCAACAAACAGGGCTTCGTGCCCTAATCTTTTAGCGGTTTCATACAATGAGTACCCGATTTCTCTTTTATATTCGTCGGTTACAATTAATATTTTTTCATTTTTTTTCGCGCCCATACAGTCGCGAATCGCAATTTCAGAAGCTTTGTCTAATTTTGTAATAGCCATTATAAGGGGAATCCTAAATTTAGTTGAACAGTTGCAGATATACCTTTATTTTCAACAAAGTTATCACCTTGTTGAATTTGAACGGCATCGCCGTTATCATCCATAAACTCGTTTATTTTATAAAAATTATAAGACGCGGTTCCTTCAATACTTATATAATCGGGTACAATATGAATTAGTATTCCGCTGCCTACGTAATATCCAATATCTAATTTTGTGTTTTCAATTTTATTTTCTGTGGTTTGAATATTATTAACAAAGCGGTTGGATTTTAATTCAACATTATAAAAATTTACTCCGCCTTCAATAATTTTTAAGTCAATTATACTAAAAAGCGGAACGCCAAAATCTAAAGCGACTCCCCAGTAATTATGTTTTAATTTATAAGATTCACTTAAGGTGCTTGTTAAATCAGACGAGGTAGTATATTCCTCATTAATAAACTGAAAAAATCCTTTAGCTGTAATAAAATAGCCGTCAAAACGAGCGCGGAATAAATTTGTCCCGATTCTAAACCCTTCGCCTTTATTAAATTCAAAATTAGCTCCGGTTGTTGAGTAAGATTTAATCCAGTCATTTATTCCGTCAGCTTTAAAATCCTGAATTGTGAATCCGCCATAAACGCCACTTAATCCCAGACATCCAAAACCGCATGATTGAGAATACGAATTTTTAGAAGTGATGAATAAAAAGAGCATCAGCAAAAAGAATAATAGCACAGAATTTGTATTTCGAGTTTTCATCATTATTTATCAGATATTAAGATGACATTAAGTTAAGAAAATATCATTAAAGTTATATCATCTTTTTTCATAAAGAGTTATAAGTTTGTTTTTGTTTAACATCTCAATAAATTTTATAACTCTTTGTTCAACAGGTTCAACCTTCTCTCCAAAATGTTCTTTACTTTTCTGAACAATTTCATTTGTATTAAATTTGCCGTCGCATATTTCGTATATATATGAACCTATTTCATCAAGGTCAATTTTGTAAGGTTTATTAATTAATTTTTTGAAAAATATTTTTTCTATGAATGACGGTTTAGTATTTTTATAAAACACAACGACTAAACCGTTTTCATTTTTTTCGAACTCGCAATTTCTAATCGGGTAAAGTTCTTTAAGAATATTATCTTCCACCGGCAGCCATACCTTTTTCTAATCCATGTCCGAAAGGACCCATTTCTCTTTTTCTTAAAAAGTACGCAAAAACAAACGCTAAAATACCGAGAGTTGAAAAGAGCCATAAGCCTAAATTATAACCTTCAGGATTTGCCGCGCTTGCGCCTGAGTAGTCGTTTGAAAGACCAATAATCCAGTTAAACGCGAATACACCAATCTGCTGAATTAATGTCATAACCGAATAAGCCGTACCTAGTCTTTTTTCTTCAACAATATATGCAACTGAAGGCCACATAACAGCCGGTATTAATGAGAAAGAGACTCCCATCATAATAATAGGAATAACAAGACTAACTCCAAGGTATGCCATCATTAAATAAACAGGCAGCAGCAGAATTGCACCGAACATCATAAGCAGCGCCCGTTTACCGATAAAGTCAACCAATAAACCAATAAAAGGAGTTGCAATCATAGAAGCCATTGGCAGAATACTGTTATAGAAACCTGCAGATTCTCTTGAAAGTCCGTGTGCTTCCATATAAAATTTAATTGCAAAACTTCTGAATGGAAAAACAGCCGAATAAAAAGTCACGCATAATAAAACAATCAGCCAGAAAGAGCCGTTAAATTTATAGATGTCAGTTAAAATAAATTTGTCGGTTTCGCCAGCTTTTCCCAAATCAAATTTTCGTTCGGCATTAGCTTCAAGTATATAATAAATTATTCCGCTTACAATACAAAGAAGTCCAAGTCCGGCGGCAAGGAATAAAGGATCCTGCCAGTTTACATAAAGTCCAGATGCAAATGAAGGAGAATTATCTGCCGCGACAGAACCCATTCTAGCAATGAACAAGTTTATGCCTAAAGCGAAACTAAGTTCTTTACCTTTAAACCATTTTGCTATTGCGGTTGTGATAGCAACAATTAAAGGTTCGGAACCGACACCAAGTAAAAAACGTCCAGCCAGCATTACAGTAAAATCGGACGATACAGCCGTAATAATTCCGGCAATGCTGCAAATAACTCCGAATAATATTACGGATTTTTTAGTCCCCCATTTATCAACAATAATTCCGCCGAAAATTAAAACGATTACAGCGGCAATACTGTAAACCGAATATAACTGCCCAATATTCTCATCGCTGAATTGCAATCCTGATTTCAGTATATCGGCAATTGGAGCGATACTGTCGTAAACATAATAATTGCCGAACATTGCCAAACTCATAAATACAAGAACAAGGTATCTATAAAAAGGAGAAGGTTTAGGTCTAAAAACATCAGTCGTATTTTCGTTCATAAATAATCCAGTAATTATTCAGTAACATTAATTAATTATAGTTTTTCCTGTTTGCTCATAGAAACTTTATATAGAGAATAAGCTAAACCGGCAAACATTAATACACCAAGCAAATCACCGAATACTCCAAGATGTTCGCCGAGTCCGGTATTCAGATACGAAGCTAAAGGCTTTCCGTCATAGTTGGAACCGACAAGTACAGCTATTAATATTCCGGTTAAAGAACCGCCGGCAATTAAACCTGAGCTGTATAACGCGCCCGGACCAATTTCAGAATCCTCAGCATCTCCTTTTCTCATTTTGTCGACCATAAGTTTTACTAAACCGCCTATAAATATTGGAGAAGTTGTAGATAGAGGCAGATAAGCTCCTACTGCAAAAGGCAGTGATCGAACTCCGCTTAATTCCATTACAGCGGCAATTCCCATTCCTACAATTACTAATCCCCAGGGAAGATTTTGACTTAATAACCCTTTAATTACAGTGGCCATTAAAGTTGCCTGAGGAGCAGGCAAAGGGTTTGCATGTTCTGCGGTTACAGGTCCTATACCTAAAGCGTCATTTAAGAGTAATAAAGTTCCGCCAATTACAAAAGCAGACGCGACGACACCAATAATTAAACCTATCTGCTGTTTAATAGGTGTAGCGCCAACAATGTAACCTGTTTTTAAGTCCTGCGAGGTTGCGCCCGCGTTCGCAGATGCAATACATACAATTGATCCTACAACTAAAGCGATTGGCTGGTATATTTCACCAGTCCAGCCTACACCAACAAATATTAACGAAGTAGCCATCAAGGTAGCGATAGTCATTCCCGAAATTGGGTTTGAAGATGAACCGATTAATCCGACAATTCTGGATGATACGGTAACAAAGAAAAACCCAAATACCACAATCATAATAGCAGATAATAAATTGGTAGGAATATTTGGGATAGCCGCCATAAAAATTACAAGTACAACACTTCCGACCAATACATAAATAAGCGGAATATCTTTTTCCACTCTTGTTTTTACCGCGGCGGTTCCTTTTTTGCTGTCCTGCAAATCTTTAAAAGAATCCTTAAACGCACTGATTATCGTAGGGAAAGTTCTTACCAGCGTAATAATACCGCCGAATGTAACAGCGCCTGCGCCAATATATCTAATATAACTGCTCCAAATTTCTCTCGGATTCATTTCGGAAATCAGCTTTGTTCCGGGCGCAAAAACAATAGTTAAATTATCACCAAGCAAAGTTATAAGAGGTATTAATACAAGCCATGACAGAACGCCGCCTGCAACCATTATGCCCGCGATTTTTGGTCCTATAATATAACCAACGCCTAAAAGTTCCGGTGTAATTTCGCCGTTAATTGTACCGTTAGGCAGTGCGGATTTTCTTCCGAAAATATATGTGGGAACATCTTTCCATAAACCTAGAATTGACATTAATAATTTATAAGCGAATGCAATTCCCAAACCGTAAAAAACTTTTTGAGCGAGTTTGCCCCCTTTTTCACCGGCAATAAGAACATCCGCGCATGCGGTTCCTTCGGGAAAAGGAAGATTGCCATGTTCTTTTACAATTAATGAACGGCGTAAAGGAATCATAAATAAAACTCCTAAAATACCGCCGGCTAAAGCTAGAACAAATATTTGAAAATACTGGAAATAATTTTCTCCTCCGGGGAGAAACAATAATGCGGGAATCGTAAAAACTACACCCGCGGCAACCGATTCGCCTGCAGAACCGATTGTTTGAACGATATTATTTTCGAGTATTGTTGACGAGCCTATTTTTTTAAATACCGAAATTGCCAATACGGCAATAGGTATTGAAGCGCTGACCGTTAACCCTACTTTTAAACCCAAATATACAGTTGCCGCTCCGAAAATTATTCCGAAGATGGCTCCTAATATAATTGCTTTTGGTGTAAATTCTGGGATAAAATCAGATGCTAAAATGTAAGGTTTGAAGGAGGAATTGTTTTTGTCTGTCATTCAGTATCTCCCAACGAATAATTGGATAATTAAGTATAGAATATTTCACTTATTGATTAGAAATGCAAGGAATTCTTTTTCGAACGATTTATGTTATGCATTGAATTTTGCAATAATCAAATCAATTAAATATCAGCAAATATTAAAAATTAATTTTTCGAATTCCCAAGTGACAAATTGCGAAATCATATTTAACAGGATCATCGGCGTCGAATTTCTTTAGGTTATCCGTTATCTCTTCGGCCATTTTCCATGAAATATTTTTTTGTCTTGTAAGCTTCAATTGTCTGCATATTTTCCCGATATGCGTATCTACAGGAATTACAAGCTGACTTGGTTTAATTTCATGCCATAAACCGAAATCAAGTTCATCCTTACGTATCATCCACCTTAGGAATAAGTTCATTCTTTTGCATGCGCTCCCTTTCATCGGGTCCGGGAACATAAAAACCAAACCTCTGCTAGGTTTATTGTTTCCGGCCGCAAGCGATATCAAATTTTGCGAAAAAAAATGAATCGATTCTTTTAACGATTTTTCTTTTTCGAAATGATAAAGAAGAAACAAATATTTAAGAGAACCGTAATTCAAATAAATTTTATTAAGCGCGTTAAAAAATAATGCAATATCAGCAGATGTATAAAAACGGTGTTTAATACCATCGAATAATTTAGAGTGTTTTTCAAAATTAAATTTTATTACAAAATTATATGGATCGGCCTTCATTATTCTGTGAATTTTTTCAAGAGTTGAAATTATTTGTTTCATATTCCCGTAAGCGAAAACCGAAGAAATTATTCCGGCAATTTCAATATCACGCGCATCTTTATAACGGTGTAAAAATTCTAACGGGTCGGGTGAGATTTGAGAAAAATCAAAGTAGTGATAATGGTAATCGAGTTTGCGTTTAAGGTTTTTATTCATGTATCCAGTTTTGTCATCCCCGCACACGCGGGGATCTTTTATAAATTCAAATTGTAGATTCGCCCACCTGCCTGCTGTTAGGCAAGTTCGCGGGAATAACATTATTTTACAAGCTCTAACATTTCTTTTACAGCTTTTTCAATTCCGACAAATACAGCGCGCGCTATTACAGCCTGTCCAATGCTTACTTCGTCTATGTCTTCAATTACTTTAAAATCTTTGATGTTAAGGTAATTCAGTCCGTGACCGGCATTAACACCCAGACCTAATTTTTTCGCGTGTTTCGCGGCTTGTCTAATTCTTTCAAGCTCATCGTACATGTCGTCTTCATCAAGGGCGTTTGCGTATTTACCGGTATGAATTTCTACAATGTCGGCATTTATTTCAACCGCTGCGTCTATTTGGTTTATATCGGGTTCAACAAAAAGAGAAACGGGAATTTCATATTCATGTAAAGTTAAAATAGTTTTTTTAATATAGTCCAAATTATCAATTACGTTTAGACCGCCTTCGGTAGTAAGTTCCTGCCTTTTCTCGGGAACAAGGGTTGCGAGTTCAGGCTGAATTTCGCATGCAATTTTAATGATCTCATCATTAGCCGCCATTTCAAGATCAAGTTTGGTAGTAATCAGTTCGCGCAGAAGCCGTACATCCCTGTCGTTAATATGACGCCGGTCTTCACGTAGATGAACAACTATCCCGTCAACGCCGAATTGTTCAGCCATTAACGCAAATGTAACCGGATCTGGCTGTACTTCTCCCCTCGCGTTTCTTAATGTTGCGACGTGATCAACATTTATACTAAATTTCATTTTTGCCTCTGTAATAATATTGTTGAGCTTTTAACGAATAAAAATAATCAATGTTTGCATTTAGTGAAACTATTAAATTAATATTTGCGTGATCATAAAATTTAACATTGGCAATTATTTAATAGAGTATTTTTAATAATTTTTCAGAACAACAAATAAATCCATACTGAAGAACATAATAAAATGAATTGCCGCGCCATAATAAAATGAACGTGTTCTAAAAGCGATATAACCTAAAATCATTGCCCCTAATATAGCACTTATTGTTTCGATAAACGGCTTACCGTTATGGAGAATAACAAAAGGCAGCATTTGAATTAGAATTGCGTTGATTCCGAATTTTTCTTCAAGACCGAAAAGCATAAAGCCGCGCCATATAAACTCCCACGCAAACATATAAACTAGAGCTGATATTTCGAATAATATAAATGTCTTTAAATCATATTTAGCCGCTTTTAAGAATGGGTATGCTTGCCCAAATTCCGGCAATCCCGATAAAATAAACGTTATTACAACAACCGGAACCGAAAAAATAATTAAGAATTTTATTCCGGTTTTAAAATCTCCGGTTTTCAATCCGTAACTGCTAATTTTTTCATTCAAAACAAATTTAATAATTAGTAACGGTATGATGAGAAGTGTGAAAGTATCACTTAAAAACCAATAAAGAAATTCATACAAATCGGCAGAGGTATTTCCGTTAAAATAATTGTAATAGAAATTTTCCCTGAAAAAATTGCGGGATGTCAGATACCATGAAATTGTCTGCAGAATTGCTACGCTTACAAAAATTACAAATACTTTTTTGTTTGTACCTACTAATAATTTTATGAAGCTTTTGTATTCATTTTTTAGAAAATTATCCACAAGAATTTATGTTTGTGATATGATGAAGTAAACATAAGAAATAAAGAAATGAATATTTGTGTTTTTTTAATATTTTATGTCGGCGGATCAAGATCAAGGTAAAGATAAAGATTAAGAGTAAGATGTATATAAAGAAACTAATATAAATTAATCTAAATCTTCATGATCTTACTCTTAATAACAATTTATGAAGGAAGATACTCTTCTAAATACTTAAACTCGGGGGTAAGTTCTCCTTTGTAAACAATAACCGCTCTTTTAATCTCATCCGGGAAATCGTTTTCATCAAAAGATTTATTAAGATCAGCATTTATTATTCCCGGAATAAATGGCGAAAGCGCATCACTAAATGCTTTCGAGGAATCAACTGGAAGTTCAGTCGGTAGATTATCTATCGCAATATTAACAATTCCTTCTCCCGCAAATCCGTTCGTATAAGAATCATCTTTAGGATTATATACAAACGCGGGCATATCCGGAACCGTTACTTTGTGCGTAATTTCAATTGAGCCGTCAATATCACAGCTTATATCACAAATAAGTTTTACTTTTTTATCCGGTGCTGAAGATAAATATTTCTTTGTTACAAGTCTCGGATATCTGTCATCCCAATAAATACAATTAACTAATACATCAATTTTATCAAGATACTTTTCGAATTTTGAAGTGTATTTTTCAGGATGTTTATAATAGTCGCTTAATTCAAATTGATCACTATTATTTATCGGTTTGGCCAAATCTTCTTCTTTAAATATTACTTTGTAGAAAATTTTATTTTCTTTTCCATTTAACATCAATAATTCTTCAGGAGATATTTCTTTAAAAGGAAGAATATTAAAAATTTGCTGAGCCCCTTTTGACACATTTCCGTAACCCGCGAATCCGAAAACAAAAGGCGCAATTATTTCGGGCATGCCGATATTTTTTATTTCTTCTGCAATTTCTTTTAAATGATTTTCGGCATCTTCCACATGTTCGTATTCATATGCTTGTTTTACTTTTAATAAAGGTGTGTCATATCCCATGTTTTTTAATCTTTGTCCTAAACCGTAAAATGTCTCAATCATTCCTGCAAGTCCGGCAAAGCGTCCGAAGAAAACCAATCTTCTCCCTTTTTCATCTGTTATGCATTCATAATCAATCAAGGTGCATCTAAGGTCAATTATTTTTTTTAGAAGGGGCATATTATATTCTTGCGCTTTAATTGTATGCGAGAAAAACAGATATGTTTTATCGGGTTGAAGCAATTTAATCGGTATCTCTTTAACAGCTATAATTACCTGGCAGTCCGACATATCTTCATTAATAACAGCTCCGGCATTAATAAACTCTTCATCGGAAAATGCTCTTCTCGGAAAAGGCTGAACTATTGATTCGACTCCTGATTTTTCTTTTAAAATTTTTACATGTTCAGGAATTAAAGGAACTCTTCTTTCCCATATATTTTTATCTTCTCTTCTTATGCCTATTATTTTTCTCATAAAGTATCTCCGTGAAGTATTAAGATTGCGGGATATCCACGTGTCATTATGACTTTATGGCATCTAAAAATTTTAATAAGATTTTTTGCCACAAAGTCACTAAGACACGTAGTAAAAGTTTGTAAGACTTTTAGAAATTCAATTTAAGCACATAGCTAAATATCGAATTTAATTCCCTGAGCCAGAGGCAATGTTTTGCCAAAATTTATTGTATTGGTTTGTCTTCTCATATAAGCTTTCCATGAATCGGAACCGGATTCACGTCCGCCGCCTGTTTCTTTTTCACCTCCGAATGCGCCTCCAATTTCTGCGCCCGAGGTTCCGATATTTACGTTCGCAATTCCGCAATCCGATCCCCAATGAGAAAGAAATTCTTCCGCTTCTCTCATATCATTCGAGAATATTGCAGAGGATAAACCTTGCACAACATTATTGTGAAGATTAATTGCGCTGTTAACTTCGCCTGAGTATTTAATTAAATATAAAATCGGAGCGAATGTTTCTTCCTGAACAATATCATAATGATTTTCAGCTTCGCAGATAGCGGGCATTACATAGCAGCCGCTTCCGTAACCGCTGCCCGAAAGTGTTTGTCCGCCGAATAATATTTTACCGCCTTCTTTTTTAAGTTTTTCAAGAGCAGCGGTAAAATCTGCAACAGCGCTTTTATCGATAAGCGGACCGACATGGTTTTTAGAATTCATCGGGTCGCCTACTTTAAGTGATTTGTAAGCTTTCAAAACAGACTGTTTTACTTTGTCATAAATACTTTCATGAATTATTAATCTTCTTGTTGATGTGCATCTTTGTCCCGCAGTTCCTACAGCTCCGAATACAATTGCAGGGATTGCCATTTTAAGATCTGCGTTTGGAGTAAGAATAATCGCATTGTTACCGCCTAATTCAAGAATTGATTTTCCGAATCTTGAAGCAATTTTTGCAGCTGCTTTTCTTCCGACATTAGTTGAACCGGTAATTGAAACAAGAGGAATTCTGTTATCATTAATAAGTTTTTCGCCTATTGAAGAGCCTTTGCCAATTACTAATGAGAACAAACCTTCGGGCAGTTTATATTCTTTAATAACATCAGCCAAAATATTTTGAACTGCAATTGCGCAAAGCGGAACTTTTGAGGATGGTTTCCACAAATTTGAATCACCGCAAACCGCGGCAATCATTGCGTTCCACGACCATACAGCAACAGGGAAATTAAAGGCTGAGATAGTTCCCACAACACCAAGAGGATGATACTGATCGTACATTCTGTGAAGCGGTCTTTCGGAATGCATTGTATATCCGTAAAGCTGTCTTGACTGTCCAACGGCAAAATCGCAAATGTCAATCATTTCCTGAACTTCGCCCAATCCTTCCTGCAAAGATTTCCCCATTTCGTAAGTTACTAATCTAGCCAAAGGTTCTTTGTATTCACGAAGTTTATTACCTATTGCTCTTACAACTTCTCCTCTTTTAGGAGCCGGAACAGTTCTCCAGATTAAAAAAGCTTCATAAGATTTCTGAACAACTTTTTCATAATCTTTTTCATTTGCCTGATAAACAGACGCAATATATTTTCCGTTGATTGGCGAATAAACTTTTAGTTCGTCCCCTTTTATGGAACCATACCATTTTAATCCCGTTGAAGCGCCGAGATTTTTTTGTTTGATGCCTAATTTTTTCAAGAAATCCATTTTAACCTCTTTCACTTTTAATTATATGTTCAACTTTTATATGAAGAATTCATTCCAACATTTTTTAGAATATTGCCAAGCGTAATTCCGCTCATCTTATCTTCAATTTCAACCTGTACTTCCGAAAATAAATCAAGGAAATAATTGTTAAACTTTGCTGTTTCTCCCTGTTCAATTCCTTTTGTATAATTTACATCAAGATGAAACGCCTTGCGGTCTTCAACTGCGCAATAAATTTCTTGTAAATGAAGTATTTCAGGATCTTTCTTTAATATAAATCCGCCTGAGATCCCCTGCGTGCTTTCCACAATATTATTTTTTGTCAACATTGAAAGCAGTTTTCTAAGTTTTGAAGCGTTTACTCCAATTCGGTTTGATATCGATGCGCTGCTTTTCGGTTCCGGATGTGACTCGGCTAAATAACAAAGAGCTTTTACCGCAGTTGATAACTTTGTTGAAGCTGACATAAATTCCTAAAATGTTACACATAGTGTAACATTTATAAAAATAAATTTCAATCTAAAAATGGATGCTGAAGTAATTTTTATAAATTTATTTATTTTAATCAAACTCTTTCTATATTGCAGAAAAAATTAAAACTTTATGGCATTCGGGAAATTATTTGTTGTTGCGACTCCAATTGGAAATTTAAAAGATCTTTCATATCGAGCCGAGGAAACCTTAAAAAATATCGATTTTATCGCATGTGAAGACACCAGGGTAACCTCTATTCTGCTTAAGAATTTTGATATTCACAGGGAGTTAATTTCTTTTAACGCTCAAAGTGAATCCAGAAAAATTGAATATGTGCTTGAAAGAATAAAAAACGGTGAAAATTGTGCCCTTGTTTCTGATGCCGGTACTCCGTGTATCTCGGATCCCGGAGTAAGACTTGTAAATGAAGCGATAAAAAACGGAATTGAAATTGCAGGTATTCCCGGTCCAAACGCCGCTATTTTGGCATTAAGTATTTCAGGTTTGCCTACGGATTCTTTTGTATTTGAGGGATTTATCCCGCAGAAAAAAGGAAGGCAGAAAAAATTAAAAGAGTTATGTGACGAAAAAAGAACAATTGTTTTATACGAATCGACATATAGAATAGAAAAATTATTAATTGAATTAAATGAATATATGCCGAATCGATTTGTAGTCGTATGCCGAGAATTAACTAAAATGTTTGAAGAATCCTGGCGCGGCTACCCAAAAGAACTACTTGAAGAATTTCCGAACAAAACTAATAAAGGAGAATATGTAGTTATAATTTCCCCGATAAAATGGGAATAAATATTAATTTTAATAGTATAGAAGATCAATAAATATATTTGTAAATCACAAATTTTTAAGTCCGGATTTTTGACCTATTTTATTTCAGCAATTTCCTATACAATTTTGAAATATTCACAGCCTGCTCCCAAAAACTAATTATTCAGAATCATAATTTATAAGGGAATGAACTTCATAATTTTTTAATTTTTCTCTCCCGTTAATAAATGATAGTTCAATCAAAAATGATATTTGAATTATCTCTGCTCCCAACTTTTCAACTAATTTACACGCGGCTTCCATTGTTCCCCCAGTTGCAAGCAAATCATCATGAAGCAAAATTTTATCACCGGGAGCAATTGCGTCTTTATGAATTTCAATTGAGTCCGTTCCATATTCCAGTATATATGATTCGCTTACAGTAGCGGCCGGCAATTTGCCCGGTTTCCTGACCGGAACAAACCCTGCTCCTAATTTTTCTGCCAGTGCTCCGCCGAAAATAAATCCCCTTGATTCAATCCCTATAACCTTTGTTATCCCTTTGTTTTTAGATAAGTTAACAAGATCATCTAAAGTCTGTTTATACCCTTCCGGACTTTTTAACAATGTAGTAATATCTCTGAACATAATTCCCTCTTTGGGAAAATTAGGAACGGTTCTAATTAGATCTTTCAGGTTCATTTTTACTCCGATTTTTTAAGCAAAATTTAATTAAAGAGAATCTAGTTTTTTAAATAATATATTTATAAAAAATAATCAGACTTGCAAAAGTTATAGAAAATCCCAATAGTGCTCCGGCAATTACCTGTGCAAAGTCATGAATTTTTAATTTAATTCTCGCCCACGCTATCATAAAAATTAACCCCAACAGGAAATAGTTTGGGTTCCCCTCTAAGAACATTATTGCTCCCAATGAAATGGCGGCTCCTAATAAATGTGCGCTAATTTTCCATCTTTTATTTATTAAATATAATATTAATGTATTTATAAAAAATATTATCCAGAGTAATGAAAAAAAGTAATTTACCCCTAAAATTAAAAACGACGGAATAGGCGCAATACAGAAAATACTGTTCAGTAAATAGGGAGCATTCCTTTCTTCCTTTATTGATGTATCAATATCGGATATTCTTTTTTCTTTTCTCATACTAAAAAAAACTATAACGGGAAGAATAAGCCCAAAAATTAAAGAGTTTCCTACAATGAATACCTGGTTTACGACATTAATTTCTATTATAAATGCGCAATAAGTAAAAACAAATACCGTAAAAGTCGGGGGGACAAATAAAGTTGAAATCACACGTGCGATACTATTAGATAACTTATTGTTTTTCAAGTAATTATATATTATTAATTTAGATTAATTATCGGTTATCTCTACGTTATTTTTAAGGAATTCCAAATATTCCATAAGAATTATTTCAATTGGTTCATATTCTTCATGTTTCATTAATTCCTGTCGAATTTTTGATGAATTGTACAATCCTTTTAGATAGCCGGTATAATACTTCCTAAACGGGATCACGGCTCTTCTCATTTCTTTATATTCAACTTCGTACCGCAAATGTTTTAGAGCGGTTAAAATTCTTTCTTCAACATCCACTTCTTTCTTAATATAGCCATTTGCCAAAAGTTCTTTCGTCTCTCTGAAAATCCACGGATGATCAATTGCTCCGCGCGCAATCATTACTCCATCTGCTCCGGTTTCGTCGAATGCTCTTTTGGCATCATAAGCCGTAAATATTCCTCCGTTAACAATTACAGGAATATTAACAACCTCTTTTATTTTAGGAATCCAGCTCCAATCGGCATCGCCGTGATGCCCCTGGCAGCGCGTTCTGCAATGTACTGTTAGAGCTTTAATGCCGACATCTTCCAACCTTTTCGCGACTTCGAGGATAAGAATTGAATTATCGTCCCATCCGATTCTGGTTTTAACTGTTACCGGAAGATTTGTAACTTTTACAATTTCGCCTACCATTTTCTGTAAATAAGGAGGATCTTTTAATAATCCCGCTCCCGCTCCCCTAGTCGCAACTTTTTTTACCCAGCATCCCGCATTAATATCAATTAAATCGGGATTTTCTTTTTCCGCAATTTGAGCCGCCTCAACCATAGGTTCAAAATTACCGCCGTAGATTTGGATTCCAACCGGTCTTTCAGTTTCAGTTATTTCAAGTTTCTTTCTTGTCTTTTGATTAGCTCTAATCAAACCGTCTGAATTAACAAATTCTGTATAAACAATATCGGCTCCCAATTCCTTGCATAATTTTCTAAAAGGAACTGCCGTTACATCTTCCATCGGCGCCAGCAGTACAGCTTTGTCTAATTTTATATTTCCAATATCAAACATTTTTTGTGCTTTCAATTTTTTCTGTGTTAAGATAAATAAGTGTAATTAAAAATGTAATAAATGTAAATGCCGCCCCGGTTAAAAAGGGAAATTGATATCCTATATACTCGAATGAGAATCCTCCCCAAAGAGGCCCTAATACTCTTGCTAAAGACGCAAAGGATTGATTTAACCCAAGTATTGCGCCTTGCCCTTTTTCCGGTGAAAATTTAGATACCATGCTCATTAATGTCGGTTGTAAGATCCCTGTTCCAATTGATAAAATTATTATAATAATTGAAACGCCTAAAAAATTCACGCCATATGGAAGCATTCCTAAACCTATTACCATAAAAATTGTACCGGCTAAAATTAATGGTTTATCTGAAAATTTCTTAGAAAGAATTCTGATTAATCCGCCCTGAACAATTGCACCGGTAAGACCGATAATACCGAATAACAATCCGTTTTCCTGGTCCGTAAAACCGTAAATTTTATAACCTAAAATCGAGAATGTTCCGTAAATATTCGCCATTGAAAATACAATTATAAAAAAGAGTGTAATTAACAATCCGACGGACGGAATTTTAAAAGTATCTTTAGTGAATTTCAAATCGAATATTCTGATTTTAAACAACCCTGTTTCTTTCTGTTTAATAGATTCCGGAAGTGAGAAAAACGCGAATAAAAAAGCCATAAATGAAAATGCCGCGCTGCCGAATCCTGCTGTCGCGTAGCTGAAATGAGAAAGATATCCGCCGATAAGCGGTCCGAATAAAAATCCAAGACCGAAAGCCGCGCCAATAATTCCCATTCCTTTTGAACGTTCCGACTTTTCAGTAATATCAGCAATATAAGCCTGAGCGACTCCGATATTACTTCCGCCAAGTCCGGCTAAAATTCTTGAAACAATTAAAAGAAAAAACGAATCTGTAAAGCTAAATATCAAATAAGAAACAGCGGTTGAAAGAAGTGATATCAATATCACCGGTCTTCTCCCGAATCTGTCTGATAATTTTCCGAGTACGGGATTAAACAGAAACTGCATAAGAGAATAAACCGCAACTGCCATTCCTATTTCAAAATCGGATATATGTAATATCTTACTGCCGAATGTAGGGAGAATAGGGATTAATATGCCGAAACCCATTAGATCAATAAATACTGTAAGAAAAATTACATTCAACGAGGCTTTTTTATTCATAATAATATTTGCCGAAAATTAAAGGCTTAAAATAAGAAAATAATCTGATATAATAAGATGAATAATCGTTTTGATTATTCTTTAAGAATTGATTTGAGTTTTAATCTGCCGGTTTTTTGTGTGATTATTTTTTTAGTATCATTAAAACTCTGTTTCATTAATTCCAAATCTTTTGTTTTAATATAGGGCGGATTCAATTCATTTTTATAATATTCAGCCGGTAAAATTAAAAATTCTTTGCCATTGTCTGTATTTCCTTTATAAACCCATGTTGGAATAAAGGAAAAATCATTTATATACAAAGAATCATTAATAATATTTTTTTCAATCGTATAATTTAAGATTACGCCCGCATCGGAATAACGCCACCTTTGATTTGAAATAAAATTACCCAACGAGTAAGCTACAAACCCGCTGTCCAATTTACTATTTACCGGTTTATACATTTCAACAGGCTGAATTGAATGGGTATGGCTGGCGAGAATAATATCGGCGCCGTAACTTTTAATGCTTTTTACGGTTTCAATTTGATAATTTGATGGTTCATTTTCGTATTCATTTCCAAAATGGAGGTATACAATTACAAGATCTAAATTCATTGATTTTGCTTTTAATATGTTTCTTCTTATTTGACCAAGTTTTATTGTATTAAGCATATATTCATAACCTTTATCAATATTTTTATTTGCCAGGTATGAATATGAAAGTATTGTAAATGTTATTCCATTTACTTCAATTATTTTAATAGAATCTTTTTCTTCCTTATGCAGAAATGTCCCGCTAAATCCAACCTTACTGCTGTTTAGTAGATTTATCGTCCTTTCAAGTCCGCTTCTGTTAAAATCGAGCGCGTGATTATTTGCAGTAAATAAAAAATCAATTCCTGCATATTTTAAAGCGTCAAGAAATGAATCAGGTGTATTAAATGAAGGATAACCTGAATACCCTTTTTCTATACCTGCAAAAACTGTTTCTAAATTTGCCATCGTAAAATCGGCAGATTGCAAATACTGCTTTATTTCTCTGAATACGGGTTTAAATTCGTAGGTTAAAGAGTCTATTTTTGCATATTTTAATTGCTGTCCATGGACAATTAAATCTCCCACAGCCGAAAAGGAAGCTGTTGTTAAAGAATCATATTCTCTAATTTCCTGAGAGAAATTTGTAGCCGGATAAAATAACAGGAAGAAAAATATTAATAGAGTTTTCATTTTTATTAAAATAGATGATTTTACTGCATATTAAAAAAATAGGCTGAATCATTAATAATGATTCAGCCTTGATAAATGAATCTATAAATTCCGATTAGCTCTTTTCACCTTTTCTTTGAGCTTTTAAATCCTGAATTTCATTTCTCATATCCTGAGCTAATTTCTTTAAATCGCTTAAGCCCTTACGAACTCTTGTTCCGGCAGCTGACTGCCCTTTTTCGTAGAATTTTTCAATATCTACTGCAAGACTATCTAAATGCTCTTTTAAACCTTGATACTTATCGCTCATAAAGCGCCTCCTTTAGGTTGATTGATATGTTAGTTATTTGGAATTCTCCAGAACTATTTCAGCAATATCCTTTACAAATACTTCTTCGGATTTCTCAAATTCTTTTACCCCGTCCGACATCATAGTCATACAGAACGGACAAGCCGAAGCAATTGTGTCCGGATTGGTTTCCAACGCTTCCTTTGTTCTGTTAATATTAATTCTTGTTCCTTCGGTCTCTTCCAAAAACATTCTGCCGCCCCCGGCACCGCAGCAGAAACCTTTATCTTTATTCCGCTGCATTTCAATAAGTTCGAGACCTTTAATTTCCTTTAAGGAATTTCGGGGTTCATCATATATCCCGTTGTACCTTCCAAGATAACAAGAATCATGGAAAGTTACCTTATTTTTTATTTCTTCAGCTTTTAGCTCAATTTTGTTTTCACTTATTAATCTGTTTATCATTTCTGTATGATGTTCAACTTCATAGTTACCGCCGAATTGAGGGAATTCATTTTTTAATGAATTATAACAATGAGGACATCCTGTCACAATTTTTTTAACTCCGTAACCGTTAAGAATTTCTATATTTTCCTGCATCATCATTTGAGCTAAATATTCGTTTCCTAATCTTCTTGCTGTATCGCCGTTACATTTTTCCTCTGTGCCTAAAATTCTAAAATTTATCCCGGCTTTCTGCATAATCTGGGCAAAAGCTTTTGTAACTTTCTGATATCTTGCATCAAACGATCCAGCGCATCCGACCCAAAAAAGCACTTCACAATCTTTATCCTCAGCCATTGTTTTAATATTCATGCCTTCAGCCCAATTAGCTCTATCCTGCCAATTAAAAGCCCACGGCGTAAAATTAGTTTCTATATTTTTAAATACATTATTTAATTCAGGAGGAAATTTGGATTCCATTAATGTTAAATTTCTTCTCATGTCAATAATTGAATCCAAATGTTCAATTGTAACAGGGCATTCTTGAACACAAGCC
The DNA here is from genome assembly GCA_018829205.1 of Bacteroidota bacterium. Taxonomy (GTDB): domain Bacteria; phylum Bacteroidota; class Ignavibacteria; order Ignavibacteriales; family Melioribacteraceae; genus JAHJUE01. The sequence continues at coordinate 28,228 of JAHJUE010000022.1, forward strand.
ATGCATGTAGTACAAGCCCATAACTCATCTGCGGTTATATAATTATTAACTAATGTTTTATCGAGCACAGCTTCTTTTTCATTAACGCCTGCCAAAACTAAGGGCGCTTTCTCTTCCATTCTGTGTCTTATATCCACAATAATTTTTCTTGGGGATAATTTTTTTCCTGTATTTGAAGCCGGGCACGCATCGGTACAGCGCCCGCATTCGGTACATGCATAACCGTCCAACATTTGTTTCCATGTTAAATGATCAACATCGGCAGCCCCGAATTGTTCAGTATTTTCATCTTCTAAATTTATAGGTTTAAGCGCATGCTGTTTATCACCTAATTTTTTGAAGAAAACATTCGGTATTGAAGAAAACACGTGAAGGTGTTTTGAATAAGGGAGAAAATTCATAAATCCAAATATTACAATAATATGAATCCACCAGAATATCTCATACCATAATTCTGAAGTATAACTGTGTCCAAGATAAATAAGAGGACTGATTAAAGCTGAAACTGGTCTAAATTCATATTCTCTTAATATAAATCCCTGATTCGCAATTTCAGAAACATTCTGACCGAACATTGATACAACAACTATTAAAATCATGCTTAAAATAAAAATTGCATCAAGCTGTCCTCCGGGACCAACATCCAGTCTTTTTATTTTTTGAATCAATCTTCTATAGAGCGCAAAAAATACGGCGCCAATAATAAGAACTCCGAAAACATCCTGTACAAATGTTATAACTGAATAAACAGGTCCGAGGAATTCCAATGAAAAATCTGAATAAAATCCTTGAATTACCGCTTCAGCAACCGCAAATAGAAAAAGCATAAATCCCCAAAAAATTAAAAAGTGGATTGTGCCTGCAATTGGATCACGAAGCAGTTTAGATTGGCCGAAAGCAATAATTAGTACATTTTTTATTCTTTGAGGAATGTTATCAAATCTGTTCTCATCCAGACCTATAGTTAAATAACTGATTAATCTTTTTATGTTATAAAACAAAAAACCAAATGCAGAAATAAATACAAGTATAAAAACAATATTTTTTAGTCCCATAAAATCCGTTTTATTTTAATGTTGATTGGAAAAATAAATTGGTAACGTCAAGTACTCTTTCAAATTTATTATTGCTTGATTCAAATGGATGTACAATATCAAAAGTATGACCAGTTTTCATTATTTTCAAGAATTCTGTTTTGGATTTATCCGACCATTCATAAATTTTTTCAGCTTCGTCTATTTTAACCGCAAGGTCCTGCATTCCGTGAATTATTAACAAAGGTTTATTTAGTTCTTTCACCGCTTTTTCCAGATTCAATTTCCCCTCTGAATTATTTTCAATATCTTCAAGCAATGAAATATTTAATCTCATAAGCTGATTTGTACGAGTATTTAAAACTTCCCAGTAACCTTTTTTCCGCCAATCCTCTTTTTGTCTTTCAGAATATCTATCCAATTTTGAAATTGCCGACCAGGTGACAACTGAATTTACTACAGGCTTTTGGAAAGCGGTTAATAAAGCTATTGCCCCGCCCCTGCTATGCCCAATTAAACCAATCTTAGGATTTTCAATAGGGCTGCCGTGTCTGTCTCCGTCCCCGAAATATCCTTTAACATAAATGTCAATTATTTGTGACAGCTCGTTTAATTCCCTGGAAAAAGTATTTTCTGCGAATTTATGCAATTCATCAAAATCCGTTAAACTTTCACCAACTCCGTTATGAGAGAAGTTAAATGTAATAACAAAAAATCCTTTGTCGGCCAAATAATTCCCAAGATAGGGACCAAATCCCCAATTCTTAAAGCCTTTAAAACCATGAACAAAGATCAGGCATTTATTAGTTGATAAGTTTTTTTCGCCGAATGTTGTAATTCGAATATTATGTTTTTCAGCAGTAAGAAAGTTGAAATCTTTGCTCATGGTGTAAATATGCCGATTAAGCCTTAAAAAGTCAAGATTTTGATTCAACAATATAATTATTCAACTTTTTAATTTTGCAGCCGCATTTTCGTAAATATAAAATCGATATAAATTTTTTTTTACAAGTTTATTCCTTATTTTTTAATCCAACAATCAATAAATAAATATGGGACTATGCCGATAAATTATACCGAAGAACACGAAATGCTCCGTAATATGGTGCGTGAATTTACCGATTCAGAAATTAGACCGTTAGCAAGTAAAATAGATGAACAAGAATATATTCCTAAAGAATTAATTACTAAGATTGCCGGCATCGGTCTTCTAGGAACTCCCTTTCCCGAAAAATACGGAGGCGGAGGTTTCGGAGAACTTGGTTTTTGCATTGCCCAGGAAGAAGTTACAAAAGCATGCGCCTCAACCGCGGCTTTTATTGGAGCTCATATTTCAATTGGCACAAACGCTATTTATATAGGCGGCTCGGAAGAATTAAAAATGAAGTATCTCCCTTCTCTTACTTCGGGAGAAAAAATAGCTGCGTTTTCATTAACAGAAGCCGGAGCGGGTTCTGATTCTTTTAATCTAAAAACTGAAGCAAAATTTACAGGAAGTAAATGGATTTTAAACGGAGAAAAACTTTGGGTTACCAACGGAGCAATTGCCGATGTCTTTTCCGTTTTTGCCAGAACTGAAAAAGGAATTACCGGATTTGTAGTTGAAAAAGAATTTAAAGGAGTTTCAGTAGGACCCAATGAAAAAAAATTAGGCATAAGAGGAAGCGTAACAAATTCCCTTAATTTTGATAACGTGGAAATTCCCGAAGAAAATATCATCGGAGCCGAAGGCAGAGGGTTTTTAATTGCTATGAAGACTCTTGATGCGGGACGATTAGGTATCGGCGCCGGAAGCGTTGGAGCCGCTAAAGAAATGATTCGTCTTTCGGTAGAATATGCTACACAAAGAAAGCAATTTGATCAGCAGATCGCTAAATTTCAGGGTATACAATTTATGATTTCGGACATGACTACAAGAACTTATGCAATGGAAAGTATGCTGCAGCGGGTTGCTGAAAAATATGATTTGGGTTTGGATATTTCCGAAGAAGCTGCTATTGTAAAACTTTTCTGTTCTGAAAATGTTTCTGTAGTAGCCGATACTGCATTGCAGATTCACGGCGGAATGGGATTTTCAAGAGATCTTCCTATTGAAAGATACTACCGCGATGCGAGGATTTTAAGAATTTTTGAAGGCACTAGCGAAATTCAAAAACTGATTATTAGCAGAAAAACGTTAAAGAAGAAAGGTAAATGGGATTTTTAATATGCCGAATAAAGTATTAGTAATTCCGTCAATTGATATAAAAGATAGAAAAACCGTTAGAGTGGTGAAAGGTATCCCTGAACTTAACTGCAGCGATTACGGAAACGACCCTGTAGAAATGGCGCTTATATGGAGAGCGGAAAACGCAAAATGTCTACATGTGGTTGATTTTAACGCTGCTCATGATCATTCTCATACAAATTTTGATATAGTAAAAAAAATATGCGAGTCAGTAATAATACCTGTTGAACTCGGTGGCGGAATCAAAACATTTGAAGACGCGAAAGAACTTTTTGATTTGGGAGTGTTTAGACTGGTTGTAGGATCAATGGCTTTTCAATCACCCGACAAATTTGAAAAATTGCTGAACCATTACGGACCTAAATTAATTTCAGCCGCAATTGATGTTATTGATGATGAAGTAGTGGTTAGCGGAAGATCAGTAAAAACAGGAATACCAGTTTCCAAATACGCCAAACAACTTGTTGAAATGGGAACCGAACGATTAATTGTTACAGATGTCAATTTAAACGGTATGCTGAAGGGACCCAACATAGATCTATGCAAAAGAGTAGCCGATGAAACAGGCATAAGTGTTACCCTTTCGGGAGGTATCAGCGGCTATCCAGACTTAAAAAAAGTTCAGGATGCAGCCGATAAAATAGATTCTGTTATTATTGGAAGAGCACTTTATGAGAATAAATTTCCATGTCAGAAAATCTGGCGTGTAGCCGAAAGCGGAATATTTAATTGAGGTGATAAATGGAACCGAACAGCAAATATGTAAAAAGCAGTTTTTGGACAAACCTTTTTAAATCTCCTACAGCAAAAAGCGAAATAGAGACATTACTTTTATCTCTTCCTCCTTTTAGAAAACTTGACAATAAACATATCAATCTTCTGCTTAAAATTGTGCATCACAGAACCTATGTTCCTAATGAATATATTTTTCATCAAGGGGATCCCGGAATAGGATTATATATTATTCAAGACGGAGAAGTTCTAATTTCTCACAAAAGCGAAAACGGCTATGAACATAAATTTGTAAAACTCGGGGTTGGAGATTTCTTCGGTGAATTGGCTTTACTTGACGGAGAACTCCGCTCAGCTTCCGCTCTTTCATTAAAAGAATCTAAACTGATTGTAATTTTCCGCCCGGATTTGGATGAATTTATTGAAAAATTTCCGAAGAAAGGGATTGACATTCTGAGAGGAATTTCGCAAATAATAACTACTCGGCTTAGAAGAGTAAACGAAGATTACGTTTCTCTTTATAATAAATCGATTGAACAAATTCAGGATACTCAAAATGGAAGCAATTAAAAAAATATTAGTTCCTGTTGATTTCTCCGATTATTCTAAAAACGCACTACGATATGCCGTAAGTTTTGCAAAACTGTTTAACGCTAAAATGTATATTCAATACGTTGTGGAACCTGCGGTTTACCCGGCTGATTTCAGTCTTGGCCAAGTAGCAATTCCTACAACTGATGTTGATATGGCGCAAAGAGCGGAAAACGAATTAAACAGATTAGCAGAAGAAGAAATAGGCACGTCGGTTGAATATGAAAAAATAATTAAAACCGGTAAACCATTTATGGAAATTATTGAAGCCGCTTCTGAAATTGACGCCGATTTAATTATTATTGCTACTCACGGTCATACCGGCGTTGAGCATTTGTTATTCGGAAGCACTGCTGAAAAAGTTGTAAGAAAATCACCGTGCCCGGTTCTTACTCTTCGCGATCCTATTAAAGGTTTTAAATTCACTAAATAAAAAATGAATTTTAAACCCGGGCAGGAACTTAATAATATAATTTCCGATAATATTTCCGGAAGCGGATTACTGTTGGAAAAACTGAATAATTATCTTTTAAATAATTTTAACGAAATTGATACAGAATATCTTATCCCCTATCTGAAAAAAAATCTTTCCGAATTTTCAAACATTAAAAATTACTTAAACGATTTAGAAAATTTTCTCCGAAATAACCCTCGCCGTTTGGAATATTTTTTAAAAGATGTTAAAAATAAAAGTTCAAACTTGGCATTTAAAATTTATAAAAACAGCTTTCATGAATTGAACAAGTACAATAAATTTATAACCATTTCAAACAGTAATACTGTAATAAAATTTTTCGAACAATTTCCTATGGATAAAAAAAATATATCAGTTGCTGTTTGTGAATCGAGACCAATATTGGAAGGCAGATTAGCCGCAATAGAGTTATTAAACTCAGGCGCCAATGTTAAAATAATTACTGAAGCAATGATTGCAAAAGAGATTAATAAAATTGACGCTGCTGTAATTGGCGCCGATTCAATTTTAAGAAACGGCAATGTTGTAAATAAAATTGGGAGCAGATTAATAGCGGTTCTATGCAAATATTATAATAAACCGTTTTACGTGCTGGCAGATAAATCCAAAATATCTAATACAAATAAATTTATACCTAAGAAAAAACCAATGCAGGAAATTTGGGATGGGAAACCGGGAAAGATAAAAATTGAGAATTATTATTTTGAAGTTATAGAGAAAGAGTTAATTACAAACATTTTTACAGATTAATCCTATTGTCCTAATTCTTCCAAAGATTTTTCGGCAATCTGCGCAACCGATGAATTTGGAAATCTTAAAACAACATTTTCCCAAATTTCTTTTGCTTTAGCCGTATTACCTCTTCCGGCAGCAATAGCTCCCAAATTATAATTTGCTTCATGATTATTTTTATCTATTTCTAGAATCCTTTTAGTGTATTCTTCTGCTTTTTCAAGATTACGCATATTATAATAAGCAATTGTAATACCCAAAAGTATATCTATTCTTTTCGGATTTTTATTTAGAATGGTTTTGTAAAGTTCAACAGCTTTTTCTGGATTGTGCGCTGAGGCGAGAAGATCTGCATATTTTTTTACTTGAGATGTGTCATCCGGATTTTCTTCAACTGCTTTTTGAAGCATTTCCATCTGATGTATTATATTATTAGATACGTTTCCCTTTCCCGGAGATTCTCCGTTATTTAACCCTTTATGTATATCGTCATTTGGCATTATCTCAGTTGTCTCTTTGGTACCGGATTGATTGATTGAATTCTGAGTAGTTAATATTATTATAAATATAACTAATGCAAAAATTCCCAAATAGATATATACAGTTTTAATTTTCATTTAATACTTTTTGTCTGAAATTCTTTTGCTAAAGTTCATAAAAAAAAATATATAAAACAACTTTGTAATACCCGGTGTGATTTTAATATGAATTCTAAACAGCTTCTAATTGAGCGCTTAAACTTTTTGCGCTAATCATAAAATGACTTCCGTGCCATTTTATGTTTCCGTTCTTTTCGAACCATATTATTTGTGGAGATTCATGTCTAACGGATGTTTCATTTTCAATTTTATTGCTTAACGCGCGGCTTTTAATAACATTAACTTGTACAATTTTTAAACCGTTGTCGCTGTCTAATTTTGAACACCAGGTTTCCAATATTTTTCCTGCGGTAAAACTTACTGTGCAAACCGGCGAAAATTTAAAAACTATCAATTCATTTTTATTTAATGATCCCGTTTTGGTATTTTCCCACTCATCTTCATTTTTAATTTCTGCAATATCAATCATTTAAATCCTTTGTTTTTTAATTGGCAGCAAAAATAGAACAATAATTTTTAAAGAGCAATTTTAGAAATTTTAAAAAATGTGATATAGATCTGTAAAGAATTTATTTTTATTGCCGATAATAAAAATAACTTATGCTATAATAATATTTTTGTTTAATTTAGGGTCAGAAAATGAGCTTTACTACTGTGAGTAATATTCTGGAAGATAATAAACGAAAAACAAAACTGGCGCTTGAGGAAGTTTATAGTCTTCCGGCAATGTCCCGAATGGTAATAGAAGTATCTAAACTTCTAGATGACCCGCGTACTAATAATATTGTACTTGAAAAATTAATATCAAAAGATCAGGGTATTGCAGCAAAAGTATTAGCTATTGCAAATTCGCCTTTATACGGATTAAGAAGAAAGGTCTCAACTATAGATTTTGCTATACTTGTTATCGGATTTGCCGAAATGAAAAGTATAGTGCTTGCTCTTTCGGTTATGGACGCACTTCAAATAAAATCAGGGAAACATTTTGACCATTTGGAATTCTGGCGCCATTCTACAATTATTGCCGCTGCGTCAAGAAGAATTATGGAAGACCTTGGTTTTAATAAAGGCGGCGAAGTTCTTTTAGCCGGACTTCTTCATGATATGGGGATTGGCGTAATATTCAGATTTTTCAAAAAAGAATTTGAGCTAATAAATGAAGAAGTAATTGTAAACAAGATGTCTCTTAAGGATGCTCAAATAAAACACCTCGGTTTAACTCATCAGGAAATTGGATCTATAATCTGCGAAAATTGGAATCTGCCTGAAAATTTATGCGATGCAATTTTATATCACGAAAACCCTTCGTTAAGTAAAAAAGATAAAATAGTTCCTTCAATTGTACATCTGTCAGATTATTTAACCCAGAAATTTAATATCGGATCATTCGGCTGGGATAAAGATATTAAATTTGATGAAGATGTTCTTGAATTGCTTCACTTCAGTTCAATGTCCGAATTAGACGAGTTTACAATTAATTATAAAAGTCTTTTTCAGCAGGAACTCGAAAATATTAAAATTATTTAATCAGCATTAATATTTAGTTTTTTATTTTTTTCCCTAAACCCATATCATTATATTGCACCCGGGAAAATTAGGAGAGAAAATTGAAAACTTTTACAAATCTAAAATCTGCTCTATTATTATGTTTATTTTTTAACATTCCTTCTTATGCACAGGATGAAACCGACATTAAAAACTCTGTATTCGAATTTTTCAGTACAATGAAATTTTCGGGTCAATGGTTTCTGGGTTATCAAAACGGTAAATCTAAAAATAAAAACTATAATGAATTTGAACTGAAAAGAGGTTATGTAACATTCGAAAAAACTTTTAACAAAAGTTTATCAGCCAGGTTTACTCAGGATGTTACAATTGACGAGGAAGGCGACGGGAAAGGTGATGTTGAATTACGTTTAAAATATATTTATCTGCGTTATAAATTCGACAGTTTCGCTTTCTTCCATAAACCTTTTATTGAGTTCGGTCTTATTCATAGACCCTGGCTTGAGTTTGAACAAAAAATAAATATTTACAGGCTGCAGGGTAAAATGTATCTTGAAAGAAATAATGTAGCCAGTTCGGCCGATTACGGTGTCGGATTCTTTGCCAATCTTGGCGGCGAAATGGATGATGATTATAAAAAAGAAATTAATTCTAATTACGCCGGTAAATACGGAAGCATAGCTATCGGGGTATATAACGGCGGCGGTTATCACGCTCTTGAGGAAAATGAAAATAAAATTATTGAAAGCAGATTAACAATTCGTCCTTTACACGAAGTAGTGCCTGGACTTCAGCTTTCATATTTTGGTTTGATAGGCAAAGGCAATAATATTAACGAACCTGATTATAATTCCAACGCCGGGTTTATTAGCTTCGAATCAAAAAATTTAATTCTTACAGGCACATATTATTCAGGCTCCGGTAATATTACGGGAACAGCAGTTGACGCGCTTGGTAACTCCAACAATATGACCGGGTATTCAATATTTTCAGAAATTAAATTAGGAGCTTCCAATATTAATTTATTCGGAAGATATGATTATTTCAAAGAAAGCAGAAATCCGGTGGATGTCGCTAACAAAGCTTATATAATAGGTGTAAGTTATGATTTCTATAAAAAATGCAGATTATTATTTGATTTTGATAAATCAGAATCCGATTTGCCTGGATCTACCGATAATCACTATTTTGAATTTGCAGTTGAAATTGCATACTGAAATATTAATAAAAATTTAAAGATTACCTGATAATTATTTCAAACATGAAAAGATATATTTTATTTATTTGTTTTTTTCTAAACGCTTTAATTCTAAATGGACAGAATACTAAATTTATTGTTTGGGGAGATACCCAGTTTCAAAATCCGGATATCTTTGAAAGCTTTGTTCATAAAACATCTCTTATTAATCCTGAATTAGTTCTGCATGTCGGTGATATGATTCACGGTTATACGTACAATATTAATAACGCAGCTAAACAATGGGAAAGATTTAAAAAACAGATTGCGCCCATTCATGTTCCTTTTTACCCAACACCTGGGAATCACGACATAACAACAAAAGAAATAGTTGATGCTTACGCTGAGGCATGGGAATTTAATGATAAATTATATTATTCATTCAGCATAAACAATTGCGCCTTTATTGTATTAAACGCGTTTGAAGATCAGGATTTTTATAAAATATCAGACAGTCAATTTAACTGGCTTAAAAAAGAACTTGAAACATATAAAAACAGAAATATTTTTATATCTATCCATCCCCCGCTTCATTTGGAAAATAACAACTTTGAATGGAAACGAATACATAATCTTTTAACTCAATATAATGTGCGGGCAGTTTTTACAGGTCATTATCATTTTTATGATTTCAGACAAATTGACGGTATAGATTATTTCTGCTTAAATACTTCTGGAAATATGTCTCTAAATACAGGTTTTCTTGGAGGCTATTCTCATCATATGCTTGCTGTGGAGGTTAACGGGGATTCACTTAATTATTTAGTTCATACGTTAGACAGCATTTATTCTTATGATGATGTTAATGTCAATGAAAGAGAAAATTCCAAAAAATATTTTGAACCCTCGAAAACATTTAGACTGAAAATGAACATGGGTAATATTGACACAACAATTTCCATTACTATAAATAATAACAGCAATGAAATGCGGGTTTATAAATTAAATTGGATTATGCCTGATACAACGTGGAAAATTTACCCGAATCATTCGGTGGTAAATATACCGGCCCAAAGTAACATAACACCGGAATATAAAGTTGTTGTTTCCGATCCTAACCTTTCCAGAAATGAAATGCCTTATTTAAATGTAGAATCGGATTATAAAACTTTAAAGAATAAAATTAATATATCGGTTCAAAAAATTAGTTTGTTTGTGCCTCTGGTTGCATACGCTTCTTTGGTAAATAATGAAGTTATTATTGACGGTATTTTATCCGAGTTTGATTGGCAAAATAAAAACAAAATATATAATCTCTTCACGGACGCAAATTTTACTAAAGAAACCGAAAACACAGAGGTAACTGTATTATATAACAACACTTATTTATTTATCGGCATACAAGGCGCAGAACCTAATCCATCTGGTCTATCTGCGGCGGCATACGGTGAAATACCGCTGGTTTTTGCGGATGACGATTTCGAATTGTATTTTGACACTAATCTTGACTTAAAAACATTTTACAGACTTATGGTAAACCCTGCGGGCACAATACTTTCAAGCGGACCTGAAGGACGATATACCTTTACTTTTGATGTAGCTGTAAAAACCGGTTCCGACAAATGGAGCGCTGAGTTTAAAATCCCTTTTGAACAAATTAAAACATTAAAACCGATGCCCGGTGATGTTTGGGGATTTAATATAAGAAGACACAGGCAGCAGGCCGAAACCGTGCAAAGCGACTGGTCAAAAATGAATGAACGTCCCCCCTACCAGCCTGAATATTTCGGGCTTCTCGAGTTCAGATAATTATAAATAATAATTATTGATTCTTTTTTGCAAGCTCTAATTTTTCAGCAAAATTATAAGCAAACTGTCTAATCATTTCGCCGGCTTCTTCATTATTTGAAGCAGCTTGATAAGTATCTGCCATCTTTAAAAAAGTTTGATAAAAATGGAATGACATATCATCTACCAACATTTTATTGGTCCACAAATCAATACTTAATGTATTCTTCTGTTCTCCATCCCATAATGAAAGTAAAATTGCTTCGGTTTTTTTTTCACCTTCAAATCCGGAATCAGTTGCCCCCCAATTTATTTCCGCCGGAAAATTATTTTCATCGAGAGTAATTCGTAATTTAATTTCTGCTTCTCTTGCCATTTGAATTCACCATTATATTCTTTATTATTAATTTCTTTCAATCCATGTATCAATAAAATAAAAAATATTAGAACTAACAATTAAAGAGAAAATTTTAATGTTATTTTTTGAATATATAAAAACTGCGGCTGATTTTATATGGGGACCGCAAATGTTAATCTTTATTCTCGGCAGCGGAATATATTTTTCGCTGAGACTTAAAGGAATACAATTTTCAAAATTTTTATTAGCTGCAAAAAAAATAAAAGAATCCCGATTATCAAGCGGCGAAGGAAATATAACTCCCTATCAGGCTTTAATGTCGGCTCTTTCTGGTATTGTTGGGAACGGAAATATAGCTGGAGTAGCAACCGCAATTGTAATAGGCGGACCTGGAGCAGTTTTCTGGATGTGGGCTTCGGCATTAATTCTTATGGCCACAATGTATAGCGAATCCCTGCTTGGTTTCAAATTCCGCGAAAAAGAAGAAGACGGTACATTTATCGGCGGACCAATGGTATACATCAAAAAAGCATTAGGCTGGAAATGGCTTGCTTATGCTTTTGCCGCAGCTATGTCTGTAAAAACATTAATTGCTACAACTTCAATACAATCGAATTCCATGTCAATTGTTATGCTGAATGAGTTCGGAATGCCGCAGTTGGTATCTTGTTTAATAATTGCAATTCTAACATGGCTGGTAATAATAGGCGGCTTAAAAAAAATTGCTAAAACCGCTGAATACCTCTCACCGATTATGACTATTATCTATTTAACAGGAGGACTTCTTGTAATAATTATAAACGCGGAGAATCTGATTCCGGTGCTAAAAGATATCTTCACTTATGCCTTTACATCAAAAAGCGCAACGGGCGGATTTGCAGGTGCTTCTGTTTTAATGGCTCTTCGATACGGCGCAGCAAGAGGAGCTTACAGCAATGAGGCGGGAACCGGATCAGTCGCTATAATGCACGCGACCGCTCAATCCGATAGTCCTGTTAAACAGTCGTTAATTTCTATGATGGGTGTATTTATTGATACAATAATAATTTGTACAATTACTGCCCTTGCAATATTAACAGCCGGTATATGGACCGACGGACTTAACAGCACGGCGTTGACTTCAGAAAGTTTTGCTTCAACTTTTGTGTTCGGAAACTGGATTGTTCTTGCTTCATCTCTGTTATTCGGTTATTCGACATTAATTACATGGAGTTTTTACGGTGAACAATGCGCCGCGTTTATGTTCGGCGATAAAATTAAAAAATATTATAGATGGCTTTTTTCTTCCGCAATTTTAATAGGAGCCGTTGGAAATCCCGAAAATATTTGGAGTCTGGGAGATTTGTTAAACGGCATTACAGTCGTGATAAATTTAATCGGAATAATCGCTTTAAGTCCGATAGTAATAAAAACAACATTTGAGAATAAATAATAAAAGTATTTTTGATATCTTTGTCTTGTGATTTTTTATATTTTTACACTAAATAAATTTAGATTGATGAGCGTTAATATGTCCCAACTTGAAAAACATTTCCAAAAATATAGAAACAATATAATTGGTATTGATCAGGAATTCAGTTCCCCTTACGGTACAAAAAAAATAATATATGCTGATTGGGTAGCAAGCGGAAGATTATATAAACCGATTGAAAAAAGAATGTGCGATATCTTCGGACCTTTTGTCGGCAACACTCATTCCGAATCAAGTGTTACCGGAACCTCAATGACGCATGCTTATCATAAAGCTCAGAAAATTATAAAAGAACATGTAAACGCCGGTAAAGATGATGTTATTATAACAGCTGGATCAGGAATGACTGCCGTTGTAAATAAATTTCAAAGAATATTAGGATTAAAGGTTCCCGAGCAATTAAAAGATTTTATTCATATCCCGAAAGAAGAAAAACCTGTTGTTTTTATTACACATATGGAACACCATTCCAATCAAACTTCTTGGATTGAAACTATTGCCGACGTAGTAATTATTGAGCCGAATGATGAAGGATTAATAAACTTTGGTCATTTAAGTGATTTACTCAGCTTATACCAAAACCGGAAAGTGAAAATCGGTTCTTTTACGGCATGCTCAAACGTAACAGGAATTCAAACCGACTATTATAAATTTGCCAGAATGATGCATGAAAACGGAGGCTATTGTTTTATCGACTTCGCAGCTTCGGCGCCATATGTAGATATAAATATGCATCCCGACGACCCGATGGAAAAACTGGACGCAATTTTCTTTTCACCTCATAAATTTTTAGGCGGACCCGGAACTTCAGGCGTATTAATATTTGATTCAAAACTTTATCAAAGAAATGTACCCGATCATCCGGGCGGCGGTACAGTTGATTGGACAAATCCCTGGGGGCAGCATAAATTTATTTCAAATATCGAAGCCCGCGAAGACGGCGGCACTCCCGGTTTTCTTCAAACAATTAAAACTGCTTTATGTATTAAATTAAAAGATGAAATGGGTGTCGATAATATTATTAAACGTGAAGAGGAGCTTTTAGAAATTCTGTTCGAAGAACTAGAAAAAATTCCGGAAATTCATCTGCTTGCAAATAATGTTAAAGAAAGACTTGGAGTAATATCATTTTACGCCGAAGAAATACATTATAATTTATTTGTAAAATTATTAAACGACAGATACGGAATACAAGTACGCGGCGGGTGCTCATGCGCGGGAACTTACGGGCATTATCTTCTGCATGTAGATCCAACCCGCTCTCAGAGAATTACAAGTAAAATTAATGACGGAGATCTTTCTGAAAAACCCGGGTGGGTAAGATTATCTCTGCACCCGACAATGACAAACGAAGAACTGCTTTTTATTCTAAACGCTATAAAAGAAGTGGCGGTAAATTATAAAGAGTGGATGAAGGATTACGAATACTCGAATAAGACAAACGAATATTATCATAAAAATTCATCCGAAATTAATTCGGTTTCAGCAGAACAATGGTTCGGCTTTTTATAACTTTTATAATAATGCATAATTATGCGTTTGATTACAAATTAACACAGTTCTAAAAATTTTAACTTGACAAGTTTATATATAATTTTCTATCTTTGCCCTCAATGAAAAACAACATAAAAACATATAGCTTTAATTTTATCTGGCTGTGGTGGAGTGCATCCTTACATTTATCCAAGTGAATTGAAGCAATAGGTTTAAAAACTCTTACCCTTCTAAGGAATCACTTGGAAGGGTTTTTTTTTATACGGAGATTAATAAATGACTTTTGATGAGTTCAAATCCCTGTCGGAAAATTATAATGTAATTCCTGTTTACGAGAAGATTACAGCCGATCTTTTGACTCCTGTTTCGGCATATCTCAAAATCCGTAAACCCGGTAATAGAAGCTTTTTGCTTGAATCAGTTGAAGGAATTGGCAGATTAGCGCGTTACTCTTTTATCGGGAAAGAACCGTCAAAAATTATTTCAAACAACGGTATTAAGCTTACAATAAAAAACGAATCTGAAACATCAACATTTGAGTACAATATTTTTGATTATCTGCAATCCGAAATAAAATATTACAAACATCCTGTAATTGATGAACTTCCCGATTTCACCGGAGGTATTGTAGGGTTTCTTGGTTATGAAAATATATGCTTAATAGAAGATGTGCTGGAATTTGAGAATAATAATTCTTTTGACACGCCCGATTCAATTTTCGGGATATACAATACTATAATTGCATTCGATCATTTTAAACACCAGATTGTATTAATCTCAAATGTTCATATTAACCAAACTTCTGATTTAAAAGCCTCCTATCAAAAAGCAAAACAAAATATAAAAATAATAAAGGATAAGCTGAGCAAACCTTTGGAGTATAAAAGTGATTTTAGCTCAGTCAATGAAAATGGTAATGAAATTAACACGGAAGAATTCGGTAAGGCAATAGATAAAATTAAAAATAATATTTATGAAGGAGATGTATTCCAGCTTGTAATCTCAAAAAGATTCAGCGCTAAATTTAATGGTGACCTGTTAAATGTTTACAGAGCGCTTCGAATTATTAATCCCTCCCCTTATATGTATTATATGGAACTAGAAAATGACTTCACTATTATTGGAACTTCACCCGAAGATTTATTAAAAGTAAAGCAGAATAAAGCAACCATCCTGCCAATCGCAGGCACAAGAAGAAGAGGTAAAACCGCCGCTGAGGATAAAATTCTTGAAGAGGATTTATTAAACGACCCGAAAGAAATCGCTGAACATATGATGCTTGTTGATTTAGCCAGAAACGATTTAGGCAGAGTATGCGAGTACAATACGGTTAAACTATCCGAAGAAAAACAAATACACAAATTTTCTCACGTTATGCATATTGTTTCCAGAGTTGAGGGTAAATTGGTTGATGATAAAGACTGCATCGACGCACTAAAAGCAAGTTACCCTGCCGGTACTGTTACGGGTGCACCTAAAATTAAAGCAATGGAGCTGATAAATAATTACGAAAACCAAAGACGTAATGTATATGCGGGAGCTATCGGTTATATTGATTTCAGCGGGAACTTGGATATGTGTATTGCTATCCGAACTTTCTTCAGCAAAGGAAATAAAATATACTGGCAGGCAGGCGCCGGAATTGTTGCAGACAGTAAAGCGGAACTTGAGATAAAAGAAATTTATAATAAATCCGCAGTATTAAATAGCGCATTAAAATACGCAGAGGTAATTGATGAAAATTTTGGTGATTGATAATTACGACTCTTTTACTTTTAACCTTGTTCAACTGATCGGAAATTTTACAAATAACATTTCTGTTTTTAGAAATGATAAAATTACTATTGATGAAATAATAAAGTTAGCTCCTGATAAAATTGTAATTTCTCCTGGTCCCGGTAAACCTGAGGATTCAAAAATTTCTTTAGAGGTAATTAAAGTTCTCGGCAGCAGCTTTCCTGTTCTTGGTGTTTGTCTCGGACATCAGGGAATCGGTATATCTTTCGGCGCTGTAATTTCAAACGCGCCTTCACTTATGCACGGAAAAACATCGGAAATTGTTCATAACGGAAGCGGAATATATAATGGACTTCCGCAAAATTTTGAAGCGGGACGGTATCATTCATTGATAATAAAAAAAGAGACCTTGCCTGATGTTCTTGAAATTACTTCCGAAACCAAGGACGGCGTAATTATGGGTATCAGACATAAAACATTTCCAATTGAGGGAATTCAATTTCATCCCGAATCGGTTCTTACTCCTTTAGGTAAAGATTTAATTAAAAACTGGATTGAACAATGATAAAGTTTTATATAGATAAAATAATAGAAAAGAATGATTTGTCGATTGAAGAAGCATACTCGGCAATGCATAAAATAATGGACGGAGAAATTTCTAATTCGCAGCTTGCGGCATTCCTTGTTGCAATGAAATTAAAAGGAGAATCTCCCGAAGAAATTGCAGGATTTGCCAAAGCTATGCGCGATAAAAGCATAAAAATTATTTCTCAAAATAATAACGCAATTGATGTTTGCGGTACGGGCGGTGATGATTCAGGAACATTTAATATTTCCACTGCTGTTTCATTTGTTGTTGCGGGTGCCGGAATTACTGTAGCAAAACACGGCAACCGTTCAATATCAAGTAATTGCGGAAGCGCTGATGTTCTTTCGGAACTGGGAGTTAATGTTAATTTATCGCCTCAGCAGTCCGAAGAAGCGTTAAACAATATCGGCATTGCATTTTTATTCGCTCCAATTTATCACCCTGCTATGAAACATGCAGCTCAGGTAAGAAAAGAACTGGCGATGAAAACTATTTTTAATTTGCTTGGCCCAATTACAAACCCGGCTGGGACTAAAAAACAAATAATAGGAACCTTCCACAGAAAAGCCGCCGAATTGTTGGCACAAGCATCTCAATATTTGGATTTCGAGAATATTAATTTTATAAGCACGTCAAATAAATATGATGAAATTCTTTTACGCGGAATAACCGATGTATTTCAATATAAGGCTAATGAAAGTATATTTTCATACAAATTAACAAACCATGATTTTGATATGCCTCAGGCCGATTTAAGTTCATTAATTGGCGGCGATTCAAAAATAAACGCAGGAATTATTTTGGACATTATCCGGAATAAAAAAAGAAATTCAGCCTTTAATGTAGTTGTAGCAAACGCCGCATTAGCTATAAAAACTGCAGGTATCTCCGACAATCTGCTTAAATGTAAAAAATTAGCCGAAGAATCAATATTGTCCGGAAAAGCATTTTCAAAATTAAATGAATTAAGAAAATTCGGAGAGAAATATTCTTGAGTATTTTAAATGAAATACTGGAAGTGAAAAAAGATGAAGTGAAAAAACTTAAGGCGGAATTTTCATTAAGCAGATTTAAAGATTCCTTATTTTTTGATAAAAAGAAACTGGATTTTTTTAATGCTCTTTCTAATAAAAATAATATTTCTATAATCGCTGAGATTAAAAAAGCTTCTCCTTCAAAAGGAATTATTAAAAATGATTTTAATCATCTTAAAATTGCTGAAACATACTTAAATAATGATGTAGATGCCGTTTCAATTTTAACTGACGTAAATTTTTTCAAGGGGTCTATACAGTATTTGAATGATATAGCATTATTTAAAACAATTCCCCTTTTAAGAAAAGATTTTATAATTGATGAATATCAGGTATTTGAGGCTAAGTCAAACGGTGCCGACGCCGTATTATTAATTGCCGAAGCTCTGTCTCAATCTCAAATTAATGATTTAACCAGCGCGGCAATAGAGATTGATTTGGACGTTTTACTTGAACTTCACAATAAAGAGGAAATTAATAAAATAGATTTTAGTTTGAATAAAATTATTGGCATTAATAATAGAGATCTTAAAACATTTTCGGTCTCTCTTGATACCACTTTAAATATTTCAGATGAATTACCTGGTAATGTTATTATTGTAAGTGAAAGTGGGATTAGCACAAAAAATGACATTGAAATATTAAAAGAGTCTAAAACTAATGCTGTATTGGTAGGCGAACATTTTATGGCATCAGAATCGCCGGATGATGAAATAAAAAGATTTAAAGAATGGTGTATTCGTGAAAGTTAAAATTTGCGGTATAACAAATATCGAAGACGCTTTAATTTCTGCTGACCTCGGAGCCGATGCGCTTGGTTTTATTTTTTATAATAAAAGTAAACGATTCATAGAATATAATAATGCCGTAGAGATAATTTCCTTACTCCCCGAAGGTATCAAAAAAATCGGAGTTTTTGTTAATGCCGGACACGAACTAATAAACAAAGTATCAGCCGAAACCGGTCTTACGGAAGTTCAGCTGCACGGCGATGAAACACAGGAAGAAATAGATAAAATTTTACTGCCGGTCTGGAAAGCTTTCCGTGTAAATGAAGAGTTTGATTTTAATATTTTGAAGGAATATACGAATTGCAGTTACATGCTTGATACATATTCAGAAAATGAAGTCGGAGGAACCGGCAAATCTTTTAATTGGAATATTATTCCGCATGAAATTAGAAATAATATTATCCTGGCAGGCGGAATAACTGCCGCTAAAATTGAAGAAATTTATAAAAATATATCCCCTGCTTGGATTGATGTTTCATCATCCCTTGAAAGTTATCCGGGGAAAAAGGATAAAACTAAACTAACCGAATTTTTTAACAGCATAAATAAATTGAGGAATGGGTAATGCTTATACTTATGGCTTTAAATACACCTAAAGAACATATTGATAAAGTAAAAGAAAAAATAATATCAATGCAATGTACGCCTCACGTAATACCGGGCGATTCAAAATTAGCTATTGGAATTACAGGACCGACTGAATCATTAAAAAGAGTTGATTTTCAGGTTATGCCTTCCGTTGAAGAAGTCGTGCGTGTTACTAAAAAGTTTAAACTTGTAAGCCGCATGATGAAATCCGACGATACTATTATTAATATCGGGAATCATAAAATCGGCGGCAAAGAATTATTGATTATCGCCGGTCCATGCGCGGTAGAAAACCGCAATCAGATTTTCGAAATTGCGGGACAATTAAAAGAAATGGGAATAAATTTTTTAAGAGCCGGCGCGTACAAACCGAGATCCAGTCCTTATTCGTTCCAGGGATTAAAAGAAAAAGGATTACAGATTTTATCGGATGTAAAAAAAGAGTTTGATATGCATATTGTCACCGAGGCTTTAAATCAATCTACTGTAGCTGCTGTTGCCGAAGTAGCTGATATAATTCAACTTGGAGCGAGAAACATGCAAAACTTTGCTCTACTTGAAGAGGTAGGAAAAACACAAAAACCTGTTTTATTAAAAAGAGGTCTTTCCGCTACCGTTGAAGATTTATTATTAAGCGCTGAATATATTGTCGCCCAGAATAATTACAACGTAATTTTATGCGAACGCGGTATAAGAACATTTGAAACTTCAACACGAAATACGCTGGACTTAAACGCGGTTCCTGTTATAAAAAAGAATTCCCATCTTCCGATTATTGTTGATCCTTCACACGGTATCGGAATTGGAGAAAAGGTGCCTGCAATGGCAATGGCCTCAATTGCCGCGGGCGCCGACGGATTAATTATTGAAGTGCATAGTCACCCTGATAAAGCGTTATCAGACGGATATCAGTCTTTGGATCCGCAAACATTCGAAAAAACATTAAATAAAATAAGACAACTGGCTGAAATTGTTGACAGGACATTAGCATGAATTTAATAGAAAATAATAATTACAACTACCCGGACGCTAAAGGCAAGTTCGGCGTATTCGGAGGTAAGTTTGTACCCGAAACTTTAATGTCAGCTCTTTATGAACTTGAAGATATGTATAATTCATTAAAAGAGAATCCGGATTTTTTAAAAGAATTATATTCTCTTCAGAAAGATTATAACGGCAGACCGACTCCGCTTACTTATGCTAACAGATTGACAGATTATTACGAAAAAGCAAAAATATATTTAAAACGGGAAGACCTTTGCCATACCGGGGCGCATAAAATTAATAATGCGCTTGGACAAATATTATTAGCCATAAAACTTGGCAAGAAGCGAATAATAGCAGAAACCGGCGCCGGACAGCATGGCGTTGCTACAGCAACCGTATGCGCAAAGTTCGGCCTGCAATGTATCGTATATATGGGCGAGGTGGATGTTGAAAGACAGTCATTAAACGTATTTAGAATGAAAATGCTCGGCGCTGAAGTTCGTCCTGTTTCTTCGGGAAGTAAAACGTTAAAGGACGCAACTAATGAGGCCATACGCGACTGGGTAGCAAATGTTAAAGATACTCATTATATAATCGGTTCTGTTGTAGGTCCGCACCCTTACCCAATGATTGTAAGAGACTTTCAATCTATTATCGGCGAGGAAGTAAAAACTCAAATATTAGAGAAAGAAAATAAATTGCCTGATTATATTGTTGCATGTGTCGGCGGCGGTTCAAACGCTATGGGAATTTTTTATCCTTTTGTAGGAAATGAAAATGTAAAACTAATCGGAATTGAAGCCGCGGGATACGGAATTGAAACTGACAAACACTGCGCAACTCTTACATTAGGTACTCCCGGAATTTTCCAGGGAATGAATACTTATCTGCTTCAAGATAAATTCGGGCAAATTTCAGAAGTTCATTCTATATCAGCAGGACTCGATTATCCAGGCGTAGGGCCCGAACACTCAATGCTTAATGATATCAAAAGAGCTCAATATTTTTCAGCTACGGACGAGGAAGCTCTTGAAGCTACACTGCAAATATCAAAACTGGAAGGTATACTCCCCGCTTTGGAAACCGCTCATGCATTCTCTTACTTAAATAAGTTAATGCCAAATACAAATAAAGAGGAAATAGTAATTGTAAATGTAAGCGGCAGAGGCGACAAAGATCTTAATATAATAATTAAAAACCTTGGTGATAAAATATAATGTCAAAAATTAAAGAACATATTGAGAGTTTAAATAATAGCGGAAGAAAAGCTTTATCAGTTTTTTTAACCGCGGGATTTCCTGATAATAATAAATTTTTTGATACGGCAAGAATAATTTTAGATAACGGCGCCGATATTCTTGAAATCGGTATTCCTTTCAGCGACCCGCTTGCGGACGGTCCAGTGATTCAGCAGTCATCTCAAATTGCATTGCAAAACGGAATAACATTGGAAAAGTCAATTATAGCGGCAGGTAAATTGACAAAAGAATTTGATAAGCCGATAATTCTGATGGGCTACGCAAATCCAATAATATCTTTCGGAAAAGAGAATTTCGTTAAAGCGGCTGTAGAAAATAAAATATGCGGCGTAATTATTCCGGATATTCCAATTGAAGAATATGATGATTTTTTTGAAAACAAATTTGCAGGCCTCGATACAATTTTACTGACAACTCCAACTTCTTCAGAAGAAAGAATCAAAAGCATTGATTTGAAAAGCAGCGGATTTGTTTATTGTGTAAGTGTAACGGGAACAACAGGTATCCGTTACGATTTTTCAGATGATACTTTAATAAATCTGGAAACTACTTATAGAAATATTATCAAAAATAAAATGATGATTGGGTTCGGTATTTCAAAACCGGAAGACATAAAAACATTTTCACCTTATTGTGACGGAGTAATTGTAGGAAGCGCTGTTATAAAAAGTATTATGAATGACAATAATAAATTTGAAAAGACAAAGGAATTAATTAATTCTCTTAGCAAAGCATGTAATAATTAATTTTTTATTTATGCCTTAATTTCAATTTATTTACAATTTCATCAAACTCAATATCCTGTTCGGCAAGCATAACAAATAAATGATATATTAAATCAGAAGTTTCATTGATTATTTCTTCTTTATCTCTGTTTTTAGCGGCGATTACTGTTTCAATGGCCTCTTCCCCTACTTTCTGGATAATTCTATTTTCACCTTCATTAAATAATCTCGTTGTATAAGAATTCTCAGGAAGTTCTGCCTTTCTTGTTTTTATCAAATTAAAAAGCTTATCAAGAAATTCAACTCCAACTTTCTTTTCAATTCCAAAACAGGAATACTGATCTAGATGGCATGTATTGCCTTCGGGTAAAACATAAATTAAAAGTGAATCATTATCGCAATCCATTAGAATCTCAGAAAGGATTAAATAATTTTGTGAAGTCTCACCTTTTGTCCAAAGCCTATTTTTTGTCCTGCTGAAAAACGTGACTTTATTCAGTTCAATTGTTTTTTCAACGGCTTCTTTATTCATAAAACCGAGCATTAAAACCTGATCTGTGTTTTTATCTACAATTATTGCTGGTACAAGTCCGCTTAATTTATCAAAATTAATTTTTAATATATCAATCATTTTTTTCCCTGGTTAAAAAGCTAAGTAAGATTAAGAAAAAGATTATGAAGCATTACAATTTTCTTAATTTTAATCCTAATCATACTCTAACTTCAACATTATTATTTTTTAAATATTCTTTTAGTTCTTTAATTTCTAATTCTTTGTAATGGAACAAACTCGCGGCTAAACATGCGTCAACATTCGCGATAGAAAATGCTTTCAAGAAATGCTCTTTATTACCTGCCCCGCCGGACGCAATAACCGGCACAGAAACAGAATCGGTCAATTTCTTTAAGAATTCCAGATCAAAACCTTCTTTTGTTCCGTCTTTATCCATTGATGTCAGAAGAATTTCCCCCGCTCCTAAATCAACGACTTCCTTGCACCAATCTAATCCAATTAATTTAGTCTCTTCTCTTCCCCCTTTTATAAATACCTTATGCACACCGTTAATATCTTTTATATCTATTGCGGCGACGACAGCCTGACTGCCGAATTGTTTTGAAGCTTCGCTTATTAATTTAGGATTGTTTACAATTGAGGAGTTAAGAGAAATCTTTTCAGCGCCTGCATTTAGAAGTTTTTCAATATCACCAATTTCCGTAATACCGCCGCCGACAGTAAATGGAATTCTGATTACGTCAGCCACTTCAATTACAAGATTTAATAATGTTTTTCTTTTTTCCACTGAAGCAGTAATATCGAGGAATACAAGTTCATCGGCGCCTTCTGCATAATATCTTTCTGCAAGTTCAACGGCGCTCCCCGCGTCACGCAGATTTATAAAATTTGTACCTTTAACAACCCGTCCGTCCATTACATCCAAACAAGGTATAATTCTTTTAGTCAACAAATTCTGCCAGCTCCTTCAAATTTATTTTGTTTTCATAGATAGCTCTTCCGACAACAACCGCGTGCATTTTCATTTCAGAGAGTTTTTTAATGTCGCTTATATTGCTTACTCCGCCTGAGGCAATTAAATTATCATTAGGAAATTCATGAAGCAGTTTTTCATATAAATTATAGCTGGGACCTTTTAATAATCCGTCTTTACTTATATCGGTGCATAAAAAAGTATTAAGACCAACTGTTTTACAGTATTTTATGTGTTCCGATATATGAATCTCTGATTTCTCAGTCCATCCTTTTATTGCGATAAATTCATCTTTAACATCTACCGCGGTAATAACTTTTTCACTTCCGTATTTTTCGGCAATTTTTTCGAAATCAGGTTTGCTGTTTATTGAAATAGAACCTAAAATAACTCTATCAATACCCAGGTTTATTAATTTATCGACATCATTTAAATTTCTTATGCCGCCGCCAAATTCTATTTTAATATTACATTTATTTTTAATCTCCGAAATTATTCCCGCGACATTTATTTCACCTGATTTTGATCCGAGTAGATCAACGATATGAACCCAATTAAAACCAAGATCTGAATAAACTTGCGCCTGTTCGACGGGAGAATTCTCATAAATTGTAGATTGATTATAATCCCCTTCTGAAAGACGCACTACTTTATTGTCGATTATATCTATTGCCGGAATAATTAACATAATTCTATAAAGTTTTTTAATAGTTTGATTCCCGCCGCTCCTGATTTCTCCGGGTGAAACTGCACACCGTAATAATTGTCTTTTTTAATTGAGGCAGAAAAATCAGATCCGTGATTTGATTTAGCTATGGTGTATTCATTAATCGGCACATAAAAAGAATTGGCGTAATAATAATATTCATTATTATTGATGCCGTCGAACAGTTTCTGATTTTCAATTATCTCAACTTTATTCCAACCCATATGCGGAACTTTAACTTTGTCCTTTGAGAATATTTCGGTCGATACCGGGAATATTCCAAGTCCGGCTGAATTTCCTTCGACTAATTTTTCACACATAAGCTGCATACCCAAACAAATTCCAAGCATCGGTTTTTTTACAATTCTTAACAGGTTAAATAAGTTTAGAATATGGAGCTGTCTAACCGCAAATGAAGCTTCGCCGACACCCGGGAAAATAATTTTATCTGCGTTGCAGATATCAATTTCCCGTTTAGTTAAGATATATTCAGCATTTAGGTCTTTTAATACATTAGCAACCGAAGCAACATTTCCGGCGCCAGAATCTATAAGTGCTATCATAATAATCCTTTTGTTGAAGGCAAAGAACCTTGAGACCTTGAATCAATTCTGCATGCTTCGTTTAATGATTTAGCAAAAGCTTTAAATATATTTTCTATTTTATGATGATCATTTTTTCCGTCGGCTTCAACATATATATTTGCTTGAAGTCCGGAAGCCAAACCTCTGAAAAACTCCTCTACAAGTTCTGTCGGAAATTCCCCAACATAATCTCTTTTAAACACGCATTTAAAATTTAGATAAGTTCTTCCGCCTAGGTCAAGCGCGCATCTGGCAATAGAATCATCCATCGGCAGAAAATATCCGTAACGCTTAATTCCCTTTTTGCCGCCTAATGCTTTTAACAGAGCTTGACCTAAAGCTATTCCTGTATCTTCAACTGTATGGTGCTCATCTATATCAAGATCGCCTTTAACATTTATTTTTAGATTAACATTACCGTGACGGGCGATCTGTTCAAGCATATGATCAAAAAAGCCAATCCCGGTATTTATACTGTTCTTTCCGTTACCGTCGAGAGAAACATCAATTTTTATCTTTGTTTCTTTTGTAACTCTTATAACACTAGCAGAACGTAGGTTTTGCAAAACACAACCAACCGCTTCGGAAAAATATTTTATTTTCCCTTTTGTATTTATAATTACCTGTTCTCCTTTAAAACCGGCTTGTTTCTTTAACGAAATTCTCATTAGCCTGTCATACGACATTTGTTTAGAGATAGGAATATTTTCTAAGACCATAAGATCATATAAATATATAAAGTTACCTTTGCTAAAATCCTCAAAAGTAATTTCAAGCCCGTATTCATGCATTTTTTTCAATCCAGTTATCAAACCCCTGGACTCTTTACTTTTAATGTTTAACAGCTCTTTATCAATAATCACACTTATCATAACAACTCTTTTATAGATTTTAGGAATAACATATTTTCTTCAACAGTTCCGATCGTAACACGAAGACAATTATTTAAATATTTATGTCCCGATCGTTCACGGATTATAATTCCTTTTTCCGCTAAGCTGTTTAAAATATTTTTTGAATTATCACATCTAAATAAAAGAAAATTTGAATCGGAATGATACACTTCGTCAATTCCTTTTAAGTCAATCAATTCATTAAAAACTCTTTCTCTTTCGTGTAAAATCCGTGTTACAAAATCATCCTTAACACTCTTTCTGCTAATGGCTTCATTAATAATATGAAAAATAAATTTATTAATATTATACGGCGCTTTAACATTCATTAATAAAGAAATAATAAATTCATCTGCAACGCAATAGCCGCATCTTATACCTGCTAACCCCCAGGCTTTGGAAAAAGTTCGAATAACGACAATATTATTATGATTTAATACCTCCGAAGTCAAAGTATCATTTTCCGAAAAATCAATATACGCTTCATCTACCGCGATTATTGAATCGCATGAATCGGCTAAATTAATTATATCGGATTTACTGATCAAACCTCCTGTTGGATTATTTGGTGAGCATAAAAATATAATTTTTACTTCATCTGAATAAAATTCCTTTATTTTTCCAAAATCAATCTGAAACGATTCCGTTAAATCTACGTTTATTGTTTTTACATTATTTATATCACAGGCTACTTTATACATTCCGTAAGTCGGCTGCAGTATCATCACCTTATCAATTCTAGGTTCACAGAAAATTCTAATTAATAAATCTATTATTTCATCGGAACCTACCCCGAAACATATATTAGCTTCGGGCACATTAAGATATTCGCTCATTTTTTTACGCAGACTTTTCTGAGCCGGATCCGGATAACGGTTAAGTTCAAGAGAATACTCGTCTTCAACTACGCTCCCGAATCCGTTTTCATTAGCGTCAAGAAGTATTCCGCTTAAATATGAAGACCTCGCTGAAGTATAAGGTTTAAGATTAAGAATATTCTCACGGACAAGATTTTTAATTTTCATTTTCCATCCTCACTTTTACCGCGTTTGCGTGAGCAGTAAGTTTTTCCGCATCGGCCATTTTGATTACAGTGTTTGAAATAATATTTATCCCCGCTTTGGATATTTTCTGAAAAGTAATTGATTTCATAAATGATTCAACACCTAATCCGCTGTGCATTTTTGAATATCCCGAAGTCGGAAGAGTATGATTTGTACCGGAGGCATAATCGCCCGCGCTTTCGGGAGAATACGGGCCGATAAAAACCGAACCGGCATTTATTATTTTATTTTTGTACAACTCCGCTTCTCTTAAGTTTAATATTAGATGTTCCGGAGCATATTTATTGCTGAACTCAATTGCATCCTCTATTGAACCGGCAATTAAGGCAAATGAATTTTTTAATGAATCAAGCGCAGTATCTTTTCTTGATAGATTTACTAATTGTTTTTCAATTCCCAAATTTACAAGCTTAGACAATTCTTCTGAAGAAGTTATTAAAATACATTGAGAATCGGAGCCGTGTTCTGCTTGAGATAAAAGATCGCAAGCAACAAAATCCGGCGAAGCGTATTCGTCGGCAATTACAAGAACTTCACTTGGCCCGGCAGGCATATCGATTGCGCAGCCGGAAGGATCGATACTAACAAGCAATTTAGCCGCCGTAACAAATTGATTACCCGGTCCGAATATTTTATAGACTTTAGGAAATTGACTATCGCCGTAAGCCATAAGACCAATTGCCTGCGCGCCTCCGATTTTATAGAATTCATTTATACCGCAGATTTTAGCAGCGTATAACAATGCTGGATCGACTTTCCCGTTTTTAGTAGGCGAGCAAACTACAACACGCCCGCATCCTGCTATTTTTGCAGGAATGCCAAGCATAAGCATTGTAGAAAACAGCACGGCGCTCCCACCGGGTATATATAATCCAACGCTTTCAATAGCGTTAAATTCTCTTGAGCAGACAATTCCGGGCATTGTTTCAATTTCATAATTTGACGGGAATTGTTTTTCATGAAATATTTTTATGTTACGCGCCGCTGTGTCTATTGCGGCTTTTAAATCATAATCAATATTTAATTCGGCTTCATTAAATTCTTCTTCGGTTACTTTAATATTATTCCCGAAATTTTCTCCGAACTTTAACGCGTAATTTACGGCCGCATTTAATCCGTTTTTTTTAATTTCAGATAAAACCGGTTTTACGGTTTCAAAAACAGATTCAAAATCAATTGATTGGCGCGATAAAAGTTTTTCTTTTTCAATCGTATTTAGTTCGCTTAATTTATAAGTTTTCATAATATAATATTCTCAATTGGTAATAATAAAATATCGGAAGCGCCCGCGTTTTTAAGATCACTTTGAATTTCCCAGAATTTATCTGACGGAATAACAGCATGCAAAGCGAGCATTGATTCATCCGCTAATGCTAATATTGTAGGACTTTTTAATGCGGGCAGTTTTTCCTTAATTATATTTAAAGAACTTTTCGGAATATTCATCATAAGATATTTTGATTTGCGCGCGTTAAGCGCCGATTCAATTCTCATTACTAATGAATCAATTAGATTCTGTTTCTCCGGCTCAAATATTTTTTTGCATGAGATTAATAATGATTCGGATTTATATACCGAAAATGATTGTTTCAGATGATTCATTTTAAGTGTAGTTCCGGTCGATACAATATCACAAATACAATCGGCAACTCCCAGCGAAGGAGATATTTCAACAGATCCGCTAAGCTGAATTATTTTCGCATTAATTTTATTCTCGGACAAATAATTTTGAAGAATTGCCGGATAAGATGTTGCTATAGTTTTCCCGTTTAATTCATGAATATTATTAAGTTCGTAATGTTCAGGCACGGCGATCATCAAAGTGCATTTGCCAAATCCTAATTCTTTAAGAATCCGAACGTCCGACTGTTTTTCAGCAACAACGTTACCGCCGACAATTCCAATGTCCGCTACACCGTCCTGTACGTACTCGGGAATATCGTCATCCCTTAAGAATAGAATATCAAGATCAAAATTTCTCGCGCTTATTAAAAGTCTTTCGGAATAAAGTTCGATATCAATTCCGCAGTTTTTTAACAGCTGAAGCGATTTTTCGGTTAATCGTCCTTTTTTTTGTACTGCTAACTTTAAATTACCATTTAACATTTTCACCTCACTTTAAAACGAAAAAACCCGGCTAGTACCGGGTTTTTATAAATTTTATTCTTTATTAAACGTTATTTACCGGCACTAAATATATAGCTTATTGGATGATGATGATGAACTAAAATATTTACTGCCGACAATTTCATTTTTTATATACTTAATTTTGTTATGCAAATTTATACATATTTTCATTTTAAGCAAATTATTTTTTTTGTAATTCAAAAAAATAATAGCTGTAATATATTTAACAATCAAAAAAACGCATAATTATACTCTAATTCTTAACGGCCGCGCCGGATCGATAGACGCCCCGATTTTAGCGGCGTATTTGTGTTTCTTTTTTATATCTTCATCCGTTACAAATTGAACATCAAGCAGTCCGTCTGTTTGATATCCCGTTCGCAAAAAATTAACTTCGCTTAAAGCAAGGCTCCATCCTTTCAGCCAGCATTCAAGCCTGTCAAGTTTGATATCGTTATCAATATGGATGATTAAATCGATATCGCTACCGGGGCCGGCTACAGCGTTTTTTACGCTTCCGAAAATATAGATTGCTCTTACGTTATAAAAATCGAGATCCAAATCATTTGCGAGTCTTTGCGCCATATTCAACCGCCATTTCCAGTGATCGCTTATTTGAGTCTCTTCATAAACATAATAGTGTTTTTCTTCAATGGGCAGTTCCCCTTTCGGAGTATCAATTATGGCAATAGCTTCTTCAATTTCGGCATTAACAAATATTTTTAATATCTTTCCGTCCGAAGCCTGTGTAATATCAATAACTCTTACAACATCGCTTAAATGAGAATATTCAGGAATAAGATTTTTCATAACATTAGTAGAGCTGCACAAATATTCTTCATTAAACTCAATGCCCTCGTCATCGGGATATAAAGGAAGATACCGAATTGACGCTTCGACAAGATCCTGGAAGAAGTGAGTTCCGAAAGATAAATCGGGCAAATAGCTGCCTTTCTTTTTAGCAATTTCGATTAGCATGGCTGTATTATTTATATCCGAGTACGTAACGTTAACGCCAAGTTTTATATCGCCCCTGCTTCCCCATCTTCCTGGTCCCATTAAAATAAATTTTCTTTTAGGAAGGAGCTTGTTTAATTTACCTACGGCTCTTCCGACCTGAATCATTTCATCTTTAGTTTCAAGTTCACCGTATTTTATCGGATCAACATAAACTATCTGAGTAATTTCGGGCACCTTGCCGTTTGAAATATATTTTTTAGCCGAAAATATTATTTGTTTCTTCGGCACATTTTGGGGAATTTGATCTCCCACATTTTCTTTTGAAAAGCTCTGAGGCCTGCACTGAAGTAAATACAGATCAACCCCGTTTGAAGCAAACTCAAGATCAATTGGAGTCTTTAAACAATTTTGAAGCGTTTTAAGAATCAAATCCATTCGTTTTACAAAATTTGAGTTTTTACGAAGTCCCTCAAATGTAACTACAAGCTCACCGTTATTTGTATTAAGCGCGATACCCATAGGCTGTCGCATTATATGTCCGTCATAAATAGAAAATATATTATTCATTCCCGGCAGCTGATTTCCATAAGAAGCGACAAAATCTTCAATAGATATAGTTTCAAATTCATTGGTTTCTAAGTTTATAACATCCATTTTCTTTGGAGCGTATTTAAATATGTCCTCTGTTGTAATATTAACATTAAGATTAGGCTGACCCGGAGCAATAAGCACCGGAAAATCATCACCTATTCTGTCAACCGCTCTGGTTCCTAGTCCAGGTACCATCCGAACAAGTCCGTCTTCTCGTTTAATTCTCGGCGACCACCGGAACTCGTTATTGCTGAATGCAACACCCGCAAATGAAGGCATATAATATTTTCCGATTCTCGTCCCGACAACCTCTTGAATCATTACTCCCATTTCTTCGTGGAAATCAAGCAGACCTCTTTCGGCTCTGTATTCAATCGGGTCAGGCCCGAAAGTAGATGCATAAACTTCGGCAATCGCATCGGTTAAGGCCGATAATCTTTCCGATTTTTGCCCCTGGTTTGCGAGGAATAGACTTTTATATTTTCCCGAAAAAGAAGCGCCCATCTGATCTTCAAGCAGCGAGGAGCTTCTAACAACAATAGGCGACTCGCCGAAATCGTCAAGCGCCATTGAAATTCCTTTAAGCATATCGGGAGGAAACTGAGAGTTCTTAAATAACTGAACAATATGAGGGTACTCAAGTCTTACTTCATCTATATCTTTATATTTTTGTTCAAGCACCTCTTCTAAATTATTATACTGCATAAATGATAAAACCCCGTCGGATGCCACATACCATGTTTTAGGAATTTTAACATTTTTCATCAATTCATTATCATCTGATTTTTTATTAATTATACTTGCAGCTAAAAACAAACCCGAACTTTTACCGCCCAATGTTCCCCGGCTTGTAGGCTGGTAAATCATTTTATCGATAAGTTTATAAAAATCCGTTAGTTTTACATAATCTTTTGCGACTCTTATATAATCAAGATCCTCGGTAAAAAATCTTCTTAAAAGAGAAACACGTAAACCTTTAATTGTAGAAGGAGAAAGCTCAAATTTTTCGGGAGCAAGATGATAATATTTTCTAATTGCGTCGGCAATGTCCGCAAGCGAAGTATCCTTTGTTTCTAAGGCTTTAACAAGTCCGCTGGATTTATCTTCCTGAATCCATTTTTGAACACGCGCTAAAATTTCCTCGTCATATATATATTTATCGGCAAGTTTTAGAATCTGATCGATATAATCATCGTAATTATTAATGATCATTTTTTTCTTAGGCTTATTTTCATCTTCATCATATTCGCCGTCGTTGCTTTTCATTGCAATGCTGGATTGACGCGAAAGTTCTTCGGCTTCTTCAATTCCGTTCCAGCATAACATATGAAGAAGTTTTCTCGCTATACTCAGGAATAAATTGGGATCTGTTTTACGAATCATATCCAATACAATACGCCATTCGCCCTTGGTGGGTCTGTTCATATGAGTAGTCGCTTCGCGCAAATCGCTGAAAACATTTTTAAGATCTTGATGAAGTATAAAATGCCCGAGCCTGTCGGCAATTGTTTTTAGTAATTTCTCTTCTTCAGGTAAAAACGGTGTTTCCTTTTTATTAGTCTTATCCTCTGTATACGCGACAAGTAACGCTCCCATTTCAACACCTTGAACCTTAATAGGCTCGGCGAGAATCCAAGGAGTATATGCAAATCCTTTTGTTTTAAAAACTTTTTCTCTATACGTAATTTTAGCCTGAGTGATTTCGGAATACTGCCAGCCTCCGGGAATTGCGTCAACAATCATTTTAAAAGCCGCGTCAATGGTAGTATCTCTTTCATTTAAGGCTTCTTCAATATTGTATAAACAATTAAGCTCTTTCGCTCTTTCTTTTAATTCATGTATTAAACTTTCAACAGGTTTTTCAGTTTTTTTCATTTTACAATTATCCCGCGACCGGTACGACCGTCAATTTTTATTTTTAATGGCGATACCAATTTAACATGTTTTATAAAACTTTTCTCATTAATAGTTTTTTGTTTATTAAGCCAATTATAATCTATTTTATTTTCGCTTTCGTGATGAATTGAAAAATAACTTACTTTGAAGCTGGTAAGGTTATGAAAGAAATGAGAACCCTGACTAAGTTCTACATTAATTCCAGGTAATGTAGTCTCAACAATAACTTTAGCTCCCGCAATTTGACCCCATTCAACAGGAATACCTAACCAAGGATCAGAGCTTCCCCATCTTCCATAACCGATCAATAAATATGGCGATTTTCTATTTAATAATTCTTTATTAATTGAATCAATTTCCAAAGCAATTTGCGGCGTATATTTTTTATCAAATGATTCATGCTTAACAAATACTATATCTGAAATATTTTCAATTACTCCATTACCCAATACATTGTCGGAAGAAATTAAAACATTATCGGAATTTAATTCATCATCGTTTATCTCAATGTTTTCCGAATAAGCTACCATTGGTCTTACCTGCAGAAATCCGAAACGAAGCTTTTTATTAATAATATCTATCGTACACGCAAACTCAATTTCAACCGGATTTTCAAAAGTATCGGAGCAGATAGTTAACAATTTTCTTATAAGATTATTAAAACCGAATTCATTTAATTGAAGAATGGGCGCAAAATTTAATGCCCGCGGACCTTCCTGACCTATACCCATTACAATTCTGTTTGAAGAAACACTAAAGGTTGAGGCAATGAATTTTAATGTTCCGTCCTCTTCCGCGTCTGTTAAATCGGGGTTTGATAAAAATTCAATTTCATTAACCGGGTCATATTGGGGTATATGCCCCATATTAACCGCCCAAAATTTAGTTTGGGTATTTTTAAGCAGATCATTGCTATTTGCATAAGGAGGAGAAATTTTCGGAGTTGCTGGTGAGTATGTCCATGAAATATCTCCGTCGACAATCGTTTTCCCCAATCCTAAAGCAAGGTTAACAACACCCTGCTCTGGTTTTAATTTACCGATTGAATAATAATTAAATGAACGCGCTACTCCTGAAATAACAGGGTAAAACCTATCATTAAATCTTTCACCGACTACCTCCTGAATAATCACCGCCATTTTCTCATCACTGGGGGAATTTTTTGTAGCTGCCAGATAATCTTTCGCAGCTTTAAAAAATGTAGAGGCGTAAACATATTTTACCGCTTCGGTTAATTTATGGAACCGCTCATCAACTGTTATCTGGTTATTTGAAATCATTTTTGTGGCGTAGATACCCGCAAAAGGTTCCTCTTTTTTATCTTCAAGCATGCTTGAAGAACGGATGGAAAGCGGAATTTTTATATCATGAATTATTGATCTTAAATCCCCCACAATTTCAACGGGCAAATCGGCTTTTTGAAATTCAACCGCTATTCTTTCATCAGAATAATTTGAGTTTATAAACTCTTTTAAGAATGGATTTCGATTCATAAACGCGTCGAAATAGGAAGTGCAAATAACGGTTAATCTAGGGACAAATATTTCAATTTGAGGGAATTCTTCCGGTGTAATATTATCGCGTATAATATCCTTTATAAATGCTAGTCCGTTTGCTTTACCGCCTAACGAACCTTTGCCGATGCATGTAAAATTATCGGACGATTGAAAAAACGCCCTATCGAATTGTTTAAACTTTTTACTTCCGTTTTCGTTTTTATCTAAGTTCATAAGTTTAATATAAAGTAAATATAATGAACAAAAAATAAACTGAATCTTCAATAAAAACATTTAAAATCGTTTTTACTAAAAAGAAAAATCAGCTTGAATGGAATATAAGCTATTTATTTTGTCGGAATTTATTGGAATAAAACAATTGAATTGATTCTATATAAAGAATAAAAAGTGGAGAAAAAAAGAAAAAATAAAATGAGGGAATCTTCTTTAAGAAGATTCCCTTCAAATTAAATACGCTTCGGATTTAATTTATCTTAAACCCAGCCTCTATCTTTACAAGCTTGAGCTACGCGGCTGACTGCAATTACGTACGCAGCATCGCGCATATACAAGTTCTGTTTTTTAGCCAAATCACTAACGGCTAAAAATGCAGCTGTCATTTTAGTATCGAGTTTACTTAAGACTTCGTCTTTTTCCCAATAATAATTCATATTGCATTGAACTTGTTCAAAATAGCTGCAGGTAACACCGCCGGCATTAGCTAGAAAATCGGGAATAACGAATATTCCTTTTTTCTCAATTACTTTATCCGCATCCGGTGTTGTAGGTCCGTTTGCGCCTTCGGCTATTATTTTAACAGTATCTTTAATTTTATCAACGTTATCTTTTCTTATTTGATTTTCAATAGCTGCAGGAATAAGAATATCTACTTCTTGTTCAATCCAAGCTTCTGCATCCAAAATTTCATAACCCATTTTAACGGCTTTTTCTTTATCGATTCCGCCGAATTTGTCGGTAATCTTTAAAAGTTCTTCAAGTTTAATTCCGTCATTTTTCTTGTATGAATAAGATGTTTCGTCCTTCTGATCCCAGCATGAAACGCAGACTACTTTACCGCCCATTTGAGTATAAAGCTGAATAGCGTATTGCGCAACATTACCAAAACCCTGAACGCTGGCAGTAGTATTTTCAGGTTTAATACCCATTTGTTTTAAAGCTTCGCGAACTGTAAAAATAACTCCGTATCCGGTAGCTTCTGTTCTGCCTAATGATCCGCCCATTCCAACAGGTTTGCCTGTTATAAATCCAGGGTATTTAGCGCCGTTTATAACTTCAAATTCATCAAGCATCCATAACATATGCTGAGCGTTGGTCATAACGTCGGGAGCAGGAACGTCATTAAGCGGTCCTACATTTTTTGACATCTGTCTAACCCAGCCGCGGCAAATTTGCTCTTGTTCTTTCATACTTAAATTATGAGGATCGCAGATTACTCCTCCCTTTCCGCCGCCTAAAGGAATATTTACAACAGCGGTTTTCCAGCTCATCCACATTGAAAGAGCTCTAACTGTATTTACGGTTTCTTGCGGGTGGAAACGGATACCGCCTTTACTCGGACCCATCGCATCGTTGTGCTGTACTCTGAATCCCTGAAACACTTGTGTTGTACCGTCATCCATTTTAACAGGAATGCTGAAATGGAATTCTCTTAAAGGATTTCTTAATAAATCTCTTGTGCCTTGATCAAGCGCCAATATATCAGCTACTTTGTCAAATTGGGCTTGCGCCATTGCGAAAGGGTTAAAATCTGTACCTTTCATTTTTTCACCTCAACCATACTAGTTTATTTACATAAGTTAATTAACTAAGAGCTTTAATCCGGCATTTAGTTTTCCGTAAGATATTATGTTATTCATTTTATCTTAGGTTTTGGTGTTTCATTATTCAATAATTCCGGTAATAGCTCAACAAATCATAAAGTAAAAATTTGCTTATGAAAAAATATATAATGTTAATATGAGGCGCAATAAAATAAGATATCTAGAGCGGATTTTTTTATAATATATTTATTTATTTGTGATTTGCTTAATAAGATTAGTAATAGTTTTAATCGAGATTAATAAAATTAATTAAGGCCGAAACTTGATTTTACCTTAATATATTTTGTTAATTACTAACTTTCTGGAATATTTTTACTAATAAGGTTTTCTGAGCCTAAGTGTCGATTACATTTTTATATTTTTTAAAATTTGCGGATTGAATAGCCCCAAAATAAAATTAGTTAAATATTACAACGAAGGATAAATCAGCAATATAGGACATAGTTTATTTCTCATAATTAATTCTTGCGAAAGGCGCAGATATGATTCGGCGCCTTTTGATTTTGCGTCATATAATACAACCGGTTTTCCGAAATATGTCGATTCGGCAATTGTAGAATTTTTTGGAATCGTACAGTTAAATACATACTTACCGAACTTACTGTACAATCTTTTTTCGGTAATTGTAGATACCTTTGTATTGCTTTCATACATTGTATGAAGAATACCTTCTATTTTTAATCCCGGATTGTAATTATTCCTAATCCAAAGAATATAATTTATCATTTTTTTTAGGGCAATTAATGAATAGTTGCCCGACTTAATGGGTATAATTACAGAATTTGAAGCGGCTAAAGCCAGTGAAGTTGATCCTTTAAGATAAGGGGGGGTATCAATTATTATAAATTTGTATGTGTTCAGCTGCTGCTGAATATATTATTTAATAAATTAATATTATTTGAAATTCTCGCAAGTCTTTCTTCATCCTGATAATTAATAATTTTAGAAGGGACAAAATCCAAATTTTCGAGTTCTGTTTTTTGAATTACCTGAGGTATCGATTTGTGAAAATTAAGTACATCAAATATATCACCGTTGATATTTTCATTTTCAATTCCTAATGAAACCGAACATGAACCCGAAGGATCCATATCAATTAATAATGTACGTTTCTCCGCGGCGGCTAAGCATGAAGCAAGATTAACCGCGGTAGTCGTTTTCCCTACTCCGCCTTTTGGAATGGCGATCGAAATAACTTTACTCATAAAGAAAAGATTTTTAATTGCTGAAATGAAAAGATATGACAATAAACATAATTAAATCTTTATAAACAAAACAGATAAATTATATTAAAAGAAAGTTTGAAGTTCTATAGATAGTCTCAATATATAAAAAATCATTTAACAGATTTTATTTGAAATATTCTTCTTTATATTTTATTAAATGATAAACCCCTAGTCCTACCGCCGAAATTCCAGCCGCTGTTCCTATAATTTTACCGAATGTCCCTAGCTCATTTTTTTTAATAAAACTATAGTTCATTAGCATAGCTTTAGACAGCTGAAGCTTTGACTTTTCCAGCCCGAAATTACTTTCTTTATCATTAACATTTTCTAATGAATTAAACAGATAAGAATTCGATATAAAATCTTTTGGCAAAAGAATTTCATTTGAATAGAACGGGATGTTCAGATATAAAGGGTTTACCGGAGAATAATAATCTTTATAATTTTTTTCGGTCATTTCATTTGCAATATCAGTACTGTCATTAACAATTGTCGGTGTTGTTGTAATACCGGCATCGCTTAAGTATTCAAAGGCATAATTTTCAGTAAAATGGATTAACGATATTAATATAAATAGTAATTTCATTTTAATATAACCGGACCGCATTTCTGCAGTCCGGGTTAAAACCTATCTTCCTAATTTGTCTAAAAATTCTTTTTTAGCCATTAAATCTTCTTTGGATTCAACATGATCTGGATCCATAATAATTGCTTCGGTAGGACAAGCTGCAATACATTGCGGTTCGTCGTAATAACCAACGCATTCAGTACATTTACCAGGAACTACATATGTATACTCATCCGATATTGGATCATGAGTTTCACCGCCAAGGTGCCAGTTTTCGCCGGCAGAATAAATTGCGGTATTTGGGCATTCAGCTTCGCAAGCATTGCAAGCGATACATTCTTCAGTAATTTTTACAGCCATTATTTCCTCTATTATTTAGTATTT
Source organism: Bacteroidota bacterium (assembly GCA_018829205.1). Taxonomy (GTDB): domain Bacteria; phylum Bacteroidota; class Ignavibacteria; order Ignavibacteriales; family Melioribacteraceae; genus JAHJUE01. The sequence goes on from JAHJUE010000022.1 coordinate 65,945, forward strand.
ATATTTTGTGGATAAATGATGTTTTTAATAAATAACAGCTTCTAATAATTTGATAATAATTTCACAAGTAAAATTAAGTAATAACAATATAGAATGAAAGCAGAATTAATTGCCGGCGGGAAATTGCACAATAAATGTTGTTCCTGTGTCTGCCTTACTGCTTAAACCAATTCTACCGTGCATTACTTCAACAAATTTTTTGGTTATTGTTAATCCAAGTCCGCAACCTTCAAATGACCTGTTATTACCCTCACTTACCTGTCTGAATGGCTCAAATATAAGCTGCTGACTTTCTTTTGGTATTCCGATCCCCGAATCGGTTACTTTAAGGCAAGCATATTTTTTTTCTTTTACATAATCATAATATAATTCAACAATAACTCCCCCCTTATTCGTATATTTCACCGAATTATCAACAAGGTTTTTCACTATATCCGAATATAATCTTTCATCTACAGAGGCAATAATATGTTTATCTTCTTCGGTTACTAATAAGGATATTTTTTTATTAACCGCAATTTCATTAAACTGATCGGTAATTTCTTTCGTAAGTTTGTTTAATTCAATGTTCTCGATTTTAAGTTCCAGTTCATTGGACTCTACTTTAGATAAATCCAATATAGAATTTAAAGTGCGTGTAAGTCTTTTACCGCCGGAATAAATATTCCCTGCTATTTCTTTTAAGTCTTTTTCTCTAATTTCATCGAATAATATTTCGGCAAAACCGATAATACCAATCATCGGCGTTCTTAATTCATGACTCATATTATTAAGGAAGATTGATTTTAATCTGCTCATTTCTTCCGCTTTTTCTTTCGCGTTTCTTAATTCAACTTCGGTTCTTTTTCTTTCCGTTATATCTTCTTTTACAGCAATAAAATTAGTAATGCTTCCCTTGTCATTTTTTATTGGAGAAACCGACGCCAATTCCCAGAAATATTCATCGTTTTTCTTCTTATTATAAAACTCGCCGTACCATGTATTACCTTCTAAAATAGTCTTCCAAAGCATCTCATATTTTTCCTGAGATGTTTTCCCCGACTTAAGGATACGCGGTGTTTTTCCGATAACTTCTTCTTCAGAATACCCGGTTATTTCAATAAATCTGGGATTCACATATGTAATTTTTCCGTCGGTATCTGTTATCATTACCGAAGCGGGGCTTTGTTCTATTGCTGTTGACAATAATTTGAATTGAGCTTCAGCTTTTTTTCTGTCGGTTATATCACGCGCGATGCTTAGGATTGCCATTTTATTTTCATAATCAATTATTCGTGAACTAATTTCAACAGGTATTTCTTTGCCGTCCTTAGTTCTATGCTCACTTTCATAAAGGTAGAATTTGTTTTTCTTTATTTCCGTTAATATAAATTCCTTGTTTGCTTTAAAATCATCCGAAATAATATCCCACATTGTAAAATTCATAAGTTCATTTTTGGTGTATGCAAGATTTTCGAATGCCGAACTGTTAGCTTCTATTATTTTGCCTCCTAATTCGGAAATTATAATCGAATCGCTTATGCTGTCAAACAATTCGCTATAGCGTGTTTCGGAATGTTTTAATGCTTTCTCGACTTGTTTTGAAGCGGTAATATCGTGACCAACGGATATAAGTAAATCATCGGGACCTTTTGTTTCCTGCCAGAGTATCCATGTAGGACTTCCGCTTTTGCTTTTGACAAAACGTTCATAAGGTTCCTTATTAATTTCCAATTTTCCCGAAGCTCTTTTTTGAGATTCCTCTTTTTCTTTTTCCATTTCGCCGCTTACAAACCATGTATTCTGCCACCATCCGTCCCCCATAAGTTCTTCAGGTTTATAACCTAAAATTCCGTAAACCGATGGACTTATATATTTAATGGAAGACCTTGAGTCGGTAACAACAATAAGAGAACCGACATTTTGAAGAATTAGATCGGATAAAGTTATTTTATCCTGAGTGATTTTTGATTCTGTTATATCCATAGAATCGATATAAACTACACGTTTTCTGTTTTTATCTTTTACCGATCTCGCTGTTTCTTTTACCCAAAGGTTTTTGCCTTTTGAGTTTGTTCTCTGCAATTCCCAGTTTAGAACATTTCCTGTTTCTTTAACTAGTTTTTTTAAATGACTTCTAAAAACCTCAACATGGTTTGAGGAAGTTATTTTTTCAATGGATTTCCCCACAAGTTCGTTTGAAGAAAAACCCAGAAATTCGGCGCCTTTTTTATTTACATATAATATTTTTCCGTCCGCGTCTATATTAAACTGCATCAATGGTTTCTGTTCATAAAAATATTTTACCTTTGTTTCTATAAACGTAGCCCAATCGCTTACTTTTTTCATTTGCGCTTTAACATATCTGCTGTTTATAAATACAATAAAAAAAAGTAAAACCAATAAACCCGAAGCGATAAGATGATAGAACAGCCACTTCCATTTAGAGGCAAGCTCGGAACTATTTAAAAATCGTTTTTCATAAATATCATTTTTTATTTCAGCCGATAACTCGGTTATTAAATTTATATCAGACGTTATCGAGGTTTTTAGATTCGTGATCTTATCATGCGTCTCTGCTTTTAATAAAACCTGAAACTCATTATTAATTGAGTTTAGAATTGAATCTATTATTGAAATATTTAATTCGGCCTGCTTAATAAAGATTTTATTCAATTTTATTGAATCTACTAAAGCTTTTATTCCAACAAACCTTTTATTCCAGTAAACAGCAGCAGAGTCTTTTTCAATTTCATTGCCGAATTCGTTTTCAATTAAAAATAATTCAGGTAGTATTTGACTTATAGAATTATTTTTATCGAATAAATTCGAATTTGCGTTCATCTCCGTTTGTTTCTTATTTATGTAGTCATACAATTTATAACTCCATAACGAGAATACGGAGGTAATAAGCAGCATAAATATATAAAGAATAATAAATGAAATTTTTATCTTCATTATTGTCTCCGCAAATTGCGGTTTGTTGGGGAGTTACTTTATTTAATGACGTGCGTTAAGTTAGATAATAGTGCAGAATATTTCAAATATAATTGAATTCAAACATATCAATTTAAATTACAGCGTAAATTTATAAGTATCAAAAAGTTATTAATTTAAAAATGGATTTTCGATTCAATGGGCGGGGAAAAATACCGATCTAGGAATTAAAATCAATTTTAAAAATACAGGGGGGAGACGCCGGAAGATTGGAGAATGCGTCTCCTCTTTTAATTTTATTTAATCTCCTTTAAGCGGAATTCTTACCGAGACTTCGGAGAAATTGTTTTTACTATTAATTTGAAGAGTGCCTCCGACAAGGGTTAAAATGCTTTTAACAATTGATAAACCTAATCCGTTGCCGTTCTGCTGAAACTTATCTCTGTCGAATTGAACAAACTCAGATACTTTTTTTATCTGATCATTTGTAAATTCTCTTCCGTTATTAGTTATTTCAATCTGATAATAATCGTTTTCTTCTTTAGTGCTTATCTTAACAATCCCGTTTGCAAGAGAGAACTTAATTGCGTTATCTATTAATTCATCCAGAAGAATTCTTAAATAATTTTCCGGGATATTAATACTCCGCTCAATAATTTGGGATTCAAATGAAATATTATTTGAATAAATTTTCTGAAGTTTTTGAATTGTGTTTTCTATTGACCGGGCAATGGAATAATCTGAGCAGCTTTCATCAAGATGATGACTACCTGAAAACTTAATTTCCGATTTCAGCTGTGTAAATATCAGAAACTTTTCTATGGTTCTTAATAGTCTGTTCCCCGCCACATTAATTCTTTCAACCATATCAATTATTTCGGCCGGTGTCTCTTCTTTAAAATCATTTAGTATTAAATCCGTATAACCTAAAATTGATACAAGCGGGGTCCTTAATTCATGAGGTATGTATTTTGTGATTCCGGTTTTAAGAATTTCAAATCTATCTTCCAGATCCTTTTTTTTCTTTAACCTTGTTTTTACCGACTGAAGCAGTTCAGCCGCGTTAAAAGGTTTTGCAATGTAATCATCTACACCGAGATTCATTCCCTCTCTGTAATTTTCGTATGTTGTTTTAGCCGTTAAAAATACAAAAGGTATTGAGGCAAGAGTCTCGTCTTTTTTAATCTCCTCCAAAAGCTCATAACCGCTTTTTACGGGCATCATTATATCGGATAAAATTAAATCAAAAGGCTGTTCCTTAACTAATTTTAAAGCAATTTCACCATTATCCGCTTCGGTAATTTCATATCCCTCGTTTAACAACAAATATTTTATACCGGTTCTTATGCTTGAGTCATCTTCGGCAATTAAGATTTTTTCCATAATATGCTTAATAAATAATTTATTTAATTTAATATTCGAGAAGTAATTAATTATTTTAAAGCAAGATGTGATAAGCGATGGTATTTTATGATAAGCGATAGTAATATGATGTGAATAGCAGTCAAAATTAAACGTATAATTTGTCTAGTTTATTTTAAATATTTATTTCGGCAGACTTAGTGTAAATACCGTGCCTTGTTTTTTATTTGAAACAAAACCGACGTTACCTTTTAAATACTGTTCAATTATTAATTTTACGCTATATAAGCCAATTCCCCTCCCTTTTTCATTTTTTGTGCTAAATGACCTCTGAAAAAGCTGAAGTTGAATATTTTGAGGAATAATAGCCTGATTACTAATCTTAAATTGAATATTTTTTTTATTTTCAATTACATTTAAATCAATTGTGTCATTCTCATTTGATGCTTCAATGGCATTTTTCAGCAAATTTCCTAGTGACCTTATCAACAGATGCTGGTCGGTAATAATTTCTAAATCCGGATTTTGAACATTTATATCCAAATTTATTTTACCGTTTTTAATTTTGATAGAATAAAGTCTTTTTACTCCCTTTACTATATTTTCAATTTTTTCCACTTCCATATTGGGAGATAGATTTCCTTTTTCAGCGTTCGATAATTCCTGCTGGGACACAATTTCGTCAATCAGCTGATCCATTGAACCTAACAATGAACTTATCAGTTCAACTCTTTGTGTCTTATCATCAAATTCCGGAAGTACTTCTGCGAGACCTCTCGCAGCGCTAACTGTGTTTAATACATCGTGAAAAAATATTCTTTCAAGAGATTCTTTTCTTTTTTCGTTGGAAATATCTCTTAAGGTAACCATTGTGTATATATTTTTATCATAAACAATTGATTGGGTAAAAACCCTAAAATCAAAGGCGGTTTCAATTCCATTTATATCTGCCGTAATTCTGCACTCTTCAACGGCATTTGAATTTAAATTAATTGTGGTATTTAAAGCTTTAGCCGCGCCGCACTCTTTGCAGAATATTGAAGTGCCGCAGCCGCCGCTGAATTTGAATGCTTGAATACAGTTCAGCGCTTCTCCAATTCTTTTCCCGCTTATTTCATATATATTTTCACAACCAAAGGATTTTAGTCCTATTGAATTACATGCAATAATTTGTCTATGTTCATTTAAAAGAACTACTATTTCGGGGAAACCCTCAATTAGTTGATGAATTGTGGAATTATTTAATAAAACTGTCATTTCTTTATTAATAATTTCTGGACTGCTTCTTTCGGGAGACATGAAATATGTTTTTATTTCATTCTGTGAATTCATAGTTTTCATACTATTTAGTAAAATAAATAAAAGTTAATTTTAGATTAAAGATAAATCCTTGATACTTTTTATAATTTTTTCTTTTGTAATCGGTTTAACCAGATATGAAGAGCACCCGCCGTTATAAAATGTTCCTACAACATCTTTTGGTGTATCAAGTGCAGTAACCATAATTATTTTTACTTCATTTTTGGGAGGTATATTCCACTCCTTTTCTTTTTGCCTGATTATGCTTAATGCCTCTTTACCATCCATTTCGGGCATCATTATATCCAGGCAAATTAAATCATATTGGTTATTTTCAATATAAGCCAGGCTGAAGGCTTCTACCGCTTCTTTCCCGTTAACAGCTACATCGCAATTACCATATACAGAAAGCATTTTCTGCATTACTAATCTGCTAACGAAATCATCTTCAACAACTAATATTCTCATAATCCTTCTCTTGTTTAATTATTATTTTAACTAATAAATCATTACATTTTTTTCATTTATTGTATTTTTTGCACTTTCTAATTCTAAAACAAAATGGAAATGACTCCCATGCCCTACAATACTTTCTACCCAAATTTTTCCGTTCATAAATTCGACCAGCTGTTTAACTATTGCTAATCCTAGCCCGGTGCCCGAATATTTCCGTGTAAAAGAGCCGTCTATCTGTGTAAAATTTTCAAAAATAATATCCAATTTTTCTTCGGGAATACCCAAACCGGTATCGGACACTATAAAATGCAAAAGTTTATTCTGAGTTCCGTTATTTCTATGTTCGTAAGTTTTTTCGAGCTTAACATTAATACTTATAGTCCCGTGTTCGGTAAATTTAACCGCGTTGCTGACCAAGTTATTAATGATTTGTTTTATTTTACGTCCGTCACCTATTAATATTTCCGGCAAGGTTTCGTCAATTTCCAAAATTACATCCACTTGAGTTCTTTTTAATTGTATTTTATATGGCTGGATTATTTCATCAACAATCTGCGATAGATTAAAAGGAGCGATATTTAATAACTCTTTTCCGTCCTCTAATTTAGAGAAATCCAAAAGATTATTAAGCAGATCGAGTAATGTTAAACCGCATTGTTTTATCATCTCCATGAATTCAGTTTGTTCCTCATCTAATTTTGAGTCCAAAAGCAAATCAGTAAGTCCCATAATTCCGTTAAGCGGTGTTCTGATTTCATGACTGACATTTGAGATTATTGTTCTTTTTACATTATTTGATGATTCGGAAACATCTTTGGCAAGTTTTAACTCATCTTCCATTAATTTTCTTTTTGTAATATCGAAACAGGCACCTATAAATCCTCCGAAATTTCCGTCAATATCGTTAAAAGGATTACCGGCGAAAATAAACCAGTGATAGACATTATCGTTTCTTAATATTCTTAATTCAGTATCAAATTTTTCTTTTTTTGTGAATGATGATTCGAATAAATTGATAAATTTATTTTTATCTTCGGTATGAATACCATCATACCATCCTTTAAAAATTAATGAATCTAATTTATTGCCTGTGTATTCACTCCATTTTGAATTGAAGTAATTAAATTCTCCGTTTTTATTCGTTCTCCAGATTAATACAGGAAATTTTTCAAGTATGTTCAGATAAAAATCCTTACTGTAAATAGCCTGAAGCTGAGCATTTCTTCTTTTAGAAATATCACTTATTGTAATTACCTTTCCGGTAATATCTCCGGCTTCATTTCTAATTATTGATCTTTTCTCCTCAACAAAAACATGTCCGCCGCTTTTATTAACAAGTATTTTATCGTTAAACTCAGAAGGTTTGCCCTTGATTTCTGCTTCCTTCGAAAAAACTACAAGTCCTTCACTTGATGTATCCGGCAGGATTATTAGTTTGTCATTAAAATTTTCTCCAATCAATTCTTCGGTGCTGTAGCCCAATAGTTTTTCGGCTACATTATTCACAAATTTAATATTCTGGAACTGGTCGATAACAATTACACCGTCGCTGATGCTGCATAAAATTGATTTGTACCAACGTTCGCTTTCTTTTAATTTATCATCGGCTTCTTTTTTATAAATTGCGATCTGCAGCGTACCCTTTAGTTCTTTTATTTCAAAAGGTTTTACAAGGTAACCGTAAGGTTCCGCTATTTTTGCTTTTTGAATTGTTTTATCATCCGAATGGCTTGTCATAAAAATAACCGGGATGTTAAATTTCTTTTTTACAATTAAAGCGGTTTCAATTCCGTCGATATTGCCGTTAATTGTAATGTCCATTAAAATTATATCGGGGTCGCATTGCTCAATTAATTTTACCGCGTCTTCACCGGACGCAGCAATTCCAGCCACCTTATACCCAAGTTTAAGAATCATTTCTTCGGCGTAAAAAGCAATATTTTTATCATCTTCAACAATAAGTATTTTTTTTTCAGTCATAAATCAATTTCCCGTAAATTAAAAGGGGCATTTGTTTATTACAAAATTAGCGATACTACCTAAGGGCAATATTTTATTTACTCCGCCCAATTTAATCGCTTCATTAGGCATTCCGAAAACAACGCTGGTTTTTTCATCCTGAGCAATTGTAAAGGCTCCGGCTTCCTTTAATTCAAGCATTCCCTTTGCGCCGTCGTCCCCCATTCCGGTCATAATAACACCTATTGCGTTTGAACCGGCATAACGCGCGGCCGATCTGAACAAAACATCCACCGAAGGTCTGTGACGGCTAACTAACGGACCTTCTTTAATTTCTATATAATATCTGGCTCCGCTTCTTTTAAGCAGCAGATGATAATTCCCCGGAGCAATTAACGCCCGTCCTCTAATAACTGTATCGCCGTCTTCGGCTTCCTTAACTGAAAGTCTGCATATACTGTCCAATCTTTTGGCGAATGCGGTGGTAAAATTTTCGGGCATATGCTGAACGATTACAATACCGGGCGAATCAAGAGGGAAAGCCTCCAGAAATGTTTTTAATGCCTCGGTACCTCCTGTAGAAGCGCCTACAACAACAACTTTTTCAGTAGTCTGAATCATTGCTTTGCTTGTATTCTTTGCTATTACCGCGTCAGCCGATAGTTTCGGTTCAACTTCAATTCTTTTTGAGACATATTTCCGAATATTAACAAGAGCCGCCGCTTTAACCGCGTCGCAGATTCGAATTTTAGATTCTTCAAGGAACTGTTTTGTACCCATTTTGGGTTTAGTAATTATATCAACAGCGCCGCTTTCAAGAGCTTTCATGGCGGTAGCAGAACCGTGTTCCGAAAGGCTTGAACAAATTATTACGGGAATCGGATGCTGACTCATAATTTTCTGAAGAAAGGTTATTCCGTCCATTTGAGGCATTTCAATATCAAGAGTAATTACATCCGGAACTTGTTCGCTGATTCTATCTGCGGCAATAAATGGATTTGCCGCCGTAGCGATTACTTCGATAGCAGGGTCCGACGACAATAACTCACTAAGGGTCTGTCTTACTATCGCAGAGTCGTCAACAATAAGTACTTTAACTTTGTCCATTATTTTTTAACCTATTTAAAAATACTTCGCCGGTTTTTGTGAAGAATAAAATTTTTCTTCCCTGCTGTCCGCCAACGTCGGAAACTGACAGATTTAGATTATTTTCAGTTATAGCTTTATTAGCGGACATAATATTCTGTTTCCCTACTGTATTCAATTTGTTCCCGGAAGGGCTGTTTTTAAGAACATCTCCGCCGCCGAAAATTTTAACTTCTATATCACTTCTAATTATATTTCTTTCACCAAATTTTTTAACCATACTCCTTACCGTACAATCAACATATTTATAAGGGTCCGCGCAATTTACGCAATCTGCTCCATCCCCTTTGCAAAGCGGAAGCTGGCAATGTGAAATACCTGCATACGGCAGGGTTTTACAATACATTACAATGGATAAACACGATCCCAGAACAGTTGAAACAACAATTGGTTTGGCCGAGAAACAAACCTCACCGGGATGGAGATAAACTACCTTTAAGCCTTCTATATTCGGACTCATAATATTTTTCTATAGGTGCTTGCCGCTAATTGAACAATGGGTAGATTTGAATTAAATATAGATTCGGAATGACCGAGAAATAAATAGCCGCCCGGATTTAAGTAACCCAACAACCGCGCAATAAGCTTGTCTTGAGTAGGTTTATCGAAATAAATAATTACGTTGCGGCAGAAAATAACATCAAATTTTTCTTTTATACCGAAGTCATCATCCATAAAATTAAGCCATTGATACTGCACCGAATTTCTTAATACTGGAACAACCCGCACAAGCTTTTTTGTTTTGTCCTTACTTTTAAGAAAATACTTTTTCACCATTTCGTTTGGTATTGTAGAAATCCGGCTTTCCTCATAAACTCCTAAAACCGCTTTTTCCAAAATTCTTGTTGAAATATCCGTCGCGAAAATTTTATACGAATACCTTTTTATATTTGTCATAAATTCATTTAGAACAATCGCTAACGTATAAGGCTCTTCCCCGCTTGAACATCCCGCGCTCCAAATATTTAACGGACGGCTTATGCCGATATTGTCAAGTTCAATTAACTCCGGCAAGGCTGTTTCCGATAAAAAAACAAATTGTTTAGGCTCCCTGAAAAAATCCGTTTTATTAGTAGTAATTACATCAATCATATTTACTATTTCTTTTGAGCTTTCCTGTTTTGAAAAAAGAGCGTTGCAGTATTCATCGTAAGAATTCATATTTAATTCGCGAAGCCTTCTTCTTAACCTGGCTTCGACCATAACTTTTTTTGAATCGGGAATTTTTATGCCGCACTCTTTATAAATAAAACTGCTTAAGCGTTTAAAGTCGGAATTTGACAATGAAGGGGATTTTATTTCTGGGGCCATAATTATAACTCTTATTTAGTATTTTTTTATTCTAATTATTTGCGCGTCACATAAAATTGTTAAGTGACGCGCATTAAAGAATTATTTTTGATTAGAATTTTTCAAATTCCTGATCTAGGTTGTCGCCGTTTTTTCCCATATCTAAAGAAACGCCTACAGGTTTATTATTTTTTTTATTTTTACCGTTTGCAGGTTTTGGAGGAGCTATTTTTAAAGGTGTTTTTTCTACTTGAACGTGATTAAAGCTTAACTTGTGCGAATCATTAAATGAATGTTTATTCTGCATTGTATTTGCTTTTCTTACGTTCTGACCGTTCTTGGTATCAATTTTAAAAAATGCCATTGTATCCTGAAGCATTTCGGCCTGACTTAATAATTCTTCGGCGGTTGATGCCATTTCTTCCGACGCTGACGCGTTCTGCTGAATGATCTGATTGAGCTGCTGTATAGCGCTATTAATTTGTTCCGCGCCGCTGTTCTGCTCATTACTGGATGCCGTAATTTCCTGAACAAGTTCACTAGTTCTTTGAATATCGGGAACAATTTGAGTCAACAAATCGCCTGCTTTTTCGGCTATTTTAATGCTGGATGCCGATAATTGATTTATTTCAGCTGCGGCTGTCTGACTTCTTTCTGCAAGTTTTCTAACTTCGCTAGCTACAACAGCGAAACCTTTTCCGTGTTCTCCGGCGCGCGCTGCTTCAATCGCTGCGTTTAAGGCGAGAAGATTTGTCTGACGTGCTATCTCTTCAATAATAGAAATTTTACCTGCTATTTCTTTCATCGCGTCTGCCGTTGCGATTACTGCCTTGCCCCCTTCTTTTGCGTCTTCCGATGATTTTAGAGCAATCTTTTCAGTCTGCTGAGCGTTATCCGCGTTTTGTTTGATGTTTGATGTCATCTGTTCCATAGAAGACGAAGCTTCTTCAGCGGCCGATGCCTGCTCTGTAGCGCCTTGCGACATTTCTTCTGAACTTGAGCTTAATTCCTGCGAGCCCGAAGAAACGTTATCCGAAGCAGCCTGAACGCTTTCAACAACATCTTTTAACTTATCCACCATTATATTTAAAGCTCCGGCAAGCTGCCCAATTTCATCCTTCTGGTCGATATCCAATTTTTCTGTTAAATCGCCGTTTGAAACCATTTCTGCTAATCTAACGCCGCGCTTAAGTGAATTAACAATTATTTTTGAGATAAAAAGTCCTAACGCGACGGCTATAACAATTGCGAATCCTATAATAACAAGCATTGTTACTGTCGCGGTATTAGCAATTACAGTATTATTATCCGCCGTATTTTTGGCGTCAATTTCTTTGGCATGAACAATTTTATCAATCGCGTCGCTTTCCGCGTTAGCTGTTTTTGACATAGGTCCCTGCAGAAGTTCAAAAGCAGCGTCATTTTTACCTTGATTTACAAGCTCTTCCAAATGATCCAAATCTTTTCCGTAATCTGCCCTTGTCTGCAGAAAATGATCATAAAGACTTTTCATTTCCGCGCTGAGAATTTTAGTCTCAAATCGTTTTCCAATTGCGTCAATAGAGTCGCGGTAAACATTAATTCTTTCCAAAAATTCATTTTTTTCGGCAGGAGTCTTCGCTAATATTATATCTCTTGTATTAACGCGCACCCTTTGAAAATAATTTGTAATAGTTCCCATTTCTGAAATCGGGATTGTCATATTCTTATACATTATATCACCGTTATAGTCAATCGTTTTAATATTAGTGATACCCATATATCCAACAAAGCCGGTAATAAGAGCGACAAGAATAAAGCCGCTTAATAATTTTGTAGCGATTTTCAAATCATAAAACCATTTCATTTTTTTATCTCCGTTTTATTAACTAATTAAGGTTTCTTCGTTTGTTTTTGCGTTTACTGTATTCTGCACTAAATTTAATTCTTCGGATGAAAACACTTTATCTATATCAAGAATTATTATAAAGGTTTCATTGTGTTTACCCATACCTTTAATAAATTCGGTTTTTAATCTTGTGCCGATTTTAGGAGCCGGTTCAATATTTTTAGACTCAATTTCAAATACTTCCTGAACTGAATCTACAAGGGCTCCAATTACAGTTGTTTCATCGCCGATTTTAACTTCCACAACAACAATGCAAGTGTTAACAGTTTTTTCGGTACTTGACATTCCGAATTTTAAATTCATATCAACAACAGGAACAACGCTGCCGCGGAGATTTATAACTCCCTTCATAAATTCGGGAGTCTGAGGCACCTTTGTTATTTTTACATAATCCAGGATTTCCCGCACCTGAGCAACATCAACACCGAAGACCTCGTCAGTCAACTTAAACGTTAGATATTGTTTTGTTTCGTTTAACACAGAATTATCCATTTATTCCTCCGAGTTATTAGTAAATCATTAGCTTCAATTTATTTTATAGATAACTGTTCAAGCATATTTCTTTCATGTATTTCCTCATTAGAGGTAATGTCATTTATATCAAGTATAAGAGCAATTGTGCCGTCCCCCATAATTGTGGCGCCGGAAATTCCTTTAACGTCCTTATAAAAATGCCCTAATGATTTTAATACAGTCTGATGCTGACCTAAAACCTGATCAACAACAAATCCGGTTTTATTGCCTTTTATATCGGCTACAACTATTTGCTGTATATCCGGTCTTTTGGCGGTTATACCGAATCTTTCGCGGAGATTTATATAAGGGATAATTTTACCGCGTACATTTATTACGTTCATTTCGTGTGAATTCGTAATCTCTTTTTTATTTAGTTCAATGCATTCTTCGATAGTGGATAAAGGTAGTACAAAATTATCATCATCAATTCTTACAAGAAGTCCGTCAATTATCGCGAGCGTTAACGGAAGTTTTAAAGTGATAGTTGTGCCGGTTGTCTGGCTGCTTTTTACTTCAATTACTCCCCTTAAACTTTCAATAGCTCTTTTTACAACATCCATACCTACGCCTCTACCGGAAACATTTGTAACCTGAGCAGCGGTGGAAAAACCGGATGAAAAAACAAGCGCGTAAATTTGACTATCGGACAATTCATCTTTCTCATTTATTAAACCCATTTTTACTGCTTTGGCTTTAATAACATCCTTATTCATACCCGCGCCGTCGTCGCTGATTTCTACCAAGACATTTCCGCCGGACTGGCTGGCTGACAGTTTTACAGTACCTGTTTTTGACTTACCTGCTTTTTCCCTTATTTGGGGAGATTCAATTCCGTGATCCACGCAATTACGGATGATATGAACCAGCGGATCGTTAAGTTTTTCTATAATGGTTTTATCGAGCTCTGTTTCGGCCCCTTCGGTAATAATCTGCACTTCTTTGCCGAGTTCTTTAGAAAGGTCTCTTACAAGTCTTTTAAATTTGCTGAACGTTGTTCCTATTGGAAGCATTCTTGTATTTAACGCGCTTTCCCTCAAAGACCATGTTAATCTTTCAACTTCTTCAGAAACTAAATTGATTGTCGGGTCGTTTGTTTTGGCGGCAATCTGACTTAACCTTGCCTGAACGGTAACTAGCTCGCCTACTAAATTCACAAGTTCGTCCAACTTATCGGAACTTACCCTAATGCTTGAAGCGGTTTCAGATTCGCGGTTTGATTCCGGGCTTTCTTTTGATATCGGATTTTCTTTTTTATTGATTTTAATTTCAGCCGGAGTTTCGTTATGCTGATATTTTTCAAGCAGTTCGGTAATTGATGTTTTTTGAATTTTGGATGTTTCAAAGAGTAAATTTTTAAAATCCGTGAATGATTTTTCGTCTTTTAATTTCTTTAACTCATCGGTTTCGGCAATTTTTAGAACACACTGATCTTCAATAAAAATAAAAACATCCTTTATAGCGTCAATGCCTTTATTGGTTTTTAATATAATTTCCCATGATACGCCGCAGTCTTCAGGATTAATAATATCTAATGATTCAATACTATTAAAATCGGCCAGAATTATTGAATCGCCGAGGTCTTTCAGTTCTTTAATAAGATTAACAGGATTAGTTCCCGACAGGAAAATATCCTGAAAGGGCTGGAAATATATTAAGAATGTTTTAACAGGTTTAGAAGCGGCAAAACTATGTCCCGCGGGTTTAGCGGTTTTAATTTCATTTGTTTTATTATTCCTGCTGTTATAATCGGCGATGATATTTCTGAAAGAAGTTAATATTTCCTTGGTAAGGTTATCGTCCAACTGAGATGCGTCCTCAGATTTTACAAGCATAAAAGAAATTTGATCGCCCGCGGCAAGTGTTAAATCAATCAGCTCTTTAGTAATGTTTATTTCGCCGTTTCTTACATGGTCGTAAACATTTTCGATATCATGCGTAAACATCGCAATATCATCGTATCCGAACATGCCCGAAGAGCCTTTAATTGTATGAAGCGAACGAAAAACTTTCGCTATTACTTCGCTGTCTTTGGGATTGTTTTCCAATTCAAGCAGGGATACTTCAAGCTGGGCAAGAAGTTCTGTAGCTTCTTCTATGAATGCTTTTCTGTGGGCGTCGATCATCCTATCACCTTTTTCACAACATTTAAAAGTTGTTCAGGTACAAATGGTTTAACTATCCAGCCTGTCGCGCCGGCGGTTTTACCTTCCATTTTTTTCTCGCTTTGAGATTCGGTTGTAAGCATAATAATCGGGACAAATTTATTTTTATTATCCTTCCTGACATTTTTAATTAGTTCAATTCCGTCCATAACAGGCATGTTCAAATCGGTTAGAATTAAATTAAGCTCAACATTGTTTAATTTGGAAAGCGCGTCCTTTCCGTCGCACGCTTCAACAACATCATATCCTGCTTCTCTTAATGTAAAAGCGACCATCTGCCTTACGCTTGCCGAATCGTCTACAGTCATTATTTTTTTACTCATTGGTATGTTCTCCGGTAATTTCGATATTTTCCATTTCCGACATCCAGTTAAACTCGGGACATCCGGAATCTTTAAGTAAAGCGGTAAAGTTTTCGGGATGATTATTTATAACGGAAAATTGTTTGTTATTTTTAACCGCTGTTTTAAACGTTGAAACTAGAAGCTGTATATATGATATGTCGAACTCATCCGCGTTTTTATGATTTATATGAAGATGTTCAACCTGTTTAATAGATTCCTGCAAGAAATTTTTTATAATAGTAGAATTTTGAATCGTTAATTTTCCGTTAAATAAAACGGTGCCGGAAAGTTTTGAATTATCAATTATAAATTCGTACATATTATTCTCCTTAAAAAAGTTCAATATTGTCGCCAAGATCATTACAGCTGTCAATTGAATTATCATTTGAATTATCTTCTAATCTTAAATTTTTATCTTCCGCGAAATTATTATGAATTCTTCTTTCGCTGTTCATTGTATAATTTTTCATTAATGCTTGTATATTGCGGCTTTTATTGGGATCGACACCTATTGAATTATCTATAAGTCCGCTGATATTTTCAAAATCTTCTTTAATTCTTTCTATCGAAAATTTGAATTCGTTGTGAACGTCAAGATTAGCTCTAGTTTCATTAATATCATTGTTTAATTTATCTACCCCTTTATGCAGGGTCTCTATTAATTTTCCGGCGTCTTCTTCCTGTTTAATAATTAGGTTTACAAGCTCCGAGATTTCTTTATTCGTAGCGAAAATACTATCGGCATTATCTGATTCTGCATTCTGCAACGAATGGCCGCTAAGTTTAATTGAAGTAGTTTCAATAGATTTAAATACATCAATTGTAGAAACTGTTTGAGATTTTGCTTCAAGTGAAAGATTTTGAATTGATTCTGCTATAACGCCTAATGCCATTCCGTTATCGCCGGTGCGCGCAGCTTTTACCCTTGCGTTTAAGGCTATGATTTCAAGCTCGCTTCCTATTTCTTCAATCTCACGAACTTGCGCTGCTAATTCATTTACAATAGTCACAACAGATTTTATCGATAACGTTAATTCATCCCCGATTTTTGTGCTTTTTATTAACCCGCCGGAAACCGTTTCCAATTCTACCTGTACATTTTTTAGAATGTTTTCACCCGAATGCTTTGAATCCGACAGCAGTTCCTCAGTTTCGACAAGAATATCATTTATATTATTTTCAACATTTTCCAGGCTTGTTTTAATATTCGCGACGGCAGACTCAAATTCATTTAATGAATTTTTAATCTGTTCAATTTGGAGTCCGCATATATTGCTTACAGTTCTTAATTTATCTACCGCTTCGTCCTGTCCGGTATTGCAATCAATCTCAAGCAATCCATTTTTTATTTCGGCTGTTGATTCGCTTACGTGCTCCATCTGCTGCCGGGTGATATCGTGGAATTGAATTGAAGTAACAATCTTACTAATGTTTTTGCTTACGCCCGTATAACTGCTGATATTGTTATCAATTTTTGAAATACAATCGCTGTACTTGTTCTTAAATATTTGGAGTGAATGAGTAGTATTGTTTAGAATAATTTTGCTTTGATTTGTCTGTTCAATTTCTAGTCCGCTTAAATCAATAATAGTTTTGTTAATTTCAGTTTTTAGATGATTTGCTTTATTATGAATCGCGGCGGCTTTGTCGCTAATTGTGCCGGATAATTCGTCAACTTTTTCGGCAAGCAGATAAAAGCCGTTATCATCAGTACCAAGGCGCGCGCTTTCAATTTTTGTGGAGATGCCGAGCATTTTTAATCTTTTAACAATTTTATTAAAACCAAACAGCTCGTTTATAATAGCTTCCATCTGCTTGTAAATATTCTGAAGGTTTTCTTTTTTATATTTTATTTCAAGCGCTGAGTTTGAGAATTTATCGCTGAAACTTTCAAGCAGTGTGCTAAGCTTTGCAATTCCTTCTTCTAATATTTCATTTGAAATTGAGCTGCCTGCTTTCTGCGATACGTCAAGCAGTTCTCTTGAAGTTGATAAATAATTCTGTAGTTTCCCGCCGATTTCAAGAAATTCATTTTCAGAATTTCCGGCGACTGATGATATTTCATTAATAATATTTTCAAATTTGCTAATGAATACCGGAACTTCATGTTCAACAAAAAAAAGAATACTTTCGCTGTTCGAGTTTTTTCCGCCGATATTTTCTCTAATGTCCAAGCTCAACCTGCAATTTTAATTCTTAATTATTCACAGTAAATAAGAAAACCGTATAACTATCTATTACTTCCGTTTGCCTGGTTAAAGCTGCAAAACGGCATTGCTGCTATTGTAAATCTCATCTCATAAATTCAATAAACATAACTAGCAAGTCATTGTTCAGCTTCATTTAATAACGGGATACTAATTTTAACATTGGTGGAACTGCCGTCGGATTGAATTTCTACAGTACCGCCGACTGAGTTAAGAATACTTTTGACAATAGTTAATCCAAGTCCATTTCCGTTCTGCTGAAATTCATCTCTATCGAATTGAACGAATTCAGAAATTCTTCTTATCTGATCGGCCGCGAACTTTTTACCATTATTAGAAATTTCTATTGTATAGAAATTATTTTCTATGCCGGTATTTATATTCACTATTCCGCAAGAGGATGAGAATTTTAAAGCGTTATCAACTACTTCAGTAATAAGAATCTGGAAATAATTCTCCGGTATCATTAAGCTTTTTTCAATTATTGTATTATTAAAAGTAATTTTGCTTTGATAAATTTTATTAAGTTTTTCACGGACATCCTCGAATATCCTGGAGATTGAGAAATCGGATATTTCTTTTTCCAAAAGAGTTTTGCTTGAAAACTTCACTGAAGATTTTAATTCCGTGAATATTAGAAATTTTTCAATAGTTCTTAGAAGTCTGTTTCCGGCAACATTAATTCTCTGCACCATTTCGGTCAATTCGCCTGGCGTATTTTCTTTGTATTCGGTTAGTATCATGTCGGAAAAACCGATAATTGAAACAAGAGGAGTTCTTAATTCATGAGGCACATATTTTGTGATTCCTGATTTTAACCGTTCGAATTTTTTTTCGATCTCATTTTTCTTCTTTAATCTTGTATCAATTGCCTGCAGTAATTCTATGGCTTTAAATGGTTTCGAGATGTAATCATCGACCCCAAGGTTCATTCCCAATCTAAAATCATCGTACGAGGTTTTTGCGGTAAGAAAAAGAAATGGAATTGCCGAAAGCAATTCGTCTTTTTTAATATCCATTAATAAATCATAGCCGTTTTTTACAGGCATCATTATATCCGAAATTATTAAATCAATTTTTTCCTTATTTAGAATATCCAATGCTTTCTGGCCGTCTTCGGCTTCAATTACGTTAAATCCTTTCTCAACTAATATATATTTAATACCGGTTCTAATCTCTATATCATCTTCAGCTATTAATATATTTTCCACATATTCTCCGGTAAATTTTTGCTTGCGACTAATATTCGGAGTAGAACTAAAAATATTTAGGTAAATGTGATAAGTGATAGTCTATTGGGATAAGCGATGCTTAAATGACGTGAGCAAATAAATAGAAATGATAAAGGCAGACAATTATTACTGTTATATCTTAAAATTTCATTTTATTTCTTATCAACGCGGTGAATCTTTGACTTAATGTAAATGGTTCGGCAAATCCTTTTATATAAACCCTATAAGTTCCGCTGGACCATTTAGAAATTTTTTCTACATAATTAAGGTTTATTATAACCGACCTATGAATTCTAACAAAATTAGAATCGGGAAGCTGTTTTTCCCACTGCGCTAATGTTTTTCTAATTAATTCATTTTTACCATGAATTGATGAGACTTTACAATAATTACCGAGAGCCGTAATGCAGGTTACATCACTTACTTTAATAAAATCCATTTTCCCAGCGTTGTCAAAAAATATCCGGTCGGTTTCAAGGAATTTCTTTTTAGCGGGTTCAATTTTTTCACTTAAATTTTTCTTTTCACTAAATAGTTTTTCTTTCTTAAGCAGACGTGTTTCAATCGCGTTAAGCAGTATTTGGGAGGTAAAAGGTTTTACGATATAATCATCGGCTCCAAGTTCCATACCTTTTCTCAAATCGCTCATTTCAGCTTTTGCGGTTAAAAAAATAAAAGGAATAGAAAATGTATTTTCATCATCATTTAATGATTTGAGAACCTCGTAGCCGTCCATTCCGGGCATCATTATATCGCAGATTACCAAATCGGGCAAAATCTCCTTCGTTTTTTTTGATCCTTCAATTCCGTTCCCGGCGGAAAAAACTTTATATCCGGCAGCATTTAACAATTCATTAATCCCGGTTCTAATCGAGTTATCATCCTCAATAACTAGAATTTTCTTCATATGTTATTCCTCAATAATTGGAATTGTAATTGTGAAAGAAGTCCCCTCATTTATAACGCTGCTGCAATTAATTTGACCTTTGTGCAAATCAACAGCTTTTTTAATAATTGAGAGACCTAATCCCGTACCTTGAATATTTCCTATATTATCCCCTCGTAAAAACGGCTCAAAAAGATTTTTCATAACTATATCAGACATTCCAATTCCGCTGTCTTTTATATTTAAGATTAAATTGGAATTTTTTATATCCACCGTAGAAATAATATCTCCGCCGTTAGGAGAATATTTTACGGCGTTGGATAATAGATTTGAAACTATATACCTAAGTAGTTTTGAATCGGCATAAATTACTTTTTTTCTTGAATTATAATTCAGAATTAAATTATGTTTAGAAGAAGCGTATAATTTTGCCTCGTTCATCATTTCTTCAAGGAATGATTTAAGATCAACATTATCGGGAGCAAAAACCAATTTCCCCGTTTCAACCCTGCTCATTGTTAATACATCATTTATTAAATCGGTCATATATGTAACGCTGTTTTGTATTTTTTCCGTGTATTCAGACAGTTTCTCTTTATCGTTTTTATCCCTCTGCATAATAATAAGATCGGAAAAAATTCTGATTGATGTAAGCGGGGTTCTGAACTCATGTGAGGCCATAGAAATAAATCTGGTTTTAAGTTCATTCAACTCTTTTTCGCTCGCGAGATTTCTTTCAATACTTTCCTGAAGTTTTTTATGTTCTGAAAAGTCTATGTATGTGCCAAGAATTCCCCCGAACTCTCCGTATGCTTTCTGGTAAATCGTCTTTTTTATTATAAAATATTTTTCATGATTATTGTTATCCACAAAGGTCATATTAAAACTTTTAAGGCATTTTTCTTTCAGTACCTGCTGATCCTGCTTATTCATAATTTCTGCGGCTTCTAACGGGAAGACGTCAAAAACTGTTTTACCTATTATATCTTTTTTCTCCTTGCCGGCAAGTTCAATAAAGGCATGGTTAATTTCTATAAATTTTAATCCGCTGTCCTTAATAAAAGCCGCCGTTGGCATTGATTCAATAAATGTGGAAAGCATAAACAGCTGATCCTGAAGCTGTCTGTCAAATTCTTTCTGTTTGCGTATTTCTTCGGCAAGTTTAATATTTATAGTTTTCAGCTGTCCTGTTCTTTCATCAACAAGATTTTCGAGATGGTGTTTATATTGAATCAGTTCCTTTTCGGATTTTACCTTTTCAGTTATATCTTCTTTAACGGCAATATAATTTGTAATAATACCTTCGTTATTTTTTATCGGTGAAATATTAACCGACTCCCAGAACAATTCACCGTTTTTCTTTTTATTATGGAATAAACCGCTCCAGTCTTTCCCTTCCGTTAATTCATGCCACATTAACTTATAATCTTCTTTAGAAATTTCACCCGATTTAAGAATTCTGGGGTTCTGCCCGATTACTTCATCAGCTTTGTATCCGGTAACTTCCTCAAACTTTGGATTTACAAATTCAATTTTACCGGTAGTATCAGTAATTACAATTGAAACCTGGCTTTGCTCAACAGCTCTTTGAAGTTTCTGTATGCTTTTTTCCTGTTCAACCCTTTGTGTAATATCATTAAATGAAACCGCGAAAAATCTTTTAACGGGAGAATACGCGTTTACGTGAAAATATTTTTCAAGCGGAGCGGAATAATTTTCAAATGAAATCGGGTTTTGTTTTAATGCTACTTCCCCGTAGGTATTTATCCAATATAATTCGGTATCAGGCCATATTTCAAGCACGGTTTTACCAACAATTTCATCCGCTTTTTTACCAACAATTTTTTCAAACCCTTTATTAATATTGACAAATCTATAGTCTATTGGTCTGCCGTTTTTATCGGTTATTATTTCATGGTATGCGAACCCGTTAATTTCATTTTCAAAAACAAGCCTGAATTTTTCCTCGCTTTTTTTAAGTTCGTTGAAAATATTCAGCCTTTCAATTATTTCAGATAAAATTGATCCAATTGAGGTTAAAGCGTTCTGCACAGATTCGGAAAATGATTTTTCTTTACGCGAAGCTGCATTAATACATCCTAATATTTTTCCTTCGGCAACTAAAGGAATAACCGCTATTTCTTTTATTCCTTCAATAAAGCCGGGATCGTTATCAGGTAGGTTTAATTTATTATAATCGGCAAAAACAGGTAATCCGTTTTTAACAATGTTATACTGATATGAACCGTTTTTCACTAATTTAATTTTATTTACAAAGGATTCGGATAATCCTAAATTAACTTTTAATAGAAGATCATTATTTTCAATTAAATAAATACCTCCGCAATCAATTGTGCCAATTGAAACTATATTTGAAATAGCGATATCTAAAATTTTATCTATGTCGGTTTCCGACTGCAGCTGGAAAAGCAGATCGGACTGCATTTTAATTAAATTAATATTTTCTTTTTTCTCCGTGATATCTTCCAGAATTCCTTCATAATAAATAATATTCCCATTTCCGTCTTTTACCGTATGAGCGCTTTCTGAAATTACAATAATTGAATTATCACCTTTATAAAATAATTCCTCGAATCCGGAAACAAAACCTTTTGTTTCCATCTCATATTTAAATTTCTCTCTTTCGGCGGGATTTACATATAATTGACCGGCTTTTAGTTTTTTAAGATCTTCAATAGAATTATAACCAAGCGTTTCAAATAACGCTTTATTTCCGTATAATAATTCTCCTTCGGGCGTACCGCGGTAAATTCCAAGTTTGGCGTTGTCGAATAACCCCTTAAATCGTTTTTCACTTTCAATAAGCTGAAGCTCGGCTGTTTTTCTTTGTGTATTATCAAAAATATAACCCTGCAGTTTTACAAGATTATTTTTGTCATCGAAAATTCCATACGTATTTTCAATCAAATAAATCTTTTCGCCGGTTATTTTTTTGTACTCATATTCAAAGTTTAATAAATTTCTGTTTTCTTTTAATAAATTTAAGAAGGACTCTCTAGCAGCATCATCCAAATATATATTTTTCATATTGCTGCTCATTGCTTCTTCAACATCTTTATATCCGAAAATTCTTGCAAATGAAAGGTTGCACGCTAAAAGTTCCCCGTCAACGGTGCTTATATAATCTCCCGTTAAATCATTTTCAAAAAATGCTCTGTATTTCTTTTCGCTCTCTTTTAACTTAAACTCGGCTTCCTTTAATTCGGTAATATCCCGGTTGCTCGATCTGCGCCCCAGGAATTTCCCGTTTTCGTCCATTACAGCTCTGCATCTATGAAATATCCATTTAACATGTCCTTGTTTCGTCACTATTCTAAATTCTTTACTGCAAATTTGAACTGTTGAATCTAATAAATTACTAAAATGAGAAATTACATTTTGTCTGTCTTCTTCAAATATAATATCGGTAAGCAAATCAGAATTATTCTTAAAATCGAATTGCGTATATCCCGTAACATTAGTTACGGAAGGCGATATATATCTGAACTGTTTCTGCTCGTCAATCCAATATATCCAGTCGGTAGTATTATCTGCGACTATTCTATATTTTTCCTCATTTTTTCTTAAAGAATCTTCAATAAGTTTTAAATCAGTTATATCTCTTGTAACAGCTAGTATATTTAGTTTCCCATTTAACTTCAGTACAGAGGCTGACAATAATCCGGTAAGAATTTCCCCGCTTTTAATTCTGAACCTTGTTTCAAAATTTGTAATCGTACCATCTTTTTTTAATCTTTCAATTAATTTTTCTCTTTCAAATTCATCGGCCCAAAGATTTATTTCACTCGAAGATTTACCGATAACCTCCTCTTCGGTATATCCTGTAATTTTAGTAAAGCCCTCATTAATATTTCTAAAAACAGCATCATCAAGACTTGAAATACTTATTGAATCCGGAATAGTTGTAAACGCATTTCTGAATAATTCTTCGCTTTCTTTTACACGCAGTTGAGCATTTTTAATTTCATCAATATTTCGTGTAATAGAAAGGATATGAGGAACAGCGTTAAGATTAATTATTACGGCCGACATTAAACCGGTAATAATTGAACCGTCCTTCAATCTAAAATCCGCTTCAAGATTTGTAACCGAACCGTTTTCTTTTAAGCCTTTTACAAGTTTTTCTCTATCAACCGGATTTACCCAAATATTAATATCTTTTGAAGTTTTACCTTCAATTTCATCCTTTGTATAACCAGTTATAGCTGTAAAACCGTCATTTATATTTACATATAAACCATCGCTCAATCTGTTAATATTAATAGAATCCGGGCTTGTTAAAAAAGCTTTGCGGAATAATTCTTCGCTTTCGGCTAAAGCAATTTCGGCTTTTCGCCTGGCAGTAATATCGTGAGCTACTCCCTGCAGTCCGGTAACTATTCCGTTTTTTATTATCGGGTTTTCATATACTTCAAGAAGGATTGCATAGTTATCGGCGTGTTGAATTTCGACATTAATTGGTGCTGAAGTGAATTCACCTTTTAAGTGTTTATGAGTATACTCAATCGCTAATTTATTAATCTCATTATCGGTTATAAACCAGTGTGATTCATTAATCCAATCCTTTACTTTATGCCCTGTAATTTTTTCAACCGAAGGAGATATATATTTAATTTTAGCCGCGGCGTCCTGTGTGTAGAAGAACAAATTAGGTGTACCTTCAACAATTACGCGCATACGTTCTTCATTTTCAATCAATTTTTCTTCAGCTTTTTTTCTTTTGGTAATGTCTCTGTTTGTGCTTAATATTGCCACGCGGTTTTGGTAATTAATTTTAGTGGCGTTTATTTCAACAATAATTTCACTTCCGTCTTTTTTAAATTGAGTTGTCTCAAATCCGCGAATCCAGCCGTCATTTATTACTGTATTTATTCTTTCTTTACCAGCGTTTATATTATTTGAAATTTTTGTAAGGGACATTCCGATAAATTCTTCTTTGGAGAACCCGTAAACATGGCATGCTTTGTCGTTTACGTCTAATATGGTTTCATCTTCGGGGACAAATATTATAATTGGATCGTGTCCCTGGTTAAATAAAGTTTTATAATCTTCCTCGGAACGTTTAAGATTTAATTCATAATTTTTACGTTCAGTTATATCAGTTATTGTACCGAATAATTTTACCGGGTTATTTTGTTCATCAAACTCAAGTTCACCCAAACCGTGCACCCATCTTTCAATTCCATCGAATACACGAACAATTTTATATTCTTTATCAAATCTTTGTTTTTTGGCGATCACTTCATTTGTTACATAGTTAAGCATCATTTCCCTAAAATCGGGATGAACAATATTAGCCCATCCTTCCAATGAGCGGTTATAGTTTTGGTCAATGCCGAAAATTTCGTTTAGAATATCTGAACTGGACCAAATATTTGTTGAAAATTCCCAAACATAATTTCCTAATTTCGCAACTGCCTGCGCTTCTCTTAAATCATTTCTGCTTTGCTCCAATATTCTAGTCGCTTTATGTTCTTCCGTCTGGTCCCTAAAGACAAGTACTACACCAATAATTTCATCGTTTTCTGTTTTAATGGGAGCGCCGCTGTCTGCAATTGAGGTTACTTTTCCGTTTTTAGAGACAAGAAGGGTATGGTTCGCAAGTCCTACTATTAATCCTTCCGTTAACACTCTGTCAACCGGGTTTTCAACCTTACGTCTCGAATCTTCATTAATTATATCAAAAACATTTTCAATAGCTTTATTTTGAGCATCGGCTTCTTTCCAGCCCGTTAAATCTTCGGCAACCTTATTCATATGTTTTACGCGGCCGTAAGCGTCGGTTGTTATTACACCGTCACCTATACTATAAAGCGTAATTCTGAATAATTCCTCATTTTCTCTAAGTTCTTTTTCCTTTAATAAATAACTTTTATAAACGCCGCTTTGCCTGTATTTATAAATAAATGAAATGCCCGCGGCCAGAAGTAAAATTGAAAGTCCGGAAAGCAAAATGATAAACAAAGCTCTAAACCAAAGTTCCTCGTATATTTCAGAGATGTCTACCTTCGCTATCATAATCCAAGGAGTGTTATTAACAGGAACTATATCGGCAAGCACGTCAACATTTCTATAATCCTTTGCTTCAATTATTCCTGTTTTATCTTTAAACGCCAGACTTGCTAAAATTTCATTATTAGAATCCGGGATTTTAAGCGATATGTTTAAATTATTTTTAAAACGAAGATTATTTAGATATTCAACATAACCGTTATTTTTTCTTACAAGAAGAGTTTCTCCTGTTTTATAAGGCATTGGCCATTTCTGAATCAGCGGGAAAAGGAAATCATTCGGATTTATACGGAATAAAAGTACGGCGATGCATTTATCGTTATTAAAAATCGGGGCTAAAATATCGAAATGAATACAATTGTGGGTTTCACAAGTATAAAAATCGCTGAAAATTATTTCTCTTTTCTCAAATACCTTATCAGCAAAATCAGAAGTTATGGAATCAATTTTATAATTTTCAGCATATAAATTGAAAATAAAAGAGCTTTTATCGGAGATGATAAATATATTCTGATACTTATGATTAACAGCTATTGTGGAAAGCGTATTAGTAAAATACTCTTTTAATGATTTTGAATTTTTATCCGATAAAAGCTTTTGCGTGTTTTGAATAAATAAATCATCGCTTGAAAAAAACTCGGCTTCGGAAAGTCTTTCGTTTTTCCATTGAATAAGATCGGCAACCTTTAATTCCGCGATAGCTTTTAAAACGCTGTGTTTCTCAAATCTAATATCACCGGCTTCGTGATTATAATAACTAAAACCGCCGGCGACTACAATAAAACTTAAAACGAGAGTTATAATTATTAATGGTTTTTTCTTCTGAAGGATTAACTCTAGTTTCATAATAGTCCCAAACGGCAACTAAAAAGCGCTTAAGTTATATAATTCACCGGCTAGAATCTCAAATTCTGATTGAGAAATAATAACCAATCTTTATTTAATGTAAAAATCTATATGAAAGAATCGAACAAATCGCTTATTAGTTAATTTATTAGAGTAAAATCCGCATAATAATATATAAAAATAAATCAAAATATAACAAGACTATATTGTGTTTTGATCCTGATCACAATAATTATCGAAGGATTCTTTCGTTTGGTTAAATGAAGAAATTATAAAAATAAATCCGGTGAAACCTTATGTTAATATAATGAGGAATACTTTTAGACTTCTACACGTTCATTTAATAAACGGCACTTTTTAAATAGTATTTTTATTTCCACACCCATGAACTATTGTCCCATTCCCTTTTTTCTGACTTTAAATTGCAAGCTTCCGTAATAAACTTTTCAATTCTATCAACAATTTTGCTATTAATTGTTAGGGATTTTATAAAGTCCAGGTTTTTCTATTTCACCGCCTTTAAGAAGCGTGGCAATATCTCTTGTGTGAAATCCGGCGTCTTTTAGTTCTTTCATCCTAATGTAACCGTGCTTTTTGATATGTTCAATTATCTCATTCATAACAGTGGTTCTTTTTTTCTGTAAATATAACAAACTTACAGAAGAAACGAACCATCTTTTTACATTAAACTTGTCAAGGTATCCGATGAAACAAAAACATCTTTATAAATTTCACTGTATTTTTCATTACAGTAAATCAAAACTCTTCTCATTATAGGTTTATGCTTGTTATATGCTGGTTGCTTGCTGGTTTCATGCTGGTTTCACAGTAGTTATACGCCGGTATAGTATAAAATTCTTCGTTTTATGCGGTTGCGTATTTTATACCTATTTTACGTACTGTATGCGGTATTACAGTAAGGGTGAATGAATGATTGATTGATTGATTCATTGATTGAATGATTGATTGAATGATTGTTTTGTCTGCCGGAGGAGGAATGATTGACCTCTCCACCCATCTGGTAGGAATGATTACAAATAAATAGTCTTTGAGCAAATTTTTAATTTAAAAACAAATTATTGTTTTTAAATTTTATCTTACTAAATATGGCCTTAGATGTATCAATTAATTTTGATTAAAGATTTTATTTTTCTCTTCAATTTCTAAAGACTGGCTTATAATCTTTTTTTTGAAACATATTTAGTCCGCTTTAATCGAGACTTTTTTATTGCTTGCAGAGAGTCAGCGAGTCTATGTATTGTTAAAATTGTTCAGAACTAGAACTAAATTACTTAATTATTAAAATATTGCAGTTGTTTTGTGACCAGGTGATAATTATTTATAAATCATTATAAATGATTTTTCGAATCACATAAATTATTAGTTATATTCAATTTTTGAATATACTGAATGGAAATAATATGAAAATTCTATTTACAAAATCAAAATGGGAAGCTTGGGAAGAACCGACCGAAACTTTTCTGAAGAAAACTAAAAACGATGGTTACGATGGAACCGAAATTTATTTAAATGAAATTAAAGAATCGCCTGAAGAACTAATTGAACTTCACGATAAATACGATTTAAAAATAATTGCCCAGTTTTTAACAGAAGGCAATAATATTGATGAACACCTAAGAAGCGTTGACAAATTCGTCGAAAAAGCGTTAAAGTGTAATCCTATTTTAATCAATTGCCATCCTGGAAAAGATTATTTTACTTTTGAAGACAACCTGCTGCTCCTAAAAAAGTTAAGCAACCTTTCAAAAGAAACAAATATAATTATTACAGCCGAAACACATCGCGGACGTTCTACCTATTCTTTAATTGAAACGGTGAAATATCTTGATGTACTGCCGGATTTATACCTAACCGCCGATTTCTCTCACTGGATGGTCGTTCACGAAAGTGATTTATCAAATCAAAAAGAGAATTTAGATTTAGCAATTTTAAGAAGCAGGCATATCCATGCTCGAGTTGGTTTTGAAGAAGGTCCGCAGGTAACAGACCCGCGCGCGCCGGAATGGAAACAACATTTAAATAATCATTTATCTATTTGGCAAAGAATAGTTGATAATTGCAAATCATTAGGAATGGAACATTTAACTGTTACACCTGAATTCGGTCCGCCAAATTATATGCACACTCTCCCCTTTAGCCACAAACCAGTAAGTGACGCATGGGAAATCAATAATGCGATGAAGGAAATTTTTAAAGAGAGAATTAAAAATTAATAAAAAGAAAAGGCTGCTTTTATCGGCAGCCTTTTGAAGTACTAATCACCTTAATTATCATCACCCTCTAAAATCATAATCAAGTTCAGGTTTGTTGTCCAAAATAGCATCAATCTTGTTCATAACTTCATCCGTCAATTTTTCAGCAACGTCAAGCGATTTCATATTTTCTTTTACTTGTTTCTCGTTTGAAGCGCCGGTTATAACCGTACTTACGTTTTCGTTTTTTAAACACCATGCCAACGCCAAATTTGCGAGACTTACTCCCAAATCCTTTGCAAGCGGTTCAAGTTTTTTTACTTTTTCAATTTTGTTTTTACCGCTTTCGCTCAATAAAATGTTTTTCAGCCATTCATAATTTTTTAAATTAACGCGGCTGTTTTTCGGTATGCCTTTGTTGTATTTCCCGGTTAAAAAACCACTCGCAAGCGGACTCCAAATTGTAGTTCCCAAACCTATTTCTTCAAATAATCTTAAATATTCTTTCTCAACTTTGTCGCGTTTGAACATATTGTATTCAGGCTGTTCCATTAAAGGCGGAATTAAATGTTCACGCCTTGCTACTTGATATGCTTCAGTTATCTGCTCGGCGCTCCATTCGCTTGTTCCCCAATAAAAAGCTTTGCCTTGATTTATAACATGATTCATCGCTCTAACTGTCTCTTCAATCGGCGTGTGAATATCCGGTCTGTGGCAGAATATTAAATCAACATAATCCATCTGCATTCTCTTTAGCGAAGCGTCCGTTCCTTCAATTATGTGTTTGCGTGAAAGCCCGGTATTGTTTGGTCCCGCACCTCCCCAAAATATTTTTGTGGAAACAACAAGATCACTTCTTTTCCATTTCGACTTTTTAATTACCTTACCCATCATTACTTCCGAGTTTCCTTCGGCATAAACTTCTGCATTGTCAAAAAAATTAACCCCGGCATCGTAGGCGGCTTTCATACAATCGTAAGCTGTTTTCTCGTCAATCTGCTCATGAAAAGTAACCCATGAACCGAAAGACAAAGCGGATACCTTTAAACCGGATTTTCCTAAATATCTATACTCCATTAAATCCTCCTAAATTTTATTACGGTATAATTGATGTTCTATATTTATTTCTAAAATCCCCGGGTGAGGAATTAAATTTTTTTTTGAAGATATGATAAAAGTGACTGAGGTTTTCAAAACCCGCTTCCATCGAAATGAAAGGAATATTTTCATCAGTGTTCGTTAAAAGGTTTGCAGCGTAATTAAGTCTCTGGTCATTTATAAATTCCGTCGGTGTTAACTCAAAATGTTTTTTAAATTCCCTGCACACATGTTCTTTGGATTTGTTTGAGATTCTCTGCATCTCGGAAAATCCTTTAATAAAATTTTCTTTTTTCAGCATCTCTTCTCTTAAAGTGGAAAGCCACCGCGGCACGTTTGTTTTTTCATCGTTGTAATTTGAGGAAAAATATTTTATAAATATTTCTAAAAGAAGAATCCGCAGTTTTGTATTTATCTCTTGTTTGCTATCGCGGTTTATTAAATTTAAGTCCTCCATCCTTTTTATGATTATCCCGGTTTCAACATTTGATAATTTTACGGAATGCGGCATGCCATTTTCTAAAAGACTTTTTCTATTAAATCCTTCGCCCAAATAATTAAATAGTTCCTTTATTGTTTTCTGCGGGAAGGCGATGTTTATCAGTTCGCAGTTTTCATCTTTATATTTTTTGTAATGATGAACATCTGAAGGTCTAATGAACACAAGCGTTCCTTCTTCAAGAAGCTGCTTGTTGTCGTTTATATTATGTACAACCTTTCCCTTTGTGATCAAAAAGATTTCATAAAAATTATGCGTGTGTTCAATTGTAATGTCGTTTAACGATTTATGCCACGCGAAATGAACCTCGGTAAAAGGATCAATAATTTTTTCTGAATAGATTTTTAAGTGTGAACGGTCTTTCATAAAATATCAATATACTACAATTATTTTATCAAGGAAAAACAAGAATATCGATTATTTTGTAATAATTTAGCTATTGACAAATATATCATATTAATAAATAAAATCAATATTTATGAAAAAGAATTTTAAAACAGAAATTAAGTTTACACGTACTTACAAAGAGTATATTAATCATCACCCTGCGATCAGGGAAGCGCACTGTCTTAAAGCGGAGTTCCCGGATTATTTTCAACCGATTCAGCAAAACGATCTTTACGCAGGTAGACTGAAACATGGGTTGGTAGGATTCAGTCCGGACGAATGGGGTTCAACAGCCTTCGGATATTACATATTAAAACCCGAACTGCAGAATATTTTAAATGATGAAACGACCGATGAAAAAACCAAAAAAGAAATTGAAGAGATCATAAGCTTCTGGGAAACCGAAAACACTTCCGCAAAGATAAGAAGAAGTTATCCGCCGGAGATGGCAAAATATTTGCCGAGCGACGATTGGATGAATCAATCAGGAATAGCTTTCCCGCTTTACAGGCTCACTGGCGGAAATATTAATTTTAAGAAACTTATGCAGCTCGGTCTGCCAGGATTAAGAAAAGAAATACTATCGAAATTAGCAACAGCAAAAGAAAATAATCTCGACGAAAAATTTTATGAAGGATCATTAATCGCGTTGAATGTAATTAATGATATTATTGATTATTATATAAGAGACGCAGAAACACAAAAGGAATTAGCTGACGCGGAAAACATTTTACGGCTAAATAATATTATTGACACACTTAAATTAATTAAAGATTCAAGACCTAAAACACTTCGCGAAGGGATTCAATTGTTCTGGCTTTACGCCAATGCAGCTGATGTAAGAAATTACGGAAGAATGGATGTATACCTCGGCGATCTTTTGGCAAACGATCTTGATTGCCGTATTATCACCGAAGTCGAAGCTTTAAAAATGCTACAGTCGCTATGGCAGTTAATGGCTGACAAACATACAGTTGTTCACAATAGAGTTATTATCGGAGGCAAAGGAAGAGCTAACGAAAATAATGCCGACCGTTTTGCAATACTTGCGATGGAAGCTAGCCGAACTGTACTTGAAATTGAACCGCAATTATCATTGCGTATTTATGAAGGTATGAATCCTGACGTTTTTGATAAAGCTCTTGAAGTTATCGGTGAAGGTAGAACATTTCCTATTATTTATAATGACGATGTAAATTTAAATTCAGTTGTGAAAGCTTTCGGCTTTACGGAAAAAGAAGCTGAACAGTATGTGCCTTACGGCTGCGGCGAATATATTTTGGAACACCAAAGTTTCGGTACGCCGAGTGGAGTTATTAATTTATTAAAAGCATTAGAAGTTACACTTCATAACGGAATAGATCCGGTTACAAAAAAACAGATGGGATTAGCACTCGGCACTTTCGAAAGCTTTAAAACATTTGACGATTTATGGAACGGTTATAAAAAACAAATTGAACATTATGTAAGAATTATGGCTGACCATGAAGCCCTTGAGTACAATGTTGCAGGCGAAGTTGCGCCGTATTTATTAATGAGTATGCTATACGATGACTGCCTAGAAAAAGGCAAAGGAATTTTCTCTGGCGGCATCCGTTATCTCGGAGGAACACTAGAGACTTACGGCAATACAAATACCGCCGACAGTCTGCTCGTAATTAAAAAATTAATTTATGTGGACAAATCCGTATCCAAAGAAGAATTATTAAAAGCTATTGACAATAATTTTATAGGATTTGAAAAACTAAAAAAGAAAATAGCCGATGTTCCGAAATACGGAAACGATATAGACGAAGCGGACGATATGCTGTTGAAAGTTCACAATCATGTCTGTAATTATGTTAGAGATCAGAAAGACAGAGTAGGACTTCATTCATATATGATTGTAAATATTAATAACAGCGCAAACACTTTAATGGGAAGATCCACAAGCGCATCGGCAGACGGCAGATTGGCTTTTACGTCAATGAATAACGGGAACACGCCCACTAGCGGAAACGATAAAAACGGAATTACTTCATTACTTAATTCTATTGTGAAACCGGCGACAGACATTCACGCCGGTGCTGTGCAGAATATAAAATTTAGTAGTCAAATGTTCACTGAACACAAGGATGAATTAAAAGCCCTGCTAAAAACGTATTTTGAAAACGGCGGAGCCCAGGCAATGATTACTGTAGTTAACCGGGGTGATCTCGAGAATGCAATGAATGAACCGGAAAAATATAAACATGTTTTTGTACGAGTAGGGGGATTCAGCGCACGGTTTGTGGAACTCGCAAAAGATATTCAGTTGGATATTTTAAACAGAACGTTGTATTAAAAATGAATGCAACAGACACTAACGGTTTAGTTTTTGATATACAAAGATTCTCACTTCACGACGGGCCGGGAATACGCACTACTATATTTTTAAAAGGCTGCCCGCTTAATTGCGCATGGTGCCACAACCCGGAAGCAAAACCTTATAAACAGCAGTTATCTTTTAACGAAAACTTATGTACTTCATGCATGGAATGTGTAAAAGTCTGTAATAATACTGTTCATTCTTTTGTTAACGGTAAACACAATGTTAATTTTGACGCATGTGAATTAAGCGGAAAATGTGTTGAAGTATGTCCAAGCGAAGCGCTACAAATTATCGGCAAAGAATATTCTACTAATGAAATTATTAATATCGTTTTAAGAGATAAAAAATATTTTGAAAACTCAAACGGCGGTTTAACAATTTCCGGCGGAGAACCTCTCGCTCAATTTAAATTCACAAAAAGTTTATTGATGAAAGCCAAAGATGCTGGACTTCATACTGCAATTGAAACCTGCGGCTTTGCTAAAGAACAACAGTATCTTGATATACTTCCCTATGTTGATTTATTTTTATATGATATTAAAGCGGCGGAAGATAAAAAGCATATTGAATTTACAGGAGCTTCGAACAAATTAATTTTACTTAATCTTGATCTGCTTTCGAACAACGGAGCGAATATAATCTTACGCTGCCCTTTAATTCCGGGAGTTAATGATTCAGAAGAGCATTTAAGTTTTATTGCTGGTCTGAATAAGAAATATCAAAACATCTTAAAAGTTGAAGTGATGGCGTTTCATAATATCGGCAGGGACAAATCAAAAAACATAGGTGTTGAATACAAATTCAACGACAAACCGAACGCCGACGAAAATACAAAAAGAATGTGGATTGCAAAATTGGAAGACTACGGCTGCACAAATATCTCAATCGGGTAAATTATCTGAAATAAACTTTCTTACCAGTTGCGGCCGATTTTAACGCACTCAAAACAATATTCAAATCTTTATATGCTTCGTCAAACGTGCCAATAATTTTTTCGCCTTTAGTAATTGCATTGTAAAAATTATTCAGTTCATTGTAGAATCCGTGATCGTCAGAACAATCATATTCTTTCGGCGGTTTGCCTTCTTTTCTAACTATTACTTTATCTTGATCTATTTCAATTGCTCCCGCATCGCCTAATACAACAACCCTATCTTCCCAAAAACCTTTTGCGCTGTAATGCATATTAAATGTACCAAATATATTTTTTGCAGTTTTAAACTGTAATGATAATGTATCGAGCTCGCCTATTTTACTATTTACAGAATGAGTTACTGCAACACCGGATTTTATTTCACCTATTAGATGTCTGATTCCAGCTATATAATGAACTCCCCCGTCAGTTAAAAACCCGCCTGAATATTTATGATTTTTACGCCATTTTGTTTTCGCGTATTTACTATTTTCATGAACATTATGAAAGACATCATATTTTAGTGAATAAACTTTCCCGATAGTATTTTTATCAATTAACTTTTTAGCGAAAGTGAAATTTTTTCTGTAACGGAAGTTTTCCGCTACCATCATTACTTTTTGAAATTCCTTTTGCAGCATAAGCATTTTTTTTGCTTCTGTTAAATTTGCTGCAATTGGTTTTTCTACAATTACATGTTTGCCGGCTTTTAAAGCTTCTTTTGTGATTTTGTAATTCAAATCAATAGGGAGCAAAATATCAACAGCCTCAATTTTAGGATCGTTTAATATTTCTTTGTAATCCATAGTGTAAGGTACATTACCGGCAAGCATTGAAAATCTTTTTGCTTTTACTTCCGTATGATTACAAACTTTCGCAATCTTAATTTGATTTTTTAGTTTTAATAGTGCCGGTAGATGAAGTTCTTCAGCCGCCAGCCCAGTTCCAATTATCCCAAGATTAATTTTTTTCATAGTTCGTTTTTTTTATTTTAAAAAATAATAATTTAATTTCCCGCCGGATGTAATTTCTTTGTGAGTAATATTTAACCTGTCGAGCAGTCTATTGTTCAATTCAATTTTATTAATTTCGTTAGGGGTCTTTGTATATTTTCTTATTATTACAAATTCATCGCCGGAATAATAGTCCTTGTTCAGTTTAATTGTTGATTTATAAAACAACGGAATCCCGGTTTGATAGTCTTGTGAAGCCGGACAAACAGGATAAAATCCTAGAGCCGAAAAAACAAACCAGCCGGATATTGTTCCGCAGTCGTCATTGCCCGGAAGCCCGTCTGCTTCAATTCCGAATTCATTATCTATTATACCTTTTACTATTATTTTAGTGCTGCTGTCCATTCCTTTTATATAATTAAAAAGATATGGATAAAAAATATCCGGCTCGTTGTTAATTGTGAATTGTCCGTTTCTAAACATTGTTAGTAATTTTGACGCGAAGTTTTCTTCGCTTCCGAACAAATCAATTAATCCTTGTATATCGTGGGGAACAAACCAAGTATAATTCCAGGCGTTGCCTTCTACATAACCGGGTCCGCCGGAACCTGCCCATTCTCCCGAACCCTCATTCTCCAATGGATTAAAAGGTTCGAGCCATTTTCCGTCTTTTAATCGGGGACGCATAAATTTAGTTTCATTATCAAATAGATTTTTATAATTCATTGACCTATTAAAAAACTCTTTATAATTATTTTCTTTTCCGAGATATTTGGCAATCTGCGCAATTGTCCAGTCTGCAAAATTATATTCGAGAGAAGTTGAAACAGGTCCCCAAGCCCACCATTCGTTGGTCATATCCTGATCGAATGGAATGTAACCGTATTTAAGTAAATCATGATAACCGGCTCGTACCGGCGGAGCTTTTTCATTTTCATTCAGAATTGTAGTTTCTAACATTGCTTCAAAAGCAGTTTTAATATCAAAATCTTTTATTCCTTTTAAATAACTGTCCGCAATTACGGGAACAGCCGGTTCACCTACCATCATGTACGTTTCGACTCCTGCCAGTTCCCACTTCGGCAGGAAACCGGATTCTTTATACATATCTATCATTGTTTTAATCATGCCGGATTGTATCTCAGGATAAACAAGGGTTAAAAAAGGATGGAGCGTTCTATAAGTATCCCACAAAGAAAAAACGTTATAACGGTTACGATCTTTATAATTACCAATTCCCGTTTGTCCCATTAAAGGGAAATCACCACTTACATCGTTAATAATATTGGGATGAATCAGCATGTGATAAAGCGCGGTATAAAATTTTGTGTAATCGGAGCGCATTCCCCCTTCAACCATTATTCGCGATAAAACTTTTTCCCATTTTTTTTCAGCGGTGTTTTTTACTTTTTCAAAATCCCAATCCGGTATTTCGGTTTCCAAATTCAATTCGGCGTTATTAATACTTGTGTATGAAATGCCGGTCTTTAAATATATTTCTTCGCCTTTGTTTACCTTAAATGTATAACAAACCGCTAGTGAAGAATCATTAACTTCAGCAGAGCTTTCACTTATTTTTATATCATTAATAATTATAAATTTTGAATGACACTCCTTGCTGAACTTTGAACTGAAATAAATCTTTTCTCTATTTTCTTCTCCGCAAAAACCGCCGCTTATGTTATAGCCTTCCAAATTTGTGTGTGAAATAATTTCAATCATTCCGCCGCCCAATAAACCTAAACTTCTTCCGGCGTCTATAATTATTTTTATCTCTCCTTCTTCTTCTGAAATAAATTTGATCAGACCGCATCTTTCTGTTGCAGTAACTTCAATATCAATTTTATAATCGTTTAGAGACACACGATAAAATCCCGGCAATGCTTTTTCATTAGAATATTTTGATTTATAATTCTGAGGATCGGAAGAAGCAACATCTCTTGTTGCAGTAACAATTATATTTCCAAGTTCTGCGCATCCTGTTCCGCTTAAATGTGTATGCCCCAGACCGTAAAAGTAATCTCCTCCTTTTATATACCCCGAAGGCGCACCCAAACTATTGTGCGGGCTGACGGAAACCATTCCCCACGGAACAACAGCGCCGGGGAAAGTATTTCCGCCGTTTGCGGTTCCTATAAATGGATTAACATATTGAGTCAGATTTTTATGTTGAGCTGAAACGGAAACAGTTAAAAAGAAAAACAGAAGTATTATTTTTAATTTTTTCATAATTATTAATGAGAACAATTTACAATTTTAATTTAAGCCGGATGTTTTAACATTAATTTTATAAAGGCTTCCGCCGGCTGTGATGTATAAAATATTTTTGTAATCCCCTTTCCCAAAACAAACATTGCTAGGAACTTCAGGTAGCCGGATCCAATCTATTGTTTCTCCTTCGGAATTAAAAACCCAAATAGCGGGGTCGTCTTCGTTTCTAACGGCTGCGTAAAGGTTTCCATCGGAATCAACCGTCAGGCCGTCGGGACCGTAACCGCCGAAAAATTCAGTAAAGATTTTATCGAAAATAAAATCGCCGGCCATATTTTTTTTATAGCGGGCTATAAACATTCCTGTGTAAATTGAATCGAATTTATTTTCAGCGGCCGATTCATCGTTGCAGCTGACATATATATATTCTTCACCAGGTGATAAAGCAATACCGTTCGGCATGCTTATATTATCTATAATTAATTCTACGTTGCCGTTAATATTAATTTTATAAACGCCCATGACCGGCTGCTCAAGTTTTTCATTGCCGGAATAACGCGGGTCTGTAAAATATATATTTCCTTGTGAATCAATCGTTAAATCGTTAGGAGAGTTAAATGGTTTGCCGTTATAAGAAGAAGCTACAACACTGCTTTCACCGTTTACTAAATTGGTTTGTGTAATTCTTCTTCCGCCGGTATCGGCGCCCTCGCAAACAATTAGATTGTTTGATGGGTCAATCATCATTCCGTTAGACATATTACTAGGGGAACGATAAATTTTTGTTTCGCCAGTTAAAGGATCGTAAACGAAAAGATGTCCACATTCGCCCGGCACTTCGCTAGTAAAAGTTATATCGCTGAAATAAACTTTACCGTCATAAGCAGCAGCCGGACCTTCTGAGAAGAAAGCATTATCAAAAACTTTTTCGGCAAATTCGTATTTAGGAACAACACCTTTATTACCCCCTGTCTTTTCTCCTAAACATCCGCATTGAGCTTTGAGCTGTGCTATAAGAATCATAACTAGAATAAATATAGAAATAATATTTTTCATTTTCCTTCACTTAAAAATTTATAACTGCTTTTATAACCCCATATTCATATTTACTTACCGTCTCAAACGCTTTTTGAGATTCAGTATAATTGAAAGAATGAGTAATTAACTTCTTGCTAAAGCTTTTGAACTCCTTGTAAATACTAATCGCCTTTTCCATCGAATTATTCTGTCGCCGCACATTTATAATTATAATCTCTTTTCTTCTCAATTTGTTGATATCAAAATTTATAAAATCAGTTGATGGGATTCCAACAACCACCAATTTTCCACCCGGTTTTAAAATATCAACTGCGGTGTTTAAAGCTGATTGTTCACCGCAGCATTCAAACACAACATCAATTCCCAAACTCTCTTTTGATTTTATGAACTCCGATATATCTGTTTCATTTGGGTTGACGGAAAAGGAAGAGCCAAGCTGCTCTGCAATCTTTCTTCTATAATTTAGTTTATCGGCGGCAAAAATATTTTTATGTTTATCGAACATTAAACTCATAATAACGCTTAATCCAATTGGTCCACATCCCAAAACGGCAAAAGATTTTTCATATATTATATCCGCAAGTTTAACGGCATAAGCTCCGACGGAAAGGGGCTCAATGAAGCAAGCTTCGCAAGCGGTAAAATCATCCGGAACCGTGTAAAGATTTTTTTTAGGAATCACAATATACTCACGCATCATGCCGTCAAGCTGTCCCGGCGCGCCTATAAATTTTAGATTTCTACAGGTGTGTTCCCTATTTGCCAAACATTGGTCGCACTTTCCGCAAGAAACTGCCGGGTCCATTGCAACTAATTGTCCTTTATTAAGTTTGCTGTCATCACCTATTAATTCTTCAATATAACCCGATGCTTCGTGCCCGATAATAAAAGGGTAATCAATAACCTGTTCCCCTATTCTGCCATCTGCGAAATAATGAATATCCGAGCCGCAGACGCCAACCGAGTTAATTTTTATTAATGCGCTGGCATCGTCTATTAATTCAGGTACGGGTGTTTCAAACACTTCAAACATTCCGCGATCTATTAATCTTAGTACTTTCATTTTTTATGCGTCAATTTAGATTCATGTAAAATTCTATTAACTTTTTCCGCGGCATCGTTCAATGATTTTTCCGCGTCCACATTTCCGAGCAAGGTTTTTTCAACTGCTTCTGCAATTATCTGATTAATTTCAATCTTGTTAAAGTCTATATTCTGTCTAGGCATTCCTATTTTCATCTGTTCTACAAATGCCGCTAAATATTTATCATTCTTTAAATGATTTTTATATTCAGGAAGTTCAATCGTGGTATTGCGTACCGGAAGATAACCGGACATAATAGAAAACTTAGCTTGAATATCGGGACGAATAAACCATTTAATAAATTCCCACGCTTTACCGGGATGATCGGAATTCTTAAATATTGTTAAGTGTTCGCCTGCTAGATAAGTGGCTTGTTTAACAGGTCCAGCTGGAAGGGGCGCGATTCCCCATTCAAAATTTTTAATTTCCCTGAATTGCGGAAGATCCCATGAGCCATCCATAATCATCGCGACCTTTCCCGATACAAATCCCATGTTATGTGTAAGAGAAAATGAAGTAAGATTTTGTTTGTCATAAAGTTCTTTCCATAAAGTTAATGCTTTTATCCCCGCTTCATTATTAAAAGAAGCTTGCGTCTGGTCATCATTTAAAAATTTTCCGCCTGCCTGCCACAAAAAGGGTTCCCATTGCAGGAGCATCCATATGCTCAATGGTCCCGAGGCGGGAAAAGCTGGTATGTAAAAACCGTACTGTTCATTTATGCCATCTTTGTTTTCATCAAGAGTTAGTAATTCCGCGTACTTTATTAAATCGCCCCAAGTTTGCGGCGGCTGTTCCGGATCCAATCCCGCTTTTCTGAAAAGATTTTTGTTGTACAACAGCGCTAGGTTTGTTGCTTCCAATGGCATGGCATACAAAGTATCTCTCCACTTTGCGTTTGCAAGCAGTTGCGGAAAGATATCATTATACTCTAATTCACTTAAGCCGTTAGGCCCTTTTATAAAATAGTTCATTTTATAAATTGCGTCAGCAGCAACAAGCTTATCTAAAAAATCTGCATGCACCCAGGCAATATCAGGAGTTGTTCCGCTTTGAATCGCGGTGACAAGTTTTTGAATAAGCGGATCGCCCGAAGGAACATACTGCGCTAAAATTTTTACGTCCGGATTTTCTTTTTCATATAACTCAATTATTTCATTTAGCGCTGGAATAGTGTTGGAGACAAAACTGTGCCAGAATGTAATTTCAGTCTTATTATCATTTTGATTTGAACATGACAATAAAAGAGAAATACCTAATATTAATCCTGTTAATTTTTTCATTTGAATTATTTTTATTATTTGAAAACCGACAAATATTCTTCGAAGAATTTTTCTCTGTTCACATCAACAGCAACTTCATGCTTCTTAATTTCACTTTTGGGGAACCAATGTGTTAGTCCTCTTTCTTTTTCCTTTTCAAGCTCAATTGTTACAAGACCTTTTTCAAATTTGCAAATCGAATCGTTAAAGATTAAGGCTGCGGCGAGAGGATCGTGGAAAGTAATTACATCCCATTCTTCAAACCAAATTTTTGAAAAATCCAGTACAGGCATTAATAATTTATGATTACAGATTTTCTTGAACTCGTTTGAATCCATCGTAACCCTTGAAGAAATATCAATCCCGATTGATTTATGAAAAGGAACATTTGCGCGGTAAACAATTTCTGTCGCGTGGTAGTCACCCATGGCGTTCCATTCAACATTGCTATATGCCGGTGCGTTTAAGTCAAACTTGCCAGCCATAGTAACGAGTCCTTTTAACAGAGAAGGAATTTCATGATCAATTGAAAAAAGAACAGCGATATTTGTAAGAGGTCCGATAGTAAGCAGCACTATTTCGTCGGGATTTTCGCGGATAATTCTTCGCATAAAATTAATAGCTTCATATTTTGGGAAAACTTTTTCATGAGACCATTTATTAAGCGCTTTTGCCTGTTGTGCTTTTTTCTGAAGCTGTTCTATAATTAAAGGGTTTTCTATTCCCGGATAAATAGGAATATTTTTACCTGATATTTTGCAAAGTGAACTAGCAAGCATAGCTCGTTTATCTGATTCGCCTGTTACCGTTGTTATACCTACTAACTCGCAGTTTGGGTTTGCTAAAAGATACGCGAGACAGATGGCGTCGTCAACATCTGTCCCTATATCCGTATCAAGTAATATTTTTGTTTTCACAAAGTCTCTCGCCTTAATTTCAAAATGAGAAATCTCAAATCATATTTATTTTACCCGTACACCGTTTTTCAAGAAAGGCTCATCCAAACCTTTTAAACTTCCATCTAATTCATAAATAATTTCCGGAGAATATTGTATTGCCCAGGCCCTTCTCATTTTACTGGTTTGATTAGGACCCGACCTGTGAAAAGCT
The DNA here is from genome assembly GCA_018829205.1 of Bacteroidota bacterium. Classification (GTDB taxonomy): domain Bacteria; phylum Bacteroidota; class Ignavibacteria; order Ignavibacteriales; family Melioribacteraceae; genus JAHJUE01. The sequence goes on from JAHJUE010000022.1 coordinate 107,605, forward strand.
GTACTTGAAAAAACAGCAATCGATCCCGCCTTTGCAACAACAGGAACGCCTTTTTCATTTCCGAAATACCCGACTCTATCACTAGAACCTTCCATTAGTTTATGTTCAATTTTATCTTTTGTCCCTGCTAAACCGTAAGGCAGTAAATAAACAGTTCCGTTTTCTTCGCTTACGTCGTCAAGAGGTATCCAGCAGTTTACATAAGGTTTATGCGGACCGTCAACATAACCGGAATCTTGGTGCCAGTTAAACTCGGCTCCTTTAGGATCTGTACCCTTCACAACAAATTGTTCCCAGAATAGATAGGAGTCGTTGCCTATTGTTGCTTTACATAACGATTCCATTAAATCACTAAAAATAAATTCTCCTAATTGTTTTCTTTCCTTGTATGCAAGAAATACAAAGTAACGGCTGTTTCTTCTGCTTAGGTTGAGTACATCAACTCCCTGTTTATCCATTTCTTTATTTTGAAGATCGATTAAAAGATCACATTCTTTTCTGAGTGACTGTAATAATTCATCTTGAATAGCGTTTTCTATTATAAAAAAGCCATCTGTATTATATTTTTCAACTTGTTCTTTAGTGACATTTAATTTTTCTAACATATTGTCCTCCTTCATAAATTGTTAGGAGAAATTAGGATTAATGAGATATAGCATCTTCTGTTTTGTTATCAAAAAAATGTAATTTATTGATATTTAACATCAAATCTATATTTTTACCATCAGTTAAATCATCAACAGCCTGAACTCGAGCCACAATTTGATTTTCGGAAATTTTGAAGTATAGGTATATTTCATTTCCCATTGGTTCTACCACATCAAGACTTACCTTCATTACATGATTTGATTCTGACATGCTATATTCTTTTAACAGTATATCTTCTGGTCTTACACCAAGTGTTACTTTTTCATTAATATATTTTGATAATAATGAATTATATTTTTCGGTAATTGGAAATATCAAATCATTATTAATAGACTGAAATTTTAGTGTATCTTCCGATATAATTTTACCTTCAATAAAATTCATTGCAGGACTTCCGATAAAACCCGCTACAAATTTATTTTTAGGTTTTCTATATAACTCAAGCGGGGTAGCAGTTTGTAATATATCTCCTTTATCCATAATTACAATCTTATCACCCATTGTCATAGCCTCGGTTTGATCGTGAGTAACATAAATCATTGTGACTTCAAGTTTGGAATGAAGTTTTGCTATTTCTGTTCTCATCTGTACACGTAATTTGGCATCGAGATTGCTAAGAGGTTCATCAAATAAAAATACTTTCGGCTTTCTTACGATTGCTCTTCCCAATGCAACACGCTGTCTTTGACCACCTGATAATGCTTTCGGTTTTCTATCAAGTAATTCTGTAATACCTAAAATATCTGAAGCGTGTTTAACTCTTTCATCAATTTCTTTTTTGTTAAATTTTCTCAATTTTAAACCGAAAGCCATATTTTCATAAACGGTCATATGAGGGTAAAGCGCGTAATTCTGAAAAACCATTGCGATATCCCTGTTTTTTGGCAGCACATTATTCATTAATTTACCGTCAATATACAATTCGCCTTCTGTTATTTCTTCAAGCCCGGCGATCATCCTCAAAGTAGTTGATTTTCCGCATCCCGACGGCCCGACTAAAATAACGAACTCTTTATCTTTAATTTCAATATTTGCTTTGTTTACGGCAAGCACATCCTTTTCATAAACTTTTGATACATCTTTTAATATTACTTCTGCCATATTTCACCTTTATTCAATAATTTAGGAATACAATTTATTTTCAATATTAGTTATATCAGTAAAAGCTGATTTTAATGATTCATATAAGGATTTATATACTTCATAATAATCTTTATAAATTAATGTATCATTATAATTGGGAATAACCGTTTCCAATTCCTTAATTGAAACAGAACATGCCTCTGAAATATCACTAAAATGGTTTGTCCCAACTGCTGCAAGTAAAGCGGCGCCAAAAGGTGCTGTATCTACAGTTGAAAGCGATACAATTTCTTTATTTAGAATATTTGCAATAATCTGCTGCCATAATTTACTTTTAGCACCACCTCCGGAAATTCTTACTTTATCTGTTCGAACTCCTATCGCTTCATGAAGAATAAAACAATCTTTCAATGAGTAACCTACTCCTTCCAGAATTGACCTGGAAAAATGATTGATATTATGCTTCACTGTTAAACCTGTAAAAGTTCCCTTTGCATTTGGATCAGGATAGGGTGTTCTTTCTCCGGTTAGGTATGGCAGAAATATCAAACCATTTGAGCCTGGTTTGATTTCAGAAGCCTTATTTGTAATAACCTCATATAAATTATGGTTGTTTATTTCATAATTTTTTGTTTCAAAATGGAAAACATTTTCCTTAAACCATTTTAGTGAACCTGCTGCAGATAATGTTACACCCATTACATGCCACGAATTATTAACGGCGTGACAAAACGAGTGCACTCTCCCGTACGTATCATAAGTATATTTATCAGTGCATGAAAATACAACACCCGATGTTCCCAAAACAATTGAAGTAACTCCATTTTTAATAGTTCCAGTACCTATTCCTCCTGCTGCTTGATCACCAGCTCCTGCAACAACAGGAATACCTGCCTCTAAACCTATAAGCTCACCTGCTTCTTTATTTACTTTAGCAACAACTTCTTGGGATTCAAAAACATCCGGCAGCCATTTTTTATCAATATTCATTAAATCTATAATTTCATTAGACCACTTTCTTTCTTTAACATTAAATAAAGATGTTCCTGAAGCGTCAGATACATCGATGCCAATTTCTCCGGTTAGCCGAAATCTTATATAATCTTTCGGTAATAATACGTGCCTTACTTTATCATATATTTCCGGTTCATTTTTTTTAACCCATAATAATTTAGGTGCTGTAAAACCAGTCAAAACTTTGTTACCAGTTATACTTATTAATTTTGCCGTTCCAATTCTTTCGTTCATTTCTTTGCATTCATTAGCTGTTCTTTGGTCATTCCACATTATACAAGGACGCAACACTTTTTTATTTACATCTAAGATAACTAATCCGTGCATCTGGCCTGTTAGTCCAATCCCAAAAACATTTTCAGCACTGATATCAGAATCTTTCATTAATCTTGACAGGCAAATGACAGTCGCGTTCCACCAATCTTCTGGGTCCTGTTCGCTCCATTGCGGTTTTAGATTTGATGTTAAATATTCTTCGTATGATGTAAGAACAATATTGCCAATACTATCAATCAACAGTGCTTTTGTACCTGATGTACCTATATCAATTCCTATGAAATACTTATTTGGACTTTTCATTTCTTTATCCTTTATACATTGAAACCCAATGTGATAACTTTTTACCAAGTTTTATGCAGGCGTCAATTTCTTTTTGTTCTCTCGGTTCCCCTGCAGTAACTGCACCGTAATGAAGCGTAAATTTATCAGCCACATAATCTGTTACTCCGAAAACCAGGAACCCGTAATTCATTAATACAGTAAGAATTGACATACAAGTGATCTCAGCTCCTCCGCCCCAACCGCCTGAAGATGAAAAAGCGCAACCGATTTTACCGTCTATTTTACCCCAGCACTCGTCTCCAATTTCATCCCAAAATTTTTTCATCTTCCAAGAGATTATTCCCATTTGTGTGGGTGTGCCTACGGAAATACCGTCGCACCAATTAATATCCTCTGCCGAGGCTTGATCAACATGAAGAATTTTTACTGTCGAATTTTCATTTTCTTCTGCGCCTAGTTTTACATATTCAGCCATTTTCTTTGTATTGCCTGAATTAGAATCGTATAAAATTAATATGTTTCTCATTGTACACTTTTCACTTTATAATTTTCTTGATAGGATTCTTTTCTGTACACGTTAAAATACCAGTGCGGATAATATTCTCTCGGCTGCGTCAATCCATCCAACTTATTTATTTCTTTTTCTTCGAGTTTAAAATCGCTTGTCTTAATATTTTCGATTAGTTGTTTCTCATTTGTTGCGCCGATAACAATTGTTGATATTCCCTGTTTTCTTAAGAGATAATTTAACGATACCTGCGCCATTGTAACATTTCTTTTAATTGATATTCTTTTTATTTCATTTAGAACTTTTGTTTCTGTCTTTTTGTCGTGCGGCCTTCCGAAATCATCCGATTTAATTCTTGTCCCTTTTGGCCATTTATTAACATTATAATATTTACCTGTTAATATTCCGCCGTGCAGCGGTCCCCATATCATTATTCCAACACCCTGATCTATACATGCGGGCATTAAGTCAAGTTCAAGATCGCGTCCAAGCAAGGTATAATATGCCTGCAGACTTATAAATTTTTCCCATCCGTTTATTTGTGATGTGTACATTGCTTTAGTCAACTGCCACGCCGTATAGTTTGAGCAACCAATGTATCTTACCTTTCCGTCTTTTACCAATTGATTGAGCGCAGAAAGAGTTTCTTCAATTGGTGTTGTAAAATCGTCGGAATGAATTTGATATAAATCTATGTAATCCGTACCGAGTCTTTTTAAGCTGTCTTCACAAGCTTTGATGATTCTATTTCTTGAAAGTCCGTCGCCGTTTGGTCCGTCCTCCATTCTGAATCCAAACTTTGTAGCAATAATAGTAGAGTTTCTTTTTTTACCTAAGGCTTTGCCTAGCATTATTTCTGATATACCGTTTGAATAAACATCAGCCGTATCATAAATATTTACACCGTTATCGAATGCAATATTTATAAGTTTATCGGCCTCCCGCTGTTTTGTATTCCCGACATGAGTCCAGCCTTTTGCGTTTGTAAATGTCATAACCCCGAAACATATTTCAGAAACCATCAACCCGCCGCTGCCTAATTTTCTATAATTCATTAACTAATCGCTCCTTTAGAATGTGTATGATTCCAGAGATGTCCTTCTCTTTTTAACCCCTTCAATGAAGTTTCAAAATAGACACCGTGAACCGTTTCATATATATCAATAAAATCATGATGTTTACCAGCTTTTGTAGCGACACAGTATCCGGATTCGATTTCGAAAATTTTACCTTCTGTTGCTATTTGGGCGGATCCTTGAACAATTATCCAATATTCATCACAGTCGTGAAAATGATTATCAAAATCGGTTTTTCTTGTTTTGTCATAGTCAGCAGCATCGCCAATGTTTTTGGGCATAGCACTGTTTTCAATTACAAATACTCCCTTCGTTCCGCATTCACCCGACCAATTTCCTGCAATTCTGACTATTGAGCAATATTCATCACCAGTTTTAATTGAATAGTTATTAATCCCTTTATTGAATTCATGATAGTCTCCCGCTTTCAAATATTTATTCTCGAAGTTAGAAACAATGATACAAGTCCCGCTTACAGCAAACAAAACTTCGTTATTACTATTCTTCTGGATGTCAAATATAGAATTCGTATTCAGGCTAATAATTTCGTAAAACTTAACCTCCGACCAATCCGGCAGTTCGGTATAATTATTCACAACCGGCATAATTTATTAATCCTTGTATTTTTTCAGCATTGGAACGTTTTTATTAACATCCGGGCCGAAGAATTTAAATATTATTAAATCTTTATCACCCGTGTTTTTAACTTTTAATTCTTTTACAGCTCTTTCATGGCATACGATCAATTCATCTTTATCGAAATTTTCTCCCTCAATTTCTAATCCGTCAAACAAACCTTTGCCTCTCCAGACTAAAATATTATACACACCGTCATCCTTGCCAATAAATTCGCCGCCGGGCTGCACAACTAATTTTTTCCCGCTGAATTTATTGGTATTATAAAATATCCAGTATTCTTCCCCGCCTTTTTGTTTAGTTTCATCTATGGGAATCGGCGGAGTGTGACGGTTTTCATAAAAGTAAGGGTCTCCGCTTGTTTCCCAATCTATCATCTCAAGAATAATTTTCTCGCCGTATTTTTCTCTGTCTTCTTTTCTAACATCTTTGAATAATAAATCTTTATTAATAATTTTTCCGCCTGTCTTTGCCTGCAGCATTGCGAAAACATCGGAATCCTCCTGGAGTTCTATGGTTAAAGCGGATCCAGGCGCATGCAGTACGCCTGAAGGAATTTGATATCCGTCATTTGGCATAAGTTTAAAAGCACGTGCATATTGTAGAATTGCGTCGTCCTTCCAATCGACCATATGAGGTAATAACAAGTCGTATTTTTTTTGTTCCGTTATATATGGATGAACGCCGAAATATGTCTCCGCTTCTATGCCCATATCAAGTCCTTCAGGGAAATAATAAGCTTCATCTTTGGAATTGCATCCGACAAGTTTTGCATGTTTCTGCATTTGATGAATATGATACGGCAGACGGAATTTGTAATCAAATATTTTGGCAAGACGGTTTAATGTTTTATGTTTCTTTGAATACATATTTCCTAATACTAATTCAGGTAAAAGCTCAACGACTTCTTTTAATGTTATATCTTCTCCTTTTATATCCACCTGGCTTAAGCCTTCGTTCTTAACTGATATTTTATTGTCGGCTTTAGTCGTTGATCCCAACCATCTTTCGCATATTCCTCCTCGTTCTCCGAGGTTATACATTTCTTCGGGTAAACCGAGCCTTTTACCGGGAGGAAGAAAATCCCTTGCTACCCACGCAGGTTTAAGCCTTAAAATTCCATTGTTCTTTTTAATTTCATTTTCTAAAATATTTCTTTTGTTTTCCATTTATCACTCCGTTAATTCTTACTTAAAAAAGTAAGAGTAGGTTTACATTCTTCACTCTTTATATATTTTATCAACTCAGTAAACAAAGTTTTTGTATATGGGTCTTCAGTTTTCTTAAAGAAATCAAAAGTTGTTAAGATTAATTTCCCGTTTCCTATTTTTATTTCTATTAAGTAAGCCGAATTCATATGCAGCCAGCCGATAAACATTCCTGATAAAACATTATCAAAGTATTCCGCGTTAATTCCCGTTAAAACATATTTTGGGAAAACATCGTATGCTTCAAAACCCATGGTATTTCCGAGATTAATATTTTTAAACGGGCTTTTGGAGTTATCAACCCAGCTCAGTGCCGACGCCCAGTTTCCGTCGAGCCATTCGGAATTTCTCGATTTTATCTCAATTGGAATTTCATCAGTAAGTACGGTGTTGCTGTCAATTATACAAATTGCATTAGCACCGTTTCTAATTTTACTTAATAGAAGCGAATCAATGGATTGGGAAATTATAACATCATTATTTTCACCTTCTGCAATTTTGCCAATTTTATAAGTACCAGGGAAAATATAAACTTCAGTAAAGTTTTCAGACAAAACTATACTGTCCTTTTCAAGAGTGAATTCAATTTTTAGTTTTCGCGGAATATTTGTTTCGCCCACATTTATTTTTATTTCTGCCGCTTTCTGTACATCTGCGTTTTTTATACTAGTTAACTTTATTGAGTTTTCATAACCGTCGGAAGTTTTATATTTCAACAAAGAGTTCGATAAATTTTCCCCGCTGAAATTGGAAATTGATATTTCTACCACAGCAGTATCCTTTTCCCAATAATTATATTTTTCTGTTCTTGGTATTATTATATCGGGCTGCTGAATTTTGTTTAATTTTTTTGAACCGTATTTATAATTCCGCCACATATCCAGCAGACCATTTACTTCCCAGTTTATATCGGTAAATTCCGTTATAACATAACCTTGAATATCTTTAGCAAGTCTGATTTCTTCTATTTGCCATTTTAATGCATTATACTGGGCTATCTGACTTGCTCCAGCTAATTCATTATATGATTTAAATATGCGGTTCAGTTTATATTTGTTGAATCTTTCATAAACACCTTTAGGCATTGATACATCAATATCAATAAATTGCCTGTCAAACCAGAACGGAAGAGCATCAGGAAGAATCGGCAAGCCCCAATTTCCAAATTCAGATATCATTATAACTTCGTCGCCGGTTTGATGTGAGTCTCCGAAATTACTGAACAGCCAATCAGGTCTATTTGCAACATCCTTAATCGTATTTGAAAAATTTATTTTATTTTCCGGAATAGCCCAATAAGTGTGATAGTCATTTATATCAGTTTTGAGATGAAAGTTGCCCCAGCATGCGCTGTTATCAACTATTAATCTTCCCGCCGCTTTCTCTTTAGCATAATCAAATTCATTTATTAGCCACTCTCTTTGTTCTTTTTGATTTAAATCGATTCCCCAGCTTTCATTAATAATACTAATTACACATAAAGACGGATGGTTCCAATCCCTTTCAAGCATACGATCAAATGTAGATCTTGCTCTTGATTTAACGCTCTCATCAAAGAAATCCCAATTTGGTATTTCATACCAAACCAGTATACCAAGTTCATCGGCAAGTTTTAAATAATTTTTATCCGGAATTTTTATGTGACACCGCAAAGTATTTAATCCCATTTCTTTCGCTTTAATAATTTCATCACGTAAATATTCTTCCGAAGGTGTTGTATAAATTGTTTCGGGATAAAAGTCCTGGTCGAGCGCGGAAATCATATAAAAAGGTTTCCCGTTCAAATAAAATTTTCCGTTCTCTTTTTTAAATTCTCTAAAACCGTATTTGTCTTCGTACGTTTCACCATTATAATTTATTTTTATAGTGTAAAGATTCGGACTTTTTAATTCCCACAATTGCGGTTTTAATATTTCACCGGAAATAATTTCAGTTATACTATCTGCTTCTTTATTAAATTGAAAAACTTCTTTTCCTTCCGGCGAATAAATTTTCAACTCAAAATATTCTTTCTGTGAAACGTCATTAAAATCAAAATCTATTTTTGCTTCAAATTTCCCGCTGATATCTGAGTTTATTTTTACTGTCTTAATAAAATTGATCGGTTTAATTTTTAAAAATACATCCTGCCAGATTCCGCTGCACTGAACATACCAGCTTTGTTTACCGTGGGGTATATGCCAGTAACGAATTCCGTCGGTTCTTTGCTCTTCAGCAGTCGGGTCATTAACCCTTACTAATATTTTGTTATCTCCTTCTTTCAAAGCTTCTGTAATATCAAATGAGAAAGGTGTATACCCGCCTTCATTTTCTCCAATAAATTTATTGTTTATATAAACTTTTGATAAATAATCAACCGCTTCAAACTCAAGAATATATCTTTTACCTGTTTCAATTTTAGTAATTGTTAATACTTTTCTGTACCAGGCAATACCCTGGTAATCGAGGAATCCTTCGTTTACTATATGCCATGTTGAAGGTACGGTAATGCTTTGCCAACCTATTTTTTCATCGACATCATTATTAGTGAATTCATTAAGGGTATCTTTCAGTATTTCCCATTCACCGTTAAGATTCATTACTTGAGCATTTACAAATTGTTTTGTCATAGTCAGCAAAATTAAACTCATTAAAAATATTTTTGGGATATTTAGCGAAGTTTTATTCATTATATAATTCCGGTTTTGAATTGACTGAATTTTGTTTTCCATTTATTTATAAATTCAACTTCATCTTTTCTGAAATTATATCCAACCGAATCACCTTTGAACTCATTTATATACCAGTCTATAGTTGAAGGCATCCATTCATTAAAAGGTGTTGATGTAAAATTTATATCCTTTTTAATTTTTTCTGTACTAAAAATCGCGGTTGTGTATGTGTTAAATGGAAACGCGTGCCCTCCGTTAATAATACTGTACGGCAGTTTTTCAAATACCTCGATATCTATGTTTATTCTTTCGGGATTTTTGTTCAGCAATTTGCAGAGACTGTCGAGATAATCATTCAATGAAAATATCTCTTCAGCCGCGACGTTATATGCTTGTCCGATTGTTTTTTCGGTTTTAATTATATCAACAAATGCTTTTGCCAAATCATTGACGTAAACATGGTGGGATGCATAGTCACCAGAGCCGGGTATAAGTAAAGGATTGCCGTCGAGTATTCTTTGAATCCAAAAGTAATCTCGTATAGCTGGATCGTGGGGTCCGCAAACATACGGCGGACGAATTATTGTTACCGGAAAATTATTATTATTGTGGGCATTCCACAAAACATCTTCACATTTTCTTTTATCAATTCCGTATTGCATACCAAAAGGATTTCTTCCCCAGAATTCCATTAAGCATCCTTTATCTTGGTCTTCGGTAATCGGGCATTGAAATTCTTTTGAAACCATATAAACCGAAACAGTGCTTGTGTGAATAAACCTTTTGGTTTTCCCGTAAAACACTTCGGCCATTAAAGCCGATTCATCTTCAGTAAAGGCTGCAAAATCATAAACAACATCAAAATTATAAGATGCAGCTTCGATCATCTTACTTTTATTGTGTCGATCTGCGTTTATAAATTTTAAATTATTATTTTGCGCTGAACGGTTTTCAGTTTTACCTCTGTTAAAAATTGTTACTTCATGTCCTTCATTCAGAAGCATTTCAACAACATATGAACTTATAAAACCTGTTCCGCCGATTACTAAAATTTTCATTTCGATCTTTCTTATAGATTATTTATAAATATCTCTGACGCTTAATATGCGACCATACAAACATTATTTTACTAGTATCATTTTTTTTGTGATTACTTTGTTTCCGAATTCAATTCTGTAAAAATAAATCCCGCTTGCCAGCTGTGAGGCGTTGAATTCGGTATAATGAATTCCCGCATTTTCAAATTTATTTACAAGAGTTTGAACTTCGCGTCCAAGCAGATCATAAATTTTTAATTTCACATTCCCGGCTTCGGGTAAAACAAACTTAATTATTGTCGAAGGATTAAACGGGTTAGGATAGTTTTGGGCAATTTCCAACTCAGTCGGTAAGGTTTCTTCTAAATTATGAATTCCCACAACAGTATCAATAGAATCTGCCAGATGCAGAATTCTTGTTATATAACCTTGAATCGGAATTGTTAAGCTTGTTAAATCATTTACCGTTGCAGTAAATGATTCTCCGCTCATTAAATCGGTTAAATAATATTGTGTATCGGGATTTAAATTTAATTCATCAACTGGAAAAGAAAGCTTAACATTTGCTGGATTCTTTCCCATATTAATTACAGTGAACAAATTTTGATTTTCATTCCATCTTCTGAAGGCAAAACATGTATTGCTGCCCGATAAATTCACTTCATTAAAATTTTCTGTAATTAGTGCCGGAAAATCTTTTCTTATCTCAATTAATCTTTTATAATAATTGAATAACCCGTATTGACTTTGCCCTTCAATTGATATACCCGGGATAAAAGTTCTCTCAGTACTGTATGGATGCCCCGACAATCCTGTTTCCTGCCCGTTATATATAAGAGGAATTCCGTTCAGTGAGAACATTAAAGATGCCGCCATTTTTGTCTGCTCAACACTATGGTGAGTTATAAAATGGAATACATCATTGTTTTCCATAAATCTCAATATTTTTGCGTTGGGCACATAACCGCTGCCGAAATTTGATAATGAATTTCTAAGCATTCCCGGTCTGCTGCTTTCGCTTCCTTGATTAAAAATAGTAGGATTAGAATTTTCACTATAAAAAGTATTCCAAACCCAATGAGAGACCCATGATTCTTCAGGCGCCCAATCATAAGCTGCGTCAAAGCGTTCATCGAAAGTTTCGGGCCACGTTGCTTTGTCTTCAGCCAATAGAAAGACATCCGGCTTTATTCTTTTTAATGCAAGCCTTAGTTGTTTTGTAAATTCAGGCGCTCTTGCCGTTACGCCCCATATCGCGTCAAATCGATATCCGTCAATATTATAATTATCAATCCAGTATTTCGCGGCTTCTATCATCCAGTTCCATACTTCCGGATTATCGTAATTAAACATTATTAGATCCGTCCAGAAATAATAATAGAAACCGCGCGAATTTTTATTATAGTGTTGAGAATAAGGAGCATTGTCGTCGATGTGTTTATAAAAATTATAATAATGGGAATCTTCGCCGTATTGAATAGCATCTTTATAATAAGGGTGCTGGAATGAAGAATGATTAGCAACAAAATCAAACAGAACCCTCATACCAAGCGATTTGGCAGTTGAGATTAATTCACTTAATTCTTGTTCAGTACCAAGATCATTCCGCAAGTTAAAATAGTTTGTAATATCGTAACCTTGTCCACCTCCGTAAGTACTAAATACGGGTTGAATCCAAATAGTATTTATACCCATTCTACTTAATTCAGGCAGTTTATTTTTAATATTTACGTATTGATTAAAAAACGAAAAGGTATAAGGCGTTATACAGTATACAACGGCGCTGTCAATCCACGCTGCGTAATCTGTTTTAATATTAAAAGGAACTATAGTTGAATCTTTATAGGTAAAATATGTTCTAGCTTTTGAAGTATCATTGTCAGCATCAACAACAAATAAATCGAAATAATATTCACCTTTCATCAACTCGGCATTATAAATAACTGAAGTATACGGGGAGGAATGATCAGCTATTTCTCCAATAACGGGATTTTTTTCATCTTGACGCCAATAATACGTTAAAATATTTGACTCAGGATTTGAAACTATATCTGAATGAAGAACAATACTTGCAGCTTCCGCCGTAATGTATGCATAAACTTCAGGTATAATTTTAAAATTAACTGTCAACAACAAGGTGTCTGACACAACAACACCTGATGAATCATTAATTACGGCATATATTTCATTAACGCCTTCGCCTAAATTTATTACTACCGAAAACGAATTTGATTCTACACTAAAAATATTCGGCTGAGAGTTTACATAAAGAATTCCATTCGATGCTGTAAAGTCAACTTCTCCATTAATAACTTGTGTGCGTGACCAAACGACAGCATTCTTTTTTTTAAGCTTAACTTCAGAAGCATAAATGTTTAGAGTTAAAAAAAACAATAAAAATAATTGATAACAAAAGCGCATTAAAAACTCCTAACTTTTTTGACCGGGCAAATGATTCCAGCTTTTTAATAATTCTTGCAATCTGTAATATGAACGTTTAGGAGTTGCGTCTTCTCTAACTAATCCACCGTTTCTTATAAACGGCCTGAAGTCTGAGAAATCATACCAATTAATTGCTTTGATATTTTGTCTTGAATAGTACAAAGTAAAAACTTCTTCGAGCCAATCGGCTTGAAGTTCTTCGTCCCATCTGCGGTGCCAATCGTAAGGCGCATCTTCGATATCAGCTTGATCTAATTTTATTGATTGTTCATCATAACCAGCCGAGGCACCAATTTCAGTTATATAAATTGGTTTATTGAATTTTTCAAATGATTCTAATTTTCTTACAATATCCGATAGATCACGGTATGGGAAGTAAATTTGAACACCGAGAATATCAAATTCTACTCCTGCCTCAACTAAATCCTCAATAAATTTTCTTGGTGAGCGTAAAGGTCTGCCAGCTTGTTCTTTTTGTCTTGCGAATCTTCCTCGAGCGGCGTATTCTGCCCAAGGACAGCAGTTATTAATTAATCTTTTGACGTTAGGATTAGTTTCTTTTGTTGTGTTAAGAGCTAATCTCGCAATCTCAGTAATTTGGTCTTCGGTATGATTGTGAACGTTTGCCCAATCATGATGTTCATTTATAACTTCCCAAGAAGATATTTTATCGCCGTAATGTGATACCAGATCCTGCGTGTGTTTTTTAACATAATCTTTCACTTGTGAATAGTTTTTATCCTTGAGCCAATCGGGTGTAACAACAGGATGAAACCAGAATAGTGGTCTTCCTTCAATTTGAATATTATTATCGGAAAGCCAGTTAACTATATTATCCTTTATCCCCCAATTATAAACTCCTTCTCTTGGTTCAAAAACTTCGTACCATGTATCCCAAACATAATGTGTAATAGTAGCAAAGTTAAAAAGTTCAACAAAACGTTTCGTCATATCTTCCGACTTAGCCCAAATATATTGGCGGGTTTCGCATCCGAAATGAACTTGTTCCTTTCTTTTGTATTTTAGGATATTAAACTTTGCAAATTCGAGTTCAATTTTTTCTCCGGCCCATAAAGCGTACATCAAACAATTATTTGAAATCTCTCCGCATTTATTGCCATTATTAATATTTTTTGTTGCATCTTCAAAAAGATTTTCAGAAAGGTCGGAAAGATAATTAACTTCAGCAGAAAATATAATACCGCTTTTCTGATATCGTTTTTTAACATTGCTGTTTCTAGTTATTCTGCTCTTTGCGAATTCATAATTTAAATTCAAAGACTTAGAAAAATCCTTATGTGTATAAAATTCTCCTCCATTATCGGCAGATAAATAAATATATCCGAATCCTTCAATAAACCATCTAGTGTTAACAGAAAATTTCTTGCTGCCTAGATTATCCGGAATATTAATTCCGTCGCTATTTACGGTAACATCAGAATAAAACGGATCATCGCTTTCATCCGCGAGATAAACAAAATTTATAGGAGGCATCCATTTATGAGGATAAGGTATAAATGTCATTCCCCTGTTAGTTTTAGCGTAAATGTTAGATACGTTTGTAATAAAGGGTGAAACACCCAAAGCGCCGGATGCGATCACTGTGGATTTAAGAAAATTTCTTCTGGAATAACTCATACATTCTCCTTTTGTTATTTCAATTTTTTCCATTCGTTTTGGAGTTTCAATAATCTATCAACGGCTGCTTTTTTTTCACCTTTGTCTGAACGAAGAAGCCCTCCGCTTTTTAAGAAAGTCATTGGATCTACAAAGTCATACCAGTTAGCTGCTTCAATAAACGGTTGACTGTAACCATAAGTAAAAACATATTCCAGCCAGTCGGCCTGCAGTTCTTCGTCCCAGTGTCTTCTCCATTCATAAGGATGTTTTGAGAAATCTTCTGTTTCTTTATCTACAAACTCCTGAGTAATTCCCCGTGACGGAGAACCGATTTCAGCAAGCTGGACTCTTTTATTAAAAACTTTATATCGTTCGATTGCCTGTAAAGCCTCGGTTAAAGTTCTATGGACAAAATAGACCTGCATGCCAATGATATCAAAATTTACTCCCGCGTCAACTAACTGCTTGGTAAACTGATGTGGTGTACGTTGAGGATAAAGAGCGGGTCTATCGCCCCATTTACCCAGTTGAACATAATCTGCAAACGGGCAGCAATTATTAACAAGAAGCTGGACTTTGGGATTTGTATCTTTCGCAACTTCGCATGCAAATTTAGTTAATTCAATTGTCTGTTCTTGATTTAACTCTACTTCATTTGCCCAATCGTGCATTTCGTTTACAATTTCCCAGGTCAATATTCTATCACCGTAATGCGATATAACTTCACGAACATGTTTCTCAACATATTTTTTCAACTCATCATAGTTTTTCTTTTTAAGCCAGTCCGGGCTTACCCAAAAGTGGCTCCAAAATAAAGGTCGGCCTTCAACTTTTATATTCCTTTTCAACAATTCATCTAAAAGTTTATCACGTTCAGAAAATTGTTTTTTCCCTTCTACCGGTTCAAAGTTTATTACATCACCGATTAAATAATGTGTGATGGTGGAGTAATTGAACAATTCGGTAAAACGCTCAAGAAACAAATTACTATCCATTTGAAAATATCCGCGCGCGTCGCAGCCGAACAAAAAATCTTTCCTATAGCCGTTCTTCAAAACGTCATGTTTAGATTTTTCAATTTCCAATTGCTCGCTTGCAATCACTGCATGTTTTAATCCTGTTTGTGAATATTGCGCACAGATCTCATTGTCACTTTTATAATTATCAGCCGAACTTAAATATTCATCGCCAAGTTGAAGCAAATGATTTAGCTCTACAGAAGGTTTCCACCCGTCGGATCTAAACTTATTTAATCTTTTCCTGTTTCTTTCAACTCTGGTTTTCAACAATTCATAATTAAGATTAAAAATCAGTTCTTTGTTTTTTTCAATTTCATAAAATTCTCCGGCGTTGTCGCAAGGCATATAAAGAAAACCGTAACCTTCAACATTCCATCTGACGCTTATGCCGAATTTATTTCCCTTAGTATCGGAAATCTTTATTCCAACATTGGTCAAAATTATATCTGATTTGAACGGATCACCGTTGATATCAAAAGATAAAAATTTATCTATTATATGCGGTCCTCGCCCCTTCTGTACAAAATATGGCTTGAAAATAATTTCACCGGCTGCCATAATAATATCCCTTAATTATTATTTAATGTTTAGCGGCTTCACGCCACATTGTTTTAAGTTGTTTTAACTTGTGATAAGCAAATTTCTTTTCGCCTTTTGTGTTAGCAAGAACTCCGCCGTTTTTTATAAATGAATATGGATCAACAAAATCATACCAATTGATCGCTTCGATCCAGGGTTTACTGTAATGAAGTGTGTAAATTTTTTCAAGCCAGTCAGCTTGCAGATCTTCATCCCAATGGCGGTGCCAGGTATAAGGCATTTCCGGTAAAGTTAATTCGCCGTTGTTTATGGTATCTTTTGACGGACCTGATGTTGTACCAATTTCAGTAACTTGAACTGGTTTTCCGTAACGCGTTAATCTTTCCATCATCCTAATTGTATCCGCTAAGTCGCGGTTAGTATATTGATAATATAATTGCTGTCCTGTAATTGTAAAATCAACTCCTGCTTCGTAGCACATTTTTATAAATTGGTGCGGCGTGATTAAAGGGAACTTTTTATCGAACTCATCCCAATTAATTATTTGAACATAATCGGCCTGAAGACAGCAGTTGTTAATTAAGCGGTGTACATTAGGATTTGTATCTTTTGAAGTTTCAGCAATCAACTTTGCGATTTCAACCATTTGATCCGGGACAAGTTTTAATGCGTTCCCGAAATCGTGAGCCTCATTAATGATTTCCCACCCGTACATATCTGTGCCGTAATGCGAAACAACTTCACGCGTATGTTTTTCAACATACTTTAATAAATCCGGATAACTTTTATTAATTAGCCATTCCGGCGAACAGCATTCATCGGCCCAGAATATCGGCCTTCCTTCAACAGTAACCCCGCGCTTTTTAAGTTCTCTTAGTTGTTCGTCGCGGTCTAGATATGTATACTTTCCTTCTTCTTTTTCAAAGCGGGGTAAATAGTGAGTTATAGTCGCATAATTAAATACATCGGAAAACAAATCCATAAAAAGACTTTTCTCCATATGAGGATAACCTTTTGTATCGCATCCTATAAAAAAATTATCTCGGTATTTCATTTGCGAAATATCAAACCATGCTTTATCAAGCTCCAGCATTTCGCCTCCCCACATTGCGTAGTACAATGCTTTTTGCGAAAGTTTTCCTCTCTTTAATTCATCAGTTTCAATTTTATTGGATTCATAAATAAACTCATCACTTAAATCAAGAAATGTTTTTACTTCTTTATTGGGAAGATAATTCTCTTTTGAAAACTTTTTCAGCCTGTTATTGTTTGCTATAACTCTAGATTTGGCTAGTTCAAAATTCAGGTTTAAAGTTTTTTCATTTCCGATTTTAGGAAGCTCATAAAATTCTCCGCCGTTATCTGCGGTCATATAAATGTAACCGAATCCTTCAACATTCCATCGTACATTAATTCCAAATTTGTCCTTGCCTTCTGCGTCGGAAATAGTTACTCCGTTGTTGTCCACCCAAATATTGGAATGAAAAGCGTCCCAATCATTATCGCTTGCAAAGGCCCAGCTCGGGAAATCCCATTCATGTGGTCCCATACTTTTTAAAGATTTTATACTTCCTAGATGTGGCCCTTTTCCTGTCTGCACTATATACGGCTTAAAAATTAATTTTCCTTTTTCAGTATTCATCATTGTTTTATTTTTGGTTATAATTTCGGGTGCAGAAAACAATTGACTTGTCAATAACGTAGCTCCCAATCCAGCTACGGATGATTTTTTTAAGAATTCTCTTCTTTCCATTCTTCTACTCTGTTTAGTTAGAGTGATTTAAATTTATTTTGAAGATTTATTAATCTTTCATATGCTGCTTTCTTTTCGCCTTTAGGAGATTCCAACAACCCTCCTCCTTTAATCCATGAATAAGGATCGACGAAATCATACCAATTAACAGCTTCAATCCAAGGTTTGCTGTAGGCTAATGTATATAATCCTTCTAACCAGTCAGCTTGAAGTTCCTGATCCCAAGGTCTATGCCAAATATATGGTTCTGTTTCAATACCAAGTCTGCCTGAATTTATAGAATCTTTAGTAGGACCCGAAGAGGCGCCGACTTCGGTTAATTGGACAGGTCTTCCAAACTGTTCATGACGTTCAACCAGCATTATTGTGTCTTGAAGATCACGATACGGGAAATACATTTGCTGTCCGGTAATTGTAAAATCAACACCGGCATCATTTAATTCCTTCATAAATTTTACGGGAGTTCTTTGCGGATAAGTGGCGTCAAGTTCGCCCCATTTTTTCAACTGAACATATTCTGCAAAAGGACAACAATTATTTATCAATCTATGAACTTTTGGATTTATTGATTTAGCGACATCACAAGCCAGTTTTGCAACTTCTACTATTTGTTCAGGTTTAAGTTTTAATTCGTTTGCCCAATCGTGAGCTTCATTCATTACTTCCCATGCGTACATTTCGTCGCCGTAATGAGAAACTACTTCTTTTGTATGCGATTCTACATATTTTAATAATTGATCGTAAGATTTATTACGCAGCCAATCAGGCGTTACAGTATTATAAAACCAAAATAAAGGTCTGCCTTCAACTGTAATGTTTCTTTTTCTAAGTTCTTTGAATAGAGGGGTGCGGAGATTAAATTGTTTTTCGCCTTCGTTTGGTTCAAAATCTTGATACGATCCGCTTATTAAATAATGTGTAATTGTTGCATAATTAAATATCTCAGTAAAATTTTCCATAAAAACATCGGGATCCATTTGAAAATAACCGCGGGCATCACATCCTATAAAAAAATCTTTTCTGTATCCTTTTAATTTAATGTCGTACCATGCTTTTTCATTTTCCAATTTCTCACCGGCAGTCATCGCGTAGAATAGTGACTGCTGAGCTAGTTTGCCTTTTTTGAACTCGTCATAGGTTTTGGACGAATCATCAAGAAGTTCTTCCGATAAATTTAATAACGATTTTAATTCCCTTCCCGGCATCCATCCATTAGACGAATGTTTTTTTATTCTTCTTCTGTTTCTATAAACTCTGCTTTTTGCAAGCTCATAATTCAGATTAAGTTCTTTTCTTTCACCTTTGCCGGGAAGTGTATAGAATTCACCTCCATTATCGGCGGTTATAAAAATGTATCCGAACCCTTCGACATTCCAACGTACTTCAATTGAAAATTTTTCCATTCCGTACGCGTCGGAAATTACCACACCTTCTTTACTTGATTTTATATTTGAAAAAAATGCATCCCAATTTTCATCAGAAGCGTAGGCCCAATCGAGTAAATGCGGGCCTCTTCCGTTCTGAATAAAATAAGGCCTGAAAATTAATTCACCTTTTTCAGTATTAATAGGAACCCGTGAACTCGTTAAAATTTGCGGCGCGGCATTTAAGCCTTTGACGGTAGCAATTACTCCAGCCCCGGCTATTATAGAACTTTGTAAAAATTTTCTTCTTTCCATAATCTGCCCTTTTATTTGTTTGAATATTTTAGTTTCTCAATTATAGATTTCATTCTGTGATATGAATGTTTCAATTCGCCAGTAGGGGCTTTTAATAATCCGCCGTTCTGCATATATGAATGAGGATCGGTGAAATCAAACCAACTTGCCGATTGTACATATTGTTTACTGTAAGCAAGAGTGTACATACCTTCAATCCAATTACCTTGTGTTTCTTCGTTCCATTGATGATGCCACAAGGCCGGTTCGTTTGGGAAAGGAACAGTTCCGAGTTTAACTGATGTTTCGGTTGGTCCTCCCGGTATGCCAATTTCAGAAATTTGAAGCGGTTTTTTAAACTGTTCATATCTTTCTATTAATAAAATTGTATCCTGCAAATCTCTATAGGGGAAATACATCTGCTGTTCTAATATATCTATATCAATTCCTGCTTCTAAAATATCTTTTGTGAATTGAATAGGTGTTCTTTGTTTATGGATTGCATCGCTCCCTGAATATTTTTTCATTTGTACATACTCAGCGAAAGGACAGCAGTTATTAATTGTGCGTTTAACATTGGGCGCGGTGTCTTTCGCAACATCTGTTATTAGTCTTGTAAGTTCTGTAATTTGATCTCGATTAAGCTGAAATTCATTCGCCCAATCATGAAGTTCATTTACCATTTCCCATGCATACATTCTATCGCCGAAATGACTGATTACCTTTCTCGTGTTTTCTTCAGCATATTTTAATAGATCATCGTATTTCATACCGCGCATCCAATCTGGCATACAACAATCGTGAAACCAGTATAATAGTCTGCCTTGACTTTTAATCCCGTATTCAGCCAAAGTATCAACAAGGTGATCCCGAATTGCAAAGTTGTGTTTTCCGCGTTTTGGTTCAAAATCTCTGTTTATTGCGTTGTTGCTTTGAGGTACAAAGGTAATATTGGCGTAATTAAATAATGGAGTAAACAAGTTCAAAAATATATCTTGATCCATTTGATAAAAAGCCCTTGCATCGCAGCCGAAGAAAAAAACATCCCTATTGATTCCTTTGTTGATTAAATAATTTGCGTATTCGAGTTCAAGTTTCTCACTCGCCCATAAAGCGTACATTAAAGACTGCTGAGCAAGTACCGCGCACTCTTGAGAGAGTATTATTTTTTTACCAGCATCGTTTAATAATCCTTCTGAAATATCAATAAGCATTTTTACTTCAGTACCGGGACGGTAACCATTAGTTAAAAATTTGTTTTGCCTTTTTCTGTTTCTGATGGTTCTGCTTTTAGCGAATTCAAAAATAAGATTAAGTTCTTTTGATTTACCTTTTTCGGGTAGATTGTAAAATTCTCCGCCGTTATCTGCTGTTATATTTGTGTAACCGAATCCTTCAACGTTCCAACGCGCGTTAATTCCGAATTTTTCTTCTCCGTATGTATCCGAAATTTTAATACCGTAATTGTCCAATGATATATTAGAATAAAAAGTATCCCAGTTTTTATCCGTAGCCCAAACTAAATCATAAATATGGGGTCCCTTTCCTTTCTGCACGAAATAGGACTTAAATATTAAATTACCTTTTGAAGTATCTTTTATTGTACGAGCTTTTGTTAAAACAGTCGGCGCTGAAAATAAGACATTAGAGGCAATACTTGCTCCTATCAAACTTATTGATGATTTCTTTAAAAATGTTCTTCTTTCCATATTTTATAGCCTGTCAAATATTTTGAAGAATTTTTCTTGGCTCAACTAAAATAAATTTTAGCCAACCGGCTGCTAATGCTGAAAACACGGCACAAATAATAAATACAGGCTGATAACCTAATTTATTGGCGATATAACCACCGATAATTCCAGCTAAAGTAAAAGGAACAGTAATTAAATTACTGAGAGCCACATAAGTAGGCCTATCTTCTTCGGCGCAAATTTCAGAAATAATTGGCAAACGGGATACTTGAAGTATAGCATTCGCCAAAGCCGAGCCCACAAACGCGAAATAATATATATCAACTGAAGGCGCTGTTAGCGCCACAATACATGCAAGAAAGGTAAACACCGCCGCTAATAAAAGATTAAACCTGTGACCAATATGATCAGAAAGAACCCCGAAGAATAAACTTCCGACAATTGTACTTATCATCATAATAATAGTAAATATTCCGGCATAGCCGTCGGACAAAGAAAATTTTTCTAAAGCATCAACTGTTATGAACGCGTTTGATATTATCGCAATGATTATAAAAGCATCAGCAATTAAGAAATTTCTGTAATTAGTATTCTCCCTTAATATCCTTGGAAGGTTATAAATAAATTCTTGGTATTTAAGAATTCTTTTAGGATGGTTCGGCTGCTCTTCAATTATTTTTATTAATAATGTGTAGGAAATCATCATGATTAGAAATGCAATGAAGAATAACGAAGGGAAGCTTAAACCGGGATCAACATTATTTAAAATAATTTTTGTAACCCAGCCTGCTAATATTCCCAATAATGCACCGAGCATTACACGATAAGCGAATTGTTTCCCCCTAATTCTAACCGGAGTAAGTTTTGCAAATAAATCGAACCATACAGGTAGATTAATTCCACCTCCCAAGGCGGCCAGAAAAAAGAATAAAAAAAATATAATTAAACCGGCAGTTATCGATAAATTATACCATGTAATTAGTAAACTTACAATAGCAAGCATCAACCAAGGCAAGCGTTGCAAGAATGCAGTCTTCATCATCAGTGGCTTCTTAAACGGCTGATTGGCGGCGTAATTAGCAATAAATATCTGGGGTAAATTAAAACCTATTGCCCATATGACAGGTATAAGCCCTATTTCTATATTGCTTCCGCCAATTTGTTTTACATAAACAGGCATAATAGTAATCAGGGAAACAAAACCCATTGCAAATGCAAAAACAGCACCGTCAAAAAGATTGATTATAAAATTCTTTCTTACGACTGCGCTATACTCACCTTGAAATTTTAGCAGTTTAATCACGGTAAACTTTAACCTCGTATGCTGATAAGGAAATTTCAGCTTTTGATATTTTACCGTTATTATTAAAACTTATCTTTCCCTTTCCAAATTGTTCGGTTAAATCTTTATCAATTTTTCCATGGATTTCTATTTCAATATCAATAGCTTCATTTTCCTTGTTTTGAAGAATTAACATTATTCCATCTGCTTTATCTTTTAATACATCAATTCGAATCCTTCTATTATTTTTCACTTTATGCTTTTCAACATTTCCGAAATTATCAACCAAGGATGCAATAAACTTTGAGTTTACAATTGAACTTTCCCTTAAAACTGGAATTCCTATATATGATCCAATTGCAACGGCTTTTCCTTTTCCAAAATCAGCAACTGTAACGGCCGGAGTTCTGTCATTAAATTTTGCAATAACTTCTGCACCGTTTAACAAAAATCTTTCTTTAATAAATTTACCTTTAATTTTTTCACCATTTTCTAGAGGCGAGATTTTCTCTGATAATTCTATTTCGCTACCATCAGCAGAATCCGCAGGGTCAACCGTTCCTTGCTTTATTTTAAATACATTATCAAGTCCGTATCCTGGCACAATTTTTTCATGATGACCGTGTTCAATATTCCATCCGGCCGTATAACTTTCGGAAATTATAAGCCCGCCGTTTTTAACGAAAACTTTAATTGCCTCGGCAATTTCCTTATTAATTACATAGGGGAATGGAATTATAAAAACTTTATAATTTGAAAGAATATCTTTTTCAAATTCTATCGGGTGAATAAAATCGACATTATAACTATGCTCGTATAATGCTTTATGAAATCCTATTAATGAATCTGTTGCGTTTTTTTCATTTCCTGTGGAAGCCCACGCAAATATTTGATTTTCAGGATTATATAAAATTGCAATTTCAGCCTTATTGGGTTCGGCATCCAAAATAAAATCAGCGTTATTCTGCAGAACCTTTCCGACTTCAGCAAATGATTTTAGCCATAATGTTTCTTCACCATTTAAATATGATAATCCCCAAGTTGGTGCTTCTCTTCCAAGTATTTCAGGTCTGTACTGCCAGAATATAAACCCTTTTTGATTTCCGGCTAAACCGCTGAAAATAAATTTTTTAATATCATTTTCATTTATTGATTTAGGCATATCGAGAGTGTAGCCTGGAAGCATAAGCATTTCAGCTGAGATAACGGGTTTATCTTTTGCGCATGAACGGAGAATGTCAATCATTGCTGCGTCATCCATTTGTGTGAAGCCGTGCAAGTCCCCGAAACGGCCAACATTCCACGGATCATTCGCAGTTGATGTAACAGGAAACCCTTGTATAAAAACATGATGACACATTAAAGGATGTTTCCCTTTGTCAACTTCTTTCGCTACTTCAAATCTTTTCTTTACATTTTCGCCGAGCGTATAAACAAAGAACATTCTCCAATCAATAATATCGTTGAATGTATTTCTTGTCTTCGGAAGTTCGGCGTCGTCAAACGATTTGTAATTCCTGTTCCACGCTTCATTAAGTTTTTCTATTTTTCCATTATACTTTACCGATAACCATTTTCTGAATTTTACTTTACAATTGTTGCAGTAACAAAGCATATCCCCTATTTTTGAAACATCGTCAGCGTACGCGCGCATTTCAGCCATACTGCTTGTTAATTCCGGTTCGCTGCCAACGTTCCATATTTCCAAAGCGGGATGATCTTTATATCTTTCAACTGCTGCTTTCAAAAATTCAAAAAAGTATTTCGAAACACCGTCGTGATTAAAACAATATCCGAGTCCGCCTATTTGCCTGTGCGGCTGTGTCTGCGGACCGATTCTTTGTCCAGCTAAAGTAACCATCGAAGCGTCTTCATACTTATTATAAATCCAAGCTGGTGCGACGTCAAAAATTGTGTTAAGCATGACTTTTAAGTTATATTTATGAGCTAAATCCATTAATTCATCTATGTCATCAAAATAATAAATACCTTCGGAGGGATTATTCCATCTCCATTGTATCCAGTATTTAACAGTATTAAAACCAAGATCAGCCATATTCTTTAAATCTTTTTCCCAGTCTTCTTTGTGAGGAGAAGGCGCCCTGTAGTATTGCGAGCCAAAAGGTATATAAGTACTTTTCAATAAGTTTCTCATTTCAATTCCAATAATTATTTTATAACAAATTGTGAAAGATGATTAAGTCCAAGCTTTAAACCTTTTTTAATCTTTTCTTCACTTCCTTCCCAGATCGGATCTTCATGTTCAATGGATAAGACATAATCATATCCGTTTTCCTGAAGAGTAGAAATTAATTTACTCCAATTTATTTCACCCAAGCCCGGCATACGGTACCGCCACCATCCTGATTTCCAAGGAGTCGGGTCTATTTGTTTTCCGAATATTCCATATTCGTTAATACCGTTTGTTAATATTTCGGTGTCTTTAGCGTGCGCGTGAAATATTTTTGGCGCAAAATCTTTCGCGGCTTTTAGGTAATCAATCCCAAGCCAGTTGAGATGCGATGGATCAAAGTTTAATCCGAAATTATCCGATTGAACTTCGTTAAACATCGCGTTCCAAAGTTCCGGTGAATACGCATAATTACCGGGCAGACCGAATTTTACCCAATGATCCATCGGGCAGTTTTCAATCATAATTTTAACATTTTTATCTTCTGCGTACTTAACAATTTCTCTAAACACTACTCCGATTTCTTTCATGTTTTCTGTTGGAGTTTTATCAGGTCGGCTTCCGACAAAAGTTCCTACAAGTTTTACATCAAGCAGCGAAGCGGTATCAATAACTCTACGAAGATGATTTAAATAACATTTCCTTTTTTCGAGATCGGGATGGAGATTATTATCATAATAAGCCATCGCAGAAATTTCCATTCTGTTTTCGATGAACAAATCTTTTACTCTTTTAGCGTCATCTTTTGTAAAATTTGCCGCATCAATTTGTCTTGCCTGATAATCACGTTCGCTTTCAACTGGCCATGCAGCCAATTCCAAAGTTTGAAATCCAACGCCTGCCGACCAATTAACCAAATCCTGTAAATTAAGTTTTGGTAAACATGCCGTTATGTAACCAATTTTCATTTTAACCCTCTATTTAACTTTAACCCATTCTTTTGATATACTGCTTTTTAATACTGCTTCAATAATTTTATTTTCATAATGCCCGTCTGCGAAGGTCGGGAAATCAGTTTTATCTTTCTGTGGGTCTTTGCCTTTTCGTATAAAGTCATAAACATTATTGAATAAATTTTTCGGTCCGTCCGGATAACCTTCAGGATGCCCTCCAGGGTAATGCGCGTAAGCTCTTGCCTTTGCGTTTAATAACGAAGGGTCCTTTATTAGTATTTCATTTGCTTTTTCTCTATAGCCGATCCAAAGCTCATTTGGATTTTCCTGATCCCATGCTATTGCTTTTTTGCTTCCGTCAATTTCAAAGCGAAAATTATTTTTTCTACCCGCGCTTACTTGCGAAACTGTAAACACACCATGTATTCCCCCTTCAAGTTCAAAAAGTACTGTTCCTGCATCTTCGGTTCTAACAGAAACCTCAGAAATGTTTTTTGAAGGTTTTAACTCTTTGCCTTTAAATGTTGCCGACTTTGCGGCAGGTTTCATCCTTGTTTTATGAATTGTAATTAAGTTGGAAAATACCTTTACAATCTTTTGGCCTGTAATAAATTGAATCATATCACACCAATGAGATCCGATATCAGCAACAGCTCTAGACTCGCCGCTTAACTCTGTTTCAAGTCTCCAATTATAATCAGTGTTGTAATAAAGCCAGTCCTGCAGATAGTGCCCGTGTACGTAATATATTTCTCCGAGTTTTCCAGCTTCGTTTTCATTTTTTACATGCTGAATTAAAGGGTAAAATCTGTAATTAAAATTTATCGCGTTAACAACATTATTTATTTTTAGTAAATTCATTAACTGTTGTGACTGCTTCGAGTTTACCGTAAGAGGCTTTTCCGAAATAATGTGTTTGCCAGCTTTAATAACTGCTTTATTAATTTCGAAATGAAGATGATTTGGTGTGCAGTTATGAACTACATGAATATCATTGTCCTCAATTAAATCTTTCCATTCATTATATTTTTTCTCAATATCATATTTTGATGTTATCTCTTTCAAAGATTTATCATCATTTGAAGATACACCTACTATCTCAACGCCGCCTATTCTCTGCAGCGCTTCAGCATGAGCGGTGCCCATAAACCCGGAGCCAATTATACCGGCTTTAATTTTTTTCATTTCTTAACCTTCTTTATTTAGTTCTTTTGCTCGCTCTATCATTTTGTGAACTTCCGGTAAATCTATTTTTTGATTGTAATCGTATAGGCAAAGAGTAGGTATAACTCCTAGTTTTGCGTATGATTCTTCCTGAAGTTTAAACATAGGATGCGATGGATGTTTAGTTAATAAATGCCCGGTAAATTTTGTGTATTTATTGAATAAATAAACCGAAACCGGGTGAACTTTTCTCCATTCTAACTGTCCTTCCATTCCGTGTACTTCTGCAATACTGTCAATACCGTGAATCTGTGCGACTGGTAAAGCCTCTAAAACTTGTTCATGCAGTCCTTCTCCAGCAAACAAAACATTTGGAAAATTTTTATGAAGTTTCTTTACATGATTTCTCATTCCCGTTAAAAAGTTAGGCCCACTGCTAACATTAAATGCAAGTAATGTTTGATCTAAAAACACAGCGTCCAATTTAAATTCATCTATTAAATCGCCGAGCATTTTCGACATGTAATCGCCCCATTCTTCAAAACCGGGATTAACGTATGCAAAGAAAGGTTCGGTAAGCCAATCGCCGTCAATATCCATAGCCCATCCCTGAGGACGCTCAAATACATCAATCACTTGATACTTTTTAAACTCATCATAAATTTTATGACCATAAGTTAAAGCGAGCACATTTGTATGAATCATAACTTTATAACCGAGCGTATGAGCTTCATCAACAAGTTTTTTAAATTCTTCTCTTCCGCCGCATTGTTCACTTGGGTTGTAATCGGGCGCATGAGAGTCAATTCCGTTTTCGGCAAACCCAGCGAGATAGACTAAAGTGTTTTCAGGATTATGGAACTTTTTGAATTCGTAAAGCCTTTCTGTCATTTGTTTAAATGTATGGGATGGCTGTAGGCTCTTTCTCGCTCCCCAAGGTTCAAGCACAAAATTAATCTTATTCATCCATTCAGGGAAACTCGGATTATCTTTATAAGAATTTAAATGAAAATTTTCTTCAAGCCATTCACGATGATAATCAACAGAATTTTCCCAGCTTCCTTCGACAAATTCCAGGTACCATTCAGAATGAAAATTGTTAGAAGTCAACGGTGCAGGCGCTTCCGCACCGTAACTTAATGCAAATCCGTTAGTCTCTTTTGTAACTCTTAATAATTTTAAATCGGGAGAAACATCTTTACCGTCAAGAATTAAACATCCGTTCTCAGTTTCTCCTAATACAAATTGAGCGTTCCACCAGAACGGATATTTATAAGAAAGTGTTGAACCGGCAGGCATATTTTTGTCTAGCGATTGCCCTCCAAGAGCAGGGACAAGGATTTTTTGCAAATCAAGACCGCTTAATTTCCATTCAATGAGCCAAATTGGTTCCGGTGTTTCTGCGTCAATAGAATACTTTAAACCGTTTTCAGTCTTAGCTATTGTACAAATTATTTTATAATCTTCTGTTGGATCGAAAACCTGAAATTTTATTCTATCTTCAGAAATTTCAATTGAACCAACATTAGTTAATAAAATAGGATCTGATAATGATTTTGGTGTTCTAATTAAAAATGATTGAGTACCATTTTCACATAGTATTTTATCAGTCGAGTTAATAAAAAGGCTCTCCACATTAAGCGGAGAGTCTTTAAATTTTATTTCCATTTTGTTAGAAGTTATTTTCATTAATTTATTTTCAGGATTTATGGGAAATTAATTTTAATCTTTTTTATTTCTTTTTTTTCTACGTCTTCAAGGGGTGTTCCCTTCCGAAAAATTACAAAATAGGAGGATTCCATTTTATCTATAGGCAGACAAGCACCATGCCATACAGCTTCGTTAATAATTACAGCCTCTCCTATATCAACTTTAAATGCCTCCGCTTGATCTTCCCATTCACCGTCTAATAATAAAGGAAGAATAAACGGTGCGTCAATCGGAATTAATATTTCCGGAGTATTTAAATGCCGTTCCATCATCGTAATTTCATTAGTGGTCTGTTTGTATACTGTACAAATACCGATTTCTGCTGTACCGAGAATATTATAATCTGCGATATTAGACCAGAATTTATAATCTTTTGAAAAAGAAGTTGGTTCTGTTTTCTGAGAAACGGCAATTTTCCCGAATTTTTTAAAGTTGTCTTCTGTAATATTTTTTGCTTTGATATTCATATGCATTTTTATTTTTTAATTTCAAAAACGGCAATTTTCCCGCCTTTAAGTTCAATGCCATTCAATACAACATTGCCTGAATTTTTTGTGATTTGAGAATATTCCTTACCTTCTCCTAATTCGTTATAAATTGTTGCACTGCCATTCAAATCAAAAGGAATGGTTACATTAATTTTTTCAACTCTTGTATCTACTACTTCTCCGGTTTTATCATCGCTACGTTTTTCCTGTTGATGAGTTTGCAGCCATGCAAAAAGTAATACATCTCCGTTTTCTCTTTGTAGCGAAACAAATCTGCTATCCGAAGCATCTTTTGTTTCAACATGAACCTTTTCCGCAATATTAATTACAGGATCTTTAAGCAAATTATTTACAAATATTAAGGCGTGATTAGCTGGTTTAGGTGTATGATCGGCCCATGCGATTCCTAAATGTTTGTTGTTATAAATATCTCCGATTACTTCATCAGAAGGCGGGAGGTCTTTAATTTCATACCAGGCCAGCGCGTCTATTTGATGGGTCGCTCTTACAAGAGCTACTCTTTTTACAAGGTCAACGGCCTGATATTCAGGCGTGTGTTCATAATTAAAATAATTTGTGTAAGAATCCGAAACTTTAGCGCCTTGTCTAAAAGTACTATAACCGACTTCCGCCATCCAAATAGGCTGACCGTTGCCGTATTCATGAACTACATTATAAACATCGTTTACATAATTTGTAATTTCCTCAACAGGATTATGGTGCCAGGTTTCAAAATAATTGTGACAATTTACTATATCTATATAAGGGCTAACGCCATGATCTTTAAATAAGGATTTTATCCAATCAGGTCTGTAAGCAATCCCACCTAATACTACTTTTGCTTCAGGATCGGCTTTTTTAACAGCATCAGCACCTATTTTAGTAAAACGTCCAAACTCAGCTACATCCTGCGTACTCCAATAAATTGATATATCAGGTTCGTTCCATAACTCCCAGGTTTTAATCCATTTTTTATATCTTGATGTAAGATCAAACATGAACTGTCCGAACTCTTCAAAATCTTTCGGCGGTTTATTCCAATAATAAAAGGAGTCAGCCGGCTCGGTCGATTGCCATGCGGGTGTATAACAAATATAAGGAACCATTGTAATACCGTAATCTTCCACGCCTGTTTTTACAAAATCATCCCAGAAAAGCCAATCGTATTTGTTATTTTCGACTTCAATTGCGTCCCAACCGAAAGAGATTCTTAAGAATTTTATACCAGATCTTTTTAATAGTTCAAAGTCTTTGATATAAATTTCACGAGTAGTTGTTTCTTCAGGCCAGTCTTCACACAAACCTAGAGGCATTGTATAAAATCCATTATGTTTCGTATTTACAAGCTCATCGTAAATTAAATTTTCGGTCTGTGAAAAACTTCTCGTGCTTAACAACAGAAATGAAATTATTATAAGTAAATATTTTGATTTCATTTAATTACTCCTTTTATTTTTAATATATTTTAAATATTTGATACTTCTTCAAACCAAAAGTCTTTCTGCCATTCAAACTTTTCTAAGTACTTTAACTGATCATCGCTTAAGTACTTTCCGTCGCTTACAGAAGTATTAATTTCCGCTTGAGTAATACTTCTAATGCCTGGAATAACCGAACTTACCGTATTATTACTCAAACAAAATTTTAATGCCAATTCTGCCATCGAATAGTTTTTATGGTATTTTTCTTTATAAGATTTAATCTCATTCACTTTTTTTACAACTGCTTTTAAATTATTTCCTCTGAAATAATGACGTCTTACGTCTCCTTCTGGGAAAGTTGTTTCTAAAGTATATTTCCCTGTTAAAGCACCTTCATCAAAAGGAACGCGCACAATTACGCCAACATTGTGAGCATGACAAACAGGAAGAATATTCCAATTTGGATATTGTTCAAAAATATTATAAATAAGCTGAACTGAATCTATTCTACCCTTTTCAATAGCGCCTATAACTGTATCAGGTTTTGTATCGGGGACGGAAACACCAATAGCTCTAATTTTGCCTTCATCTTTTAATTTATTCATAGCTTCAAACCATGAATCTTCAATATTAAATTTTGCTGCCCAGGTATGAAACTGATATATATCAACATAATCTCGATTTAATCTAATCAAAGACTTTTCAAGCTCTTCAACAATATATTTAGCCGGAAATGCTGAATTAATATCTGCATTGTTTTTAGGAGGCCATTCAAATCCTTTTACCGGTGGAATTTTTGTAGCTACGTATATTTCTTCTTTTCTTTCTTTTAAAACTTTACCAATTAATTTCTCACTATGCCCGTCTCCGTAACCTTGTGCCGTATCAATAAAATTAACACCGAGATCAATCGCTTTATTAAGCGCCTTTAGAGATTCAGAATCATCATTCAATCCCCAACCCCCACCAATTGCCCAGGCTCCAAATCCTATTTCAGATATATTCCACCCTAAATTTCCAAATTTTCTGTATTTCATAATTTTATTTTTGTTTTTAAAAAATGATATATTATTAAAAAGTTACACCTGATATTAAAATAATATTGGCGTATGGAGTTGATTCGCCGGTTCTAACAAAAGTGATTTCAGAATCTTCTTTTGTAATATTTTTAAATCGTTCATGCTTTACTTTTGTAATTTTCACATTAGGAATTAGCGATTTAATTTCATTAAATAATCCATTACCGCTTTTAACAAGCTCTTCGGCAACAATGACCTGTTCAACCTGCAACTCGCCTAACACCACCTTAAGAGTATCAATAAATCTCGGAATATTTTTGGTAAGTGCCAGATCAACCACTTCAGCTTTTTTAGGTATTGGTAAGCCGCAGTCGCAAATAACTAATTTGTTCGTATGTCCCATTTCCGCAATTATGCGTGACAGAGGGGCATTGAGTACACCGTTTTTTTTCATCAGTATTCTCCTCTGTTATGAAAATTTCATTGTATAATTTGTTTAACTTCTTGTTTTGTTGGCATTGAACTTTGCGCTCCTCTTCTTGTAACTGATATTGATGCCGAATAATTCGCAAAGTTTATTGATTCTTCAATTGTTTTGTTTTTAGATAATGAATATGCCAGCGCGCCGTTAAATGTATCTCCGGCACCAGTTGTGTCTATAGCTACAACCGCATTACCAATAAATAGATCAAACCTGTTTTTATTTATTAGAATTGATCCTTTTTCGGCAAGCGTAACAATTACATTTTTGACTCCTTTATCTAACAAAACGTAAGCGGCGGTTTTAATATCGTTTTCGTTTTTAATTTTTACACCCGATAATATTTCAAGTTCTGTTTCGTTGGGCGTCAAATAATCAATAAGAGGAAATAAGCTATCGGGAAGTTCTTTTGCAGGTGCAGGATTTAAAATAAACAATGTGTTATTTTCACTTGCTAGATTTGCAATGGACATTACTGTTTCCGTTGGAATTTCCAATTGAGTAAGCACAATTTTAACATCTTTAAATAGGACGTTTGAATTCTTCAAATCCTCGCATGTAAGCTTCATGTTTGTGCCAGATACTACAACAATCTCATTCTCGCCTTTCCCGTCTACCGTAATTAATGCCATCCCAGTATGTGATTCTTTGGATTTCATTAAGTAACTTAGATCAATATTATTACTGTGAAGCGAATCATATAAAGAATTTGCGAAATCGTCGTTCCCCATTTTACCCATGAAATAAGTTTTGCCTCCAAGTTTACTGCATGCAACTGCCTGGTTAGCACCTTTACCTCCCGGAAACATTTGAAAATCATTTCCAAAAACAGTCTCGCCGGGTTTAGGGAAACTATTTGTAAACACTACTAAATCCATATTGGCACTGCCGACTACTAATACGCCTTCTTTGTTCATATTATTTTCTTATAATTTTATCTCATAGTTATTTGCATGACTAATAACAGGTTCACTTAACAAACCTGAATTTTTCTTAACACCTTCAAGCATATTTATAAGTGTATTTGTTACCTTTAGCTTAATATTATTTTTGCCGGTTCTAACTGAATCAGTTATATATAATTTGTAAGGATGCCATGGCAGTATCTTCGGTTTTTCACCGTTTATACTAATTTCCAAAACATCTTCACCGCATTCGGCAGATAAAAGTAATTCGCCTTTTAGATATTTTTCCGAAAGCTCAAACGAAGTTTTATAATTAATTGTACCAGAATAGAAAGGGAAACCTTGTTTTGTCCAATCACCTATTTTAAGTTTTGCTTTTTTGAAAGTGATTTTATGTTTTTTATTTTCTTCAGCAACGGCAAAATCACCGACAAGTTTTATTAAATCGAGAAGCCCGTCTGTTCTTCGGACAACAGTTAACTTGACCACGATTAAATTTTCACCTTTAATAAGAAATTCTTCAACATCTATTTCTTTTATTTCTGCGTCAATCTTACTTCTTCTTCCTTTGCTCTTAACTTCTTTGCCATTGATATACAATTCATAATTTGAACCGCTGAATCCGTCAATCAAAATTCTAATATTATCAGGAACAAAATCGCACTTAAATGGAATCCTATACCATAAATCAACCGGGAAATTTTCCTCATCTCTTTCTTGCGGAAGCTGCATTTCCCATGCTCCCATTGTAACATCAAGCCATTCATTATCGTTATAATCGTGCTTTATAATTTCATTTTTAACCGCGCTGCCGTTATCAACGAACATTTTCCATTTATCAATGCATAAAACATTATCGTCTTCAAGTATATATTCGTATTCCCTGCCAAGTTTAATAGCAGCCATTTGTTTTAAAGACGGCGATTCAATTTTTTTATTTTTTCCGTTTTTCGAAATTATTGCAAAAGGATTTACATTATTTTCAAAAGAATGTCCTTTAACAACTCCGTTATCAAAAGATGAGATTATTAAATTGGAACTTGTTATTTGTAATTCATCAAGTTCATCTTTTAGTACAATAATTTTTGATTCTGTAGCTTCGAATTCCAATTCAATAAAAAGTCTACCGTCTTTAACCCAATATGGATAAATAGGTTTTATATCACCTGTGTTAGGATCCCACAATTCCGGTTTTGCGAGTTTTTCAAACGATATTTTTACTTTACCTTGCGGTTTCTGAAGCGTATTAATAATAAAATAAACATCATGCTCGTCTTTTACCCGGTGAAGATAAAAAACTTGTTCATTGTTTATCGTAACATCCGGAAGTACGCATTCATTTAATAATTTTTTTATTTCTTTTTCTTTTCTTTGTATGCTTAGCCCGTTGGTTTCAATAACATAAACATCGCCTTTAGCCTTTTTATGATTTATTTTAAATTTCACCTTGCTATTAATATTATTTAATAACTCTTCCGGGTTTTTACCGAATACCTGTTTAATATTTTTGGTTTGATTATTTTTATCGTCAAGCAAACCTATTGGAATAATCGCGTCAGCAATTACTTTGCCGCCGCATGCAATAAACTCTTTAATTTTATTGAAGGCATTTGCCTGCAAATGAGTTATAGGAGGTAGAATTAAAACTGAAAATTCTTCATCACGTATTTTAATTTTACCGTTAACAATCTCCGATTCACTTAATATATCTTCATCTGTATAATCAAAATCGTAATGTAGCCTGAGCAGTAAGTCTGTCAAGTAATTAAATTCGTTTTGCATTAGATTAAATATATCTGTTGGTCCGCTCGGGAGATAGTTTGTCCACGCTGTATTGATCGGATAAAGCATTAATACTTTAGCTATGTGTTTACCTCCTGAAAGTATATGCCCAAGTCTGGCCATGTATCCGGTAAACTTATCATAATACTTCCACCAAGTGTGATGATAGAATTGAGAAGGCGGCCAATCTCTTTTTCTTTCACCTTCTATAGTATAATGATAACCGTGATTGTTAAAAATGGTAACACCTAAAACATATTCCCAATTGGCGATCCATTTCATTCTTTCGAGACTGCAGTCCCAGTAAGTGCCTCCCATTGATTCGCACAACAATCGAGTACTTCCGTAATGATGCGCTGCCGAACTTGCAATCTTAATAGCTACATGCTGGTCAGGCGCTTTTTCACTTCCTATAATTGGATAAAGATGATCAACGCCTGTTATATGAAAATGTTTTAAATGTTTGAATATATTTCCTTCACATCTTGCGTGCATCCAAATCCATTCTTCGCCCAACAAATGCCCTGTAAATAAAACATTATTTTCTTCGCACCATTCTCTAATTTGTTGATAGTATGATTCTGAGTATTGTTCCGTTAATGTCTTCCAGAAATCATAACGGATTTTTGCTGTATCTTTACCCATATTCAAAAAAAGAGCAGGGAGATAAGGCTTTAAATCATATCCTCTTCTTTCTCTGAATATTTTAAACATTTTTGACGTCCAAGGAATTATTTGATTCTGCATCCCTACTCTAAAATAATGCATTGCAGGCTCGTCGGTATAAAAGCCCGGAACAGTGGTTCCGAAATCTTTACCGACTGCTTTTTTATATTTTTCATGTGTCTCGTTTAAAAATTCTCTAGTTGATTCTGGATTAAGCGCATCGATATAATAGTCAATTTCTTTTTCCAGGAAATATAATAATCTCCAATCACCTTCCGGCGCTTCCCAAGGAATTACAGCATCGAAAGATAAATTAGGAGTAAGGTCGATTAGATTTTTAATGCCGTTTTTAAATTCTTCTTCCGAACATGCGTATGCGACTATAGGCTTTGAATTGCCCGTGTTCACGTATCTGTCGTCAGTTGCTTCAAGATATGTAAATAACGGACCCGGCACAGGAAGGGCAACCATTTCAATATATTTTTGTCTAAGTTTTTTATTTTCTTTTGAAACTTTTCTATAAGCCGTTCCGCTGGGCCAATTCATTTCATCGTAAATCCAAACATCAATCCCAATTTCTTTTGCTTTTTCCACGGCAAACTTTGTTCTTTCAAACCATGTTTCCGATAAATAGCCGATTGATTCACCGAAACGTCCATGTATAAATAAACCCGGAATACCTTTTGCGTGGTATTCTTTCATTTGCCATTCCATTTCTTGCTCATTCATTTCACCGTTCCAAAACCAAAAGGGTAAAATGCCCAGTTCTTTCGGCGGAATTTTAAAATTTTCTTTTGTTAAATTTTCGCCGTCAACAAGTTTCCTGGAAAATGCCATTTATAAACTCCTGTATAAATTTTATTCAATATTAATTATTCTTAGTAATTCTTATATTCCTCAAAATGCCATAATTATTGAAAACCGATGGGGTGATTCCAGAAAATCATACTGTACATATGCATAATCAAATTTAATATCTATTGGACCCTCTTTGTATTTGGCGCCGAATCCAATGCTAAAATTCCCTTCGTCATAATTTATTTTATATCCTGTTCGAAAAGTAATGAAGTTAAAAGCAGTATATTCCAACCCTGTATTTAATCTTTCTGCGTAATCGTTAGAATGAATTGCATCTAAATTTAGAGACAGTTTATGATCTTCCGGGTTTCCTCCAAGGATTAAATCTCGTCCGCCCATAAGGTCAATTGAAAAACCGATTCTATAAATAATTGGTATCTCATAACTCTGCTGTTCTTCTTCTTTTGTATTTAACCATCTAGCTTGACTAGAAAAATTTTGAGCGCTCATTGCAATACGGATACCTTTCCATCCTGTTTCATAATAACTCCCCACATCAAATGCCCAAAGATTTGTTGAGTATTTATATAATTCTTCGCGTAAATATTTTACTTGCATACCAATTGACAATTTATCGGTAAATCTTTTTGCGTAAGTAAAACCAACGGCAAGATCACCTCCGCCAAAAGTTGTTCCAATTCTAGTATCTACACCGCCGGTAGGGCTTGTAACATAAGCTTCCGGTATCTCGCCGTAATCGAGTGATACATAACTAAAACCTAATGCCCCATATTCATGAAGATTAATTCCTATTGCACCGCTCATTACATTTAAATCAGCAATCCAATTCGTGTAAGTAAATCCAGCTTCAATATCATTAATGCCTGTAATGGCCGCAGGATTCCAAAAAGTTGCATTGATATCATTTATATTAGCTATGCATGCTTCGCCAAGACCTACTTGTCTGGCTCCAATTCCAATTTTCAGAAATTGAAGGGCCGTTCTGCCTGCTTTGTTAAACTGCGCATTAACATTGATTGCACCGGCGAAGAGTATTATTAGCAAAGTACTTATTAATTTTCTCAATTTTTTATTCTCCAACTATTATTCATAGTAATTGAAAACTATTTAACGGATCAGCATAAACTTGCCTGAGGTTTTATCTCCGTTCGTTTCTTCAGTATTAGATTGCACTACATATATATATAAACCCGGAGCTACCAGTAATCCGGCGTCTGTTCTTTGATCCCAAGATGCGCTGCCAAATAAATTGCCGTTAGAATCCGGGCCGTGATCAATTGTTTTTACAACATCACCGTAAAGTGTAAAAATTTTAATTGTAGCTTTTTCAGGCAAGTTTCTGAATTCTATTTTTCGTGGAGTGGGTTCTCCAAAACTATGATTAGGATCACCTTCGATATATGGATTCGGAGCAACAAACACATCCCATTTTTCCTTTACGGATACAGGCCCGGGTCTGGCTCCGGTTAAAGTTGTTCTGTTATAATCAGAGCTTGCTAATTCTGGAAGATTCTCAACAATTGTTCCGTTAGCTGAAGTCCAAGTATTAGGGTGTAAATTATAAGCTTGAACAAAATAGTAGTATTCAAATCCAAACTGTAAATCTTCATCAAAATATTCATATAATTCTTTTTCGGAATTCCAATAAGTATTTAGCTCAGCGCGCGGGATATCAACCACTAATTCCCAAACTCCTCTTTTATCTTGACCTCTATAAATTCTATATCCGCTTAAATCAATAGTACCATCATAAAATACTGAGCCCGATGCGTCAATAATTTTCGCGTTCTCTGATCTCTTATCCCACTGTACCGAAATCACGGCTTTTTCCGAACCAAAAGATGCATTAGCTGCACGGCATTCGGGGGCGGGAGGATTTTCCGGAACATCTGCTGCAATATCAACTCCGTTTACTTTAGCTCCAAATCCCCATTGAATAGCATTTCTTGCAGCTTGAGCGTTTCTTCTAATTTCAGCAATTGTACTATCCGGGTATAAATTGTTAGGATCACCCTTAACGACTTCATTAATATCCATCATACCGGCAACTTCAGCTACAATAAGTCTAACAGAATCTCCTGGAGCGATAGTGTAAGGACCGAAAGAGCTTGTATACCAGCAATATAAATTCCCATTGTTAGCAGGAGTATAATCATGTTTGATAAATTGATAAAGTTCCTGTAAGCTGAATGCATTGCTGCCGAAAGATTCAAAATCAACAGTCTTGCCATTAAACTTATCCATCTCATCACTATAAATATTAAAGTGAGTTGGATCTGCCTCAAACGGATCTCTTCCGCTGCCGGAAGGAGGTGTACTGTAAAGGAATGTAAATCCAAATGCTGCTGGATCCTGCAATTCGACCTCATATTCGGGTCTAACTCTTAATATTTCCTGCCAATTACTTTTTACTCCGTGTTGATCCCAAGGCTTTGGTGTTCTTCCACCGTTAAAATCCCTGCTATAATAAAGAAGTCCCTTACCGTCGGAACCTTGATTTTCAACCGCATAATAATCTGTATAACCTCCGCCCGGATGCCATCCAAACGAACCCGCGGGTGCCGTTGAGGATAAAAAATCGGAATCATAGTGAAAATTAATTACGCCTTTTGTTGAAACCTGTATACCGCTGTGAAAGACAAACCAAACTTCATTTAAAGTCTGCTGATGATTTTTAATTTGATTTGTTTGTTCAATTACAAAATCGCCTGTGTTTACAAATGTGTAATCATAAATTATAAAGTCATCATAACCAGGGAAACTCCATGACATTGATCTTTGTTTTACTGTAATTCCCGTTGAAGTTTGATACGATATATAATTCATTTCTTCGGGCAGTAAAGGATTAAAATCCTGAGTTTCAACAAAATTTCTGGTTTTCTGAAATGGAGGGATATTTTGTAAAACTCCTAAATTACCGGTTGCAAGAGAAGAATGATATAAAACATAATCCTTATTTTCCGGATTAAAGGCCGGAGGGGTTGGAACTGATGCGTCTTTAAGCATAATCCAAGGACCGGTTCTGAAATTATGAAAATTGGCGTCTGTAATAAATCCGTTTGCCATTTCTTCATCGGTCGGGAAACTGAAGCCGGAAAATCCGGGATAAAAACCTATACCCGTAACTTGCAAATAATCCCAGGCACCCGGATCGCCGATGAATCCATAATTATAAATTGTTTCCCATAACTTGCCACGTGTATGTGTAGCAGATATCTCTTGGGCATTAATCAGTATATTACCGCTAAATACGAATACTGATACTAAAATAAAGAATAAATATTTTTTATAGTTTTTCATTTCTCTCTTCCTATAAAAATCATAAAGTAACTGCCATTCCGAAAATTATTTGTCTTGGTAAATTTCTGTATTGTATTACATCAGGGAAAGGTGCCCCGTTATTTTTTTGGTCCGGGAATTTGGTAAATCCAGAATTAATAAAATCAATTCTGTCTTCAGGAGACGCAGATTTCACGGCATCTATATTGGCCCAAGTATTATTGAAAAGGTTATGAACTTCTATAAAAAATGCCGGTTTAATAAATCCGAAATCAAAATCTTTTCTTATTCTTAAATCAGCATTTTTATCGGCGCTTCTTTCGAACTGAGTGCCGGCTTCTGAAAACACATGGCTTGAAATTCTATTATGTGCGTAATATACCTGATAGTCGAAACCGACCTGCAGGTTTGAAAGAATTCCGCCTAAAATTTCAGAATCTTGGGGGATAAATAATGTAAGACCGAATTTTAATCTTGGCGCGTCATATACAATGTAATCGCCAATGTTTTGAGGTTCGCCAATAATTACACCTGATTCCGGAGCCGAAATAATATCAGGATCGCCGGATCTGCCTTCGATACCGGTACTCCATGAATAATTAAGATATCCGCCCCAATAATCCGTCAATGGCTTTCTTAGCGATATTTCTATTCCTTTTGCATCACCGTAATCACCGTTACCCGTAGTAATATATCGTCCGCCGGATTTTGTAATAACCGTTATTGGTCTAACAGTGTTAGTAATATCTTTATAATAAACTGTAACATCTGTTACTATTCCGCCAATGTTATGCTCAACGCCTAATTCATAAGCTACAGTTTTACGCGGCTTAAGATCTCTGTTGCCTAAATTATACGGCGTAGGAAAAAGTAAATCGGCATTAGCTATATAAGTATTTAGTATTCCTGTTACCTGTTGATCATCTGCATCCCCGCCTGTACCTTCACCGTAGTTTCCATATGCAGCTCTTTGGAAAAAGTGTCCGTATGAAAAATGAAGAACCGTATTTTCCGAGATAGGATGAGAAATACCAAGCCTCGGCGATAATTGTCCGAAAGTTGTTGTAGGCGTTGTTTCAGCTGTAGGTTCTCTTCCTTCTTTTAGTGCATCATAAATATCGAAAGGATCATATATATCCGTATATTTTTTATCATTCGGATTATAAAAATCGAATCGTAATCCTAAATTTATAATCATACCTTCGAATTCAAGTTTACTTTGGGCGTATAAATTTCCTTCATATGGATGGTAAACACTATTTTCGGTAGCATTAAACCCTTTGGCTTCCTGAAACCTGTCTAAAGTATAATATGTAAAATCCCAGCCGCCTTTGAAATGCCAAAATTTATTTATCTGACTTACAACATCACCCGATAAAGTTAAATCTGTATTTTTATCAACACCCCTGTAGTAATAACCTGTTGTATGCAATCCGTATAAATTAGCAAAACCGCCGGGGATAGGATTTCCGAATTTATCTTTCGCTCTCAGTCTATCATTTAAAGGAACCCCGGAATCCCATCCATCATCATCACCGGGGAACGTCCAATTCCGCTGATATCTATATACACGATTTAATCTTACTTGATAAAAAGTATTTTTATTTATTACATGCGTTAATTCAATAGTCTGTCCGTCTATTCTGCTTTCGGGATATCCACTATAATCATAAAACGCATATTTGTTTTCCAATCCATGAGCAGAAACCCATTGAGAATTCATATATTCTAAACCAATGTTTGTATTTGCCGTTCCATAAAAACTTGAGAAAAGAAGTTTGTAATTTTCATTAATTCTGTAAGTAAGTTTGAAGGTACCGTCAAACCATGTTCCTTTATCTCTAACACTGTTTCCCGTTACAGGGGGGATTTGTCTGTATTTAGCTGTTACGAAATAATATAAATCGTTTATAGGAGTTGGTCCGCCCAAAGCAAATTCGGTAAGATACCCATCTTCATTAGTATAATCATTTAATGGTTTGTGTGTATTTATATAATCATCATATGCTTGTTGTGGCGTCCAGCTTGTGCTGGGATCATTCCCAAACACTCCGTTCTGATCTACCCACATATTAGGATTATCAATCCACCATTGGAGATGCCTAGCATTAGCATTTTCCCAATATCGCGGACTTGAATAATCATAAAACGCAGTACCCCAATGATATTTTCCCGGGGGTGTCCATCTTAATTCAGAATAAAAATTGAACTTATCACTACCTTCCTTAGTTACTATGTTAAATACGCCGGATCTCGCTTCTCCGTATTCCGCGTTAAAGCCGCCGGTAATAATTTCAAGTTCTTGTATAGATGATAAATTTATATTTGTGTAAGGATTAAAATCCAATGGATTTCTAGCTCTAATACCGTCAATTAAAAAAGAAACCTGATCTAAACTCCCTCTTCTAACAACTAATTCGCCGCCCGCATCCGTATCAATGCCGGGTAAAGTAGTCAGGATTTCCATCAATTGTGTTGCCGGACGGGTTGATATTTCCTTAGCATCCACATAATGACGCGTTGAAGTTTGGTCCTTTTCAACCGGAGGACGTGAGGCGGTAATTATAATATCTTCCCCAATATCCAAAACTGTTGAAGGGAGTTCAAAATTTACTACTGTTGTGTGATTCAAACTCACTTCAACATTCTCAGTAACAACTGAAGAATATCCAATCATAGAAGCTCTGACAACATATTCACCGGGAGGAATATTTAGAACAAAATAATCTCCTTCAGTATCCGTAGCGGCTCCAATTTGTAAACTTAATATTACAACATTTACTCCGGGCATTGGAGTTTTGGTATCGGCGTCAACAACCTTTCCAACAATTTTTCCGCCAGATGCGTTTAATAAACTGTTGTTAAAAAGTAGACCAAAAATTACAATATTAAGGAGAGTCAGAATTCTTACATTTATTCTTATTCTGCTCATCATATTTGTCCTCTGTTTTTATTACTAAACTACACTGTTAAAAAATTATTCAATTACAACTACAGCTTTAATAAATCCTTTTGGTTTTTCTTTTGCCGCGTTAAATGCATCGTTTATTTGTTCCAATGGATATATATGAGTAATTAAAGGATTCATATTTATCATTTTCTTATTTAGTAAATCCATTCCAATTTTAGATCCGGTAAGTATAGTTCTTAAGTCTCTGAAATGAGCGTTAATAATATCAAATGCCATCCAATTCCAAAATCCTAAATCTCGAATAACTCTTTGACCGGGATGATATCCAAATATTACCAATTTTCCTTCCATTCTGCATAATTGAGGCGCTAAATCTAAAGTGGCCTGATTACCTCCGACTTCAAAACATATGTCCGCACCTTCGCCGTTAGTTAATTTCTTTACGGCTTCAACAGGATCTTCATTTTTAGAATTAATAATTCTCGTAGCTCCAAGTTCTTTTGCCAGATTTAGAATTTCATCCCTTACATCAACTGCAATTATTTCAGATGCGCCTGATAATTTTATCTGTTGAAGTAAAATTAGGCCCATAAATCCGGTACCTACTAAAACAACTTTATCCCCGAGTCTTATGTTTGCTTTTATAACTCCATTAGTCGTACACGCAATAGGTTCTGCCATTGCCTCCGCGAATGATATTTCATCATCAATTGGGAAAACTCTATCTTCTTTTACTGCTATTTCCTCTGCATATCCTTTCCCATCCACCCAAAGCGCAACTCTATCCCCCAAATTAAATTTTGAGACATTTTTACCTTTGTTAACGACTATTCCTGATACTTCATGTCCAATAAATCTTGGGTATTTTAAGCCTTCAATTTTATGATCCCATTGATG
This sequence comes from Bacteroidota bacterium, assembly GCA_018829205.1. Lineage (GTDB taxonomy): Bacteria > Bacteroidota > Ignavibacteria > Ignavibacteriales > Melioribacteraceae > JAHJUE01. The sequence continues at coordinate 150,658 of JAHJUE010000022.1, forward strand.
AATTTCAGAATGACAAACGCCGCATGCTTTTACTTTAATTAATAATTCGGTCTCATTAATTTTTGGACTTGGCATATCCTCAATTACAAAATTATGTGCATCTTTTAAAATTGCCGCTTTCATATTTTCCCGTATAATAATTTTTGAAAATGAACGGCGGCAAACCTATTAAGATTTACCGCCGCTTATAATTATTTTAGTAGAACCATTTTTCTTGTAATTACATTTTGACCATTAGTTAATTCGTAAAAGTAAATTCCGCTTGAGTTTTTATCTGCGTTCCATTGCATAGAATAAGTTCCCGCAGCATAATCTTTGTTATTTACTAATGTTTCAACTATCTGGCCAAGAACATTATAAATTCTTAAAGAAACCTTTCCGGATTCTGAAAGATTGAATTTTATTGTTGTAGTAGGATTAAAAGGATTCGGATAATTTTGTTCTAAGCTAAAATCAGTTGGTAAAGTAGAAAGTGTTTGTTCATCATTTATACTTGTTACTCCAGAACCAAATGTTAAAACAGCCCATCTTGAAGCTGAAGCCAAGTTAAAGTATCCCGGATCGTTTTCCGCCGGAATAGCCCAAGGATCGTTAGGAACATTTGGCTGCCAGGTCCAATATTGATAAGCATCTTCAAATTGAGCAAACGCTGCTGTAGATCCGTTTGATCCGCCTACATTAAAACCAAGTTTGGCACCGTATGCAATTCCGGGGTTATAAATAGCCATTTCAACATCCCATACTCCCGTATTTTCATCTAAATGAACTGCCCATCTAGCAAATTGAGAAGGATCTAAAACTAGCATGGAGTCGCCGATACAGCCTCTATATTTTTCATCAATATAAGTGGTATCACCTCCGTTTAATGTAACTTGATCTCCGAGTACCCAAAAATGGTATGGTCCCTGTGGAGCTGCGTAACTATTACCGTCGTACCAACCATTCATTTCTACACCTAATCTATTGGATAATGAAATAAATAGTTGATCCCCGGCCCATTTACCGTTAAAGAATAATCCTGTTGAATCATTTACAAATTCATCAATGTGCATGAATACATATAATGTATCTTGCGCGTATAATAACTTTCCTGATAATTCATCAAATTCGGGTTCAGCTAAGTCTTCTCTATAATACTTATTAGCCCAAATTTCATAACCGGTTGAAGTTATTACATTTACTTCACCGGCGTTACCCCAAACTGACTCGTCCATTTTTCCGTCAATTATTATTGCGGCAGGATCAACAGGGGGAACAGTTACATCTTTTCTTGCAATGTCATCCTGACCAGGCAGAAAATTTAACAATGCCCATTCGGATGAAGAAGCTAAATTATAATAACCCGGGTCATTTTCTGCAGGAATAGCCCAAGGATCATTTGGTACGTTAGGCAGCCATGTCCAATATTGATATGCATCTTCAAATTGCGCGAAAGCGTGAGTTGAACCGTTAGATCCACCGACGTTAAATGAAATTCTTGATTGTGGGGCAACATGCGGATTATAGATAGCGATTTCCACATCCCACACACCTGTTGTTTCATCTAAATGCACAGCCCATCTTGAAAAGCTTGAAGGATCCAAAACAAGTGAAGAATCATCTGCACACGCTCTGTATTTTTCATCAATATATGTAGTATCTCCGCCGTTTAATGTTACTTGATCGCCTAATATCCATAAATGATACGGCCCTTCGGGTGCAGCGTAACTATTTCCATCGTACCAACCGTTCATGTCGGCACCTAATCTACTTGATAAAGAAATAAACAACTGATCGCCGGCCCATTTTCCGTTAAAGAAAAGTCCCGTTGAATCATTTACAAATTCGTCAATGTGCATAAATACATATAATGTATCCTGCGCATATAACAACTTGCCGTATAATTCATCAAATTCGGGTTCTACTAAATCTTCTCTATAATACTTATTAGCCCAAATTTCATAACCGGTTGCGGTTATAACATTTACTGATGCAGCATTTCCCCATACAGATTCATTCATTTGCCCGTCAATAGTAATTTCTGCGGGATCCACCTTGGGTACATCAAGGGTTTTTCTAGATAGATCCTGGGCTAAAAGACTGTTTGCTAAAATGAAAAAAAGCAGCAACTGAAAAATTCCTAGAACTTTACTCATGTTACCTCCTTATTACTTGTGGTATTTGATTTAATACTGCAACTCCCTGGAATTGAAAAGTTTAAAATTTATAATTAATGTTAAGCGACGGATAATATCCTCTGCTGCTGTAATTACCTGAGAATACATTGTTACCGTTAATAGCAACCGACCTTTCTGTACCTATAATAACAGCGATAGCCGCGTCTATTGTAAATTTTTCATATTTAAAACCTATACCGGCCGTTAGCCAATGTTCATCAATATTTGGGTTTAAGTAGTTATACGAATTGTCGGAATTTTGAGAAGCTGAATATTTGTAACCAGCTCTTAAATTAACGCCCGAAGGGTTAAAATATTCTATGCCAATGCCTGCTTCCATTACATTTTTAAAATCCAATATTTGTGTTCTAGGGTTATAACCCGAAATACTGTCGGGTTGAAAAGTGTAATTTGACCATTTGGCGTCATTAAATTCATAATTAATGTTTTTACTTGTGCTGCCCCATAAACTATAAATTAAATCAAAATTCATCTTCCATTTTTCATTTATGTCATATAATAAACCAAATCCAAATGACCATGGAATTTCAAAATCTGATTTAACTCCAACTATTACCTTCGCAGAATCAAGATCAGACAACATGTTTGATTCGGCTTCTCCGTCCAATGAAAAAGAAGTTCCTTGTTTAACTAATAGGCTTACTTTTGTCGAATTATTTATTTTATAATTCACTCCAGCATTCATCCCGAATCCAACATCATCCAAATCATATTTAAATTGATAACCAGCAAGGCCAATATTGTTCTTCCAGTCGGGATTGGTTTGATAAAATTCCCTTAAATGAGTTAGCGTGAAAACGTTTGCGCTTATACCAACAGAAAAATCTTCCCATTTGTAAGAAGCAGAAATAGTCGCCGCATTCAAGATAAATTCCTGGGAAATATTATAAGTTTGCACCGAAGTGTTTGTAGGACTTTTTATATTTATTAAATAAGGCCAGGCAACGTTATAATTAAAAACATTATTATAGCCAATGCCAATTATAAAATCGGATCCTAATCGATAGACTCCGCCTAAAGAAAAATTAAATGAATCATCATTATAAGATTTATTCGATGCGCCTGAAGTAGAGTTAAAATCATATTCTTGCACTTTATCCAGCATGTAAAATTCTATTGAGTTATCAACAAGCTCCGATAGATTAGCCGGATTGGAATAAATTGATGAAACTCCATCTAAACCTGAAAAATACAGACCGCCAAGCGATAATGTTTTTGAACTTCTTATTGAATTAAAATTAGTTCCGCCGGCAATAATAAAAGTGGGAATTAAAAATAATTCCAATACAACAATACTTTTTAAAATATTTTTTATTTTCATTAAATTTCTCCCGCTAAAATTAGCAGTATTATTTTGTACTAAAAGTCGCGAATGCGTATCCGTCTGCAAATCTTAATCTATTTGAGCCGTCCCAATTTTCATTGGCAATCCATATATAATATGTTTTATTCCTCTCAAGTCCGCTTTCCGGGAATTCATAAAACACATGCGTACCATCAAAATTATCGCCTAAATTTAAGGGACCCGATATAACATTTTTTTTGCCATATACGGTTGAACCGTTAACTTCGGTAGTTGAATATACTTCCCAAACTGTCTGTGTAGGTGTAAACTGCCCCCCTTCGGTTATTCCAATGGCGGATATTTTTGAATCAGTTACACCTGTTTGTTTAATAGTCCAATCAATTATTGGGAAATTACTTAAGTCTTCCGTTATAGAAATATCGGCTAATCTTCCAAAGGTGCTTATACCTGAAATATTTACAAAAACATCCAAAGGAAGCGTAGAATTAACAAAATATTTTTGAGGGATTTTAATAGTATCGTTAGTTTCAACAATTGCAGAAGAAGTCGAATCTACTACAAATTTCCCATTAGAATTTTTGAGCTGACTCCATGCGTCTTCTTTCATTACCCAAAAAGTATAGGTATTGTCTTCGCTTAGAGTACTTATTTTTGTGCCTCCATATTGCACGGTTAAATCCTGAGCTCCTTGAGGTGTTTGCCCAAAATTAACTGGATATTGTATTCCATTGTCGGCTGCATATATTAGCCAAACCAATGAAGAATCCAATGCAGCCTCGCTTCCATAATTGACTCCAAAAACGGCGACATAACCTCCAACCCATGTAACGGCGGGAAGAAATGACGCTTGTTCAATATTTATATCTGACATATTAGGCGACCCAACGTATGGAATTAAAGGATTATCTTCATTGCTGCATGATGATAACGCACCAACAATTATTACGCAGCACAAAAAAATGTTTATTACAGTAATACTTAATGACTTCATTATTTTTGTCATATTATTATCTCTTTATTTTGCTTTTACCAGATTATCTTTCCAAAACGTGTTGCTTACTTCGCTTTCTTTATTTGAATGGATTAATGTGAATCTACCATCACCGCGTAAGTCTCCGAATATGAATTCATATTGTCTTTGAGACTCATATCTCCAAACCGTATAAGGATTAATATTATCCTCATAAAAGAAATTTAAAATTTCATCAGGAATTCCGTAGGTTATCAGTACCCTTCCTCTATCCGATTTCCATCCTTCAAAACCGCCCCATGAAAAATTTTCATTTGCATATAAGTATTTATTGTAAAGATCAACAAGATATTCGTTTTTGTTTGGGTCATTATCCGTATCTGATTTTTTCAGAAATTCAATAATATATTTTACTCTGCTATTTTTATTTAGCGAATTATAATTTACGAGTTCCGTTTTGGAGGCAATATATGGGAATATGTTTGTTATTGATTCAATGATTTCATTGATTTCAAATTGTGAATTATTATTCTTATTAAACTGAATTACTTCAAATTCCCGGCTAAACTTTAACAACTCTTTTTGGTCATCTACCGAGAGCAATAATGTTTCCAAACCGTAGACGCCTTCAGGAATTGAAGCAACATTTAAGGCATTACCAATTATTGTTTTTTCATTTCTTATACTTTGATTTTTGGAAGGGAAAGATTTTACAATTTCGCCAGAACTATTTTTAATATTATAAATAATTTCGCATTCTTGAATAGACTGAGAATTATTATAAATTTCATAATATAAATACAGCAATGGATTAAGTATCCCGAATTGCCTGGCGGCATTACCTGTTAATTCAAGTTTATTGTTTTTTGATTCTCTCCCATTAAAAAACTTAATACTGCTCGCGCTAATCTCTTTATCGAAATTATTCTCTATTTGTATACTGCTGTTGCAAATTCCTTCTTTAGAGCTATTAACATCAATTAATAAAAGTTCGTAATTATAACTTCCCTTTTTAACTATTTCTGTCCATGAATCATTAATAATCAATGAATTAAACACCGAATTTTCATTTTCGCTTACGTCTGATTCTGTAATCCAGTTTCTTTTTAAATTCATATCTTCGTTAAATATTTTCAGAACCGCTTCATATTCAATTATATTATTCTTTTTAACTAGCTGATCGGAGTACAGCATAATTGAAAATTCTATCCTATCTTCTTGTTCATTTTCTTTAAATATAGAAACGTCAACATAGAATTTTATTTCTCCATTACTCACCGCCGGTTTATCATCGGACGCAGTTATTGTTACGCACAGCATTAATATCAAGAACAATATGTAGGTAAATGAAAATTTCATTTAATCTTTAAGCCCGCTTAATGTTATTCCTTTTATAAAATATTTTTGAGAAATAAAGAAAACTATTAAAATCGGTAGAATAGCCGTTACAGATCCGGCCATTAAAAGATCCCATTGTGTAAGATATCTATCTCTAAAAACTGCTAGTCCAAGCTGTACGGTTCTCATTTCTTCAGTATTTACAACAATTAAGGCCCATATAAAATCGTTGAATACCCCCATAAAAGTAAATATAGCCAAGGTAGCGAGGGCAGGTTTAGCGTTGGGAATAATAATTTTCCATAAAACCTGTAATTTATTTGCACCGTCTATAACCGCGGCTTCTTCCAATTCTTTCGGAATAGTCATGAAAAATTGTCTTAATAGAAATGTTCCGAAAGCTGAGGCAAGTCCTGGTACAATTAACGCTTGATATGTATCTATCCAGCCGAACCAATGTAAAACCATAAATCCGGGAATCATTGTAACGTTAAATGGAATCATCATTGTAGCAAGGAATAAATAAAACAGCGGGTCTCTTCCTTTAAACTTTAATCTGGCAAAAGCATAAGCTGCCATTGAACAAGTAATAAGCTGTCCTATAGTTACAGAGACCGCGACAAAAATACTATTTAAATAATATCTGCCGAACGGGGCTGCATCAAACACTTTTGAATAATTATCAAAATGAAATTCTTCGGGTAAAAATTTAGGCGGATATTGAAAAATATCCCCCATATCCTTAAATGATGTTAAAACCATCCACAAAAAAGGAGCAAACGTTAAAAACGCCAATAAATAAACGCCTAAATGAGTAACAACCGAAGTTGATATTTTAGCGAGACTTTTCTTTTGTTTATTCTTTTTCATTTTCATATCAAAATTTTACCTTCATAAATTTGAATTGAATCATAGTGAATACGAAAAGAATTGCGAATAAAACATATGATATCGCCGATGCATAACCCATTTCAAAAAACTTAAAGGCATGTTCATATACATAAAATACTAGAACCTTGGTTGAGCCTAATGGTCCGCCCGAAGTTAGAACATATACAATATCGAAGACTTGCAACGAGGCTATCATCGACATTATTAAAATAAACATAGTTGTAGGGGTTAATAAAGGAATCGTAATATTCCAAAATTTTGACAATCTGCCTGCGCCGTCAATTTCCGCCGCTTCATAATAATGTTCAGGGATAGCTTGTAAACCTGCGGCAAATAATACCATATTAATTCCAAAGGTTTTCCATACACCCATAATTATAACCGCAATCATCGCCGCGTCCGGGTCATTAAGCCAATTAATAGACTCAATGCCAACCCAGCTTAATGCATAATTTATAATTCCAAAATTCGGGTCATAAAGCCATCTCCAAATTACTGCGGCTGCGACCGGGGAAATTACAACAGGGGCAAAAAACATTGTTCTTAATATTTTTTTCCCTGCTATTTGTTTATTTAACAAATAAGCTACAAAAAGCGAAAGCGCCATATTTATTGGAACAGTACCTAACGTATAATAAAGTGTGTTTTTTAATACCTGCCAAAATTCAGGATCAGAAAATAATCTTATATAATTATCGAGCCCTACAAATGTGCTTTCACTGCTGAACATATTCCATTTCTGAAAACTCAGATAAAACGAAAAGAAAACAGGAAAGAGAATAAAAATGACAAAAAGAATTAACGAAGGCGACAAAAATGCAAACGCCGGAAGAATATCGCTTTTTCCCTTTCTCTGTTTCTTTTCGACTCCACCACCAGAGGAGTAACTGCTAATAAAATAATTTTTAAATTTATTTAAACTCATTATCAGTTTATCTCTGTGATTTTGGTTTTAATAAAAGATTTGATTTAACTGCCGCCTCGTCTAATGCTTTTTTAGGATCTTTGTTACCTAGCATCGATTCTTCCAACGCTTGAGCAATATGTCTGGCTATTTGTAACCCGCCGAAATCAATGGGCCTTTGTGCCTGCGCATAATCCATTTGTTCAAAAAATACCTTAAAGTGGGGGTGCTCTTCCAAATATTTTTTATATTTTGGAATTTCAACTACATCTTTTCTGATAGGCAAATATTTTGAAAGAATTGACCACTCAGCTTGTGCTTCAGGTGAGATCATCCATTTTAAAAATTTCCAAGCTGCATCAGGGTTTTTGCTTTGCTTAAATATTGCTAAATATTCTCCACCGACAACGGTAGCTCTTTTTTCGGGACCGGAAGGCAGGAACGCAAATCCATAATCAAAATCTTTAACAATTTCTTCATAACGGGGCAAATTCCAGGGTCCGTCCATTGCCATAGCTAGTCTTTGCGAAGCAAATGCAATATCATAATCATTTGTAAACATATTAAGTTTTTGAGACTGATACAGTTCTTTCCACAAAGTTAAAGCTTTAACGCCCGGTTCTTCATTAAAAGTAACTTTGGATTGATCTTCTGCAATTACATAACCTCCGGCTTGCCAAATATATGGAAGAAATTGCCAGACCATCCAATTTCCAAGTGGGCCGGCCGCCGGATAATTAGGAATAAAAAAACCAATACGTTCAAAGTTGCCGTCATTATTTTTGTCTAATGTTAATTTAGCCGAGTATTCTTTCAATTCTTCCCAAGTTTGCGGAGGTCTTTCAGGATCCAAGCCAGCTTCCCTGAACATATCTTTATTATATATAAGCGCAAGATCTGTCGCTTCCATCGGCAGACTGTATAAGACACCTTTCCATGATGAATACTGAAGAAGAGCCGGGTATATTTTATGAAGTTCTTCATCCGATATACCATCAGCGCCTTTAATAAAATGATTCATTTCGTAAATGGCGTCGGCATCAACTAAATCTTCCATATAATCAGCGTGCAGCCATGAGATATCCGGGGCGGTTCCGCTTTGAACTGCAGTAATTAATTTTTGAATTAAGGCATCACCCGTTGGAATATATTGGGCCGTTAATTTAATGTTGGGATGCGCGGCCTCAAATTTTGAGATAAGTTCATTAAGAGCCGGAATTGTAGAAGCGACAAAACTATGCCAGAAAACAATCTCGGTTTTACCGGACAGCTCTTTATTTTTATCTTTTGAACAGCTTATTAAGGTGAAGAAAGTGACGGCAGCGACAATTAAAATAAATACTTTTTTCAATTCATACCTCAAATATGTTAAAAACGCACAAACGATTGCGCATTTAAGTATAATTAAATAACTGCTAAAACTCTTTTATCTGATACCGATTCTCTAATTATTAATTTGGGTTTTAATACAATTTTGGATTTTTCTAAATCGGATTTATTGCTGTTAATATCAGCAAGAAGTAATTTTACCGCCATTTCACCCATTATTTCTTTTGGCTGCCTTATTGCAGTTAATGGTGATTTTAAGAATGGCGCGAATTCCGAGTCGTCAAATGCTACAATTGATATATCTTCCGATATTTTTAGATTCTCTTCGTAAATTGCTTTTAATGCCCCGACAGTTATTAAATCACTGGTTGTGAAAATTGCCGAAGGACGTGTTTCAAGGTTTAATAAAAATTTAGTTTCAATATATCCGTTTTCAATTCTGTAGTCTTTACCAACTATATAATTAGAATTGACAATAATATTATGATCTTCTAAAGCTTTTTTATATCCTCTTAACCTTTCATTTGTAGTGTATGTATTTTTGAGCCCTAGTATTATAGCAATATCTCTATGGCCTAATGATATTAGGTGTTCTGTGGCAGTATATGAGCCCATATAATTATCGACAAGAACCGAATTTGTATTCAAAGACTCAAAACATCTGTCAAGCAATACCATTGGGTAATTCTCTTTTAAAAGTTCTTCAATGTGGGCTGATTCGATTCCAACAGGCATAATAATGAATCCGTCAACACCTTTACTTAACAACAGCTCAATTTGCTCTTTTTCGGAATCGATACTTTCATCAGTATTGCATACAATTAAACTATAACCGCTGCTATGCGCGTAATTCTGGATTATTCTTGTTACAAAAGCAAAAAACGGATTAGAAATATCAGGAACTACTAATCCGATTGAATGAGATTTTTTTAGTCTTAATCCCCTTGCCAAAGCATTTGGTCTATAATTTAATTCATTAGCGGCAGAAAGAATAAGATCTTTTGTCTTATCACTTATTCTATACTTTCTTGTATGACCATTAACAACTCGAGAGACAGTCGATATAGAAAGTCCTGTATATTCTGCAATATCAGCTAATTTACTTGTCATAAAATTAATTTGCGCAAAGGTTTGCACTAATATAATATTTAAAGCTTTCCTTGTCAATATAAAATTACAATTCAGAAAATATTTCCCGGATTATTGAGAATTTTGATTTTTAGTACATGTACTGATCCGGTATTACAGTAAGGAGGTCTGATTGCCCTGCCCGTTGAAGGTCAATGACAATTTAAGTCCGCTAATGGAACGCAGATTTTTATGATTTATTAAGATCGATTAAGATTATCATAAATAATCATAACGATCTGCGATCTATTTTTTTTCTTATATTTTTCAAAAAGACGATACAGTAAGTTATGTCCGGATTTTTAGTTTTTATATTAAAACAGTCAGTTAAATTTATTTTAGTAATACAGCCAATGCCACCTTAATTCGCTCATTGAATTGAACTCAACAGCCGGGAAAGGCAGTTTGATAAAGGTTAATGCATGTAGGATAAATTGTAAAAACTTTGAGTCTGTTTTTATTTTGGTCCAATCAATATCTAAAGACAAAAAGTACTGACGGTACCGCTTTGTTTCCGGTATATCAACACCATTATAATTTTTAATATTTTCGAATTCTCCATACATTCCATTAGCCCCATACCCTGCCGCAATATTTAGCCATGAAGGAAGTATTTTATTGCCCACAAACTTGTTCACCGGCATTGATAACCAGTAAGTATGCCCGTTATAATCTTTCACCAACCGGTCTAATGCTGATTTACCGAGATACGAATTAGCCTTTTTAGAGTAGACGGATTCGGAATAACTGAACTTGTACTTTACAATTTGCTCATTAAATAAAACTTCTTGACCAAAGACAAGAGCCGAACCAATAGTATTTGCGGCAATATCACTCCAAGAAAATCCGTATCCCTCATGAATTCCATCCATTATTTCTATCGGAGTTTGAAGAATTATTCCCAGGGTGGCGCCCAGGTAGAGAGCTTCACTTCTTGTATAGCCGGAGTTCAATAAGTAATTAAATCCGATGTAGCTGTAAACATAAGCGCCGAACGAATGGCCGAACTTATCAACTTGTAAGAAACCTCTGCTGTCGTTATAAAAATGAAAAGGAACAACTTCCTTGTCCTTATACCATGTCCTACTTAGAAGGAACAATGACCCTGCAGAAAAAGCTGCGGTATAACCTATTGCCTCGTAAATATTTTTTTTGTTTGCTTGAAGCGAATCGGAATTAAAAGAAATCTCTTGAGAATTTACAACTGAAGTGACAAATAATAGATTTGTTAAAAATACCGCGGTAAATATTTTTTGCATAAAAACAATCTCGTTTTTCTTATTAAAGAGATTACATAGTTATTTTTATAAAATCATTTTATTTGCAAGTATTTTTGTATATGTAATTCCAAGGCAGTCTAGAACCTTGAAACTTGCCGGAGCATTTTACTTATTAAAAAGTAATGCAGTTTTTACGACTAGTTAATATTTACATTATTCTTATTCGATAAAACATCAAACCAGTTTAATTTTCTCGTTAAATACATAAATAAAGCAAGAATTATAAACAAAGCAATAACTCCAAATAGTAGAGCATAATCTTGCAATTGTAATATGATATACATTAAACCATAAAATAAAATCAGCTGCGTCGATATTATCAAACTTATTTTGAAACTTGAATAAATGCTTTTTATGTAAAATCCGATAAGAATAATTATCAAAATACTAGAAATTAAATAAGAATATTTGAAAATAATGTATTCGGAAATTGATAATAAAAGTGAATAATATATAACTAAGGACAGGCCAACTAGAAGATATTGTATTGGATGAATTATTTTTTTGCTAAAAATTTCTATCATAAAAAAGCTAATAAAGGTTAAAATAATAATTATTACGCCGTATTTTGAAGTTCTCATGGTTTTTTGATACTCATCTACTGGCATCAGCAGCTTAGCTCCAAAGGTACTTTTAAATATTTCGTAATTTTGATTTGACCAAATTTGCGGATATTCTCTGTTAAAATTATTTATTTCCCAATTTGCTGAAAAACCTTTTTCTGTAACTTCTCTCTCGGCCGGTAAATAAGAACCAATAAAACTTGGATTTTCCCATTTCGAAAACATTTTAACGTTAGTCATTTTCCCTAATGGAATAAATTCAATCGAAGAACTTCCTCTTAAATTTATTTCAGCATAAAAGGATAATTGTTCATCATCGCTAAAATTTAATATTGAAGAAAAACCATTGTTAAAAACCCCAATATTTTTTAAACCGGGCACAACTGACAAATTTGAATCATTTATTTTGAGTCTAACATTTTCTTCAATCCCTCTCAAATCTGAAATATTAAAAGAAATATAATTTTCAATCGACGAGAGAATGCCGGTATTTTCTTTTAGATCTATAATCCTTGGGAAATTACCTTTTATTTTAATTTTTGATTTATAAAGAACAACTTCATAAATTCCTCTATAACGAATTTCAGGAAGGAGTTCACATTCAATTTCTAAATTTTCAGGTAAATAATGCGTATAATTTTTGGTTGTTATTTTTTCACCATCTTTATTAATACTAAAGAAAGTCTTTTCAACAGTTAAAATTGGACCGGCGACAGTTTGTTCTCCTGCCCAGCTTTTATAAATTTCTTGAACTGCCTCATTACGATAACCCTGTCTTTCAATGATTAATGATTGTATCATGTTTAAAGGGACAAATAAGACTACTACTATTCCCAAAATCAGTAATATTCTAATTGTAATTGAATCTTTTTTCATTTTTCACCTTTTTGTTGACCGCTTAACTGACGTTATGTTACAACTCAACAGATAAATTAGTTCGCAGTTGAACTGTATAATTAATAATAATTTTTTTTACATCCAGGTTAGTCAAGACAGTTATTTTATTCTCTTATTACCTGCCCGGTGACTTTTATCGGGACAATTTACTTATTAAAGATGTTATGCTTCATTTTTCTAATATCATTTTATTTGCAAGTATTTTTGTATCTGTAATTAATCTATAATAATAAACTCCGCTGCTATAATTCTCTCCGTTAAATTCTAATTGATGTATACCAGAATTCCGATAACTATTAAACAAAGTTTCTACTTTTCTGCCAATCGCATCGTATAATTCAATTTTTACATTTCCGGGAAATAAAAGTGTATATCTAATTATTGTTGATGGGTTAAATGGATTAGGATAATTCTGATAAAGTTGGATGTCATTTGATATAATATTTTCGTATTCGTTTATATCTGTAATTCCGGTATAGATGGAATCATTTATGACACAATTAAGAATTTTATAACTTGTTCTAAAAACCTCACTAACTTGATAAAGCACAATTCCGTATTTATCCGAAATTGAATAATAAATATCAGTCAAAGAGTAGAACCTATAATTTCGAACTGTTGTTGAGGTCCCAAATATTTCTAAAGTGTCAATAGATTCTAAATAATTGCTGAAATTATCAATATTTCCCGGTTCTTCACCAACATTGGATTTTAGGTCAAACAAATTGATTTCTTCATGTTCTTCGTCGGCTCTCATATAAATAAAATTAGAATCCGCTCTTAAATAATCAAACAAACCAAGTAAAGCGCTGTTCTCCATTTTATAATATTTTTTGCCGTCACTAAAAGTTGTGTCAATATTTATTGAAAAAAACAAAGAATCATTTGTAATCTGTTCATTTTCATATTTTTGATAACGCCAGCTATTCCCTACCTTTAAGGGGAAATAATCTTGCGATAAAGTCGTTGAGTAACAGATAATTATCAAAACAATTATTCTTGAAATCATTATTCTCTCATTATTTGAAGTATAACCAAGTTACAAATAACCTGCCTATTCTTAACTTTTATTTATTTCAAATTGACTTATTAAAAAATAATATACCTACTCAAGCTTATACTATCAATATCTTTATTATAATACATCGTATCCAATATTAAAAAGCTTTACCAGTAAATTGCGGTACCGCTTTTTAAACCGTGACAAATAATTCTTCCTCTTCAATATCTTTTTCAATGCTTCTTATCCGCGCCCGGAGAAGAATATTTATAAAACCTAACAACCCGCCTATTATCCATATGTAAATTTGTTTTTCCGGCAATTTTTATTCTTCTTTTATTTCTAATGCAAACATAAACACGTTTAACTCTTTATTGGATGTATTTTTTCTTACACCTTTTTAGATCGTTAAAATCTGCGCTCCGGTCAATCCAAATACAACGCGATATATATTCTTATAAATCAATATTCTCTTTCCTACAATTCTATTTATTCAATTCAATTCAGAAAAAACTCAGTTAAAACCCAGATTGGAAATTAATACCGCCGTTCAAACGTGCTAAAATATTTCCAGAATACTATAATGTGTATATAACTTTTCTATAAGTTTTGCATAAGCAAAGTATAATCTTTATATAACCCAAGTATAATCCTCATATAACCAAGGTATAATCTTTATATAATCTTTATATAATCTTTATATAATCCAAGTATAATCCTCATATAGTCATACCATAAGAAAAGTATAACCCTTAAATAGGATGAATCCGCTATGAATCCAAGATGAATGGTATATAAATATAATGTCGGGATAAACTAACGTGTATTTGTAAAGAGACAACTTAACGGCGACTTATAATTTTAGTCAAAACAAAGCGGCAAATACATAATCAAGGTTAGTTTTATGATCAATCCAGAATTGTGCATATAGTTTGTATTGGTAGATTCATAAAAACAAAAAACCTTGAGAACAGCTTTTAATAGCTATAATAGAGGTTTAATTTTTACAAGCCGGGAGTCAGGGAGTCTATTTATAGTTGAAAATGCTTTGATTTTTACATCAATTTAATCTTTCTTAATAATTGAATACCATAATGTGACCAACTTGATATTAAACTGGCAGACCATACCTAGTCAACATTAAATCATTTGTAATTTGAACTAAAAATAGAATTAAAAGAATTTAATACAATTCTGCTCTGACGTTAAAATAAATAAAGAAGCAATAAGAACCAGGATTCCCATCAATTTTCACAATAAATTAAAAATCTAAAAGTAGTAATTCAAACATTTTTTTAATAAAATAAATTTATTGCATGGCTTTGTCTATAAGTTCTTTCAACTGCCCCATATTAAACGGTTTTTCAAGAACATATTTTACACCATGCTGTTTCTTTTTTTCTTCATTAATTTCTGCACTCCAGCCGGAGAGAACTGCTAGATTAATTTTGCCAGGATAATTTTCATTTATAATATCGCACAGCTGCCAACCGCTCATACCGGGCATCCCAATATCTGTAAATACAAGATCATATTGGTTTTTCTCCAATAGTTCAAGAGCGTTTAAACCGCTCTCAGCAAGGTCGCCTTTATGTCCCAGAACTTCCAGTATCTGCAAGGCTGCTTCTCTTATTGTTGGATCATCGTCCACCCATAATATTTTTGTGATACCTTTATAAGTTGGAACTTTTTGTTTTTCTATCTTTTCCTCATCTTCAAAAAATACAGGGAGCAATATTTCAATTGTTGTTCCTTTATCAGGTGCTGTTTCCTTTACATAGATTTCACCTTTATGTTCTTTAATTATGCTATAAGCGCCGCTTAATCCCATACCTCTTCCGGTTTCATATCCCTTTGTCGAAAAGAAAGGCTGGAATATTCTGAGTTTTGTATCCTCATCCATTCCTGTGCCGGTATCACTTATTCTAACAAATACATCTTCATTTAATTCTCCGGTTTCGATTTTAATTTTGCCGCCTTTAGGCATTGCCTCAACAGAATTTTTAATTAGGTTATACAAAACTGATTTTAATTCAGAAGCATTCCCATTAATATCTTCAACATTTTTCAAATCAGTTTCTAAAGAAATAACTATTCCGTTCTTTTCAGCAGAGTCTTTCCATAAAGGTCTTGACTGAATAATAACTTCATTTATAAGCAAATTTATATTTACCGAGTTAAGCTGATTCTCAATTTGTTTTTTACCGCTAAACCGCTGCAGCAGTTTAATTCTATTTGCAGCATCACTTGCAGAAGTGTTTGCCGTTTCAAGGTAGCTTCTTACACTTTCCGGAAGATCGGTATTTAGCAATGCTAGCTCAATGTAGCTAGTTATAGACTGAAGAGAGTTATTAAAATCATGAGCTACCGCTGAGGACATTTCGCCAATAGCGCTTAAACGTTGACTTTCAATTATGGCTTTTTCCGCTTTCTTGCTCTCGGTGATGTCTTCATCTGCCCCGCGATATCCTGTTAAATTCCCGGAATCATCAAAAACTGGGCTGCCACTTGTTGACATATACACCAATTGGCCGTTTTTGTGTATATTAATATTTTCAAAATTGCTGAGAATGCCGTTCTTCGAGAATATCTCAAAGGCAGTTTTCTTTAATTCTTCCCTATTTTCAGGGGTAAAAAAGTCATAAAAATATTTTTTGCCAACAACTTCATCGGGCGTATAACCCAGCAACGATTCTATTACCGGGCTTGAATATGTGTAAAGGCCATTGGTGTCAACTTCCCAGATCCATTCCTGGGCTGATTCAGTAACCTGCCTGAAACGATTCTCATTTTCTTTTAGTTTACGTACGGCTAATATGTGGGCAGCTTTTACCTTTGCATCAGCAAGAGCATTTTTTATAGAGAATGGTAGTCTTTCCGGCCTATCTTTCAAAACATAATCAACAGCACCCTTTTTCAGCAAATCAATAGCTGTTTCTTCACCAATAGATCCTGAAACGCAGATAAAAGGAACTTCGGGACATATTGTTTTACAAATTTCCAGTGAACCGAACGCGTCAAAGCCGGGCAGTTTAAAATCGGAAAGAATAATATCAAATTTGTTTTCTTGCAATGCTGATGTAAATTCTGCCTCATTTTCCACATGAGTTAAATCAAGATTGAAAGCGGAATCAGATAATATTTCAGTTAATAATTCCACATCATGTATTGAGTCCTCCAAAATCAGTATCTTTAGCGCTGTTTTTTCTAAAGGAAGTTCTTTTTCCATAAAATTAATCCCCTGGTGGAATTTCATTTAACAATGCCCAGAAAATACCTATTTGTTTTACCGCCTCAATAAAATCGTTGAAGTTAACCGGTTTTACTACATATGCGTTTACTCCCAGTTCGTAGCATTTTTTAAGGTCCGGTTCTTCGCGCGAAGAGGTCAGCATGACCACCGGAATGGTCTTTAACTTATCATCTTTCCGGATGGCCTCCAGCACTTCAATACCATCCATCCGGGGCATTTTGATATCGAGCAGTAAAACTGCCGGATTGCCTTTTTTCCGGTTCTTAAATTTATCTTCATATCGCAGGTATTCCATAGCCTCGACGCCATCGCCCACAGCAATCACATGGTTTGCAAGGTTATATTCTAATAAGGCTTCCAAGGTAAGTTCCACATCGTTAGGATTGTCCTCGACCAGTAAAATTGTTTTTAAATCGACCATTTTAATTCCTCTCTATTTTTGGTAAGCTAAAATAAAATTTAGCGCCTTTCCCCGGTTCAGCTTCAGCCCAGACACGCCCCAAATGCTTATGAATAATGCGCTGTACATTTGCAAGCCCTATTCCGGTACCTTCAAATTCGGCCTGTGAATGAAGCCTTTGAAAAACACCAAATAATTTATGTACATATTTCATATCAAAGCCTACACCATTATCGCGAACACAAAATACAATATCTTTTGCTTCTTCCTTGTAAGCTACCGAAATTTGGGCAGTTTGTTGATAACGTGTGTATTTAATGGCATTGTCCAGAAGGTTGGCCCAGACTAGTTTTAACAAATTATAGTCGCCCAGAACCGCAGGTAACTCCTTAATATCCAACGTAATTTTTCTTCCTTTGCTGACGGTCTTCAATTCTTCCAATACCTCCTTTAAAAGTGCATCCATGTCCAGCAATGTTTTCCTTACCTCTTTCCTTCCTGTCCTTGAGTATTGCAGCAATTCGTCAATTAAAATACCCATTTGGCTGGATGCCCCTGAAATAGTTTTCAGATAATGATGTGCTTTTACAGGCAGTTCATCTTTGAACTGAGCATTTAACAAATCAACATATCCGTTGATGTGGCGAAGCGGCGCCCTTAAGTCATGAGAAACAGAATAAGAGAATGCCTCAAGTTCTTTGTTTGATGCTTCAAGCTGTTCGGTGCGCTGCTCAACTTTCAACTCAAGTTCGGCATTAAGTTTTTGGATTTCTGTTTCCGCCTGCTTCATTTCATCAATATCGGTACAGGTACCAAACCATTTCAGGATTTCACCTTGTTCATTCAATTGCGGAACACCACGAACCAGCCACCAGCGGTATTCGCCATCGAAACGGCGCAGACGTGCTTCTATTGAATAAATTCCTTTGTTATTAACCGCATTCTGCCAGGCATCCCTGGCGCGTTGCTGGTCGTCTGGATGGAAAGGTTTGTCCCAGCCGTGGCCATAGCTTTCTTCGAGGTTCATCCCGGTGTAAGCCACCCATTGCTGGTTGAAATAAATGTTCCAGCCATCTGCTCGAGTTGCCCAAACAATTTGCGGCATCGATTCAGCTAAATCGCGGAATTCTTGTTCGCTCTTCCGTAACGCAACCTCCGCACGCCTTCGCTCGGTAATGTCTCTGCTGACGGTTGCCCAGCCTATGGGAGTGCCGCTGTCGTCCTGGACACTGAATAGATAATAGTACATCCAAATCGCCTCGCCTGTCTGGAAATGGCGTAGTCGGATTTCCACGTCACCGTGCCCATCGCGCAGAACGCGAGGGAAAAAATCATCGGCGATAAACTGCTGGTCCTCCGAGAAGTAGTAATCCTGCACCTTGACACGGCAGGCGGCTTCCATGTCAGGGAGCCCGACCATTCGCTGGCCCGCGGGGTTCACATATAGCGGATTCATTTCCAGGTCGCACATTCCGATGAATTCGCTGCTGCTTTCGGCCAGCATAAAAAACTTCTGCCGTTCAATCTCAAGTTTTTTACGCTCGGTGATATTAAAAATTATTCCGAGGTTATAGATAAACTGACCATTTAAATCATAAAATGGAGATAAGGTAAGTTGCGCCCAGTATGTTTGACCATCTTTATTTAAAAACCTTTTCTCGGTTCTGTAAACATCAATTTCTCCAATCATCATTTTTTTAACATGGGGAATATCTTTAGCTTTGTCATCAGGATGAGTAATGTCGACGAAAGTAAGTTGTTGAAGTTCTTGCTCCGGATATCCAACCATTTGGCAGAATGTTCGGTTAGCCATAAGGAACTTAAAATCTTTACCGACCATCACCATGCCTATGGCACCGTCTTCGTATAATTTTCTAAAGCGGTATTCGCTTTCTTTTAACTTTTCATCTGCCTGTTTTCGTTCCGTTATGTCACGAATAATTCCAATAAAACCTATTATTGAATCATCCCCGCTTTTTATCGAAGTCCCCAAGGTCTCACCTGGAAATATCGAACCATCTTTCTTGCGATATTTTACTTCGTAAGGTAAAGCTTGTTCAGTAGCAGTTAAATTAAACCTTGTCTTGCCTTGGTGCTCATATTCTTCCAGGCTTTCATAAAGGTAAGATGTTTTCTTTCCCATCAGATCTTCGAAGCTAAATCCAAATATTGAAGTAAAAGCAAGATTAACACCAATTATTTCACGGTCAACATTGGTGTAAACAATGGCATCCGGAATACAGTTGAAGATTGCTTCAAACAAGGCTTTTTGTCGAGACAATTCAACTTCATTATCTTTTCTTTTGGTAATATCCTGAGTAAAACCAATAGCTCGAGTTACTTTACCATTTTGATCAAATGTTAAATCAGCTTTTTCCCTAACCCATTTAATTTTACCATCCGCTAAAATTCTATGCTCAATGTCATATGGTTTTCCTTCTACGGCAGCCAACCACTGCTTATTCACATAATCTATGTCATTAGGATATACCAATTTCAAAAATAATTCATAATTCATTTGTGTACCGATTTCTACGCCGAATATTCTGTAATTTTCATCGGTCCATTTTATTTTATTTTCTAATAAATCAATCTCCCATGTGCCTATATTTCCAATTTCCTGCGCCTTACTAAGTAGGTATTGTTTTTCTTTTATTTCTTTTTGAGCATGTTTTAGGCTGCTTATATCAATAGAAGCACCTTCAAAATAATCTCTATCTGGATAAGCTTTTATAGATATTGCTATATTTAGAGTTATTCCTTTTTTATTTACTAGTTCAACTTCAAAATTGTCTACTTTGCCTTCTATTTTAATTAATTCCAACAGCTTATTACGCTGATTAGGATTTGAATACAAATCTAAGCCACGAACTTTCCCGATCATTTCTTCCGGAGTATATCCAAGCATAGCAGCGCCTATGGAGTTTATTTCAATCAACATACCATCCGATATCCTAGATCTGAATAACCCTACGAGTGCACTATCAAAGAAGTTTCTAAAGTGCTGTTCACTTTCTTTTAGCTCATTGATTATATTTCTAGTTTTTTCCTGATCAATTAAAATTTTGCCTACTAAAAGAGATGCTATTGGATAAACAACAATAAATGTAAAAGAGATAGTTTTCAAAGTCTCTAGCATGATTTTATACGGAAGTGTAACAAAAATGATCAGCACAACCACATGCACAAATAAACCAAATAAATATAATTCTGAATTTGTAGTTAAAATTTTACGTGATTGTTTCTTTTTGTTATGAAAATAAAAACCTACTAAATACACAGAGATAATAACAAGCAGGCCAGTGAATATACCATCGCCACCAAAACTTATTCTATAAACAATTCCCATTAGGGCAGCAATTCCACCAGAAATTGGGCCGAAGAATAAAGTACAAAGACTTATTAAAATTGATCTCCCGTCAAATATAACTCCTTCAGAATATACAAACGGATGCATCATACCAACTATAACCGTAAGACCAAAAAGTACACCCTGGCTAATTTTCCCGATTAATTTATTTCTATCAAATCTGTTATCAATAAAGCCAGATAATAATGAAAGGGATATCAAGACTGTAAGATTATATAACAGTTGAACTAATATCATTAAATAATTCCCAATTGTTTATTGGTGGATAATCTGTTTCTTTATATTTCCAAAAGCGATAAATACAATATCAATATTCCTAAACAAAGCCTTGTAATAAAAACAAAGGGAAATACTGAATATATATTGAACTAATTTCTACTTTTTTAATACCATTTCAAATTGATCCAATGTTTCTCCTTTCAGATACCAAAGAGAATATTATTATCGAATGATTACTACTTTTGTTAAAACCTCACTTCAATAACACTTTAAGACATACATGTCGACTTATCAACTTGATAAAGTTAATTAATTCATTAATAATTTCCAATTTCTAAGCAATGCAAATTAATTAATTGAAATAGAGCTTTAAATCAAGTAACCAACAGAGGTAAAAATGACTGAAGAACAGTCCTTTAACGACGAACTTCTCCTTGAAGCTGAGGCGAAAGAAAACAAGCTTACACTTGCTCACTATGATTTAATTATTGGCGAAATATCTAATCTTAAAAGTAAGAAGAGTTACAAAGGCATTAACTTTCAAAATCTCGCATGAATGAATATCCGAATCCTTGCTATCCGATATATACAACGCAAGGAACGCGGCGGTTTTATAAACAAAGGTAAGAAAGGAAGCTGGGTTATTTACTGGGACTTTAATCAAATCGCAGATAAAAATAACGATGATCTTAAGTATGTACATTATATAAAAAAATCGATAGTATTTTATCTCGGACAGACTTTACTTTATGACTCCGAGGTTAAAGAAAGGCTGATAGTTGAATACGTGGAATTAATAATAATATTGTCAACCGATCCGAAATAAATAATAACACTTTACGGAAGTTCTTAATATATCAAACCAGAAAAAAACCTCGAGGACAGCTTTAATTCGCTATAATCGAGGTTTATTTTATATTGCGGAGAGGGTGGGATTCGAACCCACGGTACGGTTGCCCGTACACTACCTTTCCAGGGTAGCCAAATCAACCACTCTTGCACCTCTCCGGAAAGTAGGTTGTAAATATAGATATTACTTTCGTAAGTAGAAAATAATTTTAAATAATTTATTGCGGAAAGAGAGAGATTCGAACTCTCGGAGCGCCAATGACGCTCAACGGTTTTCGAGACCGCCCCGTTCAACCACTCCGGCATCTTTCCATAATTCCGCACATCAAAGTTATTGAAATAATTCTAAACTTGCATTTTTTAACAGCTCGGAATAAAATTTTAATTATTAAAAAACGTGAAAGTAAGTACAAATTTATTATTTTTGCATAACAATTTTTAATAGAGAGAATATTTTCATGAAATTAAACATGTTTATACTTGTCATCTACTTTTCAACTTTCATTTTCGGTCAAGGTGAAAAAGCGAATTGGACAAGGGTCGATTTTGTATATTCGAGCCGCATGTATATTGATGTTAACAGCATACAAAATGTTAACGATACCTTGGTTTCCGTTTGGACAATGGAAGAAAATTTTCCCCCTCTTTCGATTGAGTCGGTTAGCGGAAAAATTTATAAAACAAAAACATTTTATACATTTAACAAAGCATTGTTACGATATAGTTTTTTTGAAATTATATATTATGATGAAAAGGACAATGTACTGAATTCATTCAGCTACAGAAGAAATACGGGACACCAGGATTATCAGTATAATTACCCGGTTATAGAAGGTTCGATAGAAGAAGCGATATTGTTAAAGTGTAATCAAATTTTGAAGGGAATTGAGTGAAAAAGTTTGACCGGAATTGGGAAGAATCTGTAATAGTAAAAAATTCAAAAATACACGGCAAGGGTATTTTCGCAGGGAGCGTTATCCCCGAAGATGAACTTGTTATGGTAATTCGAGGCGAAGTGATTTCCGGAAAAGAATGCGAAAGGCGCGAAGAAGAAGATAACAATGTTTATATTTTCTGGAACGGAAGATATTATATTGATACGGTTAACACCGATAAAATAAAATATATTAACCACGACTGCAACCCGAACTGTTATGTAGACGACAGGGATAAAGAATCATTAAACCTTATTTCACTTAGAGAAATAATTAAAGGCGAAGAAATTACGATGGATTACGGCTACGAAGAAATTTATGAAAACTGTTCATGCCATACTTGCACGGCAAAATAAATTTCTAATTAAAATAAATCGTTGATTATTTTCGTTCCGCCCAGCTGATCCATAAATCGTATTATTCTATCTCTTCTATTAATGAGTCTGGCGGATGGATTTTTAACCGAATATCTAATTGGACTCGGGAGTACGGCCGCCAATAATGCGGCTTCGCTTTTGTTCAAGCTTTTTGCCGGTTTTCTATAAAAACTATTTGCGGCGGCTTCTGCGCCGAATGTATCTCTACCGAATTCCGCAATATTTAAATAAACTTCTATTATTCTTTTTTTACTCCACAGAATTTCAACAAGCATCGTCAATTCGGCTTCTACGGCTTTTCTTATAATATTTTTATCACCCGATAAAAAAAGATTCTTAACAACCTGCTGCGAAATTGTGCTGGCTCCCCTTACCCTTCTTCCTCTTTCCATTTCATCAAAAGCTTTTTCAATCTGCTCCAAATCAAATCCATAATGCAGTAGGAATTTTTGGTCTTCGGAAGCTATAACTGCCAGAATAAGATTTTTCGAAATGTTTTCCAAACCTACCCATTTCTGTTTTTGCGCATTATTATAAAAAGGTTTCTCAAAAGAGATTTCGGATTTGGATAACATAAAAGCGGAAATCGGCGGATTGATAAATCTAAAAATTAAAATAATTACGGAAACAAAAACGGTGAATACAACCGCTAATGCAATTATAAATTTTATAAAGTTAAGGAATAGCTGTTTGACTTTTTTCATTAGGACTAATTTAATTAAATTATTGCAGTATCTTCTCTAAATTTTGCTTTTTTTTCTATTTGTGAGAGGATTTCTTTATACTTGGAAATAACATAGTCAAATGTACTTTTATTTAACGAGTATAAATCACAGTAAGTCAAAGACCGCACAGTAGCAGTACGCGGTTTATTAGCAAAAATTGCTATCTCGCCGAAAAAGTCTCCGTCCTTTAAAACAGCTAACTGCTTATTCTCTTTATTTAAAACTTCCAGTTCCCCTTTCACAACAAAATACATTTCTTTACCGGTATCTCCTTCGCTAAAAACACAATCACCGGGAGTAAGAACAACCGGTTTTAAATGCATGGATATTTCTCTAATAAAATTCGGGTCGGCGTCTTTAAATAAAGGAATTTTTTCAATTACTTCTTTCTTTAAATGAAGAGATACTTCACTTTGAAGACTAACGGGAAGGCCTTTTAAGAAATCGGATTCATCATAACCCATGCGCTGCCGCCACATATAGGTATAATAATCTCTGATCCGGTGCTGCAGATCGAAAGGAAGTTTTCTAAATTGCAGAAGCGCGGTAAGTTTTTCTAAATTTTCAAGATATTGAGTTTTCGCCGGATCCCTTTTAGAAAGAATATTTGCTACATTACCAATTACGTATCCGTACATACCTACACCGAGTATTTCCGTAAATATGGTGTACAGCATTTGAAGATTATTATTAGGAGTTATGTCGCCGTAGCCTACCGTTGTTAAAGTTGTAATACACCAGTATAATGAAGAAATATAGTTAGTCGCGAAATCCGATGTAATATCAATTCCTTTAAGCGCCAGCCATCCGCAGCTTATCCAGTGAGCAAAATGAGTTACCCAGAAAATAAAAAATACGATTGACAAAATATTTGCGTACTGGATTCCTTTCTGTTTCCAGGATTTCATAAAATGCTGCACTTTAAAAAGCTTTACAATACGCAGCAGCTGGAATATGGAATGGTTAAAAATTAAAGCGAGCGGCAGAGCTGCAATAAAATCTATTATAAACCAGGTTTGAAAATACTTTTTCGGGGTCAGGTTGTCTTCAAACAAGTATATTCTTTTATATGTTTTAAACATATATATGTTTAAAAGAATATCTAATGTAAAAACGATGGTAGTAATTGTATGAAAATAATTATAGAATATTTCGCTTTTTAAATTGAACAATATATCTATAGGAATTAATATAGCGGAAATGCTTGCGGTTACCGTAATAAAAATATTCCACGCTAAATTTACGGCAGAATTATGGTAAAACATTTATTTTCCACAATTAATAAGTTTACTTAACCGAAAGATAAAGAACGCTGAAGTACTTATTTTTATCGATCCAAATTTTCGATATTTCGAAATAATCTTCAGCAAGTTCCGCGAAACCGCTAAAGGTATATTTATGAGAATACTCTGTTAAAATAGTTTCGCTCTTTTTAAAATAAAACTTTCTTTCATTAATTGTAACTGTTTGTTCTACTTCCGAGATTAAATGCATCTCTATTCTTTTTTCGTCCTCGTTATAAAAAGCAAGATGACTGAACTTACTAATCTCAAAATCAGCCCCGTATTCTCTATTTAACCTTTCAAGTAAATTCAGGTTAAATTCGGCGGTAACATTTTCTTTATCGTTGTAGGCGGCTTCAATAATATCTTTATCTTTATGAAGATCGATTCCAATAAGTAATCCCCCTTCGCGTCCGCATGTTTCGGCAATTAATTTTAAGAATGCTTTCGCCTCATCGTTTTTAAAATTGCCTATAGTAGAGCCGGGGAAATAAGTAATTTTATGTTTAACTTTTTTGTGTATTTCAGGCAGTATATATGGTTTTGTATAATCCGCTGAAATAGGAATAATTTCTAAGCCGGGATATTCCTCAATTAATCTTTCGGTTGTTTTAAAAAGATGATCTTCAGAAATATCGATAGGAATATAGGCGGAGAGATTATTCAAATTATCAAGGAGCAGGCGGGTTTTCATGCTGCTCCCGCTTCCAAATTCAATAAATATCGTGTTTTCCTTAAAAACCGAAACTATATCATCAATATTATTTTTCATAATCATTGATTCGGTTCTTGTAGGATAATACTCATCTAATTCGCAAATAAGATCAAAAAGCTTTGAGCCTTTCTCATCATAAAATAATTTGCTCGGGAGCATCTTTTGTTTTTGGCTTAATCCGTTTATAATTTCGTCCAATAACTCCAATTGTATTTTATCTAGTTCTAATTCCATAACATGCTCCTAATTATTTTTAGCCAATCTTATCCCGGAAAACTGCCACCTTGCGTTATGAGGGAAAAAATTTCTATATGTATTTCTTATGTGCGATTTGGAAGTGGCGCATGAACCGCCCCTAAGAACAATTTGTCCCGACATAAATTTGCCGTTATATTCACCTATTGCTCCCGGGGGAATTTTATAACCAGGATAAGGAGCATAGTCGCTTCTAGTCCATTCCCATACATCTCCGAACATCTGACCTAATTTCCCGGCATTTTCCGGGTTTAAAGGTACCGGGTGCAGCTTTCCGCTATCAACAAAATTTCCTTCAACCAATAGATTTTGAGACGCAATTTCCCATTCGGATTCTGTTGGTAATCTGCATCCGGACCATTGTGAAAATGCTTCAGCCTCATAAAAGCTGATATGCGTAACTGGTTCAGATAAAATAACTTCTCTGAACCCGCTTAATGTAAAATTGTACCATTTCCCGTCCCTCTTTTCCCAATATAACGGTGCTTTCCATTTTTCTGTTTCTACTGCGGCAATCCCATTGGAAAGCCAAAATTCAGGTTTTGAATATCCCCCGTCCTCTATAAATTCTATATACTCTTTATTTGTTGTCAGTCGCGAAGCAAGCGTAAAATTTGGCACATAGGTTTTGTGAACCGGCTTCTCATTATCATAAAAGAACTTTTTTCCTTTGTATCCTATTTCATAAATTCCTTCATTAATATTGATCCAGTTAAGTGCTCCCGGATCATTCGTTTCATATTCATTTCTTTTCTTGAAAACCGGGTAGAGCGGATTTATTGACAGCATATGTTTTACATCCGTTAGTATTAATTCCTGATGCTGCTGCTCGTGATTCAAACCGATATCAATTGTAACAGCGACGGCGGCAATTTCTTTATCATCCGCCGTCTCCAGGAAACGCTGCATATTTTCATCAACGTATTCTCTGTATTCCATAACTTCTTTAACAGTAGGACGCGACAATAAACCTCTGTGAGGACGGGAAAATCGCTCCCCTACTTGTATATAATAGGAATTAAACAAATAGTTGAATTGCGGATTAATTGATTTATAGTTTTTGTACACTTCCTTTAGTACAAAGGCTTCCCAAAACCAGGTAGTGTGAGCCAGATGCCATTTAACGGGACTAGCGTCAGGCATTGATTGAATTACAAAATCCTCGGTATTTAATGTTTCGCAGAGTTTTATTGAAAATATGCGCACTTCTTTATAGCGTAAAATCAATTTTTCTCTGGTAAGATTATTATTATATACGATATCCTTTTTTACGGCACTTTCTGCTGTAGTATTTAAAGACAAATTTTAACCTCTTTTTTTTATTTAATTAACGGCAGGATGTTCTAAAGTAATAAAGATATTTATAAAATGCCAATTAACCGATTAAAGAAAATATGTATGTCATTTATCAATTCTTAGCCCCTTTGGTACAATTATTTTTTCGCTTAAATCAAAAAGATACTGAACAATTATTGCCAGCAACGCTGCCGGAACAGCGCCTTGAAGTATCAATGATATACTATCTAAACGAATGCCTGTAAGAATCGGCTGCCCGAATCCCCCCGCGCCGATTAATGCTCCTAATGTCGCGGTGCCGACGTTAATAACCGCCGAAGTTTTTATACCGGCTAAAATTGAACGTGAGGCCAAAGGCAGCTCAATTTTCCTCAATATTTCTTTGCCAGATAATCCAAGCACTACCGCGCTTTCTCTTATTTGAACCGGGATTTCATTTAATCCGGAATATGTATTTCTGACTATAGGCAGCAGACTGTATAAAAATAAAGCTACTATGGCCGGTTCCGCGCCTATTCCGAAAAAAGGAATCATAAATACTAATATTGCTAACGAAGGGATTGTCTGAATAATTCCCACAACGCTTAAAATTATATTGCCTGTTTTTTTATTTTTGAAAGCTATTACTCCAAGCGGAACAGCAAATAATATTGCTCCGAAAAGTGAAATCAAAACCAATGTTAAATGATCTTTTGTGTTCTTCAATAATTCATTTAAAATGGAAACCTGCTGTACATGCAATTCAATATTAAATTCTTTGCTAAGAAACTCGGATGCGGTTTGAAATTCAGGTTTGCCGTTAACTTTTACATCCGAGTTCATATTTATCATTTCTTCTTCATTAATTCTGTCTTCCAGGCGACGAATTAAACTAATCGTATTCGGCGATTTTTGTTTTAAGTCTGATCTGTATAAAATTACAGCGTTGTACAAAGGGAAATAATTAAGATCATCCTTCAGAACTTTCAGATTATAATATTTTATTTCGGCATCCGTTGAATACAGATCAACTACATCTATTGAACCGTTTTCTAGTCCTCTATAAGCAAGATCATGATCAATGCCTGCAACGTTATCCGGCAGAAGATTATATTTTTTCTGCAGACCCGGCCATCCGTCATTCCTATTCATAAATTCATTAGTGAAGCCGAATTTCAATCCCTTGTATTCGGCTAAATCCGATATGTTTTTAATTCCTAATTCGTCTGCTAATTTTGTATTCATTCCGATTGCATAGGTATTATTGAAGCCCAAAGGATTAGAAATTTCGACTGAATATTTCTTCAGCGAATTTTTTAAGGAATTAAAATCTTTAATGCTTTCTCCGTTAAGTAATTCTTGTATAATTGTGCCCGTATATTCCGGATAAAGATCAATATCACCCTTTAGTAATGCGCTCCAGAGAATTCTTGTTCCGCCAAGTTCTTTTTTATGTTCTATATTTACGTTTGCCGATTTAGCGAATTGAGTTATTATTTCGCCTAGAATAACGGATTCCGTAAATTTTTTAGAGCCGACATTTATTTGGCTGCTGTATTTTTCAGTACAGCCGGCAGCGGTTAAACATATCAATATGTAAATCCATAATATTTTCATTTAAAATCCAGATAAGTTCTTTGCGCATTGACGAACTTTTTAACAAAATCATTTTTTGGATTTTCGATTAGGTTTTTAGGCGAATCATTCTGAACAATACTGCCTTCGGCCATTAAAATTATTTTATCACCGAAATAAACCGCCTCGGCCAAATCATGAGTAACCATTACAACGGTTTTCCCAAGTTTGTTAAATATTTCTTTTAAATCTTTCTGTAGATCAAATCTAATTAATGGATCAAGTGCGCCAAGAGGTTCGTCGAGAAGTAAAATTTGAGGATCAAGCATTAAAGCGCGCATTAAACTAATACGCTGTCTCTGCCCTCCGGATAGCTGAGTTGGATATTTATCCAGCAGTACGTTATCAAGTCCGGTAAGTTCACTTAATTGTTTTACACGCGCGTCAATTTCATTCTGCTTCCATTTATAATACTTAGCGGCTAATACAATATTATCATATCCGGAAAGATGCGGAAATAGTCCGCCTTCCTGAATAACGTAGCCTATATTTTTCCTTATGCCGTTTATATTTTTTTTCGTAACCGGTACGGAATTAATTTCGGTCTTACCGTTACTGGGTTTAATGAGACCGGCGATAATTCTTATTAAGGTTGATTTACCGCAGCCGCTTGGACCGATAAGTATGCTTGTCGATTCCGATTCAATTTCAAGAGTAATATTATTTAATACACCTGTGCCGTTATAATGTTTTGATATATTTTCCAGTTTAATCATACGGTTTGAACATACGTTTTATTCTACAACTCTTATTACAGGGTAAAAATTATGATTAGCGTCATAGTATTTAGTCCGTTCATAAAAGAAATTTAATCTAGCCCAGGGATTATTCGCAAAAGCTGAATCGGAATTTACTTTTTCCAAAAATTCATTTCTTAATACCGGATCATTTTCGAACATTTTTTTTGCTATCGGCTCCATCGAATACGTTTCAAAATACTCGGTTCTCTCAAATATTTGGTTGAAGAAACCCCAGTATACAAATGAATCCCTGCTTTTCGGCTCAAGCAGGTATAAAATAATTCCAAGCCGTCTTTGAGCCGGATTAATAATAACTGTACCTTCGGGAACGGTAATCGAATCGGTGATTACATCATAGGAATATTTAGCTGTAAATCTTCCTTCGTAAGGTTTGGAAGCGAATGATACATCCTTGAATTTATATTTCTCCACTTTAAATGACGCTGATTTTTCAAGCACATCCATTTCTACCCCATGGATGTTTAGTATTTCGATAATCTGTGTCCATTCTTTGGGAATCAAATAATATTTAGGGATAGAAACCGAGTCCTTTATATAGGTTTTATTAAAGTACGGGATTTTTATATCAATTTTTTCATCGGAATATTTCTCAACCTTTGTTCCTGTAATTTCACTATAAACAGAATCCTTTCTGAATCCTTTAAATTCCATAAAATCATGTTCATCTAACGCGCCGAAAAGAATTGGGAAATATTTTTTATCAATCGAATAGTTTTTAATTACCTCTTCATCGGCTTGTTTATTAATATTTATAATTTCTTCCGGTTCATTATTAGCTAGTTCAAGTATTCCCTCAATTACCGCTTTAGTAGAATATACTCTTTCTTTATATGGTTTTAACATATGCGTTTCAATTGTAACTTCGGGGCGGTTATGAGCAGAAGCGAATCCGGTCGATAATTTCGGGCTTGATACGAAATCATAAATTCCGCTTTCAAGATTATCATCAAATGCAACATACGGGCAAATCAAAAAGCCTTTACTTTCCGCCCCGTTAATTATTGCCGGAATAAATTTGTTTCTTACCCAGTTTCTTGTAACCAAAGGAAGGTTCTGATTTCTATCTACAATGTATGTAACCGTATACTGATAATCGGCGCCGTTGGTTGTATGAGTATCAATATAGATGTCCGGAATCCATTCATTATATAATTTAAGCATAGCTCTCATTTCTGGAGCGTCGGCTTTCAAATAATCTCTGTTAAGATTAAGATTCTGCGACGTTGTTCTCCACCCCATTATCTCCGGACCGTTTTGATTTATTCGTCCATAGGGACTTCTTCTTTCGTGGCCGTCGACATTAAATACCGGTACAATTATGAATATCACATTATCCAGCAAATGTTCTTTTTCTTTTGTTACAAGCATTTCTCTAAATAATAACATAACAGCTTCTTTGCCTTCAATTTCCCCGGCATGAATTCCATTCTGGACAAATATTACGGGTTTGCCGACTTTCTTTGCAAGCTCCGGCGTAAATGCTTTATCCTTGCTTACGATTAAATATTTCAGTTCTCTGCCTTGCGGCGAAATGCCGAATGTTTTCATTGCAACGGATTCAAAATCATCGGCGAATTGTCGAAAGTATTTTATCGAATTATAATAATCGGGGCTTCCTTTAAAATCGGTTTTTTCAAAATGCGTAATCCATTTTTCATCAAATTTAATCTGGGAATTAATATCAGCATAAAATAAAACCATACAGACAAACAGAATCATAGATGTTTTTTTCATTGTTGTGTTATAGTTTGTTTAGAAAAGTTTATTAGTGTGAAATATAAATCAAATATTTATAATGTTCTAATCATAGTATAATTTTTGCATGTTGAGTTAAAAAAATATTTACCGGATTTTTTTTATTCTAAAAAAAATACTTAACTAATTTCTATAAATATTTTTAATTGATTACGACGCAAATATTTATTCAAAACAATTATTTAAATTCATCTGCACTATAGTAGTGACTAATAGCTATTATTTTTATATTTTAAGAGCCATTACCAAATCACATAAACTGGAAAATTTAATTTATGGATAATTTCGGGTTTTGGTCACTCCTCCCTCCCATTGCTGCAATATTCCTTGCAATAAAAACCAGACAAGTATTTGTTTCTTTAACAGCGGGAATATGGTTCGGCTGGATAATAATTTCAAACGGGAATATTATAACAGGAACTTTTAGTACCATACAGGCGATTGTTGACGTATTTAAAGACAGCGGCAACACAAGAACCATTTTATTTACCGGATTTATTGGAGGTTTAATCGCATTGATACAAAGTTCCGGCGGAGTAGAAGGATTTGTTAAAAAAATAAATTTAAGACTTATTAAAATAGAAAAAGAAAAAAGCGGAAGAAGTAAAACCATTGTTCAGCTGTTTGCGGCTCTTTCGGGTATGATGCTGTTTGTTGAGTCAAGCATTAGTGTGCTTACCGTGGGAACAGTATTCAGACCGATATTTGATAAATTAAAAATCCCCCGGGAAAAACTCGCGTTTATTGCCGATTCCATTTCGGCTCCTACATGTATATTAATTCCGTTAAACGCCTGGGGCGCTTATATAATGGGATTGCTTGCGGCTCAGCAGTTCAGCAATCCTTTCCAAACCTTACTTCATGCATTTCCATTTAACTTTTATCCCATGTTCGCTCTGCTTATAGTTTTTATAATTATTATTTTCAAAAAAGATTTCGGACCGATGAAAGCGGCCGAAGAACGTGCGGCAAAAGAAGGAAAGGTATTAAGAGACGGAGCCGAGCCTTTATTGTCGGCTGAAATCACTAAACTTGAAACAAAAGAAAATATAACTCCTTCGGCGAAAAATATGCTTATACCTCTTGCCGTTATGGTTTTAATGATGCCGGTTATGCTGATTTATACCGGATGGGAGAACGTTGAAAATATATCGCGACTTCCGTTTCATTTGCAGGTATTCGAAGCAATTGGCCAGGCATCCGGTTCATCTTCGGTGTTATATTCTGTTTTAATAGCGTTGACTGTTTCAATTGTAATGTTTTCGATTCAGAAAATCTTCACAATAAAAGAATCCGTTGATTTAATTCTAAAAGGAATAAGCGGCTTAATTCCAATGGCTATACTTATGATTTTAGCATTCGCTATCGGTAATGTATGCCGGGAATTGGGAACGGGCAATTACACGGCGGAAATTACAAAAGCATGGCTCTCGCCTCATTTTGTTCCGTTTATAATTTTTATAACCGCCGCGTTTATTTCATTTTCAACGGGAACTTCGTGGGGAACATTCGCGATAATGATTGCAATTGGAATTCCGATTGCGCAGACAATAGGCGCTGATATAAGTCTTACAATTGCGGCGGTATTGGGAGGCGGTGTATTCGGCGATCATTGTTCTCCTATTTCAGATACTACAATTATCGCGTCTATGGCCTCTGCAAGCGATCATATTGATCACGTTAAAACACAGCTGCCATACGCTTTAACGGCGGGACTAATTACCGCTGTTTTATATTTGATATTAGGATTTATTGTTTAATTGATATGCCTGTTTAAATAGCTTTTCAATTGAAGTCTACTATTAGTTAATATCTTATGATACTATTTTACTAATATCATTTTTTTAACTTCGGTAAAATCGGCGGTTTTTATTTTATAAAGATATACTCCGCTCGGCATAAACTCGCCGTAATCGCTCTTGCCGTCCCAGTCAACGTTCCATGTACCGGCGCCGTAACTTTCTTTATGAATTAAACTTCTAATCTTCTGCCCCAATATATTTAATACATCCAATGTAACAACCGAAGGCACGGGGATTTTAAAACTAATTGTTGTCGTAGGGTTAAACGGATTAGGATAATTCTGTTCAAGAGAAAATTCATTCGGAATAACATCTTCTTCTTTTGTTAAATTTGTATTTTCGGAAACCGTTAAATCATCTAAATAAATTTCACCTTTGTCCGCTCCGTTTGATGTATGTTTAATTAAAATACTTACAAGAGAAATATTTTGCGAAGGAAATCCCGAGAGATTAAATTTCTTAAATTTCCAGCCCGACCAGTTTAATGTATCAACAACCGAATCAAAATATTCCGAATTATCGTTTACAAGTTTTACTAATAATAAATTATTGCTAAGATCACCGTAAATCCAAATTCCGGCGTTGCCGCCGTTAATAAAAATATTTTGAGGCTTAGATTTATCTAATCTTAGAAGACCTTTTTCTTTAATAAATTCATAAACAATTTTGCCCGAATGTTTGCCCGAAATTAATTTTTCTCCGCTTTTTTCAAAATAACTTTTATTAACAGATATACCCTCAGAAACATTTATTGAATCAATCTTTTTCCAGTTAGAGATATCTTCAAATTCGTCAATAATTCTGCCCCTGAAAGTATTTTCATCTTCGGTTCTAAATATAATTTCTACATTATCCAGCAACGGAATATTCAGATCATCCTTAATTTCCTTGCTTAAAAACAAATTATATTCGGCGTTATTCTTTAGAATGGTTTCCGGTTCGAATAAAACTGTAAAATTTTCTTCATTACTTTCTACTGAGAAATTTATTAATGGAATTTCTTTCCCTGAAGAATGAAAAAAAGAAACATTATTTTTTAGAATATCAATATCAACCGGATAGTTAAACATAAGTTTAATTTTTGAATAAGTACTGATTTCTTTTTGATTATCATTCGGATAATTCTTTACAAGCTGCAGCCGGCCTCTATTATTAGTAGTAAAGGTATATTCATAATCTTTTTCCAGCGGTATTCCGTAGCTGTTCTCGGCTTTGTCGCTGATTTTAATATTATAACTTGTTCCCGGCGTTAAAAGATTTTTGGGGATGAATTTCATAACCGTATTATTTTCATTCCATTCAAAATCTCCTTTTACTTCAGGTTCAATTGAAAAAATCCGGCTGCTGTTATCAATAAGCATAGAGTGATTAAACTCAATAACAATATCAGTGTTTATATAAACGGTATCGGCCGGACTTCCGGGTATTAAAGAAATAATTTTAGGATGAATATGAGAATCTTTTGTAGTGAACTCAAAAATATAATCCGAGCTTAATTCAAGCCCGTTGTAAGTTTCAGCGTTTTCATCAATAGTTAAAATATATTTTGTAGATGTCGCATATGCTCTTTCGGGTACAAAACGTAATTTCGTAAAATCGGCGGACCATTCAAAATGTCCTTCTACATCAGGTTCAATTTCAAACGCGTCTTCGGTTTCATTTTTATCCATCGGTTTGGAGAAACTGATTTCCAAATATTGTGTCGTAGCAACCGAATCGCGAAGCTCAGAAATGTTATTCCCGTTAACATCAACATGGGTTCGTTTTGTATTAAAAATAAAACGTCCCGGATCCTGAAGAGTCATATTATTTTTACCTTTAGCAGCGGTATCAATATACACTTCATAGGATGAAGAAGTATCGAGAGCGTTTTCCGGAATAAATTTTAGAACGTGATCTTCATTGCTCCATTTAAATTTTCCGTCAATATCAGGCGTTATTGAAAACGCTTCTTCGGTCGATTCCTGATCCATAGGTATGCTGAAAACAATTCTTATCTCAGTTTCGGTATCGGTATTGTTTAAAGTATCGTTTGGTGAGAAATGAAATACAGAAGGAGGAATTGAATAATCCTTCTCAAGAAATACATCCGCGAATGTAGTCTGATTGGAGGCTACGGTTACAAATACCGAGTCGGCAGAATATGTGCCTGCTTCAATTTGTAGTTTGTATTCCCCGGGCAAAAGTGAATCGATATAAAAGAAACCGTTATTATTGAAATCGCCGATATATGTTTTTCCGCCAGGCCTAATTGTTATCTTAAAATTATTTATCGGTTTTAATAATTTATCCCCGTCCTCAGTCTTCAGCTGAATCATTTCATTTTTATCTTTTACGAATCCAGCGATAAACCCTTTTTTAAAGGGTTTTGTTTCGTAAAAATTTATTATGCCTCTTAAATAACCCCATACCTCATTTTTAAGATAATCATTGTTTATTGAATTGTTAATTCTGTTAGGCATATTACTTACAGGGTCAACGGAAATAATTCCCGGCGTGTTTAGTCCGAAGAAAAAATCACATAAAAGTTCCTTGTCAAATTCGTCCAAAAGATATTTATTATCCACTCTATTTGAATTAGCTATACCGTCGAGAATAAGTTTCCCCGCATTCTCAATTTCAAAATTCTCAAATGAATTATGCATAACCATGGAATAACTATTGTCGTCAATTCCCGGCAAATCTTTGCTGAAAATAAAATGAATAAAATCGGCTTTACTCTGATTTGCAAATACGGCTAGCTGCGAAAGAGGAATGCTGTTGCTGCGGTTATCTAACAAAATTACTTCGGCGCCGAAACTAGACAATATTTTTTTATAGAATTCCGCTTTAATAAAATTGTCGATATTATTTTCTGCAGAACTGCTGTAGGGATATATTAATATTTTCGTATTCGATAAATCCTGCGCCAAACCGGCAGAATAAAAAAAGAACAGCAATATGAATACTAAATTTTTCATTTAATTTTTATTTAATCTCAAACTCGGAAATAATTATATCGCCCGATAGATTATTATAGACTATTTTCTTCCCGTCGGGCGACCAATCGGGATACATTTCTATATCGTCTTTTGTGTTTGTTAAATTAAATTTTGTTTTCCCGTTTAACGATGATATAAAAATATCAGACGAGATATAACTTATCCCGTCGTCTTTATCTACCATATATGTTATCCAATTCCCCTTGGGCGACCATCTGGGAGCGTTGGCATAACCAAGTTCAGAAATTATTCTCCCTTCAAGGTCGCATACAAACGTACCTTTCCCTAAAAGAGTAAATAGGATTTTATCCTTGTCCGGAGAAAGTGAAACCCAAACATAAGCTCCTTCTCCCATAGGTTTTAAATTTCTGGTTTTATCTTTTTCGGAAATGACAATACTTGAGCTTCCGCTTTTAACGCTGATATTTAATGATAATTTACTCGTATCGTTTGTTTCTAATCCATTAATTGTATTATAAACTTTCGGTATCTGAATTCTTCTTTTATTTATATACTCATCAATTTGAAAATGAATTGTAGAATCATCGGTGAAAAAAGGTTCGAAACCCGAACCGAAATTGTCATTAATTTTAATCAATTCTTTTTGTGAAAGATTATAAAGCCATAGTCCTTTGAAATTACTTTTGGACATAGTAATATAATTTCCATCGGGACTAAATCTCGGAAAGTAAAGACGCTCCTGTTCGCCGGGAATCAATTTTTCAGTATTGATAACAGTTAGTGATTGGGCGATATTTAATGAAGCAAATAAAAATAAACAAGTAAAAATCTTTCTATACATTACTTCCTGAAATAATTTTTAATTTCGCTAGTTTAATAATTCCCTCTGCAGTATTATAAATTATCCTTTCACCGTCAGCCGACCATGAAGGGAAAATCTCGTTTTCATTTGAGGATTTTGAAAAATTGTATCTCTTTAAACTTCCTTCGACTGAAAAAAACAAGTCATAATTAAAATTTTCATAATATGAATACACTAATAAATTACTGCTATTCGAACATCTTAAATATTTATAATCTCCTAGCCAAATTATTTCTTTTGACTCAATTTTATAAACCCCGGTTCCCTTTTCGGAATTATTAAAATATATGTTATCATTTTTTGAGGAAACTTCAACCCAAAGTATATTCCCCTCCGAATAAGGTATTACTAATTCGGATTTGCCGAGTTTTAGATATTTAATTGAATTCCCGTCGGCAAAAGCGATCAGGTTTTCAGTATCGTAATCATCAATAAATTTTTTGTCCTTGCCGTTTAATACTTTTATTCCGTTATCAAATAAGAAAGCGACATTGCCGTCATCCAGCGGTTTCGGTCCGCTTATATAATTCTGACTTGTATATAAAATATTAATAAGTTTTGAGTTAATATCCTGTTCAGCAATTGAATAATTTCTAATATCACCTTTTGCCGATGTAGATTGAAGTCTGAAATAAACCTTCTCGCCTGTTTTTGAAACATCAAAATTTATCCCGGCTCCAATTGAGGGATTAAGCTGGTTTATTATTTTAGTCTCAAAATCGTAGTACCATAATCCGCTATAATTTTCGGTCGTAAATACCGCCTTGCTTCCTGTGGCTGTAAACTTCGGATAAAAGAATTTCCCGTCGCCGGGTGTCGTTAAATCAATAATTTCCGAAGCGCTTATTTCTTCAATTTCACTAAATACCGTATACTGATTTTCTTCAACTTTATTGCAGGCCGTAACCAGGATTAAAAGCCAAAGTATCTTAAAATCAATTTTCACTTTTACTCACTTCGGAAATGAAGAAATTATAATTTTTATATACTTAACAATATCCAAAAAAAAGCGACATTTTCAAGTAAAATTTTGATGAATTCCAAATTATTTGACCATCATCATCTTTATCGCATGCATTTCCGTAAAACCGGACTTTTTTCCTATAATTATCCTGCAGTAATATACTCCCGATGCAACAGCGATATCAAACGAATCCCTTCCGTTCCATAAAACATATCTGCTGCCCGGTGATGAGATAGTTATGTTAAAATTTTTTATAAGCTGCCCCAAAGCGTTAAAAATCTGAAGTGTAATATTTGCCGGTTCATCAACAGAAAATTGAATTTTTGTTGAAGGATTGAACGGATTTGGATAATTCTGAAGCAGTTCGGTTTTAGCCGGGAGATTTTCGTTCTCATTAACCGACACCGTTGTTTCAAATTTTTGAGCTATAAGGTTCCATAATTCTTCTTTATTACCGTCATAACCGAGCGCCCAAATACCTACTCCCTTTAATTGCCTATTAATTGCTAAATCATATTTTAATGAAATACTGGAATCGTCGTCAACAAAATATTGGTTCCATAAATTATCCGACTGCCAATATGTATAAGGCACATCAAACGAAACGTACCACTGTTTCCCGTACTGTAAATATACATCTGAAGACTCTCTATATCTCGGCGAAATTACCTTATCAATTTTCGGCGCGCCTACATTAGGGCTGTTGGCTTTAAAATGAAGACCGTAATAAGGTATTCCGAGTATAAGTTTTTCAGGATAATTATTTACAACATCTTTATAATCTAATTCCAGCGAACGGGTTAAACTTTGCGAAGATGAAATTAATGGCGAAGTAGGGCCAGTTGAAGAACTCCAGCTGCCGTAATAATCGTATCCCATTAAGAATAAATAATCGCAGCTTTCGGCGAGACCTTTAAGATTCCATCTTCCGCCCCAGTTAACGGCAGGTGATGCAAACGCGACTTCCAGCAGGGAGTTTTCATTTTTTAAATAAGTATTTAATTCATTCATAAAAATATTCATCGGCTCCCCTCTATCCTTAAATTTAGGAGCTTCAAAATCTACAATAATTCCGTCGAGATTGTAATGACTTATAATTGAATTTACTTCCGCGAAAAAATTATTTTTTGAGGTTGTATTGCCGATAATACTATTAATTTGTATGCTGTCGAAATTTGTTACGGTCATTAATACTTTTATATTAAAATTACGCGAATTGGAAATGACGTTATTCCAGCTGTTTGCAAAAATGTTTGGCGGAATAGATACATCGCCGTTTTCATCAACGGCAAAATCAAACAGAGCTATGTGAGTTAATAAATTATAATTTATATACTTGTAATTAGCGTTTTCCCAGTAAGGCAGAAACCCGAATATAGAACGGGTAAGATTATTCGATTTATTTAAAACTTTCCTTTCTGATTTTGTATAAACGACTGAACTGTTATAATCCTTTCCTAATTCGGCTTTATGAATTTGATGAATTCCGTACTGGCCGAAAAGACACTCCGAAAGAATCATAATTATAAAAAATGTTATAAACTTCAGTTTAATTAAATTTCGCATACCGGAACCGAATATTTTTCACTACAAATATAAAAAAACGTGACAATAAAGAATTTATAACTTTTTGGTTTTGAATAAATATGTAATAAAACGGCGCAATTATGTTTAATAAATTTGAATTATAATCCGTAATTGAATATCTTATGATTAAAATTAATTACGAAAAACACCAAAAACAGAGGAACATATGATTTCTGATAAAATGAAAGTTGCATTAAATGAACAGCTGAACGCCGAATTATACTCTTCATATATATATCTTTCAATGTCGGCCTATTTCGACGATATAAATCTAAAAGGAATGGCGGCATGGATGAAAATGCAGTCAACCGAAGAATACGCGCACGCAATGAAATTTTTCGATTTTATTATTAGAGTCGGCGAAAGAGTAAATTTGAAACAAATCGATAATCCTCCTGCTTCATGGGATTCGCCTCAAGCTGCATTTGAGTCGGCTTTAAAACATGAAAAATCGATCACAAAAAGAATTAATGATTTAACCGATCTTGCCATCAGCGAAAAGGATCACGCCACAAATACATTCCTTCATTGGTTTGTTGACGAGCAAGTCGAAGAAGAATCAACTGTAGCGGATATTGTTGAAAACTTCAAATTAATTGCCGACAGTAAGGGCGGTTTATTTATGCTTGACAAAGAATTGGGCAAAAGAACTATTATGCCGCAGCAATAAATTTAATAATGATGAAAAAGCGGCTTTTTAGCCGCTTTTTTTTTGCAGATAAAATATATTTTTCTAAAAAATATATTTTATTTTGAATTATTTTTTTTATATTTGTTGTGTTGAAATTTTTAGTGTAAGGAGAAAACAATGGCACGTAGATGCGAAATGACAGGTGTGGGACCCATAAGCGGAAGCAGTATTTCTCACGCTCATAACAAAACAAAAAGAAGATTTTTACCGAATCTTCAGAAAAAAAGAATTTGGGTTCAGGAATTGAGCAGATTTGTTACCGTTAAATTGTCGACCACTGCTTTAAGAACTATCGCGAAAAACGGCACAGCCGCTTTAGCGAAAATGATCACCGAAGGGAAAGTTAAAGTAAGATAAATTTAATTTTGATTTACAAAAAGCCCCGTTTTTAAGACGGGGCTTTTTTATTTTAAACTTAATTGTGTAATTTGCCAACGAAATAATCCGGGGGCAAAATTTGAAATCTTTAATCTTCTCGCTGCTTTTTATATCCTTTTCCGGCTCTCTATACACCCAGAGCTTCAATAACAACAATCTTAAACATTACAGCAATATTGCCGATGAAATTATAACCTCTTCCTTAAACGATACTGTTGGATATAACCTTGCTCGGTACTTATGCAAAAATATCGGAAGCAGATTAAGCGGCTCCGAAAACTCGTTGAAAGCAATCAAATGGGCCGAAAAAACATTAATTGATATGAACCCCGACACTGTTTGGCTGCAGCCTGTAATGGTCCCCCGTTGGATTAGAGGAAATGTAGAAAAAGCCGTATTACTAAACAATAATTTAGAAAAAACATTAAATGTTGCGGCTCTCGGCAGAAGCATTGCAACACCCGAGGAAGGAATAAACGCCGGGGTAATTGAAGTCAACAGCTTTGAAGAATTAATTGAAAGAAAAAATGAAGCTAAAGGCAAAATTGTCTTTTTTAATTACCGTTTTAAGAATTCTTTTGTCGAGACTTTTAACGGTTACGGCGACGCGGTAAAATTCAGAGTAGACGGCCCGATAGAAGCTTCTAAAGCCGGAGCGGCAGCTGTGATAACTAGATCTATTACTACAAAATATGATAATGTTCCTCACGTCGGAACAATAAGAACCTTCCCGGATTCAGTAAAAGAAATTCCCGCAGCGGCAATTGGACTTATTGACGCGGAATTTTTAAGCAAATCATTAAAAGAAAATCCCGGTTTGACAATTAATTTGAAATTAAGCGCCCGGAATCTTAAGGAGGTTTTATCATACAATGTAATCGCTGAAATTAAAGGGACTGAAAAACCGGATGAAATAATTGTGGTCGGATCCCATTTCGACAGTTGGGATAAAGGCGAAGGCGCTCATGACGACGGCGCGCCGAGCGTTCAGGTTATGGAAGTCATCGATATTTTCAAAAGACTAAACATAAAACCGAAAAGAACAATACGATGCGTATTGTTTATTAATGAAGAAAACGGATTGAGAGGCGCGTTAAAATACGCCGAGTATATCGATTCGCTAAAAGAAAATAATATCGCGGCAATCGAATCGGACAGAGGCGCATTTACTCCAAGAGGTTTTACAGTTGAAGCGGATTCATCTGTAATTTCTAAAATGCAAAAATGGATACCTGTATTAGAAAAATCATTAATTGACTGGGTAAAACCCGGCCACGGCGGGGCTGATATCGGGCAGATAAAAAACGCCAAAGCATTAATTGGTTTTGTACCGGATGCTCAAAGATATTTTGATGTTCATCATTCCGATAATGATGTATTTGAAGAGATAAATGCGAGAGAAATGGAACTTGGTTCCGCGGCAATTGCTATTCTGGCTTATCTGATTTCCGAAGAAGGGCTTTAATACGCGATTTAAAATTTAAAGAGGCGGCATTATTGCCGCCTCTTTTTTAACTATATAATCTATCTTTTCTTTTTAGTATTTGTTTTACTTGGAGCAGATCTTGAACTTTTAGTTTCTTTTCTTGATTCAACTCTTGAATTTGACGGCGTCTGCTTTTCAACACTTCTAACCGGACGTTTAACCTCAGTATTTGCTATTGGTTTTCTTTCAGTTCTGGTTTCCGTTGAATATTTATCCCTGGTGGTCGAGTATTCCTTTTTTGTTCTAGTTTTTGGCTCTTCCCTTCTATCATAAATTTTTGTTGAAGGGGTTCTTACAGTATTTGCCTCTCTATTAACCTTGGGTTCATTATTACCTTGCTTATCTAATCCGCCCCTGTCTTTTGATCTGATAGCAATTTTATCTTTCTGCAGCGAATTTTTTCCATCTGAACTCTTTACATTATATTTTTCTATTTCTCTATATCTGCTAATCTCTTTATCATCGGGACGAAATGTTGTTATTTTCCCGCCTCTTGATTTGGTATTTTTTTCGTATGAATTATAATCCGAAACTCTGGAAATATCTGTTCTTTTAATGCTTCTGCCTGACCGGTTTTCAATATAATCTTTATCAATTCCCCGGTTTATTATTCTGCCACCGTCAGCATAATAATTTGTTCTGTATTTTGTCGTATTAAAAATTCTGTAATTATTGGAGTTATTTACGATATATATATTAACATTATTATGGCAGAAATTATCATAACTTACGAAACTCCAGTGACGGTGATGCTGATTCCAGTTAGTAGAGAAAGAAATACCGATCCCTGTTCTGAAATAAGCGTATGGCGGCAGCGGAGCCCAGCCTAAATAATTGTCGTTGTATCTCCATTCTACCCATGAAGGCGCCCATTCATAATCGGGTACCCAAACCCATCCGTAATAATCGTCATAATGCCATCTGCCGTAATGATATACTGCCCATCCGAAAGGTTCGTATGAATCCCAATACCAGCCTTCGTTTGTCCATGCCCATCTCCCAACAGAATATGGTTTCCAGTCGTAATGCACACTGTTTGGGCGCCACACGACAAGGTCATAATCTAAAGATATCCATTCTCCGTGCGGGGATAATGTTGAGTAAAAGTAGTTAAATGATATATTTCCGGCTTTTATGTTGATAAATGACGCCAAAAATATTGCCGCGAGTAATAATCCTGTCTTTTTCATGGCTTCCTCCATTGTTTCTGTTAATAGAAGTTCAAGGAATGTGCCGATTTAAAAGTGTTGAAAAACGAAGTAATATCAAGTTTTCGGATAATATTTGTATGTTTTTATATACAGTAGTGACATATAATAAAAACAAAATTATAAAATATTTGTGAGTTTTTTAACGCGTCAAAAAGTGATATATTTATTCATTATTAAATTTATTTTATGGAGGGAAAATGAGGCGTTATATTCAATCGTTATTTGTAATTATTATTTCGTTAACATTTTTTATTAAGTGCGGCGAAGACAAAAAAGATGAGGCTCATGATATGATGCAGGAAAAAATTGATCAGTTTGTTAAAACAGAATTAAAATATGACGAGTCGCTTCTTGATGAAAATCAAAAAATTGTTGTACGTAAATTATTTGAAGCCGGAAAAATAATGGACGAATTGTTCTTAGAACAAGTCTACTCAAAAAATAATGAGATTAAATCCGTGCTTCAAAATTCAACTGATCCCAATGACAAACTTACTCTTGAATATTTTAACATTATGTTCGGTCCTTTCGACAGGCTTGATCACGACAAACCATTTTACGGCACGGAATCAAAACCACTGGGCGCTAATTTTTATCCGGCCGATATGACAAAAGAGGAATTCGCAGAATGGATAAAAAACCATCCCGAAGATGAAGCAGCTTTTACGTCCGAATTCACAGTAATCAGAAGAGACGGAGATAAACTTGTTGC
Source organism: Bacteroidota bacterium (assembly GCA_018829205.1). Taxonomy (GTDB): domain Bacteria; phylum Bacteroidota; class Ignavibacteria; order Ignavibacteriales; family Melioribacteraceae; genus JAHJUE01. The sequence goes on from JAHJUE010000022.1 coordinate 194,883, forward strand.
AGTACCTTATTCTGAATTCTACAAAGATAAATTAGAAAAAGCGTCGACTTTATTAAAAGAAGCTGCCGCGCACGCGGATAACCCTTCTTTAAAAAAATATCTGGAATCCAGAGCCGATGCTTTTGCATCTAACGACTATTACCAAAGCGATATGGACTGGATGGATCTAAAGGATCATGATATTGAAGTAATCGTTGGTCCTTACGAAGTTTATGAAGACGCAATGTTTAATTATAAAGCGTCGTTTGAAATGTTCTTAACAATATTGGACCCTGTTGAAAGCGTAAAACTCAAACAGTTCGCCAGTTATTTAAATGATATGGAAAAGAATCTTCCTATTCCGGACGAGCATAAAAATTTTAACCGCGGCAGCGAATCCCCTATTGCGGTTGTAAATCAGATCTTCAGCGCGGGTGATACAAAAGCGGGAGTTCAAACCTTAGCTTTTAATCTGCCTAACGACGAAAGAGTAAGAGCCGCTAAAGGTTCTAAAAAAGTGATGATCAAAAATATGCACGAAGCTAAGTTCGAAAAATTATTAAAACCAATTTCGGAAATAGTTGTCGACCCAGAACAGCTTAAGTATGTTACATTTGACGGATTCTTTAATCATACTTTAATGCATGAAATGAGTCACGGCATAGGACCCGGTTTTATAAAAGTAAACGGAAGAGATACAGAAGTTAAGAAAGAATTAAAAGAAACATATTCCAAAATTGAAGAATGCAAGGCCGATATTCTAGGCATGTTAGAAAATATTTTAATGATTCAAAAAGGTGTGTATGAAAAATCGTTTGAAAATGAATTGTGGGTAACATTCCTAGGCGGTGTTTTCAGATCGGTTAGATTCGGTATAAACGAAGCGCACGGCGGTGGAACGGCTATTATTTATAATTTCATGATTGAAAACGGAGGTTATGAATACAATGAAGGAACTCAGAAACTAAAAGTAAATTTTGATAAAGTTTATAATGTGCTTGAAGACCTGGCGCATAAACTATTAATGATACAAGCTACTGGCGATTATGAAGGTGCGAAAAAGCTTATCGCCGATTATGCGGTGCAGTCTCCTTCTATGACAATTCTTGTCGAAAAACTGAAGACATTGCCTGTTGATATAAACCCTGTATTCCAGATTGAAACGCACAAAGACTAAAGATTTGGGATACAATATTTGATAAAAGGATGTATATGGTTACAGAATCTGTTGATTTGCAAAGGATTTTACACGGATTGACATATAAAGAGTTTATGGAAATCTCTGTTAAAAAAATTGAAGAAACAAATGAAGAAATGCTAAATGAAGATGAAAAGAAATTATATAATTTCTCCAAACTAAATCTTCATAGAATAAACAGAATTGAAAAAACATATAATGTATCGGATCAAATCTGTGAGCAGATTACTAAAATTACCGAACCTCAGACTTGGATGGTGCTTACAGAGGACTGGTGCGGCGACTCGGCTCAAAATTTACCTTATATCGCTAAGATATCAGAATGTAATAAAAACATTACATTAAGAATTCTGCAGCGGGATAAAAACCTCGATATTATGGATCAATATTTAACAAACGATAATTCGAGAAGTATTCCAAAACTTGTTGCTTTTGACAAGGATGGAATTGAGTTATTTCAATGGGGTCCGAGACCCGCGGAGGCGCAGCAGTTGGTTATTGATTTAAAAGCATCGGGTATGCCTAAAAATGAATATACCGAAAAACTTCATTTGTGGTACGGCAGAAACAGAGGGAAGAATATTGAAAATGAATTTGTTGATTTATTAAAATCGTTATAGAATATTGGAGCCGTTATTTTCTAATAGGTACGCTTATGATTATATCGGCTCCGGTTTTTTTTCCGTTTTTAACGGCCGGTTCAAACCTAGTACCGAGTACGGCCACTTCAACAGCCTCATCGCAGCCGTATCCTAATCCTTGTATTACCTTTGTATCGCGCACATAACCGAATTCATCAACCGCAGCGATTAGAATTACATCACCTTTTATATTTTTGCGGAATGCCGAAAGTGGAGTAACAAGATTTTTTAGAATCTGTTCGAATCCACCTTTAGGCACGGGACAAACATCCGCGTCGCATTCCATATTAACAAATGATCCGCTTATAATTTTGTACTCAAGCAGATTCGATCCGCTATTTTTTATTTTAACATCTGTCTTTTGGGCGGGAATCGGTAAATCCTTTTCCTTTTCATTATTTACTTTTTCATTATTTCCCGGCTTATTTTTTTCAGATTTATTTTTAGCTGTATAATTCTTAACGCTTTCTGTAATGTATGTTTTTTCCGGTTTAGCTGGTTTATGTCTTCTGTAATTAAGGGCGAATTCAGATTTTTCGTCAAGTATAAAAGGAACCGATAAACTGATCTGAGCTCCGACAAATTTTCCATTATTTTGACCCGGCATAAATTTAGTATTATTTACAGCTTCCTGGGCCGCCTCATCGCAGCCTAGACCAATACTTTTTATAACCTCCGTTTTTGTGACGGTACCGTTTTCCGAAACATCAACGAGTAAAATAACGATCCCTTCAAGTCCGTATAGTTTCGCGTGCTCGGGATACTTAATGTTTTTTTCAATTGCTTCCATTCCGCCTACGGGCGCGGGGCAGATTTCTATATCGCACAGAATATTATCTTTCTTCTTTTGAAGTTCATACTGCCTGTTGCCTAACGCGTATAGTTCGGGAGGGGCAATATAATTTTTATCATAATTTACTTTTTCGGAATTAATAAGTTTTCCGTTTTCATAACTTAATACTTCTTTTAATCCCCCGTTATCATAAAACAATTTTACGTCGCCTTCAATTACTCCGTTATTTGCAAAATATTCTTTTTTTAACAAGCCGTTTTCATAATACTCTCTTACCCAACCGTTTACCTTGCCTTCGCTGTAATTAATTTCTTTTTTGATATTGCCGTTTGGGAAATACCAATAACTCGGACCGTCATATAAATCATTTATATAAGAAATTTCTGATTCAAGTATTTTATCATTGGAATATGTTTTAATTATTCCTTCCTGAGCATATGCACTAGAAAACCCTAACAGCAGTAATATTAAAAGTATTTTATTCATTAGTCCCGATAACAATTATTAATAATTAAAAAACTTAATTTAAGATTTAGATCAACAAGATGTTAATTTTATTTCCGTTTATAAAAATGAAAAACTAAAATGTTGCGAATATTTTACCGGACTTGCGTATCTAATTAAAATTAAATATTTTTATTCCTAATTCTACTGTCCAAAAGGAGGCTGTAATGTTTAAAAAGATACCTCTATCCTATCTTGTAATATTAATAATAATTACATCTGTAATAACACCTGCGCAGAAACCGGGTACCGTAGGTTCGTTTAAGTATTCTGATTTTAAGAAACCGTCATACTGCGGTTCATGTCATAAAGATTTTTACCGTCAGTGGGATCAGGCAATGATGTCAAAAGCATATACTCATCATTGGGATGAAATAGAATATTTTAAGTTGGCAGTCCCGCATGCCGAAAAAGATGAAAAAGTAGCCGAAGTGCGAGAAGGATGCAACGGATGCCACGCGCCTATTTCTTTTATGGCCGGCGATGTACCTCCACCGCTTCCCGAAATGAATTCAAGAGCAAATGAATCCGTTTCATGCGAAGTATGTCATTCAATTACAGGGTTTACCGGCGATACGCCGTTTAATTTTAACTATGTGGTTGATCCCGGAAAAACTAAATACACTTCACGTTTGGGTGATACACAATCTCCAGCTCATGAAATAAAAGTAACGGAACTTCATAAGTCGGGGGATTTCTGCGGAATATGCCACAATGAAAAAAGCCCTTTCGGTATTTGGGTTAAATCAACTCATCTTGAATGGAAGGAAGGTCCTTACGCCGAACAGGGCGTTCAATGCCAGACATGCCATATGCCTCAGGCCGAACTTAAAACAGCTGCCATGGGGGCAACGTATATGGACGCAAAAACTCATCTGTTCCACGGCGCGCACGATCCGGGCAAGGTTAAAGGCACAATAGAATTAAGAATAAACCCCGATATAGTTGAAGCCGAACCGGGTGAAAAAGTAAAATTTACAATCGCTTTATTTAATCAGAAAACCGGTCATAAATTCCCTACCGGCTCGGTAGAAGACAGAATTTTATGGATGCATGTCGAAGCAGTCGATTCGAAAGGAAATATGTATCATCTTCCTGTTGATTTAAAAGGTTTTGAAGGAGAGGAATTTACAATCGCTTCCGATGTTTTAGCATACCAAGATATGGGAATTGCTCTAGGAATAGAAAATTTTGAAGGTGTGCAGAGAGACGGAGTTCCTTTCGGCGACAGAATTTTCAGGCTTCCTTATTTTGATCCTCAAGGCAGAATGACAATGCAGCAATGGAATACTGCATCTTTAGGTGTAGATTATAGAATTGGTCCGCGCGAAACAAAAATTGAAACATGCACATTTAATCTGCCCGATAATTTACCTCCCGGCGAATTAAAAGTTACCGCGGTTTTAAATTATCAGCTTCTTGTAAAACCTGTTGCCGATTTTCTAAACGTTCCCGAAGAAGAATCAAATATAATGGAAGTGAATAGGCATTCAACCGTTGTTAAAATTTTAGATTAAGGAATTAAATATGAAATTATTGATTAAATCATTAGCGCTGACGTTTCTAATCCTGATATTACTATCAGAGAATATTTTCTCTATACCCAGTTTCGCAAGGCAATATAAAATAAGCTGTCAAACATGCCATTCGCCTATTCCAAGATTAAAGCCTTACGGTGATGATTTTGCCGGAAACGGATTCAGGCTTTCTGATCAGGAGCCCGGCCGCTACTATGTTGATACGGGGGACGATGAATTAATGCTTTTAAGAGAATTCCCGTTAGCTGTTAGATTGGACGCGTTTATTACATATAAAAGCGATAATAAAATCAGCGATCTTAAAACACCTTTTAATCTTAAGATTCTTTCGGCCGCTGCAATTTCAAAAAATATCTCTTACTACTTTTATTTCTTTTTAAGTGAAAGAGGCGAAGTTGCGGGCATTGAAGACGCGTATTTAATGTATAATAACCTATTTGAAAAAGATATTGATATATATGTCGGGCAATTCCAGGTATCCGATCCGCTCTTTAAAAGAGAGGTGCGCTTAACCTACGAGGATTATGAACTATACAGAACAAAGGTAGGTCTCTCAAGAGTTAACCTGACCTATGACAGAGGTATTATGGTTACCATAGGTTTGGATAGCGGGACTGATATAATGCTTGAATTGATAAACGGAACGGGTTTGGCTCAGGCAAATGATTTCAGAAACTTTGATGAAGATAAATATAAAAATGTGATGGGACGTTTAAGCCAGGATTTAACGGATAATATTAGAATAGGCGGTTTTGGATACTGGGGAAAAGAAGAACTCGGAACGGTTTCAAAATTTAATAATACTGTTGTAATGTACGGTCCCGATGCCACATTTTCATATGAGGATAAACTTGAAATGAACATTCAGTATGTTAAAAGAATTGACGACAATCCGTTTGGGCCTTTCCTATTAAGCGACGACATAAATACCGAAGGACTTATGACGGAATTAATTTATACGCCCGAAGGCGACGAAAGCAAATGGTATGCAGTGGGTTTATATAACCGTGTTGAATCGGATATAAATAATCTGAATTATGAATCATTAACAGGGCATGCCGGGTATTTATTAAGCAGAAATATAAGGGCATTCGGAGAATACACGTATAATATGACAAAAGAATTCGGACAATTTTCAATAGGCGTCGTTTCAGCGTTTTAATTGCATCTAACGATTTTATTTATATTTTTTGTAATTTGAAGCGGAGTTCTTAAAAGCTCCGCTTCTTTACTTTTAAACAAAAAAATAATTTATAACATGTATAAAATATCTCTCTATTCATTACTGATATTAATAATTTGTTTTAATCCAATTTTATCTCAAAATAAAATTGATATAACAGAACTTTATTCTAAGTTCGCCAAAAAAGAAAATAGGATAAAATTCGAGCGGGAACTTAAAACTTCTATTGATACTTCCCTTTCAAAACCATTAATAAAAGAAAATATAAAATTGATTCATAAAGCTCTGAACAACGCTTCATTATATTTTATAAAAAATGATCTTGTTGAATATTCTATAAAGAATATTTTTAATAATTATAAAACGCTTAATAATAAACTTCTATTCAGAACAATTCAGACCGCATATAATCTTTATCCCGGGAAATTTATAAACGAAGCAGAGAAAATATATAACGAAACAAACGACTCGTTTGTTTATTCTGCTGCGGCCGTCTATTTGTTAAACAGCAAAGGTTATGAAAATATACATACCGACTTAATAAATAAGTTCGGCGTTTTCAAAAATGATCCGGTATTATTGATGCTGGAATACTTTCTAAACGATAATAAATTGAATACTCCTCCGCTTCTAGATTTGGTAAAACATAAATTCGGGAATAATAAAACTATAGTTTATTCATTTCAAAGAAAGGATAGAAATTTTCCCGGCATAACATTAATTAAAGCGCCAAACGGGAAATTCGTGCGGAATGAAGACAGCACAATTTTTTATATACCTCATCTAGCTTTATCGGCTAACGGCTTTCCGGGATTTCTAAAAAACGGCAATACGGCTCAGGGAATTTATTCTGTTCAGAAATATTATTATTCACCCACCGAAGAAATCGGGCCTTCCCCCGTTTTATTATCCCGTATACCATATGAAATTGAGCCGGCTAAATTTTATCACGGCGGCATAAATAAAAACAGATGGAATATTGATGATTATAAAAATCTGCTGCCGGATTCATGGAAGGATTATCTTCCCGTTTATGAATCTTATTATGCGGGCTTATCAGGAAGAAGAGTTATTGTTGCGCACGGCAATGCCGATGATCCGGCGTTTTATAACGATAAACGGTTCTCCCCTTTTACTCCAACGCAGGGTTGTCTTTCATCAATAGAAGTATGGAATGACAAAGGAAGATTGATAAAAAGCGACCAGATAAAATTGATGAACGCGTTTTTTTCAACCGGAGAACTTTACGGGTATTTGATAGTTGTTGATATAAACGATATAAAAGAACCGGTAACAATTGAAGAATTATTACCGGTTATAAATCAATATGAATTAAATTCAGACACAAATTAAAAGATTATTTAAGCATAAGAAGTTTTAAAGTATGTCTTTCAAAACTATTTGCCGCGACAAAGAAATAAATTCCGCTTGAAGTCATTCCCCCGTTATCGTTTCTTCCGTCCCAGTTAAACTTAAGATTCCGTCCGGACCCTGAAAAATTATTTTCGAATGTTTTTATTTCCTGTCCGAGTACATTATAAACTTTAAATACGGCGCTGTTAATTTCAAAATCCTTGCTAAGGTTTACCGTTATTTCAGTCTGTGCGTTAAAGGGATTAGGATAAGCTACAATAAACATACTGTCGGCAGCTTCTTCTGTATCTTCCACATCGGTAATAATTCCTCCGCCGTCGTCATCGTTGTAGCAGTCGGCGCATGTATATGACATACCCGGTTCAAGAGCCAGAAACGCGGTATAAAGCGACAGCACTCTTTCCTGCATGCTGTAGCTAATAATTTCGCTTATGCCGTCATTGCCGCTGCCTGTCATTTCAAGATTTCTTATATGATTGCCTGCCCAAAGCTGATTAACTGTTGAGTCACCCGCGTAAAAATCATTATTGTTAACATTTACGCTTAAGGAAAAGGCTTGTGAATCATATATCCCCGATGCTTCAACCAAAAAAGGAAATCCTCCGAAAAATTTACCTACCTGAAGTATAGGTTTATTAATATACGCTGCCGGATCATCTTCATAATTATATCTTGCGTAACAGAACCCAGATTCCATTTTTGTATGCATATCGAATGAACGGATAAAACCGTTTAAGGAAGAAAATAGACGGTCAAGTATTTCGCCGTACAAATAAGAATAATTAAGAAGACGTTCATATTCACCCCCTGTTAATCTCGAAAGGTTCAGATAAAAGTATTCATTCCCGTAATATGATCTTGCCCCGAACCAATAATACTGATAATTCTTATCCGTAATATCGGCGATACTTATAGGAATTTTATTCTCCGATTTTTCTTTTAAGTCATTTAATAAAGTATTAGCAGGTGAATAATCGCCGAATTGATCCGAGCTTGAGATAAGGAACAGACTCCCTTCGTTTCCGTTATTCTTAATAAATTCAATTCCCCTATTCAAAACGGCAGGCAGATTACTGTAATTTGCCACACCACTTAATTTAAGATCATTAAAATAGTTTGATACATTTAATGAATCGGCGCTGATCCAGGCAGAGCTGAACTCTTTTACATCCAGTTTGGAATAAAATACGTTAAATGAATCGTTCGCTGTAAACTCATTAAGAATTTTAGCCTTTAGCGTATTGATAACCTCTTCTTTCGTGATTGTTGTTTTTGATTCGTCATAGTCAATCATAAAAGCTACTTTTTTATATGAGAATAAATTCAATGCCGCTGAGGGATTAAAAGCGAGCTGATATATTCCCTCGCCGTCTTCTTCAAAATACTTAAAATAAATTCCGTTTTTCATCGGCGAATCGAAACTTACATTAAGTGAGGAATAAACCGATTGATTGGGAAGCAGGGTATGGTAAACCATGTGCTGATCCTCATCCACTACCTCAGTAAATTCATAATCGGGCTGTTCTATTACCCGCGGATTTTTCCATTCCTCGCGAGGTGAATAAATTAATTCAATTATAGGAATTGAATGTTTAGAAGTACGCAAAATATTTGCCGGTAATGTTACGGCAACTTTTTCATTAAGCCACTGATTCGGGATTAGATAGTTTAATTTGATTTTTCTTGATTCATCCCCTGCCATTGGAAAAATTCTCAATTGAAAATGGCCCTGCTGTTTCTTAAAAAGAATCGCCGGATCTTTTCTGCGGTTGACGATATTTTCATAAATATCCGAAGCGCTCCATTTATCGAGCATTTGAGCCTTTACAATCGAATCCCCTACCCAAAGCCATAAATCGGTTATTATTGCTTCAGCAGGTAGATCAAAATCAAGTACAACTTCAAGTGTATCGCTATGATGATAATTCAGACTCTTCGCCGAAAATGTAAGGTACATTCCGATTTCGGAATAGATGCCTAAGGGATTAATTGAAATTACGGATTCTTCAATTGTACCTTGCCCGCCTCCCCACCAGCTTTGAGGATCGGATACGGTTAATTGAGTTTGGGCGAACAGTGAGGAAAGAATAAAGAAGTGTAAAAGAAAGAAATAGAAACGTGCCATTATAATTATCTCCTTTTTACTGGAGATAACCGCCATTAAAGATGAAAATATTATAGAATATTTTCACAATAATATCAATGTATTTATTTCAGGATAATATTATTTAATATAGATACACGGTCTATTTTATTTGTTTAATTCATGCCAGATTAATGCGCTAGCCCCGAGCACCGCCGCATCACCTTCCTTTAATCCCGAGGGTAAAATTTTAACTTTATTTCTGAAGGCCGGGAATAAATTTTCTTCCATATAATGTTTAACAGGTTCAAGCAGAAAATCCCCGGCGTTCGCTAATCCGCCGAAAATAATAATAGCTTCGGGACTTAAATAAGCGGCCGTACCGGCGAGAGCCATGCCTAATATTTTGGCTGTATAATCGAAGGCTTCCAATGCGATAATATCACCTTCCTTAGCGGCGTCAAAAATCATTTTAGAATCCATTTGATTAAACGTAACATCTCTTAAATGGCTTTCGACTTTTACAACGGACATAAGTTTAAATACTGTACGTTTAATACCGGGCGCGGATACATAAGTTTCAAGGCATCCTTTCATTCCGCATCCGCATAATCTTCCGTTTGGTTTTACGTTTGTATGACCGATTTCACCTGCAAAGCCGTCGTGGCCGTATACTAATTCGCCGTTGACTACAATACCGCTTCCGAGTCCGGTGCCTAATGTAATCTCAACAAAATTTTTCATTCCAATTGCGGCGCCGAATTTCATTTCTCCCAATGCGGCGGCGTTAGCGTCGTTTGTTACGGCTACGGGAACGTTTATATATTTTTTTACAACTTCTGCTACATTTATATGCCCCCAATTTAAGTTCGGGGGATTTTCAATTGTACATTTATAAAAATTTCCGTTTGGAGCTCCTATGCCGATGCCGATAATAGAAGAATCCTTTGGCGCGTTAATTAATAATTTTGAATAGAGACCGAACAATCTTTCAAAAAAATCGGCCGCTGAATTCCGTCCGTTGGTTGGTAAAGTTTCTTTAGCGAAAATTTTTCCCGCTTCATCAACTAATCCTAAAACTGTATTAGTGCCGCCGATATCGATTCCAAGTACGAGATTTTTATTATCCACAATTATTTCCGGGGTTTTAGTGTACAAATTATTTTAAAGAGAGTTTTGTATAACAAAAATAATAAAAATATTATTAAGTAATGAAGATTGAAATAAATGAAAAGAAATTTTTGAAAAGGAATTATCAGTTTGAAATAAAGCCGTTTATTTTTCTTCTTTAAATAAAATCTTAAACGTGGTGCCTTTCCCCTTTTTGCTGGTGACTGATATTTCGGCGTTATTTAATTCACAATAGCTTTTTACCAGCGCAAGACCGAGCCCGTTTCCTTCATATTGTCTTGTATAACCCTGATCCTCTTGGGTAAACGGTTTAAATATATTAGGCAGGTAATCTTCCGAAATTCCGATTCCGGAATCCGCTACCTTAATGTATACATTATTATTTTTTTCTTTCCCAATAATAACTTTAACATAACCTTTATGAGTATATTTAATGGCGTTATTAATTAGATTATGCAGAATCTGTCCTACTGTATATTCGTCCCCTATAATAATATTGTTTTCATTTTTCTTCACCACCTCAAATTTTAATTTTTTCTCTTTCGCGGTGTAGTAGTATTCATCGGCTATATCTTTAATTACTTTTTGATACGCGTCCATCTTTTTGTAATTAATTTCGTAAGTGCTTGTCTGCAGCTGCGACATATCGAGCAGAAGATCAATAGTTCTAATTATTCTTTTTCCCGCCCTGCTCATAACGCCGAAGCTGTCTTCAAGCTCAGAAGAAAGTCTGCCGGTTAATTCCTCCTTAATCAGCCCGGAAAAACTAAGTATGGTATTTATAGGAGTTCTGATTTCATGCGACATTTGCGCGAGGAATTCCGATTTTAATTTATCCGATTCCTCCGCTTTTTCTTTTGCTTTAAGCAATGCCAACTCGGCCAGTTTTTTGTCCGATATATCCTCTACCGCGCCTTCAATTAATTTTTTACCGTTTACATTTACAATTCGCGCGAATTCGCGCACATAAACATATAATCCTTTTGAATTTTTATAATGCACTTCCTTGCCTTCAATTTTTCCTTTGGCAAATAATTCTACCAGGAACTGTTCCCTATCCTTGGGCGAAAAATAAAATGATTTAGAACAATCCTTATCGGCAATTTCACTAAAAGATTTATATCCGAATATTTTCAGAAATGAACTATTACATAATTCAAATTTACCTTCAAGCGTTGTTTGATAAATTCCGAAAGCGGAATTCTCGAATAAACTTCTGAATCTCTCTTCGCTTTTAGTTAATGCTTCTTCGGCCGATTTTTTATCGGTTATATCAAGTATTGTTCCTGCAGCTCTAACCGCTTTTCCGTTTGGGTCTCTTTGAAGAACCTTACCTCTGTCAAGAATCCATTTCCACTTTCCGGATTTTGTCTTCATCCTGTATTCGAATTCATAAAAAGAAGTTTTGCCTTTAAGGTTGTCATTAATTGCAGATCTGAACTTTTTATAATCTTCATCATGAATAAGTTTCTGCCAGCTTTCAAAGCTCGGTTTAATTTCAGCAAGTTTGTAGCCTAATATTTTTGCCCAGTTTTCATTAAAAATTATTTTACCTGTCTGCACTTCCCAATCCCAAAGACCGAGTTCGGCTCCTCTTAAAGCAAGTTCAAGTCTTTCTTCGCTTTCGCGCAGATTCTTCTCAGTTTTTTTTCTTTGAAGAAGATTTACAAATATTTGTCCGAGCATATTAAACAATGATATTTCACCAGGCAAGAATTCGAGCGGTCCGCTTTTGGAGTTAAAGCCCAAAAAACCAATTACTTTTTCATTATACACGAGAGGAATATCGATAATCGATTTTATTCCCATAGCATCAAACATTTTCTTTTCAGCGTCGGCAGATTGAGGCAGATCAAAGGTATTGCTGACGCTTACTGTTTTACGGTTGAGCATTTGCAGGCTCCACCATTTAATACTTTTAGTATCAATTTCATAAAATGATTCGGTGTTTTCTGATCTGCTCCATCGATGCGTATAAATAATCTTTTTATAATCGGGCGAAAATTCGGCAAGCAGACCTTCGTCGCATGATGTTAGATTTACGATTTTTTTTATCGCGGAAGTTATGCTGTTATCAATTTTCTCGAACGGCACGCTGATAAAAGCAGAAGAAATTTCATTAATTGTTTTTTCAATTCTGCTTCTAATTTCGAAATGTTTTTCAGTCTTTTTTCTTTCTGATATATCGCGCACAATTGCCTGCAGCAAATCCTCACCTTCTATCCGCACCTTATTAAGACTTACCTCGGCGTCAAATAATTCGCCCGAATATTTTTTATGAATCCATTCAAAATGCTGCGGCACTCCCGATTTTGCTCCATTAATTTTCAAAAGAGCTTTTTTCTTTGAGCTTAATCCGTCGTATTGTTTATCGGGAGAAAACATATAAGGCGGTTTCCCGATAATTTGTTCCTTAGTGCAGTTAAACAATTCGAGAGTTTTACTGTTGCAGTCAATAAACAGATCATCCTTTAATATAAATATCGCGTCGCCGGCTGTTTCAAATAATCTTCTGTACTTTGTCTCACTCTCAATAAGTTTTTTCTCGGCGTATTCTCTGTCGGTTATATCGAGCATCTGCGCAATAGTAAGAAGCCCCCCCTTTTTATCTTTTGCCACAGCTGAAGAAATTTGAACGGTTCTAATATCGCCGGATTTATTAACCAATTTAAATTGATAGACTGAAGGCACATTCTCGCCGCGCTGTCTTTTTTTATATCTGTCGGCTACAAGCTGTTTCGACGATTGATGCAGAAAGTCCCTAAAATCCCTGCCAATTAGTTCTGAGCTGCTGTATCCCAATATCTCGCTAAACTTGGCGTTAACATAATTAAATAGATAATCACCGCCGACAATAATAATACCCGACTGCGAATTTTCAACAATTGACCTGTATTTTTCTTCCGATTCAATTATAATTTCCTCGGAAATTTTTCTTTTAGTTATATCCTCAAAGAAAATAAATTTACTTTTCACTTCCGTAACAATTACGGAAAACTTCATTATCCTTTCATTTTTATTTTTATCAAGTACTAAAAATGAATTTGAACTGATGCTGCCGGTTTTTTCCACCGTATCTTTTGTCCATTCGGCTTCGGCATAGTCTGCCTCATGTTTTGATCGGAAAGCTTTTTTAAACCATGATTTAGTATCGGGGATATCATTTATTGTATATCCAAGCAGTTCGGTAAATTTAGGACTTACGTAGGTAATTTCGTCGGATTCATTAATAAATATTACGGCAAACGGAGAGTTGCGTAAAACCTCAAAAACCTTTTTATAAATCAGGTTTAATTCCCGGTTCGTTGGATTCCCGGATTTCATTAAATCTCCATTTGATGCTTTTATTTTATCCTTTGACAAATCATTCGGCATACATTACAATTTCCGGTTTACAGAATCCCATTTCGCTGTTAAATAAAACTAAGTCCCTAACATGAGGAAATATATAGTCATTTTTTTTTATAAAATCAAAAATTGATTGATACTAATTACCTTAATTTATTAAAGAAACATTAAACATATTAAGTTTTTCCCTTAAAACTCCTGCTGGTAATTTTACCTTATTTTTCATTACAGTAAGGGTGGATTGATAAAAGAATGAATGAATGATTGATTGATTGTTTAGTATACTTGTCCGCAGCTGCGGATTGATTGAACTTTCTCACCCAAAGTTTAATACTTAAACTTTAGGCTGTTAATGGAACGCGGATTTTTATGATTTATTAAGATCAATTAAGATTATCATAAACAATCATAACTATCATAACGATCTGTGTTCTATTATTTTTATATTCTTTCCAGATCAAATAAGTTTATTGCATTTGTCAAAGGCAGATTGATAATTATTATAGTCCGCCGCCGCGGATTGAACCTATGAATTATTAATTTTGGTAGCAGATATTATTAATCCTTTAAAATGAAAAAGCCGTGCATTTTACACGGCTTTTTGTTGAGTGGGAGCTATAGGATTTGAACCTATGACCCCCTGCTTGTAAGGCAGGTGCTCTGAACCAACTGAGCTAAGCTCCCATTATAATACTAACAACCTAATGAACGATAAAAATTTCAGACTGTAATTATATGTTATTCTATTATAATTTGCAACAAAAAATTATTTTTTTTGAGCGGGCGATCCCGCTTTGCGGGACGACATTCAGCTTGGGAAGCTGACACTCTACCAACTGAGTTACGCCCGCGGAAAATTTTTAATTATACGAATGATTGATTTAAAGTATAAATATTCTCAATCTCTCAATCATTCTAACAGCCGTTCTCTCAAAGTATATAGCAATGGAAATCACGGTTTAAAAATATATTTTACATGCGTCTATTTCAATAAAATTTATTTATCTTTGCTGACAATTTTTAACCATATATCAGCCGGTAGTTTGAAAAAACTTTCAAAAAAAGGGAAACAGAATTTAGAACTTGGCATTATCGCTTTAATTGTAATTATAACCATAATGTTATGGAATACAATCGCGATTTACCCGGTTAAATTATTTGTTGTACTGCTGCATGAAATCAGTCACGGTATAGTATCCGTATTATCGGGCGGACAGATAATTTCAATTCAAATAAGTGAAAACCTCGGCGGGCAATGTTTAACCAAGAGAGGAATTCCCTTTTTAGTAGCTTCGGCAGGTTATTTAGGGAGTCTTATATTTGGTTCGGCAATATTTATTTCATCATACGATATAAAATACGGGAAATGGATTACTACATTTATTGCAGTAATTCTTCTTTTATTTACTGCTAATTTTATGACAGGCTCCATCGGTATAGTTTTATCGCTTCTATTTGTTTTAATATTATTTTTATCGCCGAGGTACTTTAATAAAACAGTTCATAAATACTTAATGAAATCGCTGGGTTTGATAAGTTCTCTTTATGTTTTGGTTGATATAAAGGAAGATCTAATTACATTTGCTTATAGAGAATCCGACGCGCATCTGCTGGCTAAATTAACCGGAATAAGCGCAATATTTTGGGGCGTGCTTTGGTTTATTATTTCCGCGATTGTTATTTATTTTTTATTCAGATTCGGTTATAAGAAAGGTTATAAAAAATAAGTTGTAATTTAATATCATAACAATCCCAATTCAACCATACAATCCAATCATTCATCAGCCATACATTCAGCCATTCATCCAATCCGCTTTCGGCGGACAGGTCTTACACTCTCTAACTACTTACTCGCCCAGTATCTTTAACTTTTGTTAAAATCAAAATTCCAATGACAAAAAATACGGCGATTGTAAGAATAGCCAGCCGCTGACTTCCCGTAGCGTAACTTACAATACCGAAAACCAGCGGACCTAAAATTGCAGAGCTTTTTCCGAAGAAGGAATAGAATCCGAAGAACTCTGTTTTTTTATCTGCGGGAGTGAGTTTTGACATTAAACTTCTGCTTGTCGACTGCGTTGCACCCATTACACTGCCGGCTAAAAGTCCTACTGCGTAAAAGCTTTCACGCTGCAGAATTACGGCATCTCTTGAAAATAACCCTGATAACATTCTCATAAACGCATTTCCGGGATCGCTAGTGAAATATGCGAATATAATCGTAAGTATCCATATTACAAGTGAAATATTGATTGATTTTTTCTGTCCGATAGAATCGGATATTATTCCAAATAATACCGATCCGGCTATGGCGGTAGTCTGCACAATTATAAAAAATATTATAAGTTCCTGCATACTAAAACCGAGAGTTGTGCTGGCATAATTTCCCGAGAAGAAAATAACGGTATTAACACCTTCGATATAAAAAAAGAAAGCTAGTAAGAACATGGCCAAGTTTTTATAACTTCTTAAATGACCAATAGTATGATAAACTCTTTTAAATCCTATTGAAAAATAAGACTCTTCGCGGATTACAACCTTTCTATTATCTTTTAGAAAAATAAAAAGAGGCGCGGCGAAAATCAGGAAGAAAAGCGCCGAAACGGGGAATGTTTCTTTTATCATTTCGGCTTGTATAAACGGGAATGCGATTGCAAGTGAAACGAGAGATCCTACATAACCCATCGCGAAGCCGTATCCGCTTACCCTTCCGTAATTTTTAGGCGATGCAAGTTCAGGAAGAAAAGCATCGTAAAATACAAGACCCGATTCAAATCCGATATTCGCGAGAATAAATAATATTAACGCGAAAAGTATGTCCCCTTCGCCGGTAAAATAAAGAAGTCCGGTAGCGGTAATGCATAATATTGTAAAGAATAAAAGGAATCTTTTTTTACCTGCAGAGTAATCGGCAATAGCGCCAAGAACCGGTGAAATAACTGCTGTAATAAGCATTGAAATGCTTGTGCCCAGACTCCAGTAAAAATCCCCGATCGATTCCCCCGAAGCAATAACTTTTTTAAAATAGACAGCAAACAGGAATGTAACTATAACAATAGAATAAGAAGTATTAGCAAAGTCAAAAAGACTCCATATAAAGATCTTTGCTTTATTGTCTTTATTCTTTTGCTGAAGATTTTTTTGGGAGGGAAACGTCAATTAATCCTCTTCCTCTCTTATTTAGTTTGCCGCTTTCTTTAAGTTCGTTTAGTATCGCGTCCAGTATACCGTTTATAAATTTACCGCTGTTTGAAGTGCTGTATTCTTTTGCGATTTCAATTACTTCATTTATTGATACTTTTGGAGGGATATCCGGGAAATACAACAATTCCGCTATTCCGATTCTTAAAAGTAGTTTATCAATTAAAGCGATTCTATCCATTTCCCAGTTATTTACTCTCTCTTTAATTTTCGCGTCGAGCAGATCATAATTGGCGATCACTTTATTAATTAGATCAAGGCTAAATTCCTTATCGGCTTTAACCGGGATATCGGACAAAATCCCTTCCGATAGCATTGTTAATCCTTCTTTATTCATTTCATAAGCATAAAGAACTTGAAGACTTTTTTCTCTTAACAGCCGTCTATTAATTTTTTTATCACTCATTAATTCATTCTGATATTTTTTGTTTTTTTAAATTATAACTCTTCCGATAAGATACAATTTAAGGAAGAGTTATAACAAGAATTAATACAACTAATTATTTAATAATTCATTTCATTACAGGCGTCGGAACACTATAATCTTATATAGTTCTGCGCCAATAAATTATCTTCGTGTAATTCCTTTTGCGCCGGAAAATATTTTTGAAATTCCGCCTACTCTTTGAAGTCTTAATTCAACCAATTTATTTGACGCAATATTCGTCGGAACATTTTCTTCTTTTGAGATTGCGAATATTTTGTTTAATATTTCGTAAATTCCTTCCGCCTGTTTCATTGCTCTGTCCTGTCTGTAGCCTTCAAGTTCATTTGCTACGTTAATTAACCCGCCGGCATTAATTACATAATCAGGGGCATAAAGAATTCCTTTATCAAGCAGAATTTTACCGTGTTTAAGTTCGTCTTCGAGCTGGTTATTGGCGCCGCCGGCTATGATTTCGAATTTAAACTTTTCAATTGTTTTATCGTTTATTACCGAGCCTAGCGCGGTAGGGGCAAATATTTCCGCATCGGTTTCATAAATTTCCTCAGGCGATACCACATGGGCTTTAATTGTCTCCAGTACGCTTTTGATTTTAACATCATTAATATCGGATACATAAATTTCAGCTCCTTCATTATAAAGGTGCTCGCACAAATAACGGCCTACCGCTCCGGCTCCCTGCACTGCAATTTTTCTTCCGCGTAAAGAATCATTTCCCCATTTTTCTTTTGCGCATGCTTTCATTCCAATATACACGCCGTAAGCCGTAACCGGTGAAGGGTCGCCCGATCCGCCCAGTGCTTTTGAAATACCGGTAACATACTTAGTTTCCATTCTAACATATTCCATATCTCTTACATCGGTGCCTACATCCTCGGCGGTAATATATCTTCCGGCGAGACCGTCGACAAATTTTCCGAAAGTTCTAAACAGCAGTTCATTTTTTTGAGTGGATGAATCGCCAATAATAACAGCTTTACCGCCCCCGAAATTTAAACCGGCCGCAGCAGCTTTGTAAGTCATACCTCTCGAAAGTCTCAATACATCATTTAACGCCGCTTCTTCATTATCATAATTTAACATTCTTGTTCCGCCAATGGCCGGACCAAGAGTAGTGTCATGAATTGCAATAATGGCCTTTAGACCCGATTCTTTATTGGAGCAAAATATAACCTGCTCGTGACCGGATTTTTCAAGTATTTCGAAATTAACCATTAGGTCACTCCTATTTATTTTATTATTAAATTAAATCGCAAATAACCAGAACAAAAGCAAACCGATGCTATCTCGTACCCTGTAATATAACAACTTTTTCCAATTTAATTTATATCCTGATTGAATTCCTTCGGCATTAACATTAAAAAACTTGCACATTTCAAGCACCCGTTTAAGATGAAAATGATCCGAAATAATTAAAATTTTCCGCATACCCTGCTTCTCTACCAATGTATTCTTAATATATCTTATTTGTTCCGAAGTAGTAGAAGTTGCGGATTCAAATAATATATCTTTTTCATTCATGCCTAAATCAATTAAATATTTTTTCGCGGATTCCGCTTCGCTTATTTCGCCGGGCGCGTTGCCGCCGGTAACATGTATCTTTTTAATTTTTCCGCTTTTATACAATTCAAATGTTTTTTCGATTCTTTGTTTAAATATTGGACTAGGCTGATTTTTGCTCCAAACAGCGGCGCCGAGAATTACCCCTACATCATACTCGCCGTTTTCATTTATTTCTTTTAGATTTGTTATCGCGCCCGTAGTATAAAAATATGAAAACATCATTAAAAAAATTATTGAGGCTGCCGAATGAAAAAGAGAATTTAGAAAACTAAAATCTTTATATGAGAATATTATCAGCCAAATTACAAAGAATGTAAATATCTGAAAACATTCGCTAAGAATAAAAAGAAATGCAAGATATACTTTCTGCACCGGATAATTAAATATGTATCCTTCGGGGAATGTAATTTTTAATTGTTCGAAGAATAATATTAATACCAGTGGAATTAATGAAGCCACTGATGAAATCAATATTACATAACGGTCAACAGCTTTTAACTCCTTTCTAAAATAAAATATTATTACAACACCTATTATAAGAAGCAGCGAAAGGACTATATTAAATATATTCCCGAAATAAAAAATATTAAAATCCTTCCAGGAAAGTCCGTTCATATCCAATTTTAGATAAAAAGTAAGGAACAGTTCCGCTAGCACGGCAGCCGTAAAAATATAGAGAAAATAATTTTTCTTAACGGACTTTTTCAATTTAACCCGGATTTGATATGTACAGAAACAGCTTCATTATTTATATATGTTTCGGCGTTGACTTCAAAAACAAAATTAATATTTTCCGAAGTTAAAATATCTTTATTAATACCGTCCCTAACTATCTGGCCTTCCTTCATTAATACTGTTCTGCGGCTGTAATTGCCGGCAAGATTAAGATCGTGCGAAACAGCAACAATACCGATTCCTTTTTCAATATTAAATTTTTTGAACAATTCAAATATGGAAATCTGATGTTTTATATCCAGGTGCGCGTTAGGTTCATCAAGAAGAATAATTTCGGGTTCCTGCACCAAAGCCCTCGCTATAAAAGCACGCTGCGCTTCCCCGCCCGACACCTCATTTATTCCTTTATTTTTCAGATGTGATATTTCAACCAAATCAAGCGCTTCATTTATTTTCTTTTTGTCAATATTCTCTTCAAATCCGCCAATGCCCAGATAAGGAGTTCTTCCCATCAGAACAATTTCATAAACGGAAAAAGGAAATACGGACAAGGTTGATTGAGGCACATACCCAATTTTTTTAGCGGTTTCTTTTCTTGAAAAGGATTTAAGTTTTTTATTATTAAAAAGAACTTCTCCTTTTTGAGGATGTAATAATCCCGACATTAATTTAAGAAGTGTGGTTTTACCGGATCCGTTAGGTCCCAATATTGTTATAAAATCGCCGCAGTTTATCGAAATATTAATATCATTAAGCAGATATGAATCACAAAGTTTTTTTTCATAACTGAAATAAATATTATTTAGAGAAAGCAAATTCATTTGTTTCATATTTTTTTATAAGAACATACATTGCTGAGCGAAATTATCCCGGAATAAGCCGGACACATTATTTGGAAAATTTAAGATATAAAGTTAGAAAAAAACAGCTCACTCATCAAGGAATTTAACTGATAATAAAAAGGGGCTTTAAAGCCCCTTTAAATTTAATATCATCAAATATTACTTATTTTTTTTGAAGATTGACTTAAACGAAACTTTCAGCGCGTCAGGAATATCGGAAATCGCCGAAAACATTACAGGCACTACAATTAATGTTAAAACTGTTCCGAATAATAATCCGAATATTACGGCTACGCCCATTGAACGCCAGAAGTCTGCATCTGCGCCTCCGCTTTCAAAAGAAAATGAATATATATCAAATCCGAATCCGAATGTAAGCGGAATTAATCCGAGTATAGTTGTAATTGCCGTTAAAGTAACCGGCCTGAATCTTCTTGTTCCGGCGTTAATTACAGCATCTCTAACTGAAAGACCGCGTTTACGAAGTATATTCATATAATCAATTAGAACAATGTTATTATTAACTACAACTCCGGCCAGACTAATAACACCAATGCCAGTCATAATAATGCCGAAAGGCATAGCGAATACAATTAGTCCGATAAAAACGCCAATTAAAGAAATTGTAACTGCGGCCATAATCATTACAGGCTGTGAAAGAGAATTAAACTGAATAACAAGAATTAGAAATATTCCGAAGAATGCGATCATAAAGGCTTTTCCTAAAAATGCCGAAGCTTTATCCTGTTCTTCATTTTGACCTGTATATTCAATTCTATAATCAGGCGGAAGATTAAAATCTTTCAGCTCAGTCATAATTCTGCCAAGAACCTCATTCTGATTAAACGCCGCGTCGACGTTGCCCGATATGGTTACAACTCTTTTTAAGTCCTTTCTCTTGATAGCGCCCGGACCTTTATCATACTCAACATCTGCAACACTTATTAAAGGGACACTTTGAATTTTACCTTGTTTATCATTATATGTAATTCTCATATTCCTTAATAAATCCACGCTTTCGCGCTGTTCTTTTTTCAGTCTAACCGTAATGTCATATTCTTCCTCATTAATTCTGTATTTTGAAGCTTCAAATCCGTTAATTGCAGTACGAATGCTATTAGCAATTATTGAAGTATTCATAGAATACAGCGCGGCTTTTTCTCTGTCAATCATTACCCTTACTTCAGGTCTGCCGCTGTCGAAATCATCTTTTAAATCAACTACGCCGTCAAGGTTAACAATTTCCTGTTTTATATTCTCAGCGATAGCGCCTAGTGTATTAAAATCATCCCCAATGACTTCAATATTAATAGCGGCACCGACAGGCGGACCGTTATCTTCTTTTTTCACCTCAATTTCAGCGCCTGCAATATCAAGTAAGACATTACGTATCTGATCCGCAGTTTTAGTTGAGGC
Organism: Bacteroidota bacterium; assembly: GCA_018829205.1. Classification (GTDB taxonomy): domain Bacteria; phylum Bacteroidota; class Ignavibacteria; order Ignavibacteriales; family Melioribacteraceae; genus JAHJUE01. Next base: position 216,797 of record JAHJUE010000022.1, read on the forward strand.
TTGAGCCCTGTCGTTATAATCAATAAACTGAACTGTTATTGTGCTAACATTTGGCGAACCGCCCTGCCCGCCTGAAAAAGGATTGTTTGATGAGCCAACATTCGCCACATATTCCTTTACGTCGGCATCTAAAAAGGTATCCAATCTTTTTTCAATCTGCTGAGCAATTTTATTTGACATTTCCACGTTTGTACCGGTAGGACTTTCAACATTTATATAAATTCTTTCCGGATCGGTAGATGGAAAGAACTCGACTCCGTGCCCGAATTCAGCATAGATATCAATAATAATTATTAATGTTAAGATCGCGCCTGCAAGCACTCTTAATCTGCTGTTTGAAAAAACTTTAATTATACCAATGCCCGCTAAAATACTGCCTCCCAACACAACCGGATTAGGAACCATTGGATTAGCAAGCAGGGCGCTTGTTACAATGATAAGTACAAATACGGAAAGTAATCCGACCCAATTTCTCCAATGTATTTTTTGTCCGGGTTCTCTTTCATTACCGAGAGCCGATTCAAGAAATTTCTGATAAATATCAATTGTAGCCGGGAGCATTTTCTGTGAAAAATAAACAGAAACTTTTTGAAGTGGAGCGAATAATTTACCGATAAAGGTTTTAGGTTTTTCCCCTTTCGTTTCAAGTTTCATAAATTTTGAGGCGACAACAGGATTTATAACTAGCGCGACAAATAAGGATGAAGCGAGAGTTACAATAAGAGTTAAAGGCAGATAATACATAAAATCACCCACAACTCCGGGCCAAAACAATAATGGTCCAAACGCCATAAGCGTAGTTAAAGTAGAAGTTGTAATTGGCCATGCCACTTCGCGTGCGCCTAATTTAGCGGCTTCTGACAAACTGTTTCCGTCTTCAAGAAACTTATAAATGTTTTCTATAATAACTATAGCGTTATCTACAAGCATACCCAGCGCAAGAATAAGAGAGAACAATACAATAAAATTAAGCGTTATATTTAACGCCGACAAAATTATAAATGTAATAAGCATGCTTAACGGAATCGCTATTGCAACGAAGAATGCGTTTCTTAAACCCAATAGTGAGAACAAGACAACAAGCACAAGAACTAATCCTGAGAATATGTTATTCTCCAGATTTTTTACGCTTCTTTCGATATCTTTAGACTGATCAACGGTTAAGACAAATTTAACGGTTGAAGGCAGTTTCTTTTCATATTTTGCTATTACTTCTTTTACCTGATCGGCAATATCAATTATATTCGCGCCTAATCTTTTGGAAATATTCATGGTAACGCATTCAAGTCCATCTACTCTAGCGTAGGTGCTTTTTTCCTGGAACGAATAATTTACGTCGGCAACATCCTTCACATAAATCGGTTTGCCTTCTTTTAACCTAACTATAAGATCTTCTATAACGAAAGGTTTATCAAATTCGCCCGGTACACGCACTAAAAAACTAGAGTTGTTTACGTCAATTAGTCCGCCGGGAATTGTCCTGTTTTCATTTGTTATAGCTTCAATAACATCGTCGAATCTAATATTATAATGAACAAGTTTATCGAGATCAACGTCAACTTTAACTTCCCTTTCCAGGCCGCCGCTGATTTTAACTTCGAGTATGCCCTCAATTTTTTCAACTTCGTCTTTAACATCGTCAGCAATATCTTTTAGTTTTACAAGTCCGATATCACCTGTGATATTAAAGGTCATAATAGGAAATTCCGAAAAATTGATTTCAATTATGCTCGGTTTTTCGACATCGGTCGGAAGCTCGGCTTCGGCTTTATCAACTTTATCTCTTACTTTCTGCAGCGCGTCATCAATATCATATCCGCTTTCAAATTCTACTTGAATTAAAGAATAACCTTCCGAAGAAGACGACGTAATTTTTTTAACATCGTTAATCGAGTTTAATTCTTTTTCGATCGGCTGGGTAATCAGCGACTCAATATCCTCAGGCGATACTCCGAAATACGGGGTTGAAACAATTACAAGCGGAATCTGAATATCAGGCGCCGCTTCCCTTGGAAGTGAAACGTAGGATATTATACCGCTTATAATAATTATAAAAATTAATATAAATACGCTGGTTCTGTTATCAATACTAACATCTGTAAGTTTCATTAAAATTTATTCCTTAATTTACAGTATTAATTTTCTGGCCGTTAATCAAATTCTGATATCCAACAACAATCAGCTGTTCTCCTTCTTGCAAACCTGATTTCACCGCTATTTTATCACGCGATCTGTTTAATATTTCAATAATTCTGCTTTCGGCTATTCCGTTATTTGCAACATAAACCGTATAACCGTTATCGGTTCTTGAAACGACTTCATCCGGCACCGTAACAACATTTTCATATCTGTCGGTTTCAAGAAAAATATCGGCTACTAATTCAGGTTTTAATTTACCGTTCCCGTTATCAATTATAAGTTCAACGGGGAATGTACGGTTTTCAGATATTACAGAAGAACCGACATATATAACCTTTCCGTACACCGGCTGAGAAGAAATGCTTTTTATCACCACTTTAGCGCTACGTCCAATATAAATTTGACCTACATATCTTTCGGGAACGCCGGCTTCAATTTTAATTTTAGAGGCATTAATAAGATTGACTATAGGCATACCAGGAACGGCCATTTCACCTTCTTCGTAATATTTGGCATCTACTATACCTGCGAAAGGAGCTGTAATAAATGTCTGCGCGTATTGAGCTTTCATAAGATCGTAATTTGCTTTTGCCTGATCTCTTCTGAACTTTGATTCAAGCAGCTGATACTCGCTGTTTACTTTCGACTTATATATTTCAGCCTGTTTTTGATAAGTAACTTCCGCCAGTTCAAAATTAGCTTTGGCGCCGTCCAGGTTGGCTTTTAATACATCGTTATCAATAATTAATATTGTATCACCTTCGGCAACCCTGTCCCCTTTATCTTTAAGAATTTTCTTAATGATGCCTCCGGATTGGTAGCTTAGATTCGCTTTTTCAAAAGGTTTTAATGTGCCTATTACATTAATATAATCAATGTATTCGGTACCCTTAAGCTCCACCGTTTGAACATTTACGGCTTTAGATTTATCTTCGGTCTGTTGATTTTCTTTTTCGCTTCCTTCCGATTCACCGCATGAGACAATAACGAAACTCATTAAAATAAATAAAGGAAGAAGAAATAATTTTGAATATTTGATTTTGGTCATCTGTTCCTCTTTTGTATCATTAATTTTTGTTTAACAAAATATTATTTTCACCTACCAAATGATCTAACAATGAATTGTATACATAATAATCTCTAACACCGGTCAGGTAATTAACCTTTGTCTGAGAAAAAACAACAAGTGCGTTTGTAACTTCCAATTGCGTTCCCAGTCCGGCATCGAATCTTTGTTTGGAAATTTCATATCCTCTAAAAGCCTCGCTTACGGATAATTCATAAGCTTCAATCTGTTCTTTGGCTTTATTGATATTTAACATTGTGCTTTCAAGCTGGTTAATTAGATTTCTTTTTGTTTTAATTAACTCTTCCTGAGCTTTAAGCAGGTCAATTTCAGCTTGTTCCGCTTTCGAATCTATCGAGAAGCCTTTAAATATGGGGACCTTAAGATTTAATCCCACATAAAAAGAATTTATGTAATACCAGTTAGAAAAACTTTTATCGTCATTTTCCTGCGCCTGTGCCTGGTAGGTGCCTGTTAAATTAAGTTCGGGAAAATGTTTTGAAAACTGATAGGAAGCGGTTAAGTCCTTTAATTCCTGGTCCAGTTTTAACTGGTTTATAAGTTTATTGTTTTCTTCGAGCATTTTGATCGCTTCATTCATTTCCATATCTGAAATTTCAGAATATTTTAGGGAATCGGTCACTGTAATTTTTTGTGATAAATCGAATCCTAATAAAAATTTCATATTGTTTTTACTAAGGTTAAGCTGGTTTTCAACTTCGGTTAAAGCAGGAATTAAATTTTGATAATTCACTTTTGCTTTTAAGAAATCATATTCGGGCGAAAGTCCCGCATTATACATAGATTCGGTATCATCAAGATTCTTTTTAGCAAGGTTCAGATTAAGATTCCCTAATTTTACAAATTCCTGCGCGAGCAGGATATTATAGTATGCCTCTTTAACCTTTGTAATAAGATCAGATTTTGAATACTCAACGTTTTCTTCCGAAATATTCGCGAAAGTTTCGGCGATTCTTGTCGCAAGAAACATAGCCCCTGTAAAAAGCGGCTGTTCAAGCGAAACCGAAGCCGTTAAAGTATTTTTTGTCCCTTGCGGAAACGAACCGCTGAAGAAGGGAGTTTCAATAATAATTACGCCTTGTTTGACCGCTCTCTGATAAGAAACATTACCGTCAATTGAGGGGAATAACGATGTACCGTAAGCTTCCCAGACCTGCTCTTTAGCTTTTTTATAATCCAGTTTAATTTGTTTTAAATCGCTGTTGTTTTCTAAAGCGATTTTAATACTTTCTTCAAGATTCAGTTTAATTTCATTTTCCGTTTGAGCGGAAAGAAATGATTGAAAAAGAAGAATCATTATAAGGATTTTTACCAACTTCACATTTACTCCAGAATTAATTTGCCTGTATTCCATTAAATAAAACCGATAAAACAAATTCCGCTTCTTTATCCGAATCAATATCTTCAACATTTTTACAGCACATTAAAAAATGCAGATAAGGAAAAATCATGCTTCTGTACATATTGATTAAGGAATTTATTTCAAAAGGACGGATCTCTTTCTTTTTTATTGCATCATTAAATTTATTAAATAAAATTTTGTTGTTATTATCCATGTTTTTTTTAAGAAGTCCCGTTCTAATTGAAGGATCGTTTCCGGCGGCATGAGTTCTGACTCTTACGATCAAGGAAAAAGCGTCCTTATTTTCCAAACTTTTTTTCATCCCCGCCTTGGTAAGTTTTGTTAAAAAACTTTTTAGATCTTCGTTTGACTGCGCCAATTCTTCCATCATTTTGGTATGATCATCAAGTATTGATTCAATTATCGCTAAATAAATTTCTTCTTTATTGGAGAAATAATTATATATAGTCCCCTTCCCGAATTCAGAAGCTTCCGCAATTTCATCAAGTGTGGTATGTTCATAACCTTTATTAGCGAACAATTTTATAGCCGATGAAATAATTTCATTTCTTCTGAAATTTCTTTCACGTTCTTTTCTGCTCAAATTTTGAATTTCTTCCATTTATACCTTTTTATAAAACAATTTTTAAGGGTGTAAAACTACGTGTCCAAATTGTGAATGTCAAGTCATTTTTTATACTTGACGTTATAAATAAAATATTTTATGGTCATTGGACGGAACACTTAGTAATAAGTTTCATAAAAGGGCAAAAAAAAAGCGCCTTAAAAAGGCGCTTTGTAATAAATTTTTATAAACCGGTTACTGAAGTTTAAATAAGACAGGAACGGTTACCTGTACTTTTACTGCCTTACCTCTTTGTTTTCCGGGTTTAAATTTCGTCTTTTGAACAGCTTCCATCGCAGCTTCGTCGCATCCAGCACCAATACCTTTAATCAGCTCAACTTTCTGTACCGATCCGTTTTCATTAACAAAAGCTTTAACATAAACACGGCCTTGAACACCTGCGCGTTTTGCTATTTCGGGATATACAATAAGTTTTTGAATAGCCGCAATACCGCCTATAGGTTCAGGCATTTCTTCAACGGCAACAAAGAATGCCGGTTCTTCTTCCTCTACTTCTTCTGCGGGAGGAGGAGGAGGAGGAGCAGTAACTTCTTCGTCAACATTAAGTTCTGTATCGCTGATTTCTATATCTTCAAGAACGTCGTCGCTCGGCGCTTCTATAGGAATCGGAGGTTTTGGAGGAGGAGGAGGAGGAGTTTCCTGCTTGGTAGCAGCAACATCTTCAACATTAATTAATTCTTGAGGTGCGTCAAACTCAACGTCTTGTTTCTGAAACTTTGGAAAAAACTTAAATGCTAAAATCAGCACCGCCAGCGAAATAATTAAACTAATCTCAAATATTCTTTTATAGTGTAATTTGAGATCAAATTTTGGATTTTTCTTTAATGCCACTTTATCCTCCTAATAAGCACAATTCAGTGCTGTTAACTTAAAAAATCATTCTTTGATTGTCAAATAAAGCTGCTAAAATTTTCTACAAATTTATAAAAAATAAGTTCCAGCTTATTCATAACTTAAATTCTTTGTATCCGAGCCCCTATTGATAAAATAATTTACAAGAACTACGGCAATTAAGGTGCCTATAATGTTAGAAATAAGATCTAATATATCGCAGAATCTGCCCGGAATATAATATTGGTGAAGTTCATCAAGTATTCCGTATATAAAGCTTATAACTATTGTATAATATACGTGATTTTTTTTCAGGTTTATATACCTTTCCTGAAAATGAAATGTAAGCTGCATAAATATACTTAAAACCAGGTAAGCAAATAAATGTTCAAATTTATCCCCTATCCCGAAAACCGGGATACCGTCGGCGGGATAACTTGTTAATCCTAAAAGTATAATCCAGTATAAGATGAAAGGAAGAAAAACATATTTCTTTTTATTCGATTCAAGTATTTTATACAAACGAACTAATAATAAACTTAATTGCATTGGGCATATTTTCCATAATTCCGGAAGCAGTAATTCCATATTCCGTACTATTTTCAAAAAGTAAATCCGCAGAAAGACTATGAAGATAAACCGCGGAAATTAAAGTTTCTTCTATTTCTTGTGACTGCGCCAAAAAACCGGAGATTATGCCGGTTAGAACATCGCCTGTTCCGAATTTAGCCATTCCGGAGTTTCCCGCGCTATTAATAAACGCTTCGCCGGCGGGATTAAAAATAATTGTGGGCGCTCCTTTTAAAACAAGATAAGAGCTTGTTGATCTTACAAATTTACGCCCGTAATTCAGCAAGTCATTCTTCAAATCGTTAATGCTAATTCCCAGCAGATCGGCAAATTCCATATGATGAGGCGTTAATATTTTATCTTTAAGATTTATTTTTTTATAATTTTTATTCAGTGCGAAAACAGCATCGGCGTCAATTACAAATTTTTTATCAGGATAGGTTTTTAATATTTTCAGAACCGCTTTTTGAGTTGCTTCTCTGCGGCCTAATCCGGATCCGATTGAAACAACATTTGCCCATTTTATTTTTTCGTTCAATTCATTAACATTATCAATTGATAAATATTCACATCCGTTATCGTCATATGAATCGACGACAACCTCTTTTAATTTTACCTGGGCAATTGATTTAATGGATCTCGGGAAGGCAAGCACTGAAGCTCCCGCACCGCAAATTAAAGCAGATTCGGATGCAAGACAGGCCGCTCCGGGAAATTTTCCCGAGCCGGCAATTGTTAAAACTTTTCCGGCGCTGTATTTGTGTATATTTGTTTCTTTAATAGGAAGTCCCGCAAATGCGTCTTCGGGTTCAACCAGGTAATTTTCTACGGATAAATTATCAAAATATTCCGGACCGATTCCGATAGAAGCTTTTTCTACTTCGCCTGCAAAAGCGTATCCTTTCCCGAAGAAAAGACCGCTTTTAAATTCCGCAAGAGTTACTGTAAGATCAGCTTCAAGAACAACATCACCTGAACCTTTATCGGCATTGAGTCCCGTTGGTATATCAACCGCAACTTTCAAAGCGGAAAGTTCATTCATAAACTGCACAATGGTTAAATAAGGTTCTTTAAGATCGCCTTCGGATCCGGTTCCAAGCATAGCATCAATAATTAATGAGCATTCGAACAGACCGGCCAAATCACGCGGATTCTTATAAAATGTTATTCGGCTTTTTTCCTGTTTTAAAATAATATTTTTAGCTATTTTGAAATTTACTAGCGCGTCTCCTTTAAGATCATTCGGTCTACCTACGGAAATAACGGAGACATTAAAACCGTTATTCATAAAATGACGCGCTAATGCAAAGCCGTCTCCACCGTTATTCCCTTTACCGCAAACGATACCTATTTTTTCAAATTGAGATACTTCGGGAAGTTTTTTAAGAATTGCGTCAAAGATATTTTTCGCGGCATTTTCCATTAATACAATGCCTGGAACTCCCAGTTTTGTAATTGCGTACTGGTCCGCATTTTTAATTTGATCTGTTGAAAATAAAGGAATCATTTTATTTCCATAAAAATAGTTTAATATTCAGCTAATCAATTTATTCGATAAAAAGAAAGTTCTCGCCCGCTTCTTCAATTTTTATTTCATGGCCGTCATTTAAATGCAGAATCAATTTTATGTGATTTTTTATATCAAAGATATCTCTGCCTTCTTCAACAACAATCAACTTAATTGTTTCATAAGTTGTAATAAATTCGCTTAGGTCGGCATATTCATAGAAGTAAATTTCGGTACGATTATCTTTAATTTCGTATTCTGCCTGTTCGGAGAAATCGCTGAAATCGGTTATAATACTCTTTTCGATTACTGCTTTTAGGATATCGGCTTTAAAGGGGAGCAGAATTCTATTCCCGTAATACAATCCATGCAAATTTTTTGTAAGTACTTCATTTAAAGTGCTCATAATTAAACTCTCCCGTAATAAAATGCTAACCAGACTAAAATAAATATAGGGATTAAAATCGGGATTGAATACTTAATTAAATAAGCAAAAAAGCTGGGCATTTTAATTCCCGCTCTTTCACTAATAGATTTTACCATAAAATTCGGACCGTTTCCGATATAGGTCATAGCCCCGAAAAATACTGCCGCAACGGATATTGCCTGCAGATAAACTGCATGTTCGATTTCAAAATTATGAACATCTACGGCGTTGTTAACATCCCAGCCGTATTTGCCCATAGCGGCGCTTAAGAAGTTAAGATAAGTAGGGGCATTATCTAAGAATCCCGATAACAATCCGGTTGCCCAATAAAATATTCCTGGATTCAGTTTATCTCCGAGTAAATTTGCTTCATAAGCAATTAATTGCAGCGCAGGAATCATTGTAGCGAATATGCCTATAAATAAATAAGCAACTTCTTTGATCGGCTCGAAATCAAATTCATTAGAACTGAGAATTTCTTTATCTGCGGTTTTATATGATAAATAAACAACCGAGAACATTATAATTTCTCTAATTCCGAAAGGGAGCGGATACAAGTTGGGCACCCAGCTTATTACATTTGGATCAATAAAAACAGAAATCAAAATAATGAGCAGATATACAACATTCTTATATCCTTTGAATTCAATTTGTCCGGTATATTCTTTGCTTTTTTCCTGACCGTCATTATTTCTTGAATCAATAAAATAGAATACGGCCGCTACAACAATTATAGTCGGCAGCCACATATACCATACGTGCTCAAATACCCAGAAAAAATCGACACCTCTTAAAAATCCCAGAAACAAAGGCGGATCACCTATAGGAGTAAGAGCGCCTCCAATATTACTAATAAGAAAAATAAAAAATATAATATGATATGGTTTTATTCTGTCCTGGTTTATTTTAATAAATGGTCTAATCAAAAGCATAGACGCTCCGGTAGTTCCTATAATATTTGCGATTACCGCTCCGAACAATAAAAATATAACATTCAGCATCGGCGTTGCTTTTTTATCAACCTTTATAAGAATTCCCCCCGAAGCTACGAATAGACTTGCCAGCAGGGCAATAAAAGAAAGATATTCTGCCAATGTATGCAGAAGCGAATGAGTATCGTTCATCACTAATAAGTAATAAAGTACGGTAATGGTTCCAAGTGCTATTGAAAATTTTGGATAATGCTTTTCCCAAAAGTGATGTGCAAAAAGAGGCATAACGGCAATTAAGAGAAGCAGTGTCACAAAAGGGATAACCATAAATACAGGCGGAAGCGAATGCTCGGCATCTGAATTTACAATTTCAGCCGAAAGCGCCGCCGGATTAACAAAATCCGAAGCGTTAACTTGGTTCGTCATCCCGAACAATAGAAATGCCAGTAAAACTACCGGGAGAATTTTTCTCATATTAAACTCTTATTTAATGAATAATAAAACTAAGGCGTATTTCTGTAAATCATTCTCGGGAACGGAATGGCTTCCCTTAAATGTTCAAGTCCGCAAATCCAGCTTACGGTCCTTTCAAGTCCAAGCCCAAATCCAGAATGAGGCACTGATCCGTAACGGCGCAAATCCAAATACCATTCAAAGAAACTCTGAGGCAAATCGTGCTGTTTTATTCTTTCCAGCAATAAATTAAGATCATCCTCTCTTTGGCTTCCGCCGATAATTTCGCCGTAACCTTCGGGAGCTAAAACATCTACAGCTAAAGCTACTTTCGGATTTTCAGGATCACGTTTCATATAGAATGCTTTTATTTCGGAAGGGTATCTATGAACCATAACCGGTCTGTCAAACTGATTTGAAATTATTGTTTCATCTGCAGCCCCGAAATCATTTCCCCATTCGAAATCAACGCCGTTATTTTTTAATATTTCTACGGCATCATCATATGAAACACGCGGAAATGGTCTAACTACTTTTTCTAATTTTGAAGTATCTCTTTCTAAAATTGCGAGATCTTCTTTTTTTTCTTTTAATATTGTCTGCACAATATACTCTAAAAACTCTTCGGCAAGATCCATATCGTCGTTCAAATCATAAAATGCCATTTCAGGTTCAACCATCCAGAATTCAGTTAGGTGGCGTCTTGTTTTGGATTTTTCAGCACGGAAAGTCGGTCCGAATGTATAAACCTTTCCTAAAGCAAGCGCGCCAGCTTCGGCGTATAATTGACCGGATTGAGTTAAATATCCTTTACCCAAATCGAAATAATCCAATTCAAATAGTGTTGACGTTCCTTCACAAGCATTTGGAGTAATGATGGGAGGATCAAAAAGAGTAAATCCTTTTTCGTCAAAAAAGTCGCGTATAGCTTTTACAATTCTATGCCTTATTTTCATAATAGAAACCTGTCTTTTAGAGCGGAGCCACAGGTGTCTATTATCGATTAAAAATTCCACGCCGTGTTCTTTGGGAGTAATCGGAAAATCATGAGATTCTCCTATTAGTTTAACGTCGGTCGCGTCAAGTTCAAATCCGCCAACCGCTCTTTCTTCCCTTTTAACTTTTCCAGTAATCTCAAAAGAGGCTTCCTGGGTTAATGAATCGGCCACTTTAAATACATCTTCACTTACATTTCCTTTAAATACGATACATTGCAGATAACCGGTACCGTCGCGCAGAATTAAAAACTTTACTTTACCGCTGGATCTTTTGTTATAAAGCCAGCCTTTTAATGTAACATCCTGGCCTACATAATCCGAGAGGTCGCTTATTGTTATTTTCTTTTCCATATAATAATAATTCGGGTTTAGTGAATAAATTAAATTTAGCGTTCAATATATGGAAATCTGAAATATTTTGGTACTGTTTAGGAATTAAAATATGATTAAATATTGAGGGATCAATAATTATTTCAGTTTTTTGATTTTACGGCTGTATCTTTGGCTCATTTTGAAAGGAATATCAATTAATTTTAGATAAACTCTATATGTATAATTTTTATCTCTTTCCACTCTGTCTAAAAATTGAAGGTTAATAATTGTCTGGCGGTGAATTCTTACAAAATTTTCGGCAGGAAGAATCTCTTCCCATTTAGCGAGTGTTCTTCTTATTACGACTTTTCTGAAATCATTAAAAACAATGGTTGTATAATCCTTTAGACTTTTAATGTATATAATTTTTTTAACAGCGAAGAAACCGGGCGATTTTTTCTCATTAAGGAAAATGAAACCGTTATATGACAGTTTATTATCCCCGCCTAAATCATCATCGGCTTGATTTAATATTTGTGTTTTAGATTCTGCACTGCCTTCATTCCCGGTTAATTTTTCTCTTTTATTTAATTGTGTATTAATCGCGTTCAGCAATTCCGATTTTGTAAAAGGTTTGGTTATAAAATCATCCGCACCAAGTTCCATACCTTTGCGCTGATCGTCGCGCTGTGATTTTGCTGTAAGGTAAACAAACGGAGGGAGTGAATAGCCCAGCTTATCCTTTAAAATCTGAAGCAGCTCATAACCGTCTTTATCCGGAAGCATAATATCGCAAAGTATTAAATCCGGTTTATCCTGAAATACAATATTTAAACCCTCTTCCGCAGAACTGACATGAATTACGCTGAAAATTTCTTCTTCAAGTAGAGCTTTAATATTTTCCGCAAGCAGACTATTGTCTTCAATTAAAAGTATGGTTTTCATATTTATTCTACTTTCATTGGCACATACAAATAAACTATTGTTTCGACTTTAAGAAGACTTTCAATTCTTAAGTAGCCTTTATTTAATTCAATCAGTCTTTTAGCGATTGAAAGTCCGAGTCCCGATCCTTTTTGTTCATAACGTTCTCTGTCAAACTGCTGAAAAATACCGATTCTGGAAATTTGTTCTTTTGTCATTCCCCGCCCGAAATTTTTAAATTGCAGGCAATAGAACCTATCTTCAATTGACTCGGAAACATATACCTGAGTATTTTTCGCTTTAAATTTGAAAGCGTTTTCAAGAAGTTCGGTATATAATATTTCGATATCTTCGCCGGAAATATTCAGAAGTACGTTTTCGGAATTCTCTTGAACAATAACCATATTATCGTATTTTTCTCTGGATAATTCAATGATATTATTTTTAATATCCGCCGACCAAATAAATTTGGTTCTATTTTCATTATATTTTTTTACTTCATCGGCATCTGAAAATATTGTTTCCAATTTGCTGATAAGCAGGAATCTTTTCAGAAGGCCGTGCAGTTCTTTACCCGCTGAATTAATAATCCCCGCATATTTTATAATCTCAGAATTAATATTTTTAGTATCCCCTCCCATATCCATAATAATTTCGGAATAACCTAAAACCGTAAGCAACGGATTATTAAATTCATGCGGTAATGAGAGAGTTATGCTTTTAGTTAATTCCTTTGTATGTTTTTTAAATATATCATTTTTTTTTAATCTCGAATAAATAGATTTTAACAAATCTTCTACTGTAAACGGTTTAATAAGATAATCATCAGCTCCGACTTCCATTCCTTTTCTTATATCTTCTTTCCCCGACTTTGCCGTTAAAAATATAAAAGGAATAGTTGATACAAATGGATCTTTGTTTAGTTCATCCTTAATCACAAGTCCGTTAAATTCAGGCAATAGAATATCGCAAATAACAAGATCAGGAAGATGAAATTTGACAAGATTTAGACCTTCAATTCCGGAAGATGTTGGTACAACTTCGAATCCTTCTTCGCGTAAAATTTCGGTCAGGTTTTGAACCAGCAATAAATCATCCTCTATTAATACAATTTTTTTCATTTTTATTCAATTAATATGATTAAATGAATTCGTAATATTAACAAGACTTTTATCCGTCGGTAATGTCACCACAAACGTTGTTCCTTCTCCCTCATTTGATGTAAGTTCTATTGTACCTTTATGAACCTCGACCGATTTTTTTACGATCGACAATCCTAAACCCGTACCTGAAATTGTTTTTGAATTTTTTGCGCGGAAAAAGTACTGGTATAAATTTTTTATATCCTCTTTCGGGATTCCTATACCTTCGTCCCTAATACTGAAAATTATTTTATTCTTTTGGATTTCTGTTTTAAATAATATTTTGCCGCCGTCGGGTGAATATTTGATGGCATTTGAAAGCAGGTTCGTTAAAATTTGTCTTAACAAATTAGGATCCAGAAAAACATTTTCATTTTCGCCTTCAAATATCTGGTCAATTAAATGTTTATCTGTTGCCGAGATAATAATATCTTCAAGAATTTCACTGCAGAAAGATTTTATATTAATTATTTCCGGTTTGAACTCAATTTTATCAACATCCGCTTTATTAATAGTTAAAATATTATCCAGCATATTTGTCATATAAAGAACAATATCCTTGATTCTGCCGAGATGGTAGAGTTTTTTATCCGCCGATTTAGTTTTATCATAGTGCTGAATAAGCTCGACCGAACTGAATAATGTAGCCAGCGGTGTTCTGAATTCATGCGAAGTAGAAGAAATAAAATTTGATTTTAACTCGTTAAGTTCTCTTTCTCTTTCAAAGGCGGATTTGATTTTATTAACCGCTTCTTTTTTATCCGTTATATCAACGGCGTATTCAATTATTTTTTCGACTTCGGATTTCTTATTAATAATAGGAAACCCAAAACATTCAAAAAATATTCTTTCTCCGTTTATATTATCTTCAAACTCAATAACAAAAGGTTTTTTAGTTTCAATAATTTTATCGGCAGTATAAGGGAAAAAATGCCTGTTGTTTCCGTCGTTAAATTTCAGGTAAGGCGATTTAGACTCAAGTGCAGCTTTGTTATGTAATTCATTGCTGTTAGTTAATACATCATAAACAATAAACGGATGTGTAAATGAATTTAATATATTTTTTAAGAATAACTCTGATTTTCTCTTCTGTCTGTAAAGAAAATAAAATATTGCGGATATAATAAGCAGCAGAGAAATTGTTACTGTAGAAAAAATAAAAATTCTTTCCTGCTGGGTTAGCTTCAGCTCATTAATTTCTTTTTCTTTTTTCTCAATATCGTATTTAACGTTTGCGTCAATTATTTTTTCCCTGTTTTCTTCGGCGAATAAAGAATCATTCATCGATTTATACAGCTTAAAATATTCAAGAGACTTGGAAAAATCCGAGTTGTTTTCATGCACTTCTGAAAGAATTTTATAGCTTTCGAGCTGAAGATCTTTAGCATTAATTTTTTCAGCAATTATTAAACCGTCATTAGCACTATTAAGCGCGGCTTGATTTTCGCTGCTTGATAAATAAACCGACGCCAGATTATTTAATGTATTGGCCATTCCCCATTTGTCCCCGGCGTCTTCCGAGGATTCATACGCTTTTTTATAAAACTTAATTGATTCGCTGTAATTGCCAAGGTCATTTTGAACATATGCTATATTGTTCAGACAATAGGATTTTATTAAACCGTTATCTGTTTCGGCGGCAATTTCATACGCGGTTAAAAAATTTGACAGAGCTTCTTTCTTTTTATCAATGCTAAAATACACAACCCCTATATTCATTAAGCTGTTTGCTATTTTAACGCTGTCATTTAATTCACGAGAAATTTCAAGAACCCTAAGATAATTTTGCAAAGCTTTACCGTAATCGTTTAAGCTTTCGTTAACGTTGCCTATATTCCCCAAAGACGCGGCAATACCGGGATTATACTTTATGTTTTCATAAATTTTAAGCGCCGATAAATGATATTCAATTGCTTCCGCATAATCGCCTTTAAACTTGTGCACAATGCCGATATTATTTAACAATGTGCCATGTTTCAATAAATATGAATTCAATTGACAAATTACAAGCGCTTCATTATATGCGGATAAAGAGCCGGAATAATTCCCGGTATCAAAATTAATATCACCAAGTTTTATAAGTAAGTTTACCTTATTGGAATCATTTTCATTTAAAAAATCAACGCGAAGAGCTTTTTCTAAAATATCCTTAGACTTTTTAATATTATTTAATTTGGCGTAGCAGGAGCTGGCAAGAATTGAGGCTTCGGTAAATTCTTCGGCTAAGTTTTCATCTGCGGAAATGTTAGCTGCTTTTAACGCATAATACAATGATGAATCAGTATTTGAATTAAAATGATTTTCAGCCGCAGTTAAATAAAAATTCAAGTTCTGTTTATTAATTAAATCGTTATTATTATTCGCATATAACGGATAATAAAAAACAGAGATGAAAAAAAATATTTCTAAAATATTTATTGTTTTATGAATCAATTTTAATTATATCCTAAAAAATTGTTTTAATAGAATCAATTAAAGCAATAAAATCCACAATAAATAGACAAACGCTTAATTTGTATGATTAACGCATGTATTTTGGTAAGAATTAGTGAAATTTTTGTAAAAAGATCTAAGGAGAAGGAAGAAAATTTTTAACAGATAAAGACATTCCAAAAATTTCTTCGAATAACGCTTTACGCCGTTCAAGGCTCCATAATTCAATTTCAGGAATTACCGTTGATGTTTGCAGCGTCAATTCAACACTTTTGCCGTTTATTTCAGCATTTATCTTATTAACAAGTTTATAATGTGTTCTGTCAAATGAATCCGCAACTCTTAGAATCGCTGCAAGTTTTTCCACTGTTTCCCTGCTTTTTGCCGGCAGATTAATAAAATCCTTATGACTTTTTTTGGGATGGCTTTTTCGGTGATAACGGGCGACGTTTGCAATAATGTTTATTTCATTTTCATTAAATCCAAGCAATTCGCTGTTGCTTATGATATACATACTATGTCTGTGATGTTGAGAATGAGCGATATGATATCCTATATCGTGAAGGCGCGATGCCGCGTCTAAATATTCCCTTTCCTTGTTTCCAAGTTTGTGAAGATCCAAAAGCTGATCAAACAACTGCAACGCAAGTCTTGATACGTGGGTACAATGTTCACGGTCAAAATTACAGGACTCGGCTAAATTTTTCACACTTTCGGCTCTAATGTTTGAAAGTCCTTGATGAACGAAATTTTCTTCGCTTTTTTGAATTGTATCAATAACAATTCCTTCTCTTAAGGCGTAACCCGAAATTGTCATAACAGGAATTTGGAAATGCTTAAACAATTCGGAAAGAATTAGAAGTCCGGCCGGAATAATATCCGCTCTTTTCGAATCGAGGCCTTTAATTTTTAATCTTTGTTTAGAAGTTTTATTTTTCAGAACTTCATTTTCTACATTTAAGAATTCGTCGACGGTAAATTCGTAATTATTCAGGATTACACTTTCTTTAACAGATTCGCTTCTTGCGGCCGAAATCATTAAACCAACTGACATAATTGTACCTGAGGAGCCGACAAACTGCTGAATTTTATGTGTTTTTAATTCACGTATAACCGGGAATATTTCGCCTTCAATCCAATTTCTACAGGCTTGAATACTTTCCTTTGTTAAAACATAATCCGGGAAGAACTTTTGGCTTAAACGCACCGCGCCAAGTTTTAAACTAATTGAATATTGAATTTTCCCTTTTTCGCCTATAGTAAACTCTGTGCTTCCGCCGCCAATATCAACGCATAAAACTTTTTTATCATAAACGGGCACAGCCTGCAGCATACCTAAATAAATTAAACGGGCTTCTTCGGTGCCGCTGATTACTTCAATTTCAATCCCGGTCTGATAATATACTTGTTTTAAGAATTCAATTTTATTCTGGGATTCACGAACGGCGCTTGTGGCAACGGCTCTAATTTTAGCGGAATGAGAATCGGCTATTCCTTTAAATCTTTTCAGTGTTATAATAGCTCTTTCAACGGCTTCAGGCTGAATAAATTTAATATCCCCCGTGCTTCCTTCGCTTAATCTTATTACTTCTTTTTCTCTGTCAACAATATCAAAACTTCCGTTTTCTTTAATGTCGACAACAATTAAATGGAATGAATTTGTACCAATATCTATAGCCGCTAATTTTGACATTATTTACTCAATAATTTTTGAACTGAATTAAAAACATCTTTTACAGCAATTTCATTAATTGAATCTGATTGTTTAATAAATAATTTATTAACTCCGATAGGCGCCCAGTTATTCGGGTTGGTAGGGCCGAATAAAGAAATCTGTGCGGTATTTGTAGCTCCGGCAACGTGCATTACGCCGGTATCGTTAGTAATAAATAAACTGCTTTTGGAAATTAATGCGGCCACTTCAGGTATCTTTTTATTTAGGAATATTTCGCATTTTAATTTAGAAGATGAACAAAATTGATTCAGTTCATTTTCATCGCTGCTGCTGCCGGTTAAATAAAAATCGGCATTATAATTCTCGTTAATTAATTCGGCAAGACTAATAAATTTCTCAACCGGCCACCTGTTAGGAGGTTTACCGGCTCCGATATGAAGCCCTATAATAAGTTTATTATCTCCGGTACTGATACTATTCAGAAATTCTTCTGCGGTTTTTTCATCGTACTTATCAAAGGAAATTTCCGATTTAAAATTATCTGTATTAATTCCAAACGGCCTTACAATATCCAGCCCAAAATCAGACACATGACGTTCCGGTTTTATATCCCAATTCATATCAATACTTTTATGAAATAGAAAAGAGAACTCATTTATTTTACCGTTAAGGCTTCCCGGTCCGATTCTAAATCCGGCGTGAGCAAATCTGCCAATAAAACAGCTTGTATCGGAAATTGCGACCGTTACTGGAACTATTACAAGATCATAACGGCCGCGGAGAAGATTTAATAATCTATAAATATAATCCGGATTGAATAATTTTTTTTTATCAAAAACGAATTGTTCGTCGATATACTTATTTTTAGAAACAGCATAGCAGTTTTGAGGACTTGTAATAACCGTAAGCTTGCAATTTATAAAAGTTTCTTTAACTGCTCTGAACAATGATACGCTTGCTAGAAGGTCGCCGAATTGATTATGCTGTCTTACAATCAAAACATTTTTAATAACACTGTGATCCGGAACAGTTTTCTCATCTACGGAAAGAAAAGCTTTTGCGGTATAAATAAAAATCGAAGATAGTATTTTGTGAACGGACATTTAATAAATTCTATTTGGAATTATCATTTTTATTGTCTTTAATCTCTTCAAAATCTGCTTCAATAATATCTTCTTTATTGATATTTAAATTGCCGCTTCGCTTGTTTCTATTATTAACTTTAGAATCCTGATTACTGCCGCTGCCGGACATAATTCTAAGAATATATTTAACCGCTCTATAAGCAAGAATAAATAACAAAATCCATATAATTGCACGTATAAACATAATTATAATTTGGCTACCGGGTTAAAATACTCGATAAAGCCTCTATCCTCTCTGAATATTTGTGTATATAATTCGTCAAAATCTTTTTGACGGTTAACAAAATCTATATCTGTTGTATTAACGATCAATAATGGGGTTGTATTGTACTTAAAAAAGAAATTGTTGTAAGCTTCGCTAAGTTCAGTTATATAACTTTTAGTAAGATTTCTTTCAATTTTTCTAGCGCGGTTTTTAATATTATGCATTAATCTATCGGCGCTTGACTGCAGGAATACAACAAGATCAGGTTTTCTTAAATCGCGCTGCAGTAATGGGAATATGCTTTCATAAAGTTTTATTTCGTCCCCTTTTAAGTTAAGGTAAGCGAATATTTTATCTTTATCGAAAATATAATCGGATACTATAAAGTTAGAGAATAAATCTTCCTGATTAAGCTGTTCCTGCTGTTTATATCTATTAATCAGAAAAAACATTTGAGTTTGAAAGGCGTAACGTTTCCTGTCGTCATAAAATTGTTCAAGAAACGGATTAGCCTCGAACTCTTCAAGCACAAGATTGGAATTTAATCGTTCCGAAAGTTTTTTTGCTAAAGTTGTTTTGCCCGCTCCAATAACTCCCTCAATTGCGATGTATCTAATTTCCGGCAACTTCAACTCCAATAATTCTAAAAAGTAAACTTTTTTATTATATTTTTTTCAATATTACCGAATTCAATTTCACTTAATTTTTTGTTTAAGACGGGATGAATTAAATCCGGGTTTATTTCAATAACGGGCACAAAAGCAAAATCTCTCAATAAAAATTCCGCATGCGGAACAGTTAATTCATTATCGGAGTAAATTAAATCATTGTAGAATAGAATATCAATATCAATTTCTCTGGCACCCCATTTTATGCTTTTTGTTCTTCCAACTTTCTTTTCAATCTTTTTACAGAATATAAAAAAATCTTTAATCGATAATTGAGTTTTTATTTTCGCGGCGGCATTATAAAAGTTACCCTGTCCTTTTACTCCGTACGGTTTTGACTCATATAATGAAGAAATTTTTTCAACAGTATTTAGCTCATTTTCTGAAATATAAAACAAAGCTTTTTTAATATATGCTATTCTGTCGTTTTTGTTAGATCCTAATCCCACAAAAACAATATTATCCATTATCTTTTATTACCTCAGCTTCCACGCAGTCAATTACACCTCCTACAGGGACGCTGTGTTTTCTTACTCTTACAATTATTTTATTTATTCCTTCGAACTTCTCTAAAATCTGATCCGCAATTACGGAAGCCAGGGTTTCAATAAGATAATATTTTTTTTCATTAACAAGTTTATTTATAAATCTATAAACGGTATCGTAATTAATAGTAAGCGTTAGGTCATCATTAGCTGCGGCTTTGCTGAAATCGGTATAAATTTCCACGTCGGCTTCAAATCTGCCGCCGATGTTTTGTTCTTCGTACATAGCGCCGTGATAAGCGTAAAAAGCGGCGTTTTTTATTTTAATTATATTTGTCGTCATACAGTGTTTTGGACTTTTTTATGTCTGGATAAGAAATAATTTTTCAAACCTCTAAAATTAGCAAATAATATCCCAATTAGCACCAAAGAACTTCCGAGCAGGGTTAGCGCCGATAATTTTTCATGAAGAATAAACCATCCTAAGAATACGGCGATTATTGGAGTAATAAATGTGGACAACGATAATATAACAACGCTGATTCTTTGCATAAGCCAGTAGAAAGTTGTAAAAGTAACTACCGTACCGAAAAATGCCAAATAAGCAATTGAGAGAATAGCCTGCTGATTAAATATCCATGTCGTGTAATCTTCGGCGATAAATCCCAATATTACCATTATAGTTCCGCCTAATAGAACGGGAACAAAATTCATTGAAAGAGGATTTAGATGTTTTCCGTATTTTTTAATTATTACGGCTATGGCAGCCTGAATTACAGCGCTGGATAATATTGCAAGCATGCCCCAAAAACTACTTGAAAAATCAATTGAAATATCCCGCATAAAGATAATTATAATACCTAAAAATCCGAGCAAAACGCCTATTATTTTATACGGACCAATTTTTTCATCTTTAATAATTATTCTCGTAAAAATGATTACGAAGAACGGATACACGGCAAAAATAATTGACGTAAGTCCCGAAGGAATAAATTGTTCAGCCCAATAAACCAGCCAGAATGGAATAACGAATGAAAATATTCCCATTATCCAGTACAAATTTAACGAAGCTTTATCCTTTTGAAGTTTTGTTCCGCGCATTCTCATTATTATATAAATAAAAATAGAAGCTAATAAAAACCTTGTCCCTGCATAAATCATAGGAGTTAACGTTTCCAATCCGATCCTAATAACCATCCATGTAGAACCCCAAAGAAGGCAAATTAAGACGTATGCTAATCCAATTTTAATATTTTCCTTACTCATTATTGTCCTTCAAATAAATTACTCCCCATGCCCTGCCGGATCTGTCCCCTTCTCTTCTATATGAATGCAAAAACTGAGAGCATTCATACGAACAAAGTTCCGAACTTTCAATTTGCCCTGCCGGTATTCCTTTGTTTATTATCATGTCGTAGTTGGCGGATTTTAAGTCAAGCATAAACTTTCCATTTTTCGGAATAGAGTATTTTGAATGGAATTTGGACGCAACATCTTCGCCGACTTCATAATATTTTTTTGAAATTGCTGGGGACATATAAAAATACAAATCATTTGGCGCAGAGTTGTATTTTTTAAAAAAGGTATCGATTGTTTTATCCAATATTTTTTGTTCTGTACCGCGCCAGCCCGAATGAACGGCGGCGATTACTTTTTTGTTTTTATCATATATAAAAATTGCCGGACAGTCTGCCGAAGAAGCAACTAATGCAATACCCGGTTTATCCGTAATTATTGAATCGCTTTCCCCCTGCTGTCCGCAGCTTGTAACTTCCTTTATAATATCGCTGTGAATTTGTTTCTGGTAAGCCGCGTCTTTATGATAATTTAATCCAAGTGTTTTAAAAAATTCATTCCGGTTATTTATTACCAAATCATTTTCGTCGCCTACCGAAACCGACATGTTAAAATGGAAAGGGGGTTTTCTATCGGATCCGATTTTAGTACTGAATCCGAATACAATTTCCGGAAATTGACTAAATAATTTACTTTTTAGAATTAGCATATAGGACAGAGTTTATTAAAAAAATTTTAGCGAGTAAAGCTACTTAAAAAAGTAGTGATAAAAAAGAAGGGAGCTAGAAAGCTCCCTAATAATTTTATTGATGATTTGCATTAAGCAGCACTATTTAATTAAAAGCATCTTTTTTATCGAAGTGAAATTTGAAGCTGTAAGTTTATAAATATACATTCCGCTGGAAATACCCGTTCCGTCGAATTTAACATTGTGAATTCCGGGATTTAAATTATTATTAACAAGTGTTTTTATTTCCTTCCCTAGAATATCATAAATTTTAAGTGTTACAAATCCAGATTCAGGAATATCAAACTGAATTGAAGTTTCTGGATTAAATGGATTTGGGTAATTCTGGTACAGATTATATTCAACCGGTAAAACATTTTGATTATCTGCTGCCTCTACACTTACTACACCGGTTCTTGTTGAAGAAGCTTTAAATGAATATCCGCCGTATCCGGAATAATTATGCACCTTAAAGTAATATGTGCCCTGTTGCACATTACTCTTTATAATTAATTCGGGAATGCCCGTTCCTGTTGCCGTAGAAGAACCATAGCCATTCTGACTTGCATCATATAAATAAATGTCAGGATCAGCTGTAGAATCACAACTCATTCTAATAAAAAGAGAATCCAAAGCCGTAGAAATGGTAAAGATATAATAATCATCAATATCGGTTGAGCCTTCGAAATAATATCCTATATGTCCATAAGAAAATTCTTCCAGGTTCATTGTTTCAGCAGCAGCAAATTCATTATTAGGCTCCAGATCGTTCAGAATTTCATTTGCAGTATAATTGCAGATTAGTTCATAGCTGCCGTATCCTGAATAACTATAAAGTTTAACATAATATGTCCCGGCCATCAGATTATTGCGGTGTGTTGCTTCAATCTGACCGGTACTTATATCATATCCCGCAATCTGATGTTCACCATTTTGATCATACATATATAAATCGATATCTAAAGTAGAAGAAGAATTTGTAGTTATAACTAGTTTGCCGTCACTAGGCGTAACTATTTTATACCAATCAAAAGTATCTGTTTCATTATTATAATAATATCCTAAATGCCCTGTAATCGTAGTATTTGGACTCAGCGCAAGTGCGTTTTCCGGAGTATCGTTATTTTCCTGATCATTTATTTTATCAATTGGCTCAAAAATACATTGAAGTGTATAGCTTCCGTATCCGGAATATTGCCAAAGTTTTAGAAAATATGTTCCGGCTTTTAAATTATTTTTGTGTGTTGATTCGTTTATTCCGGTACTGGTATCATAAATAGCAATTTGATGTGTCCCATCAACATCATATATATATAAATCAATATCTCCAGATTCATCGGAAGTAGTTCTGAATATTAGACTGCCGTCATTTATTAAAGTTATTTTATACCAATCTTCTCTATCGAGATAATTGTTATAATAAAAACCGAAATGACCGTTTACCATAGTATTAGGCTCAATAATAATTGCTTGTTCAGGAGTGTCATTAATTTCTAAGTCGTTAGTAAAAGATGCTTCAGTAAATGTACAATTTATTGAGTAACTACCCGAACCTGAATACCGGTAGGCTTTTATATAATATGTGCCTGCAGCGGCATTACTTTTATGGGTTGTTTCCCTTGTCCCGGTGCTTATATCATAAATGGCAATTTGATGAGTACCATCTTGATCGTATATATAAAGATCTATTTCAAGACTGGCATCTGAATTAGTTTCAATAAATAATGTGCCATCAACAGGAATGGTTACAACCCACCAATCAACAATATCGATATCACCCAAAGAACCAGTATTGGATGAATTTGCTCCTAATGAAATTGCAGTTTCTGGCGTATCGTCCGCATAAATATTATTTAACGAGATAAATGAAAAGAAGAAATAAAAGAGCATAATAAAACGGAATACACCACTAATAGTAGTAATTTTTTTCCACATATATACCCTCAGCTTTAAGAAGTGATGGTATAAATTTAATTTTCCCCAAATCAAAATCAAGGATGTACTTGTCTTCTTAAAGAGAGCAATAGTCCTATTTGCGGCAGATCATATAATTTTCAGTATCGGAGTTCATAGTGGAATAATGATTAATTTGCTTGAGGAAGTTATACTTATATTTGAAGTGATATTACACAACCTTCATTATTTCTTACATTAAAAACATAACCGTCTTCAAAAATCAAATACTGTCCTTTTATGCCTTTGAGTTTATACTCAAAGAATTTTGTTTTCTCAAGATTTATGCTTTTAACTTTTTCAGGGTACTTCAGTACGGGATAATCCAGATATGTAATGTTTGTTTTATCCGCGGTATAAAATTCCTTGGCTTCATCCGGAATGTATTTTGAAAGTCCGTTCCTTATTTCAAACATATCAGCCGAAGGCACATCGTTGGTTAGCATTTTACGCCAGTTTGTTTTATCCGCTACATGCTGCTTAAGTGCTACTTCAGTTATTCCAGCTAAGTATCTGTTAGGCGTTTCAAGAATTTCAATCGCTGAATTTGCTCCCTGGTCAATCCATCTTGTCGGCACTTGAGTTTTCCTTGTTACTCCCACCTTAATGTTGCTTGATAAAGCCAGATAAACAATGTGTGGCTGGATCTGAACTTTTTTTTCATATTCAAGGTCGCGGTCCTCAATTCCCAAATGCGCTTTGGATAATTCGGGACGCATTATCCAGTCGCCGACTTCGGCTGATTTGTAAAAACATTCGTAACAAAATCCTTGTCTGTATATTTTTTTTTCTTTACCGCAGTTTGTGCATTGGTATTTTATAAAACTTACCTGCATTGTTTTATCAAGATACCGGTTTACGTTTATTACTTCATCCCCCAATTTTAGAAAATATTGTATTGGTGAACCGATTTCTGTTTCCATTTTTAAGAGCATACCTTCGTAGCGCATTTCACAACCTCACCTCAAATCCTCTCCTTTCTATTTGGATAGGCTCGAAGTCTCTATTTTTGATTTTGCAGTTCTTTTTGAATTAATCCGAGAATGCCCGGCTTAAAAATAAATCGGCCTTCTTCATCAATCTCCATAAAATCATAAAGGTATAGCCGGTTTCCGAATGTATCATACTTATCCGCCCATTGGGAAATTTCAATTGCCGGGTTAAAAAAGCTTAGAGATAAATTATTACTTGAAGGATTAATTATAGTATTCGGATTTACAATTGTTGAATCATTATAAATTTTCTGATAATATTTTTCGAATTGGTCATTTTCATTATTATTTATTTTCACAAGACCGTTTTCGGTATTTAGATAATAACTGCCGCCGTTTTGAACCAAACCTAAAACTTGATAATTTAATTCTCCGCCCGATTTATTTTCCTGAGCATTTAAGGTAGAATAAAAGATCAAGAATAAAATAATCAATGATTTTTTCATTTTTAATTTCCTATTTCCGGTTTTGTGAATTTGCTAAAAAATAAAAAATGTTACTGCAAATAAATTATTTCGATTATGATTTATAATTGCACAGCTTGATCAATATCGGCAATCAAATCTTCAATGTCTTCAATTCCAACCGAGAAACGAATTAAGCTGTCGGTCAACCCCATTGCCTCTCTTCTTTCCTTAGGCACCGAGGCGTGTGTCATAGATGCAGGATGACAGATTAAACTTTCAACTCCCCCAAGACTTTCAGCTAAAGTAAACACTTTAAATTTTTCCGTAATTTTATAGGCAAAACCGGCATCTCCCAAATCGACGGAAATCATTCCGCCGAATCCCCTCATCTGTTTTTTTGCTAATTCATATTGAGGATGATTTTTTAATCCGGGATAATAAATTTTCTTGATATATTTTTGTCCGCTTAAATATTCAGCAATTTGAATTGCGTTTTCATTATGCTGTTTCATTCTAACCGCAAGAGTTTTAGTAGCTCGTAAAGTAAGCCAGCAATCGAAAGGAGAAGGCACTGCGCCGGCTGCGTTCTGTACATATTTTAATCTTTGAAATACTTTATCGCTGCTTGTAATTATTAAGCCTCCAATTATATCGCTGTGACCGTTTATATATTTGGTTGAGCTATGCATTACAATATCGGCTCCCAAGGTAAGCGGATTTTGGAAATAGGGGCTCATAAAGGTATTATCTACAATTGTTAAAATATTATTTTCTTTGGCGAGATCCGTTAACAGTTTAATATCTGTTAAATTCATCATAGGATTGGTAGGAGTTTCAAAGAAAATTAATTTTGTGTTTTCTTTAATTGAATTTTTCACTTCACCGAAATCATTAGTATTTATCCAAGAGAAATCGATTCCATAATCGCGGTATATAGTTTCAAACAATCTGTAAGTACCGCCGTAAACATTGTTGGACACTAAAACATGATCTCCGGCTTTAACAAGGGACATAAGAGCCTGCGTAGCCGCAAGTCCGGATGAGAAAGCAATACCGTATTTTCCTTTTTCCAAAGCCGCAATATTATTTTCCAAAGCGGCTCTTGTCAGGTTATGCGTTCTACCGTATTCATAACCTTTATGTTTGCCTATTGCTTCTTGCGCATAGGTTGATGTTAAATACAAAGGCGTCATTACTGCGCCCGTTGTCGGGTCCGGCTGCTGCCCGGCATGAATTGCGTCGGTTGAAAATCCCATAAAATTCCTTAATTATTTTTACTTAAAAATTCTATTAAATCATACCTGGTTATAATATCGGTAATTCTTCCATATTCTTTAACAAGTACTGCCTGGTGATCTTTTAATTCCTTTCGGACATCTTTTAATGAAGAATCTGCATCCATAATCGGGAAACATTCATGCGATAATACATCATTAATCGGGGCGTTTAATAATTCAGTATTCTCAAGTAATACCGAAGTCAGTCTTGCCTCAATAACACAACCAACCGCTCTGCCGTCTTTTAACACCGGCATTTGATTAAATCCATAGCGGTGAAGTTTTTCAAGAACATCTTTCACCAGATTATCGGCTTCTGCGTACACAAGATCGACAACGCCGGAAGCTTTTTTCAAATTCGAAATATCCTTTAAACATCCTGCTCCGGCGGCGTACATTCCGTGTTCTTTTAGCCATTCAATATCAAAAACCTTTGTTAAATACCTTTCTCCCGTATCGCACACAACAAAAACAATAATATCATTTTCGGATAAATCTTTAGCCACTTCAAGAGTTACATGAACGGCAGTGCCGGTGCTTCCGCCTGCAAAAATACCTTCTATTGTGGAAAGTTTACGGGCCGCGGAAAATGAGTCGGCGTCGCTTACATTTATAAATTTATCGATATATTGAAAATGCACATTTGCCGGAAGGCAGTCCTGCCCAATGCCTTCAACTAAATAAGGCGTACCTTTTATTAATCTATTTTCTTCCTTATATGTTTTAAATATAGATCCGACAGGATCTGCGCCGATTACCTGAATATTTGGGTTCATCTCTTTTAAGAATCTTCCGGTACCGCTTATTGTTCCTCCTGTACCTACACCGGCGATAAAATGAGTTATATTACCGTCGGTTTGTTTCCATATTTCCGGACCTGTAGTTTTATAATGCGCTTCTGCGTTTGCAGGATTGCCGTATTGATAAATAAAAACAGAGTTGGGTGTTTCTTCCGCGATTCTTTTTGCAACAGTAACATAAAATTCAGGAGAGTCGTGTTCCGCGGCATTAGAGACTACAATAACTTCGGCTCCCAATCCTTTCAGATATTTTACTTTTTCAGAGCTTGCTTTATCAGTAAGAACCATTATTGCTTTATAACCTTTAACAGCGGCGGTTAAAGCAAGACCGATTCCCGTATTGCCGCTTGTCGCTTCTACAATTGTCCCGCCCGGTTTTAATATTCCTTTCTTTTCGGCATCCAGAATCATATTTAATCCAATCCGGTCTTTATTACTTCCGCCGGGATTTGCGGATTCTAGTTTTGCGAATATTTGCGGTTTTAAACCTCTATTTAATTTATTCAACTTTACTAATGGTGTATTGCCGATCAATTCAAGTATATTGTTTTTATAGTCCAAGCCGGTACCTCTTTTCAAATTGCATAATCTGATATACTGTCCTATAAATTAACATTTTTTTATATAAATAGATTAATCGATCTTCATTTCTTTAGGATGCGGATTTAATTTTCATTTTATAAAAAATTATATAAAAAACAGAAAGACTAACCATGATAATGTAAAAGCGCACAAATAAAATTATTAAATAATCTCATTTTTAGTTAGCCATTGCTCATTAAAGATGGTGCTGAAATATTTGAATCCCGAATCGCATGCTATAGTAACAATATTTGCAGGTTTATTCAATTCTTCGGCAAATTTAATAGCGGAATATATATTTGCTCCCGTAGAACCGCCGGCTAATATTCCTTCTGTATGAGCAAGTTTTAACGCCCATTTTATTCCGATTTTATCTTCAATTTGTATCATATCGTCAAGCATTTCCAGCTGAGCTGTTTTAATTAGAAACTCGTCGCCAATGCCTTCAATAATATATCTTGAAGGTTTTATAATTTTTTTAGATTTGTAATAATCATAGAAAATTGAACCGATTGGATCAACACCAATAAGTTTAATATCCGGATTTTTTTCTTTAAGATATTTACCTGCCCCGAATAAAGTTCCTCCTGTTCCAACACCGGCAATAAGATAATCTACTTTTCCGTTCATCTGTTCCCAGATTTCAGGTCCGGTCGTAATATAATGTGTTTCGTTATTATCAAGATTATTATGCTGGTCGATATAATAAATTGACGGATCTTCATTTGACATTGTTTGCGCTAAGTTATTATAGCTCTTGAGATGTTCCGGCGGAAGAGACGCATCAACAAGAATAACTTCGGCGCCGAGAACAGAGAGCATTTTTATTTTTTCTCTGCTTGTGGTATCGCGAATTACAATTTTTAATTTATAACCCTTTTGAAGCGCAACAATTGCCAAACCCATTGCAGTATTGCCGGATGAATTTTCAATTATTGTATCTCCGGGTTTTAGTCTTCCTTCAGTCTCTGCTTTTTCGACCATATATTTAGCAATACGGTCCTTAATGCTTCCGCCGGGATTCATGAATTCTAATTTTACGAATATATTTGCTTTTAAACCTTGTGTTATTTTTTCCAGTTTTACAATCGGAGTATTTCCAATTGCGTCAAGAAATGATTTTTCCATAAGAATCCTTAAATAAGAGAATAGCCGCGGAGGAATTCTTCGGACATCATTCTTTTCCTTCCTTCAGGCTGAATTTCCAATATCTCCAATGAGTTTATACCGCATCCTACAAAAATTTCTTTTTTAGTCTGACTAATTTTTCCCGGTTGAAGATTAATATCTGAATTAATTTTAGTTTTATAAATTTTATAAATTTTCCCGTTTTGTTTAAAAAACGCGCCGGGATAAGGTGAAAGTCCGCGAATTAAATTGTGGATTTTTTCTGCCGGATCAGTCCAATTAATTTCGCAAAGTTCTTTAGTGATTTTAGGCGCCGGGGATGATAAAGAATCATCCTGTTCTTTTAAATTAACTTTCCCTTCCTCAATTAATTTAATGGTATCAAAAACCAGTTCGGCTCCGGCAGCGCTCATTTTATCATGTAGAGAGCCGAAATTATCTTCATCATTTATTATTATTTCTTTTTGAAGGATCATATTCCCCGTATCAACTTTTTCCTGCAGAAAAAAAGTCGTAAGTCCGGTTATTTTATCACCGTTAATCAGCGACCACTGGATTGGCGCCGCCCCTCTGTATTTAGGCAGAAGTGAGCCATGCAGGTTAAAAGATCCTTTAGGCGGAATTGTAAAAACTGACTTAGGCAATATTTTGAAAGCTACTATGATAAACAGATCGGCATTAAAATTCCGCAATTCAGTCACAAATTTTTCATCATTTAATTTTTCGGGCTGCAATACAGTTAAATTATTTTGAACGGCAAAATCTTTAACTGGAGTAAAACTTACTTTTTTACCTCTGCCTCTTTCCTTATCAGGCGCCGTAACGACAGCTGAAATTTCATATCTGCCATTATATATTTTTTCTAAAACAGGGACGGCAAAATAGGGCGTGCCGAAAAAAACAATTTTCATTATTTAATCTCTCCGGGAAGGAATATTTAAGCAATGTAAAAATGGAAGTTTATTTTTCTGTTATCGGGTAATCGACATCAACTTCTCTTTTCATGATTCTCAATAAATCATTCTGCATTTGCTTTTTAATTTCAGATTCAACTCTGTCGGGAATCATTTTCCCAATCAAATGATCATATTCATGCAGAATTACGCGCGCGAACAAATTATCTGCTTCAATTTCCTGTTCTTTTTCATCGGTATCAATGTAGCGCACCTTAATAATTTTCGGTCTTTCAATTTCCGCTCTTAAACGGGGCAGACTTAAGCAGCCTTCATCCATAATTATTTGTTCTTCCGACTCTTCAATTATTTCAGGATTAATCATTATCAGCGGTTTCATTTTTTCATAACCTTCTACCGGCTGAAGATCGATTATGAAATATTTATCTTTTAGTCCTACTTGATTAGCCGCTAAACCTATACCGTCGGCATTTCTCATAGTTTCGAACATACTTTGAATATTAAAAATCATTTCATCGTTTACCTGTTTAACAGGTTCGGCGATATTTCTTAAAATTTTATCACCGTAAATCGTAATTGGGAATATGGACATTAAAACTCCTAATTTGCTTTTTGAACTTTAGGCGAAATAACTTCCGCGCTTAAATCTTTATATAAAATAACCTCTGTTGAATAAAACAACATTCTGATTAACAGTCTAAAAATAATTAACATTTGTTGAAGAATAAAGGAGACAATTAAAAAATAAAATGGTGTTTCGGGAATTGTCACGCGGACAAGATTATAAACCACCGCCCCGGCCGCGCCGATTATTGCAATAAACAGAAAAAGGATAAATACTTTTGCGAAATTTTCTTTCAGGAATTCAGCGGTATCAATAAGCACTCTTATTATTTTATATTTATCTTTTACAGCAACATTCACTTTAGAATAATCAGAAATTAATGCGATTACTCCTATAAAAAATATAAGAAGAATATAACGCATCATCATAAATACAAATTCGGCAGTTTCGTTTTCGGAATTTTTGAAAAATGATATTATCAAATACCCCAGATAATCATTTATTAAAAACGCAATACTGAAAAACAGAAGCGAAAAAAGAAGTAGTTTTGTATAACGCACAAAATATTTAACCCCGCCGTAGAAGAAATCAACTGAATGATTTTTTTCCGGTATATGAAATATTGAAATTAGTCCGCCCACAAAAAATGTCTGAACCAGCAAATAAATTCCCATCATTCCGTAAAGCATAAAAGGTATTTCGGTAAGATTTGACTTATAAATATTCAGAAACTGAATAAACCATATATAATCGAAATTGAGAGCCAGTTTATCGCTTAACATTGAACGGTTAAGACTATCAAGCAGCACGGCATAAATAGGGATTGAAAGAAGAAATGCCGAAGAGGCGTTTGCACCCCATAAAAGAAAAACAAATTTCTTATTGTAATAAACCGAACGGGTTCCCATTTGCAATGTTTCTTTAATTGTTCTATACATTAAATACTTCCCAGCATCATTAATGCATTCTGGACCCAGAAAAACCATCTAACCGCAAGCGAAAGAGATGCCCAATACTTCCCTTCCATTGTATATGAATTATTAGCGTAATTAATATCCATGATATTTTTATATTCATGGTCAATTACCCCCGCATAAACTTTATTCTTTGTTTCGAACTCAACAATCTTCCACTTCTCTTTCCCGTCCCAATGTTTATATAATGTATCCGTTTCTGTAATTAATGCGATTTCATTTTTAAATATCCCGTCGCCAAGTCTCTCTACAAACACTTCATATTTATTTCCGTTTTTAACAACGCTGCGTACTTTATAATCAAATATTCTGGAATTCTCAAATACATTTTCCCAGAACCAGGATAAATCAATATCGGAATTCTTATTAACAATATTTATAAAATCCGCGCTTTCCGCGTGAGTGAATTTATAAGTGTCAAAATATTCTTTAAATATTTTCATCATTGTACCATGGCCTAAAATTCTTTCAAGCGAAAGAAGCATAAGTTCAGGTTTAAAATTAGCGTGCACGAAGTACGGATAAAAGAAGGGAATTTTGAATGAAGTGTCGGCTATGGCACCTATAGACATATTCTTATAATAAGCATTTAACGCGTTTGAACCTTCGGGACGGTGGATATTATTAATAGAATATATAATCGGGATTTCTTCAAATGTAAGAAAATTAAATCCGTATACGGGAATATAATTTGCAAATTTAAAATTCGCCAAAGGTTCGCCGTAATATTCTTTTAATATTTTAGTCGTAAAATAGCTGGTTATGCCTTCGTCGAGCCATGCTTCGTTTACTTCGTTATTAGCCACAATTCCGTAAAAGTATTGATGTGAAAATTCATGAACGGTTACATTCTCCGGATCTTGAGTTCCTTTGGGGGAAAATAACGGCGCGCTTACAGTAAAAAACGTAGGATATTCCATACCGCCGGAATTACTTGTACGCGGAACATCAACAAGAGAAATAGTATTATAAGGATAGCCGCCAATATTTTTTTCAAAATATTCCAAAGAATTTTTTACGGCGTCAAAATATCTTGGTATAAATTTTTCTTTTTCAGGCTGAACATATGTTTTTACAATTAATTGTCCGCCGTCTTTTTTTGTTAATACTTTTTCATTGTATAAAATATTATCAGTTGCCATCCAAACAAAATCATGCACATTTTCCTGAAAAAATCTTAATGTTTTTTTATCGATATTTCTTTTTTCATTTATTAGATCTCCGGTTGCCGCAACCGTATAATCCATAGGAACGGAAATAGAAACATCATATTTACCGAAATCCGAATAAAAATTTGTAAATGGATGAAATTGATTTGTGGTCCATACCCCTTCTTTAAACACACCGGCTTTAGGAAACCATTGTGAGATAAAATAGAAATTTCTGCCTTCGGCATAACCAAAACGTAAAAGCGATTTAGGAATTCTGATTTCATATTCAAAATAAATTTGAGCCGAATCTCCGGGCAACAAAGCATTATCAATTATTACTTTAGCCACAGTACTGTCGAATTCATTATTAACATCCGGCTGAAAATAAATAAGTTCTTTTTCAACTCCGTTGACCAGCAATTTACTTATTACAATTTCTGTTTTTCCTTTGTCGTCAACATTAATTCTTTTATTAAGAAGAGTTTTATTGTTTTTAAATCCGTTTGCATACAAATGAAATTGGATTTCATTGGTTGAAAAATCTGTTAAATTCCGCCAGATAAGATTTTCTTGTACCTTAAGTAGTTTTGAATCGGTATTTAATTCGGCATAAATTTGATATTCGGTTTTATATTTTTTTGAATTGTCCGGATTTATTTCAATAAAAGAGTTACTATTTCCGGAATTGCCGCTTAAATTTAATTCGCTTACGTAAGCGAATCCCGCAAATAGTATTAAAAGAAATAAAATGTAAAGTTTATTCATGATGTCAAAATTAAAGATATAGCTTGTTATTAGCAATTAACCGGCAGTATAAAATCTCACCTTAATATAACCCAAATAGGTTATTGTAATAATATCCTGGTAAAGCTATTATTATTATGAAATTAAAACAATACGAGGCGTAATTGAACTTCCCCGCATTTAAGCATCTGATCATTATTATATTTGTTTTGTTATGCTTTAATTACATAAACGCTCAAACTAATGATGTTACTATTTCAGGTTTTGTAACCGACGCATCAACCGGCGAAGCTTTAATTGGAGCTAACATACTTTTATACTCAGATACCGTTAATGTTAACAATCGCCCTTTAAGAGGAACCAGCACAAACAGATACGGATTTTACGCTTTGCCTAAAATAACCTCCGGCAAGTATTTTGTAATTTATAGGAGTCTGGGTTATAAAACGGTAGTAAATGAATTTAACGTAACTTTAACATCCGGGATCGTAAAGAATAATGTTGAAATGATCGGAGAAGAAGTTCAGATTGACGAAGTATTGGTAAAAGCTCAAAAAGAAAAAGATATTCTAATAAGCAAAATCGATATACCGGAAGCAATATTAAAACAACTCCCTTCATTAAGCGGCGAAATAGAAATATTTAAGTCGCTTGCCATGCTTCCCGGAGTGCAGACTGCTTCAGAAATATCAAGCGGATTATATATCAGAGGAGGATCTCCAGATCAGACTCTTACATTGGTTGACGGAATGGTTTTATATAATCCTTCGCATCTCGGTAATTTCACAAGCACATTTAACTCCAACGCGCTTCAGGATTTAAGATTAATTAAAGGCGCATTCCCGGCAGAATACGGAGGCAGATTATCAAGTGTTCTTGATATTACTTTAAGAAGCGGAAGCAAGGAAAAAGATAAAGGCACAATCGGATTGGGGGCAATTAATTCTTTTATAACTATGGAAGGTCCGCTTACGGATAATTCTACATATATGATTGCCGGTCGAGGCATGTATTACGATGCATTTCAAAAAACATTTAATAATGAAAGTTCTGTCCCCCGTTACAATTTTTACGATATAAACTCCAAGTTCACATATTCAATTTCCGAAAACGATGTTGTTTCATTATCCGCTTTTTTCAGCCGCGATCATTTATACAGTCCGGGAAACGCAAGCAGGTTAATTTATGATATATCATGGCAGAACGGTGCGTTTAATATTAACTGGCTTCAGAATACATCAAAATCAGTTTTAACGAACACAACGGTAAGTTATATCAATTATGAGTTTAAATCGATTCTTGACGACGACCCGGCCGCGGTTTCGGCATCTGATTATTTCTCAAAATCAATTCTTAATGATTTTTTGATCAGGAAAAGTTTTGATTTCTACTGGCACGAAGACCATACAATCAAAACCGGGATCGATTTCTCAATTCATAATTATGATATAGTTTCAAGTAATTTTTATGATGTGAACTTTGAAACCAACGAATTGTTAAGGGAACAGCATAGCGCCAAAGAGGCTTCGTTTTATCTTCAGAACGAATCTCATTTCTCGTCCTTATTCAGCACCAATATCGGTTTACGATTATATTATTTTAGTGAAAGTAAATTTTTTGATTTTGAGCCGAGAATTTCTCTTTCATTTTCTTTAACACAGGACTTATCAATTAAAGCCGCATATGCCACCGCTCATCAGTTTCTGCATCTGCTTACAAGAAATGATAAATCGCTGCCAACAGATTTATGGCTACCTTCATCAAAAAATATAGATCCCAGCCGCTCAACACAATATGTAGCCGGAATTGAGCAGCTATTCGATAATCAGAAATATTTAGTAAGTATTGAAGCATATTACCGCGATATGAAAAACTTATACGAGTTTAAGGAATCATCTGACTTTAATTATGCCGAACCGATTTATACACAGTTAACCAAGGGAGAAGGCGAAGCATACGGATTGGAATTCTTTTTGAATAAAAGAAGCGGAGATTTTACCGGCTGGATTGGTTATTCAATGGCATGGACAAGAAGGTTGTTTCCGGATTTAAATGCGGGTAAAATATTTTACCCGAGATACGACAGGCGGCATGACGTATCGGTAGTTTTAGCGTATGCCGTTACTGAAAACTTCAGCGTAAGCCTTACATGGTTGTATGCAACGGGACAGGGTTTTACTCTCCCATTCGGTCAATACCAGTTTGAAGATATACTGCCCAATCCCAACAGTGAAATTAAACTTGATTATTCCGAAAGGAACGGCTATAAACTTCCCGATTATCATAAGCTGGATATTAATTTCTCATATAAATTCAACTTCATGAAATTACCTTTTGAAATTTACTGCAATCTTTTAAATGTTTACAACAGACAGAATGCTTTCGCGCATTATGTAACAATTGAAGACAGCGGCGGCGGAAAAAACGTTCCCGTGCAAAAACAAATTACTTTGTTCCCTTTTATACCAACAGTCGGTCTTAAAGTAGATTTTTAACGGTGAGAAAATGAAAAAAAATATAACATTTATAATAATTTTATCCGCAATAATATTTACAAACTGCGAAAATGAACAGGTTGTTGAAATTTCCGATTCCTACATTGAGAAAGTTGTTGTAAGGGCGGAACTAGTTAAAGACAGTCTTTTCCAGGGTGTTTCAATAACAAGAACTCTTCCGCTTAACCAGCCCTATGATTTTAATTACGCGGAGTTTGAAAGTTTTACCGGATACCTAAGAATAAATGATACCGTTATTGTTCCCCTGCATTACACGGAAAACGGAATATATAAACCTCTGCATAGTTTGAGAATTAAAGGAAATAAAAAATATGAATTAATTGCGAATGCCGGAGGAACACAAATATATGCCGAAACATTTATACCTGATACAACCGTAATTATAAAGTCATATTTTAAGGATAATATATTCCTGGAAGCCCGTATAATTCCCAATTCGCATTATTCTTACGGGGCGGTTTGGGCAATTCAATCTTCTGTTAACCCGGTATTCGCCGATGATTTTTTCAGTATTGTAGAGCCATTGAGCAACTCAGGAACAATTAATGTGCAGACAAAAGAATTCTCTCTAAATTATTTGAATAACCCGGGATTAAGAATTCAAGTTTATGCCTTTGATAAAAACTTCACTCCATATTTTAAAACTAAAAAATACTCTCAATCCATTACAAATACATTCGGTCAAGGCGGAGGTTCTGTTACTTGGAATGTAAAAGGAGAAAATGTAATAGGAATTTTTATTGGTTATGCCCGTTCGCAGCTTATTAAACCTGACAGAGATTAGAACAAGGAAATACTTTGATGCGCCAAATATATTTTATATTCATAATTTCAATAATTGTAATCGCAAATTTAAGATGTATTGAAGAAAACATTGCGGTCAATTCAACAGAAGAGCTTGATAATTCGGCATTGCTTCTTCGAGAATTTGAAGAACGGGGCGACTTCATAAATTCGGATGAATTCCCGGCTTTAATTAGTGCCGATTCGGTATTTACGGAATTAGATAACTTTACGGTTATTGATGTAAGAAACTTATCTGATTTTTTACAGGGCCATATAACAAATTCGGTAAATGTAACGAAAGAAAATTTGTATGATTATGTTGCAGGTCTTGAGAATAATAAAAATAAGATACTTCTTGTAAGCAATACAGGTCAGGCCGCAGCTTATTATTTAACGTTGTTAAGATATGCAGGATTTAAAAATGTTTATTCACTAAAATTTGGGATTGCAGTTTGGAACGATAATTTCGCTCATTTATGGAAAAATAATTTTAATAATTTTATCAACGATTCCAGTTCACCTTTTAATCCCCAATATGATTTCAATCATATCGCGCAATATTATAAAGCATCGTCAAACAGACTGCCTGAATTACAATTAAGCAAGGAAAATCTAACGGTAACTGAAATAGCCGAAGAAAGAATTAGAGCTGCAATAAATCTAGGGTTTGATGAAAAATCATCGGGCGAAATAATAACGGAAAACACCGTAGGTATTGAATACATAACATGGAAAAATTATAAAAACACAAATGAGTTTTTTATTATCTGTTTCGCTAACACGGCGCTTTATTTCAGACCGAATACATCCCGCGGCTGTCTTTTACAGTGTTCTGGCCATCCTTGGGGAACTTATTTATATAATGCATTTCCTCCCTACGGCGATTTAAGAAGCACTGCAGATTTGCAGTCGTTGCCTAACAATAAACCAATTATTATTTACAGTTTCACAGGTGAAAGAAGCGCAATGGCTGTAGCTTATTTAAAAATGCTCGGTTATGATGCGCGATCTGTTGTTTTCGGAGGACATTACATGTTCCGCTCCAGGTTTATAACAACTAATTTTTATTCATCGGAACTGCTTGCAAGTTTCGGAATACAGGAAAGTAGTTTTAAAAATTACCCTTATTCAAATTAGAACAATTTATTTAAAACGGGACTTTAATTATAATGTTAAGACTAATAAATAGTATAATAATAACTTTGATGTTAATTATTATTTCTGGTTGTCTTGAAGAAAACATTTCAGTAACAGCAACAGAGGATTTTAATAATTCAGCGCTGCTTTTACGAGAACTTGAAGAACGCGGCGACTTTATTAATTCACCGGAATTCCCTGCCTTGGTTAGCGCCGAATCGGTATATAATGCATTTAACAGCTATATAATAATTGATATAAGACCAAAAATAGAATATGATAACGGACATATAATAAACTCAATAAACGTAAACAGCGATGAATTATACGAATACGCAACTAAAATTGATGCCGGGACTAAAAGTATTCTGCTTGTCAGCAGAACCGGCCAAGCAGCGGCATATTATTTAACACTTTTAAGATATGCGGGAATAAAAAATATATATTCTCTTAAGTTCGGAATAGCGGTTTGGAATAATTACTTTGCTCATCTATGGACAAATAATTTTAATAATTTTATTGACGACAGAGCCGATTCGGAATTAGCAAACGGACAATATGATTTTAACAATATTGCTCAATATTTCAAACCGGCTTCCAACAAATTGCCGAATATAAACCTTAGCAAACCAAATTTATCTCAGAAAGAAATTACCGATGAAAGAATCAAGGAAGTAATTGCTTTAGGATTTGACGAAGCAAGCTATGGAAATATTATTACAGAAAATACTGTAGGCATCGAATATGTCGCATGGAAAGACTACAAAACTAGCGAAGAGTTTTTTATAGTTTGTTATGCAAACTCTGAATTATATTTTAGACCGCAGGAAACAAGGGGTTGTCTTCTTGAATGTTCTTCGCACCCGTGGGGCACACATTTATACAATGCCTTCTACCCTTACAATGATTTTAGAAGTTCGGCAGAACTACAGAGTCTTCCGAATAACAAACCGATTATTATTTACAGTTTTACCGGTGAAAGAAGCGCGATGGCCGTCGCATTTCTTAAATTGTTCGGATATAACGCAAAGTCAGTTATATTCGGAGGCCAATATATGTTCCATTCAAGATTTGTAACAACAAATTATAATTCATCCGAATCTTTATCGAAATTTGGAATTACAGAAAAAAGTTTTAAGAATTACCCATACTCTAATTAAGTATAATGTACAGTTAGTTAACGATTGGCTTTTTATAGATTTTATAACATAAACTTTTTGTTATAAGCAATTTTACTATTTCCGATAATAATACAGTTCGTTTGTATAATATTAATCGGACTAAAATAACTAACTCTAATTACAGTTATGGATGAGCTAATGAATTATTCCACATTAATATTATTTTTTTTAATATTATTAACCGCATGTATTGATAATAATGATTTACTATTGAATTCAACAGTACCGTTAGAACAAAATGCCTTAATTTTAAGAGAAGCCGAAAGCAGAGGATATTTTTTAAACACGCCTGAATTCCCGGCATTGTTAAATTCCGAGGATATATATAATGAAATCGAAAATTATAATATAATAGATGTCCGTCCTGCTGATCATTATAATTCGGGATATATAAATAACTCAATTAATATTAATCATAAAGATTTGTATGATTATGTAAGTAATTTGGAGTCAGACAAACCTATATTATTGGTAAGCATTAATGGACAGGCTTCAGCTTACTACACTTCCCTTTTCAGATCGTATGGAATAAAAAATATTTACTCATTAAAATTTGGAATAGCCGGGTGGAATAAATTATTTGAATATGAAATGATGGATTACATAGGAAATAAATCTTTAGGACATTCGATATTTCATTCCACTAATGGAAAACATTATAATCTGCCCGAAATTATTGAAGATACTGCTTCAGAAAATATCAAAGAGATATTTGATCAAAGAATAAAAAATCTTTTTCAGGAAGGATTTAATGAAATATTATCCAATAAGCAGATAGAAGATTCGCAAAATGATATCAGTTCATGCAGCTTCGGATATCTATATTCCAATATTAATCAAAATGAAATATTTGTCATGGCCAGCACAACAACTGATATTAAATATAATTTTCCAAAACCAGCAGGCACCATAATTTTTCACCCGTTTAACGGTATAAATGATTTTTATTCAACGGAAAAATTACAGACAATTCCTTCCGATAAAATAATAACATGTTTTAGTTATTCGGGTCAGATTAGCGCAGCTACAGTAGCATATTTAAGACTATTAGGATATAACGCCAAGTCGCTTTTATTCGGCGTACAATATTACGGGTACGATGCTATTAAAAACACTATAAGTACAGGAAGATTATATATTTACAATTCATCTAATGATTTCCCGATTATAAAAATAAATAATGTGCAGTAAAGGAATAGAATAAAGATACTAATTATGAAAAAATCAGTACCAATTATTTTTATAATATTTATTTTAATTGCTCAAGGCTGCATTGAAGAAATCACCGATTCCGCAGCCGGATTCAATTTTAATAACTCCGCATTAATTCTGCGTGAAATTGAATCGAGAGGAGATTATATTAATTCACCTAACTTCCCCGCTTCAATTACGGCCGAAGAATTAAATTCAAACTTAGCAAATTATATAGTTTTGGATGTTAGAAAAGCCGAAGATTTCAGCAACGGACATATTAAAGATGCCGTTAACATAACAAGCGGATCGTTACTTGACTATATTATTAATTCTAATAATTTGAATAAAGATTTTGTAATAATCAGTAATACAGGCCAGGCATCTTCTTATTATACCGCGTTATTGAGGTTATACGGATTAAGGAATGTATATTCACTTAAATTCGGAATGGCTTCCTGGCATAAAGATTTCTCTCACTATTTTACGGATAACATAGCTGAATTGACGAATATGGAAAATTACCATAATGTTGATAATCCCAAACCAAATTTTTCTGAACTACCTTTATTGGAAAAAGGAAATAATCTTACTGCCGGTGAATTATTAAACAAGCGAATTATAGATTTTCTAATTGAAGGTTTTAATGAAAATGCCTTGCCGTATTCAATCACGGTAAATACTATTGACAAAGATTATTTTGCAAGCATGATAAATTTGAATAGTTCTGAATATTTTATAATATGTTCCGGTAAATCAGATTTATATTTTGTGGGACAGCTCGGCGTATTTGAAAATCCAGGTCACCCAAAAGGAGCTGTGCTTTATAAAACGTTTTATCCGGTTTCAGAATTAAGTAGTGTAAATTATCTGCAGACAATACCGGTTTCAAAAAAAATAATTTTGTACAGCTACGCAGGAGAACTAAGTGCAATAATAACAGCTCATTTAAGACTTTTAGGATATGACGCCAAATCACTTTTATTCGGCGCACATGCCCTTTTCTATCAAAGGTTAGCTTCATCAGAAGCTTTTATAAATTATACATATCATATAAACTTAGTGAAAGATTTCCCTTATGTTAAGTAAATACATTCTGATTTTTGCAGTTATAATCACCGGCTGTATTGAAGAAATCGACACTGCAAATATTCCATTAGAAGAATTCACAACAAGCTCGTTATTGCTGCGAGAGATAGAAGAAAGAGGCGATTACATAAACACAAGCGCATCATCTCTTTTTTCATCCTTTGTTACGGCAGATTCGCTTTACAGAAATAAGGATAAGTTTGATATTATTGATATAAGATCTACTGATAAGTACCAAGCGGGACATATTGAAGGTTCAGTAAATATTTCAACTAATAATTTATTCGAATATTTTAAAAACAACTCAATTAAAAATTCAGTAATTGTAAGCAGCAGCGGACAATCGGCGGCATATTATACGTACCTTTTCAGAATATACGGTTATTCAAATGTTTACTCGTTATTATTCGGAATCGCTGCGTGGAATAAATTATTTGAAAATGAAGTTCTAAATAACGTAAGCAATATGGGAATAGGAACAGATATAACATTACATTATCCTTCAAAATATTATTCTTTACCTGCGGTCCCTAATGTTGAGAATAAAAATATAAAAGATTTATTTGAAGAACGTATAATAAATTTATTTCTTGAAGGTTTTCAAGAAGAAATACCTATAGGAGTCGATACTTACCAATCAATTAATACAATTAATTTCGCGCAGCTTAAATCAAACTTATCCGATTATTACACTGCCTGTTACGGAACCTCGGATTTGTATAGTGATCCTAAAGGCGGAATTGGCCACCTGCCGGGTACGGTTTTATATTATCCATATTATCCAAATTCTGATTTAAGCAGTGTATCGTTTCTGCAAACCTTTCCGGACGATAGAAAGATAGCAATTTACAGCTATTCGGGACATTTAAGCGCAATGTTAACTGCACATCTAAGATTATTAGGTTATGATGCAAGGTCGGTATTATTCGGCGGACTTGACGGTAATTATAACTATTTAAAAGATTTAATAAGCGCGGGAAGGTTCTATTATTATACCGGCGCAAAAGATTTTCCGTTAATTATTAATTAATAAAAAAAACCCGCATAACTGCGGGTTTTTAATAACTGAAAAGCGGCTCTATTTGATTTCAATATTTTTGGGTTTTATTCTTTCATGTTTGGGAAGCTGAACAGTCAATATTCCGTTTTCGAAAGTCGCGTTAATTTTATTATTGTCAACGCTGTCGGATATTTTGAATTTTCTATAATAATTTCCAGTTTCTGTTTCTTTAAGAACATACTTCCTATTAAACATTTGAGAATAATTAATTCTTCCCATCAGAATAAGATTGCCTTCTTCCATTTTAATTTTTACATCTCTTTTTTCAACACCGGGCATAACCGCGGTTAAGAAAAAATCGTCTTCTGTTTCATATATGTCAACTAAAGGAGCAACCCAGGATTCATTTTCCAAAGCTTGTTCCCAGCTTTTTTCTTCTGTAACATTTACCCCGTTTTCGGGAGTTACAACTTCTTTATTTGCAGTCATAACAACCTCCAATTTATTTTATTATTGATATAAGTTTATTATTTGTCTTTGTCATCATCAACAACTTCATAAGAAGCATCTTCTACATTATTTTCCTTGCCTTCTTTTTTCGGTTCCGCCGAAGCATCTTTATTAGCTTCGCTTTGAGCTGAACCGTTATCGCCCGGCTGTGCCTGCTGTCCGGCCTGCTGATAAATCTTTTGAGAAATATCGCCCCATACTTTTGTAAGGCTTTCCGTTGCAGCTTTTATTTTATCAGAATCATTTGATGCCAATGCTTCTTCGGTTTTTTTGATTTCACTTTCCAAAACACTCTTATCCTGACTTTCGAGCTTATCCTTTAATTCTTCCATTTGTTTTTTTGTCTGGAAAACAAGGTTATCAGCTTGGTTTCTAATTTCCACGGATTCTTTTTTCTTTTTATCTTCGGCAGCGTGTTCTTTAGCTGCGTTTTTCATCTTTTCAATTTCATCTTTATTTAATCCGCTAGAGGATGTAATGCTGATGCTCTGTTGTTTATTAGTCGCTTTGTCCTTTGCCGATACATTAAGGATACCGTTAGCGTCAATATCAAATGTTACTTCAACCTGAGGTACGCCTCTGGGTGCCGGCGGAATTCCGTCAAGATGAAATCTTCCCAATGTTCTGTTATCCGAGGCCATAGGTCTTTCACCTTGAAGTACATGTATTTCAACTGAAGGCTGATTGTCTGCCGCGGTTGAAAACACCTCGCTTTTCTTTGTCGGAATAGTTGTGTTCGCTTCAATCAATCTAGTCATAACACCGCCTAGAGTTTCAATTCCTAATGAAAGCGGAGTAACGTCGAGAAGGAGAACATCTTTTACGTCTCCGGCTAAAACGCCGCCTTGAATTGAAGCGCCTATTGCAACAACTTCATCTGGATTCACGCCTCTATGAGGTTCTTTTTCAAAAATTCTTTTTACAAGTTCCTGTACTTTAGGAATTCTAGTTGACCCGCCGACCAGAATCACTTCATCAATTTGAGAAGCGGTTAAACCTGCGTCTTTAATCGCGTTTTGGCAGGGTCCAACAGTTCTTTCAATTAATTTATCAACAAGCTGTTCAAATTTCGCTCTGCTTAAATTTATATTTAAATGTT
Organism: Bacteroidota bacterium; assembly: GCA_018829205.1. GTDB lineage: Bacteria > Bacteroidota > Ignavibacteria > Ignavibacteriales > Melioribacteraceae > JAHJUE01. The sequence continues at coordinate 260,737 of JAHJUE010000022.1, forward strand.
TAGGTCCGTCCTGAGTAGCAGTAATAAAAGGTAAATTAACATCCGTCTGCATAGAAGAAGACAGTTCAATTTTAGCTTTTTCAGCGGCTTCTTTTAATCTTTGCAAAGCCATTGGATCTTTGCGAAGATCTATTCCTTCTTGTTTCTGAAATTCATCCGCAAGAAAATCGATTAATACCTGGTCAAAATCATCTCCGCCCAAATGAGTATCGCCGTTTGTGGATTTAACTTCAAATACACCGTCGCCTAATTGAAGCACAGAAATATCAAAAGTACCGCCGCCTAAATCGTATACCGCAACAATTTGTTCTTTATTTTTTTTGTCTAAACCGTATGCCAATGCGGCAGCAGTTGGTTCGTTTATAATTCTTCTAACCGTTAAGCCTGCAATTTCGCCTGCGTCTTTTGTTGCTTGTCTTTGCGCATCATTAAAATAAGCCGGGACGGTAATAACTGCTTCGGTTACTTCCTGACCTAAATATTCTTCAGCAGTTTTTTTCATTTTTTGAAGAATCATAGCGCTAACTTCGGGAGGAGAGTAAAGTCTTTCGTCAATTTTTACTCTTGCCGTTCCGTTATCCCCTTCAACAACACTATAAGGGACTTCATGAATTTCATGTTTAACTTCCTCAATTCTTCTTCCCATAAATCTTTTTATTGAAAAGATAGTATTGTGAGGATTAGTAACTGCCTGGCGTTTAGCCGGCTGGCCTATTAATCTTTCGCCGCTTTTAGTAAAAGCAACAACTGATGGTGTTGTTCTGCCGCCTTCGGAATTTGGTATTACAACCGGTTCATTACCTTCCATCACCGCAACGCAAGAGTTTGTTGTTCCTAAATCAATTCCTATTATTTTTCCCATTATAATCACTCCTTATAATTTTAAGGCGGCAGAGAAACTCTGCCGCAGATTTTGTTTATTTCAATTCAATAAGTTTTTCTTTTGTCTTTTTGCTTTCAATTTTCTTCAAAACAATATTAAGCATACCGTCGTTAAATTTAGCGTCTACTTTATCGGTGTTAACTTCGGCAGGCAATGTAAAACTTCTGCTGAAAGAGCCGTAAGTTCTTTCGCATCTGTAATAATTTTTATCCTTGCTCTCTTCTTCTTTTTTCTTTTCACCTTTGATGGTCAAAATATTATCTTGTAAGGTGATTTTTAGATCTTCTTTTTTTACACCCGGTATTTCGGCTTCAACTAAAAGCGTATCTTCTTTTTCCGAAATATCAATTCTTGGTGAAAAAGAATTATCTACATTAAGTCCAAAAGAAGGAAAATCATCAAAATATTTTTTAATTTGATTTTGAAAAGATTCGAACTCTTTTAAGGGTTCAAATTTAATAAGTGTCATGGTTGACCTCCTTTTTTGTTAATTATACGTGAATAAATAGACAAGTAACGTGCCATCTCAGAATAGACGCTTAAGTTGTTTTATTCCAACAACTTATGAGTTTTTGGACGATTTTTAATTATACGGCATAATTGACACATGATATAGCATTTTGTCGCTATATCTATATATATGACACTTAATATGACTATATTACATAAACTTTAACTGGAGTATGCCTTGTTTAATATTGAAAAATTTGACATTAAGTTAAGTACCGAAACGATTGGAAGAAATTTCATTTATTGTGAAGATATTGATTCAACAAACAGTTTTTTATTAAAATCGAAAGAATATAATAAACATGGATTGGTATTTTTTGCCGAATATCAAAGTGCGGGACGCGGAAGAAGAAACAGAACCTGGCTGAGCACTAAGGAACAAAACCTTACTTTTTCTATCATGCTTAAAGATGGAATATCGGCCGATAATATAAATATTTTGATATTGGGTGCGTCGGTAGCTGTTGCTCAAGCTCTTGAAAATCTTTATCAGTTTAAGGTAAATTTAAAATGGCCTAATGATGTTTTGATTAATAATAAAAAAATATCGGGTATTCTTGTAGAGTCGACATCAAAAGGAAGTAAAATTGAGAAAGCTGTTATCGGCATTGCCGTAAATGTGAATCAAGCGGGTTTTACAGGTCAATTTAATATTCAGCCCACTTCTGTAAGAAAAGAATTCAGAAAGGAAGTAAGCCGTGAAAAATTATTAAGTGAAATATTAAACTGCTTTGAGGAGATTTTTAATCTAAGTATCAACAATAAAGAAAAAGTATTAAATGATTGGAGAATGCGCTGTAATTTAATCGGTGAAAAAATTAAAATTGAGGACGGGGATAAAACCATACACGGTATTTTTGAAGACATTGATGAGAACGGGTATCTCCAGTTAAAAACAAATAATGAAATAACTTCGATTCATTTCGGAGAGATAAGTCTGCCCCAATGAGAAAAGTTTATTTTGATAATGCAGCTACAACAAAACTTCACCCCCGAGTATTTGAAAAAATGCTCCCATATCTAAAAGAAGATTTCGGGAATCCTTCGTCAATTCATTCCTACGGAAGAAAGGTAAGAGTGGCTATTGAAGAATCGAGGGAATTTATAGCCGATTTTATTAATGCCGATCCGGCGGAAGTTTATTTTTTAAGCAGCGGAACGGAAGCTAATAATTTTTCTTTATTCGGAATTGCAAAAACGGAATATTATGATTCAGGGAAAAATTCAATAATTACTACAAAAGCCGAACATCATTGTATTATTGACGCTTGCAGAGAATTAAGTCGGCTTGGGTTTGATATAATTATTACTGATGTTCAGCATGATACTTCTGCCTGCGTTGATGTAATTGAAAAATCAATTACATCAAATACCTCGCTGGTTTCTGTCATATTTATAAATAATGAGACCGGTGTCATTAACGAAATTGAGAAAATCGCAGAAACCTGCAGAAAACACGGAGTATATTTTCACAGCGATGCAGTTCAAAGTTTCGGAAAAGTAAAAATTGACGTGAAAGAAATAGGAGTAGATTCTATTTCCGCATCGGCACATAAAATCAACGGGCCAAAAGGTATCGGAATGGTTTACGCCAAAAGCGGTACTCCCCTTTCACCTATGATTTTCGGGGGTTCGCAGGAAAGAAGCCGCAGGGCCGGGACAGAAAACGCGGCGGGAATTATTGGTTTTGCTGAAGCAGTTAAAATTGCAAGTGAAAATATGTTTGAGAACCATAATATAACTTTAAAAATTAAGGATAGGTTTATAGCTGGAATAAAAGAGATAGATAATAAATTTATTGAATTTAACGGCGGCAAAAATGCATCGCCTTACATTTTAAGTTTAACATTCAACAGCAATCATTACAATAATGACGCAGAGTCAATGCTGATGTTTCTTGATATAAACGGAATAGCCGCTTCAAACGGCGCGGCCTGCACATCCGGAACATTAAAACCATCTCATGTAATTTTAAGCAGTGGAAAAAGCGCGGCAGACGCCAACGGATCAATACGTTTTTCATTCAGTTATGAAAATACGATTGAAGAGGTTGATTATGTTTTGGAAATTTTGAATAAAATGGCAGATAAATTCCGGAAATAAATTCCGGAATTTATTGTTATGACAAATAATTTATTGTAAGAAGTAACTTTTCCCTGAGGTTTTTACGGTTAACAATAAAATCAACAAATCCGTGGTCCTCTAAAAATTCGGATCTTTGGAATCCTTTCGGCAAATCTCTTCCGATAGTTTGTTTAATAACTCTCGGACCGGCAAAACCAATTAATGCATTTGGTTCCGCAATATTAATGTCTCCCAACATAGCGTAGCTGGCAGTAGTTCCGCCTGTAGTCGGGTCGGTTAAAATTGAGATATATGGAATTTTCGCTTCCGCAAGTCTTGCAAGTCTTGAACTTGTTTTAGCCATCTGCATTAATGAAAATGCGCCTTCCATCATTCTTGCTCCTCCGCTCTGTGAAATAATTACAAGCGGAATTTTCTGCTGATAAGCTTTATCAATAGCCCGAGCCAATTTTTCACCAACTACTGAGCCCATGCTTCCGCCAATGAATTTAAAATCCATACAACCGAAAGCTATTTTCTTGCCTTCAATTTTTCCGATACCTGTTCGAACGGCATCATATAAACCGCTTTTTTTAATTGTAGCGGGAATTCTTTCCGAATATTTTTTAGTATCAACAAATTCAAGAGGATCGCCTGAACGCATTTTTTTATCAAGTTCCTTAAATGATCCTTTGTCGAAAAGAATATTTATATACTCAAGGCTGCCTATTCTGAAATGGTAATTACATTTTCCGCAGACCCACAAATTTTCTTCCATCTGTTTTATATGAATAATTTCTCCGCAGTCCTCGCATTTAATCCATTGTCCGTCTGGAATATCGCTTTTAACGCTGTCGGGAGAAATGTTCTGTTTCGATCTTTTAAACCATGCCATTATGAATTTCGCTCTAAAATATTTACAAATAATGTGATTGTTTGTTCAGGATCTTTTGGGTCATTTGAAAACAGCGTTATGGTTCTAGCCATTTTACCCTGTCTATCCGAGGTATCAAATTCTATATCTAATTTCCCGTTTTGTCCCGGGATTAACTTTTTAGAACTTAAGGATGCAACAGTACAACCGCAAGAAGTTTTGACATCTTTAATTTCTAGTACATCTTTTCCGGTATTTTTAAAACTTAAAGAAAGTTTTAATTTTTCGCCTTCAAATGCTTTCCCGAAATCATAACTATTACGTTCCAATTTTAATTGCGGTTTGTTTAATAAAATTGATTCATCTTTGTTATCGCTTACTATATCTGCGTAAAAAGTAAATCTGAATTCACCGAAAAGAGGATCATTTGAAAATACATAAATATGTTTTTTCTGTTTACCGGATCTATTTGCCGAGTTAAATGAAACCTTTAAAGTGGTTTTTTCACCTGGAAGCAAAATGTCTTTATCCGGTCTTGCCGCTGTGCAACCGCAGGATGCTCTTACCCTATCAATTATTAATGTATCGTTGCCGGCGTTTTTTATTTCAAAATCTTTGGTTACTACAGTACCTTCCACAATTTTGCCGAAATCAAATTCACCGGGTGATACTACAATTTTAGAGGCTTTTTTATTTTGAGCAAATAGAAGTGTCCCCGCTAAAAGTACAAACAAAAATAATTTTTTCATTTATTCACCTTTGCTGCAAATTTTTTAAAATAATTCGGTTCCAGGTAATCGAAGTTGTAAGTTAATAATTCCTGACCAAATAAATAAGCCCATTCTGCAATATTTATTGCGGTAGGAAATGTCGATTTATTAAAAACTTTTTTGTGTGAAAAGTTTCCAAATACTGAGTCCAAATTTTTTGTAGAAATTTCAAACTCGTCTTTTTTAATTAATGATAATTCTTTTAATAATTCCAGATTCTGATCATTCACCTTTTTATAAGCTGAAAAGTAAAGTTCTTCGGTGTTAACATTACTTACAACTCCAAAATTTGTGTCGTTATTTACGGACAATGAAATTTTATACGCAAGCGCATCAAATGTTGGTACGGGTATAACAGGAATATCAACTCCGAAAGCAATTCCTTTTACAGCCGAAAGTCCGATTCTTAAACCCGTAAAAGAACCGGGTCCGTTTGAAAAAGCAATTTGCGCTATATCGTTAACTGACAAATCCACAGAGCCGAGCACTTGTTTTATCATTAATAATAATTTCTCGGAATGAATATGTTTTTTAAGAATATTAATTTCCGAGAATGATTTTTCATCCATCATTACGGCGGCGCTGCAAAGGTCGCCCGAAGTTTCCACTGCTAATATTGGGAAGGGCTTATTCATGTTTAGTAATTTCTATTTCTCTTTTATTATTTTCCAATAAATTAATTTTTATTAAATAATATTTCTTCGGTAAAATTTCAATCATTAATTCAGCCCATTCAATAAATACTATAGCTTCATCATCATTAAAATACTCTTCAATTCCAATATCGTATAATTCTTCTATTTTTTTTATTCTGTAAAAATCAAAATGATAAATTTTTCTATCACCCTTATATTCATAAACAATAGCAAAAGTCGGGCTGTTAACATTAGTAATATTAAATTGTTTTGCGACTCCTTTAACAAAAAAAGTTTTGCCGGTACCAAGATTGCCGTTTAACGCTACTATGTCCCCGTTTTTTAACACCTTAGAAAATTCTTCAGCTGTTTTTAGAGTATCTATTTCAGAATTAAGAATAATTTTATAAGGAAATAACATCAGGCCTTACTCTCCATTGTAACAATAGGCAGAATCATCTCTTCCATAGATATTCCGCCGTGCTGGAATGTATCTTTATAATGACTTAAATACTTATGATAATCCGTCGGGTAAACGAAATAATAATCTTCTTTCGCTATTATGTAACTTATTGTAAGTCCGTGCCTGGGGAGTTTATATTCAGTAGGGTTCTTAATAAAGATTGCGTGTTTGTCGTCGACCTTTAAATTTTTCCCGAATTTAAATCTTAAATTGGTTGACGCTTCCCTGTCACCAAGAACCTTTGCGCCTCTCATTGAGCGGATACTGCCGTGGTCGGTCGTTAAAATAATTTTTGCGTTAGGCATTTTTGCTATTGCCCTGAAGGTACCAAATAAGGAAGAGTGGCGGAACCAGCTGTCGGTTAATGACCTGTAAGCCGCCTCATCAGGCGCGATCTCTTTTAATATATCAGAATCGGATCTGCCGTGAGCAATCATATCAAGAAAATTTACCACAACGGCCATTAGATGTGTTTTTTTATGAGAAACAACGTTCTGTTCAAAAGAACGGCCGACTTCAGGATCAATGATTTTCATATATTTTAAATCATTTTTTAATTCAATCCTATTTTTATCAACCTGACTCTGCAGAAATTCCTTTTCATATTTATTCAAACTCCTTTCATCTTCAGCGCCTTGAGTATAAAGATCAGGATATATATTCTCAATTTCGGACGGAAATAATCCGCTGAACAATGAATTTCTTGCATAAGGCGTAGCTGTAGGCAATATTGAATAATAATATTCCTTTTCAATATTAAACAAATCGATCAATTGTTTTTCCATAACCAGCCACTGATCAATTCTTAAACAATCCAATACAAAAAAGAATACAGGTCCTTCTGATTTTTTAACTTTTTCGAATACATATTTTTTTACTATTTCCGGAGTTAAAGTCGGGGATGTATCTTCACCTAAACTATTAATCCACTTTAAATAATTGCGTTCAACATATTTGGAAAATTCCTGATTGCATTCTTTTCTTTGGTCTATTAACGTCTGCCTTAAACCTATTTCCGGGTGTTTATCTATTTCCAGGTCCCAGTTAACTAATTTTAGATATATTTCAATCCAATCATTAAAATCGGGATCCATTAAAAGCATTTTTGAAATTTCGCTGAAGTCCTGCAGATAATCTTTTGCAATATATTCACCCGAGATTTTTTTGCTTTCGAGAAGTTTTTTACATACCAGAAGAACCTGCGAAGGGAGTATCGGTTTAATTAAATAATCGCTAATCTTGCCGCCAATTGCGTCATTCATAAGGGATTCTGCTTCACTTTTTGTAACCATTACAACAGGAATATTCGGTTTAATATCCTTAATGCGGGATAGGGTTTCAAGTCCGCCGATACCCGGCATCATTTCATCCAAAAAGATTAGATCGAACTGCTGCTCGCTTACTTTTGAAACGGCATCTTCGCCGTTGGTAACCGTTTGAACATCATATCCTTTTTCCGATAAAAATATTACATGCGATCTTAAAAGATCAATTTCATCATCAACCCATAAAATTTTTTTACTTTTCATGATTTCCTAATTTTGAAAAACTAATAATACTAATTTATTGAAATGTGAACGTCCAGTCCGGCTTCGTTAGTTGTCGTAGGTGGTATTTTTGAAACGCCTTCAATTTCAACCTGACTCCGCTTATAGAATAAAGATAGAGTAACCCTGGAGCTCATAATATACTTAATTCGCGGTTCAATTGTAGTTCTTATTGTACCGTCCTGCGGAGTGCCTTCATCTCTAAATTTATCCATTTCAAAAATAACAATGGAGTTTTGAGAAGAGGTATAAGAAAGTGAAACTTCAATATCATTCTTTAATGAAAGCCCGAACATTGGCAATTCAAATCCGGATTTTGAAAAACTGGTGGTAAAGCTTATTTCTTTGGAATAGTTTTCTGTTATATTTCTTGTTGAAGAACCAAGACTATAACTTGTTCTTGTCGAAAATTTTAATGAAGAAGTAAGGTTACCGTCAAAAATTTTATTAAAAGTTAAGTTAAGTCCAATTAACGGATTAAACCCGTACATTATTCTTTGAGTTTGGATTTCCTGAACTCCGGATTCCGGGATAATTTTCCATCCTTCGGAATAAGTTGAAGAATAACCGTGCGAAATTGATGCTCTGCTTACAACATCTTTAAAGAATCCCATTTTTTCCAGTCCGCTCCAATTAATTTGCCAATTTGGTCTAGGAATATATTTGGCCACATCGGCAAGAATTGGAATCTTTTCAAGAAGGGGCAAAGTTTCAAAACCTTCAATAAATGCATCAGATAAACTTTGAGAAGGATTTGAAGATTCGGAGTCATACAATTCATTAACTTTTTTGATTCCGTTTCCGAACATAGAAAAAACTAGAGTATTAGGGAGTGATAAAAATGATCTGTCAATAGTTCCCGTGGAATTTATATTGTTGATTGTAATATTGCCTAATGAATCCGTTGTAAGAGTTGTTGATTTATTCATTCCCCATCCCAAATTCCAGCTTAAATCAATAGTCGCGCCTTCCCATAACGGTTTTTGAGTTTTAAAGTCCAGATTATTTTTTTGAGAAAAATTATCAGACAAGGTACCGTTAGGCGCACGCGGTCCGGCGTTATTTGACAAGCCGAGCATAAATAATCTGTTTGGACCGTTTTCTTCTCTTTGGTTAATACCCCAAAAATTTGTAAGTCCGGTACCAAGTCCTTTTAACCCGCTGCTTGCGAATGAATTGTTCTGGCTGAAATTAAATGAGATTTGTTCATAATCAAAAAATATAATATTGGCGATAGTTTTAAGAAGACCCATAGTGGCGTCAAAAGTTGAAATTCCTTCATCTAAAGAATCTGCGGCAAATTCAAGCGAATCCGCTGCGCCTTCTTCAATTTGCGGATTTTGACCTCTTCTTGCTCCCCTGCCCATATTTGGAGTTTTAGCTGCTGCAGTTGCTTCAAGGTCTTCGAACCAAGGTCTGAAAAGAGATTTTAACCTGAAGTTTAGTCCGGCGTTAAATCTGTTCGAATAACCAGCGCCTCTTCCCAAATCTTCCTGTTGAAAATTATTTTTCCAGTTATATGTTACACTGTAACCGGCAGTTACTCTTACGTATTTATTAATATCCCAAATTGAAGGAAGAATAGGACTGGTTTTAATATCAAATGACTGCGCGAAATCAAATGGTTTACCGAAACCAGCCGAACTGAATATGTCATTCCAAATTTCTCCTTCGGGCCTGTCAAAATCAAAATTAGCATCCGGATTTTCAATTGTTAATAAATAAGCCAATGAAGAAGTTATTGAGGTGCTGTAGCCGATTGCCCAGTTAAAAATACCCCCTTCGGTTAACTGCCAGCTGAAACCAGCGTTTCTAACTGTAGTAAAATCTCTTTGAATACTCGGAACATCGGTTGTTCTTGTTAGAGAATAGTTCCAATTCCTTTTAGCCGAAACCGAAGCAGTAAAAGTCTGCGGCAGATAATTTATACGTAACCCTTTATAATCGGAAAATATTTCCAGCGCGTCTCCCAAATACGGAATATCAATTGGCCTAAAATAGTTTTCCCTTCCCAAATTTAGATTATAATTTACGCTTGCATTCCATATCCAGCCGTTCTGAAGCGAGGTAGTCGGGTTTCTTCCGTATTTTTTATTATAGTTGAATCCGAATGTAAGGTTGTTAATAGTCTCATTTATATACCATGCGTCTGTGGGAATTCTAATTTTAACATTCGAAGCTGCCCAGGTTTCGCTTGTTGATAAAGTATAACTGTCCTGAATAAGTTTATTAGCTTCATATGATGCTTCTTCGGGAGAAAGGCCTTCATCTATTAATTTTGCTTCTTCCTGTTTTGCCGCGGCGTCAATTCTAACGTCGGTACCAGGCTGATAAATCGGTTTAGAAATTGACTCCGTTCTTTGATAAGAAATGTTAAGATTACTTCCCGATAAATTTAGAGGAATAAGTTTCAGAATATTAAAATCAACATTCATCCCCCAGTTTTTAGCATCGACCCTGGTTCCGAATCTTTCATTTAATTTGTGGAAGTTTGGATCGCGCTGGCTGATGTTAAAACCGACGGATAATAAGTCAGCAAGTTTGATAGAAGTATTCGCGCTGTAAGCCCATCCCTTTGCATTATCGGCACCTAATACACGCAGTTCGTTAGCCCATATTTCACCGGAAATTGAACCGCTTGAATCGGCAGGATTTTCAATACCAATTAAAAAGAAAGAGACTCTAGTTAATGTAGGATTTCCTTTTACACCGTAAAAATGTCCTTCTCTTCCGCTTACAGGGAAATATTTTGATGAATCACTAGCTAATTGTTTAAAGGCAGTAAGCTCTTCAAAAATTACGCTTAGATTTTCCCATCCGGGTTCTATCGGTCTTCTATATTCATAATAGTTTGTTGTATCGGAACCGAAACGTAAATATACTTCGCCTCCTTTAGGAACACCGTCTTCCTGATATGAAACCGAACCCGGAGATGTATCTTTATCGCCGTGAAGATACATTTTTAATTCTCTGTAATTAAATAAATCCAGCGGACGAATTAAAAATTTAACCGCTTCTCTTCTATCTCCTTCCTGAAGATCATTTATAATAAGCTGTAAAGATTGTTCATTTTCAAAAACTTCTTCATCCGGTTTTGATCTGTCTCTTTCTCTAATTACATCGGCCGGTTTTTCATAATCCGGATTATCTTCATAATTAATTGTGGATAAGATAAGAGTCGTATCATCTTCGGTTACGGTTTTAGTTAATACTTTCTGCCATTGATTGCCGACAAGATTAAACTCGGCGATTCTTAAATGAATTTCTTCAGCGCTTCCGGTAACCCATAACCTAAGGGCTTCAATAACCGAGAAACTGGGATTGCCGTGCGTGCCAATAAAATCCTTTAACGGAATTCTATATAAATGCCATGTAGGATCGTCACCGGCGCCGCCCCCTTTAACAAATTCGTTTGTTAATTTATTAGTATCGAGCGGTATTTCATATCTGAAATAACTGTTAATAACATCAAGCGAGAAATTTCTATTTAAATCCTCCGAATCGGGTCCGCGTCCTGCTTCAGTTAACACAGCGTTGCCTTCTGTTCCGTTTGCTTTAATGTAAGAATCAGCATCTAAACTTCCGGGAAGCAGGTTAAAATTATCACCGCTCGGATCTTCTTCTGTACTTTGAAATTGTATTCTTTCTTCTTCGTCGGTTAATCCGTCAATACCGGTATCTTCGCCCTGGTCAATTCTATCGTTTGAGTTTGCGTCTTCGGTATCAAGTCTGTTATTTGGAATTATATCTTCGCTTATCTGACCAAGATCAATAAAGATTTTAGCATCATCGGGCCCGTCAATGATAGAAGCCCAGAATTCAATAAATTCAATATTCTCTTCAATTAAATTATTAGCCGAAGCCGAAAGAAGCTTCATCATGCCGCCCCAGTTGTTTCTTATATCCCCCACATTTGGGTTGTAATTATAAGAACCTTTCTGATCCGGACGAAATACAAAATCAATAGCCGTAATCTGCTGGGCGTCTTTAGCAGCTTGTTTTCTGTTGCCGTAAATATTCTGTACACGTATATCCGAAGGGGTAATATTGTACCAAAAAGTTTTAGCTTTATAACTCATTAAACTTTGTTTGTTGAATATTGCTTCAAGTCCGGGAATACTATCCGGAACGCTGATATCGCTCCAGGATGTATATGAAACTCCAATTGGAATTGTTTTTTTAGCGCCTTCAAAATCATCAATATAAGCAATGCTCTGTCCGTTATCGGAAGCGATAGGACTTTTCTTTGTATTCGGGTCAGGATTTATATACGCATATTCACCTGCAAGTGAAAAAGAGGACATTGCGCTTGTTGATATTAAATTATCTAATCCCTTAGTAATAAATGGAAGTTCAATCATTGTTTTAAAATCCGCGCCCATAATCGAGTTATTTAAAGGTTCTTCACCGATTCTAACCTTATCGCTTAAAGTCTGCTGATTCAAATTTAAGTATGAAAATCCGAGTTTGGTATTTTTGTCATAATCATAAATACCTCTAAAACCCAATAGTGTTTTAGACGCAAGAGAGAAAAGATCATTTTTTTCATATGTAATTTTTAAATCAGCTCCGGGCACAAGAGCTTCATTTTTACGAATTTGTATTTGACCGATATTATAATCGACAGAATAATCCGAACCTGCGGCTAATTCTCTACCGCCCAATGTTACTCTTACCGAGTTTTCAACAACGTTAAAACCAATATTATATACTGAAGTAACCGATGCCGAATATTCGCCTGAAATTAAAAAACGGTCCTTTGTATTATCTCTTCTTGCAAATGTTTTTGTGGTATCATAAACCGATTGATAAGCAATTGAATCCGGAAGTCCGGCCGCATCTAAAAATTGAGCGCCGAAAGGCTGCAGAACAGGGAATATAATTTCTCCTGTAGCAGGAATTATTTTTATTCCGGGTTCGTAGTCAAATGCGCCGTCGGGATTAGGGTTGCCCGATTGATCAACGACATCGAGTTTAAAAGCCTGAAGCAATTTTGTTCCCTGGAAATCATTTCTCGGTTCCTGACCGGGCAACTGATAGTTTATATCAAGAGTGAAACCCTCTTTTTTAACATCGCGTCCGCCGATTGGATAAATATTTTTAAGCTGTAGTCTCCAGGCCTGGCTGAATTGCGGCTGAAGATTTTTCGGTTTAATTAATTTAAGAACTATTACAGAAGCGGTATCAGCGGCAACATCATTTAAAAATTCGCCGAAAGTCTCACCCTGTCTTTTATAAGCAACAGCAATAGCGTCATTAGGATTGATTTGAGTTTTAAAAGTAATAAAACCGGTATACTTATTTGCTTCGTCAAAAATGTAATCAATACCTTCTTCCAGTTTTACAAACCTGCCGTTTATTTCATTTTCGCCTTGAACGGAAGGGATTGTTATGCTTTTAAAAGTATCATATGAAAAATTTTCCTGCGCCGGTAAATTAATAAAAGCGCTTCCCTGTCTTTCTCTTCCCTGATCAATATTACCTGTTGTTGTTTTCCATACTTCAAGATCAGTTATATATTTATCCTGTCTAACATCAGGAGTCGGTCTTCCAAAAAACCTGTTGAATAAATTTAAATTCGGATCTGTTGTATTAGCGTATTCAATATCAAGGAAATAATGATTTTCGGAATAATCATAAGCATGAATTTCAAACGGCTGTTTAGTAGATCCGCCGCTAACCGAAACTTCTTCGGTTTCCCCTTTTTTCTGGGATGCAATTGCCGTCAACTTAAATGGTCCGAGCTGAAAATCTGCTTTCACGCCGAAAAGCGCTTCGCTACCACCTACAAGAGGTGAAGTCTGAAGCGAAACGTTTCCCGCTTCAATATTCTGAATAATTTCGTCTTCGTATCCTGTATATTTTAATTTAAGCTGGTTTTCATATTCAAATGTTCTTTCAGTATTCCAATCGGCGGAAATTGATAATTTATCACCGACGGTTCCGCTTACGTTTATCTGCACCTGCTGTTTAAAGTCGGGTTCGTTTTTTGTATTTCCCAAAAGTGAAGCTGTAACACCTTCTGTAGTTTCGTTTCGCCATGCGCCGTGAATATCAACTGAACCATTAATTCTTAAATTAATCCTGTTCGGCCCGAAAATACTAAAGATGGAAGAACTTGGCAGCGGGATTTCTATATTCGTAATATCGGTTATTAATTTTCCAAAATCGTCCTGTCCTTCTTTTTTCTCATATTTATACGCCATTTGTTCCCAATTATCCCTATCCCTTGCTTCCAGGCGCATATTAATAAACTCATCGAGCGGAATAGTTAAATAATTTTTTTGGGGTACTCCGGCTACAATTTCTCTAATTTCAACAAAATTACCGGTTGAATCCAACTTAACAACTCTTTGTGAAATTCTATCCGTTTTGGCGAAAAATGGCGAAGGTTTCTTTTGTCTAAATTCAACGTAGTTTTTATCTTCCCTTTGATACCTGAAATACTCAAGTCTAGCTGTAGAATCCAGAAGCATTGGATCAATTTTAACAGTATCTGCCGCCAAAGAATCGTCACCAAAAAACAAACTATCAGATTGAATATCCGTCGTATCAAACGGGAAAAGATTAAAAACATTTTTGGCAGCTGAACTATTAGGATTCTCACTATTATTTTCAATAAAATTTTCTTTGTCCGAAGTTAAAGTATCTCCACCTAATTCAATACTATCAGATTGAAATTTGTTTGAATCGGGTTTCGGAGCATCTAATACGTTTATGTCATCCTGTATATTTATGTATTTTTTTTCATCGTCAATAAAATTTATTGAATCTGTATTTAGAGAATCTTTCTGTAATGATAAACTATCGGTTGGAAATTCTGCCGAATCGGGAGGGAAAAAATTTGCCGTATATTTTTCACCTGTTATATTTTCATTAATATTTTTATCGGTAATTAATGAATAATCTTCCGAATGGTTATTTAATTTATTTTGATCTATTGAGCTGCTATTGTAAAAATAATTGAAACAAGCGTCAAATAATAATAGATCTAAATTTTCATCCTTTTCGAGGTATGTAAAACCAAAGGAAGAAATAGTTATAAAAACAAAAATAGGGATCGCAGAAAGCTGGATTCCTAAACGCAAAAGATATTTCATATTATTATGAATGAGAGAGTTCCTGAATAGTTTAACTTTTCAACAGTAGAAATTATCGATATGCCTTTCCTTATTACTTTTGTGTTTTGGAATGCAAAAATTATCTAATTAAAGTTAGAAATTCAATAAAAATATAGATAGGAATTTATTTATGCCCTATAAAATAATATCGTTCAAATGCGTTTTTTCTTCAATAGTGTCAACAATTTCATTCTTGTGTACTATTGCCGCGCTTAATTTGTTTCCAACGCAAGCTCCGGTATCAATATACAAGGCTTGGGAGTCTTCATCAAGGGTAATATCTTTATGTTTTGTGTGCCCGACAATTTGAAGTTTACCGAGATTAAGAAGATTATCTCTGGTCCACAAAACCCCTCTGTCTGTCTTAGCGTCGTTATAAATGTGATCGTGAAGAATTGACAAATCATTATTAAAATTTTCAGGAAGAATACTTTTGTATTTAATAGAAATTCCCGCGTGCGAGATAAAACAATCATCCAAATTAAAATACAACGGTGAATTTTTTATAGCATCTATATGAGGGAAAATAGCATTTTCATATTGCTCATAAGATTCAAGCGTAGATTCATTCCCGTTAAATACCCATGACCGCGCGAAAATACTTTGGGGATCTTTAAAGAAGTGATAAAACATATAGTCATGATTTCCCGGCGTGAAAAAGATATTGTTTTCCAGAATGAAATTTATTGTTTCATAGCTATAATTACCTCTGTCAACAAGATCGCCGATAGCATAAATCTGGATATCCTGATATTTATCCTTGATTTTGTTTACCAAATCTCGGAGAGTATGGAAGCAACCGTGTATATCACCAACAATAGCAATCATAAAATTAAATATGATAATGTTCTTTTGCAAAAACAGTGAGCTCATCCTTAAACGAAGGGTGGGCAATTTCAATTAACATTCTTGCTCTTTCCTGAACAGTTTTTCCATATAAATTCGCAACGCCGAATTCCGTAACAACATAATGAACATCACCTCTTGAAGTTACAACACCGGCTCCTTGTTTAAGTGTAGGAACAATTCTGGATATTTTCAAATCCTTGGTTGCCGAAGGGAGTGCGATAATTGGTTTTCCGCCTTCCGAACGCGCGGTGCCTCTAATAAAATCAACCTGTCCGCCTATACCGCTGTAAAATTTAGTTCCAATTGAATCCGAGCAGACTTGCCCGGTTAAATCAATTTCAATTGCGGAATTAATTGCGACCATTTTATTATTCTGTGCTATAATAAATGGATCATTTACATATTCCTGCGGGTGAAATTCGAATATCGGATTATTGTCAATAAAATTGTAAGATTTTTTTGTCCCGAGCACAAATCCGGCTATAATTTTACCGGGGTGCAATGTTTTCTTTTCACCGTTAACTATGCCTTCCAAAACCAATTCTATTAAACCGTCGGAAAACATTTCCGTATGTATACCAAGATCATTTTTATTATGCAGGTATTTTAAAACAGAATCGGGAATCGCTCCTATTCCCATTTGAAGAGTCGAGCCGTCTTCAATCATTTCGGCAATATGTTTTCCTATACTGTCGTAAACTTCCAATATTTCTTTTGAAGCGTTTGGGTCAACCTGCGGAAGCTCCATTAACGGTTCGTCATGTTCAACTATATAATTAATTTTGTTAATATGTATAAAGCTGTTTCCTAATCCACGCGGCATTTTAGGATTTACCTGAGCAATAACCACCTTAGCTTTTTCTGCCGGAGTTTTTATATTTCCGACATCAATTCCATAACTGCAGAATCCATGTTCATCGGGAGGAGAAACATGAATTAAAGCAACATCAGCTTGAATAAGTCCTTTTTTAAAAAGCATTGTTACTTCCGATAAAAATATCGGTATAAATTCTGCGCGTCCGTCATTTATTGCTTTTCTTGTATTGCCTCCCATAAAAAAGGCTTTATGCTTAAAATGTTTTTCCATTCCCGGTTCAACATACGGCAGTTTACCTACTACAAGAATATGATATATTTCCACGTCTTCAAGTTCATCTTTTCTATCAACCATTGCTCTAATAAGTTCGAGAGGCGCAGCGCATCCCGGCTGGATGACAATCTTATCCCCTGATTTAACCACCTTAACAGATTCTTCGGCCGAAATAATTTTTGATTTATATTTGGATACCCAGGCCGCATTAACAGGTTTTCCAATTGTCGCTTCCGATGTCATAATAAAACTCTAATATTAATTAGTTGAAAAAATATGCAGTCTTCTAAATTCCAAATCAAAAGTTTCTGCCAAGGTTTCGTTAGAACAAAAACCGTTAAACGTACATACTCCCTTTGCCAATCCAGCGTCACCCATTAAGGAGTGCGACAATCCATTATCGGCTATATCTAGTATATATTCCATTGACGCATTTGTAAGCCCGAAACTTGCTGTTCTTGAAACAAGAGCCGGCATATTGGGCACACAATAATGGATTACATCATTGTGGACAAATATAGGCTGTGAAATAGATGTCGGTCTGCTTGTTTCTATGCATCCCCCTTGGTCAATTGAAGCGTCAACAATTACCGAACCTTTCTTCATTGTTTTTACCATTGCTTCAGTAACAATATGCGGCGACTGTTCACCTTTGATCTGAATTGCGCCAATAAGCAAATCCGCGAATTTAACTCCGCGCGCAATAGTATATGGATTCGCCACAACAGTCGTAACGCTTTTGGATAAAAGGTTTTCAATTCTTCTTAATCTTCTTAAGTCTTTATCAAGAACAATAACTTGAGCTCCCCTTGCTAATCCGGCACGCGCTGCGTTAAAACCTACAACGCCTGCGCCTAAAATTACTATTGCCGCCGGAGCAACCCCGGTTATACCGCCCATTAAAATCCCGCGTCCGGCTTCATGATCACTTTTAAAATAATGTTCTCCTACCTCAACAGCTAATTGCCCGGCAATTTCACTCATAGATTGAAGAACAGGTAATTGATCATTTTTTTCAATAAGTTCATAACTAATGGCTGTTATTTTCTTTTTTAATAAGTTTTCGATTATATTTTTTTTCCCGATTCTTAAATGCAGAAAGGAGAATATTATTTGTTCTTCCTGAAGCATTTCTGCTTCTTCGTCTTTTAACGGCGCTACTTTCGCGATTAATTCCGCACGTTGAAATACTTCTTCGGCGGTATATACCACATTAGCTCCTGCATTTCGGTATTCGTCATCGGGGAAATGACTTTCTAATCCCGCTCCTGTTTCAATAAAAACATTGTGACCGGATTTTACTAATGCGTCGACACCGGCCGGAGCCAGAGCGACTCTTTTTTCTTCGAGTAATGTTTCTTTTGGTATTCCTATTCTCATATATTTTTATTTATTTTAATAAAGTTAAAAATACTCAGTAATCCTATTAGTTCAAACAATAAAATTAAACAGGAGTTACTCCTTTTTTATGTTTTAATACACTTATAACGTTATCGGCCACAAGTTTTGCCATTGCATTTCTAGCTTCAATAGTCGCGCTGCCTATATGAGGCAAGACTAGAACATTTTTTAATTTTAATAATTCTTTATTGATTGCCGGTTCATTTTCATATACATCAAAACCAGCCGCATAAATTTTATTAGTCTTTAATAATTTAATCAGTTCATTTTCATCTACAACTTCACCGCGCGCTGTATTAATAATAATTGCATTCTTTTTAAGAAGTTTTAGATTTTCTTTATTAAGCAGATGAAATGTCTGAGGAGTTAACGGAAGGTGAACGGAAATAAAATCACTAGTCTTTAATAATTGGTTTAATGAAACTTTTTTAGCGTTTTGTTCTTTTTCAAAATTCTCTTTTTGCGATCTGTTGTAATAAATTATTTTCATACCGAATGCTTTAGCGCGCACGGCAGTTGCTTGTCCAATTCTCCCTGCGCCAATAATACCGAATGTTTTATTTCTGAATTCATACCCTAATAATAAATTAGGTTTCCATCCGTCAAATTTTCCGGCACGAACGTAGGTTTCACCTTCAATAATTCTTCGGGAACAGGTTAACAGAATTGCCATAGCAAGATCGGCGGTTGAATCGGTTAATATATCCGGGGTATTTGTTACAACAATATTTTTAGATTTCGCGTATACTGTATCTATATTATTGTACCCTACCGCGTAATTTGCGATAACTTTACATTTAGGAAGATTGTCAATTATTTCTTTATCAATTTTATCCGAAAGTAAAGTAATTAAAGCGTCGGCATCTTTCGCATTTTTAATCAATTCTTTTTTAGAAATTGCCCGGTCATATTTAAATGAGCTAACATCAAGTTTGTTTGCCTTTAAATGCTTTTCTGCAATTTCCGGCAGTTTTCTGGTAATATATACTTTCACAATTTATCCAAATAATAGTTTAACAATAAAAAGCGCGGCTAAAATACCTGCAACATCAGCTAATAATCCTGCCGCAAGCGCGTGCCGGGTTTTTCTGATATTTACGGCTCCAAAATAAACAGCTAGAACATAGAATGTAGTTTCGGTACTTCCAAAAAATGTTGAGACGAGTATACCTAAATAAGAATCAGGTCCGTGCGTTGAAATAATTTCTGTCATAATTCCAAGTGAGCCGCTTCCTGACAGAGGACGCATTAACGCCATTGGCATTGCTTCTGCCGGCATGCCGATAAAATCGGTAACCGGTGATAAAATAATCTGAAGAAATTCCATCGCTCCCCCTGCTCTGAATATTCCAATGCCTACAAGCATTGCAACAAGATAAGGGATAATTTTCACTGCAACATCAAAGCCTTCCTTGGCCCCTTCAACAAACACTTCATAAACTTTAACTTTTTTATATGCACCGTATCCTATAAAAACAAGAATAAAAAGTGGGATTGCCAGAATTGAAATAATCTGAATAACGGAACGGAACAGATCGGGATTCAGAAAATTAAAAAGTGAAATTATTGATGAAACCGCGCCGGTAACAATTAATACAGCTAGAGCGAATAAAATAATTAATGACGTTATAAATATTTTCGAATTACTTTTTACCCATTCCAAAAACTTGTAATTCTTTAACGGAAATTTTTCGAGAATTTTAGCTGAAGTTATTCCAACCAAGGTAGCGCATGAAGCGCCGAAAATTGAGGTTCCAATAATGATTGCCGGATCGCTGCTTCCAGCAGCGGCGCGCACGGCAATAGCAGTTGCAGGTATTAATGTTAATCCCGCGGTATTCATTGTAAGAAACGTACACATCGCATTTGTCGCAGTCCCTTTTTCCGGATTAAGTTTGTCCAATTCTTCCATCGCTTTTAATCCGAATGGTGTGGCCGCGTTTCCTAAGCCCAGCATATTCGCCGAAATATTCATTATCATAGCTCCCATAGCGGGATGGTCCTGAGGCACTTCGGGGAATAAAAATTTTGTAATTGGTCGAACCGATTTCGCTATAATACTTATTAAACCGGCTTCCTGCGCGACCTTCATAACACCGAGCCAAAGAGCCATAATTCCGATCAAACCAAGAGCGATATTAACTGCGATGCCGGCATAATCGAGCGCAGAGTTGGTAACATCTTTCATTTTGCCGAAAGAAATTTCCTCAAATAATATATTTGCCGCGGCGGTTGAATCATTTATTATTACAATATCATTAATAGTGCCCGAGAGATCATCCTCATTCCCGTTTACCTTTGCCATATCTTTCCAAATTGCGGGGGATGATTTATCTACTTTTAAAAATAGAGATGTTTTTTTTGAAGCGGGATTTATGGTTATTGTTGCATTGTGCTTAATATCTTCTGCAATATCAGTCTTATAAAAAACATTAAATTTTTCTGCTGGTATTATAATTTCCGCATCATATTTTTTTAATTCGTTTTTGTTAAATTTCTCGCCAAACGAAACTTGCACGTTAAATTCCGCGCCGTTCTTATATTTATCATTCACGTTATCAAAAATATCAGAGGTAAGAGCAGTTCCGATACCTAAAAACAAAAGAGCTATCCAGACATAATTCAGCATACGATACCTTTTGGTTTTTCAGAAATACATTTTTTTTAGAACTAGGTTACAAATTAAAAATTCTTTGACAAAAGTACATTTTCTTTTTTGTAAATTGGAAATTA
Organism: Bacteroidota bacterium; assembly: GCA_018829205.1. Classification (GTDB taxonomy): domain Bacteria; phylum Bacteroidota; class Ignavibacteria; order Ignavibacteriales; family Melioribacteraceae; genus JAHJUE01. The sequence continues at coordinate 281,677 of JAHJUE010000022.1, forward strand.
AAAACGGATGTAATTAAAATGAAACTTGCATTAATTCAATATGCCCCTGAATGGGAAAACCCGCACGACAGTATTATCAAATTAAATTTAATGCTGGAAAATCAAATTAGCGATGAGGATTTATTAATTTTTCCTGAGATGACATTAACAGGTTTTACCATGCAGTCTAAAAAGTACGCCGAAGAAATTGACGGACTGGGCATGCGTTTTTTTATAAATTTTGCTCAAAGATATAAAAAGAATGTAATAGCAGGAATTATTGAATATGATGAAGGCAGAATATATAATTCTTCTTTTCACTTCGATTCCAACGGAATAATAATGGCGCGCTACAGAAAAATACACCCGTTCAGTCTGGCAAAAGAAAACGAGAATTATACGGCGGGACACGAACCATTAATTTCGCATATTGATAAAACTAAAATTGGTTTAGCTGTATGTTACGATTTAAGATTTCCTGAGCTTTACAGATATTACGGAAAAGAGAATGCTGATATTATGGTAACAATCGCCAATTGGCCTGTACCCCGCATAGAACATTGGAAAACATTATTAAAGGCAAGAGCAATTGAAAATCTTTGTTATTCGGTCGGGGTTAATAGAGTAGGCAGCGATCCTAAAAATAAATATAACGGATGCAGCGTTATATACGATCCGACGGGACAAGAATTAGTTTTAGTTGAAAATGAAGAAAAGATAATTTCCGTTGAAATAGAAGTTGAAAAAGTAAATGAAACAAGAGAGAAGTTCCCTTTTCTTAATGATTTAAAACTTATTTAGAGACAGCATACCTAATTCGGATTTTTAAGAATTAGAATTTTTCAAATTTGTAAAATGCATAAAAACATGATTAATTATTTTGTTTGTTAGTAATTAATCTTATTCCGTTTTTCATATTAATATAATGCCATACCCACTCTGACATAACCATATAACGGTTTCGGAAACCAATTAAATACATTATATGAACAAACACCCATGTAAGCCATGCAAAAAATCCGCTTGCTTTAAATTTGCCAATCTGAAGTACAGCCTTAGCCCTGCCTATTGTGGCCATAGTTCCTTTGTCGAAATATTTAAACGGTTTCCTGTCTTCTTTGTTAATATTTTTATTAATAATATCGGCCACATATTTTCCCTGCTGTATGGCGACCGGGGCAATTCCCGGCAAGGTTTTGCCGCCGCCGTTTTTAAAGTTTGCCGCATCTCCAATTATAAAAATATTTGCATCATCTTTTATTGAACAGTCGTTATCAACTATTATTCTTCCTGCCCTATCTTGTTCAGTGTTTAATGATTTTAATAACGGGGAAGCCTGATTGCCAGCCGCCCAAAATACATTTGTTGCATTAATAAACTCATCGCCAATTTGTACGCCTTCGGAATTAATTTCAGTTACCTTCCGGTTTAAGAGAACATTTACACCCATTTGTTTTAATGATTCTTCGGCCGCTTTGCTGAGCGAATTATCATATGTAGTCAATATTCTGTTTTCGCCTTCAACCAGAATAATTTTTGTTTTTGACGGATCAATTCTCCGGAAATCTTTACGCATTGTTTTTTTAGAGATTTCGGCAATCGCACCAGCCAATTCAACACCCGTTGGTCCTCCGCCGACAATAACAAAAGTAAGATACTTATCAATTTCGGCATCGGTTTTCGCGACTTCAGCTTTTTCAAAAGCGTATAACATTTTTTCTCGAATTTTTAATGCGTCGGAAATAGTTTTTAATCCGGGCGCAAAATTTTCCCATTGATCATTTCCGAAATATGAATGTCTTGATCCTACAGCAACTATTAAATAATCGAATTCAATCTCATCATCCTTAAGAATTACTTTTTTATTTTTTCGATCAATAGAAATAACTTTTTCCATTATTACTTTAATATTTTTTCTTTTTCTCAAGACTCCTCGGATCGGAGTTGCAATATCGCCGGGAGAAAGAGCCGCTGCAGCCACCTGATACAATAAAGGCTGGAAAAGGTGATGATTAGTTTTATCTATTAATGTTATTTCGGCACCAGTTTTTTTTAATGACTTAGCTGCATTTAATCCTCCGAATCCGCCTCCGATAATAACAATCTTTTCTTTTTTCATACATCTTGTCCTAATTATTAATTTTTACGTATATAACTTAAACAAAATTATACAAAGTGTGAATTTTGATATCAAATTAAGATTAGAAAAAAGATTAGCGTCGGCCGGTATACAATCCTTCTGATTTTGTAACCTTGATATCCTGAAGTTCGGGAGCTTTTAAGCGAATCGTAAAATTATAACCGCGGTATCTGCCTAAAGGATTCCATGTAAAATTCATTTCCCAACAGCCTAAATCGCGGTATACCGTTGCCGCGGGAGCAGCTACTTCATCATTAACAAGATCATAGCTTCCGCGGACAGTAAATTTCCAATTTTTTGTAAGATTAAATCCGAGATTTAATCCTACGGTAGATGACTTTATTGGCTTATTTGGATCGGTTTTGTTCAAATTATAGTTGTAATCCAGGCTCAAATTCCATGGAATTGAGAAATCCTTATCTTGTTCGTCATACAATGATTTTGCTGAATTTGTATTCTGCGGAATTATATCGTTATCATCGGGGTTAAATTTGTTTTGGTCCTTTCCAGTTCTTTTTTCATCGGTAAGTTTATCGCCCGATAATCTTGTAGAAATTGAAAAACCCAAATTTTTAAGTCTGAATAATCCTCTTCCCTCTGAAATTAAAAATTTATTTATCGCGGTACTGCCGTTATGAGCATAGAACGTATAGGTTGAATTACCCGAAAAACTTAAGAGTTCGCCAATTTGTGTACGGTAACTTAAACTTAGATCAGAAAATTTAACGCTATCGGCGGCGAAATTGTAACTTGTTCTTAAATCAAAATTAAGCAGCTGTATTTTCTGTGATTGCGAAGTTGTATCCGTAGGGTCTTTTATTGTTTTGATTTCAAAAATATTGCCCAGTGAAAAACTTATATTTTGTCTTTCACTTCCGCTTGCGCCTCCGAATAATTCATTCCCGAATTTATCGTATCTGACTACATTTCCCTTATCATCAATATATTCATCATAGTATCCCCAAGTATCTGAAGTAAAATCGGGATTTATATTATAACTAACCGAAGGAATTAATGTATGCCTAAATGCTTCAATGCCGAAAGCGTTCGGCTGCATTACCCCGTATAATTTGGTAGATGCGGAAATGCTAAAGTCGAAAGTCCTAACAGAATTCAATTCATTTACATCCGTATCAACTATTTTTCTTTCGCTGACGATTCCTGTGTCCGTCATAGTTTCAACGGTTTTATACTCTTTATGAATTCTTTTATTATACCATTTCTCCTGGTAAGAAAATCTAGGTGAAATATTAAAATACCCGATTTTAGGAGAAGCGCTGGCTTGAATATCATGCTGTATACCGCCTCTTATATTTAGGTTGCCGTCGGTCTTCTTTCTTCTGTTGCTGAATTTACCGGAATATGAATATCCGAAATACTCATACCATGCCTGGTCTTTTGAAGAGCCGGATCCCCCGCTTTGCTTAAAAGGATAAACCAATTTTTTATTAAAATTAATATTCGGTAGAAATTCAGTAATGTCGCCTGATTGCAAATTCTGAGTTCTTTGATAATTGACAACCATACTGTTGCCTGATTCTTCCCAGTTTTTTCTGAATGTAGCATTAGACGTAATATTCTGCGTCAGAAGTTCATTATAATTAATACTGTTCTGGGAAAAATACTCGCCCGATTGGAACTGCATATTTACGTCAAGTGAAGTTGTAGGATTAAAACTCTGTCTATGAAAAACCGAAAATTTCCACTGGGTATTTTCCGTTCTATCAGGATCACCGGGTTCATTTCTTTTTTGATAAGAATAATCAGCATTTATTGAGCCGTCGAATGAATACCTCTTTTTATAACGTGAACTGCCGTGGATACCGAAACCGCCTTTTGTATAATAATCGCCGGTAAGTTTAAAATCATAATAATCACTTAGCGCGAAAAAATATCCGAAATTTCTGAAATACTGTCCTTCTGTTGTTGTACTCCCGTAGGTAGGAATAATTATGCCAGATCTTCTTCCCGACTCTGAAGGAAAAACCGCAAACGGCAGAGGGATTGGGATCGGTACTCCAACAACATACATAAAAACCCATTTGGCAATAACTTTATCTTTCTGTATAACCTTCATCTGACTTGCCTGAAAATGGGTTTGCGGCGGATCGCCGGCGCATGTAGTATAAATTCCGTCCTCAATAAAATAAGTATTACGGTCAACTTTTTTAACTTTATCGCCTTGGTAGCGTGCTTCTCCTTTTACATTTTTAGCAACTGAAATAAATCCCTTCTGAGTTTTAAAATTATATTTTATGGATGATCCTTCATAAGTTTCTCCCCCTTCGGTTAGAACGGGGCTCTGTTTTAGAGTATCGGCTTCAACTATGCCTTTTGCATTTAAATCATTCGTCTCAAAGTCTAAGTCAATCTCTCCGCTTTGAAGCTCTGTTTGTTTATGTTTAAGTTTTCCGTTTCCATATAAAAACATTTTTTTGCTTTTTAAATCAAAGATTAATGAATCACTTGCGCTGGCTTCAACAACTGCGTCAATATCGAAAGATTTTTTTGAAGTTGTATCGGCAAGAGTTGTATCTGTATCTATAACCTGCAAAGCTTCCGTTTGGGGTAAAGGATTTTCCTGCGCATGCACAAAAGAAAATAAAAGCATTAATATGATGAAATATTTTTTTATCACGTAAAATTTGAGCCGGATTTCTTTTGTTATAAATAAATGTTATTTGTAAAAGACTTATTGCGCAATGTTTATAAGTATATCAACTACTATCTCAATTCTTTACTTACGTGAAATAGTTATTATCAAATTATAGCTGATAAAGATTAAAATAAAGAACAAGATAAAGATCGAGATTATTAGTTAAACTGATAATCAACAATTGTAATTTCATCAGGATATTTATACTCACCGGCCGGAGTTTCAATTACAGGTTTTGCAATTAATTTTATATGAGAAGTAATACCTTTGATTCCGCCGTATTTTAATATTGGTTCTACAGAATTGTTGAAATTATTTCCTTTATAAAACTCCCATAAATCGACTGATATATTTAGCAATATTTCTATTTGTTTTTCCGATGCCGGAACAATTACAGGCTCGGAAATATTTCCTGTAAAGGTTTCTTTTTCATCAATATATAATTTATAAGAGAATGATTTTATAATTATATCAGCCGGGGGAATATTATTTTTTCCGTCATTCGGATTTACGGCTGTAACATATAGAGTAAAAGATAGCGGTATTTTTTCGTCATAAACAATTTTATACAATTTTTCTATTTCGGATGCCGACAAATCCTCAAAGCTGGATTTATTATTTATATCAATACCGCCGAGTTTTATATTATCTGCCGAACTTAATCTAAACTTAATTTTCGAAAAATCTCCCAAAGTATTCAGAAGACTGCATGATGCGATAACAAAAATAAAAAGTGTAATTAGAATAGTTTTTATTTTCAATTTAACTTGGACTCCTCAATTTTTTGGATTATTATTTGAGCAACTTTTAATGCTTTTAGACCGCTTTCGCCGTTCACAATAGGTTCTTCGTCATTATTTACAGCTTTTACAAATAATTGAAGTTCATGTTTAAGAGCGTTAATTTCCGGAACAATCGGCTGTTCATAAACAACGGATTTCTTTTTATCGCCAACTCCGATTTCACCGTATGAAATAAAATGATTAGCCGACATATCCTCAGGAGCAACAAGTCTAAATACTTCCGATACGCCGGATGTAAAATCTAATGATATATAAGCGTCTTTCTGGAACATGCGCATTTTCCTCATTTTCTTCTGAGAAATTCTGCTTGCGGTAACATTAGCTACCGCACCGTTTTCAAATTCAATTCTTGTATTTGCTATATCAATACTATCTGAAACCACAGCCACGCCGCTGGCGCTTATATTTTTAACTTCACTTTTAACAAGACTTAAAATTATATCAATATCGTGAATCATTAAATCCAGGATTACGGCCACATCCGTTCCGCGCGGATTAAATTGAGATAGTCTATCGGTTTGAATGAATTTAGGGTCAAGTTCATATTTATCTAAAGAAACAAGTGCGGGATTAAATCTTTCAATATGTCCTACCTGCAGTTTTAATTTTTTTTCTTTTGAAATTTTTACAATTTCTTCCGCCTGGTCAATTCCGGAAGTTATTGGTTTTTCAACAAACACATGTTTGTTCTTGGCGAACGCAGCTTTTACAAGTTCATAATGCGCGCTTGTAGTAGCTACAATGGAAACCGCGTCAACATTATCCAATAAATCATCCATATTTTCAAAAACTTTAACTTTGAATTCTTCTCCAACTGCTTTTGATTTTTCAATATCTCTGTCATAAATACCGATAAACTCGCAATCTTCAACTTCTCTAAATAATTTTGTGTGTAATTTACCGAGATGACCTGTACCAATTACACCGATTTTTAATTTTTTCATAATCCACCGCTTAAAATTTTAACATAACCAAGTAATCTATCGTAGTTTCCCCTTTCAGGTTCTTTATAATAAAGCAAAACATGATATTCGTTATTTGTTTCCCAATTGTTTCCTTCCAATTCAATCCAGCTTAAATTTGTAATTGACCCGTTTATTTCTTCAGCTGAAACATATTGATAATCATATATACCGCGCTTTAATTCGGCTGTTAGTTCGTATAGTCCGCCGTTATTCTGCATTTCGTAATCAAACCAAATATCCCACTCGTTAAAACTTCCTATCAAAAATATTTTTTTCTTAAAATTTGACGGCATTCGCAATTTAAATGTTACATCAAGATAATCGGCGTATTCACTTTTATAATTTGTTAAAATTGAACCCCCGTTAAAATCGCGGTAATACCGGCTATTTGTTTGAGCGGTTTCAATAACATCTCTATGCGCGTTAACTTTTTTCGAATTAAAAATATTATAATCTCTTAAATCCACCTGTCTGTATTCATTGCCCGGGAAAATATCTTTTGCCACAAATGAAAATCTATTCGCGCCGTCCCAATTATAGTACCTGTAATTATTATAAGGATCTCTTGTAATAATTATAGGGTCATAAAATTTTTGGTTTTCTATTATTTCAATCTCATCAACATATGATGTATTTAATGAGTCAGGGAGAATAAAATCCGCACTTAATGTAAAGGTTCTTGTCGAAGAATTTGCGTTTTCGCCTTCAAGCCTTGATTTTTGCATACTCGCATTTATTTTAATACCCGGATAAACTACAAGAAATTTTCCGGAAGCATAAATAATACTTTCGTCGTGATTATCTGTTATATAATAAATCCATTTACCGGAGAACGGGAACCACACATCTTGAGAAGGGAAATTTTTCTTGAAATGATAACTGGCTCCTCTAATATTATTCGGGAGTTTATCAAACCAAAGATTTCTTTCAACATTATGCCCTTGATTTACAAGAAATATATTATCATAAGGCTGCCAGTTTTTGTCGCAAAATTTAAATACAATGTTTAAAAAAGGCTGATAATCTGCTGCGATATCAAACTCAATTGTTATTTTGGGTGATTTTTCACTGTTATAATCAATAACCGGGAATGAAATTTCATCTCCCGATTTATAAGTTTTTAGACTTTTTATTTCAAAGTCCTGACCAATAATATTAATTGACAAAAGAAGAAATAATATTTTTATCATTTTACCTGCCGGTTAAAATATCTCAACACATTTAATAGAATTATAGGGCACAAATATTTTAAGCAGTCTTCCTTCTCTAACGGCTTCTAATAAAAGTCCTTCTTCAAATGACCCAATAAGTTTTCCGGTTTTAAATACTATTTCATAAAATGTTGCCTGGTCCCCTTTACGTTCGTCGCCGTAAACTACTCCGTAGTTTTCATTCATAGTTATATTTAATGTATGATCTAAAAACTGATTCCAGTCTATTTTCATAAATACCTCATTTAAATATGCTTGATCCGCATAAATTTACTATAAAAAAAAATTAAACTTGAAGTCAAATTATGCAAATTCACAATCTTTTCCAAGGTACTTAAATTGATATAATGATTGGGGAAGGAATATTAAGGTATTCAATTCTGATTAGAATAATTGGATATAAATGCATTAGTGATATAATTTCTTATTATTTCGTTAAAAAAAAATTAAAAGTGCCGGCGATCCGTGATAAATTCATAGAATAATTTGGACCTTCGGCACCTTTAAAGATTAGCCCTATCTTTCTTTAACAACAATATCGCCGCCGGAAGTTGTACATTTTAATCTGTTTCCTCCGCCGTTAAATGTGCCTTCGTATCTGCTTGATTTAACTTTTTCCGATCTTTGATTGTCGAAATAAACATCAACGTCGCCGCCGCTGGTTTTACAATAAACATCCGCTTTAAAGTCCGAAGGAAGATAAACATGAATATCCCCGCCGGAAGTGTGCAAATCGACGCCTTCATTATTTCCAATATAATCTAATGAAATGTCGCCACCTGAAGTAGCCGCTTCAATTATTCCGTTTGCTGATTTTAGTCTAATTTCACCTCCGGAAGTAGCAACATCGAGATTCCCTCCCGAGTTTTCAATTTCTATATCACCGCCTGAAGTATTGATATTTGCGTCGCCTTTATAATTGAGCAAAACGATATCGCCGCCTGAAGTTTTAAGTTCCGCTTCGCCGCTTAAATCGCGCACATAAATATCACCGCCCGAAGTTTTTGTTTTTATAACAAATTTCTTAGGCAAGTTGATTTCAAATTTTAAGTCTTGACCGCCGCCGAACCAGCTGAAATTAAACCAGTTATTGCTTCCTTCTTTTTTTGCTTCAATTCTTACGCCGTAATTTGTTTCTTCAAAAATGAATTCAAAATTCCTTTCAACCTTACTTGAGCCAATTACCTTAACATAAAGTTCGTCTTTATCCCATGTATCAATTTTTACATCCCCCATTGAAGCGAATAATTCAAGTCTTTGGCCATCTTTCACCTTAAATGTTTTTTCATGAAGAACGCCAAGATTGCCTGTATCGGCACTGATAATATTTGAATAAAATAAAAGGCTTAAAATTGCCAGTAGAATTATCCAAATAAATTTTTTGTTATTAGTTTCCAATACCCTCTCCATTTTTAAAATCCTCCGTTTGCTAGATTAGACTGAAATGTTAAATTAAATGTTACAATAATTATTTTATTTGACGAATGATTTACGAAAATAGTTGTATGAAAAGTAAAATAATTAAAAAGAAGTTTTATATTTTTAGACTTATATTAAACATTAAATCCTGGATACGGCATTAGTGATGAAATTATTAATAGTTGCAATCGGCTCCGGTGCCGGAGGCGCATTACGGTTTTGGATATCTTCCATGACTCAGAAATTCCTTCCCGCTTATTTCCCTTTCGGTACATTGACTGTAAATCTGCTTGGGAGTTTAATTCTAGGTATTTTAATATTCGCATTTGATGATAAGGAATTACTGAGTTCAAGTATGAAACTATTGCTTGCTGTCGGTTTCTGCGGAGGGTTTACTACATTTTCTACATTTTCGTTTGAAACGTTTAATTTAATAAAAGACACAGAATTTTTATTGGCGGGATTAAATGTTTTATTAAACGTAATTTTAACATTAGCCGGTATTTATATAGGCTATTTAATAACAAGGTAGATTATGAAAATTGAAGGTGAAGCAAAACTGCTCAGAATTTTTATCGGAGAGACTGATAAAATTGGGCATATCCCCGTCTATGAAAAAATTGTTTCAGAAGCCAGGAAGCTTAATCTGGCAGGAGCTACGGTATACAAAGGAATAATGGGATATGGCGGAAACAGTGTTATTCATTCAGCCAAGATATTAACAATTTCAGAAGATCTGCCTCTTGTTATTGAAATAGTTGATGAATTAAAAAAAATTGAAGATTTTATTCCTTCGGTAGAAAAGATATTTGAAGATAGCAATTGCGGAGGATTAATAACTATGGAAAAAGCGGAAATAATAATTTTCAGAACAACAAAAAAATAATTCTTTTTAATGAAAACCTACATTTCTAAATTTCACTTTTTTTATCTGCTTATATTTATTTTCACTTTAAATATTTTTAAAACGCAACTGCTCGCACAAAATCATTATAACTTCAAACAATTTATTACTGAAGGCGGAGATTTAATTAAGCGTCCGGTAAAATGGAATTTGGGCGATTGGCTTACATTGGGCGGACTTGCGGCAGGCTCTTACGCAATAATGCATTTTGATGAAAACGTAAGGTCGGAAATGCTGAAAAATAGAAGTTTTAATGAAAGTGCTGTTATTGAATTTGGCAGAATGTACGGCGAACCTTATACCTCAAGCGGACTCGGGCTGTTTTTTTTAATTCAAGGAGTTTCAAGCAATAATAAAGCAAATGAAAAACTTGGGTTTGAAATTCTTCAGTCATTCGTTTATACTGGAATTATTACACAAATTGCTAAAGTTACTTTCGGAAGAACCCGTCCCTATATTGCAGACAACGCATTTGAGTTTAATCCTTTCCAAACTTTGAATGATAATTTCTTTTCTTTTTTTTCAGGGCATACAAGCATTGCTTTTTCACTTTCAACAATTGTTTCGGGAAACGTTGAAGGGACAGGATGGAAAATTTTAAGTTACGCTCCTGCTTTGCTCACCGGTTTTTCAAGAATATATCAGAATAAACATTGGACATCGGATGTGTTTATGGGGGCGGCGGTAGGATATTTGGTGGGAAGATTTGTTATTAATACACATAAAGAAAAAGAAAATTACCGTGACGTTAATTTTATACCGCCCCAGCCATTTATTAGTTTTTCATTCCCAATAAAATAATCAGCAATGTAAAATCATCCGGTTTATTTTGCCGCATTCACGATATCTTTACACTCAAGAATATTGTTGTTATAATCTTTCAATGAAACATTAATCATAGCAATCCCGATTTCCTCAAGTGTTGTAACATATGTAGGTAATATTTTTCTTAACAAGGGATAAAAAGGAGTAAAGTATTTATATGATTTATAAGCGTTTTTTAATCCGGGAGTAGGTTTTATAAATCCCGGTCTAAAATTATAAACCTTTCTAAAAGGAAGTTTCATTAAATCATTTTCAGTTTTTCCTTTTACTCGCGCCCACATACTTCTTCCTTTTTCGCTGCTGTCTGTTCCAACTCCGGACACGTAACAGAATGTCATTTCATTATTATATTTTAGCAATGTACTGGCAACATGCATTGTTAAATCATATGTAATTCTTGTATAATCTTTTTCATTCATTCCTATTGAAGAAACACCCATACAGAAATAACATGCGTTATAGCCGGATAGATGATTTTCAATTCGGGAAAAATCCAAAAAATCTTTGTGGATTATTTCTTTTAACTTTTTGTGTTTAACTCCGCATGGCTTTCTATTAATTACAAGAACAGATTCAACTTCAGGATGTTTTAAACATTCATGCAGCACTCCTTCTCCGACCATCCCGGTGGCGCCCAAAACAATTGCTTTTATTTTATTTTTCATTTTACAATTCTCCGTTGCCGCCATTTAACATTCAACATTAAGCATTCAACATTAAGCATTCAACATTAATTAAATCCTTGCCTGGTATGTATACAAATCATAATATCTGCCTTTTTTAGATATAAGCGCATCGTGCGTTCCCTGTTCGGCGATTCTTCCGTTTTCGATAACAAGAATTTGGTCGGCCTGCCGTATTGTACTAAGCCTGTGAGCAATTACAAAGGTTGTCCTGCCTTTCATTAATTCGTTCAAACTTTTCTGAATCAACAATTCGCTTTCGGTATCAAGATTTGAAGTTGCTTCATCTAGAACAATAATTTTCGGATTTGCCAATATAGCTCTCGCTATTGTTATTCTCTGTTTTTGTCCGCCAGAAAGTTTTACTCCTCTTTCACCAATTAAAGTATCAAGCCCGTTTTCAAATCTGTCGGTAAATTCATTCACATATGCTGCATTTACGGCTTCCAGCAATTGTTCTTCAGTTGCGTCGGGACGCGGGAATAAGATATTCTCTTTAATTGTTCCTTCAAACAAAAAATCATCCTGCAATACTACGCCGAGATTTTTTCTATAACTCTGAAGATTAACTTCAGACAAATCGATTCCGTCAATTGTTACTTTACCCGAATCAGGAGTAATAAAAGAAGCGGCAAGGCTTGCGATAGTTGTTTTCCCAGATCCTGAAGTACCAACAAGAGCGGTAACGCTCCCTACATCAGCAACCAGAGAAATATTTTTTACGACTTCTTTCCCTTCTTCATAAGCGAATGAAACATCCTCAAATTTAATATCACCTTTAATATTATTTAAAACAATTGTTCTAATTTCGGGATCGTCTTCGGGCTGCATATTCATTACTTCTTCTGTTCTATCGAGTCCGGCCAATGATTCAGTAAGCTGGCTTCCTATATTTCCCATTTGCACCAGGGGAGCAACCATAAAGCCCAAGTAAAGCGTAAAAGATAAAAACTCACCGAAGGTTAGATCTCCTTCCATAATCATCCATCCCCCAATTCCCATTATACCTGTCGTAGCAAGTCCTAATAAAAAAGTAGAAGTGCTTGTCATAATGGCTGTCGCGGTTAAACTTTTTTTTACGTTTTCAAAAAGTCTTTCAACCCCTTTTTCAAAAGTTTTATTTTCCTGATCTTCGGCGTTAAATCCTTTAATTACTCTAACACCGCTTAAGGTTTCGGTTAACCTGCCTGTTACATCGGCGTTAATCTCGCCTCTTTTTCTGAAAATAGGTCTTATATATCCGAACGCTTTTAACGCTACGTAACCGAAAATTCCAACAGGAAGAAGCACATATAAGGTCATCATAGGACTTATACTAATTAAAAGGACTAAAGAAATTACAGCTGTTAGTACTCCGCCGAACATTTGAGCGAGCCCTGTTCCAATTAAATTCCGGACTCCTTCAACATCAGTCATTATTCTGGATACAAGCGCTCCGGATTTATTATTATCAAAAAATCTTATCGGCAGTGAAAGTATTTTCTTTTGAACTTTAGCGCGAAGTTTGGATATCAGATATTGAGCTTCAACACTTAATACAATGGTAAGTAGATACGAAGTTACGGATTGAACTAGTATTGATAATCCGACAACCCAAAGAAGGACTGTAAGTTTATCGAAATCCTTATTAACTATTACATCATCTATTAAATATTTACTTGCGCCCGGCAAAACTAAACTTGATAATCTGCTTATAATTATAAGTACAATGCCTAAGATTACTTTATTTTTTCTCGGCCAGACAAACTCTTTGAAAGCCTGACCAATTGTGACTCTGGGTTTTTCTTTCGATTTATTTTTCAATTCTGAAGTTCCTTTATTTGAATATCGTTAAACTTTTTTAAATCTATTTAATTTAATCACGGCAAACATTAAGACGTAATATTTTGGTATTTATTTCATGATATTAAATAAAACAAAAGAGGTTATGCAGGCACAACCTCTTAAAATAACAAATGCATCTATTTTAGGATATTAAATTATTACTTAAAAATAGATTTAATTTTATCTTCTAGAAATCCTTTCTTCGCCTTTTCCAATTGGGCCAAAAGCTCTTCTTCTTTGTTATCGATTATATTTATTTTGTCGCTTAATAAAATATTATATGCCCCGAGCTGATTTTGAATAGCGCTAATTTTAGATTTATACATTTCGTTGAATTTATTCAGTTCAGCGTTGATGTAGGAATCAAATTTTCTTTTTAATTCGGATTGAAGTTTGTTTATTTCTTCTCCGACAACTGATGATATTTTGTTCATTAGTTTCTCATCCAGATCGGTTGCAAGCGCAAGATCCAAATTTCCGCCGGTATTCCATAACCGGAGACTCACTTTAAAATCCTTAACATTAATCAGAACCTCTCTTACTAATCTTTCAACAATATTTTTAGGTTCAGCCTCAAACAGGAGATTTAAGTTTGTTAAATAGAAATCGGAATTAACATCAATTTTATTTCCTATTAAAGATATCTGAAATCCGGTCGTCATTACCGCATCGGTGATTTTAGCCGGGAGAAAATTTGAATTGCCTAGATTAAACTCTCCAACAGGGACTCCCGAAAGATTTGCAGATATTTCATCATAAGGGATATTCTTTCTTCTATCAAAAAGTCCGCTCAATTTTATTGTACGCCTTTCATTCTCACTTCCCTCTAATGAAAATGTAAGCGGCATCCCGGTTAAAAGTTGATTATCTGAAATGTTACCTGCGGTACCTTTAGCTTGAATAAATGTTTCTCCCTCTTGTTTTATATTACCGCCCGAAATTTTTACATTTTTTATCCAGAACTTAGGCAATTTTTTTTCTGCCGGGAATTCTATATCCTGCCCTTGCATTCTCGGAGGGTATTCATACTCCGGTTCAGGAGAATATTTTTCAATATTAGTCCTGGCGGCATCTGCCCAGTATAAATAATTTTTAATCCTTTTATACATTTCGCTTCCGACTAACAGCTGCGCCATTCCGCCTGCCTTAAAACTTGGCAGTCTTGCCATATTTTTTAATTTTTCAAAATCATCTTTTATAAAATTATCAATATTTCCAATTGATGCTGTTAAGTTTTGCAAATTAGTTTGAACAGTTCCACTTTTTTCATTTATAAAAGTACTTATTTCACTAACCGTTTTCTGCGCATTATCAACGGCAGTGATTGCTTCAGATATTTTCTGCACATCTTTTAACTGCGCAGGATTAATAGAAGATATTTGTTGTTCAACTTCAATAACTTTTTGCTTACGAATTTCAAAATCATTTTTAATTGTCGCCCAGTCGTCGGTCAAATTTTGAATATCTTTTTCTAACGAATCAATATTTTTTAAAGAACTCATATCAAGGGCTTTTAATAGGCTGTCGGCATTAAACCCATTTTTTAATTTAACTAAATCAAATAGAGGCGGTGTTTCAATAGTCTTCTTAAATGCTTTATCCGCCAGTTCGGAAAATGTTCCTTCATTGCCGGCTAATACGGCTCTTTTATTTCTTTCTCTATTAATTGCGCCGTCTGTTTTTCTTTTTGACCCGATTATAAATTCATTTACTTCAATTTGCTCAATAATATATTTGCCTCTTAACAACTGCCCAAAATCCATTGAGAATTTAACAATCCCGGTCTCAAATAAATTTTCCCATGTATTACGCGGATTTGCTACTTGAATTTTTTCCCATTCAATACCAATAGGCGATAAACCTATGCGGAGATTGTTAATCTCAACTTCTGCACCAACAACTTCTTCGGCGGCATATTCAATACCGGATTCGATCCAGCTGTTTATAAATAAGTAAACAACCGTTACAAAAATTATCAAAGGTATAAGAACAACAAGCCAGAATCTTTTTCTCATCTTAAACCTCCGAGACTCTTAACCTTTTCATAATATCTAAACATGCTGCTTTGTTTTATTATTTTATAGATTTTCCATTTTATAATTTTTTCGTGAAGTTTTTCCCTGTATTTTATAACGAAAAATTTCATACTGAAATAGACAGGAATAAATAAAATAACTGCCGATATAAAACTTCCCATTACAAGAGTATTATTAAATCGTGTTAAAGGGGCAACCGGAACGTTATACAGCGTTGTGAAAAAATCCTTAAAAGGTTCCAACGTTAAAATAAAAAACCCGAATGCATGAAAAGCAGGATCAAAAATAAAAGCAATAATTTTAAAAAGAGTTACTGCTACAATAGCGGCGGATATATTAACATCAAGTATTAAAATAATAATCCAAATCAATAATCCCTGCAAGGTAAGCATCGGAGATAATCCGATTAATGAACCCAAAGCGAAGCCTAAGGCAATTTGTTTTGGAGTTTGACCTTCAGCCAATATTTTAAGAAATTTTCTAATAAAACTAAGCCAGAACATTTTAATACTCGTTGATATAGTTTATAAATTTTGTTTAAAATAACTGATTGGAATTTGAGTATCAACATACCTTCTTATTAAAAAGAAAGGCCACCTTTCGATAGCCTTTAGAAATAAATGCATTATTAAATTATTAGGTTGTCTACAATTGTTTAATCTCATTCACTAATTTAGTAATAGCATCTTTCGCGTCCCCGAAATACATTAATGCATTAGGATAAAAGAACAGTTCATTATCAATACCTGCATAACCTGCATTCATTGAACGTTTATTAATAATAACTGTTTTAGAATAATCGGCGTTTAATATCGGCATACCGTAAATGGGGCTTGACTGATCATGACGGGCAGCAGGGTTAACAACATCATTAGCGCCGACAATAAAAGCAATGTCGACATTATTAAAATCATCGTTTATGTCTTCAAGCGCAAAAAGTTTATCGTACGATACCTGCGCTTCAGCTAAAAGCACATTCATATGACCTGGCATTCTTCCGGCAACTGGATGAATAGCGAAACGCACATTAATGCCTTTTTTCTCCAGAACATTTGTTAAATCGCGTACTGCATGCTGCGCTTGAGCAACAGCCATTCCGTAACCTGGAATAATAACAACATTTTGAGCTGAGTCGAACATCATTGCGGCTTCTTCGGCGTCAACCGATTTAACATCGCCTTTAGGCGAAGTTCCCGCTCCTGCACCTGCAGTTGAACCGGCCGAATCCCATCCTCCAAGAAGTACATTCATTAAAGAACGGTTCATTCCGCGGCACATAATAAGTGTTAATATAATTCCGGAAGCACCTACGAGCGCTCCGGCAATAATAAGCATATTATTAGAAAGCACAAAACCGGTTGCCGACGCGGCGATACCTGAATAAGAATTAAGCAATGAAACTGCGACCGGCATATCCGCGCCGCCGATAGGCAAAACAAGAAGAACTCCCATAACTAATGATACTGCAGTTACGGCAAGCAGCAGTTCTGTATTGTACGGATTCATTACAATATAAATTCCGGCGGCAATTACGGCTAAAATTAGGATCACATTTATGGCATTCTGGCCGGGATATTTAACAACTTTTCCGGTTACAATTCCCTGAAGTTTTCCAAACGCGATTAATGAACCTGTAAATGTAATAGAACCTATTAATATCGAGAGGATAATTGTAATAATGGTAGACATTTCAAATGTTAGACCGTGTGTCAATTCTTTATAATATTCCGCGAGCGCTACCAAGGTAGAAGCTCCGCCTCCGAAACCATTCAACAAGCCCACCATCTGCGGCATTCCGGTCATTTGAACCTTGACCGCCATAACAGCGCCAATTGCACTGCCGACAATCAATCCCAAAATAATATATTCATATGTTAATACTCTGTGGTCAAGCAATGTAACAACAACAGCTAAAAACATACCTAAAGAAGCGAGCATGTTTCCCTGTCTTGCTGTTTTTGGCGAGCCTAATTTCTTTATTCCAAAAATGAATAAGACTGATGAAACGAGGTAAATCAAATAAGAGATAATTTCCATTTTTCACTCACTTCTTTTTAAACATTTTTAACATTCTGTCCGTTACTAAAAAGCCGCCGATTACATTTATAGTAGCAAATATAATAGCGATTAAACCAAGTATAGTGCTTACCGAAAATTCTTCAAGTCCAGCAGAAAGCAGCGCGCCGACTATTGTAATTCCTGATATCGCATTTGAGCCCGACATTAAAGGTGTGTGTAATGTAGGCGGGACCTTGGTTATTAATTCAAATCCTACGAATATCGCAAGCACGAAAACGTATATTTGCATTAGCAGATCAAAGTTTTCCATTTTTTGATACCTATTTTAGTATTACAAATATTTTTAAAAGAATTCAGAATTCAGAATCCAGTAGTCAGTTAAAATAAAATTCAGCTTCTTAAAGCTTTACAATAGCTACTTAATAATTTGCTGACTTCTTCTAAAAGTGAAATTAATTTTTCTGAATTTCCATATCCTAAATCTTTTGATAAAATTAAATAATATCTTACTTCTTCTAACGAACCTTGGGAAATATTAAAAAATCTTAATTTATCAGGTTTGCCAGTTTTCTTAAATCCTTCTGCGATATTTGCGGCAATTGAAACAGCCGCTCTTCTAAATTGAGAAGTCAATCCATAAATTTCAGATTTAGGAAAATTTTCAGTAAACTTATAAACACCAAGAACAAATTTATGAGCTTTCTGCCAAACTATTAAATCTTCAAATGTTTTTGCAGTTCTCACTCTACACTCTATTAAATTTTCTGAATTCTGAATTCTGGATTCTGTCTACTTAAGAAGCGCTGCCGTTCTTTCATTAACGACTTCTTTATTATAAACAATCAACGAACCTTTAACAATTTCATCATCAAGATTAAGTTCGACTTTTCCTTCTTTACTTATATGTTCAAGAAGAGCAAGCAAATTTTTAGAATAAACCTCACTTGTGTTTTTAGGAACAAGACTTGGAATATTCGGTTCGCCAATAATTGTAACTCCGTGCTTTACAATCGTTTTTCCTTTTTCGGAAACTTCGCAATTACCTCCGAATTCAACTGCCATATCAAGCACAACGGAACCGGGTTTCATATTTTTAACCATTTCTTCGGTAACAAGAACTGGAGCTTTTCTACCGGGAACAAGAGCAGTAGTAATTACTATGTCAGCATCGCTTACATGTTTGAAGATTAACTCTTTCTGTTTGTTCAGAAATTCTTCGGATGCTTCTTTTGCATAACCGCCGGCGTCCTGCATGTTCTCATCCGTATCAACTTCTATAAATCGTCCGCCAAGACTTTGCACCTCTTCTTTTACACTTGGACGAATATCGGATACTTCAACAATAGCACCCAAACGTTTTGCCGTGCCAAGAGCTTGAAGTCCCGCAACACCCGCGCCCATAATTACAACTCGAGCAGGCTGAATTGTACCGGCGGCTGTCATCATCAGTGGAAATATTTTCGGAAGATGATTTGCGGTCATTAATACACTTTTATAGCCTGCGACATTTGCCTGTGAACTAAGTGCGTCCATTTTCTGAGCAAGTGTTGTTCTCGGAATAGCTTCCATAGCAATTACATTAATACCTTTATCCGCACATAGTTTAGCGGTTTCAGGATAATGAAGCGAATACATAAAAGTAATTAACAAAGTACCTTCCTTCATTAAATCAAGTTCATGTTTTCCTTCTTGCGGATGTTCAACCGGACGCTGAACTTTTAATACAATATCAGCCGAGGAATATAATTCTGAAACGTTGTCTAAAAGCTTCGCACCTGATGATTCATATTGATCATCCGTAAATCCGGCATTTATTCCGGCACCTTTTTCAACATTAATCTGAAATCCTTTTTTGATCAATTTAGAGGCTGTATCAGGTACGAGGGCCACCCGGTTTTCACCGGGGAAGATTTCTTTAGGAACTGCTATAACCACTATTTGTCTCCTATTGAATTTATTATTTACCCCAACAATTAAATTTAGATTTGAAGTCTTAATACTAATGAGATTATGTTTAAAAGTAAAGTTTGCGTAATGAATTGTTTTAAAATAAGGTTTTTAGATAAACGGATATAATAAAAATAAATAATACGAATATCACTTTTTTTGTTTTGATTCATATATTATTTAGTGAAATCAATTGTTGTTGTAATATCAGTCGATGTACTAAATATCAGTCCAACAATTGAACCAACAGCAATTAGGCCGGCAATAACAAGGAGAGTTCCTGGTCCTTCACCATTTTGGGGTATTAACAAAACTGAAATACCTGCCCCAGCCAAAGCGCCAAATAAAAATCCTTCAAAACCCTCTGTTCCGGTTCCATCAAATTTGATTTGAACAATATCCCTGGTATTTATTTTTTTTAGAGTGTTTGATGATAGATTAATAAAAGTTGTATAATCGTCACTAATTTTTATTTCCTTCCCTTTATATTCTTCATTTTCATAAACTTTAATAATTAGTTCGTCTTTGTCTTCGCATATTTTGTTAATTTTTTGATAGTACTTTTCTCTTATCTCATAATCGTTTCTTGTAATAATTCTTGAACAGCCGCTAAGTGCAAATGAAAATATTAGAATTGATATTATTATTTTTTTCATTTTATTCAACCAGAATATTCTACTTAAACCTAGAAGATACTTTATTCCACGATTCTGTAATTAAAAAACTTTCATCCATATTGTTTACGATTTCTATAAATCTTTTAAAAGGTATTGTAAAAGTTAATTCGTTTGAAGGTAAAGAAGGTCGGGCGGAAACGTCAAACATTCCAAGAACACATCTTGGCATTTCTTTTTCCGCTTCCATTAAAGGAAGACTAATTATTGAAGCGCATCCTGAACTGAAAGGCGCCGTTACTCCGTCGGGACCCGGATAATCGAAATTTGCAAGTGTAAACAATCCTGCTAGTACATCACCCCAGGCAAAAAATATAACTGCCTCGGGAATATGATCACCAAGTTTATCGATTCTTTTAAATATTAAAAACTCTGCAGGGGCTTTTATCGGCGATAGATCTTTCATATATGTTTTCACCAGATCAGTATTCTTTTTATATCTTTCCCCTTCAACCTTTCCTGGAATACCGCATGATAAAAACTCCTCGAAATTATTTCTGAGTTTATCCGTAAAGCCGCTGTATCTTTTACCGCCGGGGCAGCCGGGTGTTTTGAGATTGAAAACATATGTTTTCCCTTTTCTAACCTGGTCCAAATTTCCAATCAGACATCTGTCGGTATTTTCAGAATTTAGTATTTCGTTTTCATTAACTTCATCTGAATAGTAAAAAGTAATAGGCAGTTCAATAGCTTTAAAGTATTTTGTCCATTTTGAAATGAATAAGTTTATTTCATTTTTCATTACACCATCTCGAAAAATTATATAATTTATTCCATCGCACTGTGTCTTAAATATCTTAAATAAAGTCTTTCAACTTTTTTTCTAGCCCATTCGGTTTTTCTGAGGAATTTTAGACTTGAATTTATACTAGGGTCGCTGATAAAACAATTAATTTTTATACGGGTACCTAAATCCTCCCATCCGTAATACTCAACAAGTTTGATGAGCATCATTTCTAAAGTTACTCCATGAAGAGGATCTTTCGAATTTTCAGTCATAATTTTTTTTCTGTTTTAACAAAATTAAATTTTCAGCCTCCGAGATTTATAAAACTTCGGAGGCGGAGTGAAATAGAAATTAAGCGCTAACTTCTTCTGCGCCGTGAGTAAGTTCTTTAAGTTTTTTAAAGAACAGCAATAATAATAATCCAAACAACAGGCAGAAAATAAATATTCCGGTAAATACTTCAAATTCGCCCGCGCTTTGTGCGAATTCACCCACAAGTCCGGCAAGTTTATTCCCTAATCCGGTAGCTGCAAAATAAATGCCCATCATAATAGACGCGTATTTTACCGGGGCTAATTTTGTAATAAATGAAAGAGCTACAGGAGAAAGCGACAATTCACCTATTACCTGAAGCAGATAAGATAGAATTAGCCATATCAGCATTGCTTTTCCGCCGTCAGCTGCTTCTAAAGTAGCTCCTGACATCATCAAAAATCCTGTCCCCATCACCATAATACCAATAGCCATTTTAAATAGCGATGAAGTTTCTTTACCTAATTTGTTTCTTTTCAGCCAAAAGCTTGCAACAGCAGTTCCGAAAATTATTACAAAGAATGCCGGTACTGATTGAAATAAACTGGCCGGGATTTCAAATCCGAACACCATTCTATTAATTTTTTCTTTTGTGTAAATATTCATAAGTCCGCCGGCCTGCTCATAAGCTCCCCAAAAAACAATCACAATAACAAAAGAAATAAGTAAAACAATAACCCTGTCTTTTTCAATTTTAG
The DNA here is from genome assembly GCA_018829205.1 of Bacteroidota bacterium. Lineage (GTDB taxonomy): Bacteria > Bacteroidota > Ignavibacteria > Ignavibacteriales > Melioribacteraceae > JAHJUE01. Next base: position 303,499 of record JAHJUE010000022.1, read on the forward strand.
TTAAAGGTTTATTAGTTTTACTCCCTTCAACTTTTTCCATCGGAATAAAATTCCCTACTTCTTTCAAAAATTTCTGTCCCCATAGATATACACCCTGACCAAGAAGCATTCCAATGCCGGCTAAACCGAAACCATAATGCCATCCGTAAACCTCACCGATATATCCGACAATTAGAGGAGCGGCGGCGGCGCCAATATTTATCCCTATATAAAAAATAGTAAAACCGGCATCTCTTCTGGGATCGCCCGCTTTATAAAGTCCGCCGACCATGGTAGAAATATTCGGTTTTAAGCAACCGACACCTGAAATTATCAGCATAAGGCCGGTATAAAAAGTAGCCAAGCTGTCGACTACCAATGTTAACTGTCCGGCGGCAATCAATAATCCGCCTAAAAACACAGTTTTCTTTTGACCAAGCCACCTGTCGGCAATAATTCCGCCGGGTATTGAAAATACATAAACTAGCATTGTATACCATCCGTAAAGGACTAACGCATCTGTATTTGACCATCCCATGCCCGGGTTTTCACCCATTGTTTCTTTTGTTAAATAGAGTACAAGAATTGCTCTCATTCCGTAAAAACTAAATCTTTCCCACATTTCAGTAAAAAATAAAATAGGTAATCCTTTTGGATGCTTCTGATTCATCATTCCTCCGAATTTTCAAAAATATATTCCGCAGCTAAGCGGATCAAAAATATAAACTATTGAGCTTAAATGCACCGTTAATTATTCTAATGGAGAATTTTCGAATGCTGACATATTCAACTAAAATGACGTAATTAATTTAATAAGGAATTTTATTAATAATTTTAATGTTAATTAAGAAACTTTATTGCCAATAACTGTGTCTTACTGGAATAAATTCCAAAATTGTTCGTCATATAATGAAAAAGATAATTGAATGAGAAATAACCCTTTTGTATTTGTTGCAATTATAAGCGTAATAATATTATTAATAGATATATATTCTTACCGCGGCATCAAAAAATTAGTTAATCATAAATCAAAACTTTTTCAAAGTTTTATATTTTATCTGTATTGGCTGGTACCGGTATTCTTAATTTCCGGACTTTTTTTAATAATAAATTCAAGGAATGAAATTCCGCAGGCGAATTCATTTAATTATTTTCATGCATTAAGCGGTTCCTTCTTTTTATTTTACCTTCCCAAATTGGTATTTATAATATTTAATTTGTTTGATGATTTCGTACTTCTTTTTAAAAGAATATTTCCAGGTAAGAAAAAATTCGAAAATAATGAAACAAATGTAATAAACAGAAGGCAATTTATAACTCAAACTGGCATTATAGCCGCCGGACTTCCTTTCCTTTCGATTGCATACGGCATTAAATGGGGACGATTCGATTTTACAATTAGGAATAAAGAATTATTTTTTGCTAATCTTCCCTCTTCTTTTAATGGATTTAGGATACTGCAAATATCGGATTTTCATTTAGGAAGTTTTATTGGAAGTGAAGAAAAAATTAAAGACGCGGTAAATATTATAAATGAACAGAAAGCGGATATAATATTATTTACAGGTGATCTTGTAAATAATATTTCCGAAGAAATTATCCCGTTCCTTAATACACTTAAAAAACTTAAAGCCAGGTACGGCAAATATTCCGTTTTAGGAAATCATGATTACGGAGAATATGTAAAATGGGATTCCGACGATGATAAAAAAGCAAATCTTGAAAGTATAATAACGCTTCAAAAGGAAATGGGATTCGACCTTTTAATGAATGAATCAAGATCAATTAATATTAAGAATGATGAAATTAATTTTTTGGGCGTTGAAAACTGGGGTTTAAAACCTTTTCCGCAATATGGAGATTTATCAAAAGCATTAAATACGGTCTCAGAAGATTCATTCAAAATTCTTTTAAGCCACGACCCTACTCATTGGGATGAACAGGTGCTAAAACATACAAACATTGATCTTACTTTTTCCGGACATACACACGGCGCGCAGTTTGGAATTGAAATCCCAGGCTGGAGATGGAGCCCGGTAAAATTGCGTTATAAAAGATGGGGCGGTTTATATAAAGAAAATAATCAGTATTTGTATGTTAATACCGGAATTGGGTTTATCGGATTCCCGGGCAGGGTTGGAATGCCTCCCGAAATTACAGTTGTTGAATTAAGAAATTCACCAATCACCTAAAATTTTCATAAAACTCCGCATTTTTATTTATAATTTAAATGAAACTATTTGGTCATCTTAATCTTATTTATTAATTTAGGATGTTAAGCTCTTTATTATCTCTTTAAAATGCCGATAATGAAGAATCTATAAATAATTTTAATTATACCGGGATATAACTCATGAGCAAAATACTTCACAAAAAGCAGTTATCACAAGATGTATTCCTTATGCGGTTGGAAGCTCCGCTGATAGCAGAAGAAAGAAAAGCGGGCCAATTTATTATACTTCAAACAGACGAAGATTTAGGTGAAAGAATTCCACTTACAATCGCCGACGCAGATGTAAATGAAGGTTCTATTACGATTATATTTCAAGTCGTTGGAAAAAGCACCAAGGATTTATCTCAATTTAACGAAGGAGATAATCTTCCCGTACTTGTAGGACCGCTTGGAACGCCAACACATATTGAAAATTTCGGGACAGTTGTTTGTGTCGGGGGCGGAATCGGTGTTGCTCCTCTTCACCCTATTGCGCAATCGTTAAAAGCCGCGGGTAACAATGTTATTATAATCATAGGCGCACGCAATAAAGAATTAATAATTCTGGAAGAAGAAATGAAATCCATTGCCGATGAATTTATTGTTTGTACCGACGATGGTTCTTACGGGAGAAAAGGCCTGGTTACAGAACCGCTTAAAGAAATTTGCGAAAGAGAAAACAAACCCGAAATGGCAATTGCAATTGGACCGCCGATAATGATGAAATTCTGCTCCGAAACTACCAGACCATATAAGGTTTTTACACAGGTTTCATTAAATACTATAATGGTCGACGGTACCGGTATGTGCGGAGGCTGCAGAGTAAACGTAGGCGGTGAAGTAAAATTTGTATGTGTAGACGGACCCGAATTCGACGGACATAAAGTTGATTTCGATAATATGATGTCCCGGTTAAAATCATACAAGGAATTTGAAAAGAAAAAAGATCACGCATGTAATATGGAAGCGGAAATCGCGAAAAAGGAGGCGGTGAAATGAGTCATAAATTACCCGAAGAAATTGCCGAACAAGCAAGAGAATATCTTGCTAAGTATGTTGTAAGAAAAGATGAATTAAAACCTAAAGAAAGAATAAATATTCCTTCGCAGGAAATGCCTGCTCAGGATCCTATTGAGAGAGGGAAAAACTTAAAAGAAGTTACTCTCGGCTTTACCGCCGAACAAGCACGATTAGAGGCTATGAGATGTCTGCAGTGCGTTAAAAATACATGTGTCGCGGACTGTCCGGTGGGTATCGATATTCCAGGATTTATAAAACAAATTGCCGACGGAGATTTTCAGGGAGCGGTTGATATAATTAAACAGACTAGTTTACTCCCTTCTATTTGCGGAAGAGTATGTCCCCAAGAATCTCAATGCCAGGAACATTGTAAGGTAGGCGCAGCATTAAAGGATGTTGACAAAGGTGTTGCAATAGGCAGACTAGAAAGATTTGTAGCCGATTGGGAAAGAGCTTCGGGAAATGTAAAGGTTCCGAATGTAAAACCATCAACCGGTAAAAAAGTCGCTGTTGTAGGAAGCGGTCCAGCCGGATTAGTTGTTGCCGCTGATGTACGACGCGAAGGTCATAATGTAACAATTTTTGAAGCTTTCCATAAAATGGGCGGAGTAATGCGTTATGGCATCCCGGAATTCCGTTTGCCGAACGATATAATTGATCAGGAAATTGATACCCTGCGTAAAATGGGAGTTGAATTTCAAACTAACTTTGTGGTCGGCAGAACTAGAAAACTTACCGATTTAATAAATAAAGACGGATTCGATGCTGTATTTGTAGGCACCGGAGCCGGTCTTCCCTATTTTATGGGAATAGAAGGAGAAAATCTGGTTGGTGTTTTTTCGGCAAATGAATATTTAACCCGCGCTAATTTAATGCGCGCGTTTGATAAAGATAACTCAAACACTCCTATTTATTCTTCACGTAATGTTGCAGTACTTGGCGGCGGAAACGTAGCTATGGACGCGGCAAGAATGGCTTTAAGATTAGGTGCCGAAAAAGTCTATGTTATTTACAGAAGGACCGAAAACGAAATGCCTGCCAGAAAAGAAGAAATTGAACATGCAAAAGAAGAAGGAATTGAATTTCACTTTCTGCAGAACGCTAAAAGAATTATAGGCGATGAAGACGGCCGTGTTATTGCAATGGAATGTTTAAGATATGAATTAGGTGAACCCGACTCCTCAGGAAGAAGAAGACCTGTAGAAGTTCCTAACAGCGAATTTAAAATTATTGTTGATACAGTTCTTGTTTCTATAGGCAACGGAAGCAATCCGCTTATAAGTCAAACTACCCCCGAAATGGTTGTAAATAAATGGGGAAATATTATTGTTGACGAAACACAAAAATCATCCGTTGAAAAAATTTATGCCGGCGGTGATATTGTGCTTGGTGCCGCAACCGTAATTCTTGCAATGGGAGAAGGAAGACGCGCCGCAGCCGCAATAAATGAACAGCTGGAAAAAGAATTAAATAAAAACGCAGATTTATAATCTGCGTTTTTAAAAAATTACTTCTAATATATACCGCATATATTTAAATTTTATTAATCGCTTAAATTAATATTGATTCCAACCCTCTTATTTAATATTATTTACCGGATTAATCTTCCCTCTTATATGAAATAAATTACGGCAGAAAAATGAAAGCTAAAACAGCGATTCTATTCCTGCTTTTTACTCAATTTATTTTTGCGCAGCAGGGATCTAATTTATTTAATTTTATTACATCCGATATCAACATCCAAAGAAATTCAGTATTCCGGGACCTACAACTAAAATTAGAGAATCAAAATACAGGCGAATTAGGCGGAATTGATACAAAATTTATTGATGTAATAATCCAAAAAATAAAAGATTCGGCTTCAAACTATTTGAATAATCCGTTTATAATCCAAGCTGTTCAAATAGGTGATAAGAATAAATATATTCTTAAAATTAATAATGAAATTTGCAATCTTGAAGAACTTCCCGCTGAAAATATTTACCAACTTCTTAACGAATATAAAACAATAACTAACAGAGAAATATTAAAACTATTAAACCGGTTTTCAGATGATGTGATTAAGAATAATTTTGTGTCCAATATCGTGTATTTTATTACTTATACTATTTTAACAAACGGCCGACTTGAATCAATATCATATTCACCATCAATTCCTTATGATTCGGCAATCGCTAATTTTTTATCCGATAAAATTTATGATAGTATATATAACGAATTATTACAGCACGCGTCAAAAAATATTTTGGACAAAAATGTTCAGGAATACTCGGAAGTTTTAGTCGGTAATTTGAACGGCTCATTAAATAATATTTTTCAGAAATTGAATGATGAAATTATCGGTCTGTTAAATAATGTACAGACTAAAATAAAAGCCGATATCAAAAATTGGAATGATCTTTATCTTAAAGGGAATATATCATTAGCTGCTACAAGCGGTACCGGGATTTTTTCAGGAGGCACAATGATTACATACAAACAGCAAAATACAAGTCTTTCGTTGTATACAAATATTAATTTTAATTCCGAACCAGATACCTCATATTTTCATTTATACGGTATACGTGTTTCGTTATTCGGCGACAACTATGAATTTGACTTTTTAGGATCGGTTTATTTCGGTAAAGAAATTAGAGGTTTAAAAACAGTTGAAACGGGAATGGGAATTACATATAGATTTAATTCCGGTATAACGGCGGGATTAGCCGGGTTCTTTGTAAACAACGATGAGTTCCCTGAAAAAGACAGTTACTCATTTGGTATTATGCTGCATTTGTCTGAGAATTTGCCTTCTGTAACTTTCGGATTTACCGCAGAAAATAATTCGGGTGAAAAAAAGCCATTAATTCAAATTAATTATGTGTTATAATATTTTCGGAAAGCTGATGAAACTCAGATTATTATTTGTGATAATGTTTGTGATAATATTTATAAATGTATGCAATAATCATTCTATGCAGGCACAGGATAACAAAAATGTACTCAGCTATTATGCTTCTGATAATAGTATTGATGGTCAGCCCAGAATTGATATGATAAATTTGCTGAGGTTTTTTCCTGTATTTGTTTTTAGAGAAGATATAACAGATGTAAATGTAAGCGTTTTTTACAGCGGGAAAATAATTACACAGAAAACCGATAGAATGAGCGGAGGACATTATTGGCAAACAATTTTGCCTGAGTTTAAACTGGGCGATGCGATTCAGCGTATTGAAGTAGAGATGATTTTTAAACTGAGGGAACAGTATATCAGATCATTAATAAATTATGATTCGGCAATCTCTCAAGCAAAAAATAATATTAAAGACGTACGCGGACAAATAGCTGCTTCAAATCGTTATATAATAAAACAAGCATCTAATTTGGACTTAGGATTTACCGGATCAACTTTATTAAAAATATATAATGAATTTCTAAAATTAGATTTACCTAAATATGGTATTACAAAACAAGATTCAATTGAATTCATCGCTAATATTATAGGAGATATTAATAAATATAAAAACAAATCAAATCAGGTAATTGATTCCTTATCATTAGTATTTTTTAATATAATTTCTGATCAGGCAAAAGTTTCTAAACTTAAATATTATTTACACAAAAAAAATACGAATACGGAAAATTTTCTTGATCAAAACAGAGAAATAGAAACCCTTAACCTGGAAAAAGAAAAAATTATAGATGATATATATAAAAATATAAATACCAGTTTTACTGATACAATGTTTTCAGGTCCGGCTGTTCGAAAATCCGATTTGATTATATCCGGCGATTATAAAACTGCTAAACTTCTTTACCGATATTACAAAAATAATTTGCGATATAGAAAAGCTCTTGATCCGGCCGAAAATCTCGGAATTTTCCGCGTCAGGTATATCCCTTTTCCTATAACAAGAAAGCCTGGTGGAAGTAAGGTAGAAATGTATGTGCCGGCGCAGAAAAATTCAAACGCCATATTCGAAATTGGCTTGTCTTTTGGAGATAATGTTGTATCTGGGGATAATACCTTTAACCCCGGCTTATCTTTAAGCAGACTGGGAGTTGCAATTGTTATTTCGGAAAAACTTTTTGGAGAATCCGCCGAAATACTTGGACTTGCACTTACATATGATTTTAACTCATATGCAAGTATTGGACTCGGCAGAAATTTAGCGCAGGGAGAAAGTTATCCTTATTACAGCTTCGGAATTAATAAGAAAGCATTTGAAGAATTAATTAAAGGCATTGCCGGTATTTTTAAATAAATCCAAAAAATTTAGCTAAATAAATAATCACTTTAAAAAACTCTGCATAATTTTTTTTATAAGTTTCAGTTATCATATTAAAAACTAAGGTGCCAGTCTATTTATTATCCATTTACCTTCTTCATCTTTAATATATTGGAACCGATCGTGCAGACGGTTAGGTCTTCCCTGCCAAAACTCAAATGTTTTCGGTACTATCCTGTAACCTCCCCAGAAACCGGGCAGAGGAATTTCTTTGTCTAAGAATTTTCTTTTAATTTCATCCAGTTTCATTTCGAGCAATTTGCGTGAGGTAATCACTGAACTTTGCTGTGAAATCCAAGCTCCCAATTGACTTCCGCGCGGCCTTGTCGAAAAATATTTCAAAGATTCGGCGGTTGAAACCTTTGATGCGGTACCTGTTATTATCACCTGTCTTTCCAAAACGAGCCATGGAAAAACTACAGCCACATTTTTTGTTTCGTTTATTTGTTTAGCCTTTACGCTTTCATAATTTGTAAAAAAGACAAATCCTTTTTCGTCAAATAATTTTAGCAATACTGTTCTTATTGTTACATTATAATCTATAGAAACAGTTGCTAAGCTCATGGCGTTTGGTTCTTCAATCTGCGAACTGCATGCCTGATCGAACCATAACTCAAATTGTTTGTATGGATTACTGTTAAGATTTTCTTCGTTTAGTTCCGCTTTGGTATAATTCTTCCTTAGTTCGCCGATATCCACTTTTCCCTCATTTATCAGATTTTAAACAACATTAAAACAATAAAATTATACATTAGATTACTAAGTATGAAAGCTAAATATATTTATTAAATTAACAAAACAATGAAAGCTGATTAATAATAATCACAAATAAATTTTTTTGAACTGTTAGGCGGCGATTAAGTTATTTTAAAAATAGAGATATAAAATTTTTAATTTTCGTTTAGCATTATATTTTGAAATAATTTTATAATTTAAATTTGATTTACGTTACGGCCGGAAGTATATTAAGCTCTATTTTTTACAAACAATCCTTCAGATGATAAACAAAGCAAACAGTATACTAAACAAAATATTCGGGTATAAAAGTTTTCGTCCTTTGCAGGAAGAAATTATAAAATGCACGCTTGATAAAAAAGACGCTTTGGTAATAATGCCCACCGGCGGCGGCAAATCCTTATGTTATCAAATTCCGGCTCTTATTTTTGAAGGACTTACAGTCGTAATCTCACCATTAATTTCATTAATGAAGGACCAGGTAGAACAGCTTCAAGAATTAGGTGTAAGTGCGCTTTACTTGAATAGTTCTCTGTCAAAAGATCAATACTTGGAAAATATTAATCTTTTATCTGAAGGAAGCGTTAAGCTGCTTTATGTGGCGCCAGAAACATTATTTCAGGAAAGAACTATTAATTTATTATTATCGTTAAAAGTTGATTGTATTACAGTTGATGAAGCTCATTGCATTTCGGAATGGGGTCATGACTTTAGACCTGAATACAGAAAAATTATAGAAATTAGAAACCGTTTCCCGAAAGCGGTTTGTGTTGCTTACACCGCAACCGCCACTCCAAGAGTTCAGAAAGATATTAACGAAACATTAAAACTTTCCAGCAGAAATAATTTTATTGCAAGTTTTAACCGTGATAATCTTTACCTGGAAATTATTCCTAAAACCAACGGTGTTGAGCAAACAATGAAATTTTTACGCCGTTACCCAAATCAATCGGGAATCATTTATTGTTTTTCAAGAAAACAGGTAGATTCACTTTCACTTGACTTGCAGGAGGCCGGCTATTCAGTGCGTCCTTACCATGCAGGCTTATCCGATAAGGAAAGGCAGAAAAACCAGGAACTATTCATAAAAGATGATGTGCAGATAATTGTTGCAACTATTGCATTCGGAATGGGAATAAATAAATCAAACGTTAGATTTGTAATTCATTTTGATCTTCCAAAAAATATTGAATCATATTATCAGGAAATTGGACGGTCGGGGCGGGACGGACTTAGGGCACATTGTCTTCTTCTTTTCAGTTACGGCGATATTCAGAAACTAAGATATTTTATTGATCAGAAGGAACCGAAAGAAAGACAGATTGCCGAAAGGCATTTAAACTCGCTTTTAGATTTTGCCGAAACGGGAATTTGCAGAAGAATTCCGCTGCTCTCTTATTTTGGTGAAAAGCATCAGATTAAAAAATGCGGCATGTGCGATAATTGCAATTCAAGCGATAAAGATCTTGTTGATGTTACAATACCGGCTCAAAAATTTTTTTCATGTATTAAAAGGACTAATGAAATATTCGGAGCTTCATATATAATTGATGTGCTGCGCGGTTCTGAATCGATAAAAATTACAAGCAACGGACATGATAAACTTTCAACTTATTCCATAGGGCGAGAGTATACAAAAAAACAATGGTTGTTCCTGGCACACCAGTTTATTCAGCAGCATTTAATTAATACTGATAATGATTTCGGAAGCTTAAAGCTTACTGAAAAAGCAATTGACGTATTAAAGGGAAATTTAAGCGTTACAGGAAAAATAAAAGAAGATTTTGAAGTACAGGAAGAAAAACAAGCCTCTGAAAATTATGATCATCTTTTATTCGCAACCTTAAGAATTAAACGAAAAGAAATTGCCGATAAATTGAAACTGCCCCCGTATGTTATATTTTCAGATAAATCACTTACGGAAATGGCTACTTATTTCCCCGTAACAAAAAAAGAAATGATCCGTATTCACGGTTTGGGTGAAATAAAATTTGAGAAATACGGTAATATTTTTATGAATGAAATAATCGATTACTGCGAAAAGAATAATATAAAACCAAACGGGAATATTATTAAGCCGAACAGTAAAATTATTACATCAGATAAAAAGAAAAGTCATAATTCAACCGGAGAAAAATTTAATTCCGGCATGTCTATTATGGATATAATTCAGGAAACAAAGTTTAAGAGAAGTACAATATTAAAACACCTTTTAGATTTTGTTGAGGAAAATAAACTGCAAAATCCTGATCTGCTTTTAGAAGATTCCAGATTATCGGAAAAAGAGATTGAAAAGGTTATTGGTATATTTAATAAAATCGGTTCAGAAAGACTTACTCCGGTATATGAAGCATTAAAAGAAAAAATTGATTATGACGAACTTCACCTGCTTAGAATCTATTACCTGGCAAAGAACAAATAAAATTTCACCCTTAGAACCGCTAGCTATTCTTTTTGATATAATCATTAAATAATTGCATCAGTTTATTAGTCCGCTTACCTACCCTGCCGTCACCAATATTTTTTTTATCTACTGACGTAACCGGTATAATATTTTTTGTAGTAGAAGTTATAAATGCCTCATGCGCTGAATTTAACTCAGCCAAGCTGATTACCCTTTCTTCAATCTGCCAGTATTTATAAGCCAAATCAAGAATAATTTTTCTAGTAACACCTTTAAGAATAAAATCTTTCGGAGTGACTAAAATGTCATTTATAAATATAAAAAAATTACTGCGGGGGCATTCGGTTATTGAATCATGTAATTGATATAAAACATCAAACACATTATTTTTTTTACGCAGATCGTTTAAACGAATATCATTCAAATAATTTACTGATTTTATCATCGGCAATTCCCGCTGATATTCAAAGGATATTAATCCTGCGCCTCTTGTATATAAATCATTATGATATGTAGGTGTTTCTTCCGGTATTATTAATATATTCGGCTCAAAAACTAAGGATGATGAGTTTGAATACCCACCTGTAACAATTATTCTAATTGCGGGATCATTAAATTTACACAACTCTACTAATTTAAGTGCTGATTCGGTTAATTCAGCATCACTATATTTAATATTAAGATTAAGCGCGCTCGAGGAGTTTCTAAGTCTTTTAAGGTGGTCGTCAAAATGAAAAAGCTTTTTATTAAATGTCCGCGCATAATCGAAAACCGCGTAACCGCGCTGAAGACCAAGGTCTCTAATGCCAATTACACTTTCGCCTTCACTTACTATATCGCCGTTTATAAAATTATAATTATCCATTTAGCAATTATTAAATTGAATAAAGAAGAATAACTTTGTATTAAATATACTTTGAAATTATTCTCCTGATTTTTTATTGCTACCGAAAAGATTTACGCCGAATAATTTAAATGAAGGCGCTTCATATGTTTTAGGAATAAATTCAGACGGAATAGCTACCTGATTTCCGTCTCTCATTGCACTGTAATGAGGCGACATGATTTCGACTCCGGCTTCATTAAATTTATCCTGTATTTTAGAATGCAGCTGAGAATAAATGGAAGCCATTTTGCCGGGTTCGTTTGTGTATATATTCAGCTCATATGATACGTAAAAATCATCAAGACTTGTCTGAAGCACAAATGGTTTCGGATCCGCTAATGTATAATCAGTTTCGCCTGCGGCTGATACTAAAAGCGCATGAACTTTATCCCAAGGCACGTCATATCCGATTGTAACGGTAGTATGAAGTATAAGTCCCTTATCGCTAGCCGAAGAGCTGAAATTAATAATATGACTTCCCAATACCATAGCGTTGGGAATTGTGATATCTACATTTTTAGGTGTCCGGATTCTTGTAACAAGAAGTGTTTTTTCGATTACGTCACCCATTGTTTCGGCTATTTTAACTCTGTCACCTATTTTAAAGGGGCGCATATAAGTTAGTACAATTCCCGATACCATATTTGCAATAGCGGAAGAGGAACCAAGAGAAAATAAAATCCCCAGGAAAACTGAAATGCCTTGAAAAAAAGGAGAGTCGGAACCAGGTAAATAAGGGAAAATAATTATTGCCGCTAATACTAATATCAAAAACCTTATAATTTTAAATGTAGGGATTGCCCAATCACGGTGAAATCCAGGAAGTTCAAGCGTACCTTTGTCAATTTCAATAAATATAAATTTTACGAATTTGATTATATAATTAAATACAAAGCTTAATACAATTATAAAAAACAAGTTAGGAAGAAATTTTAGAAATGAAGTAATAACCGATTTTAAAGGCGTTAGTATATAACTTAAAAGAGTCGCCGCCCATGTTTCACTAAAAGTAAACAGACTAAACGCGATAGTTATATAGATATAAAAAAGTATTGCTAAAATACCGAAACGGGAGACTTTAGTAATAAAAGTAAGTGTCTCAATTGTTCTATCGGCCGAGAGAATTTCAACTGATTTTATTTTTACCGATTTGATTTTTGTTTCTTTCCATGATCTGTATTTAACCGCCATTAAACGGGTAAGCGCGTTTATTCCTTTAGCTATTGTAAAAAAAAGCGCTGTATAAAAAATGAAAAACGATATGCTTTTAAGATACGGCTGAATTTCCCACTTACTTGTATAAGGCCAAAGCTGAATTGTATTAACTATAAATAAATATATCGCATAAAGTGAAAACGCGAATCTGAATCCTTTAAGAAGAATTAGCAAAGAATTTACTATAGTAGCCGATTTGAATATTTCTTTACCTTTTAGCGCCACATCTTTTATTTTAGTTTTATCGAGCCGCCGTATTATTTTATAAAACCAGGGGAATGCATAAGTAGCTCCCCAAAAGAATAATATCAACCCGGCTAAATAAACAGCCGATAAAACGCCTTTAATAATAAGAGATCTTTCGCTATAAATTTCTCTCATTTCCGTTACTTTTTTAACAATAATTTTTCGGTAAATTTCCGCTAAATCTTCAGCAGTGGTATCTGCATATTCGGCATCGGCAATTGTAACAGCCATTATTATTTCATTTTGCGCATCAAGCGAAAAGTAACCTTCCCTGTCTGTAATTTTAATTGAGTCCAATATTAAACTATTATTTTCAGAAACGGATTTAAGTTTTAAACCAATTTCTTCTGCTCTTCTTTCAGCCGAGAAAATTCCAATTCCCGTATGCAAAAAGAATAAAGTATCAGAATCCAGAACAACAGGGTATTTGTTTATTTCATTGCCGTTACTTTGGGCCTGACTATTAGTGCAAATTAAACACAAAGAGAATATTAACAGAATTATTAAAAAGTTTTTTCCTGTTTTCATAAAACATCCGTAAATGTTATTATTAAAATTAATACGAAAAATTAGTTTGTTATCAGTCGACAATAAATAATTTCGCGCCGGTTCTTGTAGCTGATCTGTGCTTTTCCGAGTTATCCGCGACCTGGTAACTCATGCCCGGTTTAAGTAAAAAAGTACGGCCGTCATCTAATTCGGTATTAAGTTCTCCCTCAAGGCACAAAAGGATATGCCCTTTTGAACACCAGTGATCGGCAAAATAACCCGGAGTATACTCTACTATTCTAACTCTTATTGCTCCGAAATTCTGACTCTTCCAGAATGCTTTTCCTGTTATTCCTTTATGTTCGGTAACTTCTATTAAAGACCAGTCCGTAATACCGAAAGGAATATTTGTTATCTCCATTTTTCTTCCTATAAGTTCTTGGTAAATTTAATATTTTCAGCCTACTATATTTGTCATAAATTGCAGAACAAGGTTAAATGTTATGATAAAATTTTTAATTAACAGAACAGTTTTATATAAATTCAATAATCTTATATTTCTAATTGTGAAATGTAATACTTTTAATGCTATTTATTAGATAAAAGATATATGAAAGAAACAGAAATTTTAATAAGGCAATGGGATAAAAGTGATTTTAATCAAATTATATATATTTTGAAAGAATCATGGGACAAAGCTTATTCTTCATTTATTCCGGAAGAAGATCTGGTTTTTTATTTAGACAAGACTTATAACATTAAAGAACTGGAAAAACTCTATAATGACGAAAATATAATTTGTTATTCGGCAGTCGTTGATAACCAAACAGTTGGCTGGCTGAAGTTAACTATTAATAGAAAAGAAAACAGGTTTTATCTTTCATCAATTTATGTGCTGCCCGAGTATCAAAACTTAAAAATCGGGAAACGTTTTATCGACACAGCATTTTCTAAGGCGAAGAAAAAGGGATTTTCAGAAATATGGATTGGTGTAATGGAAAATAACTCAAATGTATTAAGGTGGTATGAAAATTTAGGATTTATATTTACTGAATCTCTCCCATTTACAATGGGCAAAACAACGGTTGCTCACAAAATCGGAGTTAGAGAATTATAATGTTTTAATAAATTTCCAATGTACAATTTGTTTACAGGTTTATATGCTATTATTTCGACAAATCTTTTAAAAGACTAATTAAATATTGTCCCGGTTTTATTTCTTGTCTGTTTCCCGCCGTTAAAGGGGTTAAATTTTCTCCATCAATAATAAATAAAGGTATTATTTGATTATCACCATAATTCTTCTTTAAATCGTTATAGTTATATTGTTCGGTAATACGGGATAATTTAATTGAATAATCATCTTTAATTAGATCATCCAAATAGTAGAAGTTACATTCATCGCCGAATAATATTTTCCCTCTTAGTTCGCTGGACACTTCATTTTTAATCTCTTTCTTTTTATTATTTGAAGGAAGCTGGTAAACTTGATTTGAGCCGAATATTTTTGAGAAGTTTAACGCCGCCAATGAATTCACTTCATCATTAGGTGTAAGACTTAACAATTTACCAAGTCCGTAATAATCAATCTCATCTATTATATAATCAGACATTACACTTCCATGATAAGTATTCAGTTTTTCTAAATTGGCCTGTACAATACTGTGTCTATTAGTATCAACCATCACTACTTTAAAATTTCTTTCCTGCAGTACCTTACCTAAAGCTTTGGCAAATGGAGAGGCGCCGATAATCAAGCAGCCTTGCGCATTTGGTTTTGCAAGTTTCAGATATTTGGCAAGCGGAGCTGCGCTGAATCCGTAAACCGATATGGTTGCTACTATCATTAAGAAAGTTATAGGCACTAATACGGACGCTCCTTCAATATTGGCGTCTTGAAGTCCAATCGCAAACAATGCCGAAACTGCAGCCGCTACTATTCCACGAGGTGCCATTGATGAAACAAATATTTTTTCTTTAATGCTCAGATCAGATTTGATTGTTGATAAAAAGACCGCTACGGGACGAATTACTAAAATCAATATTACCGCGAAAATAATACTCCCCCAGCCCAGCGACTCAAATGTTTCTATATTTAACCTTGCGGCTAGAATTATAAATAACACTGAAATCAACAGCAGCCTTAAATTTTCTTTAAACTCGATAATATGGCTTACTTTAACTTTTTTCTGGTTTGCTATAATAATTCCCATAATAGTTACCGCAATCAAACCGCTTTCTTTTTGAAAAAGATTGCTTACAACAAACACAAGAACCGCTAATGTCAGCGATACACTATTTTGAAGGAATTCAGGAACCAAATCATGTTTTAATAAAACTATAAATATAACTGCGCCGACCACTCCAAGAAGCGAACTTAGGAATAACGTTTTTATTAATCCCAATATAGTAATTATTGTTGCCTCTTGAAACCCTGCGGAAAGTATCGCTTCGAAAACCAAAATGGCTATTAGGGCGCCGATAGGATCATTGACGATTCCTTCCCACTTCAAAATTGAGTTTATCCTGCTGCTTGGTTTCACATGGCGGAGTATAGGGAGTATTACCGTTGGTCCGGTTACGACAAGAATTGATCCGAATAAAAGTGATATTGGAAACGTAAATTCCAAAATTGTATATGCAAAAAAAGTAGAAAGAAATAGTGTAACCGGAATGCCAAATAATATCAGTCTCAATACAACAGGGCCGACTTCTTTTAATTCCTTAAATTTAAGACTTAATCCCCCCTCGAATAGAATTACAGCTACGGAAAGTGATACAATTGGGAAAAGAAGGTCATTTAATAACGTATCCGGATCAAGCATTCCAGTAATAGGGCCGATTATAAATCCGAATATCAGAAGTAATAAAATGGAAGGAAGCCCAAGTTTCCAGGAAAGCCATTGCGCCAAAATACCGGCAAATAAAATAGATGCTAATCCAATTACAATATGCTCACTCATATACGCCTTTAATAAAATTTATTTTAGTATATGCAAAAAATTATTTTATAAATTATAAAATTATATCACTTACACAAAATATTCTCTTTAATACAAATGCAATTTGAGAAGAATATTATAATTTTTTCTTATTAAGCTTTGATTATGTTTTTTATTTCATTCAACATTTTTTCAACACATATTTTGCCTTCATTAATTGCTTCGGCCGCGCGGTAAAATTCTAAAAGTCCAATATGTGATAACTTTGGAGTAAGAATTATATCAGGCGGATTTTCTGAAAGTCTATGTCTTGTAATTCTATCCTGAGCGATATTAACAGATCCCGCAATCGCGTCGAACAATCCCGGAGGATTTTCTTCATCTTTTGAATTTTGAAATAATGCGTCAGTATAATCCTTTACAAAACTTGTGATCTTATTACCGACTCCATTCTTATTATTAGATTTCTTATCGCCGCGTACAAAATGTTTACCTACAATATCGCCGTTTAAATTTACCGCTATTACTATATCTGCGCCCAATTCTCTGCATAGTGTTACGGGAACAGGATTTACCAGACCTCCGTCGACCAGCCATTTATTATTATTTCTAACAGCCGGGAAAAGTCCGGGCAGAGAGATTGCGGCCCAAACAGCGTCAATTACGTTACCTTCAGTAAACCATATTTCATTTCCGGTTTCCAAATCAGTGGCTACCGCGCCGTATTTTCTTTTTATATTTTCGATTAATAAATCATCTTCAACAACATTTTGGTTTAAGAAGCTGTGCATTCTTTTAGTATTTACGAATCCGTTTAAGGAAGTATTAATTTCAAAAAATTTGGCGGTTTCAATTTTAGTTAAAGAAAGCGACCACTTTTCCAATTTCTGAAGGTTACCTGCCGCATAAGATGCGCCAACCAAAGCTCCGATAGACGTGCCGCATACAATATCCGGGATAATCCCGTTTTCATTCAACGCATTAATAATACCGATATGCGAACATCCGCGCGCTGCTCCGCTTCCAAGAGCTAAACCAATTTTTAATTTTGCTTTATTATTCTTCTTATTCATCTTATTCAATTCGAAAAATGATTTTTATATATGATACTTAAGTGAATTAAAATATTATTATCAGTAAAACATTTTTCTTAATTATAAATTTATTTAATTATTTGCCCTGAATGTAATTTTAACTTGATAATAGATTTAACGAAACATATATATTTATAAATACCGATAATTATTTGCGTAAATAGGGATATTATGTTTGCGTCTATTTACTTATATAAATAATGAAATCCGAGACAAATCTTTTATTTAACTTTATTAGATCTAGTATTAATAATTATACTTAGCTTAAAACCCAACGAACGGCCGCCTCAAGAGTATAGAACGGATGTGAATAATAACCGTTATCTTTTGATTCAACTAATACGGGGATTGCTACATCTTTGGCAGATTGAGTTAGAATGGCAATTTTATGATTCCCGAATATTTCCAAATGATCTTTATAGTAGTCTGCAATTTTAATATGATCGCTTAATTTCATGTCAAATGTAGCTTTAGTGTAATCGAGAATAAATCCTTTTTTATTTTTGGGAATTAGATTGTTTTTAATCGCCTCATCCCATGAAGTATGTATATCCTTAATAGTAATAGCACCATAATAATACTTGTAAAATATTCCGGTTCGTTCATCGTAGATATATTTGTATTTTTCTTTCATTCGTTATAAACTTAAGTACTAATTAAAATGGGATGAAAAATATATAACAAAAATAATATTTGCAGTGATATAAAATATATTAACTATTGTAAAGCTGAATAAAAGAATAATAATAAATTCTAAATTTATAAAGGAACTGTAAACTTGAAACAGCTCCCTTTCTTAATTTCCCCTTCAGCCCAAATTTTGCCGTTTAATTTTTCTACAAATTCTCTGCAAAGGATTAAGCCAAGACCTGTGCCTTTGTTCTTTGAAGTACCAATAGAATTAATATTAACATCAATACGGAATAGTTTTTCAAGATCGGATTTGTTTAGCCCAATACCGGTATCTGAAACTGAGAACTCAATGTTTTTCTCACCCATTAATACTTTAATAGTTACTCTACCTCCGCTTTCAGTATATTTAACAGCATTGCTGACAAGATTTCTTAAAATTGTCGAAAGCATAAATTTATCTGATTTAATAATCAAATTTTCAGGCACATCGGCCGATAAATTAATTTGTTTACTTTCAGCAGCCGCAGCAGCTAGGTTGATAGTGTCTTTTACTATTATTCCAATATCGATGCTTTCATTGTTTACTTGTAGAATACCTGTCTGCGAACGCGCCCAATTAAGAAGGTCTTCTAAAAGATTGTATGAATGATGAGCGGTATCTCCGATCAAAGAAACATATTTTAATTTTTCCTCGTTAGGAATTTCTTCAAAATCTTCTATAAGCATTTCACTATAGCCGAGAATTACCGAAAACGGATTTTTTAAATCATGCGCAATAATTGAAAAGAATTTATCCTTTGTAGCATTAAGCTCACGCATTTTCTGTTCAGAATCTCTTAATGCCTCTTCAGCTGTTTTACGCGGTGTCACATCAATGCTGTACTCAATCATCTTCACCACATTTCCTTTTTTATCGAAAATAGGATAGCCTTGAATTTCGAAATATGAATTTTCCCCATTTTCATTTACAAATTTATGTTCTGCGGTAAAAGGCGATTTTGAAGAAACGACTTTATCGATAAGCCAATTCTTCTCATTTATATCCTTTGAAATTAATTCATGCATATTCAAACTTTTATATTTTCTATTAGATACAAATTCGCCCGAAGCTGCCTTTGTATTAGCAAGTTCAATTGCCATGTTGTCGGTACGAATAACATAAAATGGGTGTGTAAGAGAATTTATAACCGTGCGCAGGAATTTCGCTATATGCTTATAATTTCTATAAAGTATATAAATGATAAGTGAAGCAAAAGCAATTATAACTGCAATTGTAAGATATAAGTTAATTTCCTTCTGCTGCTCTAGAAGTTTTAACGCTTGAATTTCAATAAGTTTTTCTTTTTTTTCAGTTTCATAAATTGTTTGCACTTCAGTAAACTGACGGCTTTTATCTAAACTGAATAATGAATCTTTTAATTCGCTGTACATAATAAAATATTTAAGCGCGTCCCCTTCTTTTCCCAAAGATTGAAATAACCTAGAACGCAAAAGATTATTTTCAACAACAAGTAATTTAAATGTACCTTTAACAGCATAAGAAAGAGCTTTGTTAAGATTACCTTCTGCAATATTGTAATTTTTATTAACAATATTAATTTCAGCCATTGAATGAAGATTTTCAGCTATGCCTTTTGAATCATTTAAATTTTCGTATATAATGAGTGAAGTACTTAAATAATCATAAGCTTTTTCATATTCTTTTTGTTTGAGATACAATCTTCCAAGGTTATACATTACAAACGCTTTCCCGGATTTTAACCCGGAAGACTCCGAAATCATCAAAGCTTCATTATAAAGTTCTAATGCTTTAACCGGCTCATTTTTATGTTTGTCGTAAATCAAAGCCAGCCAGCTTAAGCCGCTAATAATTTTTTCATTGTGTTTAATTGATTTAGCAATGTCATATGAAGCTGAAAAATTTTCCAGAGCTTTATCATAATTTCCCGTCGAGTAATAAACCTGTCCGATAAGAGAAAGCATTTCCGAAATTTCATGTCCGTTGCCGAGATTTTGTGAAATATTTATTGCCTTCAAAGAATAATCCAAAGCTTTGTCGAAGGCGGCAAGACTCAAATAAATTTCCGCAATACTTTTTAGGCAGAATGCCGCTTCAAAATGGGAATTAAGATTTATATAAAAACCGTAAGCGGCTTTGTAATAATCAATAGCATCGGAATATTTATAAATAGTTCTGTAAGCATTCGCGGTATTCAAACAGGCAAGAGCTTCGCCTTCTATATAATTTATTTCCTGCGCGGCTTCAATGGCGTACTTGGAATAAATTAAAGATTTTTCCGTAGAATCTCTTGAAAGCAGGTAGGCGGCATCATTGAGAAAATCAATTCTTTTTTTCCCGTTCACACTATTAATTTCAATATCAAGACTATCAAACTTATCTTGAGCAAACAAACTTAATACTGTGATGAAAAACGCAAATATTATTTTCATTCTTTTTCCGGCATACTTCCGTTTGTAATACCTTTAACTTCAATTTCGTCGCTAGGCATGGTTATTACTTTATTCACCGATTTTTCCGAATTATCCAGAATATCTTTTAATATTTCCAATTGATATCCGCTTTTTACAGCTTCATTTTTAATAAAATCAGAATATTCCAACATAGATATTATATTTTCAAAATATGTTTTTTTATCCTCTTCAGAATCAGCCGAAGCTGAAATATTAACCACAGCAAATGTAAATAACCAGTTTATAAACTCTTCAAAATTCTCTTTACTGAAATAAAGAATATTTTCATAAAGATTTACTCCAATATATGTCTGAACAAAATTATTCTCCAAAAGTTCAACAATTTTATTCTTCGGTTTTACCTCGGGAATATCTGCTAAATCCATTAAGCCATCTTTAACTTTAATAAATTTATCAAGAAAAATATTTTCGTGGTTAAGCAAAATATTAAAAAGAGTAAGTTTCCTGAATCTGCTTTCTTCCCCTTTGCCGTGCCGTTTTAGAATTTTTATTACAGGTATATCGATTAATAATTTTTCAATAAAGCTTTCGCCGTTTATATCGTCTGATTTTTGAAAAATTTTATTAAGGAAAAATATTGTTTCATAAATCAAATAGAACGTAAAATTTTCTTTATAATTATTGTCGGTGCCAAGTTTAAACGTTTGTTTTACATGGCTATTTAAAACAGTTTTTAACATTGGATAATCGCTAATAAAAAATTTATTAGCTTTAAAAACTTTTAGAATATTATTTTCGAACTGTTCAGCGGAATCTTCAATTTTATATTTAATTTTAAAATGATCCTTAACTGTTTTTAGGAAATTTTCAAAATTCAGTTTAACATGTTCAGTTTCGGGAAATTTTATTTCCTCTTGCTCGAATAATTTTTCATCAACTATTTTTTCAAGAACAGCGGCATTAAATATTTCAGTATAAGAATTATGAACAGGTTCCAATTTCATTTCTTTAAGAGTCCGGTTAATTTCATTAACGCCTCTCCCTTTTAAATATTTCTCAAGATCTGAATAATCTCCTGTCGTATCCATTATCTCTGTGAAATTGAAAAATACTTTGTATTCAAATCCCGACAATTCAATTTCAAAACCGTTTTTAAAAAACTCTTTCCCGTTTTTAATGAATTCAAATCCCGACACATGTTCTTTGTAAATGTAGAAATATCTTTTATCGTCTTTAATATTCAATGCTTGGGCTAATGATTTACTAACAAGTTTTTTTTCTTCTTTTTCTGCTGAAACAAGTTTCGGAGTAGAGTTATAAATTTTGCCTTTAGTGTTCTCGAATTTATTATTAAAAAATACTAGCGCCGATTCGCCAAATTGGCTGTTGGTATAAGCATAAACATTCTCATTAATATTTCCCCATTCGCTTATAAAATCGAAAAGCCAGAAATTGGTAACCTGTGAAAACAAATATCTTTTACGGACGAGAGGAAAAATTTCTTTTTCGTGCCTTTGAACAAGCCATTGCTTCGGTACTTCGTTGTAATAGGCGCGTTTATATTCCATACCGTATTTTTCCGTATAACCTTCTACCTGGCCGTGACCGAACATCGGAAGTCCCGGTAATGTAACCATTAATGCAGCGACTCCGAAATATTTATTATCGGTGCCGAATTGATGAATGGCAGTTTCTTCATCGGGGTTGCTCATAAAATTCACATAACGTTTAAGTATTTCAGGCTCAAATTCAAGTGTGTTTGTAATAAGATCCCGGTACTTTTCATTTTCTTCTTTCATCATCATATGCATAAAAGCGCTGTTGTAAACACGGTGCATTCCTAAAGTGCGTACAAAATATCCTTCCATAAGCCAGAACGCTTCGGCTAAAAGAAGAGTTTCGGGCAATTCTTTATTCATTCTATCAACTACTTCCCGCCAGAATTCTTCAGGGAATAAATCATCGAACTGTGCGCGTGTCATCGCATAATCGGTACGTGAAGGAATATCGCCCCCCATTCCGGGCTGAGGATACCATAATCGCGAAAAATGTTTTTTAGTAAGCGTCATTGCTGCATCGAAACGGATGATTGAAAACTTACGCGCAACGTCAAATATTTTCTGGATAACTGCTTCACGAACTTCTTTCTTAATAAGATTAAGCTGAGCTGTATCGTTCCAAGGCATATTTGTACCGTCGTTGCCGTGATAAATATAAGTAATTTTACCGGTGCTGTTTTCAATTCTCTGAAACACAACCGCCGCGTCTTTATGCTGCCAATATCCGTCTTCTATTCTTATCTGCACCTTAGGATTGTCAGAAAGATTTTCCCCGCTGAATCTATAATTTGGAAAAGGCGGAAAATCGGATTGGATAAAATACTCTGGATGATTTATTACCCAATCTGAAAATATTCCGGTATGATTAGGAACCATATCACTTGCCAATCTTATTCCTCTTGCTTTGGCTCTTGCATTTAAATTTCCGTACGCTTCTTCACCTCCCAGATCTGAAGCGATTTGATAATCGTATAATGAATACGCCGAAGCGACGGCGTCAATATTCCCCATTATATGTTTAATTTTTTTTGAAGCGCCGCTTCTTTCCCATAATCCTATTAACCAAAGTCCGTTAATATTCCAATTTGCCAGTTTGTCTAATTCTTCGTCGGGAATCTGGTCAAGTCTGTGAATATGTCTATGATATTTTTTAGAAAGTTGGTCCAGCCATACATAAGCGTTCTTAGCCAATAAAACAACGCGCGGCATCCAGTCAATATCCGCTGTAAACTGTTCCGGCTCGTCATATTCAAGATGAATATCTTTCCCGTATTTGTACATCGATTTACCGATAACGAGCATATCGGCATTATCGACAGATCCTTTATATTTAGGGACGACTGTAGGGGGAGCAGAAAATCCCCCCGCGGTATTTCCGCCTCCGAAGCTTTCAAACTTAACATCTTCCGCCATTAAGTCTTTTCCGGTAAGAATTCGGGTAGCAAATTTTTCGGTGATAATTACTTTCCATTTTTCGCGTACAAATTCAAGCTGGTCGTATAAATTTTCAGGATGATTTATTAATGGCGTCTTTAAAAGTGAAAATACGTCCTGATCATCGGGACCGAATGTTTTTTCATTCTTAAAAAATTCTTCTAAACTGCTTAATAAGTTAGCGTAGATTCTTTTATGCGCGAAATAATTTTCGTCGAATAGTTCTTTTAACTTAAGCGCCGCTTTGTTAAAGTTCGCGAAATATAAAAGAATAATTTCTTCCAGTACGATCTCGCGATTTGGTTTATTACCTGTGTAAGAATTCAGGTAATCAAATACGCTTATCTTTCCTTTATAAACATCGAAAGGAGGAAATATTTCCGCGAATTCAAAAAGTATTTTATTTAACTCATTATCGCCTAAGTTTTTATTTAAATATTCAATAGCACGGAAAAATACGCCGGGATTTTCGTTTAATTCATATTCTCTTAAAATGAAATGATAAATCTCATCTAAAAGACCAACTGCATTTACTTCTCCGATTCTTACATGATCTGATATATCTCTTTTCGAATTTAGATTTTGGACAAAAATTCTAACCGCGTTATTGTTGGTGAAAATTACATTTCCGGTTATATTAAAAAGTTCATCGCTTACGCCGTATTTTTTCCGGATATCTTTAGCAATATGAAATTCAAATTTTGGCAAATCTACAAATGATTTTTTGACGATTAAGTTATTTCTTGATATTTCAAAAACCGAATAATCAGTTTCCAGCATTATAAATTCCCCGGGGTTTTGTCTAATATTGTGAAGTATCTTTTGAACTAAAATATACATAATTGTAAAGACTTATGTGATAAAGAATTAAAAATCATAAAAAATATTCTTTTATGCATTCTGTTTGCCTAATAAATTGAATTTATAAGGCTATTAAGGTATATTTTGTTTTTAAAATTTTAGAAGAGTTATGATAGACACAACGCCGTTAATGCGTCAATATTTTAAGATAAAGGAAGAAAATCCGGATACTATTCTTCTGTTCAGAGTCGGGGATTTTTTCGAAACTTTTGCCGACGACGCTAAACTTGCATCGAAGGTGCTGGGTATTACTCTTACTAAAAGAGCGAACGGTAAAGCCGCTTTTGTGCCTTTGGCAGGATTTCCTCATCATGCCATCGATACCTACCTTCCTAAACTTGTTAGAGCCGGATATAGGGTTGCGATATGCGAACAGGTTGAAGATCCGAAATTAGCTAAAGGAATTGTAAAACGCGAAGTGGTGGAAGTTGTTACTCCGGGAGTTGCCGTCTCAGACAAACTGCTGGATCATAAAAAGAATAATTACCTGGCAGCAATATTTATTAAAGATGACATTGCGGGGTTATCATTCAGCGATATCTCAACAGGCGAATTTTTTGCTTATGAGGTAAATGAAAAAGAATTAAAGTCGCAGATCGGATTAATAAATCCTTCCGAAATAATAATCGCGAAAAATCAGAAAAGTATATTGGAACCGTTGATCCAAAAATTAAATCCAACCCTTAGAATTTCGAAAATTGACGAATGGATATTTAATTTTGACTTCGCGAACGATCTTCTTCTAAATCATTTTAATACTAGGACTTTAAAAGGGTTCGGGATTGAATATCTTAACGCGGGATTAATTTCAGCCGGCGCTGTATTAAATTACCTAAAGGAAACGCAGAAAGGAAATCTTGCTCACCTAAATAGAATTTCACTTTATAATCCTTCGGATTATATGCTTCTTGATTATTCAACAAAAAAAAATCTTGAAATAACATTCTCAATTCAGGAAGGCGGACGCGAAGGAACGCTTCTTTCGATTCTTGATAATACCGATACTGCTATGGGCGGAAGAATGCTTAAGAAATGGGTCTCCGCCCCGTTGAGAAAATTGGAACCGATTAAACAAAGACAGGAATCAGTTGAAGATTTGGTAACTGCAAAGACTCTGCGTAAAAACCTAAAGAATGAATTAAAAGAAATCGGCGACCTCGAAAGATTAATTTCCAAGGTTTGTATGGGTAGAGCAAACCCGAGAGAATTGGTCAATTTAAAAACATCACTTAAAAAATTACCTGTTATTAAACAGCTGTTGGACAACTCTACTTCGCCGACATTAAAAAAAATAAATCAGAACTTAAAAGATCTTGAAAATATAGTCGAAAAAATTGAGACATCAATTACCGACGACCCTCCGTTAAGTATAACAGACGGAGGAGTTATACGCCCTGGTTTTAGCGTTGAATTAGATGAACTTCGTGATCTTTCAGGCAACGCCAAAAACTGGATTGCCAATCTGCAGAAGACTGAAAGAGAACGCGCGAATATTTCATCATTAAAGGTAAGTTACAACAGAGTGTTCGGCTATTATATTGAAATCAGTAATACTCACAGAGATAAAATTCCAGAAAATTATATACGCAAACAAACACTTGTAAACAGTGAACGATATATTACTCCCGAATTAAAAGAATATGAAGACAAAATTCTTAACGCGGAAGAAAATATTGTTGCACTTGAATCGCAATTATACAATGATATTAGATCATTTGTCGCTACTGAAGCAGAAGCGGTTCAGGAAAACGCAAAACTTATTGCGATGCTTGATTGTCTTAGCTCATTTGCAGAATGCGCGGAAGCTTATAATTACTGCAAACCTGAAATTGACGAATCGGATGAAATTGATATTATCGACGGTCGTCATCCGGTGGTTGAAAGAATACTTCCACCCGGAGAAAAATATACTTCAAATAATTATAAAGCGAGCAACAAGGATGGTCAGATAATAATTTTAACCGGGCCTAACATGGCAGGCAAATCAGTTTACCTGCGTCAAATAGGATTGATTGTTCTGCTTGCTCAAATCGGCTCATTTGTGCCTGCCAAAAAAGCGAGAATCGGTCTAGTTGATAAAATTTATACGCGTGTCGGAGCAAGCGATAATATATCTGCCGGCGAAAGCACATTCCTAGTTGAAATGCAGGAAGCGGCTAACATTCTAAATAACGCAACTTCTAAAAGTCTTGTGCTGCTTGATGAAATCGGCAGAGGCACCAGTACATTCGACGGAATTTCAATCGCATGGGCTATCACAGAATACCTGCATGAAAATCCCTTGGTTGCTGCAAAAACTTTATTCGCTACGCATTATCATGAATTAAACGAAATGGCAACAATATTTCCGAGAATTAAAAATTACAAAGTAGAAGTAAGAGAATACGAGGACAAAGTAATTTTTCTTCATAAAGTAACAGCCGGCGGAGCTGATCATAGCTACGGAATTCAAGTTGGCCAGATGGCCGGCCTCCCGGTTTTTGTTACAAACAGGGCTAAGGAGATACTGCAGAATCTCGAAAGCAAAGAATTAACCCCTTACGAAATTAAAAAAGCAAAACTGGCAAAATTCAGAAATGAGGACGAACTTCAGATAAGCATGTTTGAATTTAAAGATGACGAAATTAGACAGGAAATTTCGGATATTGCCATTGATAATTTAACGCCTATTGAAGCTCTGAATAAATTAAACGAATTAAGAAAAAAAGTTAAAGACAGCTGATATGAATTCTAAAAATATTTTAGTATTTCTTTTACCGATTCTTTTTTTATCGGCTTGCGGAAAAGATTATACTCCGGATGAAAAATTATATATATCAAAAATTCAAAAAGAAAGAGTTGAAACCGATAAATGGTATAAAGAAAACGACAATTCACCTTTTAACAAAAAAGGAAAGGTTGAATTCCATCCGTTAAAATATTTTGATGCCGATCCGTCTTTTGTATATAAAAGCAAACTTAATGAATTTGATAAGAAAGATACTGTTGTTGTTTACGGTACAAAGGGTGAACCCAGAAATACGGTTAGATACGGTTATGTTAGTATAAAAAGAAACGGAATTGATTATAAAATTAATGTATATGAAAGCAGCGGAAAAGAAGGCGAAAAATATTACAGTATTTGGTTTACCGATAAAACAACAAACGAAACGACTTACGGAGTAGGCCGCTACCTTAATTTTGAAAAAACAGATGACCCGGAATATTTATATACAATAGATTTTAACATGGCATATAATCCTTATTGTGCATACTCGTCAAATTATTCATGCGCAATTCCTACAAAAGACGATTACATCGATCTTGCGATTGAAGCAGGCGAGAAAAAATTTCATGAATAATTTACGGAGAATAAAGTGGTTGTAGTTCTTGAAAATAATATTAGCGAAGAACAAATAAACGAGATAGTAAAACAGCTTGAAGATTTCGGATTTCAGATTCATAAATCAACCGGCGTTCAGAAAACGATTCTTGGGGCAATAGGAGTAAAACCTAATTTTGATACAAGAAAAGTAAAAATATTAAAAGGTGTCGCGGACGTATACCGCGTGACTGCGCCGTATAAACTGGCCAGCAGAAGTTTCCATGAACATGATTCTATTATAAAAATTAAAGATGTTGAAATAGGCGGAAATAATATTGCATTAATGATTGGCCCATGTTCTGTTGAAAGCGAAGAGCAGATTTTTACATTAGCCGAGATTGTTGCCGACAGCGGTGCAAAAATTTTAAGAGGCGGAGCTTTTAAACCCAGAAGTTCACCTTATTCTTTCCAGGGAATGGGTGAAGAGGGTCTAAAAATTATGAGACAAGCTGCTGATAAATACGGTCTTCTTGTAATAACAGAAGTAATGGAAAATTCTCAAATTGATTTAATTTCAAAATACACAGATATTTTTCAAGTTGGCGCCAGAAATATGCAGAACTTTTCACTAATCAAAGAACTTGGCAATTCTCAAATTCCGGTTATGCTTAAAAGAGGTCTATCGGCTACTATTGAAGAATGGTTAATGTCGGCTGAGTATATTCTGGCGAACGGAAATAAAAATGTAATGCTCTGTGAAAGAGGAATCAGAACTTTCGAAACATATACAAGAAATACATTCGATTTATCCGCTATCCCTGTAATTCATAAGAAAAGTCATTTACCGGTTGTTGCCGATCCATCGCATGCAACAGGATTAAGAGATCAAGTTGCGCCAATGGCAAGAGCTGCCGTTGCGGCAGGTGCAGATGCTTTAATGATTGAAATACATAATGATCCTGCAAACGCATTATCTGACGGACCGCAGGCCTTGCTTCCGTCAGATTATTTGACTCTTGTGGGTGAATTAAAATTAATTGCTCAGGCAATAGGGAGAACAATAAATTAATCATCATCCTTATTAGTTTATTTTCTATAATGTTCTGTTTTTTTTCTCCATATCAAATTCATGATTTAATGGAGAATTTCCGTAATAATTACTGTCATTATTTTTTAATAAAACCTTTGTAACGTAAGACTAGAATAAATTGGAAATTAAAAGAATATCCATACTTGGTTTGGGTTTAATAGGAGGCTCAATAGCTAAAGCGCTGAAAAATTCCGCTTTAGAATTGGAAATTTATGCTTACGATAAAGATGATATTTTAAACTCGGCATTTCAAGAAAAAAATATAGATAAAAAACTTAATAATATTTACGAGTCACTGGATTGCGATTTAATTTTTATATGTCTTCCAGTTAACGCTTCTATAAAAACATTTAAAGAACTTGTTCCGAAATTAAATAAAGCCACAATTCTTACTGACGTTTGCGGTGTTAAATATCCATTCCAAAAAATATGGGACGAATCTGCAAGCGAGGGTATTTACATTGGCGGTCACCCTATGGCAGGCAAAGAAAAAGGCGGTTATAAAAACTCCGATCCCCTTCTCCTCGAAAACTCAGTTTATATTGTTACTCAGGATTTAAGCGGCAACAATGAATTATCTGAATTCAGAAAAATAATTGAAGCTCTTGGCGCTAAAATACTGCATGTCCCTGCAAAACAGCACGATATAATTGCAGCGAGCGTAAGCCATCTGCCTCAGCTCGTTTCTGTTGCCTTGGTAAACACGGCATCTTTAAAAACCGATAATTATAATTTTTTAGATCTTGCCGCCGGCGGATTCAGGGATATGACCCGTATTGCATCAAGTGATTTTGAAATTTGGGAACCGATACTTTCGGAAAACAAAAATGAAATTCTTACCGCTATTGACAAATTTATTTATGAGCTTGAAAGGTTAAAAAGTAATTTAAAGAATGATAATCTGAATGAAATTAATGATTCTTTCAAACAAGCTAGAAAGAGCAGGGATGAAATACCCCAGAATACAAAAGGTTTCTTATCTCCCCTGCACGATATTTTTATTTTTGTTAGTGATGAACCCGGAGTGTTAAGTAAAATTACAACTGAATTATTCAAACTTAACATCAACATAAAAGACATAGAGCTTTTAAAAATTCGAGAAGGATCGGGGGGAACTTTCAGACTTTCATTCGACTCCGGAAAGGACGCAGAAAAAGCGAACCAAATTCTTACTTCCCAAGGTTTCAGAATAAAATAATTTTATAAATATGATATTAAATTTAATATTTACATATACAATTTTGATCTTATTTAACGGTCTAATTATTTTTTCTCCGGCTGAAACTGATTCGTTAGAAACCCGGATACAAAATACTTCGGGTATTGAAAAACTATACCTTCTTGAGAAAGCGGCTGAAGAGTTAATGCATGTTTCACCGAATAAAAGTCTGATTTATGCAAAAGAAGGTCTTTCATTAGCAGAGTATTATAACATCTCAGACAAAAAAATTAAATTTTTATCTGTTATCGGATTAGGATATAGACTAAAAGGCGATTATAACCAGTCGCTTGAATATTATCTTAAAACACTTCCACTGGTCGAAGAACAAAACAATCCGCTTGAAATCGCAAATATTAAAAATGAGATAGGAAATGTTTATAATTACATTGGGATACTTGACAAGGCATTGGAATATTACAAAGAATCGATGCTAATCAGAGAAAACGAAAAAGATACTTTATATATAGCAAAATCATTAAACAATATCGGTAATATTTATAAGAACAAAGGTGAACTGCAGCTAGCCCTTAATACTTTATTCAAATCACTTAGTCTTAAAATAAAAATGGGTGATAAAAACGGAGTTGTTACTACACAAAAAAATATTGGCAGTGTGTATACAAAATTAGGTGAGATTGATTCTGCATTAATATATTTTGAAAAAGCGCTGGACGCAGAATCGACAATTGGAGACAGTCTCGGTGTTATCAACTCCCTGATATTAATGGGAACTGCATATTATGAAAATAATGAATTTGAAAAAGCTGAAGCAATAGCTTTAAAAGCTTTGGGAATGGCAAAAATCTCGGAAACAAATTATTTTATTTTTAACTGCAACTATTTGCTTTATCAGATATATGAAAAAAAAGGAAACTTCGGCAAAGCACTTTCATTTCTTAAAGATTATCTAAAAATAAGAAATGAAATGTTTAACGAGGAAAGACACAAAGCCTCGTTGGAAGTCGAAGCCGCATATCAGCTTCGCGAAAAAGAAAAACAGGTTCATGAATTGGAACTTAATAAAAAAGATCTTCAATCGAACATACTAATAATTATTTCTATTGTAGCTGTCGGGTCCGTTATTATATTTATTTTTATTTATAAAGATAAGATTAAGAACTCGTCTGTAATTCGAGGGAAAAATGAAGAGCTGCAAAAAGCGATTCAGCATTCCGAAAGAGCAAATCAAATGAAGTCTGATTTTCTTGCTCAAATGTCGCATGAAATCAGAACGCCCATTAATACTATATTAAATTACACTTCCCTTCTTAAAATGGAATTTGAAAATGATCTGCCTGAAGATTTAGAAGGTAGTTTTAATTCAATACAAAACGCCGCGACAAGATTATTAAGGACAATTGACTTAGTATTAAACATGTCGGATATAGAATCGGGCACTTACGAAATAATACCTCAGAAAATGAATATTTTAAACGATATTGTTGAGCCGATTTACCTTGAGTTTTATAACAGCGTGAAAGCAAAAGGGCTGGAATTTAAAATTATTAAAGAAATAAATCCTGATACAGAAGTAGAAATCGATGCATATACTATTTTACAGGTAATGGCTAATCTTGTCGACAATTCAATTAAATATACTGCTTCAGGCAGAATTGAAATCAGGTCGTATCTTATCAATAACAAACCGGCTATTGATATCACCGATACAGGTATTGGTATTTCTGAAAAGTATATTCCGCAGTTATTCACAAAATTTTCACAGGAAGATCAGGGATATACAAGAAAGTTTGAAGGTACAGGCTTGGGTTTGTCGCTTGTAAAAAAATATTGTGAAATTAACAACTGTGATATCTCCGTAAAAAGCAGAAAAGGAGAAGGGACTACATTTACACTAATTTTTAATAATTTTGTTTAATATACCTTACTGCCGCGTCCGCGCAATTTTCGCCGTCAATAGCCGCGGACATAATTCCCCCTGCGTACCCGGCACCTTCACCGCAAGGAAATAGGCCTTTAATTTCAACATGCATTAATGTTTCAGAATCACGCGGAATTCTTATGGGAGAACTTGTGCGTGTTTCAGATGCAAGAATTTGCGCTTCTTCTGTTAAGTAGCCCTTCATTTTTTGACTAAATATCAATAAACTTTTCTTTAATCTGTAAGAAATATTTTTCGGCAGCAGTTCGTGAATTGGGGAACTTACTGTTCCGGGAATATAGGATGTTTGCGGAAGTGATGATGAAATTTTACCCTTTATAAAATCAGTTAAACGCTGAGCAGGAGCTGTCTGGTTTTCTCCTCCGGCATTAAATGTTGCTTGTTCAACAAAACGCTGATACATTAATCCTGCAAAAACGCCGTGTTCATTGAATTGTTTCCAATCCCTTTCGTCTATTGAAACTACCAAACCTGAATTCGCAAATGGGGAATCCCTTCTTGAAACCGACATTCCGTTTAACACCAATTCACCCGGGGAAGTTGATGCGGGAATAATTATTCCGCCGGGACACATACAGAAGGAATAAACTCCTTTTTCATCTACCTGACAATTTAAAGCATAACTTGAGGCAGGTAAATTTTTGTGCCTATTTTTTGTATGATACTGAATTGTATCAATAAGCTGCTGGGGATGCTCAACTCTAACGCCCATTGCGAAAGGCTTAGCTTCTATTTTTATCTTATGTTTATCGAGCAGATAATATATATCTCTTGCGGAATGACCGGTTGCCAATATTACTGCGTTCCCAGTAAGCTCTATATTATCATTAATAATTATTCCTTCTATCTTTTCATTATTAACTATAAGATCTGTAACACGTGAATCAAATAAATATTCACCGCCATTATTAATTATAGTGTTTCTAATTTCTTCAACAACTTTAGGAAGTTTGTTTGAACCGATATGCGGATGGGCATCAATCAAAATCTCATTCTGTGCGCCGTGCTGCACCAGAAGATTTAAAATTCTTTTAACATTTCCGCGTTTAATTGACCGAGTATAAAGTTTGCCGTCACTATATGTGCCTGCGCCCCCTTCCCCAAAACAATAGTTTGAATCCGGATTTACAATATGATCTCTTTGAATAGCTTTTAAATCACGGCGTCTCGACCGCACATTTTTACCGCGTTCTATAACCACCGGTTTTATTCCGAGTTCAATTAATCTTAAAGCGGCAAACATTCCAGCTGGCCCGCCTCCGACTATCAAAACCTTTTTCTTCGAGTTGACCCGGTTAAATTTTATTTCTTCAAAAATTTCTTTTGGTTTTTCATTAATATAAACGAGTGTTCTTAATTTAAATACTGGAGATTTTCGCGCGTCAATTGAACGTCGAATTACTTTTACTGCCGAAATATCTTCAGTATTAATTCGTAAGTTTTTAGCGGCTTGTTTTTTTTGATATTCGTAATCAAATACAAAATCCGGGTGAACCGAAAGTTCGATTTCTTTTATCATTTTTTTGTCCCCTATTTATGAGGAAATTATTTAGTTAAAAGTTTGTATAGTTGGAAAGTTTAAAAAGTGATTTTAATAATTCTATTAATATGTTGATTTTATTATTCCGCCGTCAATTTGAGTAGTTGTTCCCGTAATATATCCGGCCTGCTCGCTCGCGAGATAAACAATATAGGCGCCGAGTTCATCCGGGCGTGCAAGTCTTTTCATTGGTACATTGTTCGCCATTTGCGCAAGCACATGCTCATGCGATTCGCCGCTTTCTTTTGCGCGGCTTACTGCCAGTTCATACAATCTCGCGGTTAATGTATATCCCGGAGCGACATTATTAAAAGTAATATTATATTTGCCGTATTCATTGCTTAATGTTTTAGACATTGCAGTAACTGCGCTGCGTAATGAATTTGATAATATC
Source organism: Bacteroidota bacterium (assembly GCA_018829205.1). Lineage (GTDB taxonomy): Bacteria > Bacteroidota > Ignavibacteria > Ignavibacteriales > Melioribacteraceae > JAHJUE01. The sequence continues at coordinate 337,359 of JAHJUE010000022.1, forward strand.
AAATTTTCTACCGGCTGTTTAACTGAAAGTGAAGTAACATTAATAACTCTGCCCCAATGTTTTTCTTTCATTCCTGGAAGCACCAGTCTTGTAAATCTTACCGCGCTCATTAATACCTGATTAAATGCATATTCCCATTCATCATCGCTTAAATTTTCAAAATAGCCTGGAGTCGGCCCGCCGCAGTTATTAACTAAGATATCTATATTGCCTATTTTTTCTTCTACAAGTTTAACTGTCTTTTCAATATCCGACGGTTTATTTATATCACACACCGTCCAAAAAGGTTCAATATTTAATTGAGTTTTAATTTCTTCAACAGCTTTTAATAAATTGTCTTTACTGCTGGAGCAAATTGCAACATTGCATCCTTCTTTTATGAACTCATCAACAGCTGCTCTTCCGATTCCCATACTGGATGCCGTAACTAATACTGTTTTTCCTTTTATTCCTAAATTCATTTTGCCACCTTTCTTTTAACACCGCACTCAAAAAAAACAAATGGATTAACGGTTTTAATAAATTTAATTTACTGTTATATCACTATTTGGTTTACGCCGCGGGATATTAATATAACAATATAAATCGGGACAAGTTAATTTCAAGTTTTAAAATAATAATAATATTTTTAACAAGTTCAATTTGCATGGGTTATATTAATAAAAAAATCCCGCAGTAAGTCGCGGGACTTTTAACAAATTTATTTTTAAGATTAGTTTTTGTAATTATTTTTGTTTTGCCAATTCTTCATTTACAATTTGTTCAGTATCAAGAGCGATAACAAGTTCTTCGTTAGTTGGGATTCTCAATATCTTTACTTTTGAATCCGGAGTCGCCAGATCCATTTCGTCCTTTGCGTTTTCATTTAATTCCAAATCCAAATTAATTCCTAGAAAACTCATGTTTTCGCAGACAGCTTTTCTGACCATTGGAGAATTTTCTCCTATTCCTCCAGTAAACACCAAAGCATCTAATCCGCCCATTGCTGCAGTATAAGCGCCTACATATTTTTTAATTCTATAGTTAAAAACATTAAATGCGTTTATTGCTTTTTTATTTCCGGCCATAAACGCTTCTTCTACTTCACGCATATCGCTGCTTTCACCGCTTATTCCAATCAAACCGCTGTGTTTATTCATTAATGTATTGGCTTCCATTAAGGATAATTCTTCTTTACCCATAATATAAAGAATTACAGAAGGGTCCATATCTCCGCATCTTGTTCCCATAAGCAAACCTTCAAGAGGAGTGAATCCCATTGTAGTATCAATAGAAATTCCGCCATTAACTGCGGCCATACTTCCGCCGTTTCCCAAATGCGCTGTAATTATTTTTAATTCTTCAATAGGTTTATTGAGCATTGCCGCCGCTCTTTCACTGACAAATCTGTGTGATGTTCCGTGAAAGCCATATCTTCTTATTTTATACTTCTTATAAAGCTGATAAGGGATTCCGTATAAATAAGCATGCGCCGGCATATGAGAGTGAAATGAAGTATCGAAGACACCGCATTGAGGAGTATCTTTTAAAAGAGCCTTTGCAGCCTGAATACCTTTGATATTTGGCGGATTATGAAGCGGGGCGAGTTCAATATTTTCGTTAAGCGCCTTCATTACATGATCAGTAATTAAAACAGATCCAGAAAAGGTTTCGCCGCCATGCACAACCCTATGCCCAACTGCATCAATTTCGCTTTTATCCTTTATCACGCCGTGATTAGGGCTTAACAATACCGCTACAACATATTCTATCGCGATTGTATGATCTAATATTTCGCCGACAATTCTTATTGTTTCGCCGTTATGCGGAGTATGCTTTAATACCGCGCTTGCCATCCCAATTCTTTCAACCTGACCTTTAGCCATTAAAAGTTTTTTGTCGGTATCAATAAACTGATATTTAATTGAAGAACTTCCGCAATTTAGAACTAATATTTTCATTTTTTCCTCAGGAACTTTTAATTTTTTATTTTTCCGTTTTCATCATATTTATAAAATCCTTCGCCGGTTTTTTTGCCTAGTTTACGTTCGCGGACAAGTTTTCTTAAAATTGGACAAGGTCTGTATCTGGGTTCCCCGAGTGTTCCCCAGAGCTGTTCCATCCAGGCAAGAACTTCATCAAGACCCATTGAATCGGCCATTTCAAGCGGTCCGTTTTTAAAATCATACCCTAGTTTCATTGCGGTATCAATATCTTTAGCAGAAGCAACGCCTTCAAGCAGGATATGCATAGCTTCGTTTAGAAGCGGAACAATAGCGCGGGTAGTAACAAATCCCGGATATTCATAAACTTCAACTGCTGTTTTTCCAATTTTTTCCGCAAAACCTTTTATAATATTTACGGTTTCGTCGGAAGTATCAAGCGCTTTAACAAGTTCAACAACAGGCACTTTGGGAACCGGATTTAGAAAGTGCATTCCTATAATTTTATCTTTTCTATTTGTAATATCCGCAATTTTCGTTAAGCTCAATGTAGATGTGTTTGAAACAAGTATTGTTTCAGGTTTTGCAATTTCATCAAGTTTTTTAAATATCATTCTTTTTAATTGGAAATTTTCCTCAACCGCTTCAATTATCAAATCGCTTTTAGCCATTTCTTCGATATTAAGCGTCCATTTAATCCTGCTCATAATTGATTTCATTTCACTTGAAGTCATAGCCCAGCGTTCAATATCTCTTTTCATTGTTTCTTCAAGATTTTTTTTAGCCAACTCTAAATGTTTTTCATCCTTTTCAACAATTAATACATCCATTCCAGCAGAACTAATTGTTTGAGCTATTCCCTGTCCCATTACCCCGGCGCCAATTATAGCAACATTGTCAATTCTGTCTTTCTCACTTTTCTGAGGCGAGTCACCAAGCAGGTCATGCAGTTCCAATTTCCCTTCGTCTGTCATTTTATTTCCTTTATTAATAATTATTATTCTACACAGTAAGCCGAAAATTTTAAAGTACTCCGAAACCGATAACTCTCAATTTCTGTACCAATTAAAATTTAATATAAAGGCCTAATTAATGCTAATTAATAGTCTTTTTTATTAAAAATAGTAATACTTAGTGCAAGAGTGAGAATCATAAACAGAAATGAAGAAATAATTGGCTGGTATTCATCAATCCCTAAACCTTGAGCGATATTAATGTTAATATTACTTAATTCAGCGGTTTTGGGAATAATATAATAAAGTCCGTCGAGAAGATATTCTACCACGACATTATCTATAAGAATGGATATTTTATCCCTTAATAAAAGTACAGGTGACAAAATAAAAAATATAATATAAGTAAGCATCATTGCAAGGATTGAACTTCGCGTGAGGATTCCGACTAAAATAATTAGCGAATAAAGTACGGCAAATGTAAAACTGATCATTACAATTGAAAGCAATATTGAAGTGTCCCATACATTAAATTTAACTCCAATCAGCAGCCAAAGTCCGACTACTAGATAAGCGATATTAAGCAGTACAATTGCAAATCCGCCAAAAAATTTACCTAATATTATCTGCGCCCTGGATACAGGTTTTGAAAGCAATAAATCTATACTCCCTTTTTCGAGCATGTTCGGGATAAAACTTGAAGCAGAGAAAATTGAAAGAAAAAGACCGCCGACAAAAAGCGGAGCGATTATTGCAATTTTCATCACTTCAACAATTTTGGAAATAAAATCAAATGCTTCATTCCCGTTTACTGAAATCATTGACGCCATTTCTTCTATACTAACCGAAACAAAAAGAATTACAAAAAGGATAAGCACAAAACTTGACACCGCAAAAAAGGTTAAAAATATTTTCCTGGCCATTGCTTCACGGAATGTATACTGCGATAAAGTTAAAATATTTTTCATAATTATATTTTCTTTTCTGTTTCATTAATTAGTGAAATAAACATGTCTTCAAGTGTATTCTTCTGATTTTCGACCGATAAAATAGAAAAATTATTTTTTCTGAGACTGTCAATTACTTTATCTATTTCATCACTGCTGTCAAGTTTTACATATACAATATTCTTTTCTAATTTAGAGATTAAAAAGTCCTGCAGCGCCGATTTTATATTATCTTCGTCCGGTTCGCCTTTAATTGTTATCTTAAATAATTCTTTGGAAATTGTCAGTTCTTTAACATCCCCTTCGCGAAGCATTATTCCTTTATTTAAAATTGCGACTCTGTCGGTAATAAGCTCAACTTCGGATAATAAATGACTATTTAAGAAAATTGTTTTACCCTGATTCTTCACGTCAACAAGAATATCCCTTATCTCTTTTCTGCCTATTGGATCAACACCGTCTGTCGGCTCATCAAGAAAAATTAATTCAGGGTCGTTAATCATTGCCTGCGCAAGACCAAGTCTCTGCATCATACCTTTACTGTATTTTTTAATTTTCATTTTCTTCCATTGATCCATTTTAACCAATGCAAGCATTTCGTCTATTCTTATATTAAGATTCGGGTTTTCATAACCGCTAAGTTTCGAAAAGTATGTAAGCACTTCGGGACCGGTTAAGTAATTTGGGAATTTATGATTCTCCGGAAGATAACCGATTTTTTTTCTTACATTATAATTTGAAATATCTTCCCCTAATATAGATGCGCTTCCCTTTGTAGGAAAAGTTATTCCGAGCAGAATTTTTATTAATGTTGTTTTGCCGGCGCCGTTGGGTCCAAGCAGACCGAAAATACTTCCGCTTTCAACATTTAGATTAAAATCTTTTAATGCAGTGACGGCATTTTTTTTAAAACGGGAATCATATACCTTTGTTAAATTATTTACTTCAATACTGTTCATATTTTTACCTAAAAACTTTCCCTTTACGAAAACGTAATAACGAATAAAAATTAATTATAAATGCTATTGATAATAAAACAAGCACATTCAAAGCAATCGCGGAAAAATCAGCGCTGCGCCATAAAACCTGAATATATGCTTCCACCGCCCAGAAAGTTAATGTGCCTCTGGCTAATGACTGCATCCAATCGGGCAATAAAAATATAGGAAACCAAGCTCCGCCTATTGCCGACATAACCAAAATTAAAAGTGTGCTTAAGCCGCTTGCCTGATTTATATTTTTCGCAAATGAAGTTATAATCATTCCGAATGATACGGCGGCAGCTGCGGAAGCGATAATAACAATAATCAAATTTATAAAATTAGAAAATATATCCAGATCAAATATAAGCCATGCGGAAGTAAATAATACAAGCAGCTGAAAAATTCCAAGCAGCAATGAATAAATATATTTGCTCCATAAAATATGCGAACGTTTAACAGGCATGCATAAAAGTCGGTTAAGCGTACCCTCGCTTTTTTCTTCGAACATACTGTTTGCCGCAGCGGTTAAAGTAAACAGCATAAACATCATAGCAATTCCGCCTATTGACCTTGTTAAACCGGGACTTTTTACATCAGCGCCCACAAGCTGTTCGCTATCAAACTTTACCAAATTTCCAATAACATTAGAACTGTTGTTATTATTTAAATTCATCGCCCGTTTTTCAAAGTCCCCGCCCAAAAACTGAAGTGAATCGACGTTTACTCCAAAATTCGCACTTACTGTTTTTTTCAGATCATCGCTGAAATTTAAAAATTTATTTTCACCAATTTGTTTTTTCGCCTGTCTCATCATTAAAACCGGCATGATTCCGCCAACCTGCGACATAATTGTCTGCTGTACCGAACCTTGAATCATAGCTGATTCAATTTCATTTTTAGGGTCGTAATAAAACTTAAATAATAATGATGATGAAGTATCAGTAAAAAAATTCTCCGGTAAAATTAATGCTGAGGATATTTTACCTTTTTTGATATGTTCTTTTGCAATTTCTTCCGTATAGGGAAATTTAATTTCGGAAAACTCTTCGGAATAGTTTTTTATTAAACGCAATGTTTCAGTTGAATCTAGTTTTTGCTCAATAAATTTTGCTATTTCGGAGTTACTATTATTTATCAAAATTAAATTTGCTTTACCGCGAGAACTTCCGTGTCCGCCGAAAATATTACCGAATATAACCATTAAAATTATCGGAACAATAAACGTAAGCATCATCGATGTTTTATCGTTAAGAAATCTTATAATTTCCTTTTTAATAAGTTTATAGATTATATTCAATCTCTTAGACTCCTGCCGGTTAAGCTAAGAAAGACATCTTCAAGTGAAGCGCGGCTGAGATTAATTATATCAGCCGGAATTCCTAATTCTTCCAAATAATAAAATAATTTTGAGTTCAATTCAAAATATTCGTTTGGAATTATTTCATAATGTCCGTCTAATTCCAATAATTTACCAATCTGTGAAAGTTCATTTGTCTTTTCAATAGTAATAGACGTTTTAAGAACCTTTAATGTTACCTGTCTTTCCAGCATTTTTTTTAATTCAGTTAATGTTCCTTCGGCAATAATCTGGCCGTAATCTATAATAGCTAGTCGGGGACACATTCTTTCGGCTTCTTCCATATAATGCGTAGTATAAATAATTGTTTTGCCTTCTCTATTCAGTTTCATCAGCATATCAAAAATAGCGTTTCTCGATTGGGGATCTACTCCAACGGTCGGTTCGTCGCATAAAATTAATTCAGGATCATGAAGAATGCTTGCGGCAATATTTAATCTTCTTTTCATTCCGCCCGAAAAATTTTTTACGGCGTCTTTTTTTCTATCCTCAAGCTGAACTAATTTAAGCACCTCCGTAATTTTTTCTTCCAAGACTTTTCCTGGGATATTATAAAATCCCCCGAATATTTTTAAGTTCTGATACGCGGATAATTCCAGGTAAAGAGAAATTTCCTGCGGAACAAATCCTATTTTGCGCCTGAAGTTTACATTATCATAAACAACCAGTTCATTGCCCATAATAACATGACCATTATCAGGTTTTAAATATCCAACAATTATTTTCATCAACGTAGATTTCCCCGCGCCATTTGGACCGAGAAGGCCGAAGAATTCACCTTTTTGAACTTTCAGGTTTATACCTTTAAGAGCTTCGATGTTTCCGAATTTTATCGATACATTTTCAATTTGCAGCATGTTTTAATTCTATTTAATTATATTTGAATACGTTAAAATAATATTATGACGCGCCAGAACAAAAATATATTCATTAAATTTTTATTATGCCTCAAATTACAGAAATACTTCAAAAATACTTTGGTTACAATTCATTCCGAAAAGGACAGGAAGAAATTATTAATTCCATAATTTCGGGGAATAATGTATTAGCCGTATTGCCTACTGGCGGGGGCAAATCTATTTGTTATCAGGTACCGGCTATTTTAGGGGAAAAATTTTCAATTGTCATTTCACCATTAATCGCATTAATGAAGGATCAGGCAGATTCATTAAATCAAAAAGAAAAAATTGCCGGAGTAATAAACAGTTCAATAAGCTATGGTGAAACCGAGGAAATTTTTAGAGAAATAATATCGGGTAAAATAAAAATCATTTATGTTTCCCCCGAAAAACTGGAAAATTCCGAGTTTGCTAAAAAGATAAAAGCATTATCTCCCGAATATTTATTTATTGATGAAGCTCATTGTATTAGTCAATGGGGACATAATTTCAGGCCGAGCTACACAAAAATTATACAATTCGCCGAATTTATAGGAGTCAAAAAGATAAGTTCTTTTACGGCAACCGCAACGCCGTTAGTCCGTGAAGATATTATAAGGCAGCTTAAGCTGGAAAATCCTAAAATTTTTATACAAGGTTTTGAAAGAGAAAATTTATCGATTAATGTTTTTGTTACAAAATTTAAGAAAGAAAAGACTTCAGAAATTTTAACAAATAACAGAACTCCGGCAATCATATATACTGCAACAAGAAAAAACGCCGAAGAGCTAGTGGAATTTTTACGGCATAAAAATATACAGTCGCAGTTTTATCACGCTGGTATGGCACCGGAATTAAGAAGAATTATCCAGGATGATTTTATTTCCGGCAGAATAAAAATAATTGTAGCCACAAATGCATTCGGAATGGGAATTGATAAAAGCGACATCCGTACAATCGTTCATTATAATATGCCTGGCTCAATTGAAAGTTATTATCAGGAAATAGGAAGAGCCGGCAGGGACGGAAATGAAAGCAGGGTATTTTTATTATATGATTTGAAAGACACGGAAATACAGAATTTTTTCGTTGAAAATTCGTACCCACGAAAAGATGAAATTGAATATATATATGATTTAATTCATGATCACGGGAAAGTAGCGGTGGGCTCACGGCCCGATAAGGTAATCCGATTTGACGAGAACACCGAAGCCAGGATTAACCTTAAAAGAATATCGGCTTCAAAGCTGAATGCTATTACCAGAGTTTTGGAGGAATCCGGTTATATAAAAATGGATTCAAATTTTCACAAAAATCATTTTGTTCGTTTTATACTTTCACAATCTGATCTAAAAGAATATTTAAAGAAAATTTCAAATGATTTTAACAAAGAAATATTAGTTACGATACTCCGGGAGTATGGGAATACTTTATTCGATTCAAAAACAATTATTGATTTGGAAAAAATCAGCAGGAGTACTCAATCAAACGAAAAACAGATAATTTCAATTTTAGAAAACCTGCATAGAATAGGGATACTGGAATATGATAAACCATCAAATTTCAGTTCGGTAAAAATTCTTGAACCGAGAGTGCTGCTTAAAAACCTTAAAATCAATTACTCCACTTTAACAGAGATGATGAAGTTTGAAAAAGAAAAACTTCAGTCAATGGTTGATTTTGTTTTTACAACAGAGTGCAGATTCAACTATATACTCAATTATTTTGGAGAGCAATTAAATAATTTTAAGTGCGGAAAGTGCGATGTCTGTTCCGGAGCATCGATAAACGAAAATATTACCAACGAATATATTGAAGAAATAATACTGCAGGCAATAATAAATGCCCGTCATCCTTATAAAGAAAAATCATTGCTGAAAATTTTAATGGGTAATTCAAAGTCCCCTCAGATTAGAAGCAACTCATTTTTCGGTAAATGCGCAAACTATAAAAAAGATGAAGTTGAAAGCTCAATAAATTCTCTTATTAGCAAGGGGGAAATTCAAAAATCAATAGATACGTTAGTTTTGTCAGAAAACAGAATTGAGAAATTTCTGGAAATTGAAGATCCGGGTCCTGTTATAATAAACGATAATGATTATGAAAAAACACTAATCCTTTTTAATAAACTGAGAGAGGCAAGAAAAAACGCGGCTGTTAAATACTCTCAAAACGCGAACTTGATTTGCCGCGATGAACTGCTGAGATTAATAGCAAGAGAAAGACCCGTTACACCTAGTGCGTTTTTGGAAATTGAAGGAACAAACCAGCGGTTGTTTAATAAAATCGGGGAAGAATTTATAGAAATAATTAAAGAAGAAAGTGATAAAACAAAGATTGGGGAAAAACATGTTCCGGATAATATTGTTAAAACACTTGAACTTATTAATAAAAAATATTCGCTTTCTGATATTTGTTCGCTTACAAAACTTCCGGAAGCAGTATTATCAATGCAGATTGAAACAATTCTTGAATATTATCCCGACACAAATATTTTGTCTTTAATTCCAAAAAATGAATTAGAATTAATAAAATCAGAAATTAATAACGGAATAACTGATTTGAAAGAATTAAAAAATATGCTGCCTAATTCGATAAGCTACGGTAAAATTAGAATTGTTCTTGCTAAACAGAGGGTCAAATAGATTTATCCTTCGATTTTAAACTATCCAGGTATTCCCTGGATTTCGTAAAAAACTCATCCCATTTTTTTTGATCCGCTTCGTATTTTTTAAGCGTTGAGTAATAATCTTCGCTTGAAATGTTATACTTATTAAATATACTGTCAGATACCGATAATAATGAATCAGAACCGCCCGGGAAAGATTCTTTTGCAATTAATAAATCCACATAGGTTTTAGACATAACTTCCGGGTCAACATCCTTGAAAGAACATGCGTAAATAAATAGAAAAATTAATGTAAAAAAAATAATTTTTATTCTAATCACGTTTGCTGGCTTCAAATAATATTCGTTTTTCTCTTTCGGTCAGATTTTGATAACCGCTTTGACTAATTTTATCAAGTATTTTATCAATTTCTTCCTGAGTTATTTTATTATCGTCTTCGCTGTTAATATCATAAAAATCCGCCTCTTCAACATTGGAGCTTTTCTTTCCGAATCCCATTGGTTTCCTAAATTTTGTTGAAGACGAAGAGGAAAAAGAATTCGACGTTTTCTTAAATTGATTAACAACTTTATTCAAATCAAAAGAGCTTCTTCTTTCCAATAAAATATAAACTAATGCTGTTAAAGCTCCGCCTATGTGCGCAAGATGCGCGACAAGACTCATATCGCCGACCGACATAAATTCAAATACCATTAAAATCGCAATTAAATATTTCGCTTTTACGGGGAGTAGAAAATATATATAAATATATCTATCCGGGAAAAACATAGCGAATGCCACCATTACACCATAAACAGCTCCTGAAGCCCCAATTGTCGGTCCGACCGAGCCGAACATTGGCGCAATCAATAATTGAAACAAGCCAGCTCCAACTCCGCATAACAAATAAAAAATAAGGAATTTTTTTGAACCCCATAAATTTTCGATCTCCATACCGAACATCCACAGCATAAACATATTAAAAAGGACATGAGTAAAACTGCCGTGTAAAAATTGATATGTAATTAATTGCCATGGCAAAAATGTCGCGTCTTGAAAACCGAGCGGAATAAGACCGAACCACAATACAAGCCAATCATCCAATAAAATATTGCCGATAACAATATTTTTCGCAATTAATGAAAGGAAAAATACTGCACCATTAATAATTAATAATTGTTTTATAACCGGCGGCAAAAAACTGAATCCGCCGAATCCGGAAGGTCTGTAATAATCGCGATCACCTAAGCCCATTTATATTCCCAAATTTTTCAAAGTCATAATTAAATTAAATTATTTTTATATAAATAAAAAGAAGCAATCTAAATTGGTTAGACTGCTTCTTTTGCAAATTTGTTCTCAAAAATTAATTTTATTCTGCGTCGGTTAAAGCAATTACTCCAGGCAGCTGTTTCCCTTCAAGAAACTCAAGAGAAGCGCCTCCGCCTGTAGAAACATGTGAAACTTTATCGGCAAGTCCCGCTTTTTTTATTGCCGCAGCCGAATCACCGCCTCCGATTATTGTAACAGCTCCTTTTTCGGTAGCTTCCACCAAAGCTTTTGCGACTGCATTTGTACCGGCCGCGAAATTATCAAATTCAAATACGCCCATGGGCCCGTTCCAAATAATTGTTTTAGAATTCAAAATTTCTTCAACAAAAATTCCAGTGGTTTTTTTACCGATATCCATTCCCATTTTGTCCGAAGGAATCATATCAATATCAACAGTTTGTTTAGGCGAATCATTACTGAATTCGTCGGCAATTACAACATCGGTTGGAAGCAAAAATTTTACGGCTGAATTTTCCGCTTTTTCAAGAATATTTTTAGCCATATTAATTCTATCTTCTTCAAGAAGAGATTTACCAATATCATAATCCATTGCTTTGATAAAGGTATATGCCATTCCTCCCCCGATAATTAATGTATCAACTTTTGGAAGCAAATTTTCAATAACATCAATTTTCCCGGAAATTTTAGCGCCGCCCAATATTGCTGTAAACGGTCTTTCCGGATTAGCAATTGCTTTACCTAAAAACTCTAATTCCTTCTGCATTAAATATCCCGAAGCGCAAATATCAATATATTTAGTAACTCCTTCAGTTGATGCATGCGCACGGTGAGCGCTGCCGAAAGCATCATTAACGTAAATATCGCCAAGTTCGGCTAATTGTTTTGAAAATTCCGGATCATTTTTTGTTTCTGCATTGTGGAATCTTAAATTTTCAAGAAGAAGAACATCGCCGTTTTTTAATCCGCTTACAATTGCTTTAACTTCATCGCCTACACAGTCCGGCGCAAAACGTACATCTTTATCTAACAGTTCGCTTAATCTTAATGCCGCGGGTTTTAAACTGAATTCAGTTTTCTTTTCACCTTTTGGTCTGCCCAAATGACTCATTAAAATTGCTTTTCCGCCTTCATCAATAATTTTTTTAATTGTAGGAAGAGCCGAGACAATTCTGATATCATCGGTAATTTTTAGATTTTCGTCCAATGGGACATTAAAATCAACTCTTACTAAAACTTTTTTCCCTTTTAATTCAAGGTCTTCAATCGATAATTTATTCATTTCTCCTCCGAGCTAAATAATACTAATCAAGTAACAGATATTAAAAAGACGCAGTCCACTAAGGGAACATGCGTCTTCAAAAAAACAAACAACAAATTAATTCTATTTAACAATTTTTAACAACAGGTCTATAACTCTATTTGAGTATCCCCACTCATTATCATACCAAGAAACAATTTTGAAGAAACGTTTTTCACCTTTTAAATTATTTTGCAAGGTAGCTTTGGAATCATAAATTGATGATCTTTCATCATGTATAAAATCGGTTGAAACAACTTCTTCGTTTGAATATCCCAAAATACCTTTAAGATATGTTTCTGAGGCTTTTTTCATTAATGAGTCAATTTCTTCAATTGAAGAATCTTTTTCCGAACGAATAGTTAAATCAACTACAGAAACATTGGGTGTAGGAACGCGGAAAGACATACCTGTTAATTTCCCTTTTGTAACAGGCAAAACTTCGCCTACGGCTTTTGCCGCGCCGGTAGATGAAGGAATTATATTAATAGCCGCAGCTCTTCCGCCTCTCCAGTCTTTTTTAGAAGGGCCGTCGACAGTCTTTTGTGTCGCTGTATAAGAGTGAATTGTTGTCATTAAGCCGGTTTCAATACCAATACCTTCTTTTAACAGAACATGAACAACCGGGGCCAAACAGTTTGTTGTACATGAAGCGTTTGAAATTATATTATGCTTATCGGCGTCATACTCATTATCGTTTACACCCATAACAATTGTTTTTACGTCCCCTTTGCCAGGAGCTGAAATAATCACTTTTTTGGCGCCGGCGTCAATATGACCTTGAGCTTTTTCAGAAGATGTAAACAATCCGGTAGATTCAATAACAATCTCAACACCTAATTCTTTCCAAGGTAATTGAGAAGGCTCTTTTTGAGCCATAATGCATTTAATTTTGTTACCGTTTACAACAAGAATATCATCTGTTTCCAAAGAAGCATCACTTTTTTCACTTGTTACTTCGCCTTTAAATTTACCGTGAACAGAATCATATTTTAACTGATAAGCGAAATATTCCGCGTCCGTGCTTACATCAACAACCGCTACTACGTCGATTTCTTTACCAAGAATCCCTTTATCGGCAATGGCGTTAAATACTAAACGTCCAATTCTACCGAAACCATTAATGCCAATTTTTACTGCCATAAATTTCTTGCCTCCGTTTCGTATACTATTTATAATTTATTGTAAAATCAAACTTAAATATACTTTTTTATTTAGGAATTATCAATTATTTACCTATATTAAATTTGTGTAAATTTGTCGACAATATGATATTTTATTGCAATTATATGCAAAAATGCAAATAAATTTTTAATTTTTAAGAAACAATATTATGGAGAGCTTAATGTCTTCATTATCAGATTTTTTAGCATATGTGCCTATTTTTTCCGAATTGCCGAAAGAAACAATCGATAAAATTGCACTGGCAGGAAGCAGAAAAACCTATAAAAAAGACAGTGTAATTTTGATGGAAGAAGAAGCCGGTTCTGCTTTATTTGTTATTATTTCCGGAAAAGTAAAAATTTCAAGAACCAGCAACGACGGCAGAGAAGTAATTTTAAGTATCTTAAATGAGTCCGATTTTTTTGGTGAAATGGCAATACTTGACGGACTTGCAAGATCAGCAACTGTTGTAGCTATTGAAGATTCGGAACTTTTTATTGTACAAAGGAATGATTTTTTAGAAATGCTGAAACAGTTCCCCGAAATTTCAATTGCTTTGCTTACCGAGCTTACCGGGCGGTTAAGAATTGCAGATATGAAAATTAAAGCTCTGTCTCTTAAAGACGCCGAAGGAAAGGTTGCAACAGTTATTTTGCAGCTGGCAGACGATATGGGAAAAATTAAACAAGGAATAGTTGAAATCGAAAAACTCCCTCTTCAGCAGGATCTTGCGAATATGGCCGGGACATCAAGAGAAACAATATCAAGAACTCTACACACTTTCGCAAAAAAAGGTCTTGTTGAATTGGACGGATCTAAATTAAGAATATTAAACTACGAAAAATTTAAAGAGACATACGTTTAGAATTCATGCTGAAAAAATGCGATTTACATATGCACACTTCCCACTCAGATGGTGCTTATTCCACAAACGAACTAATTCAAAAAGTTGCGGATGCAGGACTCAGTTTAATTAGTATTACCGATCACGACAGCATTAACGGTATTGAAGAAGCAATTGAATGCGGCAAAGATTTAGGTGTTGAAGTTATTCCCGGCGTGGAAATTAGCACAGATGTTAACGATAAAGAAATACACCTTCTCGGATATTTTATTGACATTAAAAGTGAAGAGCTTCTTAAATACCTAAGTTTTTTTAGGGATGAAAGATTCCATAGAGCATGCAGAATTGTAAAGAAACTTCAGAAACTTGGCTTTAATATTACAATTGATGATGTTATGGACCAAGCCCGGAATTCTTCGGTGGGAAGACCTCACATAGCTTTCGCAATGGTTGAACTTGGAATTATCAGTAATTATTACGAAGCTTTCGAAAAATTTATAGGCGACCGAGGACCGGCTTACGAAAGGAAAATCCATGTTTCCCCTCAAAGCGCTTTAAAATTAATAAACGATTCAGGCGGACTTTCATTTATTGCTCATCCCGGATTTATGGATGAAGTCACTCTTCTGCATTTAATAAAATCTGGCATTGACGGAATCGAAGTAATTCACCCTTCGCATAAACCTTTTCAAGTAAAATTTTACAAAGGAATAGTTAATCAATATTGCCTTTTAGAAAGCGGGGGTTCTGATTTTCACGGAGGAAAAAAAGGTGACCATGATAATCTGGGCAATTATTATATTTCACAGCTTCAGGTTGAAGCAATGAAAAAAATGATTGTTCAAAATCCCGATTAATTACGTATAAATCTATTTGTTGTGTAAATTTTTATCCTTTTCCTGTTTTCTAAAAAGTATTACATTTACAACCATTAAATCATAAAATTCTAAACTGCTTATTTAAAAACTTCTACTTCCTTTTCAAACAAAAAACGAGTTATAAATGAAATCATTTTGTTTTATTGTGGTGATGTTTGTTGCGGCATCAAAAATATTTCCGCAGGAAATAGGCATCTGGAAAAATTATACGGATATGAAAAACGTACGTGAAATTTCATTAAATGAAAATAATCTTTGGGCGGCAACTGAAGGCGGAATATTTGGTTATAAAATTGACGAAGGAATATTTGAAACATTCACAAAATCGGAAGGTTTCAGCAGTCAAAATATAACATGCTTGGATATTGATAATAAAGGCAGAATATGGATCGGTTCCGAGGAAGGATTTATTAACGTTTATGATCCTTCGGATAAATCTATTAAAAAAATATTGGACATTTATTCTACCGATAAAACCCAGAAAAGAATTAATGATATAAAAATTGATGCAAATTATGTTTATGTTAGTACGGATTTCGGACTCTCTTTAATAGATACTCAAACACTAACATTTAGTGAAACAATCTTAAAATTTGGAAATTTTATTAGCGAGTCCAAAGTTTACAGCATCAGTTTAGGCAATACTATTTACGTTACAACCGAAGACGGAATTGCATTGCTTAAAGCTGGGTCATCAAATTTATCCGCGCCTGAATCATGGAATACTTATTCAATTAAATCTGATATACCGGCGGATACAGTGTTTGAAGCGGCCGAATTTCAAGGGTATTTAATAGCGTCAACTGATAAAGGAATTTTCCGTTTGGAGAATAATGTATGGAGTTCTTATTTGTTCGCCTCGCAGAAAATAAAAGATATTTCTGTTAACGGGAATCTGTTGTACGTTCTATTAAAAAACAGCCTATACAAAATTACAGGTTTCGGCGACGAACAAATTTACAGTTCGTCGGAAACATCATTAAATTCCCTATTTATACAGGACGAACAGAATATATTTATAGCTTCTTTAAATGGTGTGAAATTTATATCGAATCAAAATGCAGAAGATATAATACCGAACGGACCCGGGTCAAACTTTTTTCAAAGTATAACGATTGATTCCGAATCAAATTTATGGGCTGGAAGCGGTAACGACAGATTCGGTGTAGGAATTTTTAAGTTCGACGGAAATTCATGGGAAACTTTTAATACAAAATCAAATCCCGAATTATCTTCCAATTCTTATCACAAAGCTTATGCAGCGCCTAACGGAAAAGTATATTTTTCCAATTGGGGAAAAGGTTTTACCGAATATAATGATGGAATTTTTAATAATTATAACGCCGCTAACACAGAGATACAGGGAATTTCAATTGATCCTAACTTTGTTGTAATTAGTGAAGTACAAAACGACGCCGCTAACAATACATGGCTGCTTAATTTCTGGTCCAATAACGCAAAACCGCTAAGTGTCAAAACGGTTGACAACAAATGGTATCATTACTCATTCCCTAATCCTTTAATAACCAATATTGAAGAGTGTGTTCTCCTTGCTATTGACAGAAACAACACTAAATGGTTTTCAGTACAGCAGGGACAATTTGGGGGTACCTTAGGACTTTATTATTATAATGAAAACTCGACTTTTGAAACTGTTTCTGATGACGCGTACGGATATTTAAATGAAGGCAGCGGTTTAAATTCAAGCGATATCCGTTCAATAGTAGTTGATAAAAGAGGCGAAGTTTGGGTCGGGACTAGCATAGGAATTAATATAATTCCTAATCCCTCAGCTCCAAACTCCGGAATCAGAAATGTTCTTCCGGTTAGATTTGAAACAATAAGCACAATCGCCGTTGACCCGATAAATCAAAAATGGGTAGGAACTCAAAACGGAATATTTGTCCTTTCTTCCGACGGTGTAAAGGTTGTTGCCGAGTATTCAACTGCAAATTCTCCCCTTCCTACAAATTCTATAAGATCGATAGCGTTTGACGATAAAAAAGGCATTGCATATATCGGAACTGATTTCGGACTGTCAAAACTAACTACGGCCTCCATTGAACCGAAAGAACAGTTTGAGGAATTGTTTATTTACCCTAACCCATTTATTATTGACGGGTCATCCGATAAACAAATTACAATAGACGGACTTGTAAAAGATTCTCAAATAAAAATTATTTCAATATCGGGAAAACTTATAAAAGAATTTATTTCACCTGGCGGACGCGTCGCTTTTTGGGACGGTAAAGATGAGAACGGAGATCTGGTCTCTACAGGTGTTTATATTATAGTCGCATTCGATAATGAAGCAAGCAATATAGCCAAATCAAAAGTAGCGGTGATAAGGAAATAGGAATAGTATTTTTATATGATTGATATTACGAATTTATCGATACAATTTACCGGCAAGTATCTGTTTGAAGATACAACGTTTAGAATTAATAGCACCGACAAGGTAGCGCTTGTTGGCGCAAACGGAACGGGCAAATCAACATTGCTTAAATTAGTTGCGGGACAGGAGCAGCCGGAAGCCGGAAATATTACCTCGCAAAGAGGTATTAAAATTGGATACCTCCCCCAGGAATTTACTTCGCAAAGTACAAACTCTTTATTTGAAGAAGTAAAACATTCATTCGACTATATCATCGAATTGGATAAAGAAGAAAAAATTATAAACGAAAAGTTGCACCGTACTGATATCTCTGATGAACAAAAAGAAGATTTGATAAACAGACTTGGTGAAATCCATCATAAAAAAGATGATGTAAATTATTACGAAATAGACTCAAAAATTGAAAAAGTTCTTATGGGTCTCGGCTTCTCGGAAAATGATATGATAAAAAGGGCAAAAGATTTTTCCGGCGGCTGGCAGATGCGCATTGAATTAGCAAAAATTTTATTAGGCGGAAATGATTTGATTCTATTGGACGAACCGACAAATCATCTCGATCTTGATTCTCTTCAATGGCTTATTGAATTTTTAATGAGCTTTAAAGGCGCTCTTATGATTGTTTCACACGATAAATATTTTATTAATAAAGTAACAAATAAAACGCTCGAAATATTTAACAGAAAAATTTCTTATTACTCGGGTAATTATGATTCATATATAAAGTTTAAAGAAGAAAGAGATGAACAGATAATTGCCGGTTATAAAAACCAGCAGAGAAAAATCAAACAAACCGAAAGATTTATTGAGCGATTCCGCTATAAAAGTACGAAATCAAGACAGGTTCAAAGCAGAATAAAACAGCTTGAAAAAATTGAAATAATTGAGCTCCCCGATACCGAAAACGAAATTGAACTGCGTTTCCCTTCTCCTCCCAGAAGCGGAGTTGTGCCGATTGAAATAAAAGGAATATCAAAATCATTCGGCGCTAACAATGTTCTTGTAAATCTCGACCTTCAGATTGAACGTGGAGACAAGATTGCATTTGTGGGTCCGAACGGAGCGGGTAAAACAACATTATCCAAAATTATTGCACAAAAACTAAATCACGATACCGGGGATATTGTTTACGGACATAATACTTTTATTTCCTATTACGCGCAGGAAGTTGCCAATGATTTGGATCTTGATAAAGACTTAATTGAAACCTTACAGGAAATTTCAAAGGAACATTCACCGCTGCAGCTTCGTTCACTGCTCGGTAATTTTTTGTTTTCGGATGATGATGTTTTCAAAAAGGTTAAAGTTCTTTCCGGAGGCGAAAAGAGCCGAGTAGCGCTTGCTAAAATTCTGCTGACAAAGGCAAATTTGATTGTTTTGGATGAACCTACAAACCATCTTGATATTAAATCCAAACAAATACTTCAGAATGCTTTAATGGAATTTGAAGGAACACTTATTTTAGTCTCACATGATATTGATTTTATGACACCAATTGTGAACAAGGTACTTGAGCTGCGTCCCGGCACTCAAAAAATGTTCCCAGGCGGTATTGAATATTATTTATTAAAACGCGTAGAACAATCGGAAGCTCCTAAATCGGAAAAACTTCAAACAGATAAATCTAACAGAAAAGATCAGAAAAGAATTGAAGCCGAAACTAGAAAAAAGAAATCGGACGCTACAAAAGATTTAAGAAAAGAAGTTGAAACTCTTGAATCGGCGATTGAAAGTCTTGAAGATCAGAAATTAAAAATCGAAAAAGAACTTGCCGATGAAAAGATATATTCAAATCCCGAACTTGCAAAAACCAAGAACAATGAATACGAAAAGATTAAATCGAATCTAGAAGAAACATTTTTAAAATGGACGGATAAAAGCCATGTTCTTGAAGAAATTGAAAAACAATTTGATATCTAATTTTTAAGAAATTCCTCAGCCATTCCCAATCCCCCGTAAAGAGCGGCATCATCGCCAAGTTTTGTTTCGACAATTTTAACAATTTTACCCGGTCCTTCAAGCACAGCGCTTTTAAAGGCTTTTATTATTCTGGGCATCATGTAGTCGTTCATAGCTTCTATAACTCCGCCGCCTAATACGATAGTATCCACATTTAGCAGTGTACTTATACTCCCTAAAACCGTTCCTATAATCCGGCATGAATTATCAATATGTTTTACTACGACTTTGTCACCGGAATTAAGTGCATTTAGCAGAGCTTTGCTTTTTATTCTTTTCCCTTCTTCAATTAAAGGACTTAAAACGCTTTTCTTCCCTTTTTTAATATCGCTGATTATAGCGTTAACGATTGCAGTGCGGCTTGCTATCTGCTCAAATGAAAGCGATTTAGATTTAGTATTAAATCTCCCTTTATTATCAACGAGCATATGCCCGATTTCTCCCGCGAAAAATGATGAGCCTCTATATAATTTACCGTCAAATATTAGCCCTCCTCCAATGCCGGTGCCTATAAAAACTACAAGCATATTATTCACTTGATCTTTAAATTCATATTTTTTAATACCCAACGAGGCAAGATTAACATCATTTTCAATTAAAACAGGTATGGTAAAATATTTCTGAAGCGCGTCTTTTATGTTGAAATTTTTCATCCCTATATTAGGGGCGTTTTCCACAATTCCCGTGTACGGATTTACCGTACCGGGAACTCCCAGGCATACTGCCTTAATATTCTCGGCTTTTAATTTATTCTGCTTTAATACTTCATCTATCGAATGCGCAATTACGGAAACAAGTTTTTCGGGCCCTTTGCTCGAATCGGTCGGTAATTTAACTCTTCCAATTATTTCATTTTTATCGTTTAGTAATGCCGATAAAATTTTAGTTCCCCCGAAGTCGACTGTAATTAAATTCTTTTTCAAAATATTTCCCTTAAAATTGTTTTTTATTTTCTTTCCTGTTATTCTGCATATAAAGATAATTACTATTAATTATGATTAAAACATTATTTTAATTTATAAAATTTTCTGTGATTTTATGATTCTTCACAAACCATTAAAAAAATACGGCCAGAATTATTTAGTAGATAATAATATTATTGATAAAATTATTAATGAGTTTGATATAATCGAAAACGATACGGTACTTGAGATTGGTCCGGGCGAAGGAGCATTAACCGGCAGACTTACCTTACTTACCTCCCGTTTTACAATAATTGAAATTGATAAAAGAAAAATAGAATTCCTAAAAGAAAAATATCCGTACGCAAAAATTATTAATGATGATTTTTTAAAGATAGATTTAAGTAAAATTTACGGAGAAGAGAAGGTAAATATTATTGGCAATATTCCGTATAATATTACATCTCCTATATTCTATAAACTGGTTGAGAACAGGAAAAATATTAAACAAGCGCTGCTTATGGTGCAGTATGAAGTGGCGAAAAAAATTACAGCCGAAAAAGATACAAAAGATTACGGGATATTAAATGTAATTCTTAATTATTTTTGTGGAATTAAATACTGTTTTAAAATATCGCCCAATGTTTTTTTTCCAAAACCAAAGGTTAATTCGGCGATAATAAAATTGGATTTTACAAAAGAGATAAATAATGAAATAGACGATAACTTGTTTATTCAAATAGTAAAAAGTTCTTTCGGCAATAGAAGAAAAAATTTAAAAAATTCCCTAACTAATAGTATATTTGGAAATTATGATTTTACTTCGGTGGAACATTTATTAAAATTAAGAGCAGAACAGCTCGGCTTAAATGATTTTATAACGTTAACCCGCATAGCTCAAGAGAATTATGGCAGAAAATAAAGAAATAACGCAGGCACGGGACTTAATTAAAGTAGATAACGAACTTTTAGAGAACATTTCGGTTCTTATTGAATCAAAGGATGCTAAAAGTCTGCTTACTATTTTTTCAGATATCCATACCGCCGATATAGCCGAAATAATAAACCACCTTGATGTTGATGAAGCTACCTACGTTTTTGAACTTCTGCCTACCGAAACAGCAGGCGAAGTTATCACTGAAATTGATGAAAACCTGCGCGAAAAAATTCTTAAAGAAATTGATACTAAAAAAATCGCGCATATTGTTGATGAACTTGAAACCGATGACGCTACAGACATTGTAAGCGACCTGCCGGATAATATTGCCGAACAGGTTTTAAGGCATATTGATAAAGAATATTCAGAAGATGTAAAAGAACTTCTTAAATACGAAGAGGATACCGCCGGCGGTATTATGACCACCGATTTCGTATACGTTAACGAGAATGCGACGGTTCAGGATGCCATTGATGAAGTAAGAAAAAACGCCGAAGAGTTTGAACATATTTATCATATATACGTTTTAAAAGAAACAGATGAGCTTGTTGGATATGTTCTTTTAAAATCTCTGCTTTTAAATCCCTTATCTACAAAAATTTTATCAATTATTGAGGAAGATTTATTCTACGTATCGCCCGATACAGATCAGGAAGAAGTCGCCAATACAATGGAGAAATACGACCTGGTTGTTATTCCCGTTGTGGATGAAAAGAAAAGAATGCTGGGAAGAATTACCATTGACGACGTTGTTGACGTTATACATGAAGAAGCTTCCGAAGATATACAGAAATTAGCAGGTCTTTCCGAAGAGCAGGAATCTTCCGATTCGGTTTTCAGAATATCAAGAATTAGGCTTCCCTGGCTTATTATTGCTATGCTGCTCGAACTTTTTAACGCGATTGTTCTTTCTAATCACGAGGATTTGTTTCAAAGACTTGTTCTCGCGACTTTCTTTATTCCTGTGGTAATGGCCGTCGGCGGAAATTCGGGAACTCAAGCGGCAATTGTTATGGTGCGCGGACTTGGAACTGGAGATATATGGTTGAATGAAACATTAAAAAAAATAGGCAAGGAATTTTTTGTATCTATTTTAAACGGATTTGTATGCAGCGCCGTGCTTTTAATTGCCTCGTTAATATTTTTCAGCGATGTAACATTTAAATTCGCTTTGATAATTTCAATAGCATTATTTTCAATTATTATTTTCGCTACGGTTGTAGGAGCTTCAATACCGGTATTGCTAAAAAAACTTAAAATCGACCCGGCTATTGCTACCGGACCGTTTGTAACTACATCTAATGATATTGTCGGAATGATTATCTATTTATCAATTATTTCTTACTTCTTCCTCTAATGAAATATTATAACTCTTTAATAAAGATTCTTCGTCCCACAGATATACTTGTAATAGTTTTCTATTCTATTCTTACAATTATTAATATTGTATTCTGGAATAAAATTGACAACGCTTTAACTCATATTCTGTTGAATGTTCTGCTTATACTTTCAATAATAACTTTGGCTTGGTTTGTAAACAAAACAAAAATTATTGTTCTTCAGCAGATTCATTTCTGGTATATAGTCCCCCTTATATTCGCGACCTTCAAAGAACTGCATTTTATGGTTGAACCGATGCGCGGAGTTATATACGACGATATATTAATAAAAGCGGATAGACTAATATTCGGTTTTGACCCTACAGTTGAGCTTTTTAAAATTGCTAATCCCTTTTTAACCGAACTGCTTCAAATAGTATACGCGACTTTTTTCTTTCTGCCGATAATACTCGGCGTTGATTTAATGATACGAAACAAGGACAGGCAATTCTGCTACATGACATTTATTATAGTTTTAGGATTTTTTCTTTCGTATATCGGGTATATAATTTTTCCGGCAATTGGACCCAGGTTTACGCTGCATGATTTTGATTTAACAAATATTGAACTTCCCGGAATTTTTTTGACAAATTATTTGCGGGAAATAGTTAACGCGGGAGAATCAATACCCGCCGGCACATTAAATCCGGCTCAAGTAGTGCAGCGCGACGCCTTCCCCAGCGGACATACGCAGATGACACTGCTTGTTATGTACTTATCGTTTAAGTTTAATTCAGGAACAAAATATTTCTTTCTGATTAACGGCAGTTTATTAATTTTTGCCACGGTGTATTTAAGATATCATTACGTTGTCGATTTAATAGGCGGAACCGTATTTATGATAATTACGCTTTGGGGCGGATTATTTTTATATAATTTTATAATGAAACTTCAGGGTAAAGAACGGTTTGATTACCCTAAATAATATTTTATTTCTGCCTCAAAAATTATTTAGGCAAGATCAACTTTTTTTATTGTATCAACAATTATTGAAAAGTATCTGTCAAGCGAACAATTTGAATCCTCGCGGAGATAACAGTCGCCGTTTTCTTCAGCCCGGCAGTTTACGCAGATTACTTCTCGCAGTTTTTCTTCATAATCTTTTATATCGTCGCTTTCAATTGAATGAACAACTTCAAGAATTTTCGGAAAGTACTGCTCAACAGCGCATATTTCTTTTTCTGTTAATGTACATTCCCCGTCTTCCGAGGAATCAACACAAATTGAACATATGTTTTCACGGATTGCTTTTATATATTTGTTCATACTATTTCCAAAATTAAGTACAAAAAATTACCAATAACTAGGTCTATTATCAAGAAACAAAAATCAAATGGATAAAAAAATACAGGTACAAAGAATTTTCGATTCGATCTCGCACAGATATGATTTTCTAAATCATGTGCTCAGCGCGGGAATTGATGTTTACTGGCGCAATAAAGCTTTAAAACTATCGGGGGTTTCACATAACAGCGTACTTCTTGATGTAGCGTGCGGTACGGGCGATTTCGCCATTACAGCCAATAAGTTGGGAGTGAAAAAAATAATCGGGGCTGATTTATCATTCAATATGCTTTCAATTTTTAATAAGAAAACTAACTGGAGTAAGGGAAAAATTGTACAGACAGTAGCTGAACATATTCCTTTTAAGAATAATATTTTCTCTCATATTACAGTAGCTTTTGGAGTTAGAAATTTTTACGATATTAAAATGGGGTTCGAATCCTTCCATAGAGTATTAAAACTAAACGGCAAAGTAACTGTGTTGGAATTCAGACTCCCGTCAAATTTTATTATTAGGAATTTCTATTTATTTTATTTCAATAAGATATTACCGTTTATCGGAAGATTAGTCTCTAAAGATCAGGAAGCCTATACATATCTGCCGGAGTCCGTTGATAAATTTGACAAAGAAGTAAATCTGGTTGATATATTTAAAGAAGTTGGATTTTCAAAAGTGGAGAAATACTCGCTTACATTTGGGATTGTGCAGATTGTTATTGCGGAAAAATGAAATGAAGCATATTTATTATAAGTGTCCGCTTATTATTTTCTCTTTCAATTCATTAAACGCTTCCGCCCTATGGCTCATTTTATTCTTTTCTTCAATATTCATTTCGGAAAGAGTCTGTTTAAATCCCTCGGGCACAAAAATAGGATCGTAACCGAAACCGTTCTGCCCTCTGAATTCATTTATTATTTTCCCCGGCAGGTAACCGAAACTTACTTCTTTATTCTGTCCGTCGTAATAAACTGCGCAGCATACAAATCTGGCTTTATGAGGCTCATGAAATTCTTCAAGCTCACTTATCACTTTTCTGTTATTGTCATCGTATGTGCAATTTTCGCCGGCATATCGCGCCGCATAAACTCCGGGTCTGCCATCCAGCTGTTCAATCTCCAAACCTGAATCATCAGCAATAACAGGTTTCTTGTGTATATCGTAAATTGCCTTCGCTTTTATAAATGAATTCGCTTCGAATGTATTTCCGTCTTCAATTATTTCTGGAACGTCGCCTAGTTCATACAATGAGATAATTTCATATTCGGTTCCTTCGAATATTTTTTTCACTTCAGCGAGTTTGCCCTTGTTGCCTGTTGCAAAGATTATTTGTTTCGGTTTGGTCATAATATTTTTTCTATTTCATATTTTCAATTTTGTTATCCGCCATACTGAGCGAAGTCGAAGTATGACAATACGCATTTCACTACACATTTTTTGATTCTTCAGGCAAAAGCTCATCAAGTTTTTCCATTGCAAATCTTAAATGAGGAATTACAATTGAACCGCCGACAATCAATGCAATGTTGAATGATTCATACAACTCCTGTCTGTTTGCGCCTTCAGCAACACTTCTGTCAATATGATATAAAATGCAGTCGTTGCATCTTAATACCATCGAAGCTACTAGTCCCAGAAGTTCCTTATTTTTTGAAGACAGCGCACCGTTTACATAGGCTTTATTATCAAGCGCGAAGAATTTTTTGAAGTCGGTAAAACCTGAATTTAATATTTTATCGTTCATTTCTGAACGGTAGGCATGGAATTCTGTGACTGTTGTTTTCATTTTATATCCTTGTTTAATTTCAAATTACAAGATTACAGGATTACAGGATTACAGGATTACAAGATAAAATTTGGAATTTGTAATCTGAAATCTGCAATTCTTTAATTACCTTTTTAATTCAACTTTTAGAAACTGCCCGGTTAAACTGTTTTTCTTTTTTGCTATTTCTTCAGGCGTTCCTTCGGCTATAATTTTGCCTCCGTGTTCGCCGCCGCCGGGACCCATATCAATTATATAATCGGCTACTTTTATTACATCAAGATTATGTTCAACCACTACAACCGTATTTCCTTTATCAACAAGTTTATTTAATACTTTTAATAAAATCCTAACATCTTCAAAATGAAGTCCCGTAGTAGGCTCATCAAGAATATACAAGGTTTTGCCGGTGCTTACCTTGCTTAATTCCGTGGCTAGTTTAACTCTCTGCGCTTCTCCACCCGATAAGGTAGTGGCCTGCTGGCCGAGTCTGATATAACCTAGCCCAACATCATTTAACGATTTTACCTTTCTTTGAATACGCGGAAGATCTTCGAAAAAAACTAAAGCTTCTTCAATTCTCATTTCAAGTATATCGGAAATAGATTTTGTTTTATATAATATTTCAAGAGTTTCCCTGTTATATCTTTTGCCGTGACAAGTCTCGCAAAGCACGTAAACATCGGGAAGGAAATTCATTTCAATTTTTTTAAGTCCGTCTCCCTGACAATCTTCGCATCTCCCCCCTTGAACATTAAAACTGAATCGTCCCGGCGCGTAGCCTCTTATTTTAGATTCAGGCAGCTGCGCGAATAGATCGCGTATAAATGTAAACAATCCTGTATAAGTAGCGGGATTGGAACGAGGAGTTCTGCCGATCGGAGATTGATCTATTTCAATAATTTTATCAATATGTTCAAGTCCCGTTACATCTTTAAACGGAAGGGGGACAACCTTCGACTGATAAATTTTCTTCATTAATATTTTTACTAAGGTTTCGTTCACTAAAGTAGATTTTCCCGAACCGCTTACGCCTGTAACGGCAGTAAAAACTCCGAGCGGAATTTTAAGATTAGCTTTTTTAAGATTATTTCCTTCCGCGCCTGTAACTTCAATAAAATTACCGTTGCCGGTTCTTCTTTCTTCAGGCACTTCAATTGTTTTTCTATTAAGAAGATAATCCATTGTTAAGGAGGCAAGTCCGTTTTGGGAATTAAATATATCTGCGGCGTTCCCCGCTACGCAAACCTCTCCCCCGTGTTCTCCGGCGCGCGGACCAAGATCAATAATATAATCGGCGCTCTCAATTGTTTCACGGTCGTGCTCAACAACAATAACCGTATTTCCCAAATCTCTTAGTTCTTTAAGAGAATTAATAAGCTTAATATTGTCTCTTTGATGCAGACCAATACTAGGTTCATCAAGCACATAAAGAACGCCTGCAAGCTGCGCGCCTATCTGAGTGGCTAATCTAATTCTCTGCGACTCACCCCCTGATAAAGATCTTGCAGAACGGTTGAGACTTAGATAATCCAATCCTACATTTAAAAGAAAGGTTAAACGTGTTCTAATTTCTTTTAGAATTTGACGCGCGATTAATTCTTCTCTTTCTGTAAGCTTTACATCTTCAAAAAATGTTTTCGATTTTTCAATTGAAAGGGATGTAACTTCGCTTATGTTTTTGCCGCCGAAAGTTACCGATAATGATTCAGGCTTTAATCTCCCTCCTCCGCAGGTTGTGCATGTCTGCGTATTCATAAATGACTCTGCCCAATCGCGTATTTTATTGGAGGATGTATTGTCGAAATAATGCTTTATATAATTAACAACTCCCGAAAATTTGTGCATATACTGAGTAGTTTTCCCGTTGCCGAACTTATATGTAAACGGGATTTTTTCCTTGCTGCCGTATAATAAAATCTGGCGTTGTTCGTCATTTAAATCAATTAATTTTGTATCGTAACTGAAAGCGAATTTACCGGCAACGGCTTCAAGCTGATTAAAAAACCATATCTTTCTAGGTTTTCCTAAAGGAGCGATTCCTTCTTCATTTATTGATTTCTGCCAATCGGGTATTACAAGATTTATATCAAATTCTTTTTTCTCGCCAAGTCCGTCGCAATCCGGGCACGATCCGAAAGGAGAGTTAAATGAGAATGAATTGGGCGCCAATTCCTGGTAACTTATTCCGCAATGTCCGCATGCTAAATTCCGGCTGAATACTTTATCTTCCCCGCCGTCATTTATTATTACGGTGCCGTTTCCGAAATTAAGAGCTACATCAATAGATTCGCTTAATCTGAATCTTGATTTCGAGTCTATTTTTATTCTGTCAATTACAATTTCTATATTATGGATTTTATAGCGGTCGACTTTAAAACCGCTTTCAAGTTCATGCACTTCGCCGTCAACGCGCGCGCGTAAAAATCCGTCCTTCATCATTTGATCAAATAATTCTCTGTAATGTCCTTTTCTGCCTCGAATAACGGGAGCTAAAATTATTAACCTTTTCCCGATAA
The DNA here is from genome assembly GCA_018829205.1 of Bacteroidota bacterium. Taxonomy (GTDB): domain Bacteria; phylum Bacteroidota; class Ignavibacteria; order Ignavibacteriales; family Melioribacteraceae; genus JAHJUE01. The sequence continues at coordinate 365,618 of JAHJUE010000022.1, forward strand.
AGTTATCAAGTAGATTATCAATAATCTGCCCCGAGGATTGTTTATCCAATTCTCTTCCGCAGTTTGAGCAGTGAGGTTTTCCTACCCTTGCGTAAAGCAGGCGCAGATAATCATAAATTTCTGTCACCGTTCCTACCGTGGAACGAGGATTTCCGGTTGTGGATTTCTGTTCAATTGAAATTGCCGGACTTAAACCTTCAATCAAATCAACATCAGGTTTTTCAAGCATATCTAAAAATTGACGTGCATAAGCAGAAAGCGATTCGATGTAACGCCTTTGTCCTTCGGCGTAAATTGTATCGAATGCGAGAGAAGATTTGCCCGAACCGGATAATCCTGTTATAACAGTGAAAGAATCGCGGGGAATTTCTACATCTATATTTTTAAGGTTATGCTCGCGGGCGCCTTTAATTATAATTTTATTTTGATAGTCCATTTAGTAAAATTTTGCGTAAATTTAAAACTTTAGTTTAGCTAATGACTTAGAGAAATGCAATTTTAATTTATTTAAATATTTTACCTTCATGTCAAAACCTCAAACAATACAAACAATAAGAGAATACAACGAGTTCAGATTTAAGGAAAAAGGGTCATTATTTATTGGTCAGGCCTTCCCGGTGGAAAACGAAGAAGAATTTAATGAGAGATTAAATCTTATTAAAAAGGAGTTTTACGACGCCACACATCATTGTTACGCTTACAAACTGCTTGACGAAAAATTCAAATATTCCGACGACGGCGAACCGAACGGAACGGCAGGAATTAGGATTTATAACGCTATTCAGCATTTCGATCTTAAAAATACAGGCGTTGTTTCAATAAGATATTACGGCGGCACAAAATTAGGTGTGGGACCACTTGGAAAAGCCTATTATCAATCGGCATTTACCGTATTAGAAAATTCTTCAATTTACAAAAAAGAAAAATATTCTTATTTGAAAATTATATTCAGATTTGATCAGACAAATCTTGTTCATCATCTAATATCAAGTTTTAACGGCAGGATATCGGACAATTTATTTGAGAATAATTCCCCCGCTATTACATGTTTTGTGAAAAACAAAGCAGAAGAAAAATTTATAAATGAATTAAAGAACAGTTCAAACGGAAGTATAGAATTAATAAAAATAAATGAGTCGTATCTGGAATAATTTTAAAATCTATATAAAGATATCTTTATGATAAGAAAAATATAATCCCAAAATCTTCCCGGAATAAAAACGGAATTAAACTTAAAGATTATAAATGATAATAAATTCTTCTAAAGTAATAATAAATGGAAATGTTAAAACGATATTAGGTTTTGTTTAATCCTTAATTTTATCAGATAAAAGGGGAAGATATCTTGACAAAAAGATTTCATTTACTTATTTTTATTTTCAGACATAGAACTCTTAAAGCGACTTTTTAATAGTATCCAAATTAACTAATTTTCATGGGGATTACGAAGAATGATTTATACTAAAACCGGCGAATACGCAATACGTGCGATTTTGTTTTTAGCACGGCAATCAAAAGAGACATTAATTATGTCTTCCGAAATTGCGAAAAGTGAAGAAATTCCTGCACATTATCTGGCCAAAATTCTGCAAAGAATGGCAAAATACGGATATGTCGACTCTTTTAAAGGAAGAGGCGGCGGATTTAAAATTACCGAACTAGCGAAAAAAAGCTCTATTCTTGAAATTGTTGAAAGAGTTGAAGGTCCGGTAATCAATTTAAAATGCGTAACCGGTCTTAAAGAATGTTCAGATGAAACCCCTTGTCCGCTTCATGAAGAATGGGCTGAATTAAGAAACAGGATTTATAATCTTATATCCAGTAAATCAGTTCAGGAAGTTGCGGAAAAATATACAGAGACATTAAGAAAACCCAGCTAGAATTTAATATAAAAACCCGCATATATAATGCGGGTTTTTATTTGAAATTAAATAAGATATTAATCTTTTTTAATGCCTATTCCTATACCGTCCCCTACAGGGAGAATTGTTGTGGTTAACGAATGCTGACCTACAAACAGCTTATTAAACTCTCTAATTTTAGAAGCTGAAATTTTATATTTTGCAGGGACAGTTTTAGCCGCTGCGTAACCGTGCCATAATAAATTATCAACAAATAATACTCCCCCTTTTTTTAAGAGCATTAATGAATAATAAAATAAACGTTCGTAATCTTCTTTGTCGGCATCCAAAAAAATAAAATTATATTTAGTATTTAAAGCGGGCATTATCTGAAGCGCGTCCCCCTTTATTATATTTATTTTGTTTTCATAACCTGAACGGTTTATATATTCTTCAGCAGATTTAATTTTATCGGGATCTTTTTCAATCGTATCAATCATTGCTTTCTTTTTCAGATTTTTAGCTACTCTAATTGTCGAATATGCTATAGCAGTTCCAATTTCTAGAACTCTTTTCGGTTTATATAAAACTATTAAACTCTCAAGCAGCTCGGCGGAATTCCAGTCCAATATAGGAACATTGTTATCTTCGGCGAATTGCTCCATTTCAAGAATTAATTCGTCTTTTTCATTCCTTAAACTACTTAGATATTTTTCCTGCGGCGCGTATAAAATTTTTGACATATGTTTATTTTCGATTATTTCAGATAAATCATTTTTTTAACATCTGAAAAGCTGCCTGCTGTTATTCTGTAAAAATAAGCCCCGGCAGAAACTTTATGGCCATAATTATTTGTTCCGTTCCAGACAGCAGAATAATTCCCTGCATTTAATTCGGCATTTACCAGAGAATTAATTTCCTGCCCGAGCATATCAAATATCTTAAGCGATACATGTGATTTTTCGGGAAGATAATATTTTATAATTGTAGACGGATTAAAAGGATTGGGATAATTTTGAGACAAATTGAATTCAGTAGGGATTACAATATTATCCTCAATTCCCACCGTTTTAATAGATAGGTTTTCCACATTCAAAACATAATTTTCATTTGCTGGAGTTTTAACTTCCGTGCTGCCGTTATTAAAAGTAAAATAAAATTCTATAGAATCTCCTTCTCCAATTGAAGTTAATGAGTAAGAATATTTTAATGATCCGTCGTATATAATATTGTCGGTTGAATAAGTACCGCCGTTTATTGAATAATGTAACTTTACAGAGCCGGGGTCAGGAATTGTTTCTTTAATAAATGTTTTGTTTAATGTGTACACACCGTTTTCAAATTTAATGTTAGGATAATTTAACGCGCGTACCGCCGATAAAAGTCCGTATCCAATATCATTATTAGGTGATTCTTTATTATCGCCCGTAGCCAAAACTATCTCACGTACTTGTTTATTATTTAGGTGAGGATATGCTGATTTAAGCAGACCTAAAATCCCAGCTATAATTGGAGCAGAATACGAAGTGCCTTGCCCGGTTTTAAAATTTCCGTTTGATGCGTCAGCTCCCCAATTTGCTTGTCCTTGAGCTACAATTTCGGGTTTAATTCTTCCGTCTGATGTAGGACCGAAACTGCTGAAATAAGCTATTTGATTATCATTATTTACAGCTCCCACGGTTATTACGTTAAATGCATCGCCGGGAGAGGATATATAACCCCATGAACCGCCTCTTTCATTTCCGGCGGAGGTTACTGTAATTATCCCTCTTTCAAAAGCGAGATTAGAAGCCTTTGTTACAATGGTTGTTTCACCGTTCATATCAGCATAAGTATATGATGATTCCCCGGAATCAAATTCGCTGTATCCCAATGAAGAAGTAGCTATATCAATTCCTATCGAATCCATCCACTGCAGCGCCGCGGCGTAATTATCTTCTTCGGCGTGCGTTTCGCTATAAATATATTCGGTTTTCGCCAGCACAAAACTTGCGTTAAACGCAGCGCCGATTAAATTGCCTTCAGAAAACCCTCCTATTAATGACATCACATAAGTACCGTGATTGTGCTGAGAACTTCCTCCGTCGTTGCTTTCATTTGCGGTATTATCATCATTAAAAATAAAATCATATTCCGCTATTACTTTAGAGTTTGAAAGAGCCGGATGATCTTTCCATTTAAATCCGGAATCCATAATTCCAATTATCACATCGTTTCCGCTTATCCCCAAATCATGTACAGCCGGAATATCTGACAATTCGTATTGCGGGAGTGAACTTCCGTAATTATGGATATAATTTGTTTTTGGAAGTCTTAATAAAGATTCATCCTTGCTTTCCTGCTTTATTTCAGGTTCAATGCGTTTAAGCTTTCTTACTTTTTCAATTTTATCGACAAATGGTAAAATTATAATTTGAGTAATTTGTTCATCGCTTAAATAACAGGAAACCGCGTTAAACCATTTTAATTCCCTGTGAATCTGAACACCGAAATTTTTGATTACTTTAACATATTCTGAACTAATGGGAAGGTCTTCAAAAGTAATATAATTTTCACCCATTACTTTTTTTCTTCTTTCAATCGCTTTTTTACTTAAGCCGGCTTCTGCTTCTTTATATTCGGCCGAACTTTTATTCAGAATATTATGCTGATTTGAACCTTTATCCTTAAAATAAACCAGATACCTGTCCTGCGCCAGAAGGCTGCCGAAAGAGAGGAATATAGTTATAATTAAGATTTTTGATTTAAGCATATAGTTCCTTAATTGTTATTTGGAAGGTAACAATATCAATACACATTATAAATGAATTAATTAATGTACTAATTTAGCAATTCTTTCAAATCTGGTCGACGCCAAAAGTCTGAAAAAATCTGAAAAAGGTATTTCCGGATTCCATGACCAGTAAATAAAAAAAGCATTACCGATAATAAGATCGCGCGGTACCACACCCCAGTAACGGCTGTCGGCGCTGTTGTCGCGGTTATCCCCCATCATGAAATAATAATCTTTCTGAATGGTGTAATGATCAGTCTCAATTCCGTTAATGTAAATTTTGCCGCCGCGTATATTAACGGCTTCAGAAGCGAATTCCCTGTTTATTATTGTCCGCCATTTTTCAACATTATCAAGGGTTAAATTTACTTCGTCCCCTTTTCGCGGTATTCTGAACGGACCGTAATTATCCGCATTCCATCCGCTGCCTTTCGGGAATATATCAGGTACAGGCAGTCCTTCGGGTAAAATTCCGTTTTTACGGTATTGTATATTCGGAGGAATAGGGAGCTGTTCATTATTAACAAATACAACTTTATTACGGACTTCAATAATATCGCCTGGCGTACCAACGCATCTTTTAACATAATTTGAAATTTCAACCGGTTTAAGTTCGTCTCTGTTGCCCGGATATTCAAAAACAACTATATCTCCTCTTTTCGGATCCCGAATTTCGGGCAGCTGGAAATAAGGAAGTTCAATATTAGTAAAAGGAATATTTCTGGGAGATGAGGAACCGTAAATAAATTTATTAACAAATAAAAAATCGCCTACCAATATTGTATTTTCCATTGAAGGCGTAGGAACGCGGGATGTTTCAATTAAAAATGATTTAATCAAAAATGCCGCCACTGCCGCAAAAAGAAGATTCTTCCAGAAATCTATAAATTTTTCTTTCGGTGTTTTCGCGGCTGCTTTTTTATTTTCGTTTGTTTTTTTTCTGAACAAAATTTTGCCTCAATTATCAATTAATAAACTGAAATATTCTTCCAAAGCGGAGCGGACTTAAAAAATTTGATATTCCGCTTACTTCAATTGAAGGGTCCCAAGACCAGTAAATCAATATTGCTTCCCCGATTATATTATCGCGCGGTACAAAACCCCAAAACCTGCTGTCGAAACTGTCATCCCTGTTATCTCCCATTACAAAAAAATAATCATTCTTAAACGTATAATATTTTTCGGGATTGTTGTTTATATAAACCTGGTTGCCATTTACACTTACTACAGTATCGCCGTATTCCCTGTTTATTATTTCTTCCCATTGACTGATATTTTTAACCGTTAATCTTACTGTTGAATCTTTACCCGGAATAAAAATAGGTCCGTAATTATCCTCGTTCCATCCGCTGCCTTTGGGGAATATTTTCTGATTATAAAATCCTTTCGGCGTTACTTCCGAATAATCAACAATGCCGTTTTCAGGGAATGGGAAAAGTTTATTATTAACAAAAACTCTTTTATTAATAATTTTTAATGTATCGCCGGGTATCGCAATGCATCGTTTAATATAATTCGCGCTTTCACCGGATTCCATTTCATTAGATTTACCCGGGAACTCAAAAATAATTATATCATTATTTTCCGGTTCAACCAACGAAGGCAAAGTAAAAAAAGGAATGCGAGTATTAGTAAACGGGAAATACTTAGGCGACGACGCGCCGTAAACAAATTTATCTACTAATAGAAAATCCCCTGAAAGAAGAGTGTTTTCCATTGATCCGGTAGGAATTCTGAATGCCTCTATAACAAAAGTTTTAATAAAAAGCGCGGACATAACTGCCAGAAAAGCAATCTCAATAAATCTTATAAAACTTCCGTTAAGTATTTTGTTTTTTTTCATCTAATATCATTTTTAATATGCAGTTCGTTACCAGCATTAGATATTCTAATTGAATAATTATAACATTCCTTTTTCATTTGCGAGATACGGACTGCCGACTAATTTAATCATCAAGCTGCAGCACTGCTAAAAAGGCTTCCTGAGGTATTTCAACATTACCAACCTGTTTCATCCTTTTTTTGCCTTCTTTCTGTTTTTCAAGAAGTTTTCTTTTTCTTGTTATATCACCGCCGTAACATTTTGCGAGCACGTTTTTGCGCATAGCTTTTACGGTAGTTCTTGAAATAACCTTATTTCCGATTGCTGCTTGAATGGCTATTTCAAACATCTGTCTTGGTATTAGGTCTTTTAATTTTGTGCAGACCTTTCTTCCGTAATCAAAAGCCTTGCTTTTGTGAACAATAATTGAAAGCGCGTCAACTGTATCTCCGTTAAACATAATATCAAGCTTAACTAATTCACTTTCGCGGTATCCGATATATTCATAATCAAGAGAAGCGTAGCCGCGTGAAATTGATTTTAACTTATCGAAAAAATCGAAAATAATTTCCGACAGCGGGAATTCAAATTCGGCATCGGCTTTGGTCGGATCAATGTAGGTGGTGTTTTTGTAAACTCCTCTTTTCTCCATTGCCAGTTTCATTATACTGCCTACATATTCGCTAGGAGTAACTATCTGCGCTTTAACATAAGGCTCTTCTATTCTATCAATTGCTCCTACATCCGGCAAATCGGCCGGGTTATCAATAGTTAATTTTTCACCGTTCTTTTTATAAACTTCATATTCAACGTTAGGAAGGGTTGTAACAATTGATAGATTAAATTCACGCTCAAGTCTTTCCTGCACAATTTCCATATGCAGCATTCCTAAAAACCCGCATCTAAAACCAAAACCTAAAGCGGCGGAAGTTTCAGGAGTAAAAATCAATGCCGAATCATTTAGAATAAATTTATCCAGCGCGTCGCGTAAATCTTCATAATCATCTGAACTGCTTGGGTAAAGTCCAGAATACACCATAGGTTTAATTTCTTTGTAGCCCGGCAGCGGTTTTAACGCTCCGTTTCTTACATGGGTGATTGTATCACCGACCTTTGTATCATGAACGTCCTTGATACCGGAAATCAAATATCCTACATCCCCGGTTTCAAGGATTTTTGTTTTTATTTTTTTTAATCCGAGTACGCCTATTTCTTCGGCCATATATTCATTACCGTGAACGAAAAATTTTATTTGATCTCTTTCTCTTAATACACCGTTAAAAACTCTTACATAAGCGATAGCGCCTCGGTACGCGTCAAAAACAGAATCAAAAATTAATGCTTGAAGAGGGGCTTCCGGATCTCCTTTAGGGGCAGGAACTAATTTAACAATTGCTTCAAGAAGTTCGGATATGCCTTTTCTTTCTTTCGCGCTTGCTAATATTATTGAATCGGCTTCGCATCCTATTAAATCAATTATCTGGTTCTTAACCACATCAACCATCGCGCTGGGCAGATCAATTTTATTTATAACGGGAATTATTTCAAGTCCCGCGTCAATTGCAAGATACAGATTACTAATTGTCTGAGCTTCAACTCCCTGCGCGGCGTCAACAATTAAAATTGCTCCTTCGCAAGCTGCAAGCGAACGGGAAACTTCATATGAAAAATCGACGTGACCCGGAGTATCGATCAAATTAAGTATATATTCCTGTTTATCGGAAGCAATATATTTCATTTTAATCGCGTGGGATTTGATTGTAATCCCTCTTTCGCGCTCAAGATCCATATCGTCAAGAAGCTGAGATTTTAATTCTCTCTGTGTTACGGTATGCGTCATTTCGAGCAAACCGTCGGCAATGGTAGACTTACCGTGATCTATGTGTGCAATTATGCAGAAATTTCTAATGTTTTTCATTTATATCAAATTTTTTAAGCAGGAAATATAAGCAATAATGTATCAATTTTTTCATAAAATGTTAAAATTCTTTCTCTACGGTAAATATTCACTAATTTTAATGTGAATTCTTAATTTCGTACCTTTGTAATTAAAATAGACAGAAAAATAAAGTATATGAAAAAATATTATCTCATCCTTCTACTTTTATTTCAGAGTTTAGTTTCAGCGCAGAATGTTCGGTTCACGGTAATTTCAAGTCCGGAATCCGGTTCAAAAGAATCTTCATCAGCGTTTAAAGAGACAATAACTAAAATAAATTCGGCGGGGATTACCGATTTTCTAATTATAACCGGGAATATTTCCGGCAATGGAAAAAATGCCGAATTAGAAAATGCTAAAGATATTTTGAATGAACTGAACGGCAATTATTTTATAATTCCCGGCGAGTCCGATTCCAGATTCAGCGAAAGCGGATCAGCTAAATTTTTTGAACTGTTCGGAGATGATAAATTTATTTATGAAAAGGATTCTTCAATTTTTATTGGACTTAACAGTTCATCTTATAGGCAAATTGACGGACATATTAAACCGGAAGATTATAAATGGCTCAGCGATAATTTGGCGGGAATAGACTCATCTTACTCGGTTTATTTATTTGTTTATCATAATCCTAAAAATGAAATTGATAATTGGCCGAAAGTTAACAATTTATTAAGCGGTTTTAAAAAGCCCGTAATTTTTTACGGAAGCGGCCGCGATTATAGTATTGAGAATTTGTTTAACATACCTCTAATATCAATACCCCGTTTGAACACAAGTAAAAATCAGGCAATACAATTGTTTGAAAGCAGAAATGATTCTTTATTAATTTATGATTTTAATAATGAAAAAATAAAATTATTAAACAAGATTTCAGTCGCAAGAAAAACCGAACCTGAAATAATTGAAACTCCGGTTACAACTTTTAATGAAGCCGAATTAATTTGGGAATATAATCTAAATTACACCTTGGACGATGAACTGACAGTATCAAACGGTTTAATTTACGCGTGCGACAAATCAGGATTAATAACATGTTTAGATTCTACCGGAAATGTTTTATGGGAATATGATTCGTTCGGGACAATAGTTAATAAACCGGTTGCCGCCGACGGTATATTTGCAGCGGCAACTGTACAGGGTGATCTGCTTACGCTTGACGCTTTTACCGGTGAATCAATTCAAACAATTGGGTTTGACGATATAATCACAACACCATTAATTTCTTTTGATTTTACCGGCCCGGCAAATTTTATGATACCGAAACAGAGCGAATCAAAAGCGGCTGTTGTATTCGGCACCTCTTCGGGGAAACTGCATTGCTACGATCTCGAAACTCTACAGCAGATTTGGGTATATGATAAAATTAATGGAATGATAGCCGCAATGCCTGTTTATATTGAAAACAAAATAATCTTTCCCGCCTTTGATAATCATCTATATTGCATTGACGCACAGCACGGATGGCTGAACTGGAAATGGAACGGAATAATTAAAGGAGATGATTTTCCGGTATTGTGCAGCCCGGCGGCAAATAATGAAAATGTATACCTTGTTTCCGGAAAAGGAAATGTATATGCTGTCGATATTCTTTTAGGAAGGACTGAATGGGTGAACAATAAATTAAACGGATTTGAGTCAATCGGAATTTCGGAAATAGGCCATAGATTATTTATAAAAAGCAGGAATGATAAATTTCATATTATCTCCGCTAAAACAAGCAATTGGGTAAAAGAAATTAATTTAAGATATGGTAAAGATTACTCAAGCCTTAAACCTATTGAGTATAACGGCAAGGTACTGCTGGGCACAAAGAGCGGCAATGTTTTTTTGATTGATGAGAAATTTAATTCATATAATTTGTTCTTTATGGGATCGGCCGTTATTAACTCGGTAATTCATTTTAAAGATGATATGTTTGCCGCCTCCAATAGTGACGGTAAAATTGTACTTTTTAAATTAAAATAGACTGGAATACAAATCATTTATCGGGATAATAAATTGGAAAAATTTGAAGGGATAATTTTTGACGTCGACGGTACATTAACATCAACCAACGAATTGATTTTTGAATCATTCCGGCATGTATCAAATAAATATTTGGGCAGGAATTTTACCGATGAAGAAATTATAGGTTTATTCGGACCGACTGAAGACGTAATTTTAAAAGAGTTGTTCCTGGAAAATTATATAATGGTAAGAAAAGATTATTACGATTTCTATTCATCAAACCATTCTAAAATGGCGGACTCCTATCCGGGCATAAAAGAAATAGTAATTAAAATTAAGAAAGCTAATATTCCCCTTTCGATTTATACGGGCAAAGGAAGGGACAGCGCAGCTATTACATTAAAAGAAATAGGCATATATGATTATTTTGATATGATAGTATCCGGCGATGATGTAAAAGATCATAAACCTTCCCGCGAAGGAGTTGATATGTTTGTAGATAAATTTGGTTTGAATAGGAATAATACATTGCTGGTTGGTGATTCAACCGTTGATATTAAAGCGGCCAGAAACAGCGGAATTAAAATCGCTTCAGTAGTTTGGGACAGTTACGGTAAAGAAAAAGTAATCGCGATGGGCAGCGATTACCTTTTCCATACGGTTGAAGAGTTTGATGATTTTATTTCGGAGAGAATTTAATCACCCTCCGAAGTTAATTGGATATATTAAAGATACTCTCGGTTCAATTTTCTTTTGAGGTTCATACCTGATTATATTATCGTCAGTGTCTCTAACGGGAGTAAATGTCCAGTTGTAAACCATGGATACCAAAAGATAAGGATACGGTTTATACCCGAATTCAAAATAAAGATAAGATCTGTCATCAAGCGTAAACAAATCTTTTTCATTTCTAATATTAATTTTATCGTATCCCGCGCGAACAAGATACGGAACTCCTTCAGGGGCTATTTCGGATGAGATATGAAGAATTCCGCTGTTTGGATCTTTGTCAAGCCGCTGGTAGCTTCCGAGCACGTCAAATGTATTCAAAAGCGAAACGTATAATTCGCCGTAATAACCGTTGCCGATTGACTGCAGATTTTTAAGCTGCTGCACCTTGCTTGTTACTGTTCCGGAAACGGTATCCAGTTTAAATCTTTCTATTTCATAAAATGAGTTAAAATATGAAGGTATGTATTCATCGCCGTTAAAACGTCTTTCCAGCTTCGCCATTAAATTCACTAAACCTAGTCCCCTAAATTCAGCTTTTATTCCTGCTGCCGTTCCGGAACCGAACTTGATAATTTTAGAATAATCAAAATACAAATCAAGGTTGAGCATACTTGATCTTACAATAGGAAGTCCCAAATCCAAACCAATAATTGTAACATTACCCTCATCCACTGTAGCTTTAAAATTTTGAGAACTGCTGTATGTACCGGCAATCACTCCCGCGTTCTCATCCAAATCGGATACAACCGAAGCGCCAACTTCAAGATTGCCAATAATTGGAATTGTACGGGCTTCGGTAAACTGAAGCGGGCGTATATAACCTCTTAAGCCCATTACTCCGGCTTGACCGAAATTACCGTAAACCGATTCGAATCCGAAATTTGTAAAATCAATATCAAACTCAAGTCCTATTTTTCTTGTATCATAACCCGGACTATTTCTGTAGAGGTACATAATGCTTCCGTGCCCTAAGGTCGCGTAATCAAGCGCCCCGGCTCTAATATACAACGGATCGTTTTTATACCCGTAACGCAGATAACGTATAATGCTGAGGTAATCAGAAAATTCGTTAAAGTTCTCGGTTCTTATTTTACCGTCGGCGTTAAATTCCATTTTAAAATCCAGGCCTATTCCAACATTCTTAAACTGTAGTTCAGGGAATAACCGGAATGAATAAAACGGTTTCCCGTCAATCCACGAAAGTCCGAATCCACCTCCGAGCAGTCCTTCATTTTCTCTGAGTCTTCTGTAATCATCAAACTGAGCGAATGCATTAGTTGATAATAATAAAATCAACATGAATAATATTTTAATGTTTTTCATAAGGTTATAATTTTTGTTTTAAATGTAGTTCAAATTACTAATAATAATTCTGTATGACAATTATAAGTTTATTACCTATTCATTATTAAGGTTCATATTAAAACTATGAATTCGCTCCAAGAATTTCACTGTACTTTTTAATACAGTAAAAAAATACCGGTTCCATTATTGGTTCATTATAGGTACTGGCTGGTTTCAGGCCTGTTATATGCTGGTTTCATGCTGGTTTCACACTGATATTATCGGTTTATGCCTATTTTTAGGTTTAATAAACTGTAAAATAATTACAGTAGATTTGTACGCAAAAAAGGAAATTAAGTGGTACTATTTTTTTATTAATCAGCGCTTTACGGATAAAATAAAAAATAATTATAAAACGGTTTAATGGTAGATTTAATTACCTAACAATCGCGAGTTTTTGTGTAATGTCCTGCGAAATTCCATTGGCTTCAATAATCGCCTTGTATATATAAACACCGCTTCCGAGAAGATCGCCGTCTTCATCTCTGCCGTCCCAATATATTTTGTTAAAATCATTATTAAGTTCTATCCGGTTTTTCCGGATTTCTTTTACGAGTCTTCCGGCAATTGTATAAATTTTAATTCTAAATTCATCCGGAATTTGAGTAAGTGTAAAAGTGAAATAGGTATCGTTTGAAAACGGATTCGGATAATTAAATAAATTAAGTAGCTTTACCTGGGTTGAAACAATAAAGGATTTTGACAAACCGTTTTGTTCGGCAAGGTTGCCTGAGGCGTCTTCGGCAAATACTTCAATCGTATGCTCTCCGTCATTTAGTTCAGGTTTAAATTCAACAGTATATTTTGGATTTGTATTTGAAATCGAATAGCTGATATTATTATTTCCCGAATAATAAACTGGAGTATTATCTAAAAATAATTTTACCGATGAAGTATCCGTAATAGGCAGAACGGAATTATCGTTCAGTTCAATCTTTATAAGGGGATTCGGACGAATATATTCGCCGTCAAAAATATCATTCCCGTCAATTGTTAAAATTAATGACGGTTTGTTTGTATCAGGCTTAACATAAAAAGGAATCGAATAGAAATTATTATCCTTATAAAGCTCAATAATTTTATTCCCGGCATCCGCATTAATATTAAACTTATAATGCCCGCTTAAATTTGTTGTATTATAATCTATGTTAAACGATTTTTTACTAGCCGAATCGATTGAAGCTACAAACTGTTCTAATACATTAAATGATGATTTATTATTTTCATTGACCAAATATACCTTTATATAAAAACTATCCGCGGGAGATTCTCCCGCATTATAAACATCAAATTTAAGTTCCGCATTTTCGCCGGAATTAACAGAATCACTTAATAGTGATACAACTTGATAATTGACGGCAAGTTCGGGGGGCATATCGTACTCAACTCCAAATGAATTTAATACAGGCGATTCATTATTTTTATTCGAATTAAACAGCGCGAGAATTTTAAGTTTGGGATAAATTTTAGAATCAATTTCGCTTAAATCCGCGGATGAATTTATAATTAATAATTCTTTTAATGTATCTGCAGAACCGTCAGATTTAATTCCAATCGGGAAAAATGAAATGTTTGAATTGGAAAGTAATTCCTGACCGGCAACTAATTCTTTCCAGCGTCCTGCGTAACCTAATTCTTGAGTAATAAAACTTCCCGAATCCGCGAGAAAAGAAAATGTTGTATTAATTGATACCGGTCCGTCGCCGGCTTTGGAAACGGCTTCGGGCATTGTTCCGGTTAAAGCACCTTTTCTTCCGATAAATGCCCATGAACTTCTAAAACCCACCTCATCAATTAATTTACTCCCGAATGATTTTATAAGATTAATTAATTCAACATTACTAAGAGAACCTTCATCGGAAACAGCGATCGCGACTAACCGATTTCCAGATAATGTATCAAGAAAATTAATATAAGCCGTAATATTATCGCCGCCGGCAAATGTATTAAAATATTTGTATTCAATAAAACTATAAGGCGGGTCCGCGTTGAACAATGAAATATGGTGACCGACGGTAGGAGTCGGCACATAATTAATTCCGTTTCTTGAAATTATTGCCGCCTGCCCGTCTTCAAAACCTGCGGAGAAAAGTTCGAACAGTACAAAGGTGCTGTCTATTGACCATTGATTATTACTAAAAGTTAGATTACTGCTTGACGTGCCTAAGTTGCTGATGCTGTCGTTCATAAAAAATTTGTTTTTCTCTTTAACAAAAGAAAATGAAGGCGAATAATCATTGCTCCCTTTTATTCTCGTCCGTCCCCAATACCTCTTCCCTGTCAATGTATTATTTAACTCAATTGTTGTGAATACGGTATCAAATGGGATTTCATAAATTTCTTTATTTAAGAATTTATCGTCATCCGAAATTTCAATTTCTATAATTTCTGCGTTTGGAACTGCTGTTGAATTTAAAAGTCTCAGGCGATTTAAAATTCCGTTCGCATATTTGTATTGAATAAGCGGTCTAATCGAGGAACTTGCTACATTAAATTCTATTTGTTCGTAATTGTCGTCTTCCGAAATTTCATCGTATTTGGATTTTGAGTCAAGCTGAACCTTTATTAAATGCCTGCCTGCTTTATCTTTTACAGGCAAATTAATATTTATAGAATCTTCAAAATTGGGAATTACTGCCTTAAGCGAATATGTTTCGGAAATGTTTTTATAGGAATGTGTAATTAATAAGTCCAATGAATCATCCGGTACATAACCTAAATTTCTAATCCGTATGCTTAACTTAACACTGTCCGATAAATCTGTTAATGTTTGAGTGCTTACGCTTAATCCGTTATTGAGAACAAAATTTGGTTTTTGCGGAATCGGCAAAGTAATAACAGGATCACCGATTAAGGTATTAGTTAAAGCAAATACTTTATAAACATCGGAAGAACCGAATTGACTAATCATCTCTAATTTTGCTTCTTTATGAGCCTCGCTAATGTTAAAAATATTATCGCCAAGGATTTTTTTATAAAATAATTTAGGACTTAAAACTGAAGAAGAAACAAAACCAAGGGATGAATTACCTATATATGCTATTGCCTGCCCTTCTTCGGCTAAAACAAATAATTCTGAAAATGAAGTAATATCCGATTCGGCGAATTTGGCGGTTGAACATCCGAAATCCGATATAATCGGATAACGATTTCTATTATTTTTTAACTGTGCCGGACTAGTAATTGAATTATCCCAAATTTGAGTTCCGCTATGCCCTAAATATGAAATAAATACAGCGCCGTTATCAATCGCTTTTTGAAAATAGTCTTTTGAATACGGGCCGAAATTTGACGGCGGATTTACTGTTTTATAAAAATGTTCGTATTGTCCGCCGACAGGTTTAACCGCAAGATAATTATCAATTACAAATTGATTCGATTCCCTCAATAAATTTATTTCCGAAGGAGACGCCGCATCACCGCTAGAAAAGAACAAATATTTTTTATTCCAATCGTCAAAATCTTGTGAAATATAATCCCGATGTTTTTCAAAATAACGATCTAACTGTTCATTGCTAGTAACAGGAAGACGTCCGATATTCATTTGAGGAATATACGCTCCGGTCGTATCCCAAACTACGAACCAATTATCACTTACCGGAACGCCGAAGGAAGGCACATAATTAATTACGCGTTCTTTTACGGAAGTTAAATTTTTATATTTGTTCCCGTAATAATCGTAAGTTGCTCCTCCAATAAGAACAACATATTCCGGTTTTGGATCACGCCAGTAATCATGTGTCGAAATTAAAAAATCTTTTACGGCTTCGGGATTAAAAAACCCGAATGAATATTCATCGTATATATCGTCGATATCAACAACAGCCGTTGAAAGATTATAACCGTTTCCAACAAACCCGGCGTATTCATTTACTTTTGATAAAAACTTTTTATGTGTAACCGCGATATAATCGGCTTGATTATCAGAGTTTCTTAAATTTTTAAATATCTTCGTATAATAGATTTTAGGAGATCCTATTAAATTCTCATCCGCCAAAATAAATTTGTCATTTGCGTCCAACGTATCGCCAAATACTATAGTCCCATGCTCCGACTCAGTAAAATATTTTTTATAAACATTTCCTTTCTTCCATAAAACCAATTGTGTGTCCGATAGATTTGTAATTTTAACATTCATTCCTTTCGACTGCGTTAGAAAAGAAAATTGAAAAGCCAAAGAATCGTTTTCGGCTTTTAAGTATCTAGGGTATTCAATTTCATACCAATCAAAAATACAAGCGTTGATTGAAGCGTTTGTGGGGATTGAGTTAACTTTTAGTGTATTCGCGCCGTCCAGCAACAAACTTGAATTTAATTTATTTTCAATAACGACTTGTTCATATTTATCAATATAGATTGAATTACTCCATTGATCCGTAGAATTAAGGCCCAGCGTAATCAGATGAGCGTTAGTACTGATATTTGAAGCAAAGTCCTGAAGTTTAACAAACATTTTAAATTGTTTGTCCGGGTAAATATCGGTCGCGGTAAAATTGCAATTTCTAATACCTACACCCAAATTTCCTTCATGCCATGTTTTATTTTCAGTCCAATCCGGCATTTCTCTGCGCACGGAACTGGACATAGAGAAATCAAACCAGGTATTAGTTTCATAATGTTCAATTTGAGAATAGTATTCTAATGTATCTGGATAAGCTGGCACGGATTTATCCGCGGTTACGACACGCTGTCCTAATTCCGCCCCCCATGTAAGCCAGTAAATTGTTGTATCGGTATATCTCCCTAGGTATTCATTATAAGGTTCGTTATAATTGCTAATTTCCCGGTGAATCCCGCCCATATTTCTTAACCCAAAAAATTCTATATAATCAGACTCATCAAACATAAAATCATTTTCGCCGTAAACAAAAATCGGAATTTCATTCCCCTTTAAGTACAGTTTAAAAGTTTTTGGATTTATTGCCGCGGTTAATATCCCCAAAGATTCAATATCATTTTTATATAGCCTGTATATTCCGTCCTTGGCTGTTCCTAGTTTAATGTATGCGGCTGAATAATCGATCCATGAATCATTTTTAGATCTTATATTTTCATTTTTTATTAATTGGCTTGATGCAAATTCCTTATCCAGAATTATATTGTTAATTTCTCCGGATGAAACAGGTACTTGGTTATCTATACCGGAGTTAAACATAATATCAAGTTTTATAATTTCTACAAAGGTAATTCCGGATTTTTCATTTAAATGAAAGGGGTTTATTTTTAAGTGCAGACAATAATTGTTATCAATCCTAAGTTTCCCTTTTTCCTCTACTAATATTTTTGAAGAGTATTTAGGGATAACGCTTTCTTCATAAATAATTTTACCGTTTATTGTATTTACAATCGGATTAAATTCAGGAACCGCGTTTATTATTTTTTGAGATATTACTTCATAAGATATTTTAGGATTAGAGTTTTGAGGTATCGCCAGGAATATATCATAACCAGGTAATTTCGCTTCATTAGGATTAGATTCGTTCATATAATCCGGGAAGATTATTTTTTCCGAATTATCTTTTTTTACAATGTGATAATTTGTATTTAACTTCAGCTTATAACTAATTGAATTTCGTAAATATTTTTTATCAATTATTTTTACCTGAGCGCTGGCTGCCATTCCCGTTAAATAAAATATAAAGGCGATTTTTAGAAATGATTTCATAAATTCCCAAATACTTTAATTTTTAGAAGATTAGCACAACACAAAAAGTAGTTAAATTGAAATGAGTAAAATTAATATACTAAAAATTAATATTTGTAATACCCGATTTGAAAAACTTCTTAAGGAAATCGAAGATTCTATTCACAACAATTTAAAAATAAGCATACTGTACTTAAACGCTTACGGAGTAAATTTGACAAGAAATAATATTCAATTAGTAACTTCATTAAACTCTGCCGATATTGTTCATATTGATGGAATAGGAATTTGGTTAGCGTTAAAATTTCTTTTTAAAGTAAGAATCCCGCGCTTTAACTGGACCGATTACGCCTATAAATTCCTAAGTATTTGCGAAAGAAATCAATGGACAATATTTTTTCTAGGCTCAACAGACAAGACATTAGAGAAAGCCAGAAATAATTTATTCAGCCAGTTCCCAAATTTAATATTAGCCGGGACAATGAACGGTTATTCGGATTTATCCGATAGTAAAGTAATTGATAAAATAAATAAAGTCAGCCCCCAAATATTATGGGTAGGATTAGGTACCCCGAAACAGGAAATTTGGATACAAAAAAATAAAGACAAACTTAACTGCCGGGTTATACAATCCGTAGGAGATGTTTTCAGCTTATTTGCACGTGAAAGAATCAGAGGACCTGTGTATTTACGGAAGCTGGGATTTGAATGGCTGTTCAGATTAACTCAAAATCCGGGGAGATTTTGGCGTAGGTATCTATTAGGGATTCCGAAATTTATATTTTTAGTTTTATGCGAAAAGATAAAATTAATTCTGAGGATTAAATCTTCCAAGATTTCTCAATAGTAATTTTCTTCATATACAAAAATGGAAATATTATTAATGAATAATGAATTTAGTTTAACAATAATTTATTATAAACAATGACAAATGAAAAAATGTTAACCGTAATTATGCCTGTTTACAACGGATGTTTGTATGTTAAACAGACGGTTGATTCAATTCTAAATCAGAGGTTTGATAATTTTTTGTTTCTGATAATTGATGACGGTTCAACGGACGATACGATTAATATACTTTCGGAAATAAAGGACGGACGTATAAAGATTATAAGGCGCGAACATTCGGGAATTATTGATTCATTTAATTACGCTCTATCAATTTCTGATACAAAGTATCTCGCGCGGATTGACGCGGATGATATATATTATGAAAATAAATTTCAGAAACAAATCGATTTACTGGAAAACAATGAGGAGATTATACTTGTCGGCACTGACGCGCATTATATGTCGGCTAAAGGAATTGTTTCAAAAATCAGAGCCGGGGTGCCTGAAAAACATAACGATATAGTGAATAATTTAATTAAAAGAAAAAGAGGATTAATTCAATCTACCTTTATAGCAAGAAGTGAAATATTAAAATATATCGGAGGATATAGAAAAGGTATTTACCCTGAAGATTATGATTTGTTTTTCAGATTGAGCAAATATGGAAAGCTGTGTAATATTACAGAACCCTTGGCTGCGATTAGAATTCATAAAAGTTTTTCGCATAAAAACCTGAGCATGTTAATTAATAATCACGACAGATTAATTTCCGAGTACAATTTAATTAATAATAACAAATCAAAACTAATTCCTCTAAAATACAGGGCTTCTTATTTAAGCATTTATCTCAATAGAATCGGACTATATTATTTTCTGAACGTAAGTAGAATATTATCAATCCCGATTTTCCTGCTTAGTCTAATTTTTTCGCCGATAAACTCTTCAAAAGTTATACTGAATAAAATTTCGGGGTCGCTTAAATAGGAAAATAAATAAGCGCCCTAAACTTTTACCGCATCAGTTTAACATTTCATATACTGCATTTATTACTTTTTCCGGTTTGATTTCCGTTAAGCAGAACATCTCGCTTTTTGAGCATTGCCAATGACATAAGAAACAATCCATTTGATGATAGAGATATCTTACATTTTCAGATTCTTTATAAGGGAAAAACCTCCCGTGTTCGCCTCCGCCGATAATAGCAATTAATGGAACATTCATTTTTAAAGCGATATGAGTTAACCCGGAATCCAGTCCAATAAAAAGACCGGCCGTTTTAATTACTAAAGGTATTTCACATAATTTAAGTGAACCCGCATAAATAGTTATATCTTTATTATCGGTTAGACCCGACAATTTTTTCCCTTGATCCTTGGAACCAAGTAATACAATTTTATATTTTTCGCTTAATATGCTGATTAAATTTTTAAAATATTCAAATGACCAATCTCTGTTCGACAATAACGAAAACGGAGCGATTACAATTGATTTTGGATCCGGTATTAATTTTATATTATTCTCATTAAACGTTACGGAGTTATTAAATTTTATAAGCGCATTTTCATTATCAGATAAATGTTTAATCAACCTTATATGTTTTTCATATTCATTAATAATATCGGCGCCGATAATCGACGTATACATTTTATCAAAATAATTGGCAAGATATTCCCCCAGGTAAAACCGGTAGGAATTAAGAGTAAATGTTTTTACCCCGCAGGTTAAAAATGTTAATTCTTCATTAAGTATTCCTCTAGCGGCACTTAAATGTATTACTGTATGGAAGCCTTCTGTTCTTAACATCTTTAACAATTTTATTTTATATATTATGGAAAATCTGTATCGTTTGTGAGTGTATCCGATAAATTCCGCTTCCCCTTTATAATTTTCGAACAATTCCAAATATTCATCTTTAATTAGAAATCTAATCTTCTTATAATTATTAAAGAGTTCTATATTCTCCAATAATACGGATGATACAACCAAGTCCCCAATTTCACCAGTATTAATAAACAACAGTGAGTTTTCATTTTTTTTATAAATAGGAAGAACTCTTTTAAGCAGAAGAAATAATAAGAATTCACAATAATTTTTTATGTGGTTTTTTACTTTCAATTTAACCTAATGAGTTATTACCGGTTTTTAATTCCTTTATAAAAGCCGGCGCCTTGCTAATTGAATAAATATATTGAATGAAAAAGGATATGTTTTTTTGAATAATTAGTATGCCGATTAAATCGTAAAAATAAGTTTTCAGCAATCTTCGGAATGTAAATTCTTCGTAAAAATACCAGATCGCGCTTATATTTCTCGGGAAATATTTTACACCTAATAAATTAAAATGATTTATTCTATAAAAGAATTTCCACTTCCCAAAATAAATATGACGCTGCGGAGGATGTTTAACAACGGAAGCAGTCACTGTAAATATTGCGGTGTTTGATTTTTTGATTCTGAGAAAGTATTCGTAATCATCACCGTAAATAAAAAATTTGGGATTAGGCAAGCCTACATTTTCTATTACATTTTTATGGATTAAAGTGCCGTTAAAAAGATTCGCGGTATTTATAAGATTAATGTTTTTAATTTCATCGAAATATTTGTAAAATTTTTTATTCACGGCATCATTTAATCCAAATGTTAAATTTTTCGGATTAGTTTTATCAACTACAACGGAATTTAGAAGAACGTTTGTTTTATATTCGGTACAAAACAATTTTTCCAATGCGTCCGTTTCCGGCAGACAGTCGTCATCCATGCACCAGATCCAATTATAACCTTTATTATAAGCCGAATTAATTCCGTTAAAAAATCCGCCGGCTCCCCCTAAATTTTCCTGATGTAAAGCGGAAATATCATTCTGCAGGGCCAGCCATTCCTTTGTCCCGTCATTGCTATTATTATTAACAACAATTATCCCGTCCAAATTTTTTGTTTGTTTTCTTAATGAATCGATACATTCTTTTAACAACTTTATCCTGTTATAAGTGACAACAACCGCGCAAATATTATTTTTCATTTATCTCTTAATTCCTCAAAGAATAATAAACATTTTGCCACAACCTGATCCATATTGTAATACTGATATTCGGCTAGTCGTCCTACAAAATATACGTTTTTAGTTTTTTCGGCTTCTCTAAAATACTTGCCGTAAAGTAATTTGTTTTTAGAGTTAGGAACGGGATAATAAGGCTCGCCGTTTAATTGAGCGAACTCTTTCGAGATTACGGTTTTACCGCCGAATGATTGAGCGGTAAGTTTTTTGTACTCCGTAAGTCTTGTAAAAGGAATATTTTTTTCCACATAATTTACAACCGCTGTTTCCTGATAACTTTCCATATCATGTTTCTCAAATTCAAATCTTATAGACCGATAAGGAAGTTTCCCGAATTTATAATCGAAGTAATAATCTATGGGCCCGGTGAATATCATTTTATCAAATTTTATTTTGTCTAACATAGTTTTGTAATCCGTATTTAATTGGATATAAATATTTTTATGCGCGAGTATTTTTTCAAACATTTTTGTATATCCTTCTTTCGGCATAAATTGATATTTATCGGTAAAATATCTCGAGTCATCATTTGTTCTTATTGGTATTCTGCCGCAGACTGCGGGTGATAATTCATCCGGGTATAGATTCCACTGTTTTTTCGTATAATGCTTAAAAAACTTCTCATAAAGATCATGCCCGATTTTATTAACAATTATGTCTTCGCTGTTGGAAATAGGATGCCGTTTTTCTTTTACGGAATTGTAAAACTCTTCAGTTTCTTTTTCGGTTGAAAAGTTTTTATTGTACAATTTATTGATTGTAATTCTATTAATCGGAATAGGGTATAACTTATCATTTATTTTTGCCGAGACCTTATGCTCGTAAAAACGCCATTCCGTAAAACGGGATAGATATTCAAATACTTTTTTGCTGTTGGTATGGAATATATGCGGACCGTATTTATGAATCAATATTCCATGTTCGTCGAATTCATCGTAGGCGTTGCCGCCTATATGATTTCTTTTATCAACTAGCAAAACTTTTTTATTAAGCATTCCAGCTATTCTTTCGGCCATAACGGAGCCGGCGAAACCGGCGCCGACAATCAGGTAATCATATTTCATACAGCAGCTTTCTTTTAGTAACTAATATACCCATTGTGATAGTTACAAATAACTCCGCAAGCAACATTGACAGTGCCGCGCCTTGTTCACGCAAGGGCGGCACAAGCAAAAACATTAGTATCATGTTTAAAAATGCGGCTGCCGAAATTATTCTGTTAAATTCTTTCGCGAGTCCCGTATTAAGCATCAATTGGATACCGAATACATTGCTAATTACAATTATAAACGGAATGAATGCCAGTATTCTCATAACATTAATAGAATTTAGGTATTGATCCCCTAAAACAAAAAGAATTATTTCTGCTGGATATATAAAAAATATAAACCCCGATAATACGGAGATAATTGAAGCAATCATTAAATATTTTTTAAGAGATTTAATACCGGCTCTCCTATTGTTTAAAAGCAATTCTGAAAAATGAGGAAATACGGCCGTGCCCATATTTAAAAATATTCCCGATACTGCTTCCTTGATTTTATTAGCGCCTGTATAATAACCTACTGACAAACCTCCGGATAACAGACCTAAAATAAATACATTAGAAGAAGTATAAATATTTATTGAGATTTGCGACAAGAAAATATGGTATCCTTTTTTTAATTGTCTTAAAAAATGATATTTCGAAGGTAAAACGAATTTAATATTAAAATAATTTTTCGCGGTAATGTATAAAATTAAACCGGAAATAAATTGATAAGAACTTATAATCAAGACGTATTCAAATAGATTATCACCGGAAGTAACAAAAACAAAAATCGCCGCTGTTGAAATTATTCTTAACGGAATTGTAACACGGTATAGGAAGTGCATTTTTTCAATGCCCTGAAAAAACCAGTACGGATAAAATACGCTGCCCGCGGCAAAAAGAAAGGCTGTTAAAAAGATTGGCAAATTTCCGCTGAATGTCTGAAAATTTAAGATAATTAATAAAAACACAGCAAATGAAATCATACAAAGAATTGATTTTATTATAACTGTTGAATTAAAAATATTTTCCAGCTGTTTAATATTGTTTTTAAAAACAGCTATTTCCCTGGTAGCGCTAAATCTAAACCCGTATTCCGTAAACGCGGTAAAATAGGTAATAAAAGCAAAGGCAAAATTAGCCGTTCCGAAGTTTTCTACTCCCAATACTCTTACAAGATAAGGGAAAGTAATTAACGGGAAGATATAATCGGATATTTGCAGTATTGTAAGAGAGGAAAAATTTTTAATAAGTTTAAGATTATTCTTAATCACTTAATCTCGATTTACTTTTTCACAAGCCACTCTTCTGGATTTTGATAATTGCGTTCATTCCAGATTTCGAAATGCATAACACTTCCTTCGAGGCTTTCGTTAACTTCCCCGATAATATCGCCTCCTATTACCTTAGCCCCTTCAACTACTTTAATATTGTCGAGGTGACCGTAGACTGTTCTGTAATTATTTTTATGTGTTATAATTACAACGCTTCCATATCCGGGTATCCATTGGATTGCCGATACTATTCCTTCCGCTACGGCTCGTACATTTCCCCCTTTCGGGGTTTTAACATCAATGCCGTAATTTAGCGTAACGGTCTTAAGTTGTTCATTTTTATTTTCTCCGAACTTTCGTATGATGCTGCCGTTTGCCGAAGGCCAGTTTAATTTTCCTTTAAGCAGCGCAAAGTTTTCGAATGTATCGTAATTATAATCAGGGACGCTTATAACTTCGTTGTTTTTAAGCTTTTCTTCTGCAAGTTTTTTCAGCCGTTCACGTTCATCTTCTATAAGTTTTGTAATTAAGTTTTTAATCTGTATTTCCGCGATACGTTTTTCGTCTATTTCTTTTTCAATTGAAGCGCTGTTCTTTCTTAATACGGTTATTAATTCTTCCTTTTCCGATTTTCTTTTTTCGAGCCTGTTCTTCTCTTCGGCTTTTTCTTTTTCAAGAACGGTTAGTTCTTCAACTTCCCCGTTTAATTTTACTTTCAGGTCTTCCCGTTTATTTATATTACCGGTAAGTTCATTTAAATTGCTTTCGTTCTGTCTTGTTACATAGGATAAATATTTGTACCTGATTAGTGCCTGGTTAACGCTGCCTGCCGTCAGCAAACCTTTAATTTGATTATCCGCCCCGTTTTTATAGAGCCAGACAATATATTTTGAATACTCATTCTGAAGGCTTTTTATTTTATTTTCAAGATCCACAATTTCAGCATTATATTTATTTATCTTATTTTTTTTCTGCTTTTCCTGTTTAATTAATGCAGTAATAACTTTTCCAATAAGAAGTTTCTGCTCTTCAATTTTATGAAGAGTGTTTAACGATTCCTTCTCCTTAACTCCGAGGTTTTTCAGTTTGTTTTCCAAACCTGTTATATCATCTTTAATTTTCGTAAGCTCGGAGCTTTTCTGCTCAATCTTCTGATTGGACTGCGCAGATAAAGCCGAAACCCAAAGTAGAACAAATAATATTTTTGTTAAATATTTTACCATTCTATAATTTCAACATCCGTAGGATAACTGATTGTTAAATCACCTATTTCATTATTTATTTTAATGCTTCTGTATTCTATATCGACAACCTGGTTTAATGATTTATTCTGCACATTTGTTTTATATGGAATAAATACATTTTCAAAATCTTTAAATTGCGAGTAGGTTCCTTCGAACAAAATTTCTCCGGGCAGTTTAATTAACTTATAATTAGTAATAGCTAAATCCAAGGCGTTTATTTTGTAAATACTTTCCTTGCCCGCGTTCTTTTCGGTGTATTTAAGAATATATTCATCCTCATTAATTTCAAATCCGTCCGGTTCACTTCTGAGTTTGTCGGTTAAATTAACCGCGCCGGCAAAGGCATCCATAAGATCGTCAAATGTTAAATCTATTTTAAATATTTTTTTAAGGACTTCTTCTTTTGCGTTTCCTCTATAAAGGTTATTTCTCATCACGTCGTAAAAAACAAAATTATTTTTAGAAACAAGCGCGTGCGCAAGTTCAATTCCGAAAGGTCCGTATATAGAGACTTTAACCGAATCCGGTTTTTTCATTATAACTTCAAAGTTAGCCTTTGCGCTAATTTCGGGTGTTTGGATATTTAATATCCCCGTGCCTTCAAAAGTTTTTATTTTTCTTCTATTAGCTTCAAGTTTTTTAATTAATCTATCGGCGGGGAGTATTAACTCCTCATCCTGAACCGGTTTGGAAGGAACGCACCCTGTAATAAAAAATCCGGCGGCAAAAAGAAATACAACTAATAATATTTTCACAGAACTCCTTTTTCAATTTTTTCCAATATATTTTTATTATCCGGCTCAAATTTCAGCGCTTCACGCCATGCTTCCAAAGCTTTTTCCCCTTCTCCGAGTTTCATATACACTTCAGCGAGATGATCATACTGAGTAGCGTTTCCGGCATCGAATTCAATTGCTTTCTGAATATACTCTTTCGCTTTCTGATAATCTCCCAATTGAAAATAAATCCATCCTATTGTATCAAGGTAGGAAGAATTTTCAGGCTCGGCTTCAACCGATTTTTTTACCATTTCCAGAGCTTCCTCAAGTCTAATTCCTCTTTCACAGAGAGAATAAGCGAAGTTATTTAGGATTGACGGATCTTCGGGATCGACCTGCAGCGCCTTGGTATAAATGCTGTCCGATTTATCGAATAAATCTTTATTATCGTAAAGCAGGCCGAGCATTCCGAGTATTGTTATGTTTTCGGGAGAAAGGTTCAACGCTTTTTCAAGATAAGGAATTGCTTCATCGCCGCGGTCCTCCTGATATAATGAAAATCCGAGCGCGGAAAGAGCCGTTAAATCATCAGACTGCAATTCAACCGCTTTTTTAAGATACTGCAGCGCTTCGCCGTGCCTGTTTTCCTGCGATAGAGAAAGCCCGAGATAAATATTAATTACAAAATCATCCGGGAAATTTAATACAGCTTTTTTCATTTCTTCGACGGCTTCATCATATCTGCGGCTTTCGAATAACATTCCGCCGAGACGCATCCAAACCTGCGGATTCCATGCGGCCATTTCGCTTGCAAGTTTAAAATTATGCACTGCTGCCGAATCGTCATTTTGTCTGGCCGCTATTTCACCCAAATATATTTTAACCTGGTAATCGAGAGTATCTTTATCAATGCTGTTGAAAATTTCTTTAGCTGTTTCGAGCAATGTACTGTCCTTATCCGATTGAGTAAAAAACGCTAATCCAATTCTTAACTTTGATTCAAAAGAAATTTTATTTTCTTCAATAAGTTTCTTGTATTCTTCAGCGCCTTCTTTCCATTTACCTGTTTGTATATTTGCGCTTGCTTTATATTCAATCAGGTTTTCGTCATCAGGATAAATTGCGAGAGTTTCATCAAGATGCTCAAATGCTTTTTCAAATTTTCCTGCTTTAAGATATGATTCGATTAATATTTTTTCCAGGTCAAGGTTGGAAGGATTTAATTCCAGAAGGTTTTCAACCGATTTAATGGTCTCTTCAACATTTCCCATACGTTCATTTAAGTCAGCGATTTTAACAAGCACATTCCACTGCGGACCCAATAAATCGAGAAGTTTATTATAAACCGAAAGGGCTTTCATTGGTTTATCCGCTTCATATAAAAAGCCGAGGTTATAATAGGCCTGATAATTTGTTGAATCGAAAGTAATCAGATTTTCATATACAGCTATCGCGCTGTCCCTTTGATTAGCCGCGGCATAAATTCTGCCGAGAAGAAAATTATAATCGGGATTTTTAGGCTCCAATAAAACAGCGCTTTTAGCGTGAGTTAATGAAGAACGCAGTTTATTTAAAACAAGATAATTTTTACCGAGAGCGTAATGAATACCGGCAGACGAATCATATTTAAGCGCGTCCTGATATTCAAGAATCGCTTCGGCGAATTTATTATCCAGTTCCTTAATTGTGCCGTCAATAAAATGTTCCTGCGCTTTTTTCTTTGCTTCCTTATCACTGATTGATTTTTCATCCTTAATATTTACGGTTTCCGTCTGTGCCGAACAGCCGACTAACATTGTTATAATCATCAGCGTATTTATAAATTTTAGCATAATTTCCCATTAATTAGAAATAAAAAAATATGATATACCCTATTTAATAACAAGCCTAAAAGATTGAATTGAAAGTGTATTTATAGTATTTTATACTCAAAATTCCAGGTTCAATGTACAAATTTGATTTAGCAATTTCATACAAATGGATATATGATGTTGATTTCGTCGAGCAAATAGAATCTATTTTTTCTAAACACGGCATTTCAACATTTATAATTCACAAAAAAAATGTATTTGAAATTACCAACCTTGTAAAAAATAAAGACATTTCTTTTAAAGCTTATCTCGACAGAGGTTCCGACGAAGACGAAGATTTTGAAGAATTAGCTCAATTATTAAAAAACAGTCGAACGTATATTATCAATCATTATGATAATATTAAAAACGCGGTCGATAAATCCATTATGCATATCAGATTAAAAGGGACAGGTATTTTAACCCCGGAAACAATTATCGTTGAACCTTTTGATAAACGGAAAAAATCAGGCTTAACAAACAACGATATACAAAAATTGGGCATACCATTTATAATAAAGCCAGCTTATTACAGCGGCGGCGGCGACGGTGTAATCACAAACGCCGGACTGATTGAAGAAGTTGAAAAAGAAAGATTAAAAAATTGCGACGATTCATACCTGGTGCAGAAGAAAATTTATCCTAAAATAATTGAAGGACACCGCGCTTGGATACGCACGCTTTGGGCCTTCGGCAAAGCCGTACATCTTGTATGGAATGATAATACGCATGTTTATGCCGAGAATTCACAGAAAATATTGAAGCATCTTGACATAAAGAAACTGGATTCAATAATGCACAATTTAGCCGAGATTACCGGGCTCGATTATTTTTCATCAGAAATAGCAGTAGATAAAGAGAATAATTATTATTTGATAGATTATATAAACGATCAATGCGACATGAGATTAAAATCTAAACATTTTGACGGTGTGCCGGACGAGGTAGTAGAATATTTTATTTTAAGAATGGCCGAACTTGTAAACAGCATTTAGAAATTCATATCATCTTCAATTGTATCCAGAATATTTAAATAGCTTTCGTATCTAAGCTCGTCAATTTCCCCTTTCTCAACCGCGTCAACAACGGCGCAGCCGGGTTCGTGATAATGAGTGCATGTGTTAAATCTGCAGTCCGGGAAAAAAGGAGTGAAATCAATAAAGTAATGACCGAGATCTTCTTTCTTAATTCCGTACGGATCAATTTCCCTTATTCCGGGCGTATCAATTACATATGTTTCATCATCAACTTTATTTAATATGCTTGTTACGGTTGTATGTTTTCCTTTGTAAGATGATTCGCTTATATCGCCGGTCTCAAGTTCAAGGTCAGGGAATAGTTCGTTAAGTATTGAGGATTTTCCCACACCAGAGCTTCCCCAGAATAAGTTTACCTTACCGTGAATTTCATTTCTTAAATCCTCAATTCCGATTTTACTTTTAGCGGAAGTTAAAAATACTTTATAGCCTATTGATGTATAAAGTTCTTCCCATAATCCGGCTTCATTCCCGGAATCGATATCAACTTTATTAATAATTATAAAGGTATTAAGACGGGAGCTTTCGCCTGCTACTATTATTCTGTCGATTACTTTGTTGTTGAATTCAGGTTTAACTATGCTTGATACAATAAAAAGATTATCAACATTTGACGCTATCACCTGTTCAAATCTTTCTCCCCTGAAGCTGGCGCCTTTCATTTTAATTGCTTTTCGGGAGAGATGATTTTTTCTATCTTCAATTTCTGAAATAGCCCCCGTACCGTCATTACTTAAATCAACTTTAACAAAATCGCCAACGGCGGCAACATCAAGCGTATGAAGTTTATCTTTCTTTAAGCTGAATTGTTTTTTGAATTTTCCCCTAAGTGAACATCTGATTTTCTGATTATCGGGGGTCAAAACATAATAATCTTTACTTTCTATTTTATAAATTCTTGCTCTTATTTTAACACCATAAAAAATTATGGAATTAAAATAAGCCGGATTAATTATTGAATCAACTTGAATCGCAATAAATTAAAGGATTACGAATTAATTAAGCCGTGTTATAACGGTTTCATTAGGCAGGCATTTTATGCTTTTTAAGAAATTACGCACAACCGCGAATATTATACTTTCATTAGGATATATATATATTTTCGACTCTCTATCCTTTACAAGGCACAATTCATTGTTTAAATAATGCTCTTTCAGTATGCCGCGGCCGAACCCGTAAACCGCGTATGATTTGTTTTCACCGACAATATGAAAAGTAATATCTTTTGGAATTCTATTGGAAGACCTTCTTTTTAAAAACCTTTCCCATGTTTCTACATTTGTCTGCATATTATGGGTATAGTCCTGTTTCTTTATAATCAGGGTACTGCTTTTTAAGATTTTCGTTTTTAAATCCTTCGACTGAATATTTAACGTATACGTAGGAATCAGTTCAGAACGTTCATAAATTAGTTCGCATTTATATTTTCTGCCGTTAAATTCAAAGTCCTTGTAAAACTTATCCTTTGCATTCGAGCTGCCGGTAATAATGATTAACAATATTATAAAAATTATTTTTTTCATTTTATTTACCGGGCCGTAACTTTAAAAGTTATAAGCCACATTAAATATTAATTTATCAACAGAAATATCCTGGAATGTTCTTGAAACATTAAAATCATAATTATCGCTGAAATTTTTCCACCATCCATGCGCATACGCTATATCAATACTTACGGCTTTATCTGTTGCTAATCCTAGTCCGGCTGTAAAATATTTTTTATCAAAATCGGAAGGATCGCCTTTATAAGGAGATTGGCTGCTCATGTATCCCCCTCTAACCTTAATACCCAGCATAGGGATTGAATACTCTGCGCCAAGACTGTAATTAAGTACATTATCAAACAGGGATATTATTTCTTTATTGTTATCGTATCTTTGACCAGGATCCAGACCTGCGCTGAATTCCATTTGCGAATAATCAATTAGTTTAATATCGGCGCTTACAATAAGTCCGCTTATATTTACAGACGCGCCTCCCGAGAATTCATAAGGCGAATTAATATCATATTCGGATTTTGATTCTTCGGGGTCAAGATCATACCCGTCTCCAAAAGCGAATGTGCTTGAACCGGATACAAAAAACTTCTCTTTAATCGTATAATAACTTGGGAATTTAACGGCTCCGCCGATGTTAATAAACGGATTTAGCTTATACAAAAAGCCTAGTTTAAAATCCCATCCGCTTATATCCCAGTCAATAACGTCATTTAAGTAGAATGTTTGAAAATCTCTCGTAACTTCGTCATTGGGATCAAGAAGAATTGAGCTGTTGTAAATATTTAAATCATCGTCCTCATAAAAATCTTTATATCTTTTGTATGAACCTGTAATTAGGTTAAGAGTCCCCCCCACAAAAAGATTTTTAGCGACTTCTGCTGAAGCAGAAATATTCCAGCTATTAATATTTCCTTCTTCATTAATTGTACCGCTTTGATTTAAATTACCGTTAATAACTGTTTCGTCGCTTATATAATTATCATTATTATCATACACCGGATAACTTAAACCGAGCAGATAAGGAATATCGTCGTTAAAACTAGTTAGATATTGTATGTAAGAATTATTCCCCGAATTATAGCCGTCGAATTTTAATGTTCTGTTAAAACTTTTATTCTGATTATAACCGAACGCGAATACAAGGCTTCCTCTATATGTAGGGAAGGGAAAAACTAATCCGATCCGGCTGAAGTTCGTAGCGCCTATTGAGTTTTTTGTAGTGCTTCCGAATAATGAAGCGCTGTTTTCAAGATTTTCATAATTTAATCCCATAGAAAGCGAGGCGTCGTTAATAAGACCGAGTCCGGCCGGATTAAAAAACACCGCAGAGTAATCATTGCTAACGGCCGTAAAGCTGTTTCCCATTGCTAATGCTCTGGCGCTTGAGCCGAGGCCTGGTTCCGACAATCTCAAAGCGTCGTTAAAATTTTGTGCACTTAAGGTACCGGCAATCAGAAAGAAAACAAATGCCGCACGGATTTTTGTCAATACTGTTTTCATTAATTCCCCCTGGATTTGGCGTTTCTTTGTCCTGTATTATTCCTGATATTTTTATTTCCTTCTTCTCTTGATTTCGTCTGAGAATCATCCTTCTCAATATTTGTTCTCACCTTTGTTTTAGTATTAACGGGTTCCGGCTGAACAATTACGGGCGCATAAATATAAACAGGCTCAATTACTATTTCCGGAGTATCATAATAGATATCCTCTTGAACAATTACAGAAACAGGTTCTTCACGCTCCTGAAATCTTTGAATTCTGTTCGCGGTGCACGCCGAAAATATTAATAACGTCAGCGAAAGAATCGATGCCTGTTTAATTAAGTTCATAATTATTTTCTCCCTCTAGAAGAACTTGATGAACTGCCGCTTGATCTTGACGAACCGCTTGAAGAAGATGATCTTGACGCACTTCCGCTCGAGTTATTGGAGCTTGAACCTGAGGAACGGTATGAACCGCTGCTTGAAGTTCCGCTTGACCTGCTGCTGCCGGAACTGCTTCTGGGAGTACTATAAGTACTTCTTCCTGAATTAGAAGAGCTGCTTTTTCTTTTATTAACCGATGAGGATGACCCCGACCTGCTCGTTTTTCCGGAATTATATTCTTTGCTCCTTGAACCGGAAGGTCTTGTATAAGTTTTACCTGTGGAATTTCTGGTGCCCGAATTTATTCTTTGCCTGTTTGTACTTGCCTTTCTTCCGTTACGCACATTATTATCTGTTTTTCTTTCGCTTGATACTTTTCCTCTTCCGGAAGTTGTATAACTTCCTGTTTTATCCAAGGTAGTATTTCTTCCGACAGAACCAGTATATCCGTCCTTTCTTGATCTTTCACTATAACTATCGCGGTCTCTGGTAGCTTTGCCTCTACCTCCGCCGTCATTTCTTATACTTGCGTATTTGTTGGTTCTGTATTTTGTGCCGTACGAATTATAATATCCGGAGTAATAACCGCCGCCATAATAATATCCGCCGTAATAACTTGTGTATCTATCGTAGTACCAAGGACTATACCAGGGACTGTAGTAATAATCATAAATTCCTGGATACCAATACCAGTTGTACGTAAATAAAAATCTTGAGTGAGGATAAAAGTTAAAATTGTATCTTCCGTAGAACGGGTAACCGTAATCATCATAATAATAATTATTAATGATCAGAGGATCTTCGTTATAATCGTAGACATAGTCAGAGGTATCGTATTCATCATAATAATAACCCGCCGAATCTTCATATACATAATCTTCTTCATCCCAGCTTTCATAAGTTCTATAATCAGGATTTCGGGTGGCCAGCTGAGTATAACAGCCTGTAAAAGATACTGTTAATATTAAAATTGAAAGTTTTGCTAATAATTTCATTTTGAACCCCTTTCCATTACGTCAAACTATAATTAAAAAAGCAATTATTATGCCTAAAAATTGTGCGATAAAATGATAAAATGAGGGAGAAGCTGCCGGACTTGTATATATAATTAAACTGTAGTGTTTAGAATAATGTACACTAGAAAATGCCTTTTATGTATTCGACAAAAATGCCACGATCGGCTTTATTGCCGTTAAATTTTTTATTATCCAAAAGATTTCTTAAATCAAGACCTAAAGTAAACCCGTCGCCCACCGACCATCGGGCGCCCATATTTAAATATCCGTTTCCGTCGCCGAGCGATAAACTTCCGTTATCATTAATTGCGAAATCATACTCTGCAATAATTGAGAATCTGGATCCAATTGTTTTTTCTACTCCAATACCAACATTTAAATCTTTATCGCCGTCTTCTCTTTCTAACGAGTAATTAATAATTCCGTGCACACTTAAGTAACCGAAAAATTCAAAGTTTTTTGCTGCTGCGGCAAAAAATCCGGGTGATTTAATTTCATATCTGTCGTCAGTTTTAAAAAAGAATCCTTTGCCTTGAGAATCGAATCCTAAAGTTAAAGCCGGAATGGCTTCTGTTTCATCAAGAACCCTGAATCTAGCATTAATACCGGGAAGATTATACCATGATATTTTACCGGTTCCGATAATATTTGATCCGCCGTATGAAATTCCGAAACTAAAATTATCAAATACTCCCACTTCCATTTTAGATATTACAACTCCTTCGGGCAGCACATCCATTGAAACGCCTACAAAACCTTTTTCCAAAATTCCCGCCGAAGGCATATCTATAAGGGAGCGGTATTCAAATTTTGCGTCCGTTCCTGCTGTGCCCTGCGCGTTAAGATTTGAAAAAACAATCATTAATAAAAACAGAAAAAAGATAAAATTGTTTTTAGGTGATTTCATAAAGCCTCTATCTGAAGTACAAAATATTCTTTATAAATTTATTGAATAATATATTCAAATGCTGAATTCAATTATTATTTTACTCATTTTCTTTTAATTCAAATTCCACAATCTGGGGAAAGAGAGAAAGTTTATTTTTAAAAATAAAAATTACTTTCCCGCTTTTTTTAAAGGATCTAAAAAAAAGTTCTTCTTTATTTTCTCTGGGCAGATTTTCTACTAATGAAGCGCCTTCAATAATTTCAAAATCAAAATCTAGTTTTCTTAAAGGTACTTTCTTACCCATTAAATTAATTGGTATGTTTTTTACTTCATATAATTTTTCATTTACTATTTCATTTACTTTTTCATCATCGTCAAATTTTTCAATCTGATTTATTTCATACCTAACTTCATAAATATTAAAAACATAATACCATAAAGCGTAAACAAGAGTAAGCAAAACAAGAAGAGATATTATAAAGATGCTCATTTTCCCGTGTAAAATTTTGTGATCGGATTTCAAAATATTAAAATCAGTTAATTTCTTTCGATTGATAAACTATATTATATTTATTTATAAGCCGGTGAATCGATCTTCTGTCAAGCCCGCATTCATCGGCAGTTTTGGAAATATTGCCGTTATTAATTTTCAGATAATGTGTAATATATTCTATTTCAAATTTTTCAAGTA
Organism: Bacteroidota bacterium; assembly: GCA_018829205.1. Lineage (GTDB taxonomy): Bacteria > Bacteroidota > Ignavibacteria > Ignavibacteriales > Melioribacteraceae > JAHJUE01. Next base: position 400,663 of record JAHJUE010000022.1, read on the forward strand.
AAGCGTCTTTTGCGTCTTTAAAATTAAGCGACAATACATTTTTATCGATCGTTACGGTTTTATTAACAAGGTTAGCAGGCAAATCGGAGAGCTGAATAACATCCGAGCTGCAGAGAAAAAAGGATCTGCCGATAATATTTTTTAATTCCCTAACATTTCCCGGCCATTGATAATTCAACAAAGCTTCTTCAGCTTCCGGCGAAAATCTTTTAATTGTTCTAGAATTTTTATCGCACAATTCCTTCATAAAACTACAGACCAGCGGGATAATATCATCCTTTCTTTCTCTTAAAGGGGGTACTTCCAAGGAAAAAGTGTTAAGCCTGTAGAATAGATCCTGTCTGAATCTTTTTTCGGCGACTTCAACTTCAAGATTCTGATTTGTAGCGGCTATAATTCTAACGTCAATATCAATTTCTTTTTGTCCGCCTACACGTCTTATTTTTTTCTCTTCAAGCATTCTTAACAATTTGATTTGAAGCGTCTGCGTCATATCGCCTATTTCGTCAAAGAAAAATGTACCGTTGTTTGCGAATTCCAATAATCCTGGTTTTGTTTTAACCGCGCCAGTAAAAGCGCCTTTTTCGTGTCCGAAAAGTTCGCTTTCAAAAAGATGTTCAGGCAAGGCGCCGCAGTTCACAGGAACAAAAGGATCGAGAGTGCTTTTACTGATTTTATGAATTGCCCGCGCAATCAATTCTTTACCGGTTCCGCTTTCGCCAGTAATTAAAACATTCATGTTATTTTCGGCAACGCGTTTAACGCTTTCCATAAGTTCGGCCATTTTAGAGCTTTTGTAAATAATACCTTCAAGCTCATTATGATCAATACCATTTGTCACGAGAACTAATTTTTCATCTGTTTTTTTCAATGCCCTGTCAATGCATTCAAACAATTTTTTTGAAGTAAAAGGTTTTTCTATAAAATCAAACGCCCCGTTTTTTACAGCTTCTACACTCGCTTCAATTGTTCCGTATCCCGAAATTACAATAACAACCGAAGTAGGATTATTTTGAAGTGCAGTTTTCACTATATCAATACCCGATACATTTTTCATTTTAAGATCGGTTATAACCAAATCAAATTTTTCATTCCCTAAAATTTCGGAAGCTATAACCGAATCCTGCTCAAACCTTAAATCATATTCATCCCTTATTGTAAGAATTTTCTTAAGGCTGTTAAGCATTTCTATTTCGTCGTCGACAACTAAAACTTTTTTCATAAAACTTATCCGTTAATTAAAAGTAATTATAAAACTTGTTCCTTTACCCTTTTCGCTTTTGCACTTTATGCCGGCATTATGATTTTTGCAGATGTTTTTTACAATATACAATCCCAAACCCGTTCCTTTTTCGGCCTGTTTGGTGGTAAAAAAAGGAGAAAAAATCTGGTCGATATATTTGGAATCAATTCCTTCGCCGTTATCTGTTATGGTTATTTGTATTTTCCCGTTATTATTTTTATCGAGAATAATTTTAAGCTGCCCTCCCTCGGAAAGCGAATCAATAGAATTATTGTACAGATTTGTAAATACCTGATCAAGCTGATAAGCGTCGGCATAAACAAAAACGTCTTCAATATTAAATTCTTTAGTTAAAATAATATTTTTCTTCTTAACAATCGGTTCAAAAATTTGGAGACTGTCGTTTATAACTTTCGTTAAACTTACCTCAGAAAAATCTTTTTCCGATTTTTTGCTATGCTTTAATATATTGCCCGTTATTTTAGATACTTTTAATGATTGGTCGAGCAGTACATCAAAATCTTCTTCATATTTCTGCAGATTAGGATTATTCATTGATTCGAGCTGCAGATAATCAGCACGAGTCATAATAATTGCCGTATGATTATTAATCTCATGTGCCATCTCGGTAGTCAGCTCCCCTATTGTTGCTAATTTATGAGTATGCTGAAGCTGTTTAAAATGAAGCTCTTCAATTTCATTTCTTGAATTTTGAATTTCCGAAACCATATTGTCAAAGTTTTTTTCGAGCTGACCGAATTCATCATCTTTTACCGGATTAAATCTGATTCCGAGATTCCCCTTTTCAACTTCGTCAAATGCTGAAAGGAATTTTTTTAAAGGATTATTAATTAATTTCTCAAAGAAGTATATAAAACCTATAGCGAGAACAATAATAATAACTACCGCAAGAAAAAGAATATGGTAAGAACCCGTATAAAAATATCTCTCTGCGTTTGTTAAATGAGAATCGACATCCAGGTAAGCGATAACAGGATCATTTCCATGGCAATTTTGACATCTGTTTTCGTTTTGAATTGCTTCAAAAGCTGAATAAGCATGCTTATCCTTCAATAAAATAATTTTCCTTTCCATTCCGTCGGCTGTGTAGGGATTAATATGGTCAGGTGCCAATTTGATAAAGTTCTTTCCGACTTCAGTTAAATCCGTTGCGTAAGTAACAATACCGTTTTTATTAAATATTCTTATATGATTGATATTATCGTAAGCTGAAATTTCATTCACAATTCCCTGAACATTTTTACTGCTGCCCTGCATCATAGCGTTGTCTAATCCGTACCTTAACATATCCATTGTCGCATCGAGCATAATTGTCGATCTCTGATGGAAATTTTCGGCAAACTGACTCATTATAAAGGTCACGGGAATTCCAACAACAAGCATAATAAATAATATTGTTGACCAAATAAACTTTTCTTTAATAGTTTTTAACATGTTAAGCTCAAAATTTATTAAAAATAATTGCGACATCGGTGTCACAGTGCGACAAACATTTCACATAAAAAGTGAATAATTTGATTAAAAACCAACAAATCCGACAGTTAATCTGAATATATTAATTTAATAAAACCGACATTTCAACATCTTTTAAGACATCAATATCAATTTAACTAATTTTATTCATTTTGGAAAATTTCAGGCACAATCATTGTAATAATAATAAGCATGAGAGTATTTATAATTTCAAATGAATTTACGAAAGAAAATATGTTTCAGCTTATAAACGGATATAATGATGCTGAGATTTATTTTTGCACGGACATAAATGATCCTTTTGGAATTATATCAAAAACAATAGATCTGAATCCTTCATTGGTTGTTATTGACGATGATTTCACTTCTCCTAATACAATACAAATCCTGAAGTCAATTAAAACAATCAACAAAAATATGGCGACAATATTTGTGACTTCAAATAACAGTCTGGAGTTAGGGCGTGAAGTTACGCCGTTAGGAATTCAGTTCTATGCTATTAAGCCGCTGTCAAAAGCGGAAATTTTTGAATCAATTAAATCAATTATTAATCTACAAAAAAAAATGTCTTATTAAACATGCGGAGGCAGAAATGCTAAAAAAACTCACTTTATCTTTACTTTTCATCGCTTTGTCTTTTACGATGGTTCAAGGACAATCCGTTGAGATTAAAACATACGGTATATCTGACAGAACAGTTGCTGCAGATGCCAATGATATTTTTGATCTCAAGTATAACGGTCTTGCTAACGTAGGTGTTGGAACTAAAATCTACCTAATTGGTAACGCCGTTGATACAACTTTTACAGCTCCACAATTTACAATTGTTTCAAAACCAGGCACTTCAGCCGCAGATTTTATTGGAACAGCGGATTTGGATGCTAATTCAAAAGTTGTTTCTCTTATTGTTGATGTAGTTGGTACCTACACAATTGAATTTACAGACGGTACAATGACTTCTTCAATCACAATAAACGCTGGTACGTATTTAGGTTTACCATCAACCGGATTATCATGCGGAACATGCCATTCAAGCGAAAAAGCTAAATGGGAATTAACCGGTCATGCTAATACAGTAAAACCTTATACTGATGATCCTGCAGGCCATTTCCAAGCATTTTGTTTGGGCTGCCATACAACCGGTTTTGATGCAAATGCAGATAATGACGGATTTGACGATCATGATTTCGTATTCCCCGCTACTTTAGCAGAAGGCAATTATGATGCATTAGTAGCAGCTTATCCTGCAGCAATGCAAAGAGCAAATGTTCAATGCGAAGCTTGCCATGGTCCGGGAAGCGCGCATAACAGCGTAGTAGCAGACAGCAAAATGGTTTCATCAAACGCATCAGCGGTTTGCGCAAGCTGCCATGATGCGGGAACACATCACGCAATTCCTGCATTATTTGAAGAATCTGGTATTGACGCTACAGAATTTGACGGACGCGGTTTCCACGGCGGACACGCAGCAGGCGCTTTCGTTTCTTCTACCGATAGAGACGGTTGCTCACCTTGCCATAGCGGTGCCGGATACGTACAATGGATTAAAGAAGGAAGACCTTCAGACGCTTTAGGTTTACCTGCAAAAACTGCTGTAAGACCTACAGCTTCAACTTTTACATGCGTTACATGCCACGATCCTCATGACGCAACAAATCCTTATCAATTAAGAGCTAAAGAAACTACACTTGGCGACGGAACAGTTATATCTTTTGAAAAATACGGAACTGGCGCTCAGTGTATTGATTGCCATAGAAGCCGCCGTCAAGCTGCAACTTATGCAGAAGACGTTAAAAACGGAAGCTCGCATTTCGGCGCACACCATGGTCCTCAGGGAGATATGCTTTTAGGTAAAAACGCTCCTGATTACGGTATTGAATGGCCAAGCTCACCTCACGGTGTTGCCGGCGGAAACGCATGCGTTGACTGTCATATGGCAGGCGAAAGCGCGTTTGATGCAGACGGTAATTTATTAAAATTCGGCGGTCACACATTTAACATGAACAATGAAGAAGGCGAAGACAACGTTGAAGCTTGCGCTCCTTGTCACGGCGAAGTCGGCGAAACATTTAAAGAGAAAAAATTCTATATCAACGGAAAAGCTGATTTAGACGGCGACGGAACTGCTGAAGGTTTACAGGTTGAAGTTCACGGCTTATTGGAAAAATTAGCTACATTCTTACCTAAAAATGCTGATGGCGTAGTATTGATTCAATCAAGTGCAGACTTTACAACAGCGGCAGACGACAGTCTTACACCTAGAATTATGAGAGCCGGTTATGTTTACTTCTTTGTTGAAGAAGACAGAAGTCTTGGCGTTCATAATCCTCAGTTTACAATTGCTCTTCTTAAAGCGGCAATTGATGAAATGGGTGGAACAACAGGTATTGAATACGCTAATACAGAATTACCTAGTGATTATTCCTTGGATCAGAACTATCCAAACCCATTCAACCCTTCAACAACTATCAGATTCTCTATTCCTGAGGCTGGAAACGTAAAAGTTTCTGTTTATGATGTATTAGGAAAAGAAGTTGAAGTTTTAGTTAGTGAAAATATGAATGCTGGCGTATTTAATGTAAGCTGGGACGCTTCAAGATACGCTTCAGGAATTTATTTCTACAAACTGCAGTCAGATAATTTTGTAAGCATCAAGAAAATGGTACTTATCAAATAAGAAGTATGTTATTAAAATATGCCCGGATTAATCCGGGCATATTTTTACATTATAATAAGATAACAAGACATTATTTCCCAATACTAAAAAATTGTTCCCCTCTCTATCTTACTTTTGAGAAGAAATAATTTATATCATATCCCTTAGTCCTATTTTTTTGTTTTTTTTCTAAAATATAACTATGGTATAATAGTTGATATTATGTCTATAAGTCTTATTAAAATGCGGAGGCAGAAATGCTAAAAAAAACTACTACTTTCCTTTTCATGATGTTATTGCTTGCCACTATAACATCGGCTCAGAATGTTACTATTGACACTTACGGAGTAACTGACAGAGAAGCTGCAGTATCGGCAGAAGATATTTTTGATTTATCATATAACGGTTTGACAAATGTAGGAACCGGAACAAAGGTTTATCTGAAAGGATATACAGCGGACAAAAATGCCGCAAACGGACAATGGTTTACTATTACACTGCCAAGCGGTTCAGCCGCACAATTCGGCAGTTCGGTAAATCTTGATTCAAGCAATCAGGTAATTTCGGTTACACTTGATTTGGCCGGGAAATATGTTTTTCAATTTTCAAACGGAACTGAGTTTGACGAAATAACATTTAACGCCGGTACATATTTAGGATTGCCCTCAGGTTTTAATTGTACATCATGCCATTCTACAACCGCTGCAAAATGGGTTGAGACAAAACATGCAACAACATTGCAAAGAGGATTAAACGGAACTTTAAGCAGCCATTTCGGCGAAAACTGCGTCCGCTGCCACTCTACAGGTTATGATGCTAATGCATCTAACAACGGTTTTGACGACAGAGATTTTGTATTCCCCGATACATTAAGCGAAGAAGCATACAATCAAGTTTTAACAAATTCACCATTAGCAATGCAGTTAGCAAATGTTCAGTGCGAATCATGCCATGGTCCGGGAAGCGAACACATGGGAAATACTGCTGATTCAAAAATCGTAAGTTCGATTTCGCAAGAATCATGCGCTAAATGCCATGACTCAGGCACACACCATGTATTCCCTTCGCAGTGGGATATTTCAGGTCACGCTAAATTAGCCGAAACAGGTCATTCAGGTCAAACAAGAGCGGCTTGTATTCAATGCCACAGCGGAAACGGATTCGTTTCTTATATTAAGGCAGGCAAAGTAGCACCTACAGCCAACGAAGCAGAAAAAACAAATATTACATGCGCAACTTGCCATGATCCTCATGATGCTACAAATCCTCACCAGTTAAGAACAGTAACAGCAACACTTTCAAACGGAGTTGAAGTTACCGACGGCGGACTTGGAATGTTATGTATGAATTGCCACAAAACCCGCAGAGACGCTGTTACTTATACTGACGGATATTTAAAGAATTTAAGCGCGCATTACGGACCGCATTACGGACCACAGGCAGATATAATTACAGGTAATAATATTCCTGATTTAGGAAAAACATTCGCAACTACAAACCATTTCCCTTTTACGCCTAATGCCTGCGTAAGCTGTCATATGAATAATCAAGGCGCTGTTGACACTGAAGGAAATGTATTATTAAGCGGCGGACATTCATTCAGCATGAGTACGCCTGACGGCGTAGACAACGTTGCGGCTTGCGCACCTTGCCACAGTATTGAATCATTCGATAAGTTATCAATTACCGTTAACGGCAAGACAGATTTTGACGGTGATGGAACTTCGGAAGGTCTGCAGCATGAAGTAGAAGGAATGCTCGAAGAAATTACAATGCTTTTACCTCCTCTTGGCTCGCATGAAATCGGTCTTATAGACTCATCATGGTCGCCAATTCAGGCCAAAGCATTTTACATTTGGGAAATGGCTCATGAAGACGGAAGTTTAGGTATTCATAATCCTAAATTTGTTGTCGGATTTTTAGAAGAAACCTTAATTCAGCTTAAAGGCGCTGTTGGTGTAGATGAAGTTGGCGGATTGCCAATATCATACTCCTTGGATCAGAATTATCCGAATCCGTTCAACCCATCAACAACAATCAGATTCTCGGTACCTGAAGCAGGAAATGTAAGAATTACAGTTTATGATGTTATAGGAAAAGAAATTGAAGTTTTGGTTAATAAGGATATGAATCCCGGCGTATTTAACGCTACTTGGAACGCGGCTAATTACGCATCCGGAATATATTTCTACAAAATGCAGACAAACAATTTTGTAAGCGTTAAAAAGATGATACTTGTAAAATAGTTTTACTTTATAGTGGACGCATAATATGCGTCCACTAAAAATTTGCAAATACTTATTTTATTGGACCCCAGGTTTCCCGGGGGTTTTTTTATTCCAAATTTAAAAAATCGTTACGTTTCTTTTTGATATATTTCATATACAAATAATAGAAAATTGATATGAGAATTGAAAAAGATTCAATTGGACATGTAGAATTAGAGAACAACTCTTTATACGGAATTCACGCTTACAGAAGCGTACATAACTTCCCCCCAAGCGGTGAAAGAATAAATCTTCACCTAATTAAAGCGTTCCTTCAAGTAAAAAAAGCCGCGGCTGAAACTAATTTTTTATGCGGACTGCTGAATGAAAATAAGTATAAATTCATAATCGATGCAGTTGATTCGCTTCTAACTGAAATTCAAGAAAATATTGATAATTCGGCAGATACAATATATTCGAAAATAATTGTCGACCCTTATCAAGGCGGCGCCGGCACTTCATTAAATATGAATGTAAATGAGGTAATTGCAAATACGGCTTTAAAATTAATGGGGAAAAACTGCGGAGAATATCAATACATTCATCCGTTGGATGATGTAAACATGTCGCAGTCAACTAATGATACATACCCAACCGCGCTTAGAATCGCATCGTTAATATTATTAAAAGAACTAGAAGATTCATTTGCCGAACTGCAGAATTCACTTCAGAATAAGGAAGAAAACTTTAAAGGGATAATAAAATTAGGTCGCACGCAATTTCAGGACGCGGTGCCGATCACTTTGGGACAGGAATTCGGAGCCTACGCGCAGGCTATCGCAAGGGACAGATGGCGCATTTATAATTCGGCAGAGAGACTCCGCTCTGTGAATATGGGTGGAACGGCAGTCGGCAATTCAGTATCTGCGCCTAAGGAATATGTGCTTCAGATAAACTCCTTGCTGAAAAAAATCACGGGTCTTCCAATTGCCAAAAGTGAGGATCTGATTGACGCAACTCAGAACCTGGATGTTTTTGTTGAAGTTCACGGGATAATAAAAGCCGGCGCGGTATCTATTATAAAAATATGCAATGATTTGAGATTTATGTCGAGCGGACCATACGGCGGAATAGGTGAAGTTAAAATGCCCCCGCGGCAATCGGGATCTTCAATAATGCCAGGGAAGGTTAATCCGGTAATTTTAGAAAACGCTATTCAAATTTCTGAAATGATTAAAGGGCATGATGTTGTAATTTCAAATCTCGTGGGAGCAGGAAATCTTGAGCTTAATGCTTTTGCCCCAATGATTGCTCATTATTTTTTACGGACTCTCGATATGCTTAAAAAATCAAATTATAATTTAGCAAGAAATTGTATAAACGGAATTGAAGCAGACAAAGAAAAATGCATGAAGAATTTAATTAATACTTCCGCAATATCCGCTTCCTTTATTTCAGAATTCGGTTATGATAGAATACAGGAAATTGTAAAAAACGCATATAAAAATAATGTGCCTTTTATTCAGGAATTAACAAGCAGTAAATTAATTAAAGAAGATGATTTGAAAAAAATATTAGCAAAAGATTTAGGTATAGAAATTGAGTAAAACGGCAAACTCCGAAAGGAAACATATAATATTTACAGGAAAAAGAAATTCAGGTAAGTCTTCTCTCGTTAATAGATTTATTGGTCAGGATTTAGTTATAGTAAGTGATACTCCCGGAACAACTACCGACCCGGTAAAGAAAGCGATGGAGCTTCTGCCTTTCGGACCGGTTGTTCTTGTTGATACGGCCGGGATAGATGATATAGGCGAACTTGGCGAGAAAAGAATAAATAAATCCCTTAAAGAAATTGCAAAAGCAGATTTTGCCGTTGTAGTTGTTGAGGCGGAGAATATCTTAGTTAAAAATGAATTATTACTTTTTGATCATTTAAAAAACCTGGAAATTCCTTTTCTGGCGGTTATTAATAAATCAGAATTAGGAATAAATTATAATCTTGTTGAACAACTGGATGAAAAAGGAATTAAACACTTTTCCGTTTCATGCAGTAACAATGAAGGAATATCCGGATTAAAAGAAAATATCGCGAAATTAATTCCGCGGGAAATTGAACCTTTATTAATCGGCGATCTTGTCCAAAAACATGATTTGATAATTCTTGTTGTACCTATTGATTTAGGAGCTCCTAAAGGAAGACTTATAATGCCGCAGGTTCAGACTATAAGAGAAGCATTGGACGAGGATACAATTGTAATGGTTGTAAAAGATAAAGAACTGCGTGCCGCTCTTGATAAATTAAAACAGCCTCCCGCTCTTGTTGTAACCGACAGTCAAGCTATTATGCGAGTCTCGGCTGATGTACCCGATCATATTCCGCTTACAACATTTTCGATTTTAATGGCACGTTATAAGGGTGATTTGCAGGAATTTGTTCGCAGTATTAAATATGTTGATGAATTACAAAACGGCGATAAAATATTAATTTCGGAAGCATGTTCCCACCACGCGCAGGAAGACGACATAGGAAAGATTAAAATACCCAGATGGCTACGCAATCATACAAAAAAAGATCTTATTATTGATGTAAGAAACGGCGCGGACTTCCCGGAAAATTTGTCGGAATATAAAATGATTGTGCATTGCGGGGCATGCATGCTAACACGCAGAGCTATGCAGGTTCGGATAAAAGAGGCAAAACTTAACGGAGTACCAATTATAAATTACGGGGCAATTATTTCTTATATGCACGGAGCAATACCAAGAGCAATATTACCTTTTGATGAAGCCCGTTCCGAGTGGGAAAAGATAAAATAACCCGTTATATTTCCGCATGATATATTTATTAATAGTTTCCGTTTTATGGGCGTTTTCATTCGGAATAATAAAGGGAAATTTAACCGGGCTTGATTCCAACTTTGTAGCATTCGTTAGATTATTCATTCCCTTTATTATATTTGTTCCGTTTCTAAAAATATCCGGATTAAAAAACAAAATTAAAATTTCATTGATCTTTAACGGCGGTATTCAATTCGGATTAATGTATATATTTTATATCTACTCATTTCAATTCCTTAAAGCTTATGAGATTGCGGTATTTACTATTCTTACCCCGTTATATGTAACGTTAATAAACGACATTTTCCAAAATAAATTCAACAAACTGTTTTTTACTACATCCGTTTTATCCATTATAGGCGCGGGTGTTATTGTGTTCCAAAATCTTGATAGAACAAACTTTTTACTGGGATTTATTATTCTGCAGTTATCAAATCTGTGTTTCGCTTTCGGGCAGATATATTATAAAAGAATTATGAATCATACAGAAAGCGCAAGCGATAAGAATGTGTTCGGACTTTTATATTTAGGCGCGATGATAATAACCTTTGTTTTTTCAATGTTCACGACAGACTATACTAATTTGGAAATAAATAATACTCAGGTTTTATCATTGTTATATCTGGGTGCCGCTGCATCAGGCATCGGATTCTTTTTATGGAATTACGGAGCCCGCAGAACCGACGCCGGGGCTTTAGCAATTTTTAATAATCTTAAAATTCCACTTGGCGTTGCGGCATCTGTTTTTTTGTTCGGAGAAGACGGAAATTTATTAAAATTGTTATTCGGGTTTTTAATTATTTGCGCCGCGCTTATTATTAATGAAAAATATAAATCTGCGTTAAATTAATTTTCACTAAATAATCTTATGAATTTGTTTAAATTTTTTGAATGATTCATAGATTAAAATTTTCAATAATAATAACAAAATTGAAGTCTTTCGTAGAAGGTCAATATAAATTGAACTTGGGATGGGAAAGTAAAATTAAATTTTTAATCCTTCCAACAGCAGCTTAAAATCTTCGGGAAGTTCGGACTCGAATACAACCTTCTCTTTAGTGACAGGATGAACAAATCCCAATGTTTTGGCGTGAAGCGCCTGTCTTTGCATAATCTCCAACAAATTATCCACCCGGCTTTTCATTTTAGGCAGATTAGAACCGTAAACTATCCCGCGTCCGCCGTAGGTTGGATCACCGAAAATGGGGTGATTGATATGCTGCATATGAACTCTTATCTGGTGAGTTCTGCCGGTTTTTAATTTTAATTTAATAAGAGATGCAAACTCAAACTCCTCAATAACACTAAAATATGTATGCGCGTGTTTGCCGTCCGATTCATGCACCGTGAATATTTTTCTGTCCTTTTTGCTTCTTGTAATATTCCCTACCACTTCCCCATCCGATTCTTTAAACTTCCCCCAGCAGACAGCCCAATATTCTCTTTCGATATCATGTTTTGAGAATTGTTTTGCCAAAAGCGCGTGCGTATTTTCATCTTTTGCGACTATAAGAAGTCCAGTTGTATCTTTATCAATTCTGTGTACAATTCCCGGTCTACCTTTTTCATTAAGCGCGCTTAATTTCTGAACATGATGCAGAAGCGCATGCACAAGCGTACCCGTATGGTGACCGAATGAGGGATGCGCTGTCATATTAGCCGGTTTATTAACGAGCAGCAGATAATCATCTTCATAAATTATATCAAGAGGAATGTCTTCGGGTTCGGGAAATTCTGGACGCGGTGAAATAGGAATACAAACATCTATAACATCGCCGCGGGCAATTTGATAATTTGATTTTTCCAGTTTGCCGTTTACTTTTACATAACCGGCTTTAATTAATTTCTGAATTCTGGACCGTGTAGCGTTTTCTATTGAGTTTGCAAGGTAGGTATCAAGCCGCTCTTTTTTCTTCCCATCGGGAATATCAAACTTAAGATTTTTTTCTGTTATTATCTTTGCCATTGTCGGAATCTATATCATCGTTAAAAGAATCTTCCCCAAGTCTTGAGGCCATTAATAACTCATCTTCGGCAGACATAGATGGCACATCATCGGGCATAGGCAAAGAACTTTTTACAACTCGTGTTGTTTTTGTGGTACCCACAGGCTTTACAAGTACAGGTTTTTTCTCTTCGACTAAATTAATTGTTTCGTTTTCCTTTTCATCTTTTTCACCGAAACCAAGTTCCTTATCTTCCTTATTTATTTTCCAGTTAAAGAAAATAAGGATTACAACACCAACAGTAACAGAAGCATCTGCAATATTAAATATGGGCCATCGGTCATATGTATGCCCGAAAATTGTAAAGTCCCAGAAATCAACATTAAAAAAGTCTACTACTTTTCCATAAAAAAGCGGACCGTATTCAAAAATTACTCCGTAAAATGTTCTATCAATTAAGTTTCCGATTGCGCCGCCTAAAATTAATGCAAGCGCAAATCTTAATGTAAAACTTCTGTTTCTAACTGCAACCAAATAAACCAAAATACCAATACTGGCAACTAAAGAAAAAAGAGACAAGTAGAGTTTTGAATCGCTGCTTACGTCAATCCCAAAAGCCATACCCGGATTTTCGACAAATGTAATTCTAAAGAAATCACCAATTACATTAAAGCTTTGTCCATAATTCATTCCTTCCCAATTAATATTTAAAGCCGGAATAGAAATTCCTTTTACGACAAGTTTTGTAAATTGATCTGCAATGACTACAAATACTGTTAATAATAGAACTCTCAAAAATCTACCTTTTCTTTTTAATTATTTACTCTGCATTTTTTGTTTAATCTGCAAACAATGCTGTGTATGCGGGACTGCTTTTAATCTTTCAATAGGAATTAATGGACATGTAGCACAGAGATTCTGAGGTTCATCGATGCATTCAATACAAATTCCGTATGTACCGTTTTCAATTCTTTGAAGAGCATCTTCAAGATATCCTAAGAATTTGTTTTCTCTTTGAGCCCACAGATATAATTTTTCTCTTTCCTGAGCGTCGGTTCCCTGCTCGGCCATATGAAGAGAATAAGGTGAACTTTCATTAACATACTGCCCAGTTGTTGGATCCATCATTTGTTCTTTAAGGCTTTGAAGCTGTTCAATGATTTCATCTCTTTTAACAAGTATAATATCCTTTAAACTTTCCAATTCTTTTTTACTATAGCCTTTTACCTTTCTTACTTTTTTGGTAGGAGATATAACTTCAACTACCTTTCTTGAAGATACTGTCTTGGCCTTGGTTTTTGTCGCTTCGGCTTTAACTGTTTTTTTTATATTTGAAGCAGCCGCAGGTTTGGGCGCGACTTTCTTTTTAGGCGCGGCGGCTTTTTTAACATTAGTTTTGGTCGCAGCTTTCTTAACACTTGCTTTAGCTGGTTTGGCTTTTGGAGCCGCAGTTTTTTTTGTTGTTTTTTTACCTGTTGATTTTGCCATTATTCCTCCGGATAGAAAATTAACTCAGAACTTTTTCAATTTCGATTTCACAATTGTAATCGCCGATCTGCCATTCCTGTCTGAATCCCTCTCCGCCAGAATGACGGTTATTATTAAGTTGACCGGATTTAATTCCATCAGCCAGAATTTCATTAACTATATAATCGGAAAATTTATTAACATATTCTACAAATTTCTCATCGGCAGAAAACTCGACAGATATTCTGTCCATTACATCTAGACCAGCGTCTTTTCTCATATTCTGAACGCGATTTACAAATTCTCTTGCAATACCTTCGGCAATTAAATCTTCGGTCATCTCGGAATCGACAGCAACCGTAACGCCTTCTTCAGATTCAACGACCCAGCCTTCAATTTCCGTACTAACAATTTCAACATCTTCAAAAGATATTTTTATATCTTCCCCTTCAACATTCAGAACCAATTCTTTATTTTTTTCCAATTCAATAATTTGAGCCTTGTTCATTTCTTTAATTTTATTCGCCAGTGACTTTACCACCTTACCGTATTTAGGTCCAAGCGTTTTAAAATTCGGTTTAGCGGATTTGTTTACAATACCCGCGTCATCTTCAAGCACTTCTAGTTCTTTAATATTAACTTCTTCAAGAATCACATCGCGCATTTTAAGAACCGCGTCTTTGTGATCCTTGCCCGCAGCGATCATAATTTTTTTAAGCGGCTGACGCACTTTTAAATTGGATTTTGCCCTAATAGATCTGGTTAAATAAACAACTCTTTGCGCAATATCCATTTTATCTTCAAGCTCTAAATCAACATAACCTGCTTTAGGAAATTCGGCCAGATGCACTGATTCGTAAGTTTCTTTTTTAGTAGCGCTATTTAAATTCTGATAAATTTCTTCGGCAATAAACGGAGCAAAAGGAGCCGTTAATTTGCATACCGTTGTCAAACATTCGTATAAGGTTTGATATGCCGCCATTTTATTTTCATTAACTTCCGATTTCCAGAATCTCCTTCTGCATCTTCTTACGTACCAATTAGAAAGCTGATCAATTGTAAAACTTGAAACTGCACGCGCGGCTTTAGTAACATCATAATTATCCATTAACGATTCATATTCTTTCAAAAGCGAATTCAGTTTTGAAATAATCCAGCGGTCAATTTCTGGACGCTGTTCATAAGCTATCAAATTTTCGGAATAATCAAACTTATCTATATTTGCATAAAGCGCGAAGAATGAATATGTATTTATTAAAGTACCGAAAAATTTGCGCTGTACTTCAACAATTCCTTCAATATCAAAAAGAGTCGGTTTCCATGGCGGGCTGGTTGTAATCAAATACCAACGTGTCGCGTCGGCTCCGTATTTTTCGAATAATTCAAAAGGATCAACCGTATTGCCTTTTGACTTGGACATTTTCATTCCGTTTTTGTCCAATATCAATTCATTAACGATCAGATTTTTGTACGCAACATTATCAAAAAGCATTGTTGAAATAGCATGAAGCGTATAAAACCATCCTCTTGTTTGATCAATACCCTCGCATATAAAATCGGAAGGGAAATTTTGCTCAAACCATTCTTTATTTTCAAAGGGATAATGATACTGAGCGAAAGGCATACAGCCGGAATCAAACCAGACGTCAATAAGTTCCGGTGTGCGGGTGTATATTTTCCCGTCCTTTTCAAATTTTACTTTATCCACAAAAGGTTTATGCAGATCAATTTCTCCCGCTTCACCTACCGGAATTCTTTTACCGTCAACTTCTATAAATCCTTTCAATAATTCTTCAATACTTCCAACGGCAATCATCTGACCTTCGTCATTAACCCATATTGGAAGCGGAGTTGCCCAGAATCTGTCTCTCGACAGGTTCCAATCTTTATTTTCCTGCAGCCAATTGCCGAACCTTCCGGAACCTACTTCGGGCGGATACCAATTGATTGTTTTATTAAGCTCCACCATTCTATCCGATACATCGGTAGTTTTAATAAACCATGATTCGCGGGCGTAATATATAATCGGAACGTCTTCATGTCTCCAGCTGAAAGGATAAGAGTGAGTGATCTGTTCTCGTTTGAATAATCTGCCCATTTCTTTTAATTTTTTGATTATGCCTTTATCCGCGTCTTTGACAAATTGTCCCGCGAAATCAGTAATATCATCCGTAAAAGTGCCGTTGGGTTTAACCGGCTGAAGCATAGGCAAATTAAATTTTTGTGAAACCTCATAATCATCCTGACCGAACGCCGGGGCGATATGAACAATACCCGATCCGTCTTCGGTGCTTACAAATCCACCTTCGATTACAAAGAATGCCTTTTTATCCGGCTTTACGTAATCAAACAATTGTTCGTATTCGATTCCGGCTAAATCTTTACCTTTATATCTATCAACTATTTCATATTCGCCTGTAATAACCGAAAGTCTTGACTCGGCTAAAATTAAATATTCGTCGGCAAGTTTGATTTTGACATAATCAATTTCCGAACCGACAGCCAAAGCGACGTTTGAAATAAGCGTCCAAGGTGTCGTAGTCCAAACAAGAAAATATGTAGTACCTTGTTCAGTAAACCTGCATTCTTTAATTTTCATTACAATATAAACAGACGGGTCCGTTGTTTCACGGTATCCCAATGCCAGTTCGTGAGAAGAAAGAGGTGTTTCCGATTTTGGATCCTGCGGTACAACCTTGTATCCTTTATAAATCAATCCTTTGTCGAACATTGTTTTTAATGCCCACCAAACCGATTCAATATAATTATTGGTGCATGTAACATAGGCTTCATCGAGATTAATCCAGTAACCCATTCTATCGGTCATATTTTCCCATAAATCTTTATATGTGAAAACAGACTTCAAACATTCCGCATTATATTTTTCCACACCGAAAGCGGGAATTTCGCTTTTGCTTTTTATACCAAGTTTTTTTTCAACTTCAATTTCAACCGGCAGTCCGTGAGTATCCCAGCCGGCTTTTCTATTAACATGAAAGCCCTGCATTGTTTTATAACGGCATACCAAATCTTTTAACGTACGCGCCATTACATGGTGAATGCCCGGACGGCCGTTAGCCGTAGGCGGACCTTCGTAAAAAGTAAAAGGTTTTGAAGCGTCGCGTGTAGAAATGCTTTTTTCAAAAATCTTATTATCTTTCCAATTCTTTAAAACTGATTTTTCAATTTCTGAATAATTTACCTGATTTGAATACTGCTTAAACATATTTCCTTAGTGTTTATTTGTTTAACGGAATTTATTTATTTATACAAAATTTTTTATTAACAAATCAATTTAACTGAATGAAGGATTGCTTGATTGATTAAATAAAAATCATTCATCTATTCAATCATTCAACCAATATCATCTTACTCTTCTTTTTCATTTTCATAATTTGCAATAAGTTCTTTTTCAACTCGAATAAATTCGCGGAGCTGGTTTTCGATTTTATTTTTTCTTTCTTTTAAAACGAACAATCTTTTTTCGGTATTAAGTAAAATCTTTTCGGAATTTACTTTTGCTTCTCTAATTATTATGTCTGCTTCTTTTTTGGCCTCTTCAATTATTCTGCTGTTCTCGCCGTTTTTATAAAGTTCGTGATCAATACTTTTTTGAAGAAGGAACATTTCTGCCGTCATCATTCCAAATAATCCCATAGCGCCAAGAAGTATATTTCTTAACGAATAAAGGATAAGGTTTTCGGTAAGCAGATCATTTATTGCGAAATAATCGCTGAAAAAAGAGACAAGTAAAATACTTACAAATACAGTGGCAATTGTAACTGCAAAAAGTATTTTTCCTCCGTAAACCCAACCGAGAGTTTTATTCATTATCCAGCCGCAAACAAATGCGAATAATGAGAGTATAAACCACACGGCGAAATTCTGAACGCTTGAACCGAACAGGTCCGTGCTCAGAAAGTTTGATCCGAACATAATTACAGAAAGAAGCGCCGGTATTCCGTAATATGGTATTTTACTTTTTAACATATATATGCTTATAAATTTTTGATTACTTCTTTCATAATTAAAGTCATTTTAGGTTCAGCTTTCATCGCTGCAGCAATTATTTCCTCAACATTAACGGCCTGAAGAGAATCCGGGAAACATTCATCGGTAATAATACTAATTCCTAATACATTAATTCCCATATGAACCGCAACAATATTTTCGGGAATTGTGGACATACCTACAACATCGGCGCCAATACCTCTTAAGAATCTGTATTCGGCCCTTGTTTCAAGATTAGGTCCGGATACCGCGACATAAACGCCTTTGTGAACTTTAATTTTATTTTCAAGCGCGGCTTGTTCAGCTTTCTCAATTAATTTCAAACTGTATGGTTCGCTCATATCTGGGAATCTTGGTCCCAGTTCATCTTCGTTCGGCCCTATTAACGGATTATCGCCAAGCAGATTTATATGGTCAACCATCAGCATCAAATCGCCTCGCCTGTAATAAGGATTCATACCGCCGCACGCGTTTGAAACAAGCAAATTTTTCACGCCAAGAAATTTCATAACACGAACCGGATATGTTATTTGTTTCATCGAATATCCTTCGTAAAAATGAAATCTTCCCTGCATCGCAACTACGTTTTTCCCGTTTATTTTCCCGAATATCAGTTTACCGTGATGAGATTCCACAGTTGACAATGGAAAATGAGGGAGTTCTGAATAATCAATTTCATGAGTAATTTCAATTTCTTTTACTAAACCGCCGAGACCTGTTCCTAAAATAATTCCGACTTCGTAATTTTCACCGGTTATTTTTCTTATAACTTCCAATGTTTCATTAATCATATCGATTAATTTACTCATAATAATTTCTCCAGTATATCGTCGACATTTATTTCGCTGCTGTCGTTTTTCTTTGGTTGTTTTAATGTTTGTTCAACAGCGGGGATTTCATCTTCATCGTGTATTTCAATATCAAGAAGACTAGTCTGCGATTCAATCATGGTTTTTAATCTTGCAAGGAGCAAATGTTTTTCTTCTTTTAGTTTAATAACGGAATTCCGGATTTTTTCGGCTTCTGTTTTGGCGTTTTCAATTAATTGAGCCGCTTTTAACTCTCCTTCTTTTAATATAAGCTGAGTTTGTTTTTTTGCCGACTCAACGGCTTTAGAAGAAGATTCGTGCGCATTTATCAATGTGCTTTGCAAATTCTTTTCAATTTTTCTGAACTCTTGAATTTGTTCGTTAAGCTCATCATTCTGTTTAACCAGTTTCTCATTTTCAAATTGAAGTCTTTCGAACTCATCCGCTAATTTTTCAAGAAACGCATGAACTTCATCTTTATCAAATCCGCGCACGGATTTGTTGAACTCCTGGTTTTTTATGCTGAACGGGGTGTATTTCATATTACCTTCCAGCTTTTTGAATAATCTCTTTCACCGAAAATCGCCGTTCCTACTCTAATCATTGTGGCGCCTTCTTCAATAGCAATTTCAAAATCGTTTGTCATGCCCATCGAAAGTTCATTTAGATTAAAATCTTTTTTATTCATCGAGTCTTTTATGCTTCTTAATTTTACAAAACAACTTCTAATTATTTTTTCATCGTCGGTATAAGGGGCCATTGTCATTAAACCTTTTAGATCAATATTGCCGCAATTTCTGCAGTAATCCGCTACATCAAGAATATCTTTTTCTGAGGTTAATCCGAATTTAGTTTCCTCATCCGAAGTATTAATTTCAAGAAGTACTTTCTGGACTTTATTTATGCTTTTTGCTCTTTTGTCAATTTCTTCCGCAAGTTTAATTGAATCGACGGAATGAATAAACTCAGCGGGTTCAATAATATATTTTACTTTATTGGTTTGAAGATGACCTATAAAATGCCAATATACGGGTTTGGAGATTTTAGGAAACTTGGCATTTAACTCTTGTGCTTTATTTTCTCCGAAATCAGTCGCACCCGAACCAGCGGCTTCTTCAATTTCTTCAATTGTATGAGTTTTTGAAACTGCGATTAATCGTATTTCGGCCCGGTTTCTGCCACTTTTAAGACAGCTTTCAAGTATCTTTTTTTCTACATTATTTATGTTGTCTTTAAGCATTTTCAAAATTATAAGACATGGAAACTATTGCTTTTAGAGGGAAAAGTCAACTTAAAACCTAAATAAAAAAGGGGCTGAAAGAGCCCCTTTTTATAATTTTTCTTAACTATTTTAACTGCAGCCGGTTGTGGAGCCGCAAGTATTGCACTTTAAGCAGGTTCCATTTCTAACCATTGTCATGCTTCCGCACTCGGGGCATATATCGCCTGTATAACCTCTTTCTCTGGCTTTAACAACTTCCTGATGCATTGAAAGGATTTTACTTCTTTCTGAAGCTTGAGAACCTTTAGGTACATTAGCAGTAACTAATTGAGCCCCGTTTCCGTTGTCGTTATCAAGTTCAATCATTCTTTCACTTACTACCTCTTCACTTTCAAAATCAGGTTCTGCAACTGAAACGCGTTCAGGTTTTTTATTAACAAGTTCATCGGCATCAACATGTGATAAATCATTTCTGCCGAGATACGTAACGGCTAATTCTCTGAAAATATAATCAATAACAGAGGTAGTCATTTTAATTCTTTTATTGCCTGCTACCATACCGCTCGGTTCAAATCTTGTAAATACAAAAGCATCAACAAACTCTTCAAGAGGAACTCCGTGCTGAAGTCCGAGTGATATTGCAATAGCGAAACTATTTAACAGACTTCTAAATGCGGCGCCTTCTCTTGCCATATCAATAAAAATTTCACCGAGCTGTCCGTTTTCATATTCACCGGTTCGTATATAAACTGTCTGCCCGCCTATTTTTGCTTTTTGAGTATATCCCTCTCTTCTGTCGGGCAGTCTTCTTCTTTTAGCAATATATCTATGAATAATTTTTTCGGCAATTTTTACAATATCATTTTCTTCCTGCTGTTCAATCAATTCTTCATAATCTTCTTCCGAAACAGAATTTAGCGGCTGAGAAAGTTTTGAACCGTCTCTATATAAAGCGTTGGCTTTTAGTCCGAATTTCCAGGACTGCATATAAGCGCTTTGAACATCCGTAATATTAGCATTATTGGGAAGATTAATAGTTTTAGAAATCGCACCGGAAATGAATGGCTGGGCTGCGGCCATCATTTTAATATGAGCGTCCGGTTTAATAAACCGGCTTCCTTTTTTACCGCATTTATTAGCGCAGTCGAAAACCGGGTAATGTTCGTGTTTCAAGAAAGGTGCGCCTTCAACAGTCATTGTACCGCAGACGTAATCATTTGCCGATGCAATTTCTTCAGAAGTATAACCGATATGTTTCAACAGATTGAAATCGAATTTATTCATAAGTTCGTCTGTAAGTCCAAGCACTTCCTTGCAGAATTTTTCGCCTATATTAAATTTATTAAACGCGAATGTTAAATCGAAAACTGAAGGAAGCATGTCGTTTATTTTTTCAATCACTTCATCCGAAAATCCTTTTGATTTTAATGTAGCCGGATTTATATGCGGGCATCCTTCAAGCGTACCTGCGCCTTTAGCGTATTTTACAATTTCATTAAGCTGTTCATGATTGTATCCTAAATTTTCGAGCGCGGGAGGAATTGACTGGTTAATAATTTTAAAATACCCACCGCCAGCTAATTTCTTGAATTTAACCAAAGCGAAATCGGGTTCAATCCCGGTAGTATCGCAATCCATAACCAGGCCAATAGTACCTGTAGGAGCGATAACCGTAACTTGAGCGTTTTTATATCCGTACTGTTCTCCCAGCTGAACCGCAATATCACTATCTTCTCTTGCAGCTTCCAATAAATCGGAAGGACAATATTTAGGATCAATTCCTAAAGGAAAAATTGACAAACCTTCATATTCTTCTTTGGGAACATTATAAGCCGCGCGTCTGTGATTTCTTAATACACGAAGCATATGATCTTTGTTAGCTTCGTATCTGGGGAAGGTTCCGCTTTCTTTTGCCATTTCAGCCGAGGTTGCGTACGCGCGCATATGCATAATTGCCGTTAAAGCTCCGCAAATTGCCGCAGATTCTTTGCTATCGTAAGCTATTCCCTGTCTCATTAAGAGTGAACCTAAATTAGCGTAACCTAATCCGAGCGTTCTATAATCAAAACTTTTTTGCGCAATTTCTTTACTTGGGTATTGAGCCATCAGCACACTTGTTTCAAGTACAATTGTCCATAATCTGGTTGCGTGTCTGTATGCTTCAATATCAAATTTCTTTGTTTTACTGTCGTAGAATTTCACCACATTTAAGGAAGCAAGATTGCATGCGGTATCATCAAGAAACATATATTCGCTGCAGGGATTTGAGGCTTTTATTTCACCGTCGGATTTGCATGTATGCCATTCATTAATAGTAGTATGATATTGCAGCCCGGGATCGGCGCTTGCCCATGCGGCAAATCCTATATCATCCCACAGTTCTTTAGCCTTCATAGTTTTTGAAGGTTTGGGAGCTCTTTTATCTCTTCTTGAATTTTCAAGTTCAGTTCTGAAATATAAATTCCAATTGCCTTCATTAACAACGGCTTTCATAAATTCATTTGTGACACGTACCGAGTTATTAGAATTTTGTCCGGATACAGTAGCGTAAGCATCGCTGTTCCAGTCGATATCGTATGTTGGAAATTCAATTGATTTAAAACCCAGTTTGGCTAGATGAATAACCCTTTCAATATAATTATCGGGTATATAAGCTTTTCTGGCTTCCATTACAGCTAGTTTTAATCTTTTATTATTTTTCTTGCTGAACCTGTCGTTTTCGGGATGTTCGTCAAAACATGCTTTCATAATTCTATTTAAATGAAGATTGCATAATTTTGAACCGGCAACAATTGAAGCTACTTTTTGTTCTTCAATAACCTTCCAATTAATATATTCTTCGATATCCGGATGATCAATATCAAGAGTAACCATTTTAGCGGCTCTTCTTGTTGTACCGCCTGATTTTATAGCGCCTGCGGATCTGTCGCCGATTTTTAAGAATGACATTAAACCTGAAGATTTCCCTCCTCCGCTTAGCGGTTCATCGGAGCCTCTTAAATTAGAAAAGTTTGAACCTGTGCCCGATCCGTATTTAAATAGTCTCGCTTCTCTTACCCATAAGTCCATTATGCCGCCTTCATTTACAAGGTCGTCGCTTACAGATTGTATAAAACACGCATGCGGCTGAGGATGCGTATAAGCATCTTCTGATTGAGTTAATTGCCCTGTTCTAAAATCCACATAATAATGACCTTGAGCCGGACCATTAATCCCGTAAGCCCAATTTAATCCAGTATTAAACCATTGCGGACTATTGGGAGCGCAATATTGACTGGCAAGCATAAAGACCAGTTCGCTGTAATAAGTAAGAGCATCTTCTTCGGAATCAAAATAATTTGCTTTCCATCCCCAGTATGTCCAAGTGCCCGCTAATCTGTGAAAAACCTGGCGTGAATCGGTTTCGGATGAATACCTTTCTTTTTCGGGAAGATCATTTAATCTTTCCGTATCGGCAACAGCGGGCTGCAGCCATTTTGGTATTCCTTTTTCAGCTTTCTTTTTTAAAAGCTTAGGAACTCCCGCTTTGCGGAAATACTTTTGCGCAATAATATCTGTGGCAACCTGGGACCAGTTTTTCGGAACCATTACATCTTCCATTCTAAAAACCACAGAACCGTCGGGATTTTTAATTTCTGATGTTCTTTTTACAAATGGAACACTTTCTAATGGATCTTTATCGGGAGAGGTAAATAGTCGGGCAATTTTCATGAATACTCCAATCTTTATATCAAATAATAAGGGGATATTGTATCCCTTATAAATTAGTTGCAAATTAAAAAATAATATCAGAACAAAATGTTTACAGGATGAGAGTCTGAACTATATCAATGGGACTTCAAATTAAATAAAAATTTTTTTTTAAGCAATTACCTGAGGAGAAATAAAAAAAATAATTCAATATGTTTATCATTAATCACATATTTAATATAAATATTTTATTTTAAAGTGGTAGTCTTGATTTTTTATTTAAATTATTTTTTTAATTTTTTTCTTTAAAGAGGTCAAAAATGGAATTCAGAAGATCTGCGGGTGTATTGCTTCATCCAACATCATTACCCGGTAAATTTGGAATTGGTGAATTAGGAAGCGAGATATATAATTTTATTGATTTCTTAAAGCATTCAGGACAAACACTTTGGCAGGTTTTTCCGCTTGGTCCGACTGGATACGGCGATTCGCCCTATCAGTGCTTTTCGGCATTTGCAGGAAATCCTCTGCTAATCAGTATTGAATCATTATTAAAAGAAAAACTTTTAACGGAGGATGATTTAACAGAACTTCCAGGGTTTGACCCAAATATTATTGATTACGGAAGTATAATCCCCGCAAAAACAAAATTGCTTAAAAAAGCTTTTGCAAATTATAAGTCTAACGGAAGCGGGTTAAAGGATAAAATAGAATTATTTAACAATAATAACAAAGAATGGCTTGATGATTTCGCTTTATTTATGGCGTGTAAAAATTATCATAACGGTGTTCAATGGAGTCAGTGGGAAAAAGAAATTGCTTTCCGTGAAGAAGGCGCGGTAAAAAAATGGAATGAGAAATTAGCCGATGAAATTGAATATCAGAAATTTGCTCAATATAAATTTTACGAACAGTGGACGGAAGTAAAAAAATACGCGAATGAAAACGATATAAAAATTATTGGCGATCTTCCAATATTTATAGCATATGATAGTTCGGATTTATGGGCCAATAAAGGTTTGTTTTCGGTAAATCAGGAAACAGGGAAATTAGAAACAGTTGCCGGTGTGCCGCCGGATTATTTCAGCGCTACCGGACAGCTTTGGGGAAATCCGCTTTACAAATGGGAAGTAATGAAAGCCGATAATTTTGAATGGTGGAAAAAGAGATTTTCGCAGATGTACGAATTAATTGATATTGTTAGAATTGACCATTTTAGAGGGTTCGAAGCATATTTTGAAATACCCGGCGATGCCCAGACCGCTATCAAAGGCAAATGGTTAAAAGCACCCGGTATTGAATTGTTTACGGAGATTAAAAAATCTTTGGGCGATTTGCCGATTATAGCCGAAGACCTTGGAGTTATTACAAAAGAGGTTGAGGAATTAAGAGATATGTTTAATTTCCCCGGCATGAAGATACTTCAATTTGCTTTCGGTGAAGAAGGTGATAAAGGTTTTCTTCCTCACAATCACTCAAAAAATTGCGTGGTTTACAGCGGCTCGCACGATAATGATACAACACGAGGATTTTTTGAGAATGAAAAAAATGTAGGTTCGGGAATTTATGAATGGGCACAGAAATATTTGAATTATTACGGCGAAGATATGTGCGGGGCAGTCGTTAATGCTGCTTACGCTTCAGTTGCAGATACTGTCGTTATTCCAATGCAGGATTTATTAAATCTGGGCACCGAAGCCCGCATGAATTTCCCCGGCAAACTCGGAGGAAACTGGACATGGAGATTTACATGGGAACAAATACCAACCCAACTGCCGTCTAAGTTGAATGAAATGGCAAATATTTATGAAAGAGATCATAAAGAGAAAACAAAATAATTAATAATAAAAACGGATTGAAATGTTAGAACTAATAAAGGATTTACTAACCGGTAAAAAAGAAAAAAACGAAGAAATAATTAATTTAGTACCGTATGAAAAAAAGCTTCAGATAGCTACATGCGCCCTTTTTCTTGAAGTGGCTAACTCCGACGATAATTTCGCGAAAGAAGAAAAAGAAAACATTTATAAATCGATGAAAGAAATATTCGGACTCGAAGAGCAGTATATAAAAGAATTAATTTCGCTTTCGGAGGAACAAATTCGTAATAGCGTAAGCTTATACGAATTTACGGATATTATTAATCAGAACTTTTCAAAAGACGAGAAATATGAAGTAGTGAAAAATTTATGGAAATTAATTTACACGGATAATAAAGTTGACAAGTACGAAGATTTATTCATTAAAAGAATAAGCAGTAATTTTCATCTGGAACATAAAGATTTAATTGCGGCAAAGCTGGAAGTGAAAAACGACCATTGATTTTTAATTGCAGCACAGATTAATAATCTGTGCTGCATAAAACTATTTTAACAATTCGGCCTCTAAAGCAGAAACCAGTTTCTCACTTTCCGGCTCAATTTTACTTCTGAATCTATTAACAATAGTGCCGTCTTTTGCTATTAAGAATTTTTCAAAATTCCATTTAATGTCGCCGTTTTCGGTATTAGGATTATTAATCAATATCTCATATAAAGGTTCTTTATCTTCACCCAGCACCTTTATTTTATCGAACAATGTAAAATTAACTCCGAAATTAACCGAGCAGAATTCTTTAATTTCTTCATTTGTCCCAGGCTCCTGTCCGCCGAAATCGTTGCAAGGGAAAGCTAAAATCTCCAAACCTTTTTCATTGTATTTGGAGTAGATTTCCTGAAGTCCTTTATATTGTTTTGTGTAGCCGCATTCGCTTGCAACATTTACAATTAATAAAACTTTACCGTTATAATCGGAAAGATTTATTTCATTTCCATTTATATCTTTAACTATTACACCGTTTATATTATCCGGCATTTTTCTTTCATCTCCCTTTATTGTTTTTGAATCGGTATTTTGAGCAAAGTTCAAAACAACCATTATTAAAAATAAAAACGGAATTATTTTTATATTTCTTCTCATTTTACAACTCCTTTATAAACCTTTTAACAAATTACTAGATAATTTAGTTCAAATTATTTGAATGTTTTTAAATAAATTTCATTTCAATTGTTTAGCCGAAATTTCATAAACTAACCATTCGCCGAGTTTATCTGTAAAACTGTTTCTGAATTTCATCCCTAACTTTTCTATTACTTTTATGGAAGCAATGTTTTCCTTAATTACCCTGGCAAGAACAGTTTTTATGTTTAGTTCAATAAATGCAAATTGCAGAACGGCCTTCGCTGTTTCTGTCGCTATTCCATTTCCCCAATATTTTTTACTAATTCTAAAACCGATATCTATTTCATTTAATTCTTCTGAGTATTATAATCCGCACCATCCTATATAATTACCGGTTATCTTCTCAATAATTGTCCATCGTCCGAAACCGAATTTTTTATAATGGTCGTAATTATTAATAAAATCTTCGGTTTCTTTAATCGAATTGAAAGGTTTATCACCGGTAAATTTTAAGACTTCGACATCAAGATTCATTTTATAAAATCCTTCGGAATCTTCAGCGGAAAATTCTTTTAGAATAAATCTCGTTGTTTGAAGAATAGTTTTCATCTACTAGTTATTGTGAAAAATCGGAGATATTAGGATTTACAATAAACTTATCACGTTTATTAATAAATATTTTCGGGGCTTCGCCTGTAAAATGTTTAAAATCGCGGATAAAATGAGGCTGATCTGCAAAACCGCAAATATAAGAAAGCTCAGATAGATCAACCCTCTTTCCTTCTCGGATCAAACGGTTCACCTTGTTTAATCTAACCAAACGCATATATTTTTTAGGTGAGAGGCCCAGTTTTTGTTTAAACTCTCTTTCAAGTTGACGTTTGCCTATGAACACATTTCTTGTAAGTTCATCAATTGAAATTAAGCCGTCATTTTTTCTAATAATTTCAG
Source organism: Bacteroidota bacterium (assembly GCA_018829205.1). Classification (GTDB taxonomy): domain Bacteria; phylum Bacteroidota; class Ignavibacteria; order Ignavibacteriales; family Melioribacteraceae; genus JAHJUE01. The sequence continues at coordinate 428,140 of JAHJUE010000022.1, forward strand.
CCGCACGGTTTAGATAATATAAATTTATTTTGCTGCCGTTTATTTTTTTAAAGAAATATTTATGACATTCTGTTATCATATTTTCGGTTGTACTTAATTCTTTAAGCCTGCGGCAGAAGTCGCGGAAGTCTTTAAGGTGTAGACTTTCAATATCAACGTAACCTTCATAAAATTCAGCGGCCGGTATCCCGAATATCTGCATGAATCCTTCCGGTTTAAAACGGATACCGAATACTTCAACTTTATCTTTAAAATGAACACTATAAGGCTGTGAATACATACCGATCAATGTATAATCCGGCGATGAATCAAATGATGCGCTGTTAAATAATTCACAATGCGAATCAGAAAGATGTATAATTAATTCTATATATCCGTTTGGAATCACCCTCTGTTTCAGCAGTTCATTAGAATTAATATTAAATTCACCTGTCCAAAAAAATTCTATATATGGACTGAGCTCGAACGAAGGGTTATATTCTCGGATATTTACTCTCATTTTGCTATCAAAAATAAAGATTAATGCTAAGAAATCAAAACCACTATTCAATTGGGAATTGGAGCAATGAAATCCGTAGTAATTCACGCAGAAATTCCATTACTCCAATCAACAAATAATTAATCTTCGATAACAGAAGTATCAACCATATTCGAATTTGTAGGCAACCATGTATTTTCAAAAGTAGCCACAATATTATTTGCCCCGCCGAAAAATCCAAGCACTTTTGCTTTTTCTTTCCCAATATTTCTAAAATTATGTTCTATCATTTCGGGTACTAAAACTAAACCACCTTTCGAAGCAACGGTTGTTTCTTCACCTACCTTTGCTTCAATTCGTCCTTCAAGCACTATCAAAGTTTCTTCCGCGCTGTCTGTATGGGAGCCGAGTTCCTCGCCGGGATCAAGTTCAACATATACCGCCGCGCTTTTTTTTGAACCCATAAAGCCGAGCAGCGGGAAAGCGGCTTTGCACCTTTGTCCGGGATTTTCCGGAGCTGTAAATTCCGTAAGCTCTATTTTATTTAAATCTGCTGTTACCAATTTTATATCTCCTATTTATAATATTAATTTGAATAACCTTTAACTTTTATTTCACCTTTTTTCATGTCAACCTCTCCAATTCCCCATACCTGCTTTTTATTAAGCCAGTCATATTTTTTTGATGCTGTTGAAAAGTGCATATTAAGATGAAGCTGAGCAGTACCGTCGTTATTTGGAGTTAGAATTCCGTCTTCTTCAAGAAAAATCATTTCTCCGTCGTCAGTTAAAATTGAGGCTTGAATATTTAAGATAAACTGCTTGTCTGCTCTTACTAATAAATAATCGGTACCTTTGATTGCTCCGTTTATTTTTTCTCCAGTGATCCGCCCTTCGAATGTAATAATATATCTAGCTCCGTGGGGCGGAACACGGTCTTTTCCTGCAAGCATATCTTCCCAAGATATACCGAAATCGGTTATACCTGTTAAATAAATTGTTTCGTCAAAAATATAATTTACGGTTGTCAGCTTTTCCGTTTCATTTATTTCTGTGTTCATTTTGTCCCCTTGTTTTTGTTTTACATTTATTTAATTGACAGGACAAAATTATATGCTATGTGCAATTTTTGATTGAAAAAAAACGACATAATTTAGGAATGATTTTGAAGGAATAATTATTTCACATTAGATTTATTAAGACAGGCGCCGGGATTAATAACAATATAATTTATAAATAACCGCAACATAGATAGGATAAATAAGGTAAAAAACGGCTGTTTCAAAAGTGCTTTGTAACCCTTAGTATCTTAGGGACTTAGTGGTTTTTTTTGACTTTATTTGATAATTATTTTTTCTGCCGCAAATGCACTAAGACACAAAATATATTTACTTTTAAAACAGCCACTTTAAACTAATTATAATATTTTAACTGCTCTTCTATTTTTCCTCAAGATTTTCTTTTACTAATGTAACAATTGATCCGTCTTCAAAATATTTATAAAGATTTTTACCCGGGCATAATGTTGTAGCTGAGTAATCTTTATGTGTTTTAATATTCCCGGCGGATACTTCAAATTTTTGAGCGAGAAAGGTTAAAAATTTTATTAATGATTGAATCTGCTTTTCGTTCGGTTCCTGGATTTCATAATTTCCCATTATCTCCACCAGCACATGGCCGAAAGGATTGTATTCTGTGTTGGTATCACCCGGATAATTTACTGGACGGGCTTCGTAAATATTGCCTTCTAAATCCATCATAAAATGATAAGGTATATCAATCCATTTCTTTTCCCGGCGGCTCCATGATTGTAGATTACGTATTTTCTGCATGACATTTTCCTGGTCATAAAACTCTTCACCGGCGTGATGAACTGTTAAGTACTTTATATTGTGCTGCTGTTTTATTGTATCGGTAAGCGGAACCCATCCCCAATCAGCTCTTTTAACTACTTCTATACTGTCGGGATAATTAATTTCAAACAAAGGGAATTTAAATTCTTGAGCATTAATTGATAACGCTAAAATAAAATTAATAAAAAAATAAACTCTTGCGATGTGCATTCCAACCCCACTTTACAATGATAAGAAATATAATATCAATCCCCGACGTATAATTTTAAAATCGAATCTGTCAATTCATCATTCGACATTCTTTTAGTAACCAGTTTATCAACTCCCTTTTCAACAAGAATTTCTGAAGGCATTGACCTAAGGTTATAAATACTTCCCATCGAATAGCAGTACGCGCCGCCGTTTTTAACCGCTAAAATATCACCTTCTTTTATTTCAGGCAGCTCACGCTGTTCGGCGAATACGTCCCCTGTCTCGCATAAATTTCCGGCAACATCGTAAACTTTTTTTTCGCCATCGGGATTACTGAGATTTTCAATATGGTGATAAGCATTATAAAGAAGAGGACGAATTAAATGATTAAACCCTGAGTTAGTCCCGGCTATTACCCTTTCTTTATTACGCTTTAGAGTATTCACTTCCATCAGTAAGGTTCCCGCTTCGGCTACAATATATTTTCCCGGCTCAAAGTACATGTACAATTCTTTACCGTATTCATTGCAAAATTCCGAAAACATGCGGGCGGCCTTTTTGCCGAATGTTTCATAATCAATTTTTGAGGATTCCGGTCTGTACTGCACCTTAAAACCCCCTCCGAAATCAATAAATTTAAGGTCGGGGAAATTTTCCTTTTTGGCAATACTAAGAAGATTATTCATGCTTTCAAAAACTTTTTCCGTTTCCCCAATGCCCGAACCGGTATGTTCATGAAGTCCGACAACCTTTACATTATATTTATTAATAATTTCTTTTACTTCTTCAACTTCCGACATCAGAATTCCAAATTTTGAAACATCACCTGCAGTCATAACATGTTTGTTTTCGCCGGCCATAACATCAGGATTAAAACGCAAACAGACTTCGGAACCGGGATAAATTTTAGCGAACTTCTCAAGACGGGTAATTGAACCGATGTTAAAAAGCACGCCAAGTTTTTTTACCTCAAACATTTCTTCATCGGTTATGTTATTGGCAGTATATAAAATATCTTCCCTGTTATATCCTAGTTTTAACGCAAGCTGAACTTCTCCGGGACTTACTGTATCCAGGTAGGCATTATTTGCTTTTAACAAGTTTAATATTCCGATGTTATAATTTGCCTTCATCGCATAAAGAATTTTAAGTTTCGGCCAATTGATATAATTATAAAATTCTTTATATCTCCGGACAATTAAATCTCCGTCATATACATAAAGCGGAGTGCCGTATTTAACGGCATACTTAAGCATAGTCATTCGTTCCTGCGTATTTATTTCCATAATTTTTCTGATTATTTATATATGATTTTAATTCATTTAGATTGATTTCACAAAACCGGAATAATACATTGCTTGTAGAAATAACAAAATATTTTATTTAAAATTATAACAATCTGCCCAATTCAAAAAGCAGGCTGTCAATTTGACTTTCGGTATGCGTTGAAAACACAACAATTCTTAATGCTCCCGCTTCGCCAGTTCCCATATAATTAATTAACTGTATCGAAATATTTTTGTTCATTAATTCAGTTTGAATTTTATTCATTTCATTAAAGCTATTTAATGTCCATGCGGCTACGGGAACATTTGTATTTTCAACTTCAATTCCTATTTTACTGAGACCTGATTTTAACCGCCGCGCATTTTCCCACAACTTAATTCTCATGCCGGGATTAGATTTTAAAATTTTAAGTCCCGTTAAACTTGCCGCCGCGGCTGAGGAAGGCGGAGGCGTTGAGCCGTTTTGAGTTTGACTGTGTTTTATGTCTTCAATAAATTTTTTCTTACCGGGAATTATTCCACCGAAACCGCCGAAAGCTTTAGACATTGTTCCGCCGAAAAACAAACTATCTGAATTAAGATTAAAATGTTCGCACGTTCCGCGTCCGTTTTCACCAATAACGCCGAGGGCATGCGCGTCATCAACCCAAATAACACCGTTATATTTTTCAATTAATTTTATGTAATCCGGCAGCGGAGCGATTTTCCCGAATATAGGGAATATGCCGTCTGTAATTAATAAAGGCCTTTCACCGGGCAGCAGATTTTTTTTGATTGAATCCTCGAGTCCGTTATAATCGGCATGCGGGAAAGTAAATACGCTTTTACCGCTAAGTTTAGAAGCGTAATTATTACTATAGTGAGAAATCTCATCAATAAATATTGAATCGAAAAGATCCATATTTATAAAGGCCTGCACAGCGGCTATATCGCTTAAGAATCCCGACGCAAGATAGGCAGCGTCTTCACACGCAAAATATTGAGCCGCGGTCTTTTCTACCTCAAGCAGCAGGGGTGTTGTACCGTAGCTGTTTCTGGACGATGAACTGTTAACTCCGTATTTCTTTAACGCTTCAATTGCCGCGTTTATAACTTCATTATTACTATGAAGTTCGTAATAACTTGTTCCGCCGAAATAGGTGTATTCTTTTCCGTTTATTGTTGTTAATGCTCCCGGCGCGCTTTCCATCAAATAACTGTTTTTCATGATTACCGTTAGTTAAAACTCAATTTGTAAAATTTCTCTTTTGCAGCTTTTGTTACCTTTTTGTTATTTAATAAACGCATCGTAAATAATTTCAACCGGATGCAGAGCTTTTTTCTGAGCACCGTCTTTGATTTGATGACGGCAGCTTGTGCCCGGGGCGCAGATTAAAATATCGCTGTCGGTTTTACGTAAAGAAGGGAAAAGAACCAGTTCGCCTACCTTCATAGAAAGTTCGTAATGTTCTTTTTCATAACCGAAAGCGCCTGCCATTCCGCAACAGCCGGAAGGTATTTCTTCAACTTCATAATTTTTTGGAAAAGATAAAATTTCCATTGTCGCTTTTGTTGATGATATAGCTTTCTGCTGACAATGACCGTGAAGTTTGATTTTAATCTTATTGTCTGTAAAAGATTCCTGTTTAATTTTTTCTTTTTTTATTTCCGCTGAAATAAATTCCTCGAAAGTAAATGTGTTATCGGATATTTTTTCCGCCGCGGATTTGAGGTTTGAATCGACCAGATCGAGATATTCATCTCTAAATGATAGAATTGCAGAAACTTCAATTCCTACTAAGGGAGTTTTTTCAGAGATATAATCTTTCAGCAGTTTTACATTTTCATTAGCTATACTTTTTGCGTTTCTTAATAATCCCTTTGTTATAAATGTTCTTCCGCTTTCCAAGTGTACCGGCACAATAACTTCATATCCTAATCCCGACAAAAGTTTAAATGTTTTAATTCCAAGTTCAGATTCGTTAAAATTCGTAAACTCATCAACAAACAGAAACGCCTTGCCGTTGGGATAAACCGCTTTAATATAATTCTTTTTATTTTTCTTGTACCATTTTGAAAATGTTTCTTTGGACATCAAAGGTAAATTTCTTTCCTTGGCGATTCCAATAATTCTATTCGTTATTTTTAGTTTTAAGAACAAATTTACTATCGGAGAAAAACCTGAAATAAAAGAATTTATTTTGGGCAGATACGCGATAAGTCTTGTACGCAGCGGGATTCCGTTTGAATCATAGTAATGCTGAAGAAATTCGCTTTTCAGTTTGGCCATATCAAGGCCCGACGGGCATTCGGATTTACATGCTTTGCAGGAAAGGCATAAATCCATAACTTCGTAAATTTCTTTGTTGTCGAAAGGATTTGCCTTTTGCGACTTGGTAAGCATTTCTCTTAATGTATTCGCTCTTGCGCGTGTTGTATTTTTTTCGTCTCTTGTCGCTCTGTAGCTGGGGCACATAGTGCCGCCGATAATATCAATTTTCCGGCAGTCGCCCGAACCGTTACATTTTTCCGCCGCTCTTAATATTCCGCGTGTGTTCGAAAAATCATAAACAGTTTCAATATTTTTTACACCTTTATCAACTTCGTATCTTAAACTTGTATTCATTCGCGGAGTATCAACAATTTTTCCAGGATTAAAAATATTTTTCGGGTCCCACGTTTTTTTAATTTCTTTACAAAGTTCATAATTATGCTGACCGATAACAATTGGAATAAATTCGCCGCGCAGACGGCCGTCGCCGTGTTCACCGCTTAACGAACCGTTATATTTTTTAACAAGATGAGCAATTTCTTTTGTTATCGTATAAAATAATTTTACGTCAAATGAATCTTTAAGATTAAGCATGGGCCTAAGGTGAAGTTCGCCCGAACCAATATGAGCGTAATAAACGCAGTCAAGTTTTTTCTCTTTTAATATTTCCTGAAATTCCCTCATATATTCGGGCAGATCGACCGGGCGCACGCAAGTATCTTCAATAAACGGTTCTGCCCTTTTATCTCCCGGTATATTGGAAAGAAGTCCGAGTCCGGCTTTTCTTAACGACCATACCTTGTTAACATCTTCATTAAACAGAAGCGGGTAATGGTAGCCGTAACCCTCGGCGCGCATATCGGATTCCATATTTTCAGCAATTAGTTTTATTTCTTCTTCAGTATCACGGGCAAATTCAACAACAAGCAGAGCGGCCGGGTCTCCTTTTATAAAAAAACGGTTTTTCTTCTGACCAATATTAACCTTTGTACATTGAAGAATTTTATCGTCAATTAATTCAACGGCGCCGGGATTATATTTAAGCGCGATTAAATTAGCTTTGAATGTCTCTTCAAGTGAATTCATATGAATAGGAATAACACCTACAATTTTAGGAGGAAGCGGAATAAGGTTTAATTTAAGCTCCGTTGTAAATGCAAGCGTACCTTCGGAACCGGCAAGCAACTTACAAATGTTAAAGTCTTCTTCTCCTAAATCGAATGTATTGCATTTCAGCAGCTGATCAATGGCGTATCCGTTGTTTCGTCTATTAATTTCCTGATGCGGATATTCATTTATAATTTCTTTTCTGTTAAAAGGATCGGATAAAATATCGAACAACTTTTTATAAATTTTGCTTTCTAATGAGTTGCCTCTGCATTTTTCCTCTATTTCATTTTTCTTTAAAGGTTTGAATACAACCTGTGAGCCGTCGCTTAATATTACGTTTGCTTCAATTACATGATCGCGTGTGGAGCCGTATAAAATTGAATGAGAACCGCATGAATTATTTCCAAACATTCCGCCTATCATACATCTTGTGCTTGAAGCAGTTTCGGGTCCGAAAAACAATCCGTATTTATGAAGATAAATATTCAATTCATCCAAATTTACTCCTGGCTGAATTCTTACCCATCTTTCATCCGGATTTACTTCAATAATCTTATTCATGTATTTCGATATGTCTACGACAATACCCGTACCTACGACCTGCCCTGCCAACGAAGTCCCCGCGGCGCGAGGTATTATAGGAATATTATTATCGTCGGCGTATTTGATTATTGTTATAATATCTTCAACTGATTTAGGCAGCACTACCGAATATGGTTTTTCCCTATAAGCGGAAGCATCCGTAGCATAAATGATTTTTGATAATTCATCGGTGAGAATATCGCCTTGAAAATCTTTTTTTAATTTTTTCAGACTATCGGTATCAAGCGGTTTCATAAGTGAAGTTTTTAACTCCCAATAATATCTTTAAATTCGTTTGCAATATATCTTATTTTTTCATCATTTATAGTTACTTGTTTATAAATATCAACAATCAAATCTTTGTTTACTCTTTCGAAATCTTCTTCGCGGGGGAAAATACAAACTCCTCCAAGATCAACAGCGGCGGGGCTAATAAGAATTTTATCTTTCCCTTCTTCAAAAAAGTATGAAGGTCTGTGTTTGATTCTAGGAAAAATAATTACTCTCCAATTATTTTCATAACCGCAAATAATATTCATCATCGGTTCATCAACTTCCCCGTTTTTAGAAAGAAGTTTATAAATAATTTTAAAACTACTAACGAGGGATTTCAGGTTATTCGATTCCATTGAAATAAAGTTTCTTAAATATCCAGTAACAGAAAATATTCTTAAGTCATTTTTTTCATAAACAATTTTCCCATAAACTTCTACAATTTTATCGTACTCATCATCAATTTTCATAAAGCCTTGGTTCCCGGCTTGGAAATGCATATGATCAGGAGCGGAGGCGCCGCATTTTGGACCGTTATAAAAAAGTGTAAATTCATTACCCATGTTTTTTGAAAGCAGAAGCATGTTTTCAAATTCATCATAAATTAATTGCGGCACATGATTAATAGAAGGAATTGTAAAATGTTTCGGGAAAATAGGAAAAGGATTTACAAGTATGATATAATTTCCGTTTGCCTTTACCGCTTTCTGCTCAAGCGGAAGATTTTTAACGCATAAAAAACAAGGTCGTTCTCCTATCGACTTGCTGTCTACCTTTGCAGATGAGGATATTATGCGTCCCGGGTTAAAATGAGCTTCTACCTCAAAGTTATCGAATTCAAATTTTTTAATTTGTACGGAACTTAAACTCTTATAGCCTGCGGAAGCTAATTCCCAATTGTTAATCTGACTTTTAAATAATCTATCGGCCTTATCGCTTAATTTTGTTATGCTAAAATCATCTTCCAATAAAAGATTGTTTTCTTTAAACTCAATTCTCATTTTTGTTTTTCCATTGTCGTGCAAGCACCTCAATAGTTCTTATTCTGTCTTTATAAAGGTTGTATGTATTCTGTTTATCTATTTCAAGCGCGGCATCTGAATTTCCTTCCCATCTTCTGCACATATAAATAGGGTTATAAATTCTGCCTATCTGGTAATCTCTTGAAATCATTAATCCTAAAGCATAATCTTCGCCGTAACTAACATTTGGAATTTTATACTCGCGGATTATGGGCGTGTAAAAAGCGCGAGGAGCGCCTAGGCCGTTTATTCTTAACGCGTTATTGCGGCCGTTATCGGGTGTCCATTCTTTATGATCTATAATTCCCGGGGGAATTTCTTCCAGTTTAAAATTTGTCATCCGGTAGGAACCAATAACCATTGCGCATTTTTCTTTTTTGAATGTGTCAACAATTGTCTGGAGAGTATTTTCATCAGAGTAAATATCATCGCTGTCGAGCTGAGCTGCAAATTTTCCGCACATATCGTTATGCACCGCTTCGTTCCAGCATCCTCCAATTCCCAAATCTTTTCTTTCGGGAATAACATGAATTATTCTTGGGTCTTTGTCTGCGTAAGATTTAATTTTTTCGGTCGTGCCGTCATTTGAATAATTATCAACAATTATTAGATTAAACTTAAAATCCGTTTTCTGCGAAACAACTGATTCTATTGCGTCTCCGATAGTATTGACTCGATTTTTTACAGGTATAACAACGGAGGCCTCATATTCAAAAGTTTTTTCATTAATATTAATTTCTTTAAAAGAAGGTTTTAGAAACGCATTAATTTTCTTTAAATGTTCGGTAACGGCTTTTTCCATTTCGATTTGCACTTCCCTGTTTTTAGGATTAACATAATCGAATTGTTTTGTGCCGCTTTTACGTGTATCAGTTTCAATAGTTGTATATAAAAATTCGGGTATCCTTAATATTTCACCGTTTCTAGACGCGTGCAGTCTTAAATTATAAATACCCGCAAAGGTATATTCATTTTCATTTTTATAAGATTTCAAAATTTTCGAATTAAAGAACAAAACTGAACCGAAATCAAAATCATCTCTCAGACTTCCGATTTGATAATCAATTACAGGATGAGGGCTTAATGTTCCTTCTTTAATCGCGTTATAATTGCTGTAAACCAACGCTGCTCCGGTCGAGGCAATCACCTTGTCAAATCGTTCCAAGGCAAATTGGCTGAATTCATATTTATTATCCTTTGTAAATAATAATATGTTTTCGGAGACCGACTTTTCAATTATTAAATTAATTGTTTTAGTGCTTGTCAGATCTTCAACTTTCAAAAACTCGCATCCGTCAATCTTATCGATATTATCATCTGTCACCAACAAATAAGTTTTTGAAACTACATTGCTTTTCTTTAATAAATCAATTGTGTTTTTAGTGTAATCGGAGCCACCATAAGGTAAAAAAGCGGTAATCATAATTTATTGTTTCCTATATCTGATGTAAAAAATTAGTTAATCATTTTACATAATAAAATATTATCATTATAAAAGATTCCCCTTCCAAAAATAATTGAAAGGGGAATTTACATAACCACATAACGAGGAGTTAAGAGGAATTATTTCATTAAAATCATTTTTTTAGAAATATTTACGCTTCCCGAAGTAAGTGTATAAACATACATTCCGCTTGCTAAATTTGAAGCGTTAAAATCAACCTGGTATGTACCAGAGCTTTTTACTTCGTTGATTAATGTAGCGACTTCCTGACCAAGAGTATTAAAAACTTTTAAGCTTACAAATCCGTTTTCAGGAATTGAAAACTTAATGTTTGTAGTCGGGTTAAAAGGATTAGGATAATTTTGAGAAAGTGAATAACCTGTCGGCAATTCCGCTAATTCTTCAACGCCTACTGAGCCTTTTGTAAATTTATAAAGACGGTTATATTTTGTTCCGAATAATCCAACATAAGCAGTATTTCCGTCGGCGCTAAATGCTAAACCTCTCGGCAATTCATCCGAAGGAGTAGGATGAGGGCTCGGTAATGTAAAACTATCAACAATAGCTTTTGTTGTAACGTCAACGCCGTACCATGTTAAATGAGTATATGGTCCGGTACCTCTTGAGTCGTTTGATACCCATAACAAACCAGTTGCTGGATTCCATGCACTACTTTCAATTGACATACCTGTAAGCATTGAATCGGTCATAGCAAAATCCGAAAATTCATCAGGTCTTGTATAAATACGAACTGTTTGATCGCCTGTAAATGGTGTCCAGTAAATTGCGTTGCCGTCCGGAGCTACTTCCATTGTTCTCGCGATATTAGGAGGCCCGAGAACCGCGTTTCCAAGATAGTTTAATTCAGGATCATACATTGTAATAGCAGATGTTCCGCCGCCTACAACTGGACCAAGAAAGATGGTTCCGTCATTTGCAACTGATGGCGCGGTTGGAGAAGAACCTGTTTCCGTAACAGCATGCATTCCCATACCTTCATATGTCTGATAGTTTATTTTGATCATTTTGCTTGGTCCGCCAGAAGTAAAAAGAATATTCCCGTCGGGGTCTTTTCCAATACCGCGTGTACCGGAAGTACTTCCGCCTTTACCAAGTGTATCAATAGATGTACCGGAATTAATAATAGCTATTGTGTCAACATGAGAACCGTCGGCACTAAATATAAGAATTGGAGAAACTGATAATGTATCACCGCTTGGAGATACCCAGTTTTGTTTATAATAACTGGCAGTCCATATCTTTCCGTCAGGTGTTACTTCAATGCCGTGAGTTCCGCCTTTATAATTTGTATCAGGCCAGGCGCCTTCATATGTCCACTGAGCTTTGCTGGTGCCAGCAAGCAGCAGTAAAAAAACAAACATTGTAGATATTTTTTTTAACATAGTTACTCCATTATTTGTTAGTGATTCTGGTGATTAAAGATTTATTTACTAATTGAAATCCCAAAATTATTTGCCGTAATAAGGCGCGCCGGATTTCTGCATATCAACGCGTATAATTGTCTGAGTAAAATCTCCTTTAGCTTCTCTTGTATAAAAAAGATTATTATTGTTTCCCCATGTAAAAGCGTAAACCGAAGGGAATACTACGCCGGGGTAAAGATTTTCATATGATTTATCGGCATGAACAACAATTATAGGATCTTCCTGATCCGTACCAAGATATAAATCGCCGTCGTTTGAAAATGTGATTGCGTTTACGGCTACGGCAGCTAATCCAAAAGCTCCGGCTATATCAAAATATTTTTCTTCGGCGCCAAGTTCATTTGCCGATACAATGTTGTATCTCCATACGGCTTCTTCTGTATCATTGGTACCCGCGGCGTACAAATATCCGTTAAATACTCTAAGTGCATTTACTGTATAATTGACCGGGAAACTTTTTACATTTTTATTTATATCGGCGCTGAAAATATTATTGCCTTTTCCCGCCGCCCAAATATTATCGTTCTGATCAATATCCAATTCCGTTATAACCGTTCCGGTAGGAAAGGTTACAAATACAGCTGGATTTTTTCCTTCTTCAATCGCAAAAATAGCTCTTGCATTTCTGGCGCCGTAAATGATATTATTTTTTCCCATCTTAAGATCATTATAAAATGTTTCGCCGCCTTTTGGAGCAAAATTAGTTACAGTGCCGTCAGGCGCAAGTTTCATTACGCCCTGTCCTATATTGCTTGAAACAAGGGAGAAGAAAATGTTATTGTTATTATCAATTGTAAGCGCGTAAGGAGTTTCAAAATCCATAAATCCATAATACTCCCCTGAAGCTTCAAGCAGGTTGTAAGATATTTTATTGCTGAAGTTTTCCGAGCCTTGAACCGCAATTTTTAACTCAACATTTTCCTGAATTAAAACAGGCGCTTTTACTACCAGAAGGTTAGTACTAGCGGAAATTACGGTCGCTTTTGCAGTGCCGAAAAAAACAAAATTATGTTCAGGCACATTGGAGAAATTAGAACCGCTTATTGATACTTCGGTCACTCCTGCAAGCGCCGCGTCGGCGGGAACAATCCCTGAAATTACAGGCGCAGTCCCGGCGGGTTCATCTTCATAAAGACTTGGCGAACCTTCCTGATTGCAGCCGTAACAGAATAAAGAAAAAATAATTATTGACAGGGTTATAATTGATTTAAATTTTTTCATATGTCGCTACCAAATAATTTTAACTTTTTCAATTAAGTTTATCCTCAATTTAATTGAGGATTACTTCCCAATTATAATGGGAACAAATTCCCGTTTATCCGGGAGTGAATCAGTACTGACTAGAACGAAAAATTAAATGAGAATCTATGCACATCATCAAAAATACCGAAAGGCTGATATGCATAATCAATACCTAGATTCATTCCAACAAAACCTCGTTTAATACCAAACCCGGCTGTAAAATCCTGTTCATCGGACGGAGATACAAATCCAGCTCTTATTGAAAATGTATTTACAAATGTATATTCGCCGCCGACAAAAATTTGTTCGCTATAATCGCGCGGGTGTGAAGCGTCGACAGAAACAACCAGCGAATGGGTGTTTTTATCAACATCCAGCAAATCAAGAGCATTCATTGAAAGCCCGATTCTGAATGTTAATGGAAGCTGAAAACTTTCTTCTTTATATTTCAGTTCAGTTGAAAAATTTCGTACGCTCATTCCAAAGTTCAAACTTTTAAATCCGGTTCTATAAAAAATACCGAAATCAAAAGCCATGGCTCCAAGTGAATTATCTTCACTTATATAATTTCCATCTTCGGCTTGATCAATAACGCTGCTTCCAAGATCCTGTTTTACATATTTAATATTGCCGCCGACCGCGAATTTTTCAGATAATTCTTTCGCGTATCCTAAACCGATTGAATAAGCTTTCGGCGAGTAATTCCCGACATCAATAAAGCCTTGATCGTTATTCGCGACAACTGTCCCCTGGAATTCGCCGTAATCAACCGATAGGAAAGATAATCCGAATACTCCGTAATCTCCTTCGAACGGCGCGAAAGCTATAGCCCCGTGAATATAATTTATATCGGCTATCCATCCTACATTTCCGACCGTTAAAGAAGTGAAATTTTCAATGGACGCCATTGTTGAAGGGTTATAAAACATTGCAGAAGCTGTTGAAAGATCAACTGCGGTTACCGCTTCTGAAAATCCGGTTGTTCTTGCATCAGTTGAAACACTTAGGAATTTCATGCCTGTCTGGGCAAGTTTTTTATCCTGCGCGTTCAGTTTCAAGGATATAAAACTTATAATTAGAACGATAATAATTGTATAATTTCTCATTTGTTTACCTAATTTTATATTATCGGATAATAGCAAATTTGGCTATATGGTTTTCACCGGTAATTTTATCTGTAATTACAGCTATGTAAATACCGCTTACAATAATCTGGTTTGACGAAGTTACCTGGAACCAGAACTCATCGCCGCTTCCGTTTGTATGTTCGATTGTTTTAATTAACTCTCCGAGTTCGGAATAAATTCTAATAGTACATTGACCCGGTATATTGTAAAAAGCAATTTTATCCTCATCGTCAATTCCGGGGAAACGAATTGTTCCTTTAGCCGAAGCGTTAAAAGGATTCGGAACAATTCTAATATCGCTTAGTTTTTCTCCGGCTTGTCTCTGCAGGTTCGCGGGATCATAAGTTTGTGTATAATATCTTCCGCTTTCTAAACTTCCGGCCGGTGTTGCGGGTCCGGCTGATCTAGGAGCGCTGAAAGCTGTCATATAGTAATAATAGCTGAAGCCTCTGACCAAATCCTGATCGTCATAACTTCTTTCAGATGCGTTTGATGTTTCATAGATTAATTTATAACTGCTGTCAATATTTCCAAGCGCGCGGTATATTCTGAAACCCGCAGGAGGATTAGGGTCGGAAGGATCTACATCCCATTTTAATGTAATTCTATCTCCCCCTGAAAGTACTTCAAAAGTTGTTGGAGGCATTGGAGGCTGAGGAATATTCCAGCCTGCTTCAAAATTTTCTTTTATTCTTGCGAATGTTTGGAATAAAGAATCTCTTCCTTCGAATACAACCGTATTTTTTTGAGTATCTGATATTTGACCGTTTTTATACTGTCTGCCTACCTGTATTTGCCGTTCCCTATTAATTCCGTTGGCAGCCTCGGCCATAACAATTCTTACGCTTTCACCCGGTCCGATTGTGTAAGGACCGTAACCATTGTTAAAAGAGATACCGCCTGACGCGTTGTTAATATTCGGAGCGTTTCTTTGATTAATAAAATCACCGCTGGGCTCAACCGCGTCGGCATGCCGCGGAGTTTTGTGTCCAACGCTCATTAACGCATATTCCTGAGACATTCTATCTTTGTTAAATGAATTTGCGCCGGCCAAAAGAAGCGGGTGATCAGAATTCAGATAATCAGTTGTTACGGGCTGAGAAACGTCATCATTATCGAAAGCATCGTTTCCAGCTAATGTTCTGGCTTGTTTATCGGCGTATACTGTAAGCAAGCCTAAAAATTGAGTTGCGGCTAATCTTCCTACTGTATCTGCAGGATCGTTATAAACAGCAGCGTTTGCATTTAAAGCCCAAATAGGAGCGCCTATATTATCATAAGCGACATCTTTCCCGGGATAATATCCGTGCCATGAAAATTGAGCTCTGAACTGTTCACCCACAGGATCGGGTTTTACACCGTCGCCGCGGGCGTCATTCATTGTATTTATTCCCCAGCCTGTTGCATTTCCAATAACATATCTAGCAGATTGATTTATAGAATTTCTATAAGTCCACCAGAAATAAACATCGTTTAATATATTATTAGGAAGTTCAATTTCGCTGTCGGAATCTGTGTTCCCGGTATTGGTGAAAGTATATTCATAAACAATATAGTTGTCGTTGTACTGCTGGGAAAACTGGAATATTTTTCTCTGCATTGTAATACCCAGTTCGGAATTAACAACGTTATCAATCAGCCTGTCGTATGGAATTGAATTATCAATATCATCCAAATCGACATTTTTTTGGAACGACAAATTCCCGTCCACATAAACAACGGTTGGTTCAAACTTAGATTTTAATTCAAATTTAACCGGGAAGAAAGGATAATTAAGAGGATTTCTTGGTCCAACCGTTACAACTTTAAAAGGAAAATTTTCGCCGCTGGGACTTGTAAAATCTTTAGCGCCAATCCACATTCCCCTTGCAGCCTGCATATCCTGATAATTGTAAATTGCCGGCCACTGCAGTCCAAACTGTTGGCGTTTCTGAAATCCAGCTTCTTCAAGTTCGGAACCAATTTCCGAATACCAGCTATGTAAAGAACCTGCGGACATCCAGACATTTTTAAATTGAGCAAAAGTTTCGTTTTGAATTCCCATAAACAATATTATAAGAACCGGCAAGAAACTTTTATATCGCCACTGGCGGATAAGTCGGTAAAAAACTGAGTTCATTATTCCCTCAAACTTTTTCATATATTTTTTAATTTAAATCGTAATTAAACTTTATTCCCCAATAAATGGCTCTAGGGTTTAAGAATGCTGTATATTCAAGATTCGGCATATCTATATAAGATTTGTTTTTGCGCCATTCTTCTTTTTGAGATTCGCTAGCGTTATCATCCCAAGGAATATAAGGACCGGTTCTATAATCGCCGGGTGTATCATCGCCCGCAATAAAATTATAATTATTACCAAACTGTTTATATTCTTCGGGTAGATGTAGAGATCTCATATAATCATCAAAATCGTTTAAGTCTCTAAATCCGCCTCTATAATCCATATATTTATTATTAAATACATTTAATACATCGGCGAAGAATTCTAAATTTAATGGACCTAAATCAAAAGATTTTGAAATTCTTAAATCAACGTTAAAGTTATCAGCCCATTGAATGTTATTATCAAATCCCGGACTGGTACCGCCAGGTCCCGTCCATGAGAAATACTGTCCGGCTCTCCATGTGGCTAAAATATTAAGACGTAAATCTTCCAATAATTTGATACCGGCAAATTCAGGGCCCCAATCAAGCGGAGTAAAAATATCTATATTCGCTCGTGCGTATGGTCTGGGTGTTGGTTTATTCTGTTCAAAGAAATCTTTGTTCTTTAAATTTTCTCTTTGTATTGCAGGATTTTCAGAATTATCTCTCAATCCGAAATTTCCGGTTGAAGAGACTTGATAAGTATAATTAATAAATCCTCTTATCCAGTTTCCCCTGTTTTTTGTAGCGGTTATTTCAAATCCCCTGATATCTTCGTAGCTGTCCGGTTCAGGAATCTGATAATTAACCGAATTATCTCTACTTGTATATCTTACTAATCTAGGCTGTTCGCTGACGTCTTTATAATAACCGGCGACTCTTAATAAATATTCATCAAATAAATTATGTTCGTATCCAAGTTCATAAGCAATAGTTTTTGGAAGCGGATTATTCGGGTTTGCCAATCTTGTAATAGCTTGAGTAACCTGACTTCTTCTTAACAAATACAAATCTTCAGGAATAGGCATTGATCTAAAATGCCCGTAGTTGAAGAATAATTTGCTGTCGACTGAAATAGGAAACGCGATTCCGATACGGGGACTAACATCAATAACTGCTTTTGTAGGTTCTTTAGCTAAAAGACTATCAATACCCTGAGATAACGCTCCGGATAATGCCGCGTCGTATGGATTATTAATTTCATACCATTCTCCGTTTGCGTCGCTGTAATCAACACGCAGACCTATATTGGCAATCATTCCCTCAAATTCCAATTTATCCTGCAGGTAAACAGCACCTCTAATCGGGAAGGTTGCCCATGACGATTGAGTATTATTGCTTGGGAGAGAAGGTTCAACTAACGCGTAATTAACTCTATTATCGGTATAAATTAATTCAAATCCGGCTTTTACATTGTTAAATTTATCCAGCTGACTGACCAAATCAAATCTTGAAGACCATGTGCTTATTTTACTACTGTCTCTTGAATTACTAAATCCAAGACCCATATTCATTGAGGAACCAATTCCGCTGCTTGTGCCGCTGAAATTGCCGAAAGGAGATTCGTCAAAAAGCACACCGCCGAAGTCATAAATTCTATCTGTATTTCTAGCGTCACCCGGATTTGTATCGTAACGTGTACCGAATTGATTAATTGTAAAATCGTAATAAGTTGTAGGATTTATTACATGTGTAAATTTCAGACCGAAACCGTTTATGAATTTTTGAGAAGGTGCCCAATAGTCGGTAGCGTAAATTCTGGAGTCAAGAAAACTTGCTCCGGATCTGAAATCCAGATCATCGGCAATAGAACCGGGCGATCTAAAAATTCCCGCAGTACCGCTTCTTGAACTTGTTGTTCCCCATTGTTTACCGAAAATTCCTTCAACGGATAATTTCATTCCCTTGCTTACATCGGATGTAAGTTTAAATTGAAAGTTGTAATCCTGATATGAGTCTTCGGACAAAGGAATTAAATACATTTCTCTTGTTGTTCTATAAGAAGTTAAAAATGTAAGTCCGCCTAATTTATCCCCAATAAAAGGAACCGGACCGCTTATGGATAAATCTATATCATAATCGGGTTCTGTAATATCCATTTGTTTTCTGTGCTGCCACAAGAACAATCTTTGCGCCGCTTCGGGAGATAAATCGTTTGTCGGGTCATTGTCGCTTAAAAGCTGTTCCGAAACAGTGTTCCAGCCTCTGAAAGGTTCATATTGTCTTTGTGTATAATCATCCCATTGACCGTTATCAGTACCTGTCCATGCAACTGCATCGTCAATATAAGGCCTTATCCAGTATGAGTCTGGCGAGTTTGCGGCATTACCGAAACTTTTTCTTGAGGCAGGTCTGTATCTTCCCAAAAAAGAAACTGTATATTTTTGTTTATCGCCTTCCTTGGTAACTACATTAACAAGTCCCGAACGTATATTACCGAATTCAGCATTAAACCCGCCTGTCTGTACCTGAATCTCTTTTACGGAAGTAAAACTGATGCCTGTATACGGAGTATTATCCCTTTCATCTCTAAGGGTCATGCCGTTTACTACAAACGCAGTTTGATCGGCTCCACCGCCTCTTACAAGCGGACCGTTTGTTCCCGATAAAACGCCTGCCTGAAGAGATAAAACACTCTGCACGTTTGCTACCGGCAGGTTTTCAATTTCTTCAACATTCAAATTTACACGGCTTGAGGCAACATCTTTCTGCACAATTGGCTGCTGGGCTACAACAACTATTTCCATTGTCTGTATTGATTGATCACTTAATGAAATATCCACAATTGTTGTCTGATCAATATTAACTCTTACATTTGTCACAGTACCGGGTGAGTAACCGATATATGACGCCTTAATTGAATATGTCCCTGGAGGAACATTTAATATCGCGTAATAACCGTCAACATCGGTTGATGCGCCTTGAGTAGTACCTTCTAGAATAACGTTAACGCCAATAAGAGGATCATTTGTTCTGGCGTCTGTAATTGTTCCGGAAATTTTTCCAGTAGTGGCAGCATTAAGCTGTATAAAAGCAAATATTGTAAGAATGGTGAGAAGTAAAAATTTTCTCATATTCGAAATCTCCTAAAATTTCGGAAATGTAGACACTTTTGTTTAATAATTTTGAGCAGATAAATTTCCTGCTTCATAAATCTAAATTCACTTCTAAAGAAAAGAACGTTGCTGACTGTGTAACTGCTATTATTTTATTAACATCATTTTTTTGCTAAACAGTTGAGAACCTGACTGAAGAACATAAACATACATTCCGCTTGGTAAATTTCCCGCGTTAAATTCAACAGAATAATTTCCTGGATTTAGGTTTTTGTTAACTAATTCTTTCACCTGCTGTCCTAAAATATTAAACACACGTAAAACGGTAAATCCGCTTTCAGGAAGAGCAAAAGTAATTGTTGTAGAAGGATTAAATGGATTAGGATAATTTTGTTCCAATGCGTAATTAATCGGAATTGAATTATCAGTAGTTTCTATATCTGTCGTAGTTTGAGTTTTAAATTTAAATACATCGGCTAAACCGCTGAATCCGAATTCGTTTATTGCTCCGACAGACCATGTATAAATTTTATTAACATTTAGTTCATGTGTTATAAACGTTGTATCAGAAATAATTGTATCAATAATAATAATTTCAGGTTCAATTGAAAGTCCCTCTGCGACCTGAACTCTGTATTGATCCGCAAATTCAGTAGTATTCCAAACTAATTGAGGAGTTAATTCTACATCTAATTTTTTATCAATAGGCGATATAAGGATTGGCGCAATCGGGAAACCGGTTGTAAAACTTCTTACCTCGGAATAATCACTTTCACCCGCTAAATTAGAAGCTGTTACTCTCCAATAATATGTTGAAAGACCTTTAAAACCTGTTACTGATTTAAAAGTATCAACAATTGAATTTTGATTAACTAATAAATTAGAAAAATTTTCGTCAGAAGCAATTTGCAGTCTGTTAAAATTTGAATGAGGTGTATCTTCCCATGTAAAGACGATTGTATCTTTTTGATTTAAAGCAAAATTAACCGGGGAAAATATTACAGGTACTGCAGGAGTTTGAACCTGCACCTGAACAACTTGACTCATACTGCTTTCATTATAATTTCTATCCAATGCCGTAACCGCGAAATATGATTGCCCGGTTGTTAAATCTTCTCCCGCTTTTAAGGCGCTATAATTAGTGCCTACTATATTATTAAGATTACTCGAGTTTTCTAAATCTGATTGCTGAACGGAAGGAAAATCAAATTTGTACACCGCGTACATTGAAGCTGAATCGCCGTCTGCCGCCGATGCCGGAACGTCCCACAACAGTCCGTCGCCTCTAATATCGGCAAGTTTACCGTATTTTAAATTCGTTACCGGATTTGGACTAACTTGATCTTTCCAATCCATTACCGGAATAAGAGCCGGGTTTTTATAAAAATCATTTTTTAATGAATCGGCAAAACCTTTTGGATTATCTAAAATACCCACACGTGCCCGGAAAAATACGCTCCCCAAAGTTTTAGGATTTTTTCTATTCGCTCTTATTTGTCTTTGCGCTTCGCTATCTGCCCAATTAGGAATTCTATAAGCCGCTTGACCGGGATAAAAATGTCTGTCATGCGCATAAATCGAATCGGCCCACCACGGCATTAATTTTCCGTAATCTTGTCCGCCGCCGTGGGGCCAGTAAAGCTGAGGAGTCATATAATCAATTGACTGATGCTGAAGCCATGCCATAGGATCGGCATAAAGTTCTTTATAAGCATCAAGTCCCGAAATTCCGGTTGGATAATTTGGTTTCCAGATTCCAAAAGGACTAATTCCAAACTTTACCCACGGTTTCTCCAATTGAATACTGCCGTAAACTTGATTTATAAAAATATTTACATTGTCCCTTCTCCAGTCGCCGAGATTTGTAAAACCTCTCGAAAATTCCGAATAAGTTGACGCGTCCTGGTTGGTAATTTGATTAGGCGGATAAGGATAAAAATAATCGTCAAAATGAATACCGTCAATATCATAACGTCTTACAACGTCCATTATAATTTCAGTATTATAATCGCGTACGTCGGGTAATCCGGGATTTAATATTTTTAGATTCCCGAAAGTTAATACCCATTCGGGATGTTTTTCAGTTACATGATTTGAAGAAATTTGATATGAACCTACATTATATACTGCGCGGTAAGGATTAAACCATGCATGCAATTCCATACCCCTTTTATGCGCTTCTTCAACTGCGAATTCAAGCGGATCGTAATAAGGATTAGGAGCGGCGCCCTGATTGCCTGTTAACCAGTATGACCATGGTTCAAAAGGTGAATTATAAAGAGCGTCGCATTCAGGTCTAACCTGAAAGATGATTACATTAAATCCGGTTTCTTTAAGATCGTCAAAAAGTTCTATTAACTGAGTCTTTTGTGCTTCTGTTGAAAGGTAAGGAGAAGTAGGCCAATCTAAATTAGTAACCGAAGCAACCCAAACGCCTCTGAATTCTCTTTTGGGATTCTGAGCCTGAGTTGAAATAGTTATCGAATTAACAATAAAAAGAGTAATAACTAGATGAACTATTTTTCTCATATAATTACCTGGAATTTAGATTCAATTGAAATTTTAACCCTAAAAACAATTTGTAAACTAAGGGGGGGATTTACACTACACCAATGTGTAGTTTTCTAAAAATTATTGCACTATACGAATAAATATTAAATAATTTTGAATCAAAAAACGAAAACAATGTATGAGAAACGGCAAAATATATTTCTACAATTTTGATAGAATTCTTAACTTTTGACCCTTGTTAACTGCCTCTGCCCTGCTGTGAACATGAAGTTTTTCATAAATACTTCTAATATGATATTTAACGCCGTCGACTGAAAGAAAAATTTCATCTGCTATTTTTTTATATGATTTCCCTTCTGCCAAATAATTTAAAATGGTTACTTCTTTTTCAGTAAGTTTATCGTGGTCATGACTAGGATTAAACTTATGAAAAGATTTTAATACTTTTCTCGCAATTTGCGGAGTCATAGGAGAACCGCCTTTTATTGCAAGTCTTATTGCTTCGATCAATTCTTCGGGAGAAACTGATTTATGAAGATAACCCATGGCTCCGGACTGCAGTGAACCGAAAATACTTTTATCGTCGTCCTGAATTGTAATCATTATTATTTGGGCATTTTGATTTATTCCGCTTAAAATTTCAGCTCCTTTAATTCCTGAAATTCCAGGCAAACCGATATCGAGTAAAATTACATCACTTTTTTTTATTGATTCTGATACAATAGCATCCTCGCATGAGCTGAATGATTCAAGGACAACAAAATCTTCTTCAGAATTCAGCGCGGTTTCCCATGCGGTCCTGGCGAAAACATTATCTTCTATAATTGATATAGTAACCATAATTGCTCTTTTTACCGAAAATGAAAATTTTACAATTGATAAACACTACCCGTAAAGGTAGAAATTAAATTTTTATAGAAAAGTACCATTCGGTACCATTGTTTAAAGAAGTCTTTAATGAATAATCGGCTTTTAACAATTCTGACCTGTTTTTAATATTCACAATTCCGTTGCTGAAACTTTTCTGAGCGGAATCGAATCCAACACCATCGTCTGAAATATAAAAATCTAATTTACTGCCGTTAAAAATAACCTTAATATCAACATTTTTACATTGCGAATGACGCACAATATTTGTTAATGTTTCTTTACAAATACACCATAAATGCTGCCTTTTTTCCATAGGAATTGATTTTGAAACAATGCCTGAAGGCAGATTGATATTATAATTTATTTCTTTGGAATCAAGCAAATCGGAAGCGTATCTATTAAACTTAATTAAGAATTTACCCAGTCCGTCTTCTTCCGGGTTAACTGTCCATATTAAATCTTTAATTTTTTCCTGGGCATCGGCAGAACTTTCCATAATAAGTTTTAAATACTTTGAACTTCCGTTAAGACTATTTCCCAATAATTCCTTTTCAATTGCTCTAACAAAATACTGTATACTTGAAAGCGAACCACCTACTTCATCATGAAGATTACGTGCGATTCTTGTGCGTGTGCGCTCAATTTCAACAAGTCTCTGCAGCCTCATTTCATAGAATAAAAATATTATAAACAAAAAACTTAAGATCGCTATTCCGCGGAACCACCATGTTTCCCAAAAAGGCGGAGTGATAATAATTGTTATTGATCTTTCTGTCTGACTCCAGATACCGTCATTATTAGAAGCCATAACTTTAAGAACATATTTACCGGGATTAAGGTTTGTAAATTTTGCCGATCTTTGATTCGCGTCAACAAATACCCAATCATCTAAAAATCCTTCAAGTTTATACGCGTATTTATTTTTTGAAGGAATGGCGAAATGAAGCGCGGCAAATTCAAAATTTATAATTTTATCCTTATAGGAGAAAACAACTTCATCAAGTTCGTTTAACGGCTTTTCCAACGGAGAATTTTCACCTATCTTAATTTCCTGATCCATTATTACCAATTTTGTGAATACTACTTCAGGCTTATAAGGGTTATCAATTATTTCATCCGGATAAAAAGAAATTAAGCCGTTGGAAAAACCGAAAAACATTTTACCGTCTTTATTTTTAAAATAGATATTTCCGTTTAACTCCATTCCCGGCAGACCGTCTTTAACATTATAATTGTTGAATATTTTTCTAACAGGATCAAACTTGCTAATACCGTCATTAGTTCTAATCCACAAATTACCTATTTCATCTTCCTGAATACTGTAAACCGTATTATCAGCCATACCTTGTTGGGTTGTAAACTGTTCAAAATTATCTTCGGCTCTGTTATATCTGTTAAGTCCCTGATAGGTCCCGATCCAAAGCTCTCCTGCTTTAGATTCATAAATATTATAAATACGGTCGTTAGAAATACATGTACTGTCGTTCGGAATTACCCTGTAGTGTTTAAATGTTTCGTCATTTTCATTAAAGACATCAAGTCCGCCGTATGTTCCAACCCACAGTATGTTTTTACTGTCTTCAAAAATTGTCATTACTCTTGAATCACTTATCGACTCTTTATCTTCTTCAAAATGGATATATTTTTTCAGTTCATTTTTTTGGGGATTAAAATAACTAAGTCCGCCTGCCATAGTTCCGGCCCAAAAATGATTTGATTTATCAATGTAAAACCATTTAACAAAATTATTGCCGAGCGCGGGAGTGCCGTCGTCAGCATATTGAACATTTACAAATTCATTTATTACGGGGTCATAAAAATGTATCCCGTTATAACTTCCTACCCACAGTACTCCATCTTCGTCTATATATGAACTGGAATAAAAAGTACCTGGCGATCTTTCGGAGAAATCATCGTCGCTGAAAAATCTTATTTTTCTATTCCCGTTATAATAATATTTTGATTTAACGCCGCTTGCCCAAAATATTTTTTCAGTAATATATTTAGAAGGAAGAGTTTTAACGTTATGATTAATTGATTTATAATTATCCGTAAAACTTATCTGCTGAAACTTCTTTTTCATCGTATCATGTTTATTTACGCCTGCAATTGTACCAACCCAAAGAACGCCGGTTCTGTCTTTAAATACAGATCTGATTTTATTGTTGTTGATAGATTTAGGATCATTAGGGCTGTAATAAATATCTGTTTTTTGAAAGTTGACTTTATCAAATCTGAATAAGCCGCTGTAAGTGCCTACCCAAATATAATTTTCGTCTTCTAATAACTGTCTTACATTTAAATGATCCGGTTTTACGGGGAAATTTTTATCATTATTTATATTATGAAAAATATTTTTTTTACGGTCGAATAAATTTACGCCTCCGCCGAAGGTTGCAATCCAGAATCTACCGTAATCATCTTCGAGGAATTGCATAACCTGATTGTGACTTAAGGAAAAAATATCGGCGGCATCATGTTTAAAATGGATAAACTTGTTTTCATCTTCATTAAACAAATTAATTCCGCCGTCAAAGGTGCCTATCCATAAATTATTATTTTTATCCTCATATACTGCGCTGGCCATATTACTGCTAATTGAGTTTGTATCCCCCGCAATATGCCTGTAGTTAATAAACGTTTCATTTTTAGGGTCAAATAAATTTAGTCCCCCGCCTAAGGTTGAAATCCATATTCTATTCTTTGAATCGCGGAATAGTTTATAGACAATGTCGCTGCTTAGGGAGCTTTGATTTTTTATATCATGCTGATATCTTTTGAAAATCCCGGTCTTGGTATTAAATTTATTAAGTCCTCCGCCTAATGTTCCAACCCAGATAATTCCGTTGCTGTCTTCAAGCAGTGTAAAAACATGGTTAAAGCTCAAACTATTGGAATCATTTAACTCATTTTTAAAATAAAGAAAATTATAACCGTCAAATCTGCATAAACCGTTTTCGGTTGCCATCCAAATAAAACCAATACTGTCCTGAATAATATCATTCACATTACCCGGTATTAAACCCTGTTCTCTGGCAAGACGGTCGAAAGTAATTTTCTGATTTTGAGCATTGACCTGATTACTGCAGAAGAATGAGGCGGTAAATATAAATAGGAGGAGCGCTTTATTATTTATTGTGAACGTACTTTTCATAAACAAACAACATAATTAAGTTCATAATGCATATAAATATTAAAAAAATGACCGATACTTCAAAGGGGTTTTATTTACTACAGTATCATGAATTTTTCAAATAAAATTAATCAGAGAATAAATTCTTTTTCGATAAACAAATATAAATACATTGAACTTAAAACTACCCGATTATGTAGTTAAAATAAAATTGCATTTTTTATTTTCATAAAGAAACGATTAAAATATTCCCAAAATATCAGCAAAAGTAGATTATAGTTTTTATGCATTTTTAAACATTGCATAAAAAATTATCAGTAATATTTAACAAATATTACCATAAAACAAAAATAATAACGGGAAAATTATGGCTATTAATAGATATGTGAAATTTGTTTTCCTTTTTATTTTAATTTCAGTTCAGGTATTTCCTCAGCATGAAGAATTAAATTTAATTGAGGAAAAACTTCCCGAAGCTCAAAGAGAATTTAGAGCAGCGTGGATCGCTACAGTAGCAAATATTAATTGGCCCAGCAGAAATGACCTTACAACTGAAGAGCAGAAAGGTGAAGCAATAAAACTCCTAGATCTGCTTAAGAACAATAATTTTAACGCTGTCGTGTTTCAGGCCAGACCTCAATGCGACGCTTTATATAAAAGCGATCTTGAACCTTGGTCATTTTATTTAACAGGCAGTCAGGGTAAGGAACCAGATCCATATTATGACCCTTTGGAGTTCTGGGTTGATGAAGCGCATAAACGAGGAATGGAACTTCATGTTTGGTTAAATCCTTACAGAGCTCATCATATTGAAGGCGGCGAAGTAAGCGAATTTTCCGTTGTAAAAGAACATCCCGATTGGGTAGTAAAATTAAAATCCGGTTATTGGTGGCTTGATCCCAGTTTAGAAGAAACTCAAAATTACTCGTTAAGCGTGGTAATGGATATTACTAATAGATATGATATTGACGGTATTCATTTTGACGATTATTTTTATCCTTATCCATCTTATAACGATGATGAAGATTTCCCGGACGAAAACAGCTGGCAAGCATATCTGCAGAACAACGGCAAATTAAAAAGAGACGATTGGCGACGTGACAATATTAATAAATTTATTCAAAGGGTCTATAAAGGAATTAAAGATGTTAAACCAAACGTAAAGTTTGGTTTAAGCCCTTTCGGAGTTTGGAAACCAGGTTATCCGGCTTCTATTGAAGGATTTGACCAGTATGATAAATTATATGCAGACGCGAAATTATGGATTAACGAGGGATGGGTTGATTACTGGTCGCCTCAGCTGTACTGGAAAATCAGCAGCATCGGTCAAAGTTATCCGGTGCTTTTAGGTTGGTGGAAAAGTGAAAATAAAATGAACAGACATTTTTGGCCTGGAATAAATATCGTAAGGGACAATAATGAATTAAATACTATCGAAGTAATAAACCAGATAATGGTCACAAGAGGAATGCTCCCAGAATCACCCGGAAATGTTCACTGGAGTATTGCCCCCTTAATCAGCTATTCTGAACTTACAGGTGCAATTTTAAAAGGGCCATATAAAAAACAGGCATTAATTCCATCGACACCGTGGTTTAAAGGAGAAAAACCCGAAGCTCCTAAAATATCAACAGAAATAAATGCCGACAGCGTTTTAATTAAGTGGGAACACCCGGACTGTAAAAATATTTTCAATTGGGTCGTGTATTATAAATACGGCAAAAGATGGGATTACAAAATTTTAACAGCCGAAACCATATCATTTAAAGTTCCGCTTAATTCCGAATATTCATTCATTAATGAAAGCGGCAATTTAACTGAAAGAAAATTCGATTTATCGCATATTGCCGTTTCGGCGGTTGATAGAATAAGCAATGAAAGCAGACCGACTTTAATTGAAATAAAATAATTATCTTGCTGAATATTTTATTAAAATACAGAGAATAATTAAATACCGGTATTTGTTCAAACTAAGCTAAATCATTGTTTAATTACTACAGCATATTTTGAAATTATTTTGTTTTAAATCAGAGGTACTGTGAAGCAGAAATATTTTATAGGATTTGACGGCGGAGGGACAAAAACAAAATGTATTATCACGGATTATCAGCTGAATCCTTTATTTGAATGTCAAGGCGGTCCTTCTAATTTCCTTATAATCGGGACACAAATTGTATCGCAGACAATTCTTGATTTAATATCTCAGACTGTAAACTCACTTAATATTTCATACGATCAAATTGAATCAATGCTAATCGGCACCACAGGCGCGGGCAGACCCGATGACGCGCAGAAATTAAAGAATGACTTTATAAGTTACGCAGAATCAAAAGGGCATAAATTCAAATCGTTTAATGTAGAAAGCGATGCCCGTATTGCGCTTGAAGGCGCATTTTCAGGCAAACCCGGCAGTCTATTAATTGCCGGTACCGGATCGATGATAATAGGAAAGGACAGGAACAACAACTTTTATAGAGCAGGCGGTTTCGGTAAATTTATTGGTGATGAAGGAAGCGGAAATGCTTTAGGCAGAAAAGGTCTTATTCAAATCGCAAAAGATTTTGACGGAAGAGGCGGAAGTACGGAATTAACTAAATTGCTTGAAAGAGATTTCGGGATAAATAATTCATCACAGCTTATTACCGAAGTATACAGAAATAATTTTAATCTGGCTTCATTCGCTCCCAAAGTTATTGAAGCTGCTGAGAACGGTGATAAGTCAGCTCTTAAGATTCTTGATGAAGAATCAGATGAATTAGTTCTGCACGTTAAATCAATGTTTAAAATGATAAATGAAGAAAATATGAAGTTATGTTTAGTAGGCGGAACAATTGCTACGGAAAATTATTATTCGGATTTATTCAAATCAAAAATTAAAAATCTTATTCCCGAAGTCAGTATTGTTAAAGCTGAAAACTCGCCCGCAATGGGTGCCGCATATATGGCTAAAAGTATTTCGCTAAAATAAATATTCAAACGCATATTTATGCTAAGACATTACCATTGGAAAATTCCCTGGAGTATATAGTCTTATGACCAATCAGAAAAAAACATCACGCAACCCTTGGGCCTGGGTTTCTACACTTTATTTTGCCGAAGGACTGCCGTATGTAATTGTAATGTCGGTTTCCGTTATTATGTATAAACGTATGGGAGTATCCAACACTGATATAGCTTTGTATACAAGCTGGCTTTATCTGCCTTACACAATAAAACCGTTATGGAGCCCTATTGTTGACTTGTTAAGAACAAAAAGATTATGGATTATTCTAATGCAGCTGCTTATTGGAGCCTCTCTTGCCGGTATAGCGCTTACTATTCCCGCCCCGAATTATTTTCAGTATACAATGGCTTTTTTCTGGCTTATGGCATTCAGCTCAGCCACACATGATATTGCCGCCGACGGATTTTACATGTTGGGATTAAATAAACGTGATCAGGCATTCTTTATTGGCATTAGGAGTACATTTTACAGAATCGCGATGATTACAGGACAAGGACTTCTGATAATAGCGGCCGGTTATTTTGAAAACTCAACAGGCGGTAATATTCAGTTGGCCTGGACAATAATATTTTCAATATTGGCCGCCTTGTTCTTATTGTTTTTTATCTATCATAAAATTATTCTCCCTTTCCCCGTAACCGATAAGCCTGCAGTTACTCAAAGCGGCTCAAATATTTTTTCCGAATTTATTAAAACGTTTGTTCTGTTTTTTAAGAAGAAAAACATTCTTATTTTTATAAGTTTTCTGCTTATATACCGACTTGGCGAATCTCAGCTTGTAAAACTTGCTTCCCCGTTTCTGCTCGACTCAAAAGCATCGGGAGGATTGGGATTAACAACCAGTGAAGTAGGAATAGTTTACGGTACCGTTGGTATGGCGTCATTAGTGGCAGGAGGAATTCTGGGCGGATTTCTTGCGTCGCGGGACGGATTAAAATACTGGCTGTGGTGGATGGTTGCGGCTATCAATATACCCAACAGTGTTTATATTATTTTATCTCTTACACAAACAACTTCATTCCTTCTTATAAATATTTGCGTGGGCATTGAACAATTCGGGTACGGATTCGGGTTCACGGCATATATGCTTTATATGATTTATATTTCGGACGGTCAGCATAAAACCGCGCACTTTGCAATTGCAACGGCATTTATGGCGCTTGGAATGATGATTCCGGGAATGGCAAGCGGATGGATTCAGGAAATGATAGGCTATCAATACTTTTTTATATGGGCTCTGTTAGCTACTATTCCCGCATTTCTGATTACTAAATTTATTCCGCTTGATCCTGAATTCGGACGTAAAACAGATTAATTATTTTTTTAAGAATATAGAGTCTATTATGATAAAATCAATTACTACCTTATTTATATTATTTTTAACTTTTTTAAACTTACCTGCGCAGGAAAATAATATGCAAGAGATTATAAATATTATCGAAGAAATAAAATCCGGTTTTGCGCCCGATAAAAGAACCGCTCTATTTGACGTAAGTATATCAGGCGGAAACGATTTAATTGTTCTTTCCGGCGAAACAAATTTAATCGAAGCGGAAAATGAATTAATTGCCAGACTTAAAGAAAAAAGTATAATGTTTGAAAACAATATACGCCTGCTCCCCTCCGAAGAATTGGGTGGTAAGGTATATGGGATTATAAATCTTTCGGTCGCAAATATTAGATCAAAACATTCGCATAGCGCCGAACTAACTACTCAAGCCCTGCTCGGCACGCCGGTTAAAGTTCTTAAAAAAGACGACGGATTCTGCCTTGTACAAACTCCCGATAAATATATTTCATGGGTAGATAACAGCGGTGTTAAATTAGTTAACAAGGAAGAACTTGAGAAATGGATTAATGCCGATAAAATTATTTTTAATTCCGAATACGGATTCTCATTCGCTGAAGCTGATATAAATTCAGACCGCGTTTCGGATCTTGTCGCCGGTGATATTCTGATTAATTTGGGAAAAGAAAATAATTTTTATAATGTAGAATATCCCGACGGAAGAACAGCATTTATTGAAGCGGATAAATGCCTGGGATTAAATAATTGGTTTTCCGAAGCGTACCCGACCGAAGAAAATATTATTTCGACTGCCAAAAAATTTATGGGCATCCCTTATTTATGGGGCGGCACATCAACCAAAGGAATGGACTGCAGCGGATTCACCAAAACTGTTTATTTCTTAAACGGGGTTGTTCTTCAAAGAGACGCTTCACAACAGGTTAATACGGGAATTTTAGTAGATACAGAAAAAGGGCTGGATAATCTTAAACCGGGCGACTTATTATTTTTCGGGTTTAAACAAACAGAAGAAAAGAAAGAAAGAATTACGCATGTAGGTATTTATATCGGCAACAACGAATTTATTCATGCTTCAGGAAAGGTAATGATTAATAGTCTAAACCCGGATGCCGCGAATTTCAGCGAGTACAGACTGAAACAATTTATTCGAGCAAAAAGAATTATAAATTCCGTTGACGATAACGGTATTACCTCCATAAAAAATAATAAATTTTATTCGGGAGAATTTTAATGAAACATAACAGGCGGCAATTTTTAACAAGATCCGGAATTATTGGCGGAACTGCTTTAACACTCGGATTAAATACTAATTTATATTCAAAAAATTTTAACATAACAAAGAAGAATGCAAATATGAAATTATCATTCAAACCCTACACGCTGGAATTAAAACACGTATTTACAATAGCTACAAGTTCAAGAAGCACAACCCCGGTAATGCTTACACAGATTGAGTATGACGGAGTAATTGGTTACGGAGAAGCTTCAATGCCTCCGTATCTGGGTGAATCGCAGGAATCTGCGTCGGCGTTTCTTTCCAAAGTAAATCTTTCACAATTCAAAGACCCATTTGAGATTGAAAGCATTCTTGAATACGTTGACGGAATAGCCGAAAAGAATACAGCCGCCAAAGCAGCCGTAGATATTGCACTCCATGATCTAATCGGAAAATTGCTGGGTAAACCGTGGTACAAAATTTGGGGATTTAAAAAAGATACAACTCCTTCAACTTCCTTTACGATAGGCATTGATACCGATGAAGTTGTAAAACAGAAAGTTAAAGAAGCCGAAGTGTATAATATTTTAAAAGTTAAACTTGGACGCGAAAACGATAAGGATATGATTAATACAATAAGATCGGTTACGGACAAACCAATAATTGTAGATGTAAATCAGGGGTGGAAAGAAAAAGAATTCGCGCTTGAAATGATTAATTGGCTAAACGAAAGAAACGTAAAACTTATTGAACAGCCAATGCCGAAAGAACAGATAGACGATATGGCATGGCTTACCGAACATAGCCCGCTCCCCACTTTCGCGGATGAATCGCTGCAGAGATTACCGGATGTAATAAAAGCTCACGGAGTTTATACGGGCATAAATATTAAATTGATGAAATGTACGGGTCTTCGCGAAGCGCATAAAATGCTAACTTTGGCAAAATCGCTGGGCATGCAGATAATGCTCGGCTGTATGACCGAAACATCATGCGCTATTTCGGCGGCATCACAGCTTGCCCCGGAAGTTGAATGGGCTGATCTTGACGGAAATTTATTAATTAGCAATGATCCGTTTGAAGGCACAAAAATAATTAACGGGAAAATTGAATTAACTGAAGATCCGGGAATCGGGTTATCAAAAGCCGCTTCGTATTAAGTTTATAAACCTTCGAGATTAATTAATCTCGAAGGTTTATTTTTTTATCAATTCAAATATTCAACATCCATATGGTAATCCCATTTATCGAAATAAAGATTACCTCCCTTCCATTCAACTTCGCCGCGTTGGAAATCGACGGTTTCACTTCTGGGATAAATTTTAGCGGGATACAAATCTGATGAGTAATCATCATTAACAATAAAATGATATGCGTCCAATCCGCCAAGGAAAAACCATCTTACATCTTCGTCATCAGAATCCGTTAATCCGAACGATTGATCAACGGGAACCCATCCGTAGCCTTCAAGATACATTTCCGCCCAATCATGCAGATTTAAACTACCGGGATGAAGCATCCACCCACTCTGCCATTTGGTCGGGATTCCGTTATATCTTGCTAAAGTCATAAATGTTAATGTTTTAATTCCGCAGTCGCCGTGACCGTTTGTAATGCAGTAGTCCGAAATATTATCAATTGTTGAATATTCTCTTGCGCCTGCCCATGGAATATTGTCATTTATCCATTTGTATATTTTTTTTGCAATTGCAAATTTATTTGTTTCGTCACCTGCAATTTCCTTCGACAAATCTTTGATTTTATTAGTGAATACTATATGAGGCGCTCTTTCAGCAGTAAATTCTTTATATAAATCCGAATCAGTTTTATATGGTTTAACACTATCAACTTGAATTCCTGTCCATTCATTCAAGCCGGTAAATTCTAATGAATATTCAAAAACAGTCGGCTCACCCTTAACGGATTCTTTTTCCAAATAAATAGTGCGCTGCATAATGCTGTTCGGTGCTATTATATAATTACCTGAATTAACCGAAATCAATTTTATATCGGTCTGTCTCTTATAACCTTTTCTGGGGAAAGGCAGCCAGCATCTTATTATTTCCCCTTCCGGCACTGCATCCGCATCAACGGTTAACTTATAATTGATTTTCATTTTCTGCGGTTTCACCAAAGAGACATTTTTATTTTTTGCTTCGTTTATAACTTCGGGCAGATAAGCTTCCAGAAATTCATCAAGTTTGTCTTTCTTGTCCCCTTCAATTTCAATTTTTCTTTTCTTGGCTTCTTTATTAATCCTGAATAAGTTTGTATGCGACCTGTTGAAATAATATTTTTCGCCGTCGATAACCTTATACTCAAGACTTCCGTCTTCTTCCCATTTTTTAATATCAGTTCCGGAAATATCAGGATAATAATTTTTTATATATTCGATTATATCTTTTTCGGTTTTTCTGAAATCTTTGCGGATTCTATCCATTTTCTCTTTTTCAAAATTTAGATTATATAATTCGGTTTCGCTTAAATTTCCGTTAAGAATTATTTCATCAATTAATTTTGAAGCTTTAGTAAAATCACCGTTTGAAATTTTCTCGTTTATATCCTGATATTTTGTCTGGGCTGAAATAATTGTCATAAAGCAAATTACCATAATTAATGTTTTCATTTATATACCTTTATTAAATACCTTTAATTTTTCCCGGCAATAGTAACTCGGACTTTTTATAATTTTATGAAAATTTGTTTTCTATATAAAAGCCAGATCAAGAACAGCCACAATAAAATATATGATACTGCAAACAACAGAGAAGCGTTTATTGGACTGGCAATCGGCAGATAAACATTATTAAATATAAATGTTTTTAAAGCGATTTCTTCACCGTTACTGCCTGTAATTTTTATTATGCCCATCAATTTTGCCATTAAACCCGAAAGAGCAAATACCGTTATTGCGTTTGTTCCGTATATATGAAAAGGTTTTGTCCACCATTTGTATCCTTTAACATCAATAAGCCAATAACAAACTGCTAAAAATACTAATGCCATTCCTCCGGTATAAACTACATAAGAACTTGTCCATAAACTTTTATTAATTGGAAACCAAAAATCCCAAATATATCCGAGAGTCATTAATATATTTCCGTAAAAAAACATATATAATGTTTTTAAGGTTTTATCATCTCCGCTTTTTAACAAATAGCCTGTAAGTACTCCTAAAAGCGCCGTGCCTATTGCGGGAATTGTTCCTAGAATTCCTTCGGGATCCCAGGTTTTAGAGTAACTCCATAAATGCCCGTTTAATAATAATCTGTCAATCCAGGCGCCCAGGTTTGCAGAAGGTTCAAGGCTGGGAGAGCCGACACCGGGAACCGGAATTAAAGTCATCATCCCCCAATATGAAAGGAGCAATGCAGAAATTACATAAACGATATTTTGTTTTTTCACATTTAGGAAAATAATAGAGGTAAAAAAATAAACAACAGCGATACGCTGAAGCACGCCGGGAATTCTAATTGTACTTAAATTAAAAAACGGGAAGCCCGCCAAAAACATACCTACTAGGAAAATACTTAAGCTTCTTCGAATCAGTCTTTTATAAACTTCTATATTGTTTCCGTTATCCCTGTATTTGGAAAGAGAAATTGTTGTTGTAACGCCTACAATAAATAAAAAGAACGGAAATATAAGATCGGTGGGTGTGCAGCCGTTCCACTCGGCGTGTCGCAGCGGCGGATAAATATCTGACCACGAACCGGGATTGTTTACCAGAATCATTCCTAAAATTGTAATTCCCCGGAACACGTCAAGCGATAAAAGTCTCTCTGTTTTCTTTTCCATGGATACTCTGATTAAATTAATGAACCAGTTGACTAATTTGTAAGAATTTTTCTATTCGTAAAGTTTTTTAATCTCGGCATTAGTGAAATAATGAAGCAGTATTTTATCATAAGGGAATCCCTTTTCACCCATTACTGCGGCGCCTATTTGACATAAACCTACTCCGTGTCCCCATCCCGCTCCGATAAGTATAAATTTACCCGGTATATTGTTTTTAATATCATGTTTTTCAATTATAAACGCGGAGCTGTACAAATGTGATTGCGAAAGAGTTTTTCTTATTATTAATTCCTTCCCGATTGTTAATGATTTTTTAGTTCCTATAATTTTTAATTCTATCAGTCTCCCTGATACTCCTCTTTTTATGGGTAATAAGTCCAGTATGCTTCCAAAATCAATTCCCAAATTTTTATTAATCAAGGATGATATTTCTTTTTGGGAATATTCAATTTTCCACCGGTAAAAATCTTTTGTGCTTTGATCAAAATCAACAAGTATCTGCGATAATACTTTTTCATCAACAGTATTGCAGAAAGCGGGAGGATTTCCTTTAATCCATTTAACGGCTTCAATTTCATTTGTCAAATCCAAACCGCTGTTTTTTTCCGCGGGAATATTATCAACAACTTTTTTCAGGTAAGGATGTTCTACGGGTTCCCACACATTTTCGAAATTTTCGGATATCCCCCCGCATGATTTCGAATATCTCGCGTCGCAGATTTTATTGTTATACATTAGAAGCATGCCGCGCGTAAACTCAATAGCTTTCTTCGATTTCTCATCATAAATTTTTGTTATACCCTGGTAGCGCTGGCAATGGTCGTCGGCGCATACATCATATAAATCATGATCTTCTCTATCGAACCATTTAATAAGTTTCTCGTCATTTTCAATAAAACCCGGTGGTGTATTTCCCGATTCCTTTAACTCTCTGCTTTTTTCAATCTGCGCTATCAGCCAGCTTCTTGAAATAATAGAGTGCGCTTTTAATAATTCTTCGGAGCTTGTAGCGCTCATTTCCGAAGAGATAACGCTTGTTAAATATTCCTCAACCGGGATAATATTAACGGCGGTTAATTTATTATTTTCTTTTATAATTTTCAGCGAACCTTTGAATTTCTGATCTTCCTTTTTCTGCCAATGAAATTTTATTCCTATTACAACATCTTTTATTAAAAATGAATCCGCGTTAAAATCAGCAGGTTTAAATACAGATCCGTCGGGGATAATTAGTACGGAGCCGGAATAAATTAATTTGATCAATCCGTCTTCATGTATTACTCTTAATACGCCTGTAATTTCTTTATCGATTTCCTTGCAGTTAAAATTTCCGTCTAATTCAAATACTATTTCATTTTCATTAAGAATTGCAACGCTAACTTCCGGTTCTTTCATCATAATTCTTTACTCATTAAATATTTTATTAAAACATTTATTAAAATTATTTATTCATCATAAAGTTTAGTACAAATTTCATTACTTCTTTCTGTTTATCATAACCTAAGATTGTCTCAAAAGGAAAGCCGAATGCTACCACTCCGTAATTCCCTTTATAAGCGGTTGCAGCGCTTATTTGGTTTTCGGAATATCTAAGTATTGTTTTACTTCCTAAAGTTTCACCCAGCGCATCCGGAGCTTCAACCGCGTATATTGAATCATTCAGATCGGTATTAAATTCCAAATTAAAATCTTTTGGAAAAACCAATTCATTGTTGGAATATAATTTCCCAGTTTTAACCGCATGATCGGTTGCGAGTCTGAACTTTAAATAATTTTTTCCGAATTCGGCATCTTTATGATTATTAGGTTTGTTTCTGAATAAATCGGTGCCAATATAAGCACCCGAGACAAATAAGCTGCCTCCGTTATTAAGGTAATCGGATATTTTAGATTTAAGCGGATCGGGGAAAGTTTCGAATTGCATGCCGTATTTGGTATCCGAGTATTCGGCCGGCCACTGAGTTGTTTTTTCTTCGCCCATAATTAAATCGACAAAACGGTAGCCGTTTAAATTAATCTGTCCGTCCCAAACCGCTTCATCGCTTGCGGATACAAATGCATAACCGTTTGCGGCTATTGCTTTTCCGTGAACATAGGGATAATCAAAAGTATTGCCGGCTATAATTTTGGTTTCATAATCGGCGTAACTTGCGCCGTGTCCCGGCATATCGTCCGATGTCCAATCAAGCGAAGGATTAAAATTATGCTGAAGTCCGGTAAAACATAAATCATATTTATCCGGCACGCCTGCGTCAATATTATTTAAGTAACCGGTAAAGAATTCACTTTTAATATTTGCCGGACCCGATACTCTGTCAAATCCGTTAATAATCAGAACAGGTTTTATATCCTTTCCCAAACTGCAGACGGATAAAATTTCAGAAGGGAAACTTTCTCCTCCGTCATTAATTGCGGTGACCTTAAAACCGTAGATTACATTTTCTTTTGTATCCGTAAATGTAAAAGTAGTATCATTAACAAGAGTGCCGTTATCAAACCCGGAATTACCAATCCTTCTATACACAATATATTTATCCGCCTCAGCGGTAGGTTCAATTTCATCAGATTGAGGTTTCCACGATAATTTTACAAAGCCGTTTTTATTAAGCTCTGTGTAAAAATTTGTAACCGGCAGGGGCTGTATTACGTAATTAAGATTATTCTGCCCCGCGATAAATTTAACCGCGGATTTGTAAATCGAGCGTGCGATATCAAATCTATACCTTGGATCAAGCTGAAATTTGCTGTCATAAAAATTTTGATGCGAAAGCAATTCAAGCAGCACAGATGGGACATTTAATCTTGTAGCCTCACTGTATCTTGCGTCCCGCAATGATCTTCTCGTCCATAACGAATCGTACTTAATTCTAATATCGTCAACAATCTGCGTCTGCAGAATATCGGCTAAATCTCTATTAGCCATTCTTGAAATTCCGTCGGGGAAGAATTGTGATGAATCAATATCGGTTGTACTATAGATTGATAGTGTGCCGATTGCTGAATCATTACGAGTAATTCCGGCGTCGGTGTGAAATGCGAGCGACAAATCAACAGGAATTCCCAAACCTTTAACTTCACGGTTTTTATTTGGACCGTAAGGCGCGCCGACAAGATAATTTACCCACTCGCCTCTTGATTGATAGTCGTCATTATAATCAAGCGTATCGCCGTTAATATTATAAATTAGAGTATCGGGCATACCTGAATACTGAAGGAAATATCTCGCGCCTTCCATAAATTTGGGGAATCCGCTTGTTCTGCCGCCGCGTTCAATAACTCCCATTCCCCCGCCGAAACGCACCGCGTCTGCCGATACAAATTTTCCTATTTCCGCGCTTTTGTTATCAAGAACAACTTTACCGGTATTTGGATTTGAACCTTTGGCAAATTTAAATTCACCCAAATAAATCCATGTATTTCCGCCGATCTGCTGATTGACTTCAAATTCCGTAATGCCGCCTGTATGAAATACAGTATAATGAGCGTCAGTTACATTATTACCGGATGAGTTATAACTTATATAAACGGAGTATTCTCCTTCTTCAGGAATATCAGGGATATAACTTACTGAAGCCCCGGCTTCTAATTCAGAGTTTGTTATTAAATGTGTACCGTAATTAAATGGATTGTAATTCCCGGGATACGGCTGACTGCCCAAAGCAAAAGCGTTCCCGCTTCCTTTAATCCATCTATTATATTGACCGTTTACGAAAACAAAACCGTTGTTTTCAGAATCGTTATCAACAACAACTTCATTTGTCTGAGTATCTCTTTCACGGGGAAGAAAAACATTTGCCCCGGCATTTTCAAGCATCGGAACAAGATAAGGATTTGTAAAAGCCAAAGGACCCAAATCCTCAATCATCTGAAATAATCGGGCTCTCTGCCACATCCATCTATCAAGTTTGGAATTATAATATCGTCCGTGACTAGGCCAAAGTGCAATATTTCTTCCGCTTAGTCCGAGGGAAGGAATAAATGTTCTGCTTATGTTTCTAACAACGCTTTGGGGTCTGTTTATAGATTGAGTACCCAACCGGGAAGTATCTTTTTTTATTTTATCTCTGTAAAAGTTAGGGATTAATTCTTCAACCGGGACTCCGAGCGATAGTATCTGCAAATCGTAATTTGAAAATTTTTCGCCTAAATAATTTTTAATACCGGAATAGATTTTTTCAACTGAATCTTCCCTGTAATATTGATTTGAAAATTCTTTATTCGAGGTGATTATAATTTTTGAAGAAATGCTGTCGATACTAAAATCTGTAAACCTTGTTCCGGGGGGCACTTTGAAACTGAAATTATTTTCTTTAATTAAATATTGCAGATCGGTAAGCAGCTCCGGCAGGTCTTTATCTAATCCGGGTTTTTGAACTTCAACCACACCTGTACACGATACCATAAAAAGAACGAGTAAAACTTTTAAGATATTTTTCATATTCGCACTTAAATTTTGAGACAGCTCCGGTAAGTGTTTTTTCTAAGTGCCTTAGCGGTTTTAATACATCTCTAAATTAAAATAAACCTTTCCGCCAAGGCACAAATAATTAAGGGGACTACTCAATTAAGAAAATAGTTTTTTAAGAACAACCTTGAAAAAAAGATTCTATTCGGTAATCTTTTTTAAATCTCTTGTATGTTTATAAAACTCCTCAAGGCTTAATTCGCGAAGGAAACAGATTCCTTTAGCCGCTCTTATTCTCGGATGTTCATGTTTAAGGAAAAAATCTTTGCCAAGACTTTCTCTTAATATATTATACTGTTCAACATTTATTTTCTGAACGAGTCTGTTAAATGGTCCGTCGTATTCC
Organism: Bacteroidota bacterium; assembly: GCA_018829205.1. Classification (GTDB taxonomy): domain Bacteria; phylum Bacteroidota; class Ignavibacteria; order Ignavibacteriales; family Melioribacteraceae; genus JAHJUE01. Next base: position 468,300 of record JAHJUE010000022.1, read on the forward strand.
CAGCTCGGGAAACTGGCGTCTTTCTGCGAACCGAAACTTTTCATAAAAGTGTTTTCCAATATAGCGAATGAGTTTAAACTAACCGGCACATAAATATTCGCTTCGGCGGGATGAAAACGGTACCAGACATTCCTATAACCCCAGACTTTAATATTGCTGTTTCCCGAATGTTTCTCATAAAGTTTTAATGCTTCAGAAATTGCCTGCATAACTTTATAATGCGTATCCGGTCCGCTGCCTTCGGGGTCGAATGCGACCGATACTATAGTAGGATTAATTTTTTTAAGAAGCTCAAATACCGGGAGAACGTCTCTATCCATTTCAGGCTGCTCGGTAAAGATTTCACCCTGATAAAATCCAAGTCGAAGGTGAGAAACATCCTCAACGCTGAAACCGTAATATCCCCAGAAAATTTCGCTTTCAAATTCGCGCTGCATGCCTTTTAACTTTTGTACATGCGCTATATCTTTCTTGCCGGGGTATTGAGTTTTAAAATAGTTAATTAATTCGTTTACCCTGTCTTTAAGATACACTTGATTATCTTCGTCATAAATTTCGACAATATTTCTTAAAAGCCTTCTCGATATAGCTTCATTCTGCAACGTTCTGCTGTGCGCGGCAACGCCGTCGAGATACTGCATTACGTCCCGGTTTTTTCCTTCAATATTCATTTTATCAAAATATTTTTCCTTGAATCTTTTATCGAAAATTCCCGCGTTTAAAAACGACGCTAAATTTTCCATCAGTCCAAGCATAAAAGAGTTTGTAACCGCCGTAAAGCCGCTTGTTAAATATGTAAAGTGATGCTGGTTTAAAGGAGTTCTAACCAGATGAGTTATATAAGGAAGATACGCCAGTTCAATATCATCGTGATGCGGAGCTGTATGCAGAATAACCTGGTTTTCAACAACCTTACGCCCCATGTCAAGCCGTTTAATTAAATTATCTTCAATCTCTTTTGTAATCTGCGCCGGTGTTTGTTTAAGCGTGTTAAGCACAAAATTAGTGATTTTGCTCTCTTTAAAATCCTCTTTTGTTAAATCCGATAAACATTTATTCTTTTCTATGGCAAGATTTATAACGCTTCTTTCAATTGAAGCCTGCGATAACGGAGATTCGAGAGTAGCGTCAATATATCTTCTTTCAGCTAATCTTAAAGCTGCGCCGTGCGTTAGATAGAATCTCGCGTTTTTTAATTTCTGCAGTGCGGTAGCCGGATATTTATTTGAAACGGAATTCTGAATAGAATCTCTTACTATATTCGCTTTAGCTTCACCGGCGGCAATTATTATTGCAGTTGCCTCTTTATTGTAGCAGATAGTCTCAAGACCGATTGTAATCACCAGCCTGTTTTTCGCGATTTCGACACCGCCTAAATCCGTTGCCGCGGCAGCTTGTGTTTCATAATTCGTTTCAATTAATCTCGTTGTTGAAAAGTGATCGCTGCCTTGAACATTAAAACCAATGTGCCCGTCCGGACCAATACCTCCAAGAAAGAAACCAATACCTCCCAGAGAGCGTATCTTGCGTTCGTAGTTTGAACAGTATTCATCAACATTTTCAATAGTTTCTTTCTGCAGTCTTTCAATTCTTGTGCTTGCCCATCTTGTTCTAAGTGAAAGATCAACTTTTTTCTCGGGGAATATGTCATTCAAGTGCAAATTCTCTGGAGTCGGGATTTCATTTATATTCAGCAGTAAAGCTTTTTTAGGATTTAATCCCCACAAACGGAAATAATAGTTTTGAATATAGTAGTAAAAACTGTTGTGCTGATTTACGTCGATAGGATAAAACTCGTCAATTTGAACAAAATGAAGATTTTCCAAACTTGGTTTATTTGATGAATTAATGCCTGCTTCTTTTAAGATATTTTGAATGTCTTTTTTGTCCCATTCTTTTAATATTTTAGCTACCCATTTAATAAAATGTTCGGGGGTTTTACCCGTAGGAAGCGACATTACGCCTTCGGGATTTTCAATCACCCATTCAATAAATCTTAACGCCGTTAGTTTTCCTAGTTCGGGGAAACTGCCGACCTGAATTACCGGAATTTTTTCCGTAGGTTTATACTGCAGTTCTTTACCCGAAGCGTTTAAGTAAAACTGTTCAACATTGGAGTACAGTTTTTGTCCCTTAATATCATTCTCTTTTTTTTGTTTGGCTGGAGGCATTTTCATATCCCGCTTTATAATTATTTATACAATATTTTTATTTTTATGATAATATTCTACTTCAGCAGCAGCATTTTTTTGGTTCTTACAAAATTTCCCGCGCTTATTTTATAAAAATATATTCCGCTTGAAAGATTACCTGCATTAAAATTTATTTCATAAGTGCCGGGACTTTTCTGCTCATTCAACAGTTCGGCTACTTCCTGACCGATTGTATTATATACTTTAATCTGAACAAATTCTTCACTGGGTATCGAAAATCTAATAATAGTCGACGGATTAAACGGATTGGGATAATTCTGATCAACCGCAAACTCGGAAGGCAGTTTATCGTCAATCTCTTTAACATCGGTTACAATATCTGCTTCGGAAATTACATCGTCAAAATATAAAAGTCCGGATGAATCCCCCGAATTATTCTGCCTTACTGCAATACCGGTAAACTGAACTGCGCCGCTGCCGGATAAAACATTTAAATTAATTTCTTTAAAGTCCCAGCCGGTCCAATCAATAGTATCAACAAAAGAAATTTCTGAATTTGATGATCTGGAAAACCAATACTCTAAAACATTACGGCTGTTATCTCCGAATACCCAGATGCCGAAAGTTTTGTCTGTATTTTCACCAAGATCAATATTATTTGAAAGTCCTAATTCCAGCAGACCTCCTGAGCCAGAAAATTCATAATCAAGTCTTCCGCATGAAACTCCCGAATATTTTCTTTTTGTTGATATTGAAAATTTTGTATTGGTTAAATTAATTCCGGTTGAATTCGGCGCTGAGACCGGGTCAATCCACACACCCGTATTTTCAAATCCTTCAAGGAAATTACCGCTTACTTCTTTGCCAAGCGCGGTCTTAAATTCTATTGTATAACTTTCTTTTAGGAGGACATTCTCAATATCACCGATTCCCTCTTTAATATTAATTCTGTAAACGGAATTAATCTGTAAAGGAATTTTAGGCTCAAAACCGATAATGCCTTCGCTGTACCTGCTCTGATCAACGGTTACGCCCAAAGCATTATCATTAATATCAGTTAAAGAAATTTTTCCGGCCAGCGTATTTGCTTTTACTCCCTCGTCAAAAATTAATTTTATAAACACTGTAGTAGCGATATCAACAGTCCCTGAATCAGGATAAGTAGAAAGCAGAATTAATCTTTCCCTGGTCGTAAATTTAAATGTTTTACCTTCGGCAAGATTTACGTCAAAGTGCGATTTTGCATCGGCAGTAACAGAAACAGTATATTCCGTACCGGCATTATAACTATCGGAAGGCGTAAAAATTAATCTTTTATTTAAGTTCTCCCAGCTGAATGTACCGGATACTGCCGGTGAAATTGAGAAAACATTCTGCACGGATTCGGTATTCATTCTAATATCAAATTCAATTATGATATTCGATATATTGCTTGCGCCTAGGGTGCCGTCAGCCGGTGAAATATTTACTACATTAGGCGGATTATAATTCGGAATCAATCCTAATTTTTTATCAGCGAACTTAGACTGATTGGCGGTCACGGTTACAATTGAGGAATCAAGAGCGTAATTTTCTGCTTCAAAAAATAGTTTATAATCACCCGGCTGAACATTTTCAAAAGAATAAAACCCGTTGTTATAATCATCGCCGTTATAAATTTCCCCGCCCGGTTGAAGAGTTACCTTAATCTGGTTTAATGGTTTGTAATTATCCCCCTTGCTGACAATTGGCAGATATGAAGGATCAACTCCCTCAAAGTTGCTTCTTACCAATCCCGCGATAATTCCAGTTTGAAATTCGCCCGCGTTAAAATACTTTAAGAAACTTCTTGCTATCGCCCATGCTTCGTGATGCAGGTATGAAGTATTTTTTAATCTGAAACTTTCGGGTACATAATCGTGGAATGATCCTTCGGATAATGTGCCGGGCATGTTTAATCCTTTAAACACTCCGAGATAGGGCTGGCCTGTGCCATAAAAATCGAAATCGCCTCTAACCGTTTTGTAAGTAGTTCTGTTGGATTTGAAAATTTCATCGGCAAGATAATTACCCATTGTAAGAGACCCTGGATATGTAGGCGCATTATCTCTTCCCTGGAAAAGAATTAATGTATAGTTTGCGTTTCTGGTACCGCCAGACGCATTGCTGTGTATTGATTGGAAATAGTCAACATTCTGCGCATTTGCGATCGCAACAATTTGAGATAAAGGGAGATCATCCGATGTTTTATTTTCAGTCCTGGTCATCACTACAGTTGCGCCCAGGCTTTCTAATATTTCTCTAAGTTTAAGACCTTTGCCCAGGTTGCCGTCCGACTCCCAGAATCCGGTTTCGGAAATAAATCTGTCGTTTGAATCATGACCGCCGTGCCCCGGATTAACACAAATTTTTACGCCTGCCAGCGACTGCGCGTTTATATTTAAAAATGATAATAAAAGTATACTTACAAAAGAAAGTAATATTTTTTTCATGATTGTTTTCTTTTATTCATATTTAAGATTTAGTTTTCTTACCTGTCCGCTCGAAGTATTATAATAAATTTCGTTTCTTGTATTTCCCCATTTGGGATATATGGAAATATTTTTATCGTTTTCAGTTAAGGTATATCTTTCACTTCCGTCAAATTTTACAATTCCTATAGTAGAAGTAGTTAATACCCTGCCGTCGTCCTTGTCGTCCATAAAAACAATCCAACTGCCGTCGGGCGACCACGAAGGATAATTTGCTCTTCCCAGCTCTGCAATAATTTTCCCGTTTAAATCGGAAACATAGGTTCCTTTGCCGGCAAATGTAAACAACAGTTTTGTACCGTCGGGAGAAATTGAAGGCCAAATATAATTTCCTTTCCCCAGCGGCTGTATATTAGTCTTGCTTCCGTTTTTATATAAAACAATATTCGAATTTTCAATAAACACAGATAATAATGACGCTTGTTTCTTATTAAGAGAACTGATTCCGGGAATAGGTTTTACGGTATTCTCTTTCATATAAAGGTAGCATTTCCACCTGGTTGTCCGTGAAAGTTTCAGATCACGAACGTCATTCTCAATTTTAGTTTCTTTACCTGTTAACAGATTATGAGATACAAGAGAAGACATTCTTCTTCCCGAAACAAATTTATCGCTTCTATAGAATATTTCACTTCCGTTATCGCTGAATCCGGCGTCGTAACCCGCTCCAGCAGCGTCTGTAATTTTTTCTAATTTCCCCGTTTTAATATTCTTAAGCCATAATCCTTTTTGATTCTGCTCAGAAAAAAGAATGGCTGAACCGTCGGGACTGACTGTAGGATAAAAGAAACTGCCTTCGCTTTCAGTGGTAACTGCAATGTTTTCCGCGACAGAAACTTTTTGCGCTAATAAGGGGATTGAAAAAAAATAAATAATAAGTAGTAATGTTTTCATAAATTCTCCAAAAACATTTTCTCTTTCAGAAACTTAAATAAACAAAAAATAATTTATTCTATTCTCAAAAGATCAATTAAAATGGTATTGTTCAGGTAATATAAAATTGCCAGCAGCAACTTCAACAAAACTTAAAATTTTTTATCTAATTTGCTTTTAAAATCTATCAATATAATCGAATTTTTAACTACACAATCGGGTGGTTATAATTATATTGAAATTGATAATTTGCTCAATAAAATACTATTATATTTGCGGAATAAATTATAATAGATGAAATAAAATTGCAATAAATTGAATAAAACCAAATTTACAATAGTGATATAAAAGTGGAATTTAAAATTAGAAATTATAAGTCCTCCGATCTCGATAAACTTTATGAAATATGTCTTAAAACCGGGGACAGCGGCAAGGACGCAAGCATGATCTATAAGGATCCGTTTCTGTTAGGGCATTATTACGCCGCGCCTTATGCTGTAATTCATCCCGAACTGACATTTATATTAACAAAAAATGAAATGCCGATCGGATATATATTAGGAACGGATAAGTCGGAATCATTTTATCATAAATGTGAAGAATTTTGGTTCCCGAAATTAAGAGACAAGTATCCGCTGCCCGAACATAATGACGACAGTCCGGATTCAAGAATAATAAAATTAATTTATAACGGTATTCTGCCTAAACTGCCTAAAAATATGCTTGACGAATATCCCGCTCATCTTCATATTGATATACTGCCCGAAGGACAGGGACAAGGAATGGGGAAAAAACTGATATTTACATTTATTGATAAGCTGAAAGAATTAAACGTTCCGGCCCTTCATCTTGAAGTAGGAAAAAGAAATAAGGACGCAATAAAGTTTTATGAAAAAATCGGCTTTAAACAAATTAAAGATTATGAATTTTCGATTGTTTACGGAATGAAATTTTAATTATCATTATTTCACAAATTCAACAGGGAATTATTGATTAATGGAAAATGACAAAAAAAAGTTTTTTGATGAAATAAGTGCTTTATCTACCGAACAGCGGAACCCGAATTCTATGAATATTGATTCGTTATCCACAGCCGGAATTTTAAAAATAATTAATGAAGAAGATAAAACAATTCCATACGCGGTGGAAAAAGAATTAGAATATATTGAAGAAGCCGTTGAAACAATTGTTGCCGCAATTAAGAACGGGGGCAGACTTTTATATTTCGGCGCCGGCACAAGCGGAAGACTTGGAGTGGTGGATGCTTCGGAGTGCCCGCCTACATTTGGAACTCCTTTCGGATTAATTGAAGGTTTTATTGCCGGGGGAAAAGAAGCAATGTTCCGCGCGCAGGAAGGCGCAGAAGATAAAGAAGAAAACGGAGCAAACGATGTTATAAAAGCCGGCGTAAATAACAAGGATGTTGTATGCGGAATTGCCGCGAGCAGAAGAACTCCTTATGTTGTTGGAGCAATCGGTAAAGCAAAAGAACTGGGTGCCAAGACTTTATATATTACATGCACACCCAGGGAATCATTTAACATTTCTAATGTAGATACCGCGATTTGCGTTAATGTCGGACCCGAAGTTATTATGGGATCGACAAGAATGAAAAGCGGAACAGCTCAGAAACTTGTACTGAATATGCTTACAACCGCTTCAATGATTAGATTGGGAAAAGTATATGAAAATATGATGATTGACCTGCAGATGACCAATAAAAAACTCGTTGAACGTTCTAAAAAAATTGTAATAACAATTACAGGCGTTTCTTACGAGGAAGCCGAAGAATATTTAATGAAAGCGGACGGGCATGTAAAAACGGCTCTTGTAATGATAATCGCAAAAGTTGACGCCGAAGAAGCGCGCAGAAGATTGGAAAAAGCGGAAGGCTTTGTAAGAAAAGCTTTGTATTAATTGTTCAGCTTTATATTTATATACTTAAAAAAGAGTCTAACACGGAAAGTATAAATTTATAGAATTGATGTACCAGCAACCGTCATCTTAGGTTAAGATGTTTCTTATTTTTCATAGTTGATTAAAGTATTATTCTTACCATTAATTAGTTTAGCTTATTTTCATGAAGTTACGGATTACCTAATACGGATTACCTAATGGCTTACATTTATCCAAAGATCAAATTTTCTTTCCTTATAATTTATTACTTAATTAGCTTAACAATTTATTCGCAGGACCAGATTGACGGTAAGATAGCGCAGATGCTGATGGTCGGGTTTGTGCCTAACACGGTTTTTGAAGATACGTTATATTATGATATTCAATATAGAAATCTGGGCGGGGTTATAAACTTTGCGTATAATATTACAAGTCCTTCGCAGATAAAGAACCAGTCGAACCATATGCAGAATATAGCGCCGGTTCCTCTTCTAATCGCAACAGATCAGGAAGGAGGAATAGTAGCAAGGCTTGACGAACAGAACGGTTTCGCAAAAACTTATACCGCGTTTGATCTAGGAACAAAATATAATAATGAAGCAACTACAAGAACTCAATCCGCACTTATGGCCGGATGGATGATTGAGAGCGGTTTAAATACAAATTTCGGACCGGTGGCAGATGTTAATGTTAATCCTACAAGTCCCGCTATAGGAAAATACGGAAGAAGTTTTTCTTCGGATCCTAATACCGTTTATCTTCATTCAAAATGGTTTGCGGATGAATTTAAAAATAAAAATATTAATACCGCGTTAAAACATTTTCCAGGTCACGGAAGCGCGAAATCCGATTCGCACAACGGTTTTACCGATATTACAAATACATGGACGGATGCGGAATTAATTCCTTATAAAAACTTAATTGAAAACGGTTATAATAATTTTATAATGACGGGGCACCTGTTTAACGCAAATCTTGATCCAGATTATCCCGCTTCTCTTTCAAGAAGAATTATTACTCATTTGCTGAGGGACAGTTTAAATTTTAAAGGACTTGTAATAAGCGATGAAATGTTTATGAACGCAATCAGCGATAATTACGGATTTGATGAATCAATAGAACTGGCAATTAATGCCGGTACCGACATACTGCTCTTCAAAAAAAATGAATACAATAATATTTCACTGGTCAAATATGTAGTTGAACTTGTTAAGCGGAAAATAACGGAAGGCAAAATTCCACAAAGCAGAATTGATGAATCGTATGAAAGAATTCAGAATCTGAAAAACAGTATAACAAGTATTAAAAATACTCAGTCGGACATTATCCCGGAATTTTTAACATTATCTTCTTATCCTAATCCTTTTAATAATTCAGCAAATATTATTTTTACGTTAAAGCAGGGTTCCGGAGTTAAATTAAAAATTTACGATATTACTGGACAGGCAGTTTATAAAAAATATTATGAATCTTTAACCGCGGGAGAACATAGAATAACATTTAACGCGGCAGGACTTTCATCCGGCACATATATCGCGGTAATTGAAACACCGGGTCATTTTAAATCGGTTAAATTAACCTTAATAAAATAGATTTTAGAAAAAGGAATTTTATGAAAAAGTATTTTTTACTCTTAATAATATCATTAATAATTCCGGCATTACAATTAAAAGCTCAGGATAATTTTATTAAAGATTTGCTGGAAAAAAATTCAGATTTATTCGGAGAAGTTCTAAGCAAATTGGACAGTTTCGAAGTTCAGATTATCTATACGCAAATTGACAGGGACCGGGATAATTTCCCCACATTTACAACCTACAGTTTAAATAATACCCCGGAATTTTATTTTTATCCCGCCAGTACGGCTAAGTTTCCGGTAGCTTTAACCGCGCTTGAAAAAATTAATAGACTTAATATACCGGGTTTAGATAAATACACTTCATTTAAAATTGACAGCGTCCGCGCGCCGCAGTCGACTGTTTTAATTGACAAGTCGTCGCCAAACGGACTCCCTTCAATAGCCCAGTATATTAAAAAGATTTTTCTTGTAAGCGATAACGACGCATACAACAGGCTGTATGAGTTCGTTGGGCAAAAAGAAATAAACAAAACGCTTCATGAAAAAGGTTTTAAAGATCTTAAAATTGTTCACAGATTCGCAGCGGGTTTTTCGGCTGAAGAAAACCGTTATACAAATCCAATTACATTCTATGAAGGCGATAGAATTATTTACGAACAGCCTGCTCAATTTAATGAAGAGAATTACAGCTTCGAATTAAAAAATTTAATTAAGGGCAAAGGCTATTTGGACGCCGCGGATAGTCTCATAAACGAACCATTTGATTTTACGAATAAAAATTACATCTCCTTGGAATCGTTAAATGAAATATTAAAGACAGTAATATTCCCTGAATCGCAGCCCGAATCAAAACGATTTAATTTAACCGGCGATGATTACAAATTTTTGTATAAATATATGTCCATGTTGCCACATGAAAGCAATAATCCTTCGTATGATTCAACATATATTGACAGCTTCGTAAAATTTTTCATGTTTAACGAAAATGATTGTTCAAAAAAAAATATCCGGATTTTTAATAAGGTAGGATTGGCGTACGGTTTCTTAACTGATATTGCTTATATTGTTGATTTTGAGAACGGTGTCGAATTTATGCTTTCCGCCGTAATACATGTAAATAAAAACGGGATTTATAACGACAACATTTATGAATACAATACAATCGGACTCCCCTTCTTTTCAAATTTAGGCAAGGTTATTTATAATTATGAATTAACAAGAGAAAGAGAAATAAAACCGGATTTAAATAAATTTGTTATAAAATATTAGATAGGAATTTAACGGAATCGCTGTAGTAATTACTGCCGCAGTAAATTTTTTGTTAACATTAATTATTTACAGCTTTTGCGTTCATCAATGTAAAATAAAATGTTGAGCCTTTCCCTACTTCGCTTTCAACCCAGATTTTACCGTTTTGAATTTCAATATATTCTTTACATAAAACCAAACCAAGACCAGTACTTTTTTCTCCTCCGCTCCCCTTTCTTGAAATATTTTGGCCGACTTTAAATAACAAAGGAATTGTCTCCGGCGGGATGCCTATACCCGAATCTTTAATACTTATTTCTGAATACTCTCCTTTGTCGATACAATTTAACTCAATGGTTCCGTTATTTTTATTAAACTTAACGGCGTTTGAAATTAGGTTTCTTATTATAGTGTTTAACATGTTTGCATCCGAATAAAGGTTAATTTCCCCGGGAATATTATTTATAAATTTTATTCCTTTATTCTTAGCGTATGTTTCATGGTATTTTACGGAGTTAACCGCCAGCTCATAAATATTAACCGGACCCGGTTCATATGTTATTCTATTTCTTTGAAGGTTTGCCCATTCAAGCAGGTTTTCCAGAAGTTTGTATATCCCGTCAACGGAGCTTTTAAGTAAAGCGACATTTTCACCAACCTGCTTATTTCCCAATTCTTTAATATCCTCATAAACAATTTGAATTAATCCCATTAGTCCTAAAAAAGGGCTTTTCAGATCGTGCGCAATTATTGAGAAGAATTTATCCTTTGTCGCTACCGCTTCTTTAAGTTTTTCATTTATATCTTTAAGTTCTTCGGCCTGTTTTGTAATCTGATAATTACGGTCTTTAAGCGCCGCGTTTAAATTTCTTTTAGATTTATAGGCAAATACTATAAATACAACAAACACAAGGAGTAATGAAATAATTATAAGTAATGAGTTTCTTAAATATTTCTGAATCGTATTTTCTTTTTGGAGAAGAAGAATCTCTTTATTTCTTCTTTCAGCTTGAAACTCTTCTTCTATTTTGGCAATAGCGGTATTTTTCTGTTCATTTAAAAGCGAATCGCTTAAATCTTTAGCCATTTTAAAGCTTTCAAGCGCACTCTTATAATCTTTCATTGCGGAATATGTATCGGCCATCAAGTTTAATGATGATACCATACTCCGTTTATAGTCGAGATCCTTTCTGATCTCATAAGCTTGTTTAGTATAAAAAAGGCTATTCGAATAATTACCCATCAGGTAAAATGTTTTTCCTAGTCCCGAAAGCGATGCAGCTTCACCGCCCCTATGTTTAATTAATCTTTGTATTTCCAATGCTTTATTATAACTGTCAATTACTTTATTATATTCTTTAGTATTTCTGTGTATTATAGCAAGATTTCCGAACGCGCCGGCCTGACCTAATAAATCATTATGTTTCTTTCTCAGCATTAAACAATTTTGTACGTGGAAAAGAGCTTTTTCGAATTCTTTGGTTGTTATATATATAATTCCAAGGTGTTCGTGCGATAACGCGGTGGTAAGATCATCATTAACAGAATTAGAAAAGCTCAGCGCTTCAAGAGAATATTCTTCGGCTTTTTGAATATCATTTAAGATATAATATAAAATTCCCCTTGCATTATACGCGGCGGCAAGCGCAATTTTATCATCTTCGTTTTCAAGTATAGTAATTGAACGGAGTGTGCAGTCAAGCGCCTTATCATACTCCCCGAGATGGTTATATAAAAGTCCCATCCTTGTAAGACATTTTCCTATTCCGACCGGGTAGTTAATTTTTACATAAATATCATGAGCCTGCATTGCGTATTCCAATGCCAGCTGATATTTGCTCTGCGAATGATAAGAGAGTCCGAGCGAATATAAAATATCCGCTCTGTCTTTTTCGGAATTGTTTTTTAAGTTATAGTTTAACGCTTCATTTGAAAGTTCAATTGCTTTTTCCGCGTCAACCCGGCTATAATAGTTTATTAGTTCCAGGTAGATATCAATTTTTTCATCAGGTTTGGCGCTGTTTAAAATTTTATATAATGAATCCGGTTTATCCTGTAATCCGGCTGCAGTAATCTTTATAGTCAATAGAAATACAATTATTACTATTAAAAATTCAGCGGGGAATTTTATTTGTTTTATCTGCATTTTCATAAATAAACAAGACTTTTGACACTATTAATTTTATACACGTTATTTGGAATATTATTAACTAATATTCGTAATTATTTAAGAAAAGTTAAACAATTCGGGACTAAAACTGCAGTAATATTTGCAATAGTTTGGATTAAGTAAAACTTATATAATCAGAAACGATTTTTTGTTTTTTACATGAACGTTATCAATTTATTTAACCTGAACAAAATAATTATAGCTGAAGTGAGAATAGTTTTGATGCACGTTCGTTTAGCTTCCGCGGATTTTAATCAAGTAGGTTGAATTTAACTTTTTTCATACACTAAATTATAGAACAACTTATCATGCAATTTCATTTCTGATTGTCAAACCGCATAATCTAATAATTCGATAAACAGGTTTGGCCGTTTCTGAATTACGCCTAAGTTCTTTACCGGAAATCTTTACTTGAAAAAAATGTTAAGTATAATTATTTCTGTAATATAGGATTATACTTTTCATCATAATAAATTTTATAACATTTTTTCCAATCCAAAAATCCAAACCACCCGAAAAGAAATAATAATGGAATTAGGATTATTATAATTGAATAATAAAATTCCGAATTATCTAGAATTATAAAAATAATTATCGATGAAATAGGCACACCTAAAAAAAGACTGAATTTTATAATATGCATATATTTACCTGGTATGCCGCTTTTCCATTTTTTAATTCTTTTAATTCTGCTCGATTCAATAAATTCAAAGATCAGAATTATACCTATTATTAGCGCGACAACACCAATCCATGCATAATTCATTACATGATACCTTGGTTCTTTAAATATTATTATTATTAAAATCACTAGGATAAATGGAAGATAACTTTTAAACCTTTTCATTTAATTCTCCCTAATAATTTGTAATTACTATAGTCCGCAGAGCTTTTCCGGACGCTTGCAAGAATATCTTATTTTGTCTTGAATATCCCAATACTTTTAATGCTTGATAGAGCGCCACAAAAAACGGAATGGACGCTATATACGCATACGCAAGAAATTGATCATTAAAGTAAATCTCAAAGAGTGTGGAATGTACATTCCTCCCCTCGATGTGAGGTTCCAAAAGCATAAAGGCAAGAGCACCTAAGCCGATTAGCACGATAACTACTTGAAGAAATATTGAACTTCCTTTCAAAAGCGGCATTAAGATTCCTTTCCTTCCTCTTAGCCAGATTTCGTTTTTGCGATATCTCCTTCTTGCAAATATAAGGACGTCAACAACTAAAATAATATTTTTTTAAAAAATATGTTTAGAACTACAGCCTTATTTATACGCCGCGGCGGATTCGAACAAGTCGGGCGGAGCTTAAGGACGTGATACTAACAAATAAATTATATTATATTAATCTAAGTCATATCACACATACTAATTTCTGTAACATAACCTATTTTATGGTGCAACTTTCATAAAAAACAAAACTTAAGAATTTTCCTGCCGAAACCTTTGACTCGTTAAGGCTGCACTTAATCCTCTTAAATATCCCCGGCATATTATGCCGCTCGTTGTGCAAAGTTTTTATTTTATAAATATAGTTGTATCTGCAATTGTATAAAATACATCTGAAGCATACGCGTTATAATTAAATTTTATTTTTATTTCTTTCCCTTCATTTACGGTAAATTTAAATTCTTCTTTATGCGGACAAATACATCTTGAGCCGTCATGATTTGTATCTTCTAAAAAGATATCAATCTTATTAGCTTCTATTACCAAACTATCCTTCATTTCTGCAGAACAATGTGTAGTAAATTTTATATAGACTTCTAATATCCCATTGTCATAATATGTTTCAATATCTGCATCATCCGTTATTCTATCCAAATCACCAATTTTGGAAGTTGATACACATCCATTAGTTTTATAAGAGATAAACTCAATTGAATTTGAATCAGTAGTATTCACTCCACTTTTACAAGAATTGATTATTAAAATAGATATAAGAATGGCTGCAAAGTAAATTGGTATATTTTTCATTTTTCACCCCCAATATAAATTATAGTAATAATCACCAAACTTATTAATTATCTAGAATCAGAATTTATATTAAATCTACCGTGAGTTATATTGCGGGAATAAAAAGAAATGCTGTAAGAGGAATTATTCATCTGCTCTATCCAATTTGCGGTTTTAATGTACCGTAACAATTAAAACAATTCAAGTCATTTATTATAACCCAATAAAATTATTTTATAAATGTCTATCTCGTTTTGATACTATATCTGAATTGATGCCGTGAATTACAATTAAGGTTACATCTTCAGCCAATTTTTATTTTGAAGATGTTATTAGTCAACAAATAATAATTCTCCTTTTGTTAATGTATAGAATAGGCCTACTATTTTTATCTCTCCGTTATCTTCCATTTCCTTTAAGATCGGGCTTTTTGACCTGATTGTTGATATTGCATGTCTTACATTATTTTCAGATACAAGCTTAACAAATTCTTCATTCTTGGAACTTATATTACCCTTGTAGTTTTGGCTCATTTTTATAGCTGGTTTTATCTTTGAAAGTGTTGTAGTCAGGTTTCCTAATTTAACATCGTCAATTGCGCCAATAACCGCACCGCAATGTTGGTGACCCATTATTATAATTAATTTTGCTCCTGCAACTTTACAAGCAAACTCCAAACTACCTAATAAGTCTTCGTTCACAAAATTGCCAGCGATGCGGCCGACAAAAATGTCTCCAATACCTTGATCAAAAACGTCTTCAACAGGCACACGACTATCGAGACAACTAATTACAACTGCTTTAGGATATTGACCAAAGGCAGATTTACGTATTTGTTCAGAGTGATCTCGATGAGTCAGATTATTATTTCTAAACCGCTCATTGCCATTGAGAAAATCCTGTAATATCTGATCTGGGGTTAATTTATCCCTCTCCTCAGCACTAATTATTGTTTTCACTATTTTATCAGGGGTATTATTTTCGTTATTTAATTTGTTCATGTTAAATTCCATAATTTATTATTCTAAATTTTTGTAATTAAATTTTAATTTCGAAATAAACTGCAATTATTGCTTATCCCGGTCTTTAGTTAGTTCTTTTTTTAACCACAAAAAAACATTATCCATATTTTCGAAAAGCAGTTTTTCAGGAATCAGATTTGGAATTATTTCAATTGACCGAAACATATCTTCAGGTTGACTTTGTAATCCAATAAAAATTACTTTAATACCCTTTTTATTTAGATCAAAAAGAGTTTCCTCCATCGCATACAAACCCGTTTGATCGATAAATGGAACACGGTCCATACGAATAATCAAGATTTTAATTTTATCATCCATATTTTTGAACAGCTTCATAAAATGTGAGGTAAAACCAAAAAACAAAGGCCCATAAAGATGCTTAATATATATACTGTCTTTGAATTCTTCGAACAAGATTTGTTCATCATCCCATGGTTGTTCCCCTTTTAAATCAGCAAGGGTGAAACCCGAAGTGCCTTTTTCTGCAATATCGCCAGAACGTTTCATAAAAAGCACAGAAGCTAAAATTACTCCAATAGCAACTGCGTAAATAAGGCTGCCAAAAGTTGTAATTAGTAAAACAATAACCAAAACAATCGCGTCTGCTCTTGGAACATGCCGTAAATGTTTAAATCCTTTAATATCAACAATATTGAAGCCAACAGGAATTAGTATTCCTGCCAATACAGGTATAGGAATAAAAGCTGCTAATTTTCCGGCTCCAAGTAAAACTACAAGTAAAAACAAGCCGTGAATTACCCCTGAAAGACGAGTTTTTCCACCTGAATTAATATTTACAACAGTTCCCTTAGTAGCGCCTGCTCCAGGTATTCCTCCGATCAAACCAGCTACCGCATTTCCGATGCCCTGGCCAATCAATTCACGATTACTATTGTGTTTGGTTTTTGTAATATTATCTGCAATTACGGATGTAAGTAAAGAATCTATTGATCCCAATACCGCTAATATGAGCGCGTATTCTAAAATTATAATATAAGCTTCGGCATCAATATTAAATAGTCCATCTATTTTAAGAGAAGGTAATCCAGAAGGTATATCACCAATAAGTAGAACATCTAATTTTAAAAAGTAAGCAATTAGAGATACTGTTACGAGCGCAACAAGCGCACTAGGAACCGTCTTAGTAATCTTAGGAAATAAATAGAAAATTAATACTGTTAAACCTCCAATTCCAATAGCAGCTATATTAAATTCTGAAAATAAACGTGAGATGTCTTTTATAACGCCAATAGTGGATGTTGGCGATGAAAGTCCGGCAAAAGGATAAATTTGTAATAAAATAATAATAAATCCTACGCCGCTCATAAAACCGGAGATTACGGGATATGGGAAATACTTAATGTAGCTCCCGATATTTATTATTCCAAAAAAGATTTGAAATAAACCGCCTAATAAAAATGTTGCAACGATTATTCCCATAGCATTTTCAAGACTACCTGTCAAACTAATTGCAATTGCAATAAATGTGGCTGAAACTACTGTCATTGGACCCGTAGGGCCACTGGCCTGTGTTTCGGTACCACCAAATGCAGCGGCTAAAATACCAACAGCTATTGCTCCATAAAGTCCCGCAATAGCACCCATCCCGGATTGGACCCCAAATGCAAGCGCCAAAGGTAAAGCAACTATTCCGGCAACAATGCCACCGGAAATATCCCCCTTAAGATTTTTAAGATCATATAATTTTGTCGTCATATCTCTAGTAAATTTTTGCAGAGTATTTGTTTATTAAATTATATAAACAAATTTTTTATTTAAAAGTTCAATTCAATTTTCTTTTATGCAATTTTTTCAAAAATTGTGTATCGGATTTATAAAAATCACTTTGAATTATTTTATAGTGAACTATTTTTCAACAATTTATTTTTGTCTTCTTTTGGGGGATATAATATAGTGCTTGTAGATACCTTGCAGATTCCTTGTAGATACCTTGTTGATTCCTTGTAGTTTACATATTGTTTACTTATAAGGCGCTTATATGCTTCTCGTTAAATACTTGGAACTGCTTAGAGATTTTCACTTGGCCGTCACAGCTTGTCCCGAACACTCGGGAAACCACTTCGTGACGGAAATTTTTCTAAAATGTTTTGTCCTGTAATTTATTTTTTACTGAACATATCTAAAAAAATATTTTTCTCATTTTCGAGTTGTTTTACTTTTTCTGATTCCTCATTCCCCTTTTCAGAGTTTAGGATTTCTTTGTAGAACTGCTCGGATTTAATTACTGACGCGCTGTTGACGCGCGCGTAATTCATCAGACTTTGATCAGATGTTATAAGAGTTATAAGTTTAGGATTTTTAGAACGGTCAATCTCATCTCTTATTTTATTATCCGCGCTTTCGTTTTCCGAATAAATTATTCTCCCTTTTGAAAGATGCAGAACTGAATTTATATGACCGTCGAGATGTAGTGTTAATTTTATTTTTTTACCGGCAAAATAACGGTTGAGAATATTTACAAGTCCCTCCCTGCTTGCCTGTTTTTCTTTATTCTGCAAGACATGCAGAGATTTTATTTTACCGATTAAATTGTTGCCGTCAATAATGTAATGTATCATACGTGTAAATTAGTGAATTATTTGGGAAGATATTACCCGGGGAAATAATGATTGGAGAATTTTTTGTGATAATGCAAGTGTGCTGTAAAGGAGTGGTTTGTGACAGCGGGGCTAATAGTTATAAGAATTTATTTATATCTTTTTTAAAATGCGTATAGAGTATTTGAGAGTTCTCAACCAACGGTTCCATTTTGTGAGGATATAAATCAAGTGCATACGCATGACTAAAGAAATGTCTGAACGCCAAATATTGACCTAAATTATTTTTACATTCTTCCGATATTATTTTCTTTTCAGTCGAAATTTCAATTAAATCTTTATGCCATGACTGTCCGCCCGGCAATTCTATATTCTGTGAAATTAATATTTGCTTTAATATATTTTCTATTCCGTTGTATAAATTATGCAACAACGCCGCAACTCCGGCTAATTCTAAAGTTGACAGTTTTGAAAGCTCCGAATGCAATGGCAGAATATTAAATACTTCTTCAATATTTTCCAATTCTGCGCGAATTTTCTGAGACAGGTCAGCCATAAAGAAGAATACCTTCAGACTTAACTATTTCGCTCAACAAGTTTTGTTTCTTGAGATCAATTAAATCAACAGGTTTGGAAAGGGAAAATATCAATTCGCCGTAAAATTTAAAAAACTGTGAATCAGGAATTCCTTCAACTGCTAAATCAATATCATTTGACTCGTTATCCTGGTCAAGGTTGGAACCAAAAAGATATATTCGTGATACGTCATATTTTTTGGCAATTTCAACTAAACGATATTTATCTTCGTATGAGATCATATGTAAATTTAATTTTTAGATACTCTTATTGCAAACATATTCTTGAATATTTACAAGTCCCTCCCTGCCTGCTTTTCTTTATTCTGCAAAGTATGCAGAGATTTTATTTTACCGATTAAATTGTTGCCGTCAATAATGTAATGTATCATACGTGTAAATTAGTGAATTATTTGGGAAGATATTACACGGGGAAATAATGATTGGAGATTTTTTTGTGATAATGCAAGTTTGATTTTACGCTGTAGTTGTGTTTACATGAAAATATTGAATTGTTTTGTAATTGACTTGCGAGTTCTTTTGGGACGCTTCTCTTTTTCATGGAGACAATGCTGTCAATTTAACTTTGTTAATGGAACGCAGATTTTTATGATTTATTAAGATCGATTAAGATTATCATAAAAAATCATAAGCAATCATAACGATCTGCGTTCTATTCTTTTAATGTCCTTTCCTAATCAACTAAGTTGACAGCGGGAAATGCCCTGCGTGACGGGGGTTTGGGAGGGATTCGCAACTTTAAAAAGAAACTATCCTTCCCCAAATTACATCTGCTACAAAAACACCGTCGCGTAAATTCTGTTCGCGTGTTTTTAAGGTGCGTTCTCCGGGATAATAAATTTCTTCACCTTCATTAATCGGTTCAGCTTTTTTTACAGAATTAATAATATTATCGGCAATATCATTAATACTTTCAGCGCTGTTAAATTTTTGGGGATCAAACGCAATAAATACTTGCGACATTGCGGAATCGTGTTTACCAAGACCTAATTCAAATGTTGATTTGCCCCCGGATAAAAGTACCGCGATTAAATCGAACAATATTGCCAGTCCAGATCCTTTCCAATAACCAATGGGAAGCGGTCTGTGTGTAGCCGATATTTCCGCGGGATTTGTAGTAAGGTTTCCATCACTATCGTAGCCTCCGGCAAAAGGAAGTTCTTTGCCTTCATGTTTATATGTGGATAATTTCCCGAATGAAAAAAGGGATAAGGCCATATCCAATACAACATGCCCGTTAATTCTTGGAACGGCCAGCACAAAAGGGTTATTTCCGACCGCCGGTTCTTTTGCGCCCCATGGCGGCATAATCGGGATTGTATTAGTCCAGCTTATTAAAATTACTCCTTCTTCGGCGGCGCGCCATCCGTATGTTCCGCCTCGCATCCAGTGATTTGTATTTTTTAACGAGACGCATCCCATACCGTTTTCTTTTGCAAGTTCAATAACTCTCCCGGTTACGTTCCACGCGTTAACGGGACCGGGACCCAGATTACCGTCCCACTGTTCCCATGATCCGAAAGAATTAACGAGCGACGTTTTAGCGTTGGGATTTATATAACCTTCGTTTACTAATTTCAGAAATGAAACAAATCGGTTTGTACCATGCGAAGCGACACCCGCGAAAGTATTTTCCGTAAATATTTGCGCGCAAAGTTGGGCCGGTTCTTCTTTAAAATTATTATTAAGTAATTTTTCTTTTAATATGAAAAACAGTTCGTCATATTTTAATATTGCCATTTATTGCCTATAAATTAAACAGGTCAAATTTAACAACTTTTTTATAATATATTTAATGAAGTAATAAAAGAATCTAATTTTAATTTTGTGATAGTTGATGAGGAAAGGAAATATTAAAATAAATAATTATAATTTAGAATTATAACTTGCTAACTTGAATTGGACTTAGAGTATATTTTTTTTAGGTAAGAATAATTGTTAATCTGCAAATTCTAAAATACAATTCGGTGCCCTTTTTCATCAAAAAAATAGAGTTTATTAACATCCAGGTATAATCGAACTTTATCATCAGCTTTTACCGTTGAGGCGGAATCTACCCTGGCGATAAACTGTTCGTTCGAAATTGTAAAATACAGAAAGGTTTCATTCCCCAACGGCTCTACAACTTCAACAGTTGTTTCGATAAAGTTTTTATCGGTATCAATTGTCCTGGCATTAATAGAGAAGTCCTCAGGTCTAATTCCCAAAGTTACTTTCTGTCCTTGATACATTTTTAATTCATTAATTTTTTCTTGGGGAAGAATAATAGAAACATTTTCATTAACCGTAAAAGCAATATTATCTTTTCCAGTAATGTTGCCATCAACAAAGTTCATTGATGGACTCCCTATAAAACCGGCTACAAATTTATTAACGGGGTTATTATACAAATCCAGCGGCGGGCCAATCTGCTGAATTTCTCCGTCCTTCATAAGCACAATTTTACTGCCCATTGTCATTGCTTCTATTTGATCATGAGTTACGTAAATAATAGTCGCGTTTAATTTATTATGAAGTTTAGATATTTCAGTTCTCATTTGAACTCTAAGTTTAGCGTCAAGGTTACTCAGCGGCTCGTCGAACAAAAATACTTTCGGTTTCCTAACTATTGCCCGGCCTACCGCAACCCTTTGTCTTTGTCCGCCTGATAATGCTTTTGGCTTCCTGTTCAGATACTGTTCAAGATCCAATATTCTTGCAGCTTCATTAACTCTACTGTTTATTTCTTCTTTGGGATATTTTCTAAGTTTTAATCCGAATGCCATATTTTCAAAAACCGTCATATGCGGATACAACGCGTAATTCTGAAATACCATAGCGATATCCCTATCCTTCGGCTCAACATTATTAACAACAACTCCGTCAATTAGAATTTCCCCTTCGGTAACTTCCTCCAAACCAGCAACCATTCTAAGAGTTGTAGATTTACCGCAGCCTGAAGGTCCGACAAGCACTACAAATTCATGATCGTTTACTTCTATATTCACATTCTTTACAACCCTTGTTTTGCCGCTGTAAACTTTTGATACATTTTTTAATTCAACGTGAGCCATGATTTACCCGCTAGTCATTTTTAAATTTTATTTTTACGTGATTTACATTTAAATCCTGCACCGATTCAAATGATATTCTATAAATATTTTCATCTATCTTTTGGGAATAATAATTTATTATACTTTTACCGCCAGCCAAAATGCTTTTAATATTAAACGGACTTTCAATTTCATACAATAATGTATTACCCCTAAAAGATTCCGTATCAAAACTAAGTTCATTTAATTCTTTTGAATAATTAGGATTAAGCACATTCCCATTTACGTTAATGATGCGAGGTATAGGAAGTGACCCCAATTCAATTTTTATATTTTCAGGCTTATCATAATCTGAAGGTACAATAAGCGAAGGAAGTTCTTTACCGTTATATTTTATTGATGATACATATTCCCCGGTTCCTGAAATACTTACAGGAATTATTCTACCCTTTATGGTAATATTCATCTCAATATTATTCAATTCTTCAGGAATATATGGCGCGAAAGAAATATTCCATTGATTTTCTTTTACTCCGAATAAATTATAAAGTGAATACTGATACCACCCGGCAGCCCATAAAAATTGTGGTTTATCAATTTTTCCATAAACGGCCGGATTAAATTTATCACTTATTCTATATTCGTACATTGCCGGCTGACCGTTTGGGCTATTAATAATACCGTTCATTGTCATAATATTATTTATAAACGAATACGCTTCATTATTTTGTCCGTTACTTATTAGTCCAAGTGTATACCATGCGTTTCCGTGCTGCCATACTCCTCCGTTTGCATAATAAAACGGAGGGCCGACTTCGTTGCCTTGAAATTTCATAAAATCTTTAAGTAAATGAAAATCCATAGGATAAACATTATAAATACCCAGATTGTTATCCAACAAATTTTCTCCGGCCGAATTAATAAGTTTTTTGCTTTTATCAGAATCTAATAACCGGAAATGAGAAGCGAGAAGCGACCCGATATAATAATGTTTATCCTGACTTCCGTCTTCGTAATAATTAATCAGATAATTTAATTCGTCGCTCCAAAGTTTAGCAATAAGCTGATCGTTCATTTCCCTTGTAAGCTGTTCATAAAAATTCATTTTATCTAAATTCTTTTGAAGCGTACTTGATATATAAACGTATTCTTTAAAAGCTTGAATAGCCATAATGGTCATAAACGAACGCGCGCCGTAACTGGTGCCTATATCCCATCCGTCGGGTCTAGCCGCCCACATCAGATTATCCGGCTGCTTTTTATTTAATGTTATCTTTATACTTTCATTAATTATCGGATAAAGAATTTCCAGAGTTTGTAAATCATCCGAGTGGCGTAAATATTTACCGCAAAGAATTAAAAACCAAAGATGATTCCAGCTGTCCTTTTCGGAGAATTCCGTAACGTATGCCGAGTCTTTCCAATAATACGCATGCGGCAGAACATTATCGGTACTTTTATGTTTCTCCAAAAACAACAGATCATTTTTTACTCTATTCAAATCATAAAATACTGCTGCTAAATCTGTTACAAGCACGTCATGCGTAAAAAAGAAATTATATTCTGCCGGACAAGGCATTGGAACAAGGTAGTTATCAATATAATGTTTATTGCTTGAAATTACGGCTTTGGCCCAATGCGCAGTAAAATCTATATTTTTATTTCCTGTTGTAAATAAACTAGTTTTAAAACTTTCTGTTAATACCTCCGATTCATACTCTTTTATTTCTCTTTCGTAATTTTCGATAAGATAATTTGTAACAGATTCAAATTCCTTTTTAGTTGTGCAGCCGATAATTTGTTCAACAATAAAACTTTCTCCGGGATTTAAAGTTTTTTCATAATTAAATTCCGCTTTATTCGGATCCGGCTTATTATAATTAATATTTTTAACAGGTTTTTCACCAGCATTTATAATAAATAACTGTGCAAATTTTGTTTCAATATTATTAAAAGAATATTTATACGAACTATTGTCATTAAATATGGAGGTAGAATCGGCGTTAATCGTATTATATGTATGACAAGTTTTTAATACAGTTGTTAATTCCGTAACTAGATTAAAAGTTGTTAACTTATCGGAAATATTCAGTATGGAATACTTTATTAAAAATGCCGGAGAGTTTTTACAAAATTCATAGCTTATTTCAATTCTCTTATACTGATCTTCTTTGTAAAAATTTACTCTGTAAGGTGTCAGATTATATTCCCAAATTTCATTACCTAATTCTTCAAACCTGCCTTCATTCATTTTTAATTTTATATTAAGAATATTGGTCGTATCTCTTTTCCAATAATCCGTGCTATTGTCAATGCTGTTGGCAGCGGGATAATAAAAACTAATTCTTTGCAGACGCGGCGAGGAATGATGAAATTCCAAACCGGCATATGGACCGCCGACTTCAATTTGTGAATCACCTTTATAATTAACTGTAAGTCGTTCTCTCAGCTCATTTATTTCCGCATCATTAAGAATTTGGCCATAAGAAATAGCGGAAAGAATAAGGATTAATATGAATGATATTTTTTTCATTAATTATATGTCATTTTATTACCGCAAATTTTCCAATTTTCTCTCCGATTCCCGGGGCATCAATATGATAAATATAAACTCCGAATGATATATCCATTCCGTCCTTAGAAATCAAATCCCATGATTCGGAACCGTCTGTAATACCGGAGGAATGTTCTATTGTCTTAACATGTTTACCGACCATGGTGTAAATTCTAATTGAACATAAATTAGGCAGATGCATAAAATAAATTCTTCTTTCACCTCTGCCGACTTCAACTTTATCCGGTTCCCATGAAACCGCACCGACGTAAGGATTTGGCACTACATATATATCATCTAATTTTGATTTTAGATTTTCGTCCGCCAATGTTTGCCCTACAGTTATAAATTCAAAATACTCGTTATTTCTAAATGGTTTCTTAGTTATGATTTTATAAACATCTCCAAATTGAGGAGCTTCTTGCATTTCTTCAGAAATAGTTGTGTCTTTAACCAATGTCATTGACCAGCCGGCATGCAGGCTGCTAAAATTATCAGCTCTTTTCCCAAGAGAATCGCCTGCAACTAAAAATATTGCGTCGCCGTCGTCAAAAATTTCATTCTTGTTTTCATCACGGAATATGAATTGAAAATTTTCGATACCCTCGGTAATATTTTTCACAATAATGTTTGATTTAACCGGCTGGCTAAAACTGCTTTGCGGAAACGACAAATCTCCTTGTCCGGGTTCTGTTAAATGAATTTCAAAATCAGCAGGATAGTTTACTCTTCTTCCTTTATATGCGGCGCTAAATCGTGAATCGAATCCCAGCTGAACTATATAATTGCTGCTGCCGTTTACCCAACCCGATTTTTCAAAATCAATTGCCGCGGCTGTATCAGCTTCAATGTTTATCGATAACCCGTCAAATATTTTAGTTTGCTGAGTAGTGTTTATTATTTTTGAATTATATATAAGGGTATCGTTTTCAGAATAATCGATTAAATTATAAGAAGGAAACCCTGAGTTTTGATACTGAGAATTATTAGTAAACTCCATTCTATAAATATGATTGTCTTTAATAGAGTCAGGGTCAAGTACTTCAATTTCAATATTCCCGGTGCCAGGTCCGCTATTAATCTGATTCTCAATTTCGGGGGCCTTATATCCCAATGACGGCGCTTGCGGCGTTGCCACAGCCGTATTTATATCTGTTGTTATATTCCCGTTTATATCCAATTTTATTATGCTTGAAGTTTCAGCCGGCGAAATGCCTTCGGCTTCTCCTTTTACATTTATGGATTGAAATCCTTTATCGTAGGCGACTACAGAATAATAGTAAGTCTGTCCGTTCTGAACATCCGTATCGATAAAAGAATGTTTCAATCCGGAATCGTTTCCCAAATAAAACAATGCGCCGTTAACGTCAAGCGGATGAAGTCCTTTTACGCCGTCTATTAAATCAAATTGTGCTATTGGACTTATATATGTCGGATTACCGTAAGCATCGGTAATAATTTTATTTTCCAGGAAATTAGATTCGGTAGACCGGTAGACTTTATATCCTTCAAAATTATAGGCTTGATAAAACGGGTCATAAGTTTTTTCCGCCCGGTCGTCCCAGATTAGCGTAACTTTTTTATCACCTGCAATAGCCTTCATTATGGGTTTATCCGGCGGTTTGGCGAAATGATAATGCGCGTTATAAATTTTTTGAACCGTTTTTTTGCGCCTGAATAATTCGGCAGTATTTGATGCAAATATTAAAGCCATTGAAAATCTTTCAGTCTCTCCTGTCTCCTGACCTTCTCCTGTCTGCAATGAATAAGTTTTTCTTCCATTCATATGAAACAAATAGCTTGAAAAACTATTGGCAAGATTTACCCCGGTTAAAACCTGTCCATGCGGAAGCGGAAGAGAAGATAATACTTTCCAGTTCTGTTCGTCGTTACGGAGTTCATAATCATGAACGGCGTAAATTAAAAATCCGGTTAATCCCAATTGGTCCGATTCATCTTTATCCAAGATTCCAAAATTCGGCTCGCCTTGATCAGGTTTGCCGTTACCTTCGGTACCGTCATCGTCCGGACCATTATATCCGGCGTCGAAATCTCCGATTCCGTCTGTTCCCACATCATCTAACAGCGCTTCTCCAATATCATATTTACCGTTTTCATTAAAATCAAAATAAGAACGCCAGTTGGCGTTTTCATCTGCGTCCCAATGAGGCTGCCACGAATAGCCGTAAAATTCTCTAAACTTAGTTGTATCAACAAAAGCATTTTTTAAGAAAGAATCGTTCTCGGGATTAGTAATATACAAGTTTGGTTCGTTATCACGTTTTTCATCAGTTAATCCGTCGCTATCGTTATCTCTTCTGTCATCCGAAATACCGGGGCTTTCAAGAAAAGCATAACCGGCTAAACCAACAGGCCCCCAATTACCGGGAGAACCCAACGGCTGAATAGACCAAGCATAAGATATATCTAGCAGTTCATTATAGTCACCGCTGTTATCGTTGCCTCCCCCTATTCCCCAGTCCACATATTGAGCGAATAAAGTTTTATCATAATCATAAGTTCCCATATTAGTAATTTCGTAGTACCAAAAAATTACATCCGAAGCCAATATATGCGACCATTGAAAACCGCGGGCTTTAACCTGCATGCCAAGTCCGCCTCTTTCAATATCATCTTCATCCGGATAAAATCCATGTTTGTTTATATACTCTCTATCTTCATTATCATCAAAAACAAAATATGTTTCCAGGTCGGCATTCTTAACACCTTTGCCGAAAAAACCATTCCAATAACCGTCCCAATCGGAAGGCCTATCCGGCCAATGCGCCGGCCAGGTTCTTTGACTGGTAAATTCATCATCACTTCTTGCGGGACTCGAATTAAAAGGATTCGCATAATTTGGCAAAGGCCACCATCCGTATGTTATACCTGTAGTCGGATTGTATCTTGTGAATTCATAATAATTTGTTTCAAGAGGATGTATTTTTTCTCCATTCTTATTTTTAGCTTCAGCTTGTACAATAATAGCAACTCCGTCAAGATAAGTATGTACGGTACCTTTAGGCCATACCCCGCTTCTGTTTTTTTCATTAAGGTAGTCGCCGACTTCGCCAAAATTATAATATACAGTACCAACCAAATTACCATCCATGTATCCTTTTTTGGTGTAATTATGGTTTCCTTTAGTTTTATCAACAACTGTTTGCGAGAAAATATTTGTAACCATAAAAGAAAAAAATAAAAGCATTAATATTTTCTTATAAAATTGAACATTAATAATCTTCAAATTCTACCTTTTAAAATTGATTTTAATTTCTTCTTCCAAAGTTGAATTATGTTTAAATGCGACATGTATTTTGAATGTTCCGCCGTTATTTTCTACCGATGTAAATTTATCGGCTGCCACATTATTTATAATTATACTTTCCGGTTCCCATGGAGAATAAATTATTGAACTATTTTTATGTCCGGGAAATGCAGATAAATTAATTGTTAATTCATTATTCAAGAATTCAACAGAATTAAGTATTGAGTTTGTTGATGAAAGAAACGGGGAATCCGTAGTCCCTAACTTAATATCAACTTTTTCCAAATCTTTTAACTCTGTAGGTAAAACCAGCGAAGGATATTTAATACCGTTATAATATATTTCGCTTACGTTTTTACCATTACCCGTTATGTTTACATCCGTTTCATTTCCGGCGGCATTTAATTTAAAATTAATATTTTCGGCAGCTGCCGGAAGATATGGATCAAATGTAATATTCCATCCATTACTATTAATAATGAACAAATTATAAAGGCAATTAAGATACCAGGCGCCGGCCCACATAAATTGAGGTTTGTCAACCTTGCCATATTCTTTGGGATTATTTTTATTTCCGTTTCTTACTTCATACATAGTCGGCTGTCCGTTTGGACCATTCATAATTCCGTCAATAGTCATAACATTTTTAATAAAATTTAACGCTTCATCTTTCTGACCGTTTTGAATTAAGGCTAAAGCATACCAGGCATTTCCCTGCGGCCAAATTCCGCCGTTAAAATAGTAATACACAGCACCCGCTTCGTTGCCTACAAAATTTAGATAATCGCCAAGTTCGTGAAAGTCCATAGGGTACGCGTTATATATTCCTACTTTTTCATCCAGTAATTTTTCCTTTGCTGTTTGAAGAAGTTCTGCAGTTTTATTATTATCGAGCATTCCCATAAATGCAGGGAGCAGAGATCCTATATAATAATGCGGATCTAATTTTCCAGGCTCATAATAGTTCAGCAAATATTTTTGTTCTTCGCTCCATAATTTTTTAACTAAATTTTCTTTTAATTTTTCAGCCAGTCTTTCATACCCAGCAAGCTTTTCTATATTTCTGCCTAATTTTAACGATACAAAAATATATTCTTCAATTGTTTTTGCGGCAAGAGTAGTCATATAAGTTTTTGAGCCGTAAATTTTTCCGATATCCCACCAATCCGGTCTGAACGACCACATTAGAGAATCTTCGCCTAATGTGTGTAAGGCAGTTTCAACACTTCTGGTTAAATATGGATAGAGTTTTTCAAGAAAGTTAATATCATTTGAGTGCCTTAAATAAGAAGCGGCAACTAGGTTTATCCAGAAATTATTCCAGTTATCATGATCTGCGAATTCGGTTTTATATTCACTATCCTTCCAATAATAAGCATGAGGAATTATATATTTATCATTTGAAAGAGATATAATAAATTCTAAATCTTTCTTTACTCTATTAAGATCATAATTAACAACTGCCAAATCAGTTACAAGAACATCATGTGTAAAATAGAAATTATATTGAGCCTGCGCAGGCATCGGAACAATTGAGCCGTCGATGTAATGGTTATTTGCAGCCAAAATTGCTTTAGCCCATTCCGCAGAAAAATCCAATATATCATCACCTGTACTAATTCCCCTTTTGGCCACAGCTTCATTTAATACAAAGTTTTTATACTCCTCCGTTTCATTTTTATAATTCTTTAAAAGGTAGTCAGCCAGTTCTTTACTTTCGCCGATTTTTGATGTTTGAACTATTTGAATGATTTCTAAACTCTCACCGGGTTTCAGTGATTTGTTATAAATAAACGCTGCCGCCGGTCTTCCATTTTCATCAATAGATAACAAATCATTCCGCAACTGCCCTTGATTTTTAAGCCACATTGTATCCAACGATTTACTTTCGTAATCGGACAACGATTTGGTTGTAAAACTTCCGGGTTGAAGCCCCGCATTTATTATTGATAAACTTGTATTACCTGCCTCAATATTATTATAATCAAAATTGATTGAAAAGTTATTTTCATCATAACTGCTGATTGCTTTATCAATCGTATTATACGTATGCGAGGTTTTAAGTATTGTTTCAAGTCTTGAATAAACTTCATACACTTTTTCGGTATCTGATTTATTCGAAATTATATATGAAATAACCATCGCAGGTTTGTTTTTACAGAACTCATATTTAATTTCGATCCCGCTTTCAAATTTATCTTTACTGAATGAAACAGAGTAAGGGGTTTGAACAGTATGATAAACTTCTTTTTCCAAAAGATGTTTTGGCAAATCACCTACTTTAAGACCAAGCGACATTATTCTGTAATTTTCGCGTTTCCAGAAATCTTCACTTATATCAATACTATTGGCTACAGGATAATAAAAACTAATTCTGTTCAGCATCGGAAAACTATTATGAATTTCAATTCCGACAAACGGACCGCCGACTTCAATTTGACCTACTTCTTTATTGCTGACAATTTCAAGCTTTTCATTTCCTTGAGCGGATGAATATGAATAAGCAACTGCGAACACTATAAATAATATTATTTTATAATTCATTCCTATTCTCATTTATCTTATTTAATAACAAGCATTTTTCTGCTTCGTAGTATATTACCAACCCGCAGTTGATAAAAATAAACACCGCTTGACAATTCAGAAGCGTCAAAATTTAATTCATATGTACCAGCGTTTAAAAATTCATCATCTTTTAATGTTGAAATTTCGTTGCCGAGTAAATCAAATATTTTTAACGTTACCGGATGCCGCGATAGTGATTCATTAATTGCAAATGCAATTGTTGTTGCCGGATTAAAAGGATTAGGGTAATTCTGATATAAAAATGTTTCGGAAGGAATATTTGAATAATTATTTTCATTAATAGAAGTTGTTATATCATAAAACTGTTCAATTTCATTCAGCGGCAAAGCGTAATCATAAATTCTAATTTCATCAAGTATTCCGTTAAAGTTGTAATTGTTATCGCCCGGAACAGACTGTCCGATTGTTAAATCAATATTCGAGGGACTTAATCCGCCGCTCCATGATTTGAAAGAATCAAGTTTACCATTAATGTACAATTCCATATCGGAACCGGAATAAAGAGACGTTACATTGTACCATATATTGGTTTTAGGAATCGTTTCCGAATCAAGATCAACAATTCCGCTGCTTGTTTTTACTGTCCAGCGTATTTTATTATTTGAGATTGAAACCTTCCATCTCTTTTCCCAGTTACCATGAGAAATAGGGTATTGTTCTCTCTCATAAAGCGTGTTTATTTTAATCCAGAAATTCACCGTAATTGAGTTTGAAAAATTTAATAAGGGTGAATTTGTAATTCTTATATTATCATTTACGCCGTCAAATTTGTACGCGCTGTTAATAGCCGCAAATCTGTCTTCATCCAAAACCGCGCCGGAAACCGTAAGAACATTATTATTTCCGCTCGCATCCTCGGCGTTTCCGCTGAATGGCAGATAAATAATTAAATTACCGTTTTGCGTTATTGAAAAATCTCTAACTGAAATAACAATACTGTCTTTTGAACTTTCCCCTTTTGAGTCGGTTACTGTACAAGCGACGGTATAATTTCCCGTTTCATTTGGCGCAGACCAGGTAATATTTTCACCGCTGCCTTGAATTATTCCGAAATCGCTGCTCCATGAATATTGAATCACATCGCCATCTTCATCTATTGCCGAACAATATATATTTGTCTGCCCACCGAGATCAATCTTTCTAGGGTCGGCAATAATTTTATTAATTTTCGGAGCCGTGTTAAATTCTTCAATAACTTCAATTTGGATTTGTTCAACAACGGCAGCATTATTTCCGTCGTTTACTTCAACATGAATATTAAAAGTTCCGTTCTCATTTGGGGCAATGAATAGAACCTGTTCTCCATTACCGACAATCTCACCCTGAGAATTTGACCATACATAACTTAACGCGTCCGAATCCTTATCTACCGCGGTACAGTAAACTTTAACACTATCTCCTTTTAACAATGTAATTTTTTCAGCCGCGAGACTTTTAATTCTTGGCGGAAAATTAGAGACGCTAATGCCGGAAGAGTAATCAACGACAACATTATCAATTAGCAATTTTTGATATTTATATTCGGCAATCCCGGCCGAAGGTGTAAAAACAATTATATATGCCGTCTTTGATGGAACTGAAACAACTATATTTCCAGTAACATTATTTTGTAAAAAAGAATTAGTAGTTGTTTCATAAATATTTCTGCTTTGCGGTCCAATATTTACTTCCACATTTTGGGATTCTTCATAAGGATTATAAATTAAATATGTCGGGTAAGCTTCGTCATTAAAGAAATCCGTTTTTAATAAATCTAATTTTAATATTCCTTTAATATTTGTCGTATCAATTATACTTCCAAAGACACCTACATGTGAAGAACCGTATAAGGCAAGATTTGTTAGTCCCCATCCTCCGTCAATAGCATCGCCGGTCGCGTAAGGTGTTAGACTCAATCCGAATTTAGCGTGCTGTCTCAACGCTTCGTATCCGATATAAGAATTGGGGTCATATTCGCGGGCCCAGTTTTCACTGTCTTGCCTGTCATCCGGCAAATAATTTGCATAAAATAATCTCGCCGCGTTCGACGCGTTAAGCATCCATTTACCGATCGCGTTTGCGAATCTGTCATCGTATCGAACAAGCGGCACCAAGGCGTTTGCTTGTTCAAAAGTATTCATAAGAAAAGCGTAATCATTTGTTCCGTTGATTTCACCTATTATGCCTGATACATCGCGTCCCCCCCATGTTCCTATTATAGCTCCCCAATCTCTCAATAGACCTTTATCAAAGCACCATTCAAACATCTTTTCAATGTCATATTCTGTACCTAATTCAGCGTTCATTTTAGCCGCAGTATAAACACCGTACGGCAGCTGCAGCTCGTAGGAAGGATTATCCGGATAATTATTTAAAAACTCCAATGCCCATTCTGCGCCGGTTTTATATTTTTTATTCCCAGTCTCCTTGTACGCATTATATAAAAGCCATGCAATAGCTCCCGCTGCTTCCGGTTCTTTTACATCTCCGATGTACGGAGTCATAGTTGACAAATCCCAACCTGTATAATTCATATCAGGAACATTCCACGGGGTTGAACTTCCGCCCATAGTTTCAACAGCTTTCAGCCATTGACTCGCTACACTATTTAATTGGTAATCAAAGTCCTGGGTCTCGGGATAAAGATCGTAAAGCTGGTAAAAAAATACGCTGGGCATTGTTTCATACCACCAGTCATCATAAGTATCATCAACAGGATGATTTTTATAAACATTTTGTTCTGGGCGGTTATTAAAAAATTCACGGCACATTTTTACCCAGTTGTAGCCGTTCTGATTGCTTTTATTTATGCCTACCAAGGAAGCGCCTACAACGGCGGGTATAACATTAATTGCTTCTCCGTTTGTCGGAGATGAAGTACCTACAACTGTATGAAGACCGAAACTAATATCTCCGGGATAATTAACTGTATTGTTTCTAAAAAATAATAAAGGAAGATAATCTCCGGTTAATTGCGTATTAAATACCAACGAGTCGTATCCTTTTGTTACTTCTTCCCAATTCCTCATCACGTACGGATTAGGGAAATCAGGCATAATTTCAATACGATTAATACTTATTTGCTGGGCATTTGCCGTTGGGGATACTGTTAAATACAAAGCAATCAGATAAAGTAATATTCTATTATGTTTATTCATCATTTATTTTTCTTTCTTATCCGATATTATTAATTGCAAATTTTATATTAATTACCACGCATAATACTGAGGCGCTTGCCCCGCGGGCGGAAATATAATATCTAGTTTATCCATCTGACTTTTTTCAAATTTTATTTCAACAGCGCGCATTGAATTTTCGAGCTGAATTAAAGTTCTGGGTCCAATAATAGGAGCGTCAACCGTTGGCTGATGAATTAACCATGCGAGAGCCGTGTTTGCAGGATCTTCGTTTATATCACCGCAGAATTTCTCCCATTTATCGATTTGTTCTTTATTTATTTTATACTTATTAATTACTTCATCGGTATTGCGTCTGCCTTCTGTTATATTTTTCCCGACACCTCCAAGCAAACCGCCTTCAAGCGGGCTCCAAGGTATTATTCCAACTCCGTAAAATTCACATGCGGGAATTACTTCTCTTTCAACCTTTCGATTAAATAAATTATATTTGCTTTGCTCGCTGATTAACCCGAGGGAATTTCTCTTTGCGAATTCCTGGCAGGAAGTTGCAATATCCCAGCCGGCGAAATTACTGCTTCCTACATATATAATTTTGCCCTCGTATATTAATTGATCCATTGCCTGTATTATTTCATCCCAAGGCGTACTTCTATCTATATGATGCATTTGATATAAATCAATATGATCAGTTTTTAATCTCCGCAGACTATCTTCACATGCTTTTTTAATATGATATGCCGACAAATATTTTTCATTAGGCCAATTCCCCATATTGCCGTATACCTTTGTGGCAAGCACAATTTTATCTCTTCTATTACTATCTTCATGCAGCCATCCGCCGATAATTTTCTCAGTTATTCCTTCACCTATTTCACCGCCGTATACATTTGCGGTATCAAAAAAATTTAAGCCAAGCTCCAGAGCCCGATTCATAATTTTAAGGCTTTCATCTTTTGGTGTAACTGCGCCAAAATTCATTGTACCCAGGCACAATCTGGAAACGCTTAAACCGGACCTTCCTAATTTTGTATATTCCATTTTTCTTCCGTTGTACTTTATATTAAGTAATTATTTAGCGAGTATATTTTTATATCGCTTGCCTTTAACTTCTTCTTGTTAGATGTTTCATAATCAACTATAATTTCATATCCCGGCAATATTGTAAAACCTCTTTTTGAAAATTCAACACCTTCCGCATAAAGATCTACGAAATAAGAAGGTTTATCACTTGAGACGGATAGGCTTTTTTGATCATTCCCCTCAATCAATTTTATTGATATATGTGCCGGGGATATTTTGTAATGTTTCCAGCGAAGTTTATTGTAATAATTGGAGTTTATAAGTTCACCCGAATTGTTATATATTTCGGCGATAATAACCGTACCGTCGTTAATGGTTTTTGAATTCGGAAAAGATTTTAATATTTGACTGCTGTTTTTATCGAGAATAATATTTTTAATTAGTTTAGATACTATTTTACCCGCAGCGGCATTTATAATAAATACTTTTAATTGCGCTTTAATAGTTACTTGACCTTGATTCTGCGCATATAATTCAATCGAGTTTTCTTTACTTGAAAAATATACAATCTGCTGCGCGAATATATTTTTAACAAAATGATATGCAATTTTAGGTTTTAATCCGCTATCAATAAGCGCCCAGCTTGCTACCGGCCAGCAGTCGTTTATCTGCCATATTATACTTCCGTTTGTTCTGCCGTTTGTACGCCAGTATTCAAGACATGTTTTTAAAGCAAAACCCTGGTTTAGCTGAGCAAGGTATAGATAGTCGTTCCATGCGGTATTTACAGGCAGATGAGCTGACAAGAATTTCATAATTCTTTCCGGTCCTTCAACCTGTTTGTTGTGAAACTCAAATATTCTATCGTTTATTTTTCTATTATCCTTCGGGATACATAATTCATAAGTATCTTTATTTGCCGGACCCTGAAATCCAAATTCGGTTACAAATAGGCTTCTATCATTTTTTACGTCTTCATAATCTATCCATCTGCTCCAAATATCCCATTGATGAGTGTTGCCGGCGTTAAATGAATTCGGGTCCTCTTCATAGCTAAAAGGTGAGGAAGGCCAATAAATTATTGAAGGATCAATTTTTTTTAATAAAGCAGGAATTAAATTATGATAAATTTTATATCCCGGCATTTTTTTATATGATAATTTTTGTTCCTGGTACCATATCCATTCATTTTCATTATTGCCGCACCAAAGCGCTATTGAGGGATGATGCTGCAATCTATTAACATTTTGAAGAACTTCTTCTTCTACATTATTTAAGAATTCCGCATTTTCGGGATAAGCACCGCACGCAAACATAAAATCCTGCCAGACTAACAGACCGAGTTCATCACATAAATTATAGAACTCGTCATTTTCATAAATTCCGCCTCCCCATACTCTAACAATGTTCATGTTTGCTTCTTTGGCAAGGTTTAGAAGTTTTGAATATTTTGCTTTATTAACTCTCGGAAGGAATGAATCTGCTGGAATCCAGTTTACTCCTTTGGCGTAAATATCTTTTCCGTTTACATTTAGTTTAAATGTATTATTATTATTTTCTTTTTGTATTAATTCTATTATTCTAAATCCGGTTTTCTTTTCAACGCAATCAAGAATATTATTATGATCATCAAAAATTGATAAAGATAAATCGTATAAATTCTGTTCGCCTTCACCGTTCGGCCACCATAATTTGGGATCTAATATTTCCAGATCACAAGAATATGTTCCGCTATTTTTGATTTTAATTTCTTTTTCGAAATGCTGTATAGAATTCTTCAGTTTGACAATCAGCCTGCTTGAATTTAGATGCAGATATTTAATTGAAAATGTAATTCTTACCTGCGCTTTTTTTTCTGATATGCTTTTTGTAGTGAACAGTACATTTTCAATTT
Organism: Bacteroidota bacterium; assembly: GCA_018829205.1. GTDB lineage: Bacteria > Bacteroidota > Ignavibacteria > Ignavibacteriales > Melioribacteraceae > JAHJUE01. Next base: position 504,339 of record JAHJUE010000022.1, read on the forward strand.
CAGCTTCGCGTTTTACTTCAAGAAATATATTTTTCCATATGCCTGATGTAGGAAACGAAGGACCCCAATCCCAACCGTATGAATACTGAGCTTTTCTAGCATAAACCCTTGATGAGTTAAGCGCGACGGGAAGTTTCCCGAATTTCTTTTCTTCCATAACTGCATAATTTACAGGGGAGAAGAAATATATTTTAAGTTCATTTTTCCCTTTTATCAAATGTTTTTCAATATCAATTTTATATGATAAAAACATATTATTGCATGAATAAATCTTTTTATTATTTAAGAAAATATCAGCAAAGGTATCCAGTCCGTTTATTACCAAATTATATTTTTTGGAATCGTTTAATCTAAACTCTGTTTTGTATATCCAATTACATTCAGCAATCCACTCGTATTTTAATTCGTTATCGGAATAAAAGGGATCGTCTATTAAATTATTCTGTAAAAGGTCGGTATGCACAGTACCGGGGACAAATGCTTTATACCATTTTCCCTTTGACACTTTGTTGGTTTTGTTTTCCGAATTATAATCACTGTCCAGTGCAAATTTCCATTCATTCAATGAAATAATATTTTCATTTACGCCATTATGCATATAGTTATATTATCCTTATACGATATATTAAATCAATTGCTTAAAAATGCTTTTGCCGCTGTTTCGGATTGAGATATTGCCTGAAGGGATAATAAAGCTTCGATAGTTGATTCGGCTCCAGAGTTTTTGTTTACATCACTATTTGAATTAATTCCGTCGAAAATAATTCCGGTTTCGGAATCGTACATATTAACCCCTGCTGCGTTTTTCCCGAGAAGCCATTTTGCTGCATAACCTGCGTTAGAGGCATACATTTCATCACCCGTAATTTTGTAGGCTTCCATTAAGGCAAATATCATAGGGCGGATATTATAGGCGATTTGTGAGAATTCCTTTTTTTCAATTACAAAATATTTACCGTTCTCATTCTTAACGGAGAATGACGTCAAATACCCCTTTTCTATAAGATTATCATAGAAGTTGTTTAATTCGTTTCGAGCGCTGTCCAACAATTTTTTATCTTTTAATAATGAATACGATTTGAGAAGTGAATAAGATTGTGTGTTGCCCCAAGCATGCCATTCATTCATCCAGCTTAGAAAAGCTCCGTTGAATTCACTGGAAGCATCATTAACCTGCATAGCAATAATGCCGTCAATTAATTTATACATATATTCAGAAATAATTTTATCGTTGGTATGTTTGCAATATTCAACTAATCCCTGCAGCAGAATTGACGATTGATCCGAAGCATATTTGCCAATAAGCCATGTTGGAATTTCCATGCCGCTAATAGTTTCATACGTAAATTCAACTGGAATATTATTTTTGATATTAACAATCAGCTTTTCAATACTAAATAATAATTTCCCGGAGTACTGCTTATCAATTTCTTCATAATAATTATACGATTCAGTTAATGCCCACAAAGCCCGCCACGACCACCAATTGGCTTCCGCGACGCTTGTTTTAAAATCTTTATTAATTGAATAATCATCCCAAATAAAATTATAGAAGTATCCGTTATCTGCCTGCATATATAAAAGAAATTCAATTAACATTTTGTTCTTATGGATACTGCCGCTGTTGTTGTTTAATTGAGCATCTCTCAAATAATAAACAGCCGCTCTTGCCGCATCGTCAATACAGGCAAAGCCTTCATCATCATCACCGATATAATTATACTCGGGATAATTGCTGTAAATATTAATTACGGCCATATCCTTTCCGTTAACACTTATTTCTCTGTACAGGTAATCCAAATGCGAATCATTAATAATAATTTTTGTTTCGGCTTCGGAAGAACATCCAAGAATAACTAACAATATTATGCTTAAGAAAAATTTTTTCATATAGATAAATCCTTATTTGCAAATTGATAAAAGGAATTCAACGGAAGTTTCAGCCAGGCAAACATTCATATCGGCGCCGCTGTAATATATTTTAACGCTTCCGTCTTTTTCAAATATCCAGCCATTAGAAAACACCACATTCCCAACATCGCCGATTCTTTCATAATTTTCGTCGGGAGATAAAATTGGTCCTTTACTTTTACCTATTACTTTCCACGGTTCATTTAAATCAAGAAGAACTACTCCTAATTTATATATGAAAGATATTCCGAAACCTCTGACGCCGTGATATAACATAAGCCATCCGTCCTTAGTTTTTACAGGATCGCTTGAACCGCCAATTTTATCGGCTTCCCAGGTACCGGCAGAAGGCTGCATTAAAATTTTATGTCCGCCCCAGTGCAACAGATCAGGGCTTCGGCTTATCCAAATATCTCTATTGTTTTCTGCAGAAGGCCGGTCAACTTTCCAATAATAATTATTTATTTTTTCGGGAAAAATTGCGCAGTCCTTATTTGACGGTACTGATATTGGGCCAAGAATTTTAAAACTTTTAAAATCTTCAGTTTCTGCAAGCATAACAAGGGGCATATATTTAGAATAGCCTGTATATGTAATAAAATATTTCCCATCGAGAAAGGTAATGCGGGAATCCTCAATACCCCATTCAACGTAACAGAAGTATTCATTATGATCTTCCGGAGTAAGAACGGGTTTAGCGCCAACGGTGAAGTTATATCCGTCAGAGCTTTCGGCAATTACAAATGATGATCTGCCAATCGGCATTTCAATTCTGCATAACAATAGATATTTATCATTAAATTTAACGGCGCCTGCGTTAAAAATGCTGTTAACTTTAAACTTAACATCTGATTTAGTGATAATTGGATTTGAACTGTAGCGTGTCATATTCATTTATTTACCATGATTAATTATATTTTTAATTTTATTTAGCATAATTCATTAAGAAGCTCATTTAAATCTACGCGCGCAAAACCGCAGGAAGAATCAGACATCGCGTAAGGAATAATTAGTTTGTTGTTATGAACAAGAGATCCGCATGAATAAACCACATTTGGCACATATCCTTCACGCTCAAGTTCATTCGGCTGAATTAAAGGTTTGTTAAGAGAGCCTATGATTTTTGAAGGATCTTCCAAGTCCAGCAATATTGCGCTTATTACATATTTGCGTAAAGGCCCGACAGCGTGAGTAATTAAAATCCACCCTTTTTCAGTTTCAATCGGAGAGCCGCAATTTCCAAGCTGAACAAATCCCCATGATTTATCCGGTTCATGGTGCAATACGGATTTATTCCATAGGTATAAATCTTCAGACATCATCAAAAATAAATTTTCCCCGTCTTGTCTTGATGACATTACATATTTTCCATTAATTTTTCTTGGGAACAATGCCATTCCTTTATCCTGCACCATAGCTCCGTGCAGGGTGCCTATTTCAAAATTTCTGAAATCAGAAGTCTCAACAATTTGAGTGCGGAAAGTTTTTCCATTGTATGCCGTATATGTAGCATAATATTTTGATTCTTCGTTATCGGTAAATTTAACAAAGCGCGCATCTTCAAGCCCCATTAACTCACTTGGCGAATTAGGGAATAGAACCCTTTCGCTTAATAAAGAATTTTCTCGGAAACTTAGCTTGTAATTTGATTCAAGAATATCTTCTTTATCTTTTTTTGAACCTTTAGTAAAAGATAACTTTTTACTTAGTATTTCTTCTTCATCATATTTAATTTTTTTCTGTACTATTGAATAAGGAGAATCGTTTATCAGATTAATGTCGCCATCGGCAGAAATAATTCCTTCTTTAAATTCTATAGATGATATATGCCCTTCACCTGTTGACCTTAAGCTCATAACAAATTTAAGCTCTCCTTCGGACAGCCCATCTTGATTAGGATGAGGCACCATTGAAGGATTAAACAAAGCGGCTGATTGTATGGAATATTCTTTTGAAAAATACGAACCTATTAACAGCTTACGTTCATTGCTTAAACTTTTATTATTCTTAATATTTTTTTTGACTTTTTCATAATGACTTATAATAGTTTCTTCAAACCATTTATGCCGATTTAAAAATTCATCATAAACACCTTTAAGGATTTCATTAACTACCGGCTCTTCTAGAGACAATATTCTATTAATAATATTTAATGTTCTTTGTTTATTCATATAAAAAAACTGCAGAATTACTCTTTTAGGATTTGCAATAAGTTTGGTTTGTAATCTTTGAACTACCATTTTTTATTATTCCTTAATTCCGGTTGACGCCATACTTTGAATAAAATATTTTTGGAAGAATAAATACGCTATAATAATAGGTAATGCCAGCATAACAGCGGACGCCAGCTTAACTCCAAGCTGTGATTCTGCTCTTCCTCCAACGGCAAATAAAGTAACTAACTGAGGCATAGTCATTAAGCTTTCATCTCTAATAACTATTAATGGCCAAAGTACTTCGTTCCATGAAGCCATAAAAGTAATAATGCCGATTGTAACCAGGGCAGGTATTGAATTCGGCCATAATATTTTAAAGATAATCTGAAGTTCTCCGCAGCCGTCAAGGCGCGCCGCGTCCAGCAGACTTTGAGGTAATGATTTGAAGTACTGCCGGAACATTATAATTCCCAACGCGTTAATAAAATACGGGACAATTAATGCAAGATATGTATCGATCCATCCGAATTTTACCATTATAATATATTGAGGTATCAGAGTAATCTGGAAAGGCAGGGTCATTGTAAAAATAATTATATAAAAAATTAAGTCTCTTCCTTTAAACTCCAAACGCGATAGCGCATAACCAATCATCGATCCGAAAACAAGCACACCTATGGTAATTGAAGAAGCGACAAGCATACTGTTGAAAAACGCCTTGCCTATCGGAATCTTATCAATCATCTGAGAATAGGAACTTAAAGTAAAATCAGAAGGCAGCAATGTTAAATTCGCGATTTCATTTTCCGGCGCCAGGGATGAAATTACCATCCAGTAAAACGGATAAACAAACACAAGCGCGCTTAGAGTAAGGAAAAAGTAAAATAATATTTTTTTAAGTTTTTTCAAGTATCCCTTTCAACAAATTTTTTCTGAACAAAAACTACCGTTAAAATTATTAGAGCAAAGAATAAACCAAGCGTTGCGGAATATCCCATATGGTAATAAAAGAATCCTTGTTTATATATATATAGTACAGCGGAAATGGTGCTGTTTAACGGACCGCCGCCTGTCATAACATAAGGTTCTATAAATAATGAGAATCCGCCTATAGTTGATAATATAACAACCATAAATATTGTAGGATTAATCATGGGCAGGGTGATCTTAAAAAATTTCTGCATTTTGCTTGCGCCTTCCAAATCCGCAGCCTCATAATAATGAGGCGGAACTGTTTGAAGGCCGACAAGAAATAAAACTATATAAAGTCCGACATTTTTCCATGTAGCCATAACCGCTATTGAAGTCATTGCAATATTAGGATCTGTTAACCAGCCTATCTTTGCCAATCCTACTTTAATAAGAAGCCTGTTTAATAACCCCGTATCAAAACCATATAACTGCTGCCAAAGAATTGTAACTACAACACCGGATACAATTACCGGTAAAAAGAATGCCGCTCTGAAAAATCCCTTAAACTTCAATTTTTGATTTAATATTTCCGCCAGGAATAATGCGACTACAATCTGAAGCGGGATATGAATTATTAAAAATAAAAGTGTGTTTAAAATTGACTGAAGAAAAGTTTTATCCTTAAAAAGCCTTATATAATTAGCGAACCCTGTAAACTCCATAGGCGCAATTATATTCCATTTATGAAAGGTTAATACAATAGAAAAGATAACAGGAAATGCCACAAATAACATAAAATGAATAATGTACGGCGACACTAATAAATACGGCAATATTTTACGTTTATTTTTCATCATAATTTATTTTAAGAATAATAGATCAACCGCATCAGACGCATCCTGAACGGCTTGTTCGGGTGTCTTTACGCCGTATACAACACATGCTTCATATTCCTGAGATATTAAATCAAATACTTCTTTAAGAACGGGCGAAGCGTCTGTGCCTTTAACAAAATCAGCCTGTTTTGCAAATGCTCTCATTTTAGGATTATTTTCAAAATAATTTTTATATAAAGGGTTTTCGAAAATATTTTTTCTTCTGGGAATTTGGTTTGTCATTTCTATTAAAAGAAGATCACCCTGATCATCAAGAATATCTTTTAAAAATTCCCAAGCGGTTTCGGGATATTTGCATGTTTTAAATATTACAATATTTTTCGGATCACCGTATGTATAAATAGGACCTGAATGATTATCGGGAACCGGCATTGGAGAGAAATCATATTCAAAACCATCCGGTTTAAAGTTTTCGGCATGCGATATTTCCCACGGGCCCGTAAATCTTGTAGCTATATCACTTGAAAGAAACGGATCCTGTCTGGCTGAAAGTCTTTCTTTTGAAAAATAATTTTCGGCGTATAAATTCCTAAGAAATTTAAATACATCAACAGCATACTTATTATTAAAAACGGCCTTATCACCCTTTACCAAGGAAGCCCCTCCCGAGGCGGCTAAATACAACGGATAGAAATCAAAAAATCTCTGCCACCAGGTAACCTGCACTTCAGCGTAACCGAACCATTTGTCAACATAACCGTCACCGTCTGAATCTTTTTGAAATTTCTGCGAGGCTTCGGTAAACTTTGAATAAGTTGCTGGAGCATTTTCCAAACCCAGTTCATTAATTATCCCTTCATTATAAATCTGCATAATAGGATTTATTTTCCATGGAATTTGGTATATATGTCCGTCCAGCGATCTAATTTCTTCAATCACAGAACTATCGCATCTTTCATAAAGAAATTCCATAAATCCTTTCAACGTATCGAGCGGGACTAAAATTCCGGCCTGCGCATAAGCTTCAACATCACCCTGCCACATGTTTGAATAAATATCCGGAGTGGTCTCGCCAACTACCGCCGCCAGTATTACTTCTTCGCTTGACTGTCCCTCAGGAACCGGCTGAGATTTCACCTTAATCTCATTTTTTTCGTTCCATTTATTAGTTATGAACCTTGCGTAATTAATTTCATAACTATTGTTTGAACTCCAATAAGATATAACTCTGTTCCCGTAATTATTATTTTCGGAACAGCTGAATAAAGTAACCGTTATTACAATCAGCAAAAATATTTTAATCAATAATTTTCTCATATATTACTGCCAGTTTCCCCAATCATGATCAATTGAAGGAAAAGCTGGTCGTGGAATTAAACCGCTGTTTTTAACTGCATAGAATTCAATTGCTTTTTTATCATTTATTTGAGATACATTTACCTGATTTAATATTTTTTCATTAATATTTACAGGAAATTTCTTTTTAAGCTCGGTAATTTTTCTGAAGATTTTTTCAGTCAGTTCGGCAGATAATTTTTCTTTTTGAGTTTCATTATTTTCGCCGCTGAAATTTATTTCTTTATTTTCAAGAATTACAGATTCAGTTAATTTATTTTTCATCGCGCTGTACGCGATTTTTTCTTTCCACCAATTTGATTGCCTAACAACCCATTCATTCTCAAAATATCCCTTCACCCCGGCGGCAGAAGTTAACAATCGATCTCTAACCATTCTCCAAACATAATTTTCAAGAGACCGTGAAAAATTGATTAAATCTACTTTGTTAAATTTCAGGTAATTCTCTCTGTTTCTAAACCAAACAATAAACTCTTCAATTTTATAATTACTATTTGCACCAGTAACCAAATCAATTCCGGGATATTCATCCTCTCTTGACAAACCCAGATTGTTTAATGCGGTTTCCAGTTTATTCTCAAGATCCCAACCATCATATTTATCGTCAGGTAAAATAAATTTACCTAAATAACTTCTTAGAATATTAAACGCGTCTCTTTTTATTACTAATTTTTCATTACGCATTAAACTATCAACATAAAGATCAGAAAGTAAATCCATTTTGTATTTTTTAACTGCTTGTTCCGATTCAAGCTTTAACTTAGTATGCTCGGTTTCCGAAGTAATCATATTTTTGGAAATATTATTAAGTTTTACAATATACCAACCGTCATCAGTATGAATAGGAGCAGAAACATCACCGGCTTTTAAAGTATCAACAATTTTATAAAGCAGCCTGTTCTTTTTCAGAAGATCAAACGCGGTTACATTCATCATACGCATATCCAAATAAACAGAATCATTTATTTGAGATAGGAAAAGCGAATCGAAATTGGCGCCACTTTTTAATGAATTTAAATAATTTCCAATACCGGATTGATCACTGGAATAAAGCCATTTAATTTCAAGTTCAATCAACTTGGAATTCAACACAGTATCAATTTCACTTTCAGAAATTCTTACTTTCGAAAGTATTTCATCTTTAAACATTTCTTCGGTTGCCAAATCGGATTTAAATTCATCAAGTACTCCGGAGGTTTCAGAGTTATTAAAAATTTCCTGCTCATATCCCTCTAAGGCCATCAATTTTTCGTTAATCAAATATTTTAAATATGTTTCTTTGGAATCTGGAATTCTTTTTACAAAGGCAGGACCGAATTCATAACCGTAAAAAAATTCTTCTGCTGTAATTTTAATATTTCCGACTTCGGCAATTATTTCTTCTTCATTAATATTATCCGTATTCAGGTCATCAAATAATGATTGTCCCTTGCAGACAAGAGTAATAAAAAACAGTAATGATATCGTAAATATATTTTTCATAAGTATTAATTAATTTTATCAGAATTTAATACCGACCGTAAAATTATGAACATTCTGAAGTCTGCCGAAATCACGATACGCATAATCAAATCTTACAACTGTTGTACTTAATATCATATTAGAATTAACGCCTACGCCTAATGTCAATCCACCTTCAGATTCATCAAGCATCAGCGAATTATAACCGCTTCTTAGGAAAAGAAAATCCATAAAAGATAATTCGGCCCCTAAATTCATACTTTGATAATTATTATTTGGCACAGTCGCATCTGCGGCAAGAAGTAATTTATAATTAACGCTGTTGACTGCATAAGTAGAAACGCCTATTTGGAATAGCAGCGGAAGATCCCAGGTATCTAATTCCAAATTGGTAGGTATTCTTTCGTTGGATCCTAACTTTGTGTCATCAACTCTAATAAAATATCTGCTGTCTCTTCCTTCAAGTTTCATTGATGTGCCAAAGTTTGAAATTGTAGCTCCGATTGTCATACCGCCAAAAAGATCGGTTTTAAAAACTGTTCCGGCGTCAATTGCAATACCGGTAGCGTTCATATGCCAAATTGTCTGTTCAATATATTTCACAGTAAATCCGATAGAAAATCTTTCAGTCAGATGCCTGCCGTAAGAAAGTCCTACCGCGATATCACCGGCAGAAAACAATTCACCTGTACCGTCCGGTTTCTCAACAGTTCTTACTACCATATCGTCCATCGATAAAGAAGTAAAACTGAAACCTAATGTACCGAAATCACCAAGCGGCAGGACAAGGCCAGCAAAATCAAAATTAGTTTCGGCCAGCCAATCGGTGTGTACAATTACAGCTTCAAATTTGGGCAGCATCGCAATACCGCCAACGTTCCAGTATAATGCTGTAGCGTCATTAGCAATGCTTACAAAAGCTCCGCCCATACCTACGGCGTTTGCGCCGACACCTATTTCAAGAAAATTTGCGGCTGTTGTGCCTGTCTTTGAAACATTTTGAGCCGACAAATTATTTTGTACTGCAAAATAAAATATGATCAGCAGACTATATTTAATGAATTTTAACTTATACATAAATTACCTGTAAAGTAGTTTTCTTAATTTTATTTAATAATTGCAAAGCGGCCGATTTTTTCGCCTATCCCGGGCGCGTCAACATGGTAAACATAAATACCGAATGCTATATCCATTCCGTCGCGCGATACCAGGTTCCAGCTTTCCTGTCCGTCTGATAATGAACTGTTATGTTCAATTGTATCCACCAGTTTACCGCTTAATGTATATATTCTAATAGTACAGTTGTTTGGAAGGTGCATAAAATAAATTCTTCTTTCGCCTCTTCCTACGCTTGTAGAAAACGGTTCCCAAGAAGCAGCGCCTACATATGGATTTGGAACTACGGCAATATTATCAAGTTCCGACTCGGCTTTTGATCTGTCAAAACCCGGAGCTTTTGTTGTAAATTCAAAAAACTCATTATTTCTAAAAGGCTTTGTATTAACAATTTTATAAACATCGCCAATTTGAGGCGGTCTTTGTTGGCTTTCGGTTATGGTAGTATCTTTTACCAAGGTCATAGACCAACTTACCTGCAACTGAGAAAACTTTTCTGCTCGTTTTCCAAGAGAATCGCCAAATACTAAAAATATTGCGTCACCGTCGTCAAATAAAGTATTTTTATTTTCATCGCGGAAGATAAATTGAAAATTGTCAATATTTTCAGTTATGTTCTTTACAATTATGTTTGATTGAATAGGCTGACTGAAACTGCTTTGCGGAAAAGAAATATCACCTTGTCCGGGTTCTGTAATTCGAATTTCAAAATCAGCAGGATAATTAATTTTTCTTCCGCCGTAAGCCGCGCTGAAACGTGAATCAAACCCAAGCTGAACTATATAGTTGCTATTTCCTTCCGTCCAGCCTGATTTATTAAAATCAATTGATACTAATGTATCGCTTTGTAATTCAATGGTAAATCCGTCGATAATTGGTGTTTGTTCATGAATACCCAAAATTTTTGCTTTATTAATAAGGGTATCGCCGTTAACCATATCGATTAATGAATAATTCGGATGCGCGGTGTTGTTGTATCTTGAGTTTTCATCGAACTCCAGTCTATAGGTATGATTATCTTTAATAGAATCCGGATCAAGCACCGTTACCGAAACTGTACCTGTACCGGGTCCGCTTGCTGTAAAAGAATGAATTTCCGGAGCTAAATATCCGGCGGCCGGAGCTCTAGGAGTAACAACCGCTGTATTAATATCGGTTGTAATATTTCCATTAATATCCTGTTTCAAAATTGTAGTAGTTTCAGAAGGAGGGATTCCTTCAAATTCTCCTTCAATAGTAACAGTAGTAAATCCGCGGTCGTAAGCGGCAACGGCATAATAATAAGTCTGTCCGTTTTGAACCGTTGTATCAATAAACGAATGTTTTAATCCGCTGTCGTTTCCGATATAGAATAATGCGCCGTTTACGTCAATAGGATGCAGTCCGGTTTCGCCGTCAATCAAATCAAACTGCGCTATAGGCTGCCTGAAAGTAGCTTTACCATATGCGTCGGTAATAATTTTATTCTCAAGAAAATTAGGTTCGGTAGATCTATATATTCTATAACCTTCAAAATTTATTCTTTGGTAAAAAGCATCGAATGATTTTTCCGCTCTGTCATCCCAAAAAAGTGTTACTTTTTTATCGCCGGCAATAGCTTTCATTATCGGTTTTTCCGGCGGTTTCGCGAATCTGTAATTCGCGTTATAAATCTGCTGTACAGTCTTCTTTCTTCTAAACAAATCTTCTTTACTTATTCCGTAAATCATCGACATGGAAAAACGTTCAGTTTGACCTGCTTCTTCAATCTCCCCGGTTTGCATAGAGTAAGTATTTCTTCCGTTCATACTGAATAAATAGCTTGAGAAATAATTGGCAAGATTTACACCAATTAAAGATTGACCGTGAGGCGCGGGAAGGCCGGAAAGTACTTTCCAATTTTCCTCATCATTATCAAGTTCATAAGTATGAACAGGATAAATTGCGAAACCCGTTAAACCTAACTGGTCCGATTCATCCTTATCAAGAATTCCGAAATTAGGTTCACCCTGATCAGGTTTTCCGTTGCCTTGTGAGCCGTCAGCATCGGGACCGGAATATCCTTCATCAAAAGGGCCTAGACCATCTGCGCCAACATCATCATTAAGGGATTCATTTTCCTCCCACTCACCATTTTCATTTAAATCAAAATACGGACGCCAGTTTGCGTTTTCATCGGCATCCCAATGGGACGCCCATGAATAACCGTAAAATTCTTTAAACTTTGTTGTATCGTTAAACGCGTTCAACAAATAGATATCCTGATCCGGACTTTCAATAAAGAATCCGGCTTCATTATCTCTTCTTTCATCTGTTAAACCGTCCTGGTCATTATCTCTTCTATCATTAGGAACACCGGGGCTTTCAAGAAAGGCGTAACCGGCAAGACCAACAGGGCTCCAATTTCCCGGGCTTCCGAAAGGAACGGAAGACCAAGCGTACGACATATCAAGTAATTCATTATAATCGCCTGCATTGTTTGAGGAATTGTCATGCCCGCCAATTCCCCAATCAACATATTGAGCGAACAATGTTTTATCATAATCGTAGGTGCCCATATTAGTTATTTCATAAAACCAAAAAATAGCGTCTTCGGCCAGTACTTGTGACCATTGAAAACCTCTGGCCCTAACCTGCATTCCTAAACCGCCTCTATCCGGATCATCAATATCAGGAGTAAAATTATTATTCAATAAATACTCTCTGTCTTCGTGATCGTCAAAGACAAAAAATGTTTCTACGTCGGCGTTAAAAACACCTTTACCGAAAAATCCGTTCCACTTTCCATTCCAATCGGAAGGTCTGTCGGGCCAATATGCGGGCCAAGTTGAGGGTATATCGCTTCTAGCCGGCGATGAGCTGTAAGGAGCGGCATAACCGGGCAGTGGCCACCAGCCGTAAGTAACACCTGTTGCTTTATCAAATCTCGTAAACTCATAATAGTTTGATTCTAGGGGATGAATTACATTACCAGCCGGGTCAATTGCTTCGGCCTGAACAATAATTGCTACACCGTCAACATAAGTATGATTTGTTCCTTTAGGCCATACACCGCTTCTGCTAGGTTCATTCTCCCAATCGGCTATTTCTCCAAAATTATAATAAACAGTTGCCGCAAGGTTGCCGTCCATAAAACCTTTTCGGGTTTGATTATGGTCGCCTTTGCCTTTATCTACAATTCTTTGAGCGACAAAATTATTATATGATAGTAGAAATATTATTACAATTAATAAATATTTCGAAATTCTATTACAACGAAGCACTTAATCCTCCGACAATTGCTTAATTAAAAGAAACAGAAGCTCCCAAAATTATTTGTCTTGGAGCTGAATAAAAATCCGGTCTAGTAAAAAATTCTTTTAATGTATTTACGCCTCTTGGCGGCTGCTGATTCCGGGTCAGCTCTAAAGTATAACCTGCTCTGCCCGTATCGCCAAATACATCATTTTCGTTTGCTGTATCAAATAGATTATAGACTTTTAGAAAAACTGAAATTTTATTACCGCCAAATTCAAAATATTTTGTTACATATAAATCAACATTAAAAAATCCCGGACGGTTATCACTGTTTTCAAGTCCAGTTCTCTGATTCTGCAGAGAAGGAGTATAAGGAAGTCCGGAACCTAATCTCCCGATAAAACTTGCTATATAATCTCCAGGAACACCACCGGTAAAAGTAAAATTAAGAGAATGCGTGCGGTCCCAATTAAGAGGAACAAGTTGTTTGTTAGCTTCAATAGGAGGATTTGATTGTGCTTTATCAAATGCGTCGTTGGGATCCGAAGCATTTCCTTTGGCAACCTGATAAGTATAATCAAGAGTTGCGCTGAATCCGCCACTGAATCTTTTTTCCAATGAAAGCGTGATGCCTTTTACCGCGCCGTAATCTTTATTAACTAGTTTACTGAACTTTCTAAACTCATTTTTTATATATATTTCTGTGCTTAATAAATTTCTTATATCTTTATAATAACCTGTAATAGTAATTCCAAGTTCTTCCGTTAATCCCTGCTGAAGACCAATTTCATACATAATAGTCTGCTGAGGCTCCAAATCTGCATTACCAATTGTATTGCCTATGTTGGAAGGGAAATCGCCTGTTAACGGAATTCTAAAATTCGGATTGCGGTATAAATTTTCGAAAGGAGGAATTTGGAAAAAATGGCCGTAAGAAATATGAATAGCTCCTTTATCCGTAATTGGATATGATAAGCCGATTCTTGGACTAATCTGATATTTTGATTCGGCTTTTGTTAAAAGAGAATCAGGGAAAGGAGGCTGAAGTTCATCAAGCAAATTAATTCTATTTGGATCTTTTAAAAATTCACCGTCCGGTTCAAAGTAATCAAATCTTAACCCCGCGTTTATAACCAGATAATCCAATTCTATTTTATCTTGTATATAATAAGCGAACTGAAAAGGATTGGAAGTATAAGAGTTAAAATTAAACGATCCTTCCTGAGGAAGCCCAGGTTTAAAACCCGTAGTAGCATCAATAACTATCTGAAAATCTTTATAATCCAGATTATGGTATTGGAATTCAAATCCTGATTTAACCTGGTTAACATTATTTATCTGCCATGTAAAATCTGTTTTACCTGTAATTGAAGTAGTGGTATGATTAAAATGCCAATTTTCGGTTCCGCCTGTATAAAAAGCGCTACCGCTAACATCCGATTTTCTATCCGGATTAACATAACGAGGATCCATAGGATCTTCATAAACATATTCTTTAAATTCTGAGCGTATGCCGGAAGCAACAATATCAATAAAGGCCGAGTTACTTAACACTAACGTATAACTTGCTATTCCTAAAATACTTTTTTGAAAATTTGTGTAATCGCCGTCCGGGTTAAATTTATATATATGGTTATAGTTTTTATATTCGCTGTCGTGATACATTGCCGAAAGCACAATACCTTTTCCGGTACCTACATTAATTGACAATTTACCCTGTAGAGATATTTTTTTATTATAATTCATAGGCACATATTCATTATCTCCTGTTGCACCTATATGCCAATCGGAAGGATTATTAGCCGAAAAATTTGATGAGTCGGAAGGATTAAAAATTCTTTTACCATATAAATATCCGTCGTCATAATTATACCTTCCTGAAATAAAAAAGCTCAATAATTTTTCAAGTCCCGGAACCGGTCCGCTTAAATTACCTTGAAAATTATACGCGTCGCTTGGACTTATGTCATTTATATTTGTAAATAAATCTTTTCTTGATGAAATATAATCACCCGTATAGAATGAAAAATCCCCGTCCAATTTTTCGCCCGCGACCTTTGTAACCTGATTAACAATTCCGGATAAAGCCTCACCGTACTCGGCGTTAAATGTACCTGTAAGTACCTGAACTTCTTCAATGCTGTTAATTTCAGCATTTAAACTTGATTCGCCTGAGTAAGCGTCATTTACCGAAATACCGTCAACTAAATATTTAACTTCGTTACTTCTACCGCCTCTAAAATGACCGTCAACAACGCCTGCCTGTAAATTTACAACCGAAGCTATATCTTCCAACGGCAGCATTGAGATTTGCTCACCGCTTACTTTTGCTTCTGTGGATGTTAAATCTTTTTGAATGATCGGTCTTTCGGCGGATACAACAACGCTTTCAATTTCAATTGATACTTCTTCTAATTTAAAATCAATTTTTGTTGTTTGATCAACGGATACTCTGACGCCTGTTATTGTAACTGAAGAATAGCCAATAGTAGAAGCTTTTATATCGTAAGTTCCGGGAGGAATATTGATAATAAAATAGCTGCCGTCAATATCGGTAGATGCGCCATAATTAGTTCCCATAATAATTATATTCGCGCCGATTAATGCCTCGCCGGTAATATTATCAATAATGGTCCCGGATATTTTTCCGGTAGTACCTCCGAAACTGACTGTGGAAATTAATACTATGAGAAATAATACTTTTTTTAATATGCTTTTTATTGTGAACATTACATTCACCCGTAAGATTATTTTAAAATTAGCTTACAATAAATTAAAGGGAAGGCATAAAATGCCTTCCCAATAAATATTGCTTATTTTATGAGAACCATTTTTTTAGCTTGATAAAAATCGCCTGCTCTAATTACATATATATATGTTCCGCTGGACACATGTGTTCCGTAATTATTTGTACCTGCCCAGTAAATATTATATGTACCCGCATTTTGCTGAGTATTAACAAGAGATCTTACTTCACGTCCAAGCATATCATAAATTTTTAATGTTACGTTTGAACTTACAGGAAGCGAATAATTAATTACAGTTGTAGGATTAAACGGATTCGGATAATTCTGCTGTAATGAATATTCAGAAGGTAAAGCACTCTGTTCGTTTATATCTGTAACTTCATTAACTTTCTTTATTTCCAATCCGTCCATATAAACCGTACCTGAAAATCTTCCCAATGGGTGCAGTCTTACCGATAAGGATTTAGATCCTTCCGGTACAGTGACATCTACATAAAACTGTGTCCAATCAAATGAGGTTGATTTTGGGAAAACCAACGGTATATCACTTGCCCAGAATTCTCCCCAACCTGCGTTATTGCCAATGGTATTATGGAAGATTGGCGTGATAGCTACACTCCACTGATCCCCTACCGCGGCT